>NZ_JAGPYK010000013.1 GCF_018070045.1 Micromonospora sp. U21
GAACCGCCCGGCCCCTCGGACCGCCCGGCCCCCCGAACCGCGCGTTGATCATGAAGTTATTGCTCCGACACGCGCCGCGCCGGAAGGCAATAACTTCATGATCAACCGGGGGGACCCGGTGGGACCGGGGGGACCCGGTGGGGGGTTGGGACCCGGGGGGGGTGGGACCCGGGGGGGTGGGACCCGGGGGGGTCCGGGTTAGGGGATGGTGAGGGTGAACTCGGCGGTGTGGACCGTTGCGGCTACCTGGAAGTCGAGGTAGAGGCGGTAGCGGCCGGGGCCGGGGGTGGTCAGCCAGAACTTGACCTGGCCGTCCACGAGTTCCGGTTCGGGGTGCACGTGCAGGTAGCCCAGGTCGCCCTCGCGCAGCGCCACCAGGTGCCCGTACGCCCCGAGGTAGCGCTCCAGCGACGCGGCGCCTCGCGCGGTGTCGACCCGGAACGTCAGCGGCACGGTCGCCCCGGCCTGCGGGCTGCCCTGGTAGTCGACGGTGAACCCGTCCACCGTCGTCGAGGTCGCCGGCGCCTGGAGCGGCCGGGGCTGGTAGCCGCCGGGCGCGACGAGGTCCGCGCCGAGGGTCACCGCGGTCTGGCCGCCGTCGTCGGCGACCACGGTGAAGTCGGCGTACGCCCGCCAGACGCCGGGCTGCGCGAGGGTCAACGGCACCGACCAGGTGCCGTCCGGCGTCATGGTCGGGTGCAGGTGCTGGTAGCCGGCCAGGTCCCGGCGGACCACGACGAGGTGCATCGGCTTGTCGTGCACGACGGCGAAGCGGGTGACCGGCCGGCGCTGCGCGTCGCGCACCTGGAACCGGAGCTGCTCCGGGCGGCCCGCCGGGAACTCGGTGGCCAGTGGAGCCAGGGTGTACCCGGCGGAGCTGACCGACAGGCCGCCCGGCTCCGCGCCCGCGCCCTGGTCCGTACCGGTGGCGTTGCCGTGGTCGTGCGGCTCCGTGCCCGGCGGGTGGGTGTGGTCCGCGGCCAGCGCCGCGCCGCCGGTGCTGGTGGCGCCGCCGGCGTTCATCCGGCCGAGGCCGAAGCCGAGCAGCACCGCGAGCACCAGCCCGCCGACCACCAGCGCCAGCCGGAGCGTGCTCCGGTCCGGCGCGGCGGAGATCCGGTCAGGCACCGCCGGCGTCCAGCGCACAGCCGGCCTCGCCGACGGCCGCCCGCACGGAGTGCTCGCAGGTCATCCCGGAGATGGCGTACGCGCGGGTGGCGGGCGGTTGATCGGTCATGCCGCCCACGGTACCGCCGCGCCGGGCCGGTCCCGGCCGATGCCCGGGCGGCGTGGCGACCGTCGCAATCCGCCCCGCCCGGGAACTTTTCCGTCACCACGGGAAGCGGGCGGATCGGCCAGCGCCACCGCCAGCGATGAACGGACCGTTCCGGACGCCAGCGGAAGCGGAGCGCCCCGGCGGGCGGAGGACGGCGCGGGCGTGCTCAGCCGGCCACGGCGAGGGCGAGCGGGAGCACGTCCGGCGCGCCGGCCCGGCGCAGTGCGCGGGTCACCATCGTCATCGTCCAGCCCGAGTCGACCAGGTCGTCGACGAGCAGCACCGGGCCGGCCAGCCCGGCCAGCGCGTCGGCCAGCTCGGCCGGCACGGTGAACGCGTCATGCAGCGCGCGGACCCGCTGGGCGCTGTTGCCACGCGGCCCGCCGGCGCCACCGGGACCGGTCGGGGAAACCTCGCCGAGCAGCGGCAGTCGCCCCACGGCGGCGATCCGCTCGGCCAGCGAGCCGACCAGTCGGGGCCGCCGCCGGGAACCGACCGCGACCACCGCCACCGGGCGGCGGGGCCACGGGTCGTCGCCGTGCGCCCACGCCTTCAGCACCTCCACCACCGCACCGGCCACGTCGTCGGGCACCGGCGCGTCGGCAGCCTCCGGGCCGACCAGGTCGCGCAGCCGACCACCCCAGCCCAGGTCGGAGAGGCGCCCGACGGCCCGGCCCGGCAGCGCCTGCTCCGCCGGGGGGATCCGGCCCTTCAGGGGTACGCCCACCGCGTCCAGCCCGGTCGGCCAGAGCTTCTTCGGCGCGATCTCCACGCCGGGCCGCCCCAGGAACGTCTGCGCGGCGGTGAGCGCGGCCGTCGAGACGTCCGAGCCGAAGAGCGGGTCGGCGCACCGGTCGCACCGGCCGCAGTCGGCCGCCCCGGTGTCGTCCAGGCACTCGCGTAGATACCGCATCCGGCAGCCGGACGTGGTCGCGTACTCCCGCATGGCCTGCTGCTCGACGGTGCGCGCCTCGGCGACGCGCCGCAACCGTGCCTCGTCATAGACCCAGGGCTCGCCGGTGGCGAGCCAGCCACCGCGCACCCGGCGGACCGCGCCGTCCACGTCGAGCACCTTGAGCATCAGCTCCAACCGGGCCCGCCGCAGGTCGACCAGCGGCTCCAGGGCCTGGGTGGAGAGCGGGCGGTCGGTGTGCAGGGCGGCCAGCACGGCCCGGACCTGCTGCTCGGGCGGGAACGCGAGCGAGGCGAAGTAGCGCCAGATGGCGGCGTCCTCGGCGCCGGGCAGCAGCAGCACCTCGGCGTGTTCGACGGCGCGGCCGGCGCGGCCGACCTGCTGGTAGTAGGCGATCGGCGAGGGCGGCGCACCGAGGTGGACGACGAAGCCCAGGTCGGGCTTGTCGAAGCCCATGCCGAGCGCGCTGGTGGCGACCAGAGCCTTGATCTTGTTGTCCAGCAGGTCCTGTTCGGCGGCCCGCCGGTCGGCGTCGTCGGCCTGCCCCGTGTACGAGGCGACCGGGTAGCCCCGGGTGCGCAGGAACTCGGCGGTCTCCCCCGCCGCCGCGACGGTCAGGGTGTAGACGATGCCGGAGCCGGGCAACTGGTCCAGGTGGTCGGCGAGCCAGGCCAGCCGGTGCGCCGGGCTGGGCAGGCCGAGCACGCCGAGGCGCAGCGACTCGCGGTCCAGCGTGCCGCGCAGGACCAGGGCGTCGCTGCCGTCGCCCGTGCTGAGCTGCTCGGCGACGTCGGTGGTGACCCGGGCGTTGGCGGTGGCGGTGGTGGCCAGCACCGGAGTCCGCTCGGGCAGGTTGCCGAGGAAGGTGCGCAGCCGCCGGTAGTCCGGCCGGAAGTCGTGCCCCCAGTCGGAGACGCAGTGCGCCTCGTCGACCACCAGCAGCCCGGTGGTCGCGGCCAGCTTCGGCAGCACCCCGTCGCGGAAGTCCGGGTTGTTGAGCCGCTCCGGGCTGATCAGCAGCACGTCCACGGCGCCGGCCTGGATCTCGGCGGTGATCTGGTCCCACTCGTCCAGGTTGGCCGAGTTGATGGTGCGGGCTCGGATGCCGGCTCGCGCGGCCGCCTCGACCTGGTTGCGCATCAGCGCCAGCAGCGGCGACACGATGACCGTCGGACCCGCGGGCTCGTCGACGCCGTCGGCCCCGGCGGGGTCGGTACGCCCCCGTAGCAGCGCGGTGGCCACGAAGTAGACCGCCGACTTGCCCCAGCCGGTGCGCTGCACGCAGAGCACCCGCCGCCGGTCGACGACCAGCGCCTCGATCGCCCGCCACTGGTCCTCGCGCAGCCGGGCGTGCTCACCGGCCAGCCGGCGCAGCACCGCCTCGGCCCGCTCCCGTACCGCCGCCCGCTCGTCGCCCATCCGGCATTTCTACCAGCGCCGGGCGTCATTACCCCGGTTCGCACGGGAGGTTCCAGTCACGATCCGGCGGCCCGCCACCGCCAACCTCATGATCGGCTCGGAGGGTGACCCGGGGTCAGCGGCGGGAGGGTGGGAGCAGGGAGCGGCGGAGGAGGGTCAGGCGGGAGGTCAGGCTGGCCAGGCCACCGGGGAAGAAGTAGACGGCCAGGATGAAGAGGGTGCCGAGCACGAAGAGGGGCTGGGAGAGCGGCCGGCTGAGCACGGCGGGCAGGCTCTCCACCGCGTCGGAGCTGCCGAACGCGGTGAGCCGGTGGTCCAGGTACATGTAGAGCACGCCGCCGAGCACCGGGCCCCACCGCGTGCCCGGTCCGCCGAGCACCACCATCACCAGCATCGACAGGGTCAGCTCGGACGAGGTGATGTGTGGCGAGGCGCCACCGACGATCAGGCAGTAGACCCCTCCCCCGGCCGCCGCGAGCCCGCCGGCCAGGGTGAACGCCACCAGCTTGTAGCGGTACGGGTCGAGCCCGAGCACGCCGATCCGGCGCTCGTCGTCGCGCAACCCGGCCAGTACCCGCCCGGTCGGCGAGCTGGAGACCCGGTGCACCACGAAGACCACCAGGGCCAGGTACGCCAGCGCCAACCAGTAGAGGTTGACCGTGTTGGTCACCCCGACCAGCCCGGCGGGCAGCCCGGAGACGTCCAGCGGCAGGCCCTCCTCGCCTCCGGTGAAGCCGCCGAAGTCCCGGGCCACCAGGATCGCCCCGACCTGGGCGAAGGCCAGCGTCACCATGGCGAACGCGATGCCGACCGTACGCAGCGCCACCGCGCCGAGCAGCGCGGCCAGGATCGTCCCGCCGGTGACGGTCAGCAGCGCCGCCTGCCAGAGCGGCAGCCCGGCCTTGGTGACCAGGATGTCCGTGCCGTACACCCCGGCGGCGAAGTAGAGCGCGTGCCCGAAGGAGAGCATCCCGGTCCGGCCGAAGAGCAGGTCGTAACCGGCGGCGAGGCCACCGAAGACCAGGCAGACGGCGAGCACCTGCAGGGTGCCGGGCGAGTTCAGCGGCCCCTCGAAGATCCCCGGCAGGGGCAGCGTCGAGTACGGCACGATCACCGCGAGCACCAGCGCGACCAGTGGCAGGAACGGTCGTACCCGATGCCACCGCCCGCGCTCGGGGGTCAGCTCCGCCGGTACCGCCGCCGGCGGGGCGGGCACCTCGGGACTCTTGACCTCGGTCATGCCGTTGCCACCTTTCCGGCGATGCCCTGGGGACGCAGCAGCAGCACCACGGCCAGCAGCCCGACCACGCACACGTCGCCGAGACCGGAGGGGCCGTAGTAGTTGACGAACTGTTGCAGCAGCCCGACCGCGACCGCCGCGTACGCGGAGCCGACCACCGAGCCCATTCCGCCGATCACCACCACGATGAACGCGAAGATCAGCAGTGAGCCGCCCTGCCCCGGCGAGACCGTGCCGAAGTAGACACCGCCGAGCGCACCGGCCAGCGCCGCGGCGGCCCCACCGATCGCGAAGACCAGGGTGAACGCCTTGCGCACGTCGATGCCGAGCGCGGTGACCATCTCCCGGTTCTCCACCCCGGCCCGGATCACCAGGCCGTAGCGGGTCCAGCGGAGGAAGGCGAGCAGCGCGCCGAGCACCAGCACCGCGGCGATGATCAGCAGCAGACCGCCGTTGGGCACCTGCGCGCCGAGGATCCCGGTCACCTGCCGGGTCCAGTCCGGCCGCGGGAACGGCCGGGCGTCGGCGCCCCAGGTGGCCTGGAGCAGCGCCACCCCGGCGAGCGAGAGACCGACGGTGACCAGCACCTGCTCGATGGTGCGCGAGTAGAGCGGCCGGATCAGCACCAGCTCGACCAGCACCGCGACCAGCGTGCCGGCGGCCACCCCGAAGACGACCGCGAGCACGAAACCGAACCCGTCCGACCCGGCGCCCGGCAGGTTGGCCGCCGCCCACCAGGTCGCGTACGCGCCGACGCCGAGGAACAGCCCGTGCGCGAAGTTGAGCACGTCGGCCAGGCCGAAGACCAGCGACAGCCCGGAGGCGACCAGGAAGTACAGCGCCGCCAGGCCGAGCCCGGTCAACGTCAACAGGATCACGGTGCCCATCAGTGCCCGTCCTTCCCCGCCGCGGCACGACCCGGCTCGGCCGGGTGCTGCGATTCGCCGCTGCCCACGCCCAGCAGGGACCTGGTCAGCGCCGTCTCCAGCAGCAGCTCCTGCGCGTCACCGGTCCAGGCCACCTTGCCGGCGGCGAGCACCACCGCGTCCCTGGCGAGCCGCCGGACCACCGCCAGGTTCTGCTCGACGAGCAGCACCGGCACCGACTCCGCGACCCGTTCCAGCACCTCGGCCACCTCGGTCACCACTTTCGGCGCCAACCCCTTGGTCGGCTCGTCGACCAGCAGCAGCCGGTTGTCGTTGAGCAGCACCCGGCCGATCGCGAGCATCTGCTGCTGCCCGCCGGAGAGCGACCCGGCCCGTTGCCGTCCGCGCCGGTCCAGCTCCGGGAAGAGCGCGAAGACCTTGTCGTACGCGGGGCTGACGCCGCGCCGCTCGGCCAGCCGCAGGTTCTCCGCGACGGTCAGGCCGGCGAACACGCAGCGGTCCTCCGGCACGTACCCGAGCCCGCCGCGGACCAGCCGGTGGGTGGGGCGGGCCAGCAGGCTCTGCGCGCCC
This sequence comes from Micromonospora sp. U21, assembly GCF_018070045.1. GTDB lineage: Bacteria > Actinomycetota > Actinomycetes > Mycobacteriales > Micromonosporaceae > Micromonospora. The sequence continues at coordinate 6,306 of NZ_JAGPYK010000013.1, forward strand.
ATCCGGATGGTGCCGCGGACCTCCCCGGCGGGCGGGGTGAGGCCGACGATCGCGCGCAGCGTGGTGGTCTTGCCGACGCCGTTGCGGCCGAGCAGGACGGTCACGCCCGTGGGGGCGACCGTGAAGGACACCCCCTGGAGGATGTGCAGCCCGGAGATCCGGACCGACAGATCCTCCACGTTCAGGATCGGCTCGGTCATAGCGATTCCCCCAGGTAGGCCTCTTGCACCGTGGGGTTGGCCATCACCGTCTCCGGGGTGTCGCAGGCCAGCAGCGCGCCGTGGTGCATGACGGCGATCCGGTCGGCCAGTTCCAGGATGACGTCCATGTGGTGCTCGACCATCAACACCGCCCGGCCGCTGTCCCCGGTCAACGACTTGATCACCGAGACCAGCTCGGGCACGTCCTCGGCGCTGACCCCGGCCATCGGTTCGTCCAGCAGCATCACCCGCGGTTCGCCGGCGAGCAGCAGGGCGATCTCCAGCTTGCGCTTCTCGCCGTGTGCCAGGGTGCCGGCCAGCGCCGTACCCCGGTGGGCGAGGCCGACCCGGTCGAGCGCCGCGTCGGCGGCGGCGGCCACCTCCCGGTCGGCCGCCGCCCGCCGCCACAGTTTCATCGAGCCCCCGCGGTACGCCTGCACGGCGAGCCGGACGTTCTCCCGCACGCTGAGCGAGCCGAAGACCGACGACGCCTGGAAGGTACGGCCCAGCCCGAGGCGGGCCCGCCGGTGCGGCGGAAGCGCCCCGATGTCCTGCCCGTCCAGGGTGATCCGGCCCTCCGTGGCCCGGCGCAGGCCGGTGATCAGGTTGAACAGTGAGGTCTTGCCGGCGCCGTTCGGCCCGATCACGCCCAGGAACTCCCCGGGCGCCAGGTCGAGGTAGACGCTGTCGACGATGGCGACCTCACCGATCCGCCAGGTCAGACCGCGGGTGGCGAGCATGGGTCAGCCCTTCATGGCCACGGCCGGCGGCGCGGACTCGTCACCGGTGAGGCTCTTCTGCGCGGTCGCCGTGAAGGCGGTGCCGCTGCCGGTCAGCTTGGCCTGGAACATCGGCTGGAGCAGCGCGTGGTCCGCGGCCCGGATGGTCATCTTGCCCTTGACCCCGTCGAAGCTCCAGCCCTCCAGGGCGGTGACCATCTTGTCGACGTCGTCCCCACCCTCCTGCACCGCGCGAACCACCATCTGGGCGGCGGCGAAGCCGTCCGGGTGGAACAGGTCGAGCGTGCCGCCGGGGATCTTCGCCTTCGCGGCCTTGGACGCCTCGGTGTCGCTGGCCCCGTCGAAGTAGTGCGACAGGAAGGAAATCTTCGTGCCGGCGGCGCCGAACGTCGGCCAGGAGGCGCGGATGTCCAGGCCGGTGACGACCGTGGTGGAGGAGAGCACGCCCTGCTGGTCGAGGCTCTGCCACATGGCCGGGGCGGTGGTGCCGGCCCAGGCGACGAAGAGCAGATCCGGCTTGGCCGTTTTGATCTGGCTGGCGAACGGGGTGAACTCGGTGGCGCTGGCCGGGGCCCGGACGCTGCTCACAGTGGCGCCCGCGCCACCGATGACCGTCTTGACCGCCGCCTCGTTCGCGTCGCCGAACGCGCCGTCCTGGGCGAAGACCACGACCTTCTTACCGGCCGGGTCGCCGATGAACGACCTGGCGGTCACCACGTCCTGGTAGGACTGGCGGCCGGAGCGGAAGGTGTACTTGTTCGACCCGGTCACGGCGTCGGTGGCGGCCGGCCCGGAGATGAACAGCACCTTGTTCTGCGCCGCGATCGGCGCGACCTGGAGCGCCACGCCGGAGGCGGTGGAGCCGGCAATGATCTTCGTACCCTTGCCGATCAGGTCCTTCGCCGCGGAGACCGCCTTGGCCGGGTCGCCCGCGTCGTCGACCTCGGTCAGCTCGATCTTGCGGTCACCGACCTTGCCGGTGCCCTGGGTGGCGAAGTCGAGCCCCGCCTTGAACCCCTCGATGTACTGCTTTCCGTAGCTGGCCAGGGCACCCGACTGGGAGTACACCAGGCCGACCTTGACCGGCGCGGCGCTGTCGCCGCCGCCGGTGGCGGTGTCCTGCGGGCTGCCACAGGCCGTGGCGGCCAACGCCGCGGCCATCATCGTGGCGGCGGAGAGGAACACCCGCCGCGTCGTCCGGACCGTCATTGCGACTCCACATGAGGACTCGGAGGGAGAGAACTTCTTCGTGTCGGCTCACGCTAGAAGTGACGTCACCCACGGGCTATGTGGCGGAAACACACAAGTAACAGGAAGGGGGTGGCCGGACGTTACAACCGGCCGCACTACCACCCGAGGGTCCGGCCTCCCGATGGCCCGTACCCCCACGGACCACCCGGCCCCTGTGTCGTCCCGCGCCATCCGCCCTTCGCTCCCGCACTCACCCACCCGAACGACCGCAGGGCCCGTCGTGGCCCGCCGGGCGCGGGCACCGCCGGCGACCGTCGAGCAGGTTGTCGCAGAAGGCCCGATGGCGTACGCACTGCGCATCCTCCTCGGAGACCGTCGTCTCGGCCCGGTCCACGTCGGCGAGGAAGCCCAGCGCCCGGGTGATCGCTCGCGCGAATCGCAGCGCCCCCGGCAGGTCCGCTGCCGTCACCGGCAGGTGCACCACGAACCGCTCCCGACCGCCGCCCAGCACGTCGCCCATGACCACCGTCCTCCGCGCCGATCGGACGGCGCATCCTCGGTCCGCCGCCGTGGAAGGCGGCCCGGCGTGCGGGTAGGGACGCCCACCGGACCGCCCGGCCCCACGCCCGCAGCCCTTGTCGGCGGCGGTACGAACGCGGGACCCACCTCAGGCCCGTACTCCGAGGGTTTGCCGAACCGACCGGAGTCCTCACCATGCCCACAGCAGAAGCCCCATATCGTCGCATCGCCAACGACATCGCCGCGAAGATCAAGAGCGGGGAGCTGAGATCGGGTGACAAGCTGCCATCCACTCGGGAAGTCGCGGAGACCTACGCCGTACACATGAACACGGCCTCGCGGGCGCTCACTGCTCCACGACCGCGAGCTGATCACCGGCCATCCCGGACGCGGCACCTACGTGGCGGACCGCCCCGGGCGGTAGCGTTTCCCGCCTGGTCGACCGACCGCGTCGCGACGGCGACGCCAACGCTCCAGCGAAGATCGGCACAATATCCCTGATGTTGCTGCCTCATGCCGCATCGAGGCAGCAACATCCCCGAAGTTGTCGGACGTCCCGCGAGACCACTACATCCAGGATGAAGCGCGATCTTGGGCGGGCGGGCGGGCGTGCGCCGCCGAGCGACGGTGGATGAACCTCCGGAATGGGCGTTCCCACTCCCACCATGGCGCGAAAACGGAAGATTGTCTGGTGCACCGGTTTTTCCGCAACCCCGTACGGCTGGTGCCGTTGGGGTTCCTGGTGCCGATCCTGCTCGGCACCGGGCTGCTGATGGCCCGTTCGGCGACCGTGGACCACCAGCGCCCGCCCCTGGTCACCGCACTCTTCACCGCCACCTCGGCCGTGTCGGTCACCGGTATGGCCGTCACCGACACCCCCAACTACTGGTCCGCCTGGGGACTGGTGGTGATCACCCTGCTCACGCAGCTCGGTGGCCTCGGCATCCTCACCGTCGCGGCACTGGTCATCCTGGTGGTCGCCCGCCAGCTCGGGCTGCGCAACCGGCTGCTGGTGCAGGCCGAGTCGGCGGACTTCGGCATCGGTGACGTCGCTCGGCTGCTGCGCCGGATCGCCATCACCGTCTTCGCCTGCGAGGCGGTGATGACCGCGCTGGTCGCGGGCCGGCTCTGGCTGGTCTACGACTATCCACCCGGGCGAGCTCTCTGGTCCGGTCTCTTTCACGCCGTCCAGGCCTTCAACAACGGTGGCTTCGCGCTCTACTCCAAGGGCCTGCTGGCGTTCGACCGCGACCCGTGGGTGTCGCTGCCGCTGGCGTTCGGCGCGATCGTCGGTGGGCTCGGGTTTCCCGCCCTGTTCGAGGCGGCCCGCGAGTGGCGCCGGCCGGTGCGCTGGGCGGTGGCCACCAAGCTGACCATCTGGGGCAGTGCCGCGCTGCTGCTGATCGGCTTCGCCGGCCTGCTCGCCGCCGAGTGGACCAACGTCGACACCATCGGCTCGTACGACGTCGGCGGCAAGGTGCTCGCGTCGTTCGCCCAGATCGCGTTGAGCCGCACCGGTGGCTTCAGCGTCCTGGACATCGCCGCCCTGCAGGAGGAGAGCTACCCGCTGCTGATCGTGCTGATGTTCATCGGCGGCGGCAGCGCCAGCACGGCCGGCGGGATCAAGGTCTCCACGTTCTTCCTGCTGGCGTTCACCATCTGGGCGGAGCTCCGCGGCGAGCCCGACGTGACGGTCGGGCGCCGCCGGGTGGCCACCGCCAGCCAGCGGCAGGCCATCACCGTGGCGCTGCTCAGCGTCGCGCTGGTCACGGCCGGAACGATGACCCTGCTGCTGCTCACCGAGGGCCTCCGGTTCGTCGCCGCCCTCTTCGAGGTCACGTCCGCGTTCAGCACCACCGGCCTGACCGTCGGCCTGGCCGGCACACTGCCGGCCAGCGGTCAGCTGGTCCTGACCCTGCTGATGTTCATCGGCCGCGTCGGGCCGCTCACCCTCGGTTCGGCGATCGCGTTGAACACCCGACGCCGGCTCTACCGCTATCCCCAGGAACAACCCATTGTCGGCTAGCAAGGAGGGTCGAGGTGTCGGCTAGGCGAGCGGACGGCAACGGCGTCGTGGTGGTCGGGCTGGGTCGGTTCGGTAGCCACCTGGCCGGGTCGCTGACCCGGATGGAACGCGAGGTGCTGGCCATCGACCGCAACCCGGACCGGGTGCAGCGCTGGTCGGCCCAGCTCGACCAGGTGGTCCAGGCCGACTCGACCGAGGAGGGGGCGCTGCGGCAGCTCGGCGTCGCCAGCTTCGGGCGGGCGGTGGTGGCCATCGGCGCCTCGGTGGAGGCGAGCGTGCTCACCGTACTGGCGCTGGCCGAGCTGGGCCTGTCGCAGATCTGGGCCCGGGCGACCTCGCAGAAGCACGCCAAGATTCTCTCATCGGTGGGCGCGCACCACGTGATCTTCCCGGAGGCGGAGACGGGCGAACGGGTGGCACACCTCATCGTCAGCCGGCTGCTCGACTTCATCGAGTTCGACGACGACTTCGCGATCGCCACCGTCCGCGTGCCGGAGTCCCTGGTTGGGCGCACCGTGCTCGACCTGCGCCCGGACGATCGCTACGGGGTCCGGGTGATCGGCGCCAAGCTGCCGGGCGAGCGCTTCCGGTACGCGTCGGACAGCACGAAACTCCCCCACGGTGGGCTGCTGGTGGTGGAGGGCGGGATCGACCAGGTGCAACGGTTCGCGGGGCTCCGCTGAGCCGCCTCACTTCTTCCCGCCGCCGTGCCCCCTCCCCTCACCCTTGGTCACTTTCCCCCTTTTCCCGAACCACCACCCGGTCCCTTGCCTTTGCCGGGCTTCTCGGGCTTGGCCTTCGTCGGGGCGCCGCCCGAACCGGAGCCGCCCGACCCGGAGCCGCCGGAGCCGCTGCGGACCGTCGCCGCCTTGGGCGGGGCCTTCGTCGTGGCGGCCTTGCTCGGCGGGGCGGTGGACGGCATGCTGCCGGCCACCCCGGAGACCCGTACTCCGCAGCTCGCGTCGCCGAGCCGGAACTCCACCGGCAGCGGGTTCGCCCCGCTGTACTTCCCCACCAGGGTGAGCTTCTCGGCCTCGCCGGGCGCCAGGGTGGTGCGATCAGCCGCCGGCCGGATCAGCACCGTCCGCCCCTGCTGGTGCACCGGGGTCGGCTCCGCCTTCGTCACCCTCTGCTGACCGGGGAAGGTGAAGCTCATCGTCCAGTCACGCAGCGCGCTGCCCCCGGTGTTGGTCAGGGTCAGCTCGGCGGCGAAGTCCTTGCCGGAGTCTGTGCGCAGCGCGTACGCCACCTCGCAGGGCGCCGCCTTCGGCGGACCCATCCGGGCCTCGGTCGGCGGCTGGTCCCCGCCACTGGCCGGGCTGCGCGAGGTGAACCCCCACAGAGCCCCGGTGACCGCGAGCAGGCTGGCGGCGGCCACCCCGGCCTCGATCCGCCGACGTCTGGTCGCCCGCCTGCTTCGGTTGCGGGTGCGCGACAGCGGCAACGCGTCGGTCTCCGCCGACCACGGCAGGATCGTGGTGCCGGCGCAGGCCAGCGCGGCCGGGTCCAGTGGCCCGGCGGCCGGCGAGACCGGCACCGCCGCCAACATTCCGGCCGTCTCGGCGAGGGTCCGGGCCAGCTCGGCGGTGGCCGGCCGTTCCCCGGGCTGCTTGGCCAGGCAGCGCCGCACCAGGTCGGTCACCTCGTCGGGCAGCCCCGACACCTCCGGCATCGGATCGGGGTCGTTGTACATGTGCGCGCGCAGCATCTGGGTGGTCGTGCTGGCCTGCCAGGGCAGCCGGCCGGTGAGCATCCGGTAGAGCAGCAGCCCGACGGCGTACACGTCGGTGGCCGGGGAGACCTGGCCGTTGTCCAGCCGCTCCGGAGCGAGGTACGCGGGCGTGCCCAGCAGCGCCCCGTCCGGCCCCTTCTCACTTTCCCCCACCAGCGCGGAGATGCCGAAGTCGACCACCTTGACCCCGGTCGACGTGAGCATCACGTTGCCCGGGGTGACGTCCCGGTGCACCACGCCCCGGGCGTGCGCGGTGGCCAGCGCCGAGCTGACCTCCGCGCCGACGGTCACCGCCTCCCGCCACGGCAGCCGCCCCTCCCGGCCCAGCCTGCCGGCCAGGGAACCGCCGTCGACAAGCTCCATCACCACGTACGGCACGGTCACGCCGGCCTGCACAGACTCGCCGTAGTCGTACACGTTGGTGATGTTCGGGTGGCAGAGCCGCGCGGCGGCCTGCGCCTCGATGCGGATCCGGTGCCGGAAGGCCCGGTCGGTGGCCAGCCGCGAGGCGAGCACCTTCACCGCGACCTGCCGGCCGAGCACCTCGTCGTAGCCCCGCCAGACCACCGACATGCCGCCCGCGCCGAGCTGCTCGACGAGCCGGTACCGCTCATCGAGGAGTTGCGCGCCGTTCCGGTCCCCACCACCCATGGTGGCCGATGTTGCCCAGGTACGGCCCGACTACACCTCGGGTATCGGAATCGGTCAGGAATGTCACCCGATCAGGCGGTCGCCAGCAGCTGATCCACCGGGGCGTAGTCGTCGGTCAGGACCAGCGCGTCCCCGGTGAAGTCCGTCAGGTCCGCGCCGGACAGCAGGCTGACCCGCCGGTCGACCTCGTCGAGCCGGGCACGGACCGCGGCCAGCGGCAGCGGCGCGTCGGAGGCGACGATGAGGAAGTTCGCGCCCTGCTCCTCGGCGAGCGCTTCCGGCGGGGCGATCAACGCGACGTGCGCGAACTCGGCGGCCACCGTGGCCAGCTCGGCGCGGATGAACCGCAGCGGCGGGTAGTCGATGACGTTCTGCACGTACACCCCGCCGGGGCGGGTCACCCGCCGAACCTCGGCAGCCATCTCCCGGGTGGCCAGGTGCCAGGGCACCACCAGGTGGCCGAACGCGTCACCGACCACCAGGTCGCGACTGTCCGTCGGCTCGCCGACGACCAGCATCCGGGCGTCGCCCACCACCGCCCGCAGCCCCGGCCCCGGGCGTACGCCCAGCTCCCGCTCGCCCAGCTCGACCAGCCCGCCGTCGATCTCGAACACCACGTTGTCGGTGCCCGGGCGGGTCGCGGTCAGGTAGGTCGGCACGGTGAACCCGCCGCCGCCCAGGTGCAGCGCGTCCAGCCGCTGCCCGGCGGGCGCGGCCACGTCCGCGACGGCGCCGATCCACTTGGTGTACGAGTACTCCAGGTGCTTCGGGTCGGCCAAATCGACGTACGAGTGCTGGGCCGAGTTGAGCAGCAGGGTCCGCCCGCTGGGCCGGTCCGGGTCCGACGTCACCCGGGCACAGTGGTACGCCGTCTCGATGTCGCACGGGTTCGGTGCCACGGTGGTCAGCCCCGCCCCGACCAGGCCGAGCACCGCCAGCGCGGCCCGGGTCCGGGCCGGACCGGGCAGCTCGGTGTGCGCCTGCCGGCGCAGGTACCAGCCGAGGCCGATGCCGGCCAGCCCGAGCGCCACCGCAAGCGCCAGCAGGATCACCGTGCTGGGCAGCGCGGCGACCAGCACGAAGCCGGTGAGCAGGGTGGCGGTGATGCCACCCAGGGTGCCGATCCCGGAGAGCCGACCGACCACCTGGCCGGTCCGGCGCAGGTCGGCGAGCTGAAGCTTCACGACCAGCGGGGTGACCGCGGCCAGCAACGCCGCCGGCACGAACACGGCCAGCGCCACCAGCAGCAGGATGGCGCTGGCGGCACCGCCGCGCAGCACCTCACCGGCGTACCGGACCACGGGCAGGGTGACTGCGGTGGCGATGCCGGCCAGCACCAGCGCCGGCGCCAGCAGGCCCCGCGGGTCGCGCCGGTCAGCCAGCCAGCCGCCGGACCACGCCCCGTACGCGATCGCGGCCAGCGCGATGCCGATCACCGAACTGGTCACCTGGAGGGTCACCCCGACGTACGGGCCGACCAGTCGCAGCGCGACCGTCTCCAGCACCAGCACGGCGCCGCTGGAGAAGAAGACCAGGAACGCGGCGAGGCCGTTGGGCAGCGCCCGGCCGGTGACCGGCACGGACGGGACCGGAGAAGACGGCGGCGCCGCTACATCGGACGGTGGGGAGCTCATCGTCGCGATGGTACGCAGCCAAGCTGGTGCTGCGGGTCAGTACATCGAGAGATGAACATGGTTCGTGTGGCTCGCGGCCGGGCTGCCGCTGCCGCTGTACGAGCGCCACCCGGTGCCGGGGTGCCAGATCTGCCTGTACCAGATCACGTAGAGCACGCCCAGCCGATCGGCGTTGCGCACGTGCCAGGAGGCCAGGCTGTCCCCGTACGCCTTGTCGCCGCCGGTCGCGTTGCGGTCCTCGAAGCCATCGGTGGCGGCCGCGAAGTCGCAGGCCCGTCCCTTCGGGTGCTCGCCACCGCCGCCGCTGCGTTTGCAGGAGACGTGCCGCTTGTAGCCGGCCGCCTGGGTCTGCTTGAGCGCGTTGAGAGTGCGCGGGGTGATGCAACCGGACGTGGTCGGGTCCTTCACGGAGCAGGATTCCGACGGCCAGGATCCGTCCGAGTTACGCGGCGCCGGCTTGGCCGAGGCGGAGCTGCCGCCGCTGAAGCCGTTGCTGCTGCCCGAGCTGACCTCGGCGAGCGCCGCCTCGGCCTCCTTCTTCTTCTTCGCCATCACGGCGAGCTGCTTCCGCTGCTCGCGGACCTCCGCGTCGATGGCGAGCTTGGCCTGCTGCGCCTGCTGCCGGGCGTCGGTCAGCGTGCGGAGCCGTTTGCCGTCCCGCTGGGCCATCAGGTCCAGGTCTGCCGCACGTTGCAGGAACATCTGCGGGTCGGCGGAGTTGAGCAGCATCGACACCGGGGTGAGCCGACCCGCGCGGTACGACTGCGCGGCCACCTCGCCGACCTGGGCGGTGAGCTCGACCAGCCGGCCCTCGACGCTCTTCAGCTCGCCGGTGAGCGCCGTCTGCCGACGCTTGGAGTTGTCCAGCTTGGCCTTCGCCTCGATGTGCCCCTTGGCGGTCAGCTCCAGCGCGTCCTGCAATTTCTTGCTGCCGCCCTCACCGGGCTCCGCGTACGCGGGCACCGCGCCACCGGCGAGCACCAGCGCAACGGCGGCGACGAGAGCGAGCAGTGCGCGGCGACCGCGCCGCTGGCTGAGCCTGGTCCTGGGCACGAAAGCGTCCTTCCGTCGACCGCCGGCCCCCGGTGAACCCACTGCGCGGCGGCGTCCCCGCCGGCGCCGATCGGCGGCCTGCTGGCGGAGAACGCCGTCACGATACCGGAAGCCGCCCCGGTGACCAGCCCCGTGAGTGCCCGACGGCTTCGATGTCGACGCAGGGTGCCACCACCGTCGCGGAGTGCGCGGTTCAGGTGCCGAGCAGGGCGTCGTGCACCTCGGCCCAAACCTGCTCGTTGGCCGCGACGAGCAGGCCGTGGCCCTGGTCGGCCGGGTGGTAGTCGACGCCGTCGAACCGGCGGGCGACACCGCCGGCCGCGCGGACCAGCAGGGTGCCCGGGGCGTGGTCCCACGGCAGGGTGCGCCAGAAGAGGGTGAACTGCTGCTCACCGGTGAGGATGTCCAGGTACTCCCGGCCGGCGCAGTGCTGGCCGGGCAGCAACTCACCGAGCCGCCGGCCGCCGGCACGGACCCGGTCCCGCGTCTCCGGCGGCAGGAACCGGGTCATCGCGGCGCCGCGCAGCTCGCCCAGCCCCGGCCCGGAGCCGGTGTCGCCCACCGGCCGGCCGTTGAGCAGGGTGCCGTCGTCGGCCCGGCCGGTGGCCAGGATCCCGGCCAGCGGGTCGAGGATCCAGCCGGCGATCGGCCGCCCGTCGGTCAGCAGCGCCACCATCAGCGCGAACGGCTGGCGGCCGGCGGCGAAGTTGGCGGTGCCGTCGACCGGGTCGACCAGCCACACGTCCCCGCCGTCGCGCAGGTGCCGCAGCAGCCCCGGATCGTCGGCGACGCCCTCCTCGCCGACCACCATCGAGCCGGGCCGCAGCCGGCGCAGCCCCGCGGAGATCAGCTCCTCGGCGCGGCGGTCCGCGACGGTGACGATCTCGCCGGGCGCCTTCTCCGACACGTCGGCTTCGTCGAGCTTGCGGAACAGCGGCACCACGACCTGGTCGGCGGCCTCCCGGAGCAGGTCACCGACGTCGTCGAGCAGAGCGTCAGCCACGCGGCGGCAGCTTGACCACGCTGACGAAGAACTCGTCGATCTGGCGGACCACCGAGATGAAGCGCTCGAAGTCCACCGGCTTGGTCACGTAGGCGTTGGCGTGCAGCTGGTAGCTGCGCAGGATGTCCTCGTCGGCCTGCGAGGTGGTGAGCACCACGACCGGGATCCGACGCAGCTCCTCGTCCTTCTTGATCTCTTCCAGCACCTCCCGGCCGTCCCGACGGGGCAGGTTGAGGTCGAGCAGGATCAGGTCGGGCGTCACCGCGTCGGCGTACTGGCCCTCATGCCGCAGGTAGGCGAGCGCCTCGGCGCCGTCGGACACGACGGTGAGCCGGTTGCGCAGCTTGTGCTCCTCGAACGCCTCCTGGGTCATCAACACGTCACCCGGATCGTCCTCCACGAGCAGGACCTCGATCGGGCTCTTGCCGTCCGCTGGCGCGGTCATCCCACCGTCTCCCTCATGTCACCCGTTCTACCGCCTTCCGGGGATCCGTCGGCCCGGTCCGGCCGGTCCGCCCCGGCGGACTGCTCCGGGGGCGTTGCCGGCGTCTCGTTCGCGGGCGCGGCGTCGCCGCTCGCGGCACCGGCCGCGGGGGCCTGCGGCGGCTCCGGCGAGTCGGTGGCAGCGGCTGCTGCCGCCTCGACGTCCTCGGGCAGCGCCGGCAGGGTGAACCGGATCGCCGTGCCTTCCGGTACGTCCGTGTCCACCCAGACCCGGCCGCCGTGATATTCCACGATCTTCTTGACGATGGCCAACCCGATGCCGGTGCCCGGGTACGCGTCCTTCGAGTGCAGCCGCTGGAAGATCACGAAGATCTTGTCGGCGAACTCCGGCTCGATCCCGATGCCGTTGTCCTGGCAGCTGATCTCCCACTCGGAGCCGACCAGCCGGGCCGAGATGTGCACCTTCGGCGGGGCGTCCGGGCGGCGGAACTTGATCGAGTTGCTGACCAGGTTGGCCATCAGGTTGGTGAGCAGCGGCTCCTCGCCCCGGATCACCGGCAGCTCGGTCCAGGTCAGCTCGGCGTCGGCGTACTGCCGGGCCGCCTCGGTCTGGCCGGCCACGTCGCCCATCACCTTGTTCAGGTCGACCTCGACGAAACCGTTGGTGAGCCGCCCGATCCGGGAGAACGCGAGCAGGTCGTTGATCAACCGCTGCATCCGCTGCGCACCGTCCACCGCGAAGGCGATGTACTGGTCGGCCCGCTCGTCGAGCTGACCGGCGTAGCGGCGCTGCAGCAGCTGGCAGAAGCTGGCGACCTTGCGCAGCGGCTCCTGAAGGTCGTGCGAGGCCACGTACGCGAACTGCTCCAGGTCACGGTTGGATCGGGTCAGCTCCTCGGCCTGCTTCTGCAGCTGACTGTTGACCCACTCGATGCGCTCGCGGGCCTCCCGCACCTCGGCCAGGTCGGAGGCGATCTTCTGGCGCATCGCGTCCACGTCCGCGCCGAGTTGGACGAACTCCGGCGGGCCGGTGGTGGCGATGCCGTGCTGGTAGTCGCCCTTGGCGACCTCGCGGACCTGGTCGGCGAGCCCGATCAGCGGCCGGACCACCATCCGGTCCAGGGAGAGCAGCAGCACCGCACCGGCGACGACCACCACCAGCGCGGCGATGATCAAGAGTGCGACCAGCAGGTTGCTGCTGTTGCGTACGTCAGCTGCGGACTGCTCCCGGGCCGCCAGGATCTCCTCCTGGAGGTCGTCGATCGCCGACCGGACCTCGTCGAACTGCTGCCGGGCCCCTTCGGTGACCAACGCCTGGCCCGCGCTGGTGCCGCTCTGCTCGGTGGTGGTGATGACCGGCACCGCCACCGACTGCCGCCACTGCTCGGCCCGCTCCTCGACGATCCGCAGTTCCTGGCCGATCTCCGGGTAGTTGTCGAGCAGGGCCCGCATCGCGGCGACGACGCTCTTCTCCTGATCGAGTCCCGCCTGGTACGGGCTCAGGTCGTTCGGATCGCCGCTGACCGCGTACCCGCGGACCGCCGTCTCCTGGTCGAGCACCGCGTTGAGCAGTTCCTGCGACTGCACCCGAAGCGGGCCGGTCTCGTTCAGGATGGCGTCGATCTGCGTGCGGTTGCGCGCGGCCATCGCCGCCTCGGCCCCGGCCAGGGCGATCAGCAGCACGCCCACGACGGTGAGCAGGGTGATGACCCGACGGCGCAGACTCCAGCCGCCGACCACCGGCCTCACCGGCCACCGCCACGGCTGACCAGCAGCATGGCCACGTCGTCAGCGAGCGGGCCACCGTTGATCTGCTCGGCCCGGCCGACCAGCCAGGCCGGCAGATCAGGCAGTGCGACCTCGCGGTTGGCCGGCTCGTCGAGCAGCCCGTTCAGACCCGGCACGTCGAGCCGTTCGTCGCCGGCGCCCACCCGCCCCTCGATCAGGCCGTCGGTGTACATCAGCAGGGACCAGTCATCGGTGTCGAACTCCAGGTCGTAGGCGATCGGCCGGCGGGGTCGTACGCCCAGCAGCCGGCCACCGGGCGCGGGCACCGGGGCGACCCGGCCGTTGGCGAGCAGCAGCGGCGGCGGGTGCCCGGCGAGCCGGACGGTGGCCCGGTTGGCGTCCAGGTCCAGGCGGGTGGTGGCCACCGTCGCGAAGATCTCCTGGAGACGGCGCTCGCTCATCAGCACCTGCTCCAGCGCCGGCAGCACCTCGTCGTCCGGCACCTTGGCCAGCGCCAGGGCCCGCCAGGCCACCCGCAGCTCCACGCCGAGCGCGGCCTCGTCCACGCCGTGCCCGCAGACGTCCCCGACGATCAGGTCGAGACGGTCCGGACGGGTCTGCACCACGTCGAAGAAGTCCCCGCCGATCAGCGCGGCGTGCCGGCCCGGCCGGTAGAAGGTGTGCACGGCGACCTGGTCGGTCGTCATCAGCGGCTGGGGCAGCAGGCCGCGTTCGAGCCGAGCAGACTCGGCCTGGCGCAGCTCGACCTCGCGCAACCGGCGGGCGTTCACGTCGGCGCGCTTGCGCTCCACCGCGTAGCGCAGCGCCCGGGTCAGCAGCACCCCGTCCACCTGGCCCTTGACCAGGTAGTCCTGCGCACCCTCGGCGACCGCCACGATGCCCAGGTGCTCGTCTGACCGGCCGGTCAGCACGCAGACCGCGGCGCCACTGGACATCTCCAGCACCTGGCGCAGCCCGTCCAGCCCCTGCGCGTCCGGCAGGCCCAGATCGAGCAGGACGCAGTCGACGTCGGTCATCCGCCGCCGCGCCTCGCTGAGGCTGCTGGCGATCAGCAGGTCGATCATCGAGTTCGTTTCGGCTAGCAGCTCACCGACCAGGAAGGCGTCGCCCTCGTCGTCCTCCACCAGCAGCACTCGCAACCGCTCACCGGGCGGCAGGTTGGCGTGCCGCGCCAGGCCGCCGTGCGGGTAGGGCACCACGGGGGAACCGGTCATGCCGACTCCCCGGTGCGGCCGGGTCACCGCCGCGAGGCGCGGGAGATCGCTGGTGATGTCGGGCTCCTTCCGAGTGCCCTGCTGATCCTGTATTAGACAACGGTCGCACACAACACGACGGCCTCGGCGCGGCCGGGGATGGGCCGCATCACTGTCCCGCCGAAGGACAAACCGGGCGTGCTCAAGGCTCTGGCGTCCGGCCGTCCCACCCGACCAGCCATCCCACCCAGGGGCCGCCGGGAGGCAGGATGATGCCACCCCAGGCCCCACCATCCCCGAGGAGTTCCCGTGGGCGCACCCCCCACCCCCGCCACGACCGGCGTGCCGGTCCGCCCGGGTCCGGGCGTACCCGCCGCCGACCGCGCGCTGGCCCGGCCCCGCCGGCGACTCGCGGCCGCCACGGCCGCCCTCGCCGCGCTGGTCGCCGTCGGCGCCGGCAGCCTGCTCGACCTGCGCACCCCGGCCCCGACGCCGGCCGGCGCGCCCGTCGACGAGTTCAGCGCCAGCCGAGCGTACGAGGACGTCCAGGTCATCGCGGCCCGGTCGCACGTCGCCGGCAGCCCGGCCAACGACCAGGTCCGCGCGCACATCGAGCAGCGGCTACGCGGGCTGGGCCTGGAGACCGGGGTGCAGGACACCGTCGCCCCGGAAGCCGGCCAGCTCAGCGGAGCGGCGGGCGGGGCCACCCTGGCCCGGGTCCGCAACGTGGTGGCCCGGCTGCCCGGCACCGACCCGACCGGCCGGGTCTTCCTGGTCGCCCACTACGACTCGGTGCAGACCGGCGCGGGCGGCAACGACGACGCGGCCGGCACCTCCGCCATTCTGGAGGTCGCCCGGGCGCTGGCCGCCGGTCCCCGACCGCGCAACGACATCGTCTTCGTGCTGACCGACGCCGAGGAGGCGTGCCTCTGCGGCGCGTCCGCGTTCGCCGCCAGCCACCCGCTGGCTGCCGACGGTGGAGTGGTGCTCAACCTGGAGGCGCGTGGCTCCACCGGCCCGGTGATCATGTTTGAGACGTCGCGGAACAACGCGAAGCTGGTGGACGTCTTCGGCCGCGCCGCCCCGCACCCGGTCGGCACCTCGTTCGCGGTGGAGATCTACCGTGCGCTGCCCAACGACACCGACTTCACCGCGTTCCTGGACCAGAGGTTCGTCGGGCTGAACTCGGCGTACATCGACGGTGGCGCGATCTACCACACGCCGCTGGACACCCCCGCGGCCATGGACCGGGGCAGCCTCCAGTAGCACGGGGACAACGCGCTGGGCCTGGCCCGGGAGTTCGGTCGCACCGACCTGACCGACCTGCGCTCCGGGCACGACGCCACCTACTTCCCGGTCCCCGGCGGGCTGGTCCGCTACCCCGGCTGGCTCACCCTGCCGCTGGCACTGCTCGCGGTGCTCGCGGTGGCCGCGCTGGGCTGGTTGACCCGGCGCCGGGGCCGGGCCGGCACCGGCCGGCTCGCCGCCGGCTTCGGGCTGGCCCTGGTGCCGATCGTGGCCGCGCCGCTGGCCGCGCAACTGCTCTGGATGGCGATCACCGCGATCCGGCCGGGGTACGCCGAACTACTCGACCCGTACCGGCCGATCTGGTACCGGCTGGCCGTGCTGGCGCTCGCCGCCGCCATCCTGTTCACCTGGTACGCGCTGACCCGCCGCCGGATCGGGCCGGCCGCGCTCGCCGTCGGTGGGCTCGCCTGGCTGGCCCTGCTCGGGGTGCTGCTCGCTGTCGCGGTGCCCGGCGGCGCGTACCTCACCACCCTGCCGGCGCTCGCCGGCGCCATCGGCGGCCTGCTCGCGCTGCGTACCCGGCAGACCGGGCCGTGGCCGGTGGTGGCGGTGACCGCCGCCGGAGCGGTCGGCGTGGTCATCCTGCTGCCCACCGTGGTGCTGCTCTTCCCCGCGCTCGGGATGGCGATGGGCGGGGTGGCCGCGCTGGTCGCGGTGCTGCTCGGCCTGACCGCGCTTCCGGTGGTCGACCTGCTGCACCCGCAGGCCGGCGGCCAGCGCGGGCTTGTCGCGCTGCGGGCCCGGCGGCTCGCGGTGCTGCCGGCCGGGGCCGCCGCCCTGGCGGCGGCGGTGCTCGCCGGGGTCGGGCTGGCCGTCGACCGGTTCGACGCCGCCCACCCCGCGCCCACCCACCTGATGTACGCGATGGACGCGGGCACCGGCCAGGCCCGCTGGCTGAGCCACGAGAGCGACCCGCAGCCGTGGACGGACGGCTACGTGGACGGGGTGACCAACGTCGGCGACGACTTCCCCGGGCTGGGCGACGGTGAGCTACGGACCGGCCCGGCGCAGCCGGCGAGCCTGCCGGCGCCGAAGCTGGAGGTGCTGGCCGACTCCGGTTCCGGCGGCGAACGGACGCTCCGGCTGCGGCTCACCCCGCAGCGGGCGGTCCGGCTCGCCACCCTGCACGTCGACACGTCGACCGCCACCGTGCTGCGGGCCGAGGTGGCCGGCCGTTCGGTGCCGGTGGAGCCCCGCGAGGGCAAGTGGGGCTTCGGGCTGGTCTTCCACGCCCCGCCAGCGGAGGGGATCGAGGTCACGCTGACCCTGCGGCCGATCGCCGGGCAGGTGGCGCTGCGGGCGATGGACGCCAGTGACGGGCTGGACGCGCTGCCCGGCTTCCGCCCCCGGCCACCGGCCGTCGGCATCGTCGGCTCGCACAGCTCGGAGATGCTGGCGGTCGCCCGCACCTACCCCATCTGACGAGTGGTCCGGTGGTCCGGCGGGCATTTCGCCTCCGCCGGACCACCGGCTCCGCGTACCGACCGGAAATGCCGCGCGCCGTTCCGGTTCGCACGGTGAAATGCGCTCAGCCCACCGCTTCGGGTTGGCCGGCGCCGCTACGGCGCCAGCGGTTTCCGTCGTGATCGGTGAAAGTGAGATCCACCAGAACGGCGTCGGCGGCCGCGCGTAACCGATGCTCCGCCGTGACGGTGACGAACAGTTCGTGACTCTCCCGCCCATGTATCCGGCGGACCTGTTTCGCCCCGGCCAGGTCCGTCGGTGTGCCGTCCGGATCGTCGGACGGGACGAGCCGCGGCAGCACCGACACGTCGAGGACCGGGGCGTCGCTCTCGTTGGCCACGACGACCCGCAGCACCGAGTTGCCGCGGATCTCGGCGACCGCCGAGACCAGCCGGGCCTGGGTGGCCCGGACCCGCAGCTCGTCGGTGCGGCGGGCGCGGATCTCCCGGCGCAGCCCGAGGTAGACGAACAGGACGCTGGCGATGGAGCCGACCGCGCCGAACCAGTCCGGCACGGAACCCCAGTCGGCGGTGTCCTGGTATGGCAACCAGTTCATGCGTCCATCGTGGAGGTACCGCGCGACTGACGAGCACGGCGGATCGGCCCGAATCAACGGCGAAATGGAAATCGCGGCACCGATTCCGGTCGCCCGCGTGGCCTAAACGGAGAGTGTGCAAGCCAGTACGGGCGTGGATACCCTTGCGGTTGACGTGGCGCGGGTGCCAACCCCTCCGACCGTCCACTAGCTGGACCTGATCTATTCGTCGCCCGCCCCGCAGCAATTTCGCCACCGAAGGGGGGTCGCATTGACTGCGGACGTTCCACCCGAGGACCACGGCGTGCCCCGGCCGGCCTACGACCGGCCGAGTCGCGTCTCCGTCGACCCGCCCCTCGGGCGGCTGGACTGCCCTCTGCACGGGCGGGACGACCTGATCGACGACATCATGCAGCCACGACAGGCCGCCGGCGACCGGCCTTCGGTGCACATCCTGTGCGGCATGGGCGGCTCCGGCAAGAGCCACGTCGCGCTGGAGATCGCCCGCCGGGCCCGGGCGGACGGCCGGACCGTCTGGTGGGTGCAGGCGGGCCGACTCAACTCCGGCATGCGTGAGGTGGTCAGCCAGCTCGGCGCCTCGGAGACCCAGGTCGACCAGGCCTGGGCCGGAATGATCAGCGCTACCGACCTGGTCTGGCGCTACCTCAACCAGGCGGGGCAACCCTGGCTGCTGATCTTCGACAGCGTGGACGAGCCCGGCACGCTCGGCCCCACCGACGGGGTGCTCGCCGACGGCACGGGCTGGCTGCGCTCCCCGGAGGCCGAGGACGGCATGGTCCTGGTGACCACCCGGGACGGCAACCGGGCCACCTGGGGCACCTGGTCGACGCTGCACCAGGTGCGCCCACTCGACGCCGACGCGGGCGCGCAGGTGCTGATCGACCGGGCCGGCGCCGGGGCCGGTGACCTGGCCGACGCCCGTGAGCTGGCCCGGGAGCTGGGCGGGTTGCCGCTCGCCCTGCGCGCCGCCGGCAACTACCTGCGATCGGTCAACGCCAGCCCGGTCTGGCGCGGCTCCTCCACCATCACCACGTTCGTCGACTACCGGGCCGCGGTGGAGCGCCGGTTCCGCTCCCCGCGCGACGCCGCCGACGTCGACCTCGACGAGTCGCTCGGCCTGGAGATCGTCCGCGAGGTCGACGACATCTCGCTGGACCTGCTGGCCCGCCGCCAGCTCCAGCAGAGCCGGCCGCTGCTCAACGTGCTGGCCTGCCTGAGTGTCTCCCCGGTGCCCTACGAGGTGGTGCTCAAGCCGGCCATCCTCGCCGGGTCGCCACTCTTCGAGGGGCTCACCGGCCGACAGCGGGTGAAGGTGCTGGAGGGCATCGGCGACCTCGCCCTGGTCGACTTCGACGTCCGGGAGGACGTCACCGACCCGGCCTTCGCGCACGTGCTGTCGCTGCACCCACTGGTGCACGCGATGTTCCGCGACCGGGACGAGGTCCGTGAGCAGATCGCCGAGTACCACCGGGTGGTCATGCAACTTCTGCTCGCCGCCACCGAAGGGCTGAGCCCGGACGACTCGGCCGCCTGGGCCAACTGGGACGTGCTGGTGCCCCACCTGGTCGAGGCGGTGCGGGAATACCTCGCGCCGCAGAAGCAGAAGCACGACCCCGAGACGGTACGCCGAGCGCTGGAGCTGGCCCGGCTCACCGCCCGCTACCTCATCGCGGTCGGCCTGCCCGGCTCGGCCTTCGACATCCTGGACCCGATCGTCCGCGGCTGCGGCGCGTACGACCACGACCTGGACCGGCCGCAGATCCTGGCGCTGCGCCACGAGCTGGGCCGCACCTGGCTGGAGCGCAACCAGCCGGAGATGGCCGAGCGGGTGCTCCGCGACGTGATCGCGGACCGGACCAGGGTGCTGGGCAGCGACGACGCCGACACGTTGGCAAGCCGGCACAAGCTGACCAAGGCGATCATGGCCCAGCGCCAGTGGCCGGAGGCCGAGTTGGAGCTTCGGCAGATCGTCGCCGCGGAGGACCAGGTCCGCGGCCCGGAGCACTGGGACACCATGGTCGTGCGGCACAGCCTCGCGCTGGCCGTGCTCGCCCAGCACCGGGCGGAGGAGGCCGAGGAGATGCTGCACGCGATCCTCGAGGTCCGCTACCGCACCTGGCCGCTCAACCAGCCGGAGACCTGGCAGGCCCGGCACACGCTGGCCCGCTGCATGCAGGCACAGGGGCGGCTCGCCGAGGCGGAGGCCGAGCTGCGGGCCACCCTGGCGACCGTGGAGCCCCGGCACGCCGACCGCAGCGAGGTGCTCGCCATCCGGGCCACCCTGGCCGCGGTGCTGCTGCTCGACGGGCGGCTCGACCCGGCCATCGAGGCGTACGAGCAGCTCCTGGCCGACCGGCGGCGGCTGCTCGGGGACACCCACCTGGACACGCTCCAGGTGGAGCACGCACTGCGCCGCCTGCGCAACGGCGACTGACGGGTCAGTGCGGCGCGGCCGGGCCCAGGTCGCTCGGGTCGGTGTTGCCACCACAGATGATCACGGCGACCCGCTCCCCCGGCTGCGGCACGTACGCTCCGCCGACCAACGCGGCCAGCGCCGCAGCACCGCCCAGCTCGGCCGCGACCCGCAGCTCCGACCAGAGCAGTCGGCGCGCCCGCACCAGATCCTCGTCGCGGACCAGCACGGAGACCACCCCGGTCCGGCGGGCGGTGTCGAAGGCGATCTCGCCGATCCGCCGCGCACCCAGCGAGTCCGTGGCGATGCCACCCACCTCGATGTCGACCGGCCGACCCGCCTTCAGGGCGGAGTGCAGGGTGGGGATCTGCTCGGGCTCGACGGCGACGACGCGCACCGACCCGTCGAACCAACTGGCGATGCCGGACACCAACCCACCACCGCCGACCGCCACCAGCACGGTGTCGATCCCGTCCACCTGCCGCTCCAGCTCCCGGCCGACGGTGCCCTGACCGGCCACCACCTCCGGCTGGTCGTACGCGTGCACGACCAACGCGCCGGTTTCCCCGGCCCGCTGCGTGCTCGCCGCCAACGCCTCGGCGTAGTGCTGACCGACCTGGCGGACCTGTGCGCCCAGCCCGGCCAACCGCTGCACCTTCACCGGCGAGGCGGTGACCGGCACGAAGACCTCCGCCGGAACGCCCAGCGACCGGGCCGCGTAGGCGACGGCGAGGCCGTGGTTGCCGCCCGACGCGGCGATCACCCCGGCTGCCGGCAACGCCCCCTGGAGCATCCGGTTGAACACGCCGCGCGGCTTGAACGAGCCGGTGTGCTGGTGCAACTCCAGTTTGAGGCTGAGCCGCCCTGGCACGCCCAGATCGGCACCGTCGATGGTCAGCACCGGGGTTTCCCGGACCCGCCCCTCGACCAGTGCCGCAGCCGCCTCGACGTCGCTTCTGTCCACCATGGGGAAAACGCCCTTCGCTACGACCAGAGGGCCAGTCGACCGTCGTCGGTGAGCCCGACGAAACATCCTATGGAGATCCGCCGGCCATCCGTCGCCGGACGCACCGTGTGATAGTGCCGAGGATCGAACAGAAAGCCCTCCCCGAGCGTGGGCCGCAACGTCAGGGACTGCGTGTCGGCGGCCACCGACTCGTCGAAGCCGTACCCGCCAGGTATCCGCAGGTCCTCGTCGCTCGGCTGCCAGCGCCGCCGCCACAGCACCGTCTCACCACCGGCGGGTGGCACCCGGATGTAGATGTTGAACGCCAACTGCGCCACCACGTCACCGTCGAGCAGCCGGCCGGCGTACTCCCGGACCGCGTCGTCGAAGTGCACCTGGAGGCCGGCGTTGATCTCGCGGACGATGCCGACGTGCATCTCCCGACCCTGCCGCCGCCCCGGTGCGACGTCCGGCCAGGCGGACCGGAACGCGGCCAGGCACAGCTCCCGTGGCGAATCCGGCAGGCCCAGCGTGGACCAGGTCTTCTCTGCCGCGCGGGCCGCGTCCCAGTAGTCCTCGCGGAGTTCACCAGCGGACCGGTGGTCGTTGATGGCCGGACCGAACTTGGCGACGACGGGAAAGACCCGGCTCTCGTCGTAGCGGTCCATCGGCGCGTTGGCGAGGGCGGCGGTGATCGCCTGGCAGCGGGCCGCGGAGAGCAACCCCGGCACCCGAACGGCGGCCAGCCGCCCCGCGATGAGCCCGGCGACATCCGCCCGGGTGATCGATTCTGATTCGACGGCGACGAACAACGGATCGGTCCTGCTCGAATGCTGCACGGCGGTCCTCCCGTAGCGAAGATCCCTCACCGGACATGTCGCGCCCCCCGATCCGCGCACCGTGCAATGTACAAACCGCCGGCAAGGCCGGGTTTCCGCAGTTCCGGGCGGAGTGGCGTGGCCGTCGCTACCATCGGCGCAACCGGGGTACGCGACACCGAGCCGTACGGCGGGAGCTTTCCACCGATCGGAGAATGGTGACGTTTCCCGGCCCGACGGATGATGCGACTAGTTCGAACGCTGACGAGGAGTTCGATATGGCAGGCGCCGGCCCGACGGATCTTGACATGCACGCCGACCGCCTGGAAATGGCGCGTCGAATAGCCTGGGAAATGATCGAGTCCGATCATCAGGCTCTGGAGCTCGCCGTCCGGCAGCGCCCGCAGTGCTGGTCCCGCCGCCCCGCCGGCCACGGCTCCCGCCCGGAAGCTCTCGCGGGCTGACGTCGCTGTTGCGACAGCGGATACTCCGGCGATGACTCCGTCACCGCCACGCACCGACCTCGCGAACACCGACAAGGCCGACGCGCGCTCCTCGTTCCTGGTGCTGGCCGGCTGGTACGTAGCAGTCGTCGTGTCCTTCGGCCTGTTCCTCAGCACGCTCTCCGACTCGGTCCCGGCGGACTGCGGCGAGGTGTGCGACTCCGAACGATCGGACATGCTGATGTTCGGGCTCTACGTGGCCCTGCCAGCGCTGTTCCTCGCGCTGCTGTTCAGCCTGGCGACGCTCGCGGTCCTCATCTCCCGCACCCGGATCCGCTCGTCGGCCCTGGTGGGCACCCTGTCTGCGGTGCTTCCGCTGGTCGTGTGCGGCCTCCTCGCCGCCAGCCTCTGACCACTGAAAGACCGTTACTGCCCGTAGCTGTACTGCGGACATCAGATCAGCCGCTGGAAAGCCGGGGCTCTTACTTCCAGCGGAAGTGCACGAAGAGGCGGCCGAAGTTCTTCGAGTCCTTCTCCACCCGGTGATAGAGCTGCTTGACGTCCTTCTGGTCGAGGAACCGCAGCACCCGCTTCTTGAGCTGGCCTGACCCCTTGCCAGGGATGATCTCCACGAGGGTGGCCTTCTTCGCCACCGCCTCGTCCATGATCCCGCGCAACGCGCGGTCGATGTCCTGGCCCTTGTTGAAGATCTCGTGCAGATCCAGCTTGAGCTTCATGCCGCAGCCCCCGGCCGGTCAGGTCCCATGTCCGCCATCCTAGGCATGCCCGGCGGCGCGCCCGCCGGACGACGGCGGGGCGGCCCCGAAGGGCCGCCCCGTACACGTCACCGGTCCGCGTTCAGCGCGTGCCGCCCAGGCGGGTCTCCACCCGCTCCAGAGCGACCCGGTAGTCGTCGTTGGCCGCGTACATCGCGGCGGCGATCCGCAGGTGCCGCAGCGCGTCCGAGTGCCGGTTGAGCCGCTCCAGCGTCCGACCCAGCACGTGGTGCGCGTAGTGGTCGCTCGGGTCCCGGTCGACCAGCTCCCGCAGCTGCTCCTCGGCCCGGTTGAGCTGGGCCGACTGGAAGTACGCCCGGGCCAGCAGCTGCCGGGCCGCCGCGTTGCCGGGTTCGGCGTCCACGATCGGCTCCAGCAGTCGGGCCGCTCCGCTCGGGTCACCGGTCTCGAAGAACATGGTCGCCCGCCGGTAGTCCGCCAGAAGATCCATCTGCCCACCTCCTCGGGTCGCGCCGTCACCTGTTCCGACGCTGGCACAACAACGGCCGTTTAGCGACTGTTCCCGGGCGGGATCGCGTCGATTTCGACCCTCGGCGGGTCAGGTGCGGGCGTCCCGGCGCCCGACGGCCAGCTCCCAGGCGCGGACGCCACCGACGATACCCGCGGTGTTGGGCACCACCACGACGTCGTCGCCCATCCGGGCCAGCTGCTCGGGCCGGATCAGCCGGGAGTTGCCCCCGCCCAGGTAGAGCCGGTCCCAGCGGAACACCGGGCGGAGCCCGTCCACCACCTGCCGGATCCGGCGGGACCAGAAGGCGTCGCCGAGCCGGCGGCGCTCCGGCTCGCCCACGTACGTGTCGTAGGTGGTGCCCCACCGCACCGGCGCATGGGACAACTCCAGGTGCGGGGCGAGCACCCCGCCGTCGAAGAGGGCGCTACCCAGCCCGGTGCCCAGGGTCAGAACCAGCTCGCAGCCGGTGCCGGCGACCACCCCGGCACCGTGCACCTCCGCGTCGTTCAGCACCAGCGCCGGCACCCCGAACGCGTCGGCCAGCGCGCCCCGCGCGTCCCAGCCGGACCACTCGGCGAGCAGGGCCGGGTCGACCCGGCTGCGTGGTCCGCTACGGGTCACGTAGTGCGGTGTGGTCACCACCACTCCGTGCCGGATCATCCCGGGCACGCCCACCGTCACCCGGTCGGCAGCCGGCAGCCGCCCGCCCAGGTCGAGCAGGGTCCGGACGAACAGCGCAGGCGGCAGCGGGTACGGGGTCGGCACCCGCAGCGGCCGGGCCCGCATCGTCCCGGCCTCGTCGAGCACCGACGCCTTGATGCCCCCGCCACCGCAGTCGATCGCCAGTGTGGTCACCACGCCGTTGAGTCTGCCCGCTGCCGCCCGGCCGTATGCCGGCGGCCGGATAGGCTGCCGTCCTGATGAGCGCCACGATGATCGTCAAGGACCTGGCCGCCGGGCACGGCGACCGCCCACTCTTCGCCGGGTTGGACCTGGTGGTCGCTCCCGGCGACGTGGTCGGCCTGGTCGGGCCGAACGGCGCCGGCAAGTCGACGCTGCTGCGTACCCTCGCCGGGTTGCTGCCGGTGGAAGCCGGCAGCGTCCGGCTCAGCCCGCCCACCGCGAGCGTCGGACACCTGCCGCAGGAGCCGGACCGGCGGCCCGGCGAGACGGTACGCGGGTTCCTGGCCCGACGGACCGGGGTGACCGCCGCGCAGGCGGCGCTGGACGCCGCGACCGAGGCGCTGACCGCCGGGGCCGCGGGCGCGGACGACGCGTACGGCGACGCGCTGGAGCGCTGGCTCGCCCTCGGCGGCGCGGACCTGGACGAGCGCGCCGAGCAGGTGAGCGCCGACCTGGGGCTCGCCG
This sequence comes from Micromonospora sp. U21, assembly GCF_018070045.1. Lineage (GTDB taxonomy): Bacteria > Actinomycetota > Actinomycetes > Mycobacteriales > Micromonosporaceae > Micromonospora. Next base: position 31,005 of record NZ_JAGPYK010000013.1, read on the forward strand.
TCGACCTGGACCACCCGACGACCGGGCTCTCCGGCGGCCAGGCGGCCCGGGCCGGGCTGGCCTCCCTGCTGCTCAGCCGCTACGACGTGTTCCTGCTCGACGAGCCGACCAACGATCTGGACCTGGCGGGGCTGGAGCGGCTGGAGGAGTTCGTCACCGGGCTGCGGGCCGGCACGGTGCTGGTCAGCCACGACCGGGAGTTCCTCACCCGCACGGTGACCCGGGTGCTGGAGCTGGACCTGCCGCAGCAGCAGGTGCACCACTACGGCGGCGGTTACGCGGCCTACCTGGAGGAGCGCGAGGTGGCCCGCCGGCACGCCCGCGCCGACTTCGAGGAGTACGCCGACACCCGGGCCGGGCTGGAGGCGCGGGCCCGCACCCAGCGCGCCTGGATGGAGAAGGGCGTCAAGAACGCCCGGCGCAAGGCCACCGACAACGACAAGATCGGTCGCAAGTTCCGCAGCGAGGCCACCGAGAAACAGGCGGCCAAGGCCAAGCAGACCGAGCGGCTGATCGACCGGCTCGAGGTGGTCGAGGAGCCCCGCAAGGAGTGGGAGCTGCGGATGGAGATCGCGGCCGCACCCCGCGCCGGCGCGGTCGTGGCCACGCTGCGCGGCGCGGTGGTACGCCGCAGCGGGTTCACCCTCGGCCCGGTGGACCTCCAGATCGACTGGGCGGACCGGGTCGCGGTGACCGGGGCGAACGGCTCGGGCAAGTCGACCCTGCTGGCCGCGTTGCTCGGTCGGCTGCCGCTGGACGCCGGCACCGCCTCACTCGGGCCCGGGGTGGTGATCGGTGAGGTGGACCAGGCCCGCGGGCTGTTCCTCGGTGACGCGCCGCTGATCGACGCGTTCCAGGCGGCCGTACCGGAGATGTCGCCGGCGGACGCGCGGACCCTGCTGGCCAAGTTCGGGCTACGCGCGGCGCACGTGCCACGACCGGCGGCCACCCTCTCCCCCGGCGAGCGGACGCGGGCGGCGTTGGCTCTGCTCCAGGGGCGCGGGGTCAACCTGCTGGTACTCGACGAGCCCACCAACCACCTGGACCTGCCGGCGATCGAGCAGCTCGAATCGGCCCTGGCCAGCTACCCGGGCACGCTGCTGCTGGTCACCCACGACCGGCGCATGCTGGCCGCCATCGAGACGAACCGCCGGCTGCGGGTCGACGCCGGGCGGATCGCCGAGGATTGATCCGTGCCGGCGGGCCACCGCAGGGTGAGAATGACGCCATGCTCAAGTGGGAGTACGCGCTGCTGATCCGCCGTCGCCAGGCCGCGACCAACGATCTGGGCTGGGAGGTCGTCTTCGTCTGGTACGGCCCGGAAGGCTCGATGGTCGACGTGACGCCGTACGGCGACACGGCGCTGGCCCACCTGAACCGGGCCGGCGACCAGGGCTGGGAGTTGGTCGCGATGAGCGAGGACCCGTCCCTGCCCGGCAACAACGAGTTGCACCGCTATCACCTCAAGAGGCCGAAGCCGGCCACTCCGCCACCCCGCCAGCGAATGCGTGGCGGCGGTCGGCCGGGCCGCCGCACCCTCTCCGGCTGACCGGCGCGACCGCTGGGCGAACTGACCTCGTTCCGGCCTTGCGGGTCGGTTCCGGCTCGATTGCGCCCGGCCACGCGGGTCCGGCTCGACCCGGCCCCGCCGGGAACGGGTCGCAGTTGAGCCTTATACCTCCGGGTCATCTTTATGACTCTGAGGTATAAGGCTCGCCGCAGTCTCGCCTCGAACACCGCGACACCCGCCGATCGAGCGGCACGCCGACCTGCCGACACGGTAGAACGAGCGGGCATACCGGGCGCGGATCCGGGTAACGCGCGGCGGGAGGTGGCCCGAATGGTCGCTTTGGCACAGACTCCGCCCTCGGCCGACCGGCTGCGGGCGATCGACGGGTTCCTCGCTGAGGCATGGGCGGACCAGGTCCAGCACGACGACCGACTGCGTGGCCTGGCGGTCGAGGTGCGGTTCGACCGGGGTGTCGCCCACCTGAGCGGGGAGGTGACCGACCCCGCCGAGCTGCGGCTGGTCCGGGACCTGGTGGGGCGGTTGGCCGGGGTCTACGGCGTGTGGTGCCGGGTCAGCGTGGGCGGGCGTGAACCTGTGGTGGTGGACCTCGGCTGCGGACCGACCAAGCAGTGGCCGGGCAACCTGGGGCTGGACATCTTTCCGGCACCCGGGGTGGACGCGGTGGCGGACCTCTCCGGCTCGCTGCCGCTGGCCGACAACTCGGTGGACGTCCTCTTCGCGGTGCACATCCTGGAGCACCTGATCGACTTCCTGCCGCTCGTGGACGAGTGCCACCGGGTGCTCCGCCCGGGCGGTGTGCTGCACGTGATGAGCCCCTGGTGGGGGCATGTGAACGCGGTCGCGGACCCGACCCACGTCCGGCTGATGGACGTCCAGACGTTCAAGGGGATCTGTCAACTCCGGCCGCCCGGCACCCCGCGCTGGTACCCACTGCACGCCGGCTGCGACGGCGCCTCCATCTTCGCCGACCTGACCCCGCTACCACCCGACGCCAGCCCCGCCGCCCAAACCCACCTGGCCCGCTTCTTCGACTGACCCCCAGCCACCCCACGCGTTGATCTCATGATCGACGGGGCAGTCCGGCCGGGGGTGGTCCGGCCGGGGGCAGAGGTTAGGGGAGTTGGGTTGATTCGCGGAGTTCGAGGCGGTAGGGGGCGGAGAGTTCGCGGGCGGGGGCGGTGCGGTCGCCGTCGAGGCGTTCGGCGAGCAGTTCGACGGCGAGCCGGGCGATCTGCGCCTTGTCCGGGGCGACGGTTGTCAGCGTCGGGATCGAGAACCGGCCGTCCTCGATGTCGTCGAAGCCGACCACCGCCACGTCCTCGGGCACCCGAAGGCCGGCCTCGTGCAGGGCACGCAGGGCACCCAGGGCGAGCGTGTCGTTGAAGCAGAAGACGGCGTCGGGGCGTACGCCGGAGGTGAGCAGGCCGCGCATGGCGGCCGCGCCGTCCGCGCGGTGCCAGGCCGGCGCGGGCGCCACCAGGGCCTCGTCGTAGTCCAGGCCGGCGGCGCGCAGTGCGTCGGCGTAGCCGGTCAGGCGCAGTCGGGCGCTGGCGCCCTCGGGGGTGCGCTGGGAGCCGATGGCCGCGATCCGGCGCCGGCCGAGCCCGATCAGGTGGCTGGTGATCTCCCGCGCCGCGCCCACGTTGTCGATCACCACATGATCCGCAGGGCCGTGGTCGACGCGTTCGCCGAGCAGCACCATCGGCCTGTTGTCCAGGCCGGTCAGATCCTCCGCCGTGAGCGCCAACGGGCTGAAGATCAGCCCGTCGATCAGGTGGTCGGTGATGCCGGAGGCGACCACCCGTTCCTGCTCGCGCCCACCGCCGGTCTGGTCGATCAGCACCGTCCAGCCAAAGTCGGCGGCTGCGGTGACCACGTAGCGGGCCAGCTCGGCGAAGTACGGGATGTCCAGTTCCGGCACCGCCAGCGCGATCACGCCGGTGCGCCCCTTGCGCAGGTGGCGGGCGGAGAGGTTGGGCCGGTAGTTCAGTTCGGCGATCGCCTCCTCGACCCGGGCCCGGGTGTCCGGCCGGACGTGCACGTAGCCGTTCACCACGTTGGAGACCGTCTTCACCGACACGCCGGCCCGTTCGGCCACATCCTTGAGCCTGTGTCGCACTCCGCAACCTCCCCGATGTAACACTCCGCACCCTACCCCGTCATCAGCCCTTTACAACGTTGCCTACAACGTTGTAGAAAGCAGGGAGGCCGGGTGGGCGGTGACTGCGGTCACCCGGCACCGGCAATGAGGAAAGGTGGCACCCCTTGCGGACCGCGCAGCTGACGATCGACCCAGCCTTCGCGATCGGCCCGGCCGACCGACGTCTCTTCGGCTCCTTCGTCGAGCACATGGGGCGATGCGTCTACGGCGGGATCTACGAGCCAGGCCACCCCAGCGCCGACTCGCGCGGCCTGCGCGGCGACGTGCTGGAGCTGACCCGGGAGCTGGGTGTCTCGGTGGTCCGTTACCCGGGCGGCAACTTCGTTTCCGGCTACCGCTGGGAGGACGGGGTGGGCCCGGTCGGCGACCGGCCGCGCCGGCTCGACCTGGCCTGGAAGACGATCGAGACGAACGCGTTCGGGCTGGACGAGTTCATGACCTGGGCCGCCGAGGCCGATGTCGAGCCGATGATGGCGGTGAACCTCGGCACCCGCGGCGTGCAGGAGGCGCTGGACCTGCTGGAGTACGCCAACCACCCGGGCGGCACGCAGCTCTCCGACCTGCGGCGCAAGCACGGCGCGGAGGACCCGTACGGGGTGCGGCTGTGGTGCCTGGGCAACGAGATGGACGGCCCGTGGCAGGTCGGCCACAAGACCGCTGACGAGTACGGCCGGCTGGCCGCCGAGGCCGCCAGGGCGATGAAGATGATCGACCCGTCGATCAGCCTGATCGCCTGCGGCAGCTCCAACCGGCGGATGCCCACGTTCGCCTCGTGGGAGGCGACCGTGCTGGAGCACACCTACGAGCACGTCGACTACATCTCGGCGCACACCTACTACGACCCGTCCGACGGCGACCAGGCCAGCATTCTGGCCTCGGCCGTCGACATGGACAACTTCATCACGGAGGTGGTCGCGACCGCCGACCACGTGGCCGCCAAGCAGCGGCACAAGCGCAAGCTGAAGATCTCGTTCGACGAGTGGAACGTCTGGTACGAGTCCCGCCTCCAGGCCGACCTGGACCGGCGCGGCTGGGTCGAGGCCCCGGCGCTGATCGAGGACAACTTCACCGCGGTTGACGCGGTCGTCGTCGGTGACCTGCTGATCACTCTGCTCCGCCACGCCGACCGCGTCGGGGTGGCCGCCCAGGCCCAGCTGGCCAACGTGATCGCGCCGATCCGCACCCGCAACGGCGGCCCGGCCTGGCGGCAGAGCATCTTCCACCCGTTCGCGCTGACCGCCCGGTACGCCCGCGGCACCGTGCTGCGCACCGAGCCGGTGTCGCCGCGCTACGACACGAAAAAGTACGGGGACGTGCCGGTGCTCGACACGGTCGCCGTGCACGACGAGGAGACCGGCGAGCTGACCGTCTTCGCGGTCAACCGCGGCTCCACGGACCTCCCGTTGGAGATGGACCTGCGCGGGCTGCCGGGCATGTCCGGTCTGTCCTTCCTGAGCCTCGCTGCCGGGTCTGACCCGTCGGCGATGAACACCGAGGCCGAGCCCGACCGGGTGACGCCCCGGGAAATGCCCACCCCCACCCCCGACGGCGGCCGGTGCACCGTGCGCCTGCCCGCCGTGTCCTGGAGCGTGCTGCGCTTCGGCCCGGCAAACGCCTGAGGTCGCACCGAGTTTGACCGGGCACAATTCATTCCGTCCCCCCTTCAAGGAGATACCAGCATGATCCAGAACGACATGAGCCGGCGCCGCCTGCTCGGCCTCGGTCTCGGACTCGGTGCCGCAGCCTCGCTGACCCTCGCCGGCTGCGGCGGCGGTGACAGCAGCTCCGGCCCGGCCGCCGGCAACGGCGGCAAGGAGTACACCGGTCCCAAGGTCGACCTGAAGCTGTGGAACGGCTTCACCGGCGGCGACGGCGACATCTTCAAGACGCTGGTGAACCAGTTCAACACCGAGCACAAGAACATCGCCGTCTCGGTCGCCACGTACCAGTGGGAGGACTACTACAACAAGCTCCCCGGCGCGGCCTCCAGCGGCAACGGCCCGGACATCGCGGTCATGCACATGGACCAGCTCGCCACCTTCGCCGCCCGCGGTGTGATCACCGAGCTGGACGACGTGGCCAAGAACCTGGAACTCGCCGAGGGCGACTTCGCCCCCACGGTGTGGAAGGGCGGGCTCTACAACAACAAGCGGTACGGCATCCCGCTGGACATGCACCCGCTGGGCTTCTACTACAACAAGGCCGTCATGCAGAAGGCCGGCCTGGACCCGAACAAGCCGCCGACGACCAAGGACGAGTACGTCGCGGCGCTCGCCGAGCTCAAGAAGGCCGGCGTGCAGGGCTTCTGGGTCAGCCCGTTCCAGTTCACCGGCGGCATGACGTTCTACTCCCTGCTCAACCAGTGGGGTGGCACGCTCTTCGACGCCGACGTGGCCAAGGCCACCTTCAACTCCGACCCGGCCGTCGAGGCGTGCACCTGGCTGGTCGACATGATCAAGCAGGGCTACTCGCCGGCCAACGTCGGCCAGGACGCCGACTACCTGGCGTTCAAGAGCGGCAAGAACGCCTTCACCTGGAACGGCATCTGGCAGATCAACGATCTGAAGAAGAGCCCCGAGGTGCAGTGGGGCGTCGCGCCGCTGCCCCAGATCGGCAGCAAGCCGGCGGCGTGGGCCAACTCGCACAACTTCACCATCGTGAAGCAGAGGGCCAACGACGCCAACAAGGTCTCCGGCGCGAAGGTCTTCATCAACTGGCTCAGCGAGCACTCGCTGGACTGGGCGAAGGGCGGCCAGGTGCCGGCCCGTAAGGCGGTCCGTGAGGGCGCCGAGTTCAAGGCGCTGCCGGAGATCTCGTCGCTCGCCCCCGAGCTGGAGTACGCGGCCTTCCCGCCAGCGGCCCCGGGGCTGGGCGAGGTCATGACGACCTTCTACAACTCGTTCAACGAGGCCGCGCTGGGCAAGAAGTCGCCCAAGCAGGCGCTGGACGACGGTGTGGCCAAGGCCAACAAGCAGCTCGAGGACAACCGCAAGAAGTACGGGAGCTGATAGCCCGTGGCGGACGTGATCGAGGTCGGGGCGGCGCGCGATGACGCGCCGCCCCCGGCGGCCAACGCAGCCCGCCGGGGCGCCTCGGCCGGCCGGACCGGACGGGCGACGCCATACCTGTTCCTCGCCCCCTACCTGGTCCTGTTCGGGGTCTTCGGCCTGCTGCCGATCGTCCTCGGCATCTGGCTCAGCGTGCACCAGTGGGACTTCCAGCTGCCCAACCGGCCGTTCATCGGGTTGGACAACTACAAGGACCTGTTCTCCAGCGACTCCGCCATCTACGGCGACTGGTGGGAGAGCGTCCGGGCCACCGCGATCTTCACGGTGCTGTCGGTGCCGCTGCTGGTGGTCGTACCGCTCGGGTTGGCGCTGCTGCTGAACCGCTCCTTCCCGGGCCGGACCTTCTTCCGGGCGATCTACTTCGCGCCGTACGTGCTGGGCGTGGCGGTGATCGGCCTGCTCTGGCGGTTCCTGCTCGACGCCAACCTGGGCCTGGTCAACCGGCTCGCCGGGGCCGTCGGGCTGCCCGCGGACACCCCCTGGGTGACCAACATGCCGTGGGCGTGGATCTCGCTGGTCGGTGTCACGGTCTGGTGGACCTCCGGCTTCAACGCGGTGATCTACCTGGCCGGTCTGCAGGACATCTCGCCGGAGCTGTACGAGGCCGCCCGGATGGACGGCGCCAACGCGTGGCAGCGGTTCCGCAACGTGACCCTGCCCGGGTTGCGCCCGGTGCTGCTCTTCGTGATCACGACGACCGTGCTCGCCTCGGCGAACATGTTCGGCCAGTCGTTCCTGATCACCCAGGGAGCGCCCGGCACGGAGACGCGCACGGTGGTCTGGTTCATCGTCGAGGAGGGTCTGCGGGACAACGACGCCGGTCGCGCCGCCGCGATGAGCATCGTGTTCGCCCTGATGCTGGCCGTCGTGAGCATCGCCAACTTCCGCCTCTTCCGCTACAAGGAAGACTGAGGGGACCGCCATGACGACGCCCACGCCGACCACCCGCGGTTCGGCCACCGCGCTGCGCCGGGTCGTGCTCTACGCCACCCTGCTGGCACTGGCCCTGATCTTCCTGATGCCGCTGGTGTGGATGGTCATCACCTCGCTGAAGACCTACACCGCCGCCCAGCAGATCCCGCCGAGCTGGCTGCCCAACCCGCTGGCGGGCTACGGCTACGAGCAGATCCTCAACAACTCGGCGAACCCGGTGCTGCGCTGGTTCCTCAACAGCATGCTGGCTGCCACGCTGCACTCGCTGCTGGTGCTGGTGACCGCCTCGATGGCGGCGTACGCGCTGGCTCGGCTGAGGTTCCGGGGGCGCGGGGTGAGTTTCGCGTTGATCGTCGGGACGCTGTTCATCCCGCCGACCTCGCTGATCATCCCGAACTTCCTGATCGTCGACCAGCTCAACTGGATCGACACCCTCGCGGTGGTCGTGGTGCCCGGGGCGGCCAGCGCGTTCGGGGTGTTCTTCCTGCGGCAGTTCTTCCTCTCGCTCCCCAACGAGCTGGAGGAGGCCGCCACACTCGACGGCGCCAACCAGTGGCAGATCTTCTTCCGGGTGGTGCTGCCGTTGTCCAAGCCGGCGCTGGCCACTCTGGCCGTGCTGTCGTTCCTCACCAACTGGAACGACTTCCTCTGGCCGATCTTCGTACTGTTCAGCCCGGACAAGCTCACCCTGCCGCCGGGCCTGGGCCTGCTCCAGGGTTCGTACGTCACCGACTACCCGGTGATCATGGCGGGTGCGGTGCTGGCCAGCCTGCCGGTGCTGATCCTCTTCGTGCTGGCCCAGCGGCACATCATCCAGGGTGTCTCGCGCAGCGGTCTGAAGGGATGACCCGCACGACCACGCGGCGACGCGGCGCGGCGGCGACCATCATCGCCGCCGCGTTGCTCGTCGCGGGCTGCACCGACGGCAGCGAACCCACCCCCACGAGCAGCGGGAGCGACCCGAGCATGTTCACCAACCCGGTCGTACGCACCGACGCCCCGGACCCGCAGGCGATCCAGGTGGGCGACACCTGGTACCTGTTCCACACCAACTCCGGGGGCCGCAACGTCCCGGTGCTCACCTCCCCGGACCTGGTCGACTGGACCGAGGCCGGGGACGCCCTGCCGACCCTGCCGGACTGGGCGGACGCCGGCAGGACCTGGGCGCCGGAGGCGATCCAGCTGGCACCGGACCGGTTCCTGCTCTACTACACCGTCGCCGGTCGGGAATCCGGGCGGCAGTGCGTCGGGCGGGCGGTGGCCAGCGCGCCGCGGGGGCCGTACCGGGACGATTCAGCCGGCCCGCTGATCTGCCAGGCCGAGCTGGGCGGGGCGATCGACGCCAGCCCGTTCCGGGACACCGACGGCAGCCTCTGGCTGCTGTGGAAGAACGACGGCAACGCGATCGGGGTGGACACCTGGCTCTGGTCGCAGCGCCTCGCCGAGGACGGCCTGACCCTGGTCGGGGCGCCGACGAAGCTGCTCAAGCAGACCGAGCCGTGGGAGGGCACCCTCGTCGAGGGGCCGTTCTTCCACCGCCAGGACGACCGCCTGCACCTCTTCTTCGCGGCGAACGCCTACGACCGGGCCGAGTACGCCGAGGGCTACGCGGTCTGCGAGAGCCCGACGGGGCCGTGCGTGAAGGCCGCCGAGAACCCGATCCTGAAGAGCAACGAGGCCGCCTCCGGCCCCGGCCACGCCTCGATGGTGGTCAAGGACGGCCGGACCTGGCTGCTGTACCACGCCTGGCCGCCCGGCCAGGAGAGCAGCGTCGAGCCCGGCCGCCAGCTCTGGCTGGACGAGGTCGTCTGGGAGAACGGCAAGCCGGTCGTGAGGGGCCCGAACGGCAAGCCCCAGCCGCGTCCGTGACGTGCCAGGAAGGGCCCCTTGCAATCGCCGGGCGATTGCAGGGGGCCCTTCCTAACGTCCGGTCAGCTGTCTGCGGCCGGTTCGCGGGGGGCCGGAGCGACGGCGGGCTCGTGCCGGGCCAGCCGGTTGCGGCGGTGGCCGTAGCCGAAGTAGATCAGCCCGCCGAGCAGCATCCAGGCCAGGAACCGCAGCCAGGTCTCCACCGACAGGTTGAGCATCAGGTAGAAGCAGGCCAGCGCGGAGACGATCGGCAGCACCGGGGAGAACGGCACCCGGAACGGTCGGTCCAGGTCCGGGCGCTTGCGGCGCAGGATCGGCACCGCGACCGAGACCAGCACGAACGCGCAGAGCGCGCCGATGCTGACCAGGTCGGCCAGGGCGGAGAGCGGCAACAGGCCGGCCAGCAGCGCGACCGCGACCGTCATGATCGCCGAAATCCGGTACGGGGTGCCCCAGCGCGGGTGCACCGTCGCGATCGACGGCGGGATCAGCCCGTCCCGGGCGATGGCGAAGCCGATCCGACCCATCGCCACCAGGTCGACCAGGATGACGCTGGTCAGGCCGGCGACGGCGGCGATGGAGACCAGCACGGCCGCCCAGCCGGCGCCGACCGCCTCGAAGGCCGACGCGATCGGGGCGCCGCGGTCGATCTCGGTGTACGGCACCATGCCGACCACCACCAGCGAGACGCCGATGTAGAGCACCGTGGAGATCAGCAGCGTGCCGAGCAGGCCCAGCGTGAGGTCCCGGCGCGGCTTGCGGGTCTCCTCACCCAGGTTGGCCACCGCCTCGAAGCCGGTGTACGCGAAGAAGACCACCGCGGCGGCGCTGAGCACCCCGACGAAGCCGAAGACCGACGGTTCCAGCCCGAAGAGCGCCTGGGTGACCGGCTGCTTGATGCCGTCGTCGCCGGCTCCGGCGGGTTCGGCCGGCGGGATGAACGGGCTGAGGTTGGCGGCCTTGACGAAGAAGAGTCCGGCGACCACCACGAAGAAGCAGATGGCCACCTTGACCAGCACCAGCAGGTTGGTGATCCGCGCGGACTCGCGGATGCCGACGATCGCCACGATGCCGAGGATCAGCACGATCGCGATCGCGCCGACGTTGACCGTGCTGCCCTCCTCGCCGAACCACCGGGTGGGCAGGTCGAGCAGCTCGGCCAGGTAGCCGGACCACCCGCGGGCCACCACGGCCGCGCCGAGCGCGAACTCCAGCAGCAGGTCCCAGCCGATGATCCAGGCGACGATCTCGCCCATCGTGGCGTACGCGTAGGTGTAGGCGCTGCCGGCGGTCGGCACGCTGCTGGCCAGTTCGGCGTAGCAGAGCGCGGCGAGCAGGGCGACCACGCCGGCGATGGCGAAGGAGATCACCACTCCCGGCCCGGCGCTGTCCCGAGCCTCGATGCCGGTGAGCGTGAAGATGCCGGTGCCGATCACGATGCCGATACCGAAGCCGGTGAGGTCGAGTGCGCCGAGCCGTCTCTTCAGCCCGGGTCGGCCGTCGGTGCCGTCCGCCCCGCTCTGGGCTACCACGTCCTTGATCGGTTTGGTCCGCAGCACGGACACCCGCTCACCCCTCCCGCCGTGCGACCACCACCGTGGCGGCCGGTGACCGGCGTTGCTACCCAGCGGCGCGAGCTGCCAATCGCGCCAACCAACCGGCACGCGGAGTGCGATCCTCGTCACGGCGTGCAACCTGACGATCGACGCGCGGAACGACCCGATACCCGGCGGCCGAATCCAGCGCCTGCGAACCCTTGCGATAACGACCCGAGTGTGAAAATTTCCTTCCAGCGGCAGATAGGCAGCGGCGAATCTTGCCGGGAGTGCCGCGCTGAACACCCGGGAGCCCCAACGAAGGGACACACCGCATGAAGGCAACTCGGCTCGGAACCGCCGGGCTGGTCGCAGCCTTGCTCGGCACGCTCGTCACCGCCACCCCCGCGAGCGCCGCGCCCGGCGCCGCCGGCACCGCCTCCACCGCCACCTGCACCACCGACCCGGCCACCCCGAAGCGGCAGTTCCGGGCGATGTGGATCTCATCGGTGGTCAACATCGACTGGCCCAGCAAGGGTTCGCAGACCGCCCCGGACCGGGTCGCCGCCCAGCAGGCCGAGTACCGCGGCCTGCTCGACCTCGCCGAGCGGCTGAACCACAACGCCGTCGTGGTGCAGGTCCGCCCGACCGCCGACGCGCTCTGGCCGTCGCCGTACGAGCCCTGGTCGGAGTACCTGACCGGAGTACGCGGCCAGGACCCGGGCTGGGATCCGCTGGCCTTCCTGGTCGACGAGGCGCACCGGCGCAACCTGGAGTTCCACGCCTGGTTCAACCCGTACCGCGTCTCCATGCCGGCTCCCGGCGGAGCCGGCGCGGATCTCACCCAGCTCGCTCCCGGCCACCCGGCCCGGCAGCATCCGGACTGGACCTTCGCCTACCCGCCGGCCGGTGTGGCCGGCAGCCGGCTCTACTACAACCCCGGCATCCCGGAGGTCCGCGAGTTCGTGCAGACCGCGATGATGGACGCGGTCAGCCGGTACGACATCGACGGCGTGCACTTCGACGACTACTTCTACCCCTACCCCAGCGGCACCCACCAGGTGCCGGACGACGCCACCTTCGCGGCGTACAACCGGGGCTTCACCGACCGGGCGGACTGGCGGCGGGACAACATCAACCTGCTGATCCAGGAGATGAACGGCAGGATCAAGGCCGCGAAGCCGTGGGTGAAGTTCGGGGTCAGCCCGTTCGGCATCTGGCGCAACAAGGCGGCCGACCCGCTCGGCTCGGACACCACCGGCAGCCAGTCGTACGACATCATCTCCGCCGACACCCGCAAGTGGGTCAAGCAGGAGTGGATCGACTACGTGGTGCCGCAGCTCTACTGGTACATCGGCCAGTACCCGGCGGCCGACTACGCCCGGCTGGTGCCGTGGTGGGCCGAGACGGTGCGCGGCACCCGCGTCCAGCTCTACATCGGCCAGGCCGACTACAAGAGCGGCGAGCCGGCGTACGGGCCGTTCTGGCAGAACCCGCGGGAACTGTCCGACCATCTGACGCTCAACCGGGCGTACCCGGAGGTGCAGGGCAACGTGCACTTCTCCGCCGTCCAGGTGCGGGCCAACCGGCTCGGCGCCACCGACATCTACGCCGCCGAGCACTACTCGCGCCCGGCGCTGGTGCCGGCCATGCCGCACCTGCCGGCCATGCCGCTGCTCTTCCCGGTGGTCACCAAGGCCGCCCGGGAGGCCGACGGAGTGCGGCTGACCTGGCGTCAGCCGGCCGACGGCGTCGGGCCGTTCGGCACTGCCACCTCGTACGCGATCTACCGGTTCGACGGCACCACGCTGCCCAGTCGATGCGGCACCGCGGACGCCGCGCACCTGGTCGACACCGTCCGTGCCACGGCCGGTGGGACGCAGTCCTGGGTGGACACCTCGGCCGAGCCCGGCCGGCGGTACACCTACCAGATGACCGCGCTGGACCGGTTGGCCAACGAGAGCCGGGTCAGCCCGCCGGCCTTCGTCCTGCGCTGACCGTACGACCCTCGCCGGATGCCCCGGGTGCCACCGAGCACCCGGGGCATTCGTCTGTTTCAACGTATGTAACCAATAGTTGGCGAGAGACATACCGATGAGTTGATCAGTTGATTGACACTGATCGACATCCGGTAACCCGCCGGTAACTTACCGCCCCGCCCGCTCACCCCCGCGGAGGTAACCCGTGCCCCGACGTCTCGCCACCCTGCTCGCCTCGGGCGCGCTCGCGCTGCTCGCCACCCTCGCCATCGCCTCCCCCGCCGCCGCCGTCACCCCCCAGCAGCGACTCTCGGTGCTCTCCAGCTGGACCCAGACCAGCGCGAGCAGCTACAACTCCTGGAACAGCGCCCGGGTCAACCGGGCTCCCTGGGCTGAGTACAACTTCAACTGGTCCACCGACTACTGCTCGTCGAGCCCCGACAACCCGCTCGGGTTCACCTTCAACCTGGGCTGCTACCGGCACGACTTCGGCTACCGCAACTACAAGTCGGTCGGTCAGTTCTCCGCCAACAAGTCCCGGCTCGACAGCGCCTTCTACGCGGACCTGAAGCGGGTCTGCGCCACGTACAACGCGGTGGTCCGGCCCGCCTGCCTCAGCCTGGCCTGGACCTACTACCAGGCGGTCAGCATCTTCGGTTCGGTGGCGGCCGTGCAGCAGGCCGACATCGACCGTGCCGCCCGAATGAAGGCCGACGCCGAGCGCCGAGCGGCCGCAAGCTAATCCCAGCCCCTGGCCCCTGGCCGCGTTGATCAAGAGGTTCCGGTCATCGGAAGCCCGCTTCCTGACGCGAACCTCTTGATCAACAAGGCTGTGGGCTCAGGCCCGTTCGGTCCTGGTGGCCGGGTGCCGGTCCGGGTTGGCGGGACGGCGCGGCCCAGGCCGGGACAGCCCGGTGCTGAACCGGGTCGAATCCGCTGCCAGGTCCGGGTGCTCCACGTCCAACGCCAGCGCCGCCGCCTCGTCCAACCCCAGCTCGGCGCCCTCTCCGTACGCGTCGTCGAAGGCCGCGTCACCCAGTACCCCACGCAGCTCCGCCTGCTGGTCGTCCCAGTAGCCGCCGTAGATGCCCGGTGTGGATCGCATACTGGCCCGGGTGGCCTGCGCCGCCCCGAACAGCCGGGCGGCAGTCAACCGGTCCCCACCGGCCGCGCAGCGCACCGCGATCGCGTTCAACGTGTCGCACGCCCGGCCGTGGTAGCCGTGGCCCATCCGGGAGCGCAGCGCCACCAGCAGGTGCTCGTGCGCTGCGATCACGTCCTCCCGGGCCAGCGCGACCATGCCGAGCAGCATGTCCACCGAGCGTCGGCCCCGCTCCACCGGCCGGGCCGCCTCCACCGGACGGACCGCACCCAGCAGGTCCGCCGCCTCCTCCAGCGCGCCCCTTCGCCACAGCAGCTCAGCCAGGCTGAACACCGCGAACAGCGCCTCGCCGACCACGTCCTGCCCGTGCGCCCAGTCGATGACCTCCCGGCACACCCGTTCGGCCTCGACGAACTGTCCCATGTCGACCAGCGGCGCGGCCCGCCCGGCGAGTACCCGGGCCAGCAGACCAGCGTCACCGGCCTGCCGGGCGGCCGCCTCCGCCCGCTGGGAGAAGCGCAGCTCCTCGGCGAACTCGCCGTCCGCGCCGGCGTGCAGCGAATGCATGTGGTACGCCGCCGCCAGCTCAGCCTCCGGGATCCGCTCCCCGGTCTCGGCGATCCGCCCGTACAGCCGGAACAGCCAGAGCCGCCCCTCCCGGGCCAGCCCACGCTCACGCCACCACTGGTCCAGGCCGCCGGCCAGGCGGAGGCCGGCGCGCGCGCTGCCGCCGGTGGTGCACCACCGCAGCGCGGCCCGAAGCTCTCCGGCCAGCGGGTCGAGGGCGTAGAGCGACAGCGTCACCGGCCGGCCGTCCGGGCCCAGGTGAGCCCGCTCCAGCGCGTGCGCCGACCAGGCCACGTGCCGGTCCCGGGCGGCCTGCTCCTCACCCGCCTCGGCCAGCCGCCGCGCGGCGTACGCCCGGATCGGGTCGAGCATCCGGTACGTGCTGCCGGCGGCACGCGGCTCGGCCAGCACCATCGACTTGTCCACCAGCACCGACAGCGGATCCAACGGGTCGTCACCCAGCAGCCACTCCACCGTCGCCAGGTCCACCGGCCCGGCGAAGACGGCCAGCCAGCGCAGCAGCCGGGCGGCCCGAGGCCCCAACGTGCGGTACGACCAGGTGACGGTGGCCTGCATGGTCAGGTGCCGTTCGGTGGCCGAGCGCTGCACCGCCCTGCTCGCCGGGGTGGGCGGCGACGCGCCGGCCGCCGCGGCCACCAGGTCCACGGTGTCCTGCTGGTTACCCGACCAGCCCCGCTCCACCGGCGGCGGCTCCGGGTCCTCCCGGCCGGCGTCCAGCGTGCCGAGCACGTCGTCGAGCCGCTCGGCGAGCTGCCCGACGGAGAGCACCCGCAACCGGGCGGCGGCCAGCTCGATGGCCAGCGGCAGACCGTCCAGCCGCTGCACCACACGACGCAGATCGGCGGACTCGGCCGGATCCGGTTGCCGCCCACCACGCGCAGCCGCCGTACGGTCCAGCAACAGCGCCACCGCGTCGCTCGCCGCGCCGTCCGCCCCCGGATCGACCGAGAGCGGCGGGATCCGCCACACCACCTCACCGGGCAGGCTGAACGACTCGCGGCTGGTGGCCAGCACCCGCACGCCGCCCCCGCCGGAGAGCAGGCGCGAGATGACCTCCGCGCAGGCGGAAGGCTGCGTGTCGCAGGTGTCCAGCACGACCAGCATCCGACGGCCGGCGGCGTATTCGACCAGGGTGTCCAGCATCGGCCGGCCCGGCTCGGGTCGCAGCCCGAGCACCGCGGCGATGGCGAACGCCACCAACCCCGGGTCGGTCACCGCGGCGATGTCGACGAACCAGACCCCGTCCGGGTACGTCTCGACCACCCCGCTGGCCAACTCCACGGCGAGCCGGGTCTTGCCCGCGCCACCCGCGCCCAGCACGGTGACCAGCCGGTGCTCCTTCACCAGCCGGCCCAGCTCGGCCCGCTCGGCCTGCCGGCCGACGAACGAGGTCACCTGGGTCGGCAGGTTGTGCGCCACCGCGTCGGCGGTGCGGGGTCGGGGGAACTGCCGCTCCAGTCCGGGCGCGACCAGCTGGAACAGTCGTTCCCGGTCGTCGAAGCCGCGCAGCCGGTGCAGGCCCAGGTCGAGCAGGGTGGCACCGGGTGGCAGCGGCTCCGCCCGGCGGGCGGTGGGCGCCGAACAGAGCACCTGCCCGCCGTGCGCGGCGGCGGCCACCCGGGCCGCCCGGTGCACCTCGGGGCTGGCGTACTCCCCGTCGCGCGGCTCGGCGTAGCCGGTGTGCAGGCCCATCCGGACCCGAGGCGCCGCTTCCGCGGTCGGCCAGTCATGGCTCGCCAGCGCGCGCTGGGCGGTCAGGCAGGCGGTCAACGCCGCTGCGGCGTCGTCGAAGGCCAGGAAGAACGAGTCGCCCTCGGTCAGCAGCTCCGCGCCACCGGTGCTCGCCAGCGTCCGGCGTAGCAGCCGTCGGTGCTCGGCGAGCACCGGGCGGTAGTCCGGGCCGAGCAGCTGGGCCAGCCGGGTCGAGCCCTCGATGTCGGTGAACACGAAGGTCACCCAACCGCTCGGGAGCTGGATCCGTGGCGACATGCGTGGAACCTCCGCCCGTGACGTCGGGTTCATGCTGCCTGAGTCCGAACGGTCACGCATCGTGAGAACGGCCGGGCAGGTGCCGCCTCAAGGTGCCACTCGGACCCGTTCCCGGCAAGGGCGGCCCACCAAGCGGCCGCGAATTGGCCGGATCAGCAGCCGCAGGCGCCGCCGCAGCAGCCGCCCCCGGTGGCCGCCGGGGCCCCGCCACCCGCGCCCCGGCCGGTGATCGCAATCGCGGAGAGCAGCTTGACCGTGTCGGCGTGTCCCTGCGGGCAGCTGGCGGGCGCGCCAGCCGCCGCCATTGGACGGTTGACCTCGAACGTGTCGCCGCAGGCGCGGCAGCGGAACTCGTACCTGGGCATGGCAACCAGGGTACGTGGACCTGACGTCCAACGGGGCATGGGTGATACTCGACGGGTGGCGGACGGCGAGGACAAAACGCGTGTGCAACCGTTGCGACCGGCCGCGCCGCTGGACGGGCCGCTCCAAGGATCGGGGGCCGCGCCGGATCCGGTGCCACGGGCCGTGCCCCGCCCCCGCCGGCCCTGGCTGAGCGGCAGGGCCGCCGGTGCGCCCAACCCACCGACGGGCACGGCGCCCGCGGCCCCGACCGCCCCCGAACCTGCGGCCGCCAGCCCTGCCGGTGCACCCGAGGCCGACGTCCCCGTCGCGGCCACGAAGGCCGACGCCCCGGCCGGAGACACGAAGGCCGACTCCCCTGCCGGGGGTACGGAGGCTGACGCCCCGGCCGGAGACACGAAAGCCGACGCGCCCGCTGGCGACCTGACCGCGCCGAGCCCGGCCACCGGATCGGACGCGGCGACCACGCCGGCCGGGCCGGATGCCGGGACGTCGGCTGGCGATGCGAAGCCGGTGCCTCTGGCCGGTGCCGCCACGGCAGGCCAGGCTTCGACCACTGTGGACGACCCTGCCAGCGCTCCGAAGTCCGACCCCGGCCGACGGCGGCGGGTCCCGTTCGCGCACGCGCTTCGCCTGCCGCCACGCCAGGCGGCGGTGACCGCGGCCCGGGCGACCCGAGCCTGGGCCCGCCGACCCAGCGGTCGGCTCACCCTGCCCGGGGTCTTCCTGCTCGCCCTGGTGGCCGCGACCGCCGCGGCGGGCGCGCTGCTCGTCCCGGCTGCCATCCGCGCGTCCCGGCCGGTCGCGGTCGACGCCTCCGTCACGCCGACCGCGGCCGTTCCGCCCCCGGTGCTGCCGTCCGGGGTGCCCACCGGCCCGCTGCCGACCGGGTCCCTTCCCACCGGCCCGCTGCCGACCGGGCCACTCCCCAGCGGCGGCGTGCCGACCGGGCCGGTGATCGGTGGGCGCCCCTCGGACGCCCTGGCCGGCTGGGCGCAGCAGGTTGGCGCCAAGGTCGGTGTCCCGCCGGCCGCGATGCAGGCGTACGGCTACGCCGAGCTGGTGCTCGCCCAGACCAACCGCAGCTGTGCGCTGAGCTGGACCACGCTGGCCGCGATCGGTCAGGTCGAGTCCGGGCACGGCGCGGCCAACGGCGCCCGGTTGGGGCAGGACGGCAAGGCCCTGCCGCAGATCATCGGCCTGCCGCTGGACGGGCGCGACGGCCGGATGCGGATCATCGACACGGACCGAGGGCTGCTCGACCAGGACACCTCGTTCGACCGTGCGATCGGGCCGATGCAGTTCATCCCGACGACCTGGCAGGAGATCGGCGCGGACGCGGACAACGACGGCGTCAAGGACCCGCACGACCTGGACGACGCCGCCCTGGCGGCGGGAAACTACCTGTGCAAGAACAACCGCAACCTGAGCATTCCGGGCGACTGGTGGAACGCGATCCTGTCGTACAACGACGTGCGCCGGTACGCCCAGGACGTCTACGACACCGCGAACCGGTACGGACGGGCCAGCCGCACGTGAAGTGATCGTCCGCATACATTGGAGAACTGGACACTTCCCCCGGGCAGCTGTTAGCGGCAAGCTAGACGGGTGATGGTGCGCGAGTGGGACCCCAGGACCGCGTCGTCCGCCGAGATCGCGTCGCTGCTGGAGACGCTGAACGCGGTTCTGGCGGTCGATCTCCCGCAGGATCCGCCGTGGCGGGAGGACTCCCTGCGGGAATACCTCGCCGAGGTGATGCCAGGTGAGCGGCGGATCTCCTGGATCGCCCAGGCCGAGCCGACCGCCCCAGGCGGTCCGGGCGCGGTGCTCGGGCAGGTCCACGTGCTGCTCCTGGGCGACATCGGCGTGCTCGAGGTGCTGGTGCACCCGTCCGCGCGGCGCACCGGGCTCGGCCGCGACCTGGTGCTGCGCGCCGCCCGCCGGGTCTACCAGGAGGGCTTCCGGTCGATCGGGGTCGAGGTGGTCGGCGACACGCCGGCGGTGGGCTTCTACGAGGCGCTCGGTTTCACCCGGGAGTACGTGGAGACGCGCAGCGTGCTCGACCTCGCCACGGTCGACTGGACCGAGCTGGCCGGGATGGCCACCGGCATCGGGGCGGGCTACCACCTGGAGTTCTTCCCCGGCGGGCCGCCGGACGACCTGATCGAGGCGTACGCGCGGGCCAAGGCGGAGGTGCGCGACGTCGACGACGGCGAGCTGCGCCCCAGCTCCTACGACCCGCAGCGGCTGCGGGACAGCCTGGACACGCTCCACCGGCGGGGCATGAAGCCGTACATCGTGCTGGCTCGGCACGAGCAGAGCGGCGAGGTGGCCGGCCTGACCGAGGTGGTGGTGCCGGCACAGCACCCCACCCGAGCCGACCAGTACGACACGATCGTGGCGCAGGACCACCGGGGCTACGGCATCGATCGGGCGATCAAGGCCCGGATGCTGCTGGAGCTGCGCTCCGCCGAGCCGGCGCTGGCCGAGGTGCAGACCTGGAACGCCCAGGCCAACGAGGCGATGCTCAAGGTCAACGCGGAGCTGGGCTACCGGCCCGACCGGGACTGGTGCGAATACAGCGTCGACATCGCCGAGCTGGTGCACCGCGTCGACGCACCACGCTGAGGGAATTCACGAAAGTGTCCAATGGGGGATGGACGATGGACAGCCGGGCACCTTAACGTGCGTTGACTCCCATCCACCCATCGTGGAGGCCCTATGCGCCCGCGCCGCACAATCGCCGCGCTCGCGACCGCCACCGTCGCCGTGACCGTCACGGCCCTCGGCGTCGCACCCACCGCGGCCAGCGCCGCGCCAACCGACCTGTTCATCTCGGAGTACGTCGAAGGTTCGTCGAACAACAAGGCGATCGAGCTGTTCAACGGCACCGGTGGCGCCGTCGACCTCAGCGCCGGCGGCTACCAGCTCCAGCTCTTCTTCAACGGCTCCGGCACGGCGACCACCATCGCGCTGACCGGGACGGTGGCCGCTGGCGACGCGTTCGTGTTCGCCAGCGCCTCGGCCGGGTCCGCCATCCTCGCCCAGGCCGACCAGACGACCGGGGCGAGCTTGTTCAACGGCGACGACGCGATCGTGCTGCGCCGGGGCACCACCGTGCTCGACTCGATCGGCCAGGTGGGCGTCGACCCGGGCACCGAGTGGGGCACCGGAGCCACCAGCACGGCCGACAACACCCTGCGCCGGCTGCCCACCGTGACCGCCGGTGACACCGACCCGTCGGACCCGTTCGATCCCGCCGTGCAGTGGGCCGGCTTCCCGGTCGACACCTTCGACGGGCTCGGCACGCACACCGTGGACGGCGGTGGCCCGGTCGACGCGCCAGCCGCGCTGACCTGCGGCGGGCCAATGGTCACCGCCGCGGGCACGGCGGCGACCCGCGAGGTCACCGCCACCGACCCGGACGACACGATCGTCGACCTGGCGGTGACCGCGGTCAGCCCGGCACCGGCCACCGGCTCGATCACGCGCACCGCGCTCACCCCGGCCGAAGGGGTGGGTGGCACCGCCCGTGCCACGGTCGGCGCGAGCGCCGACCTCGCCGCCGGGGCGTACACCGTCACGGTCACCGCGACCGACGCGGGCGGCGGCACCGCCAGCTGCGCGCTGGTCGTGCAGGTGACGCGGGAGCTGACCGTCGGCGAGGTGCAGGGCCCGACCACCGACGACGAGTCCGGCCCGGCCGACCGGTCGCCGCTCGCACCGGCGAGCGGCAACGGCACCAGCAGCACGCTGTACGACGTACGTGGCGTGATCACCCAGCTGACCCTGGCTCTTACCTCGGCCGGCGCGGAGCAGCACGGGTTCTTCCTGCAGAGCCGCACCGGCGACACCGACGGCGACCCGACCAGCTCCGACGGCGTCTTCGTGTTCATGGGCACCTTCACCTCACTGATCGGCGGTTACGTGCCGACGGTCAGCGACGAGGTGGTGCTCCGGGCCCGGGTGTCGGAGTACTTCAACTTCACCCAGCTCTCCGGCGCCTCGCTGGTCCGGCGGATCGCGACCGGCCTGGCCGTGGACACCACGGTCGCGGTGACCGACGCGGCGCCGCCGGCCGAGCTGACCGACGCGCAGCGCTTCTGGGAGCGGCACGAGGGCGCCCGCCTGCGCGTCCGCGCGGGTAGCGGTGCGGTGAGCGGTCGGGACGTCTTCTCGTCCACGGCCGACGCCGAGCTGTGGGTGGTCGACCGGGACGACCCGCTGCTGGACCGCGCCGACCCGTACGCCCGGCGGGTGTTCCGGGACTCCCACCCGCTGGACAACGACCCGACCCGCCGCTTCGACGACGGCAACGGCCAGCGGGTGCTGCTCGGCAGCATGGGCGTGAAGGGCACCGCCGGGGACAGCACCGCGCTGCTCCCGCCGGCGCACACCTTCGACACGCTGCGCACCGACGCGGTGGGCGGCGTCTACTACTCGTTCGAGAAGTACGGCGTCCAGGTCGAGCGGGCGGAGTTCGCCGCCGGGGCCGACCCGTCGAAGAACAACCCGCCGAAGCCGGCGGACCGGTCGCAGGAGGTGGCTGTGGCCACCTACAACGTGGAGAACCTGTACGACTACCGCGACGACCCCTTCGACGGCTGCGACTTCGCCGGCAACGCCGGCTGCACCGGGGTCAGCCCGCCCTTCGACTACGTCCCGGGCAGCGAGGCGGAGTACCGCGAGCAGCTGGCCGCGCTCGCCGACCAGATCGTCAAGGACCTGCACGCACCGGACCTGATCCTGGTGCAGGAGGCCGAGGACCAGGACATCTGCACGGTCTCCGGGGCTGCGCTGAGCTGCGGCGACACCAACAACGCCGATGGCGCTCCGGACAGCATCCAGGAGTTGGCGCTCACGGTGGCGGCGGCCGGTGGGCCCACGTACGCCGCCGCCTACGACCGGACCGGCGCGGACGCCCGCGGCATCACCGCCGCCTTCCTGTACCGCACCGACCGGGTGTCGCTGGCGGCCGCGACGGCGACCGACCCGCTGCTGGGTTCGGCGCCGACCGTCCAGTACCGGGCTCCGGGTCTGCCGGCCAACGCCGACGTGCAGAACCCGAAGGCGCTCAACGCGGTGCTGCCGTCCGACGTGGACACCTCGACGGGCCGGGACGGTAACAACGTCTTCACCCGGGCTCCCCAGCTGGGCAGGTTCAGCGTGGCCGCGACGCCCGGCTCGACCGAGCGGTTCACCCTGTACGCGCTCAGCAACCACTACTCCTCCGGCCCGGACAGCCGGGTCGGGCAGCGGCGGGAGCAGGCGCGTTACGGCGCGGCGATCGTCACCGCGATCGAGGCGGCCGACCAGACCGCCCGGGTGGTCTACGGCGGGGACCTGAACGTCTTCCCCCGCCCGGACGATCCGATCGCCACCGGCGACCAGCCCACGCCGTCGGACCAGCTCGCCCCGCTGTACGAGGCGGGCCTGCACAACCTGTGGGACAACCTCGTCGCGGACGTGCCGGCCTCCGCCTACTCGTACAGCTTCGAGGGGCAGGCGCAGACGCTCGACCACCTGTTCGTCAACGACGCGCTCTACGGCGACCTGGTGCAGGTGCGGGCGGCGCACATCAATGCCGACTGGCCGGCCGAGTTCAGCGGCGACGGGTCGCGGGGGTCCAGCGACCACGACCCGCAGGTGGCCCGGTTCCGGTCCCGCGCGTCGCTGACCGTCGCCGACACGACGGTGGTCGAGGGCGACAAGGGCACGCGCCAGCTCACCTTCACCGCCACCGTGTCCCGGCCGCTGTCCCGGCCGGTGCTGCTCTGCGCCGCCACCCTCGGGGGTACGGCGCAGGCCGGCTCGGACTTCGACCCGTACGCCGGCTGCCGCACCCTGTCCGCCGGGCAGACCTCAGTGGCCTTCCCGGTCACGGTGCGCGGTGACCGGAAGCGGGAGGCGGACGAGAAGCTGACGCTGGTGGTGGCCGGCGTGCCCGGCCTGCGGCTGGCCGACCCGCTCGGAACAGGCACCATCACGAACGACGACTGATCCTCCGGGCGCCGTGTCAGCGGCCCGTCTTCCAGGTTCACGCTCGGACGGCGGGCCGCTGTCGTTGCCGCCGC
This sequence comes from Micromonospora sp. U21, assembly GCF_018070045.1. Taxonomy (GTDB): domain Bacteria; phylum Actinomycetota; class Actinomycetes; order Mycobacteriales; family Micromonosporaceae; genus Micromonospora. Next base: position 54,197 of record NZ_JAGPYK010000013.1, read on the forward strand.
CGTCGGTGGCGTCAGTGGTAGTCGTGGACGATCGGTGGGGGTGGCAGGTGGCGGTGTTTCGCGACCCGTACCTCCCACTGGCTACGCCGTCGCCGCGCCTCCCGATCCGCCGAGCTTCGGTGATAGGTCTCGGGCGGTCGGGCCAGCCCGTAGATGTCCCCCCACCACTCCCCCGGCTCGGGGTCGAGGATGGTGTCCAGGTGTGAGGGGTAGCGACGGCCAGCACCGTCGTGGACATCCTCCCGGTCGGCCATCGGCTGGACCAGCTGGGGATCAGGCTGCCCGCTTCGACCCGCCCCACCGTCGATGGCGAAACCTTGGCGAAGCGGGCCATCTGGTGCTTGCTCAGCCGGACGATCCGACGTGCCCGGCGGACGAGACCAGCAATGGGAAACCGACCGACGGTGGGACCGGTGGGAGGAGGAGGATCGAGCGCCGACGCCATTCGACCACAGTCCCCGTAGTGTCACCCAGGCTCAATACCTGTGGATAAACCTGTGGATACCCGACGTGGGCGAGGGGGCGGGGGCGTAGTTGCCGCCCTTTGCGAAGGGGTATCAGGTCTCCCCGAGCGAGTGGTGGGGCTGCCCCCAAGCGGCTACCGCGGCCCCGGCTCCGACTGTGCGGCCTGCTACGGGCCGCTCAGTAGCGCTGGCGGAGCAGTCCGGCGGCCTCGACGGCCCAGTAGGTGAGGATGATCTGTGCGCCGGCCCGCTTGATCGAGGTGAGCGTCTCCAGCATCACCCGCTCCCGGTCGATCCAGCCGTTCGCGGCGGCCGCCTCGACCATCGCGTACTCACCGGAGACCTGGTAGGCGGCGACCGGGACATCCACCGCGGCCCGCACCGCCGACACCACGTCGAGGTAGGGCAGCGCCGGCTTGACCATCACCATGTCGGCGCCCTCGGCGACATCCAGCGCCACCTCGCGCAGCGACTCGCGCAGGTTGGCCGGGTCCTGCTGGTAGGTGCGCCGGTCACCCTCCAGCGCCGACTCCACCGCGTCCCGGAACGGGCCGTAGAAGGCCGAGGCGTACTTCACGGCGTACGCCAGCACCGCCACGTCGGTGTGCCCGGCCGCGTCGAGCGCCCGGCGTGCCACGCCGACCTGGCCGTCCATCATCCCGGACGGTCCGACCACGTCGACCCCGGCGGCGGCCTGGGCCACCGCCATCTCGGCGTACGCGTCCAGGGTGGCGTCGTTGTCCACGTCGCCGCCGGGGGTGAGCAGCCCGCAGTGCCCGTGCGAGGTGAACTCGTCCAGGCACAGGTCGCTCATCACCACCGTGGCGTCGCCCACCTCGGTCACCACGTCCCGGATGGCGACGTTCAGGATGCCGTTCGGGTCGATGCCACCGGACCCGGTCGGGTCCCGATGCTCCGGCACACCGAAGAGCATGATCCCGCCGACACCGGCCTGGACCGCCTCGACCGCCGCCTTGCGTAGCGAGTCCCGGGAGTGCTGGAGCACCCCCGGGAGCGACGCGATGGCCCGGGGCTCGGTCAGCCCCTCCTTGACGAACATCGGCACGATCAGCTCGGCCGGGTCGACCCGCGTCTCGGAGACCAGCCGGCGGATCGCCGGGGTGCGGCGGAGCCGGCGGGGCCGGATCTCGGGGTACGACATGGGAGCCCCTCCTGAAGACGACTACCGGAAGCGCAGGGCGGTCGGCCCCTGCACCTTCGAGCCGCGACGCTGCTTCGCCGGCATGGCGGCGAGCTTCTCGCGCAGCTCGACGGCGTAGGCGGCGAGCGCCTCCACCAGGTCGGGCACCGAGGCGTGCGGCGGCTGGACGTCGACCCGCAGCCCGAACTCCGTCGCGGTCTCCGCCGTCTTGGGCCCGATGACGGCAACAACGGTACGCGCGTGCGGCTTCCCCGCGATGCCGACCAGGTTCCGCACCGTGGAGGACGAGGTGAAGAGCACCGCGTCGAACCCGCCCGACTTGATCGCGTCCCGGATCTCGGCCGGCGGCGGCGCGGCCCGGACCGTCCGGTACGCGGTGACGTCGTCGACCTCCCAGCCGCGCTCGGTGAGCCCGGCGGCGAGCGTCTCGGTGGCGATGTCGGCGCGCGGCAGCAGCACCCGGCCCACCGGGTCGAGGATCTCGTCGTGCGGCGAGAACTCGGCCAGCAGCCCCTCGGAGGACTGTTCCCCGGCGGGGATCAGCTCCGGCTGGATGCCGAACGCGCGAACCGCGTCCGCCGTCGCCTCACCGATGCAGGCGATCTTGACGCCACCGAAGTGCCGGGCGTCCAGCCCGTGCTCGGCGAACTTCTCCCAGACCGCGCGGACCGCGTTCACGGAGGTGAAGATGACCCAGGCGTAGCGGCCGTCGACCAGGCCCTTGACCGCCCGCTCCATCTGCGCCGGGGTACGCGGCGGCTCGACCGCGATGGTCGGCACCTCGCACGGGATCGCCCCGTACGCGCGCAGCCGGGCGCTCATCACGCCGGCCTGCTCCTTGGTCCGCGGTACCAGCACCTTCCAGCCGTACAGCGGGCGGTTCTCCCACCAGCTCAGCTTGTCCCGCTGGCCCACGCCGGCGCCGACGGTGAGCACCACCCGGCCGGTGAAGCCGAGCGCGGCGGCCACGAAGCTGTCGACGGTCGACGTGGTCGTGTACTGGGTCTCGCCGGTGCCGTCGCCGGTCACCCCGACGCCGGTCGTGCCGTCGACCCCGGCGGCCAGCAACCCGTCCCGGACGGCGGCGAGGTCACCGGCGTCCACGGCGACGGCGAGCGAGCCCCGGCCGACGGCTGCGGCCAGCGCCTCGAAGTCCAGCGCGCTGACGTCCTCGACGTCGGCGGCGGTACGCACGCCCGGCAACGGGACCCCCGCGTAGGTGGCCACGCCCTCGGCCTGACCGACCCCGGGCACCACCTCGAAGTGAGCGGCGGTGCGGGCCACCGCCTGCACCTCCTTGACCACCGAGTCGTGGCCGAACGGGTCGCCGGCGACCAGGTGCACCGCGTTCAGCCCGGACCGGGCCGCGGAGATCAGCACCTTCGCCACGTCCCCCGGCGCGCCTTCGGCCGGGGTGAACTCGGCGTCGTCCCTGGCCTCGGCGCGTACGACGGCGAGCAACGACTCCGGGACTCCCCGGTCGTAGATCACCTGGTCGGCGTCGACCAGGGCGTCGTGCGCCCGACGGGTCAGCAGGCCCGGGTCGCCGGGGCCAGCCCCGACGAACGCGATACGGCCGACGGGCTTACGGGTGCGGGTCATTCTGTGCTCCCAAATTGCTGGGTCCCCGAGCCGGTGTGTCCTTCGTGGCCGAGGATCGAGTCGGCGCCGAGGTCGAGGAGTTCGGCGGCGAGTGCCTTACCGATCTCCGCCGCGTCGGCGGGCGTTCCGGTGCGGGACAGCCGGAGGTCACGAGTGCCGTCCGGGCTGATCACCGCCCCGCGCAGGTAGATCTCATCGCCGGCGTCACCTTCGGCGAGTTCCGCATAGGCGGCGACGGGTGCGCTGCACCCGGCCTCCAGGGTGGCCAGCAACGCGCGCTCCGCGGTGACGGCGGCGTGCGACGGTGCGTGGTCGAGCACCGCGAGCAGCTCGACCAGGTCCTGGTCGTCGACCCGGCACTCCACGGCCAGCGCACCCTGGGCGGGCGCGGGCAGCATCAGCATCGGGTCCAGCGTCTCGGTGATCACGTCGGCCCGGCCCAGTCGGGCCAGCCCGGCCCGGGCCAGCACGACGGCGTCGAGGTCGGCCTCGGGGCCGAGCACCCGCGCCAGGCGGGTGTCCACGTTGCCCCGGATGGGGGTGACCTCCAGCTGCAGGCCGAGCGCGTGCAGCTGGGCGATCCGACGCAGCGCGCCGGTGCCCACGGTGGCCCCGGGCGGCAGCTCGGTGAGCATCCGGGCATCCCGGGCGATCAACGCGTCGCGTGGGTCCTGCCGGGCCGGTACCGCCGCGATGTGCAGCCCGCCGGCGGCGGCCGTGGGGAGATCCTTGTAGGAGTGCACCGCGAAGTCGATGGTCCGGGCGGCCAACGCGTCACGCAGCGCGGAGACGAACACCCCGACGCCGAGCCGGTGCACCGGCGCGCTGGAACGGTCGCCAGCGGTGATCACCTCGACCAGCTCGACCGGACGGCCGGTGGCGGCGGTCAACGCCTCGGCGACCTGGCCGGACTGGGCCATCGCCAGGGCGCTGCCCCGGGTGCCGAGGCGTAGGGGGGCGGTCATCGCGCACCTCCGGTGGGCGGGGTCGGGTCGGTGGAGTCCGCGCCGAACAGCGGATCGGTGCCGGTGAACGCCGCACCGAGGTCGGGGGCCAGCACGTCGGGGACGGTGTCCACCGGCGAGGTCTGCGGCACCTGGAGGTCGAACAGCTCGCGCAGCAGGGCCGCGTACTGGTCGCCGCCGGGCTCCGCGGCCAGCTGGCGGACCTTGACGGTGGGCTGGTGCAGCAGCCGCTGCACCACGCGGTGCACCGTGCGGGCCACCTCGGCCCGCAGGTCGTCACCGAGGTCGGGGCGGCGCTGGGCCAGCCGGCGCAGCTCGGCGGTGACCACGTCGTCGGCCCGGCCGCGTAGCGCGGCCACGGTGGGCGCCACATCGGCGCCGCGCAGCCAGGAGAGGAAGCTCTCCACCTCGCCGAGCACGATCCGCTCGACGGCGGCGGCGTCCGCGGCGGCCGGACCGTCGGCGAGCAGCGCCGCCATCCGGTCGATGTCGATCACCTCGACGCCGGAGAGGTCGGCGACGCCCTCCTCGACGTCGCGCGGGACGGCGAGGTCGAGCAGGACCAGCGGGCCCCGGGCCGGGGCCCGCTCGGCCAGCGCCGCGCCGACCACCGCTCGGGTGAGGACCGGTTCGGTGGAGGCGGTGGCGGCCACTACGATGTCCACTGTGGAGAGCGTGTCGGCCAGCTCGACCATCGGCACGGCGCCCGCCCCGTACGACTCGGCGAGCCGCACGGCCCGGTCGGCGCCCCGGTTGGTGACGGTGAGCGGCCCGGCACCCAGCCGGGACAGCGTGGCCACCCCGAGCGAGCCCATCGCGCCGGCCCCGACAACCAGGGCCGGGCGGCCGGCGAGATCACCGTCGAGGTGCCCGGCGGCCAGCTCCAGCGCGGCCGTGACCACGCTCTGGCCGGCCCGGTCGATGCCGGTCTCGGCGTGGGCCCGCTTGCCGACCCGCAGCGCCTGCTGCATCAGCTCGTGCAGCAGCCGGCCGGCCGAGTCCGCGCCGGTGGCCCAGTGGTACGCGTCGCGCAACTGCCCGAGGATCTGCGCCTCGCCGACCACCATCGAGTCCAGCCCGGTGGCGACCCGGAAGACGTGGTCCACGGCGGCGGCGTCGTAGTGCACGTACAGGTGGCTGGCGAGCGCCGCCGGCGAGTTTCCGGCCTGCTCGGCCAGGACGGCGCAGATGTCACCGAGCCCGCCGTGGAAACCGGACACGGCGGCGTAGACCTCCACCCGGTTGCAGGTGGAGACGAGCACCGCCTCGGCCACGTACGGCTGGGCGACCAGGCGGTCCAGGGTGCGGGTGAGGTCCGCGGGAGGCACGGCCAGTTGCTCCAGCGTGGCGACCGGGGCGGTCCGGTAGGACGCGCCGACGACGAGCAGTTTCACGTGCCGATCGCCTCCTGGGTGTCGGTGGCCGCGAGCCCGCCGGGCAGGGCGGTGAGAGCGGACCCGCCGGTGGCGGGAAGCGCGGTCAGTGACGCCTTGCGGTGCTCGTGGAAGGACAGAATCTGCAGCTCGATGGCGAGGTCGACCTTGCGCACGTCGACCCCCTCCGGAACCGAGAGTACGCACGGCGCGAAGTTGAGGATGCTCGTCACGCCGACCGCGACCAGCTGGTCGGCGACCCGCTGGGCGGCGCCGGCCGGGGTGGCGATCACACCGATCGCGATGGACTCCTCCGCGGCGACCGCCGGCAGCTCGTCGACATGCCGGACCACCAGGCCGTTGATCTCTTCGCCGACCCGGGACGGATCGGCGTCGAGCAGTGCGGCGATCCGGAAGCCCCGGCTGGCGAAGCCGTCGTAACCGGCCAGGGCGTGACCGAGATTACCCACGCCGACCAGGGCGACCGCCCTGCGCTGGGTGAGCCCGAGCACGTACTCGATCTGCTCGATCAGCAGCGCGACGTCGTAGCCGACGCCCCGCGTGCCGTACGAGCCGAGGTGGGAGAGGTCCTTGCGGAGCTTGGCGGAGTTGACCCCGGCGGCGGCGGACAGGCCCTCGCTGGAGACGGTCTCGTGGCCGGCGTCGGCGAGGTTGTGCAGCGCGCGCAGGTACTCCGGGAGCCGCGCGACGGTCGCCTCGGGCAGGTCCGGGAGCACCGGTACGGCACCGGCGCGGCCGGGCGCGCCTGGGTGACGATGCTGACTCATGAGACTCCGTGCGGTGCGATCCTCGGCCAACTCCGCTGGTCGGCCGCTTATGGACTCCCGCTGGCGACCGAGATTGCCGGCTGTGCTAGCAGGGCGCGTCGGAACTAGAGAGTAGGCGCTTGTGAAGACGTGCACAAATCGCGATCTTGTCGCTGCGCGGCGCGACCCCACCAGCACCTCCATTCCGCAAGATCGATCCAGCGGCGTACGCCCGCACCGCCCGGCCAATTATTGCTCAATCCCGACTTCTCTGACCAATCCCGCGCCCATGCCGCACAGACGTGCCGGGACGGGTAGGGACAGCACTACGGGGGAGAGGCAGGGCTTCGGGATGGGCTGGCGGACCGGGGCTGCCTAGCCTTTGGGCATGACCGCCGTTGCCGCCACCAGCGACCAGCCGACGCTGGCACCGAGCATCCCCCGCCAGCTCTTCGTCGACTCCGGGTATGTGCTGCTCGGGCTACCCCTGGCCCTGACCAGCTTCATCGTCCTCGTCGTGGGCCTCGCGGTCGGCGTCGGGCTGGTGGTCACCGTGATCGGCCTGCCGATCATCAGCGGCACCCTGTACGCCGCCCGCGGGCTGGCCGACATCGAGCGGCTGCGGCTGCCCGCGGTGCTCCATCAACCCCGGATCCGGCCGCACTACCGGCTGCCGGAAGTGGGAGCGAACGCCTGGCGGCGGATCTTCGTGCCGATGCGGGACGCCCAGTCCTGGCTCGACGTGGCACACGGCGTGCTGCGTCTGATCGTGTCGGTGATCACGTTCGTGGTGGCGCTGGTCTGGTGGGCCGCCGCGGTCACCGGCTCGCTCTACTGGGCGTACGACTGGACGCTGCCGCGCGGCGAGGGCGACAGCGACCTCGCCCAGTTGCTCGGCCTGGGCGACTCGACCACCGCGCGGATCGGGCTGACCACCGCGATCGGAGTGTTCTTCCTGATCACCCTGCCGATCGTGGTCCGGGGCTGCGCGCTGCTCCAGGCCAGCTTCGCCCGGGCCATGCTGACCGGGGTGGCCGAGATGCGGGACCGGATCACCGTGCTGGAGGAGCAGAAGCGCGCCGCCGTCTCCGCCGAGGCGTCCGCGCTGCGCCGGCTGGAACGCGACATTCACGACGGCCCCCAGCAGCGCCTGGTCCGGCTGGCGATGGACCTCAGTCGGGCCCGGCAGCAGCTCGCCTCCGACCCGGAGGCGGCCGGCCGGACCATCGACGAGGCGGTCACCCAGACCCGGGACACGTTGGCCGAGCTGCGGGCGCTGTCCCGGGGCATCGCCCCACCCGTCCTGGTCGACCGGGGCCTGCCCAGCGCCCTGGCCGCGCTCGCCGGCCGGGGGCTGATCCCGATCGAGCTCCAGGTGGACCCGCAGCTCGGCACGCCGGGCGGGCGACTCGACCCGGCGGTGGAGAACACCGCGTACTTCATGGTGGCCGAGGCGTTGACCAACGTCGCCAAGCACAGCCGGGCCACCGAAGCCAGCGTCGCCCTGGCCCGGCAGGGCAGCCGTCTCCTGGTGCGGGTGGGTGACGACGGGCAGGGTGGCGCGCACCTGGCCAAGGGGCACGGGCTGGTCGGCATCGCCGACCGGGTGCGGGCCGCCGGCGGCGAACTGGCCGTCGTCAGCCCGGTCGGCGGGCCCACCGAGATCCGCGCGGAGCTTCCGCTGTGAGCCGGCGAATGCCGCGACGAGCCCTCCCGGCCGGCCGGACGTGGTAGACAACACAGCCATGCGCATCGTGATCGCCGACGACGCCGTCCTGCTCCGGGAAGGGCTGGTGCGGCTGCTCACCGAGAGCGGGCACCAGGTGGTGGCCGCCGTCGGGGATGGCGACGCGCTGGTCGAGGCGGTGGTGGAGCACCGGCCGGACGTGTCGATCGTCGACGTCCGGATGCCCCCGTCGCACACCGACGAGGGGCTGCGGGCGGCGGTGGAGGCCCGCCGGCTGGTGCCGCGTACCCCCATCCTGGTGTTGTCCCAGTACGTCGAGGTCTCGTACGCCGACGACCTGCTGGCCACCACCGGTGGCGCGGGCGGCGGGATCGGCTACCTGCTCAAGGACCGGGTGGCCGCGATCGACGAGTTCCTGGACGCCCTGCGCCGGGTGGCCGCCGGTGGCACCGTGCTCGACCCGGAGGTGGTCGGCCAGCTCTTCGCCCGGCGCCGCCGGGACGACCCGCTGCGCGAGCTGACCCCGCGCGAGCGCGAGGTGCTCGCCCTGATGGCCGAGGGACGCTCGAACACCGCCATCGCCCGCGCCCTGGTGGTCAGCGACGGCGCGGTGGAGAAGCACGTGCGCAACATCTTCACCAAGCTCACCCTGCCGCCGGACACCGAGCAGCACCGGCGGGTGCTGGCCGTTCTCACCTACCTGCGGAACTGACCTCCCGGGCCAGGGTCACGGCGTCGGTGAGGGTGTCGGCCACCGGGTGACCGGAGGCGCGCAGCCGGGCCGGGTCGGTGAAACCGCCGGTGTAGAGCACCGCACGACCACCCACCGTGAGCGCCGCGTCGGCGTCGTCGATGGAGTCGCCGATCAGCACCACCGAGGTGCCGTCCACGCCCAGCTCGGCCAGGTGCCGCTCGAGCGACTCGGCCTTGCGGCCACCGCCGACGGTGGCACGCAGCCCGTCCACCCGGGTGAAGTGGCCGGTCAGCCCGTAGGTGTGCACGGTGGGCACCAGCTCCTCGTGGAACCACATGGAGAGCAGGCTCTGGCTGCCCGGCCAGGCGGCCATCGCGGTCCGCGCGTCGGCGGCCAGCTCGCAGGTGGTCAACCCGCTGCGGTACGCGTCGTGGAAGATCCGGTCCAGCCGGCCGAACTCATCGTCGTCCACGGCCTGGCCGAGCACCTCGGCGTAGTACTCGGCGATCGGCCGACGGAACCGCACCCGGTGCTCGTCGGAGGTGACCACCGGCCCGCCCACGCTGGCGAACGCCGCGTTGGTGGCCGCAACCACGAGGCTTAGGTCGTTGAGCAGGGTGCCGTTCCAGTCCCACACCAGGTGGGGGCGTGCAGGGGTCATCAGAGCACCATAGGCACCGCTCAGAGCTGCGGCGTGGTCAGGTCCCGCAGCAGCCGTTCCTCCTCCACCCGCCAGTAACCGTGCTCCTTACCGTCGAGCATCACCACCGGCAGCCGGTCCCCGTACTCCCGCTCCAGTTCCTCGTCGCCGGTGACGTCCCACTCGACCCACTTGTCCCCGGTGACCGCCACCACCCGTTCGAGCGCCGCCTTTGCGTCGTCGCACAGGTGGCAGCCGGGGCGGGTGATCAGGGCGAGCCGGGCGTCAGTGGACATCGGTTACCTCCGTGCGCGTGTCGGCGTTCGCCGGCGGGTCGGCCGGCGTCGCCGACCGGAGCTGGGTCTTGCGTACCTTGCCGATCGCCGAGTGCGGCAGGGCGTCGACGAACTCGACGGCGGACGGGCACTTGAACCGGGCCAGGTTCCGCGCGCAGTGGGCGAGCAGCTCCTCGCCGGTCACCTGCCGCCCCGGCGCCGGCACAACGTACGCCCGGACAGTCTCGCCGGTCCGGGGATGCGGCACACCCAGTACCGCCGACTCGGCCACCCCGGGATGCCCGGCGAGCACCAGCTCGACCTCGTGCGGATAGACGTTGAACCCGTTGACCAGGATCAGCTCGCCGAGCCGGTCGACCAGGAAGAGGTCGCCGTCCTCGTCGGCGTAGGCCACGTCGCCGGTCCCCCACCAGCCGTCGGTGTCCGGGCCGTCCCGGCCGTCCGGCCAGTAGCCGGTGAAGAGGTTGGGGCCGCCCACGACGATCTGCCCCGGGTCGGTGCCCGGCGCCGCGTCGGAGATGTCCAGCTCATCCGGGTCGTCGTCGGGGACGGCCAGGCCGTCGCGCCAGAGGTCGGCGCCGTCCGCGCCGACCAGGCGCAGCCGCACACCGGGCAGCGGCCGACCGATCGAGCCGGTCTTGACCACCCCGCCGACCAGGGTGGAGGTGAGCACCGGCGCGGTCTCGGTGAGGCCGTACCCGATGTGCACCGGATGCCCGGTGACCTCGGTGAAGCGCGCCGCGACCGACGGCTCCAGCGGTGCCGCGCCACAGACCGCCACCCGGACGGAGGCGGTCGCCGCGCGGGCCTCCGCCGCGCCGGACCAGGCCAGGAACATCGACGGTACGCCGACCAGCACGCTGACCCGGTGCCGGGCGATCTCGTCGAGCCCCGCCGTGGGCCCCAACTCGTCAAGCAGCACGCCGGTCGCGCCATGGTGGACGACCGCGCCGAGCCCCGAGTTGAGCCCGTACGCGTGGAACAGCGGCAGGGCCAGGAGCACGGTGTCCCCCGGGCCGACCACCGGCGGCTCGATCCGGCCAACCTGCTCGTGGTTCGCCAGCAGCGCGTGGTGCGAGAGCATGGCGCCCTTGGGCCGACCCTCGGTCCCGGACGTGTAGAGCAGTACGGCCAGGTCGGCGCCGCCCCGGTGCGGGCGGGTCGGCGGTTCCGGTGCGTCGGCGGCCGACCCTGGCGGCGCGCCGTGCACGGCGGTGAGCGCGGGCAGTTCGCCGGCCACCTCGGCGACCAGGCCCCGGACCCGCTCGGTGCCGATCAACACTGACGCGCCGGAGTCGGCCAGCACGTGCCGCAGCTCCGGGGCGGTGAAGCCGGGGTTGACCGGCACCGCGACCAGCCCGGCGCGCAGGGCACCGAGCCAGCTGACCACGAAGTCAACGGTGTTGGGCAGCGCGATCGCGACACGTGGTGGCGTACCGCCCGGGTCGCTGGGCGGCGCGGTGGCGGTCAGCGCGTACGCGGTGGAGTCCACCGCGGCGTCCAGTTCGGACCAGCTGAGCGTCCGGTCGCGCCAGTGCAGCGCGGCCCGGTCGCCGTGGTCGAGAGCCGCCCGGTGGACCCGGTCGGCGAGGTTCGGCGCGGGGTTTGCCGATGCGTCCTGCACGGTGATCGAGTCTGGCACAGCGGGCGTCGCCAGGCCACGCCCGACGGCCGGGGCAACGGCCGGAGCGCGGTATCGCGAAAGTCCCGTGGGCGGGACCGGCCACTGTGCCACCGGCGATCCGATCAGATCCTGTCGATGGGACGGGTGACGCCACCGTCCGACGATTTGGCCGGGCTCCACCGACCACCCGACGGGACGGGGCATCCGAACGGGCAATGCGCCCTCAACCAGGGAATCCATCCTGGATCATCGCGCCGCTCCAAAGTCAATCGCACACGACGGACAACCGGTCCGCCGACGGCGTGATGGAGCGGGAAATACTTCCGCCCTGTGTAACGGACTTGCCACGCGCGGGTGACGTTGGCCCTATCATCACTCGGGTCGGCTCACCCCATTTGCCGTGAGTCGACACCCCTCAGCCCGAGGAGGCCCCCGTGCCTGTGAGCGCATTGGACCAGCACCTCAAGGGGAACTGCCGCCCGTCGGCACACCCCGGAACCCTTCTGCCCGACCGGAAGCCCGGTCGGTCCGCACCGACGACCCGCAGACCGGCCCGCCCGGCGACCGACGGGACGGGGGCGACGCGGTGACCACCTTCGGTTACGCGGAACGCCCGGCCGGCCTGACCGGTCAGACAACTCGCGCCCAGGTCAACGAGCGTCCGGCGGCCCGCGCTCCGCTGGACGAACCGCACGGCACCGCCCTGCGGGGCGACGGCACGGCGAAACGGATTCGCAACCGGCCACACCACAACGAGCCGCCACCACGACCGGCGGTGCCCGGCGGTAACGCGAAGCCGGCCGGCGGCCGGGTCGCCGTACCGGCCCGACCGACCATGCCGGCCCAGGGCCGACGGGTCAGCGACACACCGGCGGCGACCACCGACCCGTCCGCGGGCGAGACGGCGGTGATCCCGGCGGTGCCGGCCACCACCACCCCGACCGGCTTTCCGAGCCGACCGGACCCGTCCGACCCGGCCACCGAGGTCTGGACGCTGATCGAGCGGGCCCAGGCCGGCGAGTCCGAGGCGTTCGGCCTGATCTACGACCGGTACGTGGACACCGTGTTCCGGTTCGTATACTTCCGGGTCGGCAACCGGCAGCTCGCCGAGGATCTGACCTCGGACACCTTCCTCCGCGCGCTCAAGCGGATCAGCAGCTTCACCTGGCAGGGCCGCGACCTCGGCGCCTGGCTGGTGACCATCGCCCGCAACCTGGTCGCGGACCACTTCAAGTCCGGTCGGTACCGGCTGGAGGTCACCACCGGCGACGTGCTCGACGCCGACCGGGAGGACCGGGGTCCGGAGGGCAGCCCGGAGGCGGCGGTGGTCGAGCACATCACCAACGTCGCCCTGCTCACCGCCGTGAAGCAGCTCAACCCGGAGCAGCAGGAGTGCATCGTGCTCCGCTTCCTCCAGGGCTTCTCGGTCGCCGAGACGGCCCGGGCGATGGGCAAGAACGAGGGCGCCATCAAGGCCCTCCAGTACCGGGCGGTCCGCGCGCTGGCCCGGCTCCTGCCCGACGGCTTCCAGCCGTAGTTTCTTCCAGCGGGACCGATGGGCGTCGATCGACGTCCGGGCAGCTCAGTCGGTCCCGCTCGGTGACGACGATCACTTTCTGTGATTTCCGGCCCGCCGGGCCCGTAACCCGTGCCCGGTCCACGGCGTTTCTCCGGGTGCGACCGGTGGTTGCCCCGGCAGGCCCGGGTCACCGAGGTCCGACCGGCATGCCGGACGGGGCCTCACCTCCGTGGTGTCACACTGCCGCCCGGTCGCTGGCAACGACGGCGGCCGACCGGCCGTGACCAGCGAGAGGAGGTGCCTGCGGTGGACAACATCCTCTTCTCCCGCCGGCGTGCCGAGCGCTTCGCGCAGCTTCTCGACGAGGCCAACGGTGGCCGGCGGCACCACGTCCGGTCCCGGGTGGATGGCCAGCTCGCGCCGCTCGTCGCAGTGGGCCAGCGGCTCAGCGTCGATCCACCGGCGGTCGAGGTCGACCCCGACTTCCGCACCGGCCTGCGGGCGATGCTGCTCGCCACCGCCGTGCGGGACGGTCTGGGCACCACCCCGCCGGCCGGCGAACCGGCCACCGTGCGTCCGGCCGCCACCACCCGCGGTTCGCTGCTCCCGGCGGTCACCGCCCGCCGGGCCCGTGCCCGGGGCGCGATCCTGATCGGCATCGCGGCCGGCGCCATCGCCGTCTCCGGCATCTCCGCCGCCAGCGAGAACGCGGTCCCCGGCGACGCGCTGTACGGCATGAAGCGCTCGACCGAGCGGGCCCAGCTCGCCCTGGCCAGCTCGGACATCAGCCGTGGTCAGCTCTTCCTGGACTTCGCCCGGACCCGGCTCGGCGAGGCCGCCGAGCTGCGCGGTGACCGGATCGGCTACAGCGCCGTCCTCGACGACATGGACGCCGACACCCGCCAGGGTGTCCGCCTGCTCACCGCCGCCGCCGTGCAGCGGGCCGAGCCGGGCAGCCTGGACACCGTCAACACCTTCGTCGCCGGTCAGCGCCGAGCGGTGGGCAACCTGCTCGACGGGACCACCCGGGCCGACCGGGAGCGGACCCGGCGTTCGCTGGTGCTGCTGGACAACATCCGGGAACGCTCGGACGCGCTGCGCGCGGCGATCGCCTGCGGCCTACCGGCGCCGACGGCCAGCGACGCCCTCGGCCCCGCCCCGTCCGCCTGCCCCGGCACCCGCTGACCCGCCCGGGGCGGCCAGCCGCCCCGGCCCACTCCCATACCGCAGGTCCGGCCGGTTGCGCCACAGTTCGCTGTCTGCCCGGCCGGGCGACCATGCTCGCCGGCTACCCTCGCTGGAGGCATCCGTCGCACCCGGCGAGGAAGGGAGACGCGTGACGCGCAGCCGCAAGGTGACGGTCAGCACCGACGCCCATGGTCACACCGCCGGCTGGACGGAGACCGAACTGGCGCCGGCGACCGCGCCAGACCCGACCGCAGCGGCCTTCTTCGACGTGGACAACACGATGATGCAGGGCGCATCGATCTACTGGTTCGCCCGCGGCCTCGCCGCCCGGAACTACTTCACCACCGCCGACCTGGCCCGCTTCGCCTGGCAGCAGCTCCGGTTCCGGTTGCTCGCCCGGGAGCACGCGGGTGACATGTCCCAGGCCAAGGAGGCCGCGCTGGCCTTCGTCGAGGGCTGGCGGGTGGATGACGTGGAACGCCTCACCGAGGAGATCTTCGACGAGCTGATGGCTCCCCGGATCTGGTCCGGCACGCACCAGCTCGCCCAGCGCCACCTGGAGGCCGGCCAGCGGGTCTGGCTGGTCAGCGCCGCCCCGGTGGAGATCGGTCGGGTGATCGCCGCCCGGCTCGGCCTGACCGGCGCCATCGGCACGGTGGCCGAGGTGGTGGACGGGGCGTACACCGGGCGGCTGGTGGGCGACCTGATGCACGGGCCGGCGAAGGCCGAGGCGGTCACCCAGCTCGCGGCCGTGGAGCGGCTGGACCTGGCCCGCTGCGCGGCCTACAGCGACTCGGCCAACGACCTGCCGCTGCTCTCCGCCGTGGGGCGGGCGGTAGCGGTCAATCCGGACGGCACCCTGTTGCGGCAGGCCCGGCAGCGCGGCTGGGAGGTGCGGGACTTCCGCACCGGCCGCCGAGCCGTCAAGATCGCCGTACCGTCGACCGCGGCGGCCGGGCTGGTCGCCGGCGCGGTCACCGCCGGCCTGGCGTTGCAGCGCCGCCGCCGCAGCGGCTGACCGGCGGCAGGCTCAGGGGCCGAACGGGTCCGGCCGACGCTCCAAGAGCGTGTGCAGGGTCTGCTGGATGGTCTCCCGCACCTGGTCAGCGAGGTTGAAGACCACCAGCGGGTCGTCCGCCGAGTCGGTCAGGTGCGCGGTCGGGATCGGTGGGCAGAACTGGATCAGCCACTTGCTGGGCAGCGGCACCATGCCCAGCGGCCCGAGCCACGGGAAGGTCGGTGTGACCGGGAAGTACGGCAGCTTGAGGAGCCGCGCGAGGGGCTTGATGTCGGCGAGCATCGGATAGATCTCCTCGCCGCCGACGATGGCGACCGGCACGATCGGGGTGCCGGTGCGCAGCGCCGCCGAGACGAAGCCGCCCCGGCCGAACCGTTGCAGCTTGTACCGGTCGGCGTAGAGCTTGCCGATGCCCTTGAAACCCTCGGGGAAGACACCGACCAGATCGCCGCCGCCGAGCAGCCTCTCGGCGTCCGGGTTGCAGGCCACCGTGCCACCGGTCTTGCGGGCGATCTCCGACACCACCGGCATTCGGAAGACCAGGTCCGCGCCGAGCAGGCGCAGGTAGCGATGAGCGGGATGCTTGTCGTGCAGTGCCGCCGAGAGGATCAACGCGTCCAGCGCCACCGTGCCCGAGTGGTTGCCGACCACCAGGGCGGGCCCGTCGACGGGCACGTGCTCCACCCCGCTGACCTCGGTGCGGAACCAGTCCCGGTAGAGCAGCCGCAGCAGCGGGTGGAAGACCGCGTCGGTCAGCTCCGGGTCGAAGCCGAACTCGTCGACCTCGTAGTCGCCGGAGAGCCGCCGACGCAGGAACGCGAGGCCGTTCGCGACCTTCCGGTCCCAGTGGTCACCCGGCCGATCCGGAACGGCCGGCTCGGTGCCACCACGCTCGCCGTCGGTGACCGGAGCGCCCGCGCCGGCCCGCTCGTCGGTGACCGGGTCGCCCATCTCGGCCGGCTCGTCGGTGGCCGCGGTGTCGACCTCGTCGGCCGGCGCCGGGGTCGGCGCGACCCGGGCCGTCGGCCGGTGTCCGTTGTGCCGCGCCGGCTCCGCCGCCGGTCCGGTCGGCCCCTGCGGTACGTCGAACCGCCCGCCGCCCGCTGGGTCACGCCCCTCCCCCGGCCCGGTCACGACCGCTCCCGCATCGCGGAGCGGACCTGCCGGATGCCGTCCAGGACGAGTTGCTCAGCGGTGGCCAGGTGGTCCCGGGTGACCACCACCCCTCCGTGGTGGGCGCGGATGAAGTCGTCGAAGGCCGCGGCGGTGGAGCGGGGCGTGAAGCCGTACTCCCGCTCCAGTCGGGTGGTGTCGACCACCCGGCCGTGCACGAAGAGGTCGACCTGGTCCAGGCCGTAGCGGCCGAAGCCCATGCTGCGGGCCAGCGCGGCGGCGCCGGAGAGGCCCGGCTCCAGCACCGGGACGGCCACACGACCGGCGCGCCGGATCGCCTGTGACAGCGAGAGCACCCCCGGCCCGGCGACGTTGTAGGTGCCGGGGTGGTCCTCCACGATCGACCGGTGCAGCACCTCCAGCGCGTCGTCGAAGTGCAGGAACTGCAAGCGGGGATCGCGGCCGAAGACGGTGGGCACCAGCGGCTGCGCGAAGTAGCGGGTCAACGTCGTGTCGGCGGTCGAGCCGATGAACGGCGCGAAGCGCAGCACCGTCGCGGTGACGTCGGATCGACGACGCCGGAAACCGCGGACGTACCCCTCGACGTCGAGGATGTCCCGGCCGAAACCGCCGCGCGGCACCTCGCGTGGCTCGGTCTCCTCGGTGAACACCGCCGGATCCCGGAACGACACGCCGTACGCGGCGGTCGACGAGCGGACCACCAGCTTGCGCAGCCTGGGAGCCCGTTGGCAGGCGGCGAGCAGCTGCATGGTGCCGATGACGTTCTGGTCCTTCATGGCCGACCGGCCACCGTGCTGCGGGTCGGGGGCGCTGACCAGCGCGAGGTGCACCACCGCGTCGACGTCCAGGTCGGCGAGGAGCCCGCCGAGCGAGCCGGCGTCGACGCGGATCCGTTCGACGCGGTCCAGCAGGTCGGTGAACTCGGCGCCGGGGTCCGGCGCGTCCACCCCGATGACCCGCTCGATGCGCGGGTCGGCGGCCAGCCGGGCCGCCACGTGGGCGCCGAGGTAACGACCGACCCCGGTGACGACGACGACCCCCGGAGCACCTGAGGTGCTACCGGGGGTCATCTGACACACCTACCCCGGCAGGAGTGATCGAGCCGGGACGACCACGGCCTGATCACCTGAGCCTCCGGAGGTCGACAGGTGGCAAGTGACGCCGGATGCCGGGCCGTGAGCCCGGCGGCGATCACTTGCCGAGACGGCGACGCTGGACGCGGGTCTTGCGCAGCAGCTTGCGGTGCTTCTTCTTAGCCATGCGCTTGCGGCGCTTCTTGACCACCGAGCCCATACGACAGCCTTTCGATACAACGTGCGGGGCGGACCGGATGACACCACGCAGGTGGCGACGGCGACCGCTTGCGGACAACGGACCGGACCAGTCTGGGCGGCGGGGCGCACCGGTGGGGTCTCGGTCGGGCTCCAGGGTAGCCGGAGAGCGTCAGCAGGACCAACGCGCCCCCGTCGATGCCGCTTTCCGGGCGTGGCCGCGGGGCCCGCGAGCTTTCGCTACGTCGCGCTCGGTGAGCGCGGCGGTGGCTCAGGCGGTCTCCTGAAACGCACCCCGGAGATATTCGTGCACCGCGTGCTCAGGCACCCGGAACGACCGACCGACCCGGACCGCGGTGAGCTCACCGCTGTGCACCAGGCGATAGACCGTCATCTTCGACACCCGCATCACCGTCGCCACCTCGGCAACGGTGAGGAACTTGACCTCCGACAGCCGTCCGTCGGACTGCGACCCGGCCATGGCTCACCGACCCATCCCATGCCCGGCGCGTGCCAACCCGACGGATGCTCCGGGCCGGGCCGGCGACGCGCGTGTTACCAGTACGGTAGCGGGGCGGCTGTGACCGGCGCGATCCCTTCGTACAACTGATCATGTCCCGGTCGCCGGTTCACCCGATCCGCGCTCCCGGTATCTCCCCGCCTGCGCCCGACGTCCGGTTGCGGCGGTCCGGCGCGGTCGTGGCTCACTCCGCGCGCAGCGCGACCACCGGGTCGAGCCGGCCGGCGCGCTGCGCGGGAACCACCCCGAAGACGATGCCCACCGCCGCCGACACGCCGAATGCGAGCGCCAACGACCACCAGGTGATCGCCGCCGGGATCGGTGACAGCGCGTCCACCAGCAGTGCCGTACCCACGCCGAGCGCCATCCCGGTCAACCCGCCGATCGTGGTGAGCAGCACCGCCTCCAACAGGAACTGCACACCGATGTCACGGGGGCGGGCACCGACGGCCTTGCGCAGCCCGATCTCCCGCGTCCGCTCCCGGACGCTGACCAGCATGATGTTGGAGACGCCGACCCCGCCGACGAGCAGCGAGATGCCGGCGATGGCCGCCAGCACGCCGGTGAGCACACCGAGGATGTCGCCGAGCACGCCGAGGATCTGCTGCTGGGTGACCGCGCTGAACTCGGTGTCCGGATGCCGGCGGTTGAGCTCGGCGACGATCCGCTCGCCCAGCTCGTCGATGCGCTCCCGGTCGGGCGCCTTCACCGCGATGCCGTCCACCCGCTGGGTGCCCCAGAGCCGCTGCGCGGCGGTCACCGGCACGTGCACCTCGTCGTCCCGGTCGACGCCGAGGCTCTGCCCGAGCGGCGCGAAGACGCCGATCACCCGGAACCGCACACCGGCCAGCGTCACCTGCTGCCCGAGCGGGTCCCGGTCGGGAAAGAGAGCGCGGGCCACCGAGTCGCCGAGCACGGCCACCCGCCGGCTGGTGTCGACGTCGGTGCCGGTGAGATAGCGGCCGCGGACCAGCGACCGGGTGAACACCGCCGGGGTGGTCTCCAGTACGCCCTGCACGGTGGTGAAGTCGGAGCGGGCACCGGCCCGCGCGGTCGCCCCGGAGGCGATGGTGACCGCCACCCGATCGGGATCTCCCACCACCCGGGTGACCGCGTCCACGTCCTTGAGCGTCAGAGGCGAGACCACCGGCGCGGTGCCCACCTCGATCCTGCCGGGGACGACCAGCAGCAGGTTGGAGCCGAGCCCCTCGACCTGCTGCTCCACCTTCTGTTTGGTGCCGGTGCCGATGGCCACCAGCAGCACCACCGAGGCCACCCCGATGATCACCCCGAGCATGGTCAGCGCACTGCGCAACCGGTTGGCCCGTAACGCGTCCAGCGCCACCCGCCATGCCTCGGCGACCCTCACGACCCGCTCCCGTCGCCGGTCACCACGCCGGCGTCACCGGTCCCACGGTCGTTGACCGGTGGGTGCGGAAGGCGCCCGGTGGCTCCGGCGGCGCCACCAGAGCCACCGGACGGGTGCCCCGGGCCGCTTCCGGACACGGACCGGGGCTCCGCGCTGGGAGCGGGGACCAGTGTCGCAGGTCGACCATGATCAACGGACAGCGGTCGATCATGCAGGTGGGTGGCATCGTCGTCGGTCGCGCTGTCCGCCACCACCACACCGTCGCGCATGGTGATCCGGCGGCGGGCCCGAGCCGCGACCTCCTGGTCGTGGGTGACCATCACCAGCGCCACCCCGGACTCGGCGTTCAGCCGCTCCAGCAGCTCCAGCACCGCCGCGCCCGTGACGCTGTCCAGGTTGCCGGTGGGTTCATCGGCGAGCAGCACCGTCGGCTCGGTGACCAGCGCGCGGGCGATGGCCACCCGCTGCTGCTCGCCGCCCGACATCTGGTTGGGCCGGTGGTCCAGCCGGTGCCCGAGGCCGACCCGGCCGAGCATCGCCGCGGCCCGCTCCCGGCGCTGCCGGGCTGGCACGCCCCGGTAGACCAGCGGCAACGCCACGTTCTCCACCGCCGAGGTACGCGGCAGCAGGTGGAACGCCTGGAAGACGAAGCCGATCGTCTCGTTGCGCAGGGTGGCCATCTCCGGCGGAGACAGGGCGTTGACGTCCCGACCGCCGATCACCAGCCGGCCACCGGTGGGCCGGTCGAGCCCGCCGAGGAGGTGCATGAGAGTGGACTTGCCCGACCCGGACGGCCCGACCAGCGCCACGTGGTCACCCGGCTGCACGACCAGCGACACGCCGCGCAGCGCCTCGACCGACACCCCGTCCAGCTGGTACGTCCGGGACACGTCCACCGCCTCGATCGCCGGCGGGGAGCCGGTCACCGCACCTCCTGGCCGTCGCGGACCTGGTCGGCGCCGCGTACCACGACCCGGTCGCCGGCCTGCACACCGTTGAGGATCTGCACCAGGTCCGATCCTTGGACGCCGACGGTCACCGGTGCCCGGTCCGCCCTGC
This sequence comes from Micromonospora sp. U21, assembly GCF_018070045.1. GTDB lineage: Bacteria > Actinomycetota > Actinomycetes > Mycobacteriales > Micromonosporaceae > Micromonospora. The sequence goes on from NZ_JAGPYK010000013.1 coordinate 74,549, forward strand.
CGTCGCGGACGACCCAGACGGCGTCCCGGCCGTCGGCCGAGAAGACCGCCGAGGCGGGGACGGTCACCGCGTCGGCGGCCTCGCGCACCCGCAGGTGGACGATCGCGTTCATGCCGGGGCGCGGCATCGGGGCCGGCTCGTCCTCGGCCAGCTTTCCGGCGCCCAGCGTCAGTCGTACCCGGTAGGTGACACCGCCCTGGGCGGAGTTGGTGGGGAGCACGTCGACCGAGCGGACCGTGGCGTCGTAGCTGGCACCGGTGACGGCGTCCAGCTCGACCGTCGCGGTCACGCCGGCCCTGACCAGCAGCACGTCGGTCTCGTCCACCTCAGCCAGCAGGCCCAGCTGCCCGGTGTCCACCACGGTGAGCACCGGCGTGCCGGCGCCGACCTGGCCGCCCACCGCGACCGCGTCGTCCACCCCTGCGGGCGGCCCACCCTGATCGGGCGCCAGCACCGACGGGTCGATCCCGGCCGACTGGGCACCACCAGCCTGCTCGAGCAGCCCGGCGAGGCCACCGGTCGGACTGCCGCCGGCCCGGGTGCCGCCCGGCTGCACCACCCCGGCGATCGGGGCGCGCAGGGTCAGCGCGTCGACGGTCGCCTTCGCCAGGTCGTACGCCTGCTGGGCCTGCAGCCGTTGGGCCGCGGAGAGCGCGCCGACGGCCGAGTTCAGCCCGCTGATCCCCCGCTGCACCGCGCGGACGGCCTGGTCGGCGGTGCGCGCGGCGGCGGCGTACTGCCGCTGGGCGGAGGTCACCTGGGTGAGCAGCGCGTCCCGCAGCCGTGGGTCGGCGATCTTGTCGGCGGCCTTCCGGGCGGCGTCGAACGCGTCGTCGGCAGCCTTGTCGGTGCCGCGCCGGCTGCCGGTCAGATCGCCGGTGGAGACACCCCGGCCGGCGCGCCTGGCGGCGTCCAGCGCTTCCCGGGCCTGGCGCAGCCGGGCCTGCGCCGACGGGGAGGCGACCACGGCGAGCACCTGGCCTCGCTTCACCCGCTGTCCAGGCTCGACGCGCAGGCTGGCCAGGGTGCCGTCGGCGGGGGCGGTCAGGGTGGCGGCGGCGCGGGCGGTCACCGTCGCCGGCGCGTCGATCACCTCGGTGACCGGGTTGCGCGCGGCCGAGGCGAGCGTGACGGACGGCTGGTCGTCGCCGCACGAGGCGGCGGTGGTGGCGGTGAGGACGGCGACGGCGGTCAGGGCGGTGAGCAGGCGGGGCCGCGTGACGTGGGTAGGCCGCGGCGACTGGGTGCGGCGCACCCATCGATCGTACGGCTCACCGTCACGACCCCCACGACCCGCTCGACGCGTGCGCAGCGGCCACCGGCGGTGCCGTGGCGGCGTGGCCGTCAGGCGGCGGCGGCGCGGACGTACGCCACGCACTCGTCGTGCAACGTCGACCACTGCTCGCCGAACGCCTGCTCGGCGGCGACCGGGAACGCCTTGCGCTCGTGCACCACGGCCTTGAAGAAGGCGAGCAGCCGCTGCGGCCCGTACCGGTCGACGAGATGCCGGACGGCGAGGTAGCCGACGCCGTAGCTGCCGCCGACCCGATCGGCGGGGGCGTCGTCGGCGGGGGTGATGCCCTCCAGCCGGCCGTCCCAACTGCTCCGGACCAGCTTCCGTACCTGGGCGAGCCCCTCGTACCGGTCGACCGGCTGGCCACCGGCGCCCGCGTACTCGGCCAGCCCCTCCACCAGCCACCAGGTCGTCTTGCCCGGATAGCCGCGCTCCGGCAGCGACGCTGCGTGGGTCAGCTCGTGCCGGAGCAGGTCGTCGGCGCCGCCGCTGGGCAGCCCGTCGGCGTTGAGCACCACCTCGTGGTGGCCACCGCCCACCGTCACCGCGTAGCCGCCGGTCCACTGTGGCCGGTCGCCGCCGTACCAGCGCTGCCACTCGCTGCGCCCGGCATAGAAGATCCGGTACCGGTCCGGTGGCGACCCGGCCACCACGTACCCGTCGGCGACCCTGGCCGCCGCCTCGGCCTGCGCGAGCAGGCCGGGCAACTTGCCGCGCAGCGCCGGAGTGGTCGCCACGATGGTCCGCGGGCCGATCGCCACGGCCAGCTCGCTAATCTCCCAGGGCCGGGTGCCGGTCTCCGCCGACTTGGACTCCTCCAGGGCGACCAGCAGGGGCTGGGCGCCGTTCTCCCGCCAGCGGGTGCCGATCAGCACCGGGCTGGGGCGGCAGTCCGGGGCCACGAAGCAGTACTGGAAGCGCACCAGGAACCGCCACTCGCCCGGTTTGCCGACGACCGGCACCGGCAGGCCGCTCGGCTCAGCCCGCCAGACCGTGACCTTGAGCGCGCGCAGCGCGGCGAAGCGGCGGCGCAGGTCGGTCTGCGCGGCGGGCTCGGCGACGGCGAGGAAGCCGGCCCGGTCCCCGCCGAGCAGCGCCGTGGACTGCCGCTGGAGTTGGGCGGTCATCCGGTCGGTCAGCCCTCGGGCGACCGCGGTGGCCGGATCCTCGGTCGCCGAGGCGCCGATGCGTCCGACGGTGGCCCGGCCGCCGGCCTCCCGCACCACTCCCACCACGAGCAGCGCCGGCACGCCGCAGCCCAGCAGGAGGACGAACACCACGAGCCCGGTCCACAGTGGCCAGAGCCGCCGCAGTGATGGCTGATGCACCCCGTCGGTCACCCGGCGAAGGGTACGACCTGTCGGCCGATCGGGCGAGGCCGGCACGGCCCCGGCCCACCCCGCGGACCACGGCCAGGGACGCCGGGCCCGGCCAGGGACGCCACTCAGGCCGGGCGGCCGGCGGTGGGTGCGTCCAGGGACCAGCCCCAGCGGGCACCGATGGCCAGGACGGCCAACTTCAGCAGGCAGAGCAGGAGCAGCCCGAACGCCCGGATCACGGCTGGTCCGCCTGGTCGGCGGTGCCCCGAGCGCGCGGCCAGGACTGGAAGGCGAGATCCATCCCGGCGACCAGTCGGTGGTACGAGCGATCCACCTCCCGGGACAGGCCGAAGCCGCCCGCGGCCTCCAGGGAGACGAACCCGTGCAGGGCACTGCGCAGCGCCCGGGTGGCGTCCACCGCGTCGTCGCCGGTGAGCCCGTACCCGCGCAGCACCGCGTAGATGGCACCGACCGCCCGCTCGCCCGCCACGACGTGCTCCGGGTCGGCCGGGTCGGGCACCTGCTGCGTGGCCGGGTAGCGGCCGGGGTGCCGGCGGGCGTAGTCGCGGTAGGCGTCGGCCATCGCCCGGAGCGCGTCGCCGCCGGCCCGGCCGGCGGCGGCGGTGGTCAACTCGGTGGCCAACTCGGCGGTGGCCAGAGCGGAGAGCTTCCGGGCCAGCGCGTCCGCCCCCCGGACGTGCTTGTAGAGGCTGGGCAGCGCGACGCCGAGCCGGCCGGCGAGCGCGGCGAGGGTGAGCTGCTGGTAGCCGACCTCGTCGGCCAGCCGGGCCGCCTCCCGCACCACGGTCTGCTGGTTGAGGCCGACCCTAGGCACCGGCGCACACCGCCAGGAACCCGAGCATCTCGTCGGCGGTGCGCTGCGGCCGGTCGGCGTGCGGGTAGTGGCCGGACTCCTCGATCATCCGGGCCTCGGCGGTGCGGAACAGCCGGCGGGCCGCCCGCGCCTCGGCACCCGGGTCGGGGAAGTCCGGGTCCTTCGCACCCATCAGCACCAGCACCGGTTGCCGGACCTGCGGGGCGCGGGCGGTCCAGTGCGGCTCGACCGGGACCACCACGCCGCGCACCGCGGCCATCCGCCCGGGCTCGCGCAGGTTCGCCACCATCGACCGGCGGTATGCCGCGTCGTCGGCGGGCCGGTGCACCGGGAAGAGCGCCTTGTGGAACATCCCGAACAGTCGGGGCCTGCGCAGCACCAACGCCAGCGCCACCCGCATCACCGGGTTGAGCTTCGGCTGACCGACGAACGCGCCGATCTGCACGATGCCGACGACCAGGTCGGGCGCGGCGGTCGCGGCGAAGACCACCGCCGCCGCGCTCGATGAGCTGCCGACCAGCACGGCCGGCCCGGCGTCGAGGTCGCGGACCACAGCCAGCAGGTCGGCGCCGACCTCCGCCGGGGCGTACGTCGGCCAGCCGACGCTGGACTCCCCGTGCCCCCGGACGTCGACCGAGGCGACCCGGTGACCGGCGGCGACCAGCAGTGGCACCAGGTGCCGGAAGCTCGCCCTGTTCTCGCCCATGCCGTGTGAGAAGACGACCAGCGGACCTTCCCCGTGCACCTCGTACGCGATGTGTCCGCCGTCCCGCCGCACCCGGCTAGTTCTCATAGCCATAAAGCTAATCCCATTAGCCGCGATCGTCAACCCGGATACGCGAACGGGCCGGCGGGACCACAGGGGTCACCGCCGGCCCGTCGGCCGGTCCGTCCGGGGTTACTTCTTGGAGATCAGGGAGCGGCAGAAGAAGACCAGGTTGGCCGGGCGCTCGGCGAGCCGGCGCATCAGGTAGCCGTACCACTCGTCGCCGTAGGGGACGTAGGTGCGCACGGTGTAGCCATCGTCGACCAGCCGCTTCTGCTCCTCCGGACGGATGCCGTAGAGCATCTGGAACTCGAAGCGCTCCGGCCCCCGGTCGAACCAGCGGGCCCGGTCCTCGCCGATGGCGATCATGCGGGGGTCGTGGGTGGCCAGCATCGGGTAGCCGTCGCCGGACATCAGGATGTTCATGCAGCGGACGTATGACTTGTCCACCTCCCGGGCCGACTGGTACGCCACCGACTCCGGCTCCTTGTAGGCGCCCTTGCACAGCCGTACCCGCGACCCCGCCGAGGACAGCTCCCGGCAGTCCGACTCGGTCCGGCGCAGGTACGCCTGGAGCACCGCGCCCGTCGACGGGAAGTCCTTGCGCAGTTTCTCCAGCACCTCCAGCGTCGAGTCGGTGGTGGTGTGGTCCTCCATGTCCAGGGTGACCGTGGTGCCCGCCGCGTCGGCGGCCGCGCAGATCGCCCGCGCGTTGTCGTACGCCAGCTGCTCGTCGAACAGCTGGCCGAGAGCGGAGAGCTTCACGCTCACCTCGGCGGCCGGGGTCAGCCCGGCGCCGCCGAGCATCTTCAGCAGCTTCAGGTATTCGTCCCGGGTGGCGGTGGCATGCTCGGGAGTGACGGTGTCCTCACCGAGATGGTCGAGGGTGACCGCCAGACCGTCGTCGACGAGTCCGCGGGTCGCGCGCAACGCGTCGTCGGTGGCGGCGCCGGCGACGAACCGGCGGACGACGTCCCGGGTGAACGGGGCGGTCGCGACGAGCCGCTCGACCTGGGATGACCGGGAGGCGGCGAGGATGACGGAACGGAGCATGAGCCGAGCGTAACGCCCCTGCCAGGGCCCCCGCCGAGGGGCAGCCGGGGCTGCAGCGGTGGCGTCGATCGGCTACAACGATGCCGTGGACCAACGCCCCCGCCGCCGGCTCCGGTCGGCCTCCGTGCAGCTCGGCGCGCTCACCGCTCTCGCGCTCGCCCTTTCCGGCTGCAACATGACCTCGGACGACGATGATGACGACGACTGCGCCCTCGGGCCGGTCGGCGGCGGCGACACGGTCGCGCTCGCGATGCGGGTCGCCGACCCGGCCGCCGGCCGCGCCGCCCCGGAGCCGACGGCCGCGGCCCTGCCCGAGCGTGGTGGGTTCGGCACCCACCTCGCTGCCTGCGGCGGCTGAGGTGCGCCGCGAGCAGGTCGCGCCGCGACCCGACTGGGACGCCACCATCCGCGCTCAGGGGCTGGTCTACGTCGACACCGAGCTGCCCGACGGCGGCATCATGTCGTACTGGGACGAGACCGCCGCGTACGCCTTCGACCTGGACGAGGTGCTGCGGCTGGAGGAGGCCACCGAGGAGCTGCACCGGATGTCGGTGGCCGCCGCCGAGCACGTGGTGGCGCACCGCCGGTACGCCGAGTTCGGCATCCCGGCCTGGGCGGCCGAGGCGGTGGCCCGCTCGCTGCGCGAGGCGCCACCCACCCTCTACGGGCGCTTCGACCTCGCCTACGACGGTGTCTGGCCGCCGAAGCTGCTGGAGTACAACGCGGACACGCCGACCGCACTGGTCGAGGCGAGCATCATCCAGTGGTACTGGCTGGAGCAGACCCGGCCGGAGCTGGATCAGTGGAACAGCCTGCACGAGCGTCTGGTCGGCGCCTGGGCGAAGATCGGGGCCGGGCTGCACGACCCCCGGGTGCACGTGCTCTGGTCGAACGAGGAGGAGTCCGGCGAGGACCACATGACCGCCGGCTACCTGGCCGAGACCGCCCGGCAGGCCGGCCTGGCCGTCGAACTGCTGCCGATCCAGGAGATCGGCTGGGACGGTCGGCGCTTCGTCGACGCCGCCGACCGCCCGGTGACCACCTGCTTCAAGCTCTATCCGTGGGAGTGGATGCTGGCCGAGCCGTACGGGCCGCCCGCGCTGGCCCCGGGCACCCCCACGACCTGGATCGAGCCGGCCTGGAAGCTGCTGCTGTCCAACAAGGCGCTGCTCGCGGTCCTGTGGGAGCTGTACCCCGGCCACGAGTACCTGCTGCCGGCGTACCTCGACTCGCCGCGTGACATGCCGGAGTACGTGGCCAAGCCGCTGCTGGGCCGGGAGGGCGGCTCGGTACGCATCGTCACCGCCGAGCAGGAGATCACCAACCCGGGAATCTACGGCGACGAGGGCTGGTGCTATCAGGAGTTCCGGGCGTTGCCGCAGTTCGATGGCCATCGGATGGTGCTGGGCAGCTGGATCGTCGACGGCGAATCGGCGGGGGTGGGGGTACGGGAGAGCGCGAGTCTGATCACCGACGGCTACGCGCGGTTTCTGCCGCACTACATCGACGCGCCGCGCACCCCGTGAGTCGTCTACCGTTGGGGGCGTGAACTTCGACGCGTACGCCCGGACCGGCGTTGACCTGGTCAACGCCCGCCTGGACGACCTCGACGACCTGCGGGCCATCTTCCCCGACGAGAACGCCTGGATGCGCGACGAGGTCGCGGAACGGGATGTCGTGATTTTCCGGCGGGCACAGAAGCGGTTGCGCGACGTCTTCGAGTACGGCACCTCGGGGCGGGACGGCCAGGCGGTCACGGAGCTGAACGCGCTGCTCGAGGCGTTCCCGGTCCAGCCGCGCATCTCCGGGCACGACTCCAGCGACTGGCACATGCACGTGACCAGCCGGGGCGCGTCGGTCAGCGCCGAATACCTGGCCGGCGCGGTCTGGGGGCTGTCGGTCTGGCTCTGCGAGTACGGCAGCGCCCGGTTCGGCGTCTGCGCTGACGAGCGGTGCGGCAACGTCTACCTGGACACGTCGTCCAACTGCTGCCGGCGGTTCTGCTCCGAGCGCTGTGCCACCCGCTCCCACGTGGCGGCGCACCGGGCCCGCAAGCGGGCCGCGGTCGGCGAGCAGGTGACGGTCGCCGCGCAGCCGACGGCGGGCGCCGACTCGCTCACCCCGGTCAGCTGACGTCGTACCGGTCGACGCCCCCCGACGGGGTCAGGCGTCGACCGGGGACGGCGCGGTCAGGTGCTGGCGGGCGAACTCCAACGCGGCGCGCAGGTCCGCCTCGCGCACCGCGCGGCTCTTCGCGCCCCGGGTCGCCACCTCCACCGCCACCGCACCGGTGAAGCCCCGACCGGCCAGCGAGGAGAGCAGCTCCCCGCAGGGTTGGGTGCCGCGCCCGGGCACCAGGTGCTCGTCGCGGCCCTCGCCGGTGCCGTCGCCGAGGTGCACGTGGGCCAGCCCGGCGCCCATCCGGTCGGCCATCTCCAGCGGGTCGCTGTGCGAGGCCGCGCAGTGCGAGAGATCCAGGGTGTACGACGGGTAGCCGGTGTCGGTGGGATCCCAGCCGGGCACGTACGGGACGAACCGCCGGCCCGCCATCCGCACCGGGTACATGTTCTCCACCGCGAACCGCAGCCCGGTGAACCGGTCCGCCACGGCGGCGAGCCCCTCGGTGAACCGGCGCGCGTAGTCGCGCTGCCAGGTGAACGGTGGGTGCACCACGACGGTCGGGGCCTCCAGCGTCTCGGCCAGCTCGGCGGCCTTGCGCAGCCGCTCCCACGGGTCCGGGCTCCACACCCGCTGGGTGACCAGCAGGCAGGGCGCGTGCACCGAGAGCACCGGCACGTCGTAGTGCGTGGAGAGGCCGCGCAGCGCGCCCGCGTCCTGGCTGACCACGTCGGTCCAGACCATCACCTCGACGCCGTCGTAGCCGAGCGCCGCGGCCAGCTGGAACGCCGCCGCGGTCGGCTCGGGGAAGACCGACGAGCTGGACAGGAGCACCGGAACGCGGGAAGTCACATCAGCCAGGGTAGCCCGGCGACGCCGACGCCATCGTGACGAGCGCCGGCAAACCACCCGTAACCACCCGCCCCGGTCAGATCGGTTCGAGTTGATCGAGCCGGCGGAGGATGACCCCCTCCCGCAGCGCCCAGGGGCAGATGTCCAGCGACTCCAGATCCAGACGGCGCATCACCGCCTCGGCGACCACCGCGCCGGCCAGCAGCTGGTGGGCGCGGCCCGCGCTGACCCCTTCCAGCTCCATCAGTTGGGCCGGCGGGATGTGCCGGATGAAGCCGATGACCTGCCGCAACCCGGCGCGGGGCAGGCTGCGCCGCGTCCAGAGCCCGGCACCGGACGGCGCCGCCCCGGCCAGCCGGGCCAGGGTGCGGAACGTCTTCGACGTGGCCACCGCCCGGTCCCAGCCCACCTCGGTCATCTGGTCGACCACCTTGTCCAGCCGGTCGTCCACGTACTCCCGCAGTTTGTCGACGGCCTCCGCGGACGGCGGCGCCGCGCTGGTCGGGTCGACCCGCAGCCGCTCCCGGGTCAGCCGGCCGGCGCCGAGAGGCAGTGAGATCGCGGCGTCCGGGTCCTCGTCGATCCCGGCGGCGATCTCCAGCGAGCCGCCCCCGATGTCCAGCACCAGCAGCCGCCCCGCCGACCAGCCGAACCAGCGCCGCACGGCCAGGAAGGTCATCCGCGCCTCGTCCGCACCGGAGAGCACCGCCAGACGTACGCCGGTCTCGTCGCGGACACGGGCCAGCACCTCGGCCGCGTTGGTGGCGTCACGTACCGCGGAGGTGGCGAACGCGATCAGGTCGTCGGCCTCCAGCCCGGCCGCCGCCGCCTTCGCCATGCCGACCGCCTTGACCAGACCGTCCGCGCCCGCGTCGGTCAGCGCACCGTCGGGGCCGATCTGCTCGGCCAGCCGGAGCACCACCTTCTCCGAGTGCGCCGGCCACGGGTGCGCGCCGTGGTGGGCGTCGACCACCAGCAGGTGCACCGTGTTGGATCCGACGTCGAGGACACCCAGTCGCATGATGAAGACCCTAGGTGCAACACGTTTGCGCGGCTCGCCGGCCCGCGGAGGGGACCGCGCGTACGCTGGGCCGGGTGACGATGGAGCTCCGCGTACTGGTGGACGATCCGGGTGACCCGCGCAGCCGCGAGGTGCCGCTGGACTTTCCCCGGGAGTGGATCGAGTTCGCCGACCCCGCGGACGAGACCCACCTGATCCGGGCCGACCTGACCTGGTTGCTCTCCCGCTGGACCTGCATCTTCGGCCGGGGCTGCCACGGCATCATCGCCGGCCGGTCCGCCGACGGCTGCTGCTCCCACGGAGCGTTCTTCACCGACTCTGACGACGAGAAGCGGGTCCGCAACGCCGTCAAACTGCTCACCCCGTCGACCTGGCAGCACTTCCGGCGCGGGGTCAAGAACTGGACCGACAACGACACCATCGACGGCAAGAACCCGGCCCGCCGGACCGCCACTCAGGGTGCCGATGGGCCGTGCGTCTTCCTCAACGACGCCGACTTCGCCGGCGGGGGTGGCTGCGCGCTGCACGCCCAGGCGCTGCGCGACGGAGTGCACCCACTGGAGTACAAGCCGGACGTCTGCTGGCAGCTGCCGATCCGACGGGACCAGGACTGGGTCAAGCGTCCGGACAACAGCAAGGTGCTGGTCTCCACCCTGTCAGAGTTCGACCGGCGGGGCTGGGGTGCCGGCGGGCACGACCTCGACTGGTGGTGCACCTCCTCGACGGATGCGCACGTCGGCACCGAGCCGATGTACCTCTCGTACGGGCCCGAGTTGACCGCGCTGATCGGCGCCGCGGCGTACGAGCGGCTGGCCGAGCTGTGCGCGGCGCGCATCAAGCAGGGCCTGGTCGCCCCGCACCCCGCCGATCAGCTGTGATGCTCCCACCCGACGACGACCCGGCACAGCGAGACGCCACGGATTTCGGCGGCCTCGCGGACGAGATCATCGGACGCCACGCCACACTGCTCACTCGCCTACAGAGCGACGCCACGACGGCTGCGGACCAGGAGCCGGGGGCATCGGGTGGGACGCCTTTGGAGCTGACTCGTTTACGACATCGGCGGATGACTCGTTTGTGACATCAGCTCCAAAGGCACTCCAGCCGACTCCCATGCCCCGGCGCGCAGCGTCGCCGTCAGCTCTCGGAACTGGCTCGCTGAGCAGGCGCGGACAGCCCGAAGGGGGCCTGCGTCGAACGCAGACCCCCTTCGGGTACGCCGATCACGGCTCGAACTTGTAGCCCAGGCCCCGGACGGTGACGATGAAGCGCGGCGCGGACGGCTCCGGCTCGATCTTGGAGCGCAGCCGCTTGACGTGCACGTCCAGCGTCTTGGTGTCACCGACGTAGTCGGCGCCCCAGACCCGGTCGATCAGCTGACCCCGGGTCAGCACCCGGCCGGCGTTACGGAGCAGCAGCTCCAACAGCTCGAACTCCTTGAGCGGCAGCTGTACGGCACCACCGTCGACGGTCACCACGTGCCGCTCGATGTCCATCCGCACCGGGCCGGCGGCCAGGGTCGGCGCACCCGAGTCGGTCACCTCCGGGCTCTGCCGGCGCAGCACCGCCCGGATCCGGGCCACCAGCTCGCGGGGCGAGTACGGCTTGGTGACGTAGTCGTCGGCGCCGATCTCCAGGCCGACCACCTTGTCGATCTCGCTGTCGCGGGCGGTGACCATGATGATCGGAACGGCCGACCGCTGCCGGAGCTGCCGGCAGACCTCGGTCCCCGACATCTCGGGCAGCATCAGGTCGAGCAGCACGATGTCAGCGCCGGTTCGGTCGAACTCGGTGAGGGCGTCGGTGCCGGTCGCGGCGACCGAGACCTCAAAGCCCTCCTTACGGAGCATGTACGACAGGGCGTCGGAGAACGACTCCTCGTCCTCGACCACCAGAACGCGGCTCAACGGGGATTTCCTTTCCATTGCTGTCAGACCTGCCGTAGCTCGGCCGGACCGGCCTCGATCCCAGCCGGCGGCAGTGTCGCCAGCAGGTCGTCCGGTGGACGGGCGGGCAGCCGGAGGGTGAACGTCGATCCACCACCAAGAGTGCTCGACACCTCCACCCGTCCGCCATGGTTGCTCGCGATGTGTTTGACAATGGCCAGGCCGAGCCCGGTGCCGCCGGTGGCACGCGAGCGGGCCTGGTCGGCCCGGTAGAACCGCTCGAAGATCCGGTCCACGTCCGTCGGGGCGATGCCGATGCCCTGGTCAGCGACGGCGATCTCGATGTGTTCGTCGTCGCCGTGGATGGTGACCCGGACCGTGGTGTCCGCACCCGAGTAGTTGATGGCGTTCTCCACCAGGTTCGCCACCGCGGTGGCGAGTTGGGTGTCGCTGCCGTACGTGGTGAGGCCGCGCTCCCCGGCCACCGACACCTCGACGCCCCGGGCGGAGGCCGTGGTGCGGGTCCGGTCGACCACCTCGGCGATCACCCAGTCCAGCGCGACCGGTTCCGCGGGCGGCTGCGGCTCGGCGCCCTGCAACCGGGTCAGCTCCAGCAACTCCTGCACCAGCCGACCCAGTCGGGTCGACTCGTGCTGGATCCGTTCGGCGAACCGGCGGGCGGCGACCAGGTCCTCGGAGAGGTCAGGTGCCGCGGCCTCGGCCGGCTCGGTGGCGTCGAGCAGCGCCTCGGCGAGCAGCTGAAGCGCCCCGATCGGTGTCTTGAGCTCGTGGCTCACGTTGGCCACGAAGTCACGTCGTACCCGGGTCAGGCGGTGCGACTCGGTCACGTCGACCGCTTCCACGGCGATGAAGCCGTTGCCGAGGCCCATCGCCCGCAGGTGCACGCCGAGCGGGTTCTCCCCCGCGCTGTCGCGACCCCGGGGCAGGTCCAGCTCGATCTCGCGCCGCACCCCGGTGCGCCGCACCTGACCGGCGAGGGTACGGATCAGCGGGTGCGCGGCGATCGAGCCCGGGGTGCTGCCGGTACGCAGCAGACCCATCGCGCGGGCGGCCGGGTTGATCAGCACGGGCACGTCGTCGTTGTCCAGCACCACGACACCGGCCCGGAGCGAGTCGATCGTCCGGCGGCCGAGCCCGGTCTGCTGCTCGTCGGCTATCGCGGGCCTCCCCCTGCTCCAGCGGGAGCCTGCGCTCCCCGTCGAGGTGGAGAGGCCCTCTCGCGCCGGCCGGAACCGGGACAGCAGGAAACCGGCGGCCAACCCGGCCACCAACGCCACGGCTACCACGACCGCCACCGCCCACTCCACCCGGCGATCGTAGGGTCATTGTTAACCTGGCTACCACACAGACCGGGACGAATCACCCTCACTTTCGCAGATGTTCACCCCTGCGTCTGGCGTCGTTCACCGGAGTTCATCAGGGGTCCGCCCGCGCCACCTACCGTTGGCGGCGCACCTGCTCAACCCCTGCGCCGGCACCCGTCGGCGGCGACCGACCACAGGACGTGATGATGCGCGACGAGTTCCGGGCCGACCTCCAGATCGTCAGCCAACTGCTGGTGGACATGGCGGAGGGCGTCCGCGCCGCCATGCGCCAGGCCACCCGGGCCCTGCTCACCGCCGACCGGCAGGCCGCCGAGACGGTCATCGAGCGGGACGCCGAGATCGACGACCTCTACCGGCACGTTGAGGAGCGGGTCTGTGACCTGCTCGCCCGGCAGGCTCCGGTCGCCTCCGACCTCAGGGCCATGATCACCGCACTGCACGTGGCCGCCGACCTGGAGCGGATGGGCGACCTCGCCGACCACGTGGCGAAGACCGCGCTGCGCCGGCACCCCTCGCCGGCCGTACCGGCGGAGCTGCGGACGATCTTCACCGAGATGGCGGACATCGCCGACCGGATGGCGGTGAAGATCGGCTCGGTGCTGGCGAAGCCCGACGCCGACCTCGCGGGCGAGCTGGACCGCGACGACGACGCGATGGACGAGCTGCACAAGAACCTGTTCGCGGTGCTGCTCGGCGACGACTGGCCGTACGGGGTGGAGACCGCTATCGACGCCACCCTGCTGGGCCGCTTCTACGAGCGCTTCGCCGACCACGCGGTCAACGCTGGTGAGCACGTGGTCTACCTGATCACCGGGGAGACCTCCCCCACCAGCAGCTGACCTGCAAGGAAGGGCCCCTTGTTATCGCACAGCGATAACAAGGGGCCCTTCCTAACGTCTAGCGGCCCTGGTTGGCCACCGCGGCGGCGGCCGCCTTGGCGGCGGTCGGGTCGAGGTAGGTGCCGCCCAGGGTGAGCGGGCGCAGCTGCGGGTCGAGGTCGTAGCGCAGCGGGATGCCGGTCGGGATGTTCAGCTTGGCGATCGCCTCGTCGGAGATCTGGTCGAGGTGCTTGACCAGGGCCCGCAGCGAGTTGCCGTGCGCGGCCACCAGCACCGTCCGGCCAGCCAGGACGTCCGGCACGATCGAGTCGTACCAGTAGGGCAGCATCCGCTCGACGACGTCCTTGAGGCACTCGGTACGCGGCATCAGCTCGGTCGGCAGCAGCGCGTACCGCGGATCGCCCACCTGCGACCACTCGTCATCGTCGGCGATCGGCGGCGGCGGGGTGTCGTACGACCGGCGCCAGAGCATGAACTGCTCCTCGCCGTACTCGTCCAGGGTCTGCTTCTTGTCCTTGCCCTGCAGGGCGCCGTAGTGCCGCTCGTTGAGCCGCCACGACCGGCGCACCGCGATCCAGTGCCGATCGGCGGCGTTCAGCGCCAGCTCGGCGGTGCGGATCGCCCGGCGCATCACGCTGGTGTGCACGACGTCCGGCAGCAGGCTGTGCTCGCGCATCAGCTCGCCGCCGCGCCGCGCCTCACCCTCGCCCTTCTCGGTCAGGTCGACGTCCACCCAACCGGTGAAGAGGTTCTTGGCGTTCCAGTCGCTCTCGCCGTGCCGCAGCAGGACCAGCGTCCCGACGGTGGGCCCCTCGCTCGCAGTCATGCGGATCATCCTGCCTCAACCGCCGCCGGGACACGCAGGCACCCGTCGTGACGACCACCACGTGAAAAAGCTGGTGACCAGCGACTCCGCGCCCGACTAGTTTGTAAGGCGCTGAAGTCACATCGGTCATTACTTGCAAGCGGGGGCGTCACGTGCGGACGATGCGGAGCTGGTTCCGGGACACCACCGGCGGCCTGCCAACCACTTTCTGGTACCTGTGGACCGGCACGCTGATCAATCGGCTCGGCTCGTTCGTCCTCGTCTTCCTCGCCATCTACCTGACCCAGGAGCGCGGCTTCTCCGCCTCCCAGGCCGGTCTGGTGCTGGGCCTGTGGGGCGTGGGCGGCGCGGTCGGCACCACTGCCGGCGGCACCCTCGCCGACCGGTGGGGGCGGCGACCCACCTTGCTCACCGCACACGTGGGCGCGGCCGCCATGATGCTCGCCCTCGGGCTCGCCAAGGACCTCTGGGCCGTGGCGTTGGGTGCTCTCCTGCTCGGCATGTTCGCCGAGGCGGCCCGGCCCGCGTTCGGGGCCATGATGATCGACGTGGTGCCGGCGAAGGACCGGCTGCGCGCCTTCTCCCTCAACTACTGGGCGATCAACCTGGGCTTCGCCTGCGCCGCCATCCTCGCCGGCCTCGCCGCGCAGGCCGACTACCTGCTGCTGTTCGTGGTCGACGCGGCCACCATGCTGATCACCGCGCTGATCATCTTCACCCGGGTGCCGGAGACCCGGCAGAGCGGCCGTGCGGCCGCCGCGGCGAAGGCGCCGCGCGGCGCCCTGCGGACGATCCTCACCGACCGGGTCTACCTCGGCTTCGTGGCACTGAACCTGTTGGCCGCCCTGGTGTTCCTCCAGCACATCTCGATGCTGCCGATCGCCATGAGCGACGACGGCCTCAGCCCCGCCACCTACGGCTCGGTGATCGCGCTCAACGGCGTCCTGATCGTGATCGGCCAACTCTTCGTCCCCCGGCTGATCCGGGGCCGCAGCCGCTCGCACGTGCTCGCCCTGGCCGCCGTGGTGATGGGCGCCGGGTTCGGGCTGACCGCGTTCGCCGGCACCGTCTGGCTCTACGGGCTGACCGTGTTGATCTGGACGGTCGGCGAGATGCTGAACTCGCCGTCCAACTCCACCCTGATCGCCGAACTTTCCCCAGCGGAGCTGCGCGGGCGCTACCAGGGCGTGTTCTCCCTCTCGTGGCAGATCGCCGGCGCCTGTGCGCCGATCCTCGGCGGCCTGGTGCGCGAGCACGCCGGCAACGCCACGCTCTGGCTCGCCTGTGCCGGGATCGGCATCGTCACCGCGGTCGCACATCTGGTGTCCGGCCCGGCCCGGGAGCGGCGCGCCACCGCCCTGCGCCGCACCGGCGAGGCGCTGGCACCGGTCGGCGCCACCCCATCGCCAGCGGCGCAGCCCGAGGCGGCGTCCGCCTGACCGTGGCCTGATCGCCGCGCCGCAGGGCCCATGATCAGGTAATCGAGTGGCGGGACCCGCCGTGGTTTCCTACCGTTCAGGGGAAACAGTTAGGAAACCGAAGTGTCGGGAGGTCGGGTGCACGCCCTGCGGCGCTGGTGGCACGACACCGCGGGTGGACTTCCCGCCACCTTCTGGTACCTCTGGGCCGGCCTGCTCATCAACCGAGCGGGCGCGTTCGCCATGCTCTTCCTGTCGCTGTACCTCACCAACGCGCGAGGAGCCAGCGAAGCGCTCGCCGGCACGGTGGTCGGCGCGTACGGGGCCGGCGGGGCGGCCGGCGTGCTGCTCGGCGGGGTGCTGGCCGACCGGTGGGGCCGTCGGGCCACCCTGCTCGCCGCGCACCTGGCCACCGCCGTCCTGATGGTGGCGCTGGCCTTCAGCCAGCCCCTGCTGTTGATCGCGGTGCTCTCGGCGCTGGTCGGCGTGGTGCACTCCATGCCGAGCCCGGCCTTCGTCGCGGCGATCGTGGACGTGGTGCCCGCGCAGCGCCGCTCACGCGCGTTCAACCTCCAGTTCTGGGCGTTCAATCTGGGCATGGCGGTCGCCTCGGTGCTCGCCGGCGTGCTGGCCGAGGCGAGCTTCACCGCGCTGTTCCTGGTCGACGCGGCCGCCACCCTCGCCGCCGCCGCCGTGATCGGCTGGAAGGTGCCGGAAACCTTGCGGCGGAGCGCGCCGCCGCCCGCGCCGCCGACGAAGAGCCCCGTCCGGACCCGGGGACCGGGACTGCACACCGCACTCACCGACCGGACCTTCCTGGTCTTCGTCGGGCTCACGTTCGTGCTGGCCGTGCTCACCCTGCAAACCCAGACGATCATGCCGCTGGCGATGCGCGCGGACGGCCTGGGCCCCTCGGCGTACGGGCTGGTCGTGGCGCTCGGTGGCGCGCTCATCGTGCTCGGGCAACTGTTCGTGCCCCGGCTGATCGACCGGCACCGCAAGGACGTCGTGCTGGCGGCCTCCACCGCCCTGCTCGCGGTCGGCTTCGGCGTGCTCGCGGTCGCCGACGAGCTGGCCGTCTACCTGGGCGCCGCAGTGGTCTGGACGGCCGGCTCGATGCTCGCCGCCCCGCCCAACGCGCAGATCAACGCGGACCTGGCACCGCCGCAGCTGCGCGCGCGGTACCAGTCGGTCTTCTACCTGACGTTCCCGGCCGCGGCGTTCGTCGCACCCACGCTCGGCGGGGTGAGCCTCCAGTACCTCGGCGACCGGCACTGGCTGATCGTGGGCGGGCTCGGCCTGCTGGCCGCTATCGGGCACCTGCTGGCCGGGCCGCCCCGGGAGCGGCACGTCGCCGCGCTGCGCCGGGCCGCCGACCGGGAGCCGACACCGCCCGCGGATCGCGTGCCGGCCGCCTGACCGCCAACCCACCACGGGGTACGACATACGCAAAGCGCCCACCACGGCCGAATGGTCGTGGTGGGCGCCTGCCGGCGGGGCCGGCGGCGGCGGGCAACACTCACCCCCGTAAGCGTCGCCCGCTCGCGCCGCCGGTCCAAACAGGTGGGCACCGTCCCCCAACGGTTGATCCACCCGTCCCCTCGCGCCTCGCCTGGTGCGCGGATCTGTTCGATCCGCCGCTCCCCCGAACGTTTCCAAGCGTGGCGCGGTGCAATAAAGTTAGTTCGCCCGGATTCTGGATTCAACTCAGACCGCTGTCTCGCCGGTCACAACTCGCGAGTATCCGCAGTTCGGGCCTCGGTGTGTGGCAACAGCCGCATACCCCTCGCGCATTCCCGCAAACACCTCAACCGTCCTCCCGATCGGGTGATTCGGTCCGGAAAAAGTTGCTCTGCCGGCCGTCGCGCATCTGCTCCTGGTAGATCAGGTTCAGCCGGCGCAGGTCGAAGGTGTGGAACCACTCATCCCAGGTGATCTCACGAATCCGGCTGCTCTCCCGGTAACCGGGGATGTTGAAGGTCAGAACCCCCGCGCGGCCCTCCCGCTCGGTGCCGGTGATGGTCGCCGGCTTCGCCCCGCGCTCCCGTGCCCAGCGCTGGATGACCTCGTGATTCGCGGTGATCAGGCTCCGTCCCGGGCGCTCCGGCCGGTCCGCGATCGACGAGATCACCTGCGAGCTGCGAACCGACCGTCCGGTACCCCGGCCCGTCCGGATCCCGCCAGCCGCCGTACCGCCGCCGGCCGGCCGGGTCGTCGCCGCCGGCTTGGCGGGCGCCGCCCGCTTCGCCGCCGACGGCCGGGCCGGGGCCTTCTTGGCCGGCGCCTTCCGCGCGGGGGCGGTCCGGGCCGTCGTCGTCTTCCGCGCCGTCGTCGACTTACGCGCGGCCGTCGCCTTGCGGGCCGCCGCTGTCTTGCGGGCGGCCGTCGACTTCGCCGCTGTCGTCTTCTTCGCCGGCGCCGTCGTCCTCTTCGCGGCGGTCGTCTTCTTCGCGGCCGTCGTCTTCTTCGCGGCGGTCGTCTTCTTGGCCGCCGCAGTCGTTCTCTTCGCGGCGGTCGTCTTCTTGGCCGCCGCAGTCGTCCTCTTCGCGGCGGTCGTCTTCTTGGCCGCCGCACGCTTCGCGGGGGCGCTCTTGTTCGCCGGCGCGGCCTTCGCGCGGCTCGGCGCCGCCCGCGTCGCCGACTTCTTCGTCGCGGCGGCACGACCCGCCGACGCCCGGGTGCCGGCGGCCCGACCTGCCGGACCGGTGCTGTGTCGGCCCGCGCCACCGCTCTCGGCGCGCAGCGAGCGCACCAACTGTTTCACCAGGTCGGGCTTGCGCAGTGCGGAGATCCCGGAGACCCCGCGTTTGCGCAGTTGCCCCCGGATGTCGTCCACCCGCATTCCGGAGATCTCCGACTCGGAGATTCCCGGAGTATTCGGCGTCTGGTTGCCGGTCTGTCGTTTCGTCCTGGTCGCAGTCCCGCCGCGACCTGAGCTGTTCCGCTGAGCCATGGGACGCTCACGCTCCTCGACACTCCGTCCTCGGCGCGCGGGGGTCCCTTGCCGCACCGCGCGGTGCGGCATACCCGTCAGGACCGCTCCGAACCACCAGCCGGCAACCCGCCTCGGGCGCCAGCGGTCAGGCCGGGGTACGACGACGGGCGGTCAGGCCGGGTCGGAGCCGGAGCCGGAGGGCTCGAAGAGGTGCGCGAAGGCGGCCAGGTTGGCGGTCGACTCGCCGCGCTTGACCCGCCACTCGTACTCCCGCCGGATGGAGCTGCCGAAGCCGATCTCCAGCATGGTGTCGAAGGACTCGTCGGCGTACGTGAGCACCGCACCGAGAAGGCGGTCCAGCTCGTCGGCGTCCACCCCGGCCGGGTTGACCCGCCCGGTCAGGTACACGTCGCCGACCGCGTCCGTGGAGAAGGAGACTCCGTACATCCGTGCGTTGCGCTGCAACAGCCAGGCCCACAGCTCCTCACGCCGCTCGTCCGGCTGGCGCATCACGAACGCCTCGATCCGCAGCGCGTGCTCGCCGACGATCAGGTTGCAGACCGTCTTGAGCTTGTGGATGCCCGGCAGGGTCACCGCGTACGAGCCCGGCCCGGTCGACTCGCAGGCCAGCTCGCGCTCGGCACAGACGGACTCGATCAGACTCGCAAGATCGCTCTTTGGGCTCACCGGACCCACTCTACGACCGGCCCGGCCGGAGCACCGGGTGGCGACCAGCGCCTCCGATCACCAGGAGCAGGAGAGCGCGGGGTTGCCCGCGAGGTCGGCGACGAGGCGGGCGCGGTGCGCAGCGGTCGCCTCGCCGTAGACGGCGAGCAGGCCGGCGACCGTGCGGTCCCAGGAGAAGTGCCGGGCGTGCTGCTCGGCGCCTCGGGCCAGCGCCGCCCGCCGGGCCTGATCGGGCAGCAGGCGGGCCAATGCGACGGCCCAGTCCGCCGGGTCGTGCCCGTCGATCAGCACCCCGCTCACCTGGTCCCGTACGGCGGTGACCAGCCCGCCGACGGCGGCGGCCAGCACCGGCGTACCGCAGGCCTGCGCCTCCAGGGCGACCAGCCCGAACGACTCGTTGTGCGACGGCACCGCGACCAGGTCGGCGGCCCGGTACAGGGCCGGCAGGTCGTCCCCGGTGAGCGGCGGCAGGAAGCGCACCCGGTCGGCTACCCCGAGCGTGGCGGCCAGCTCGATGAGCGCGGTCGGCCGGTCCAGCCCGCTGCCGCTGGGCCCGCCGCAGATGGCCACGGTCACCTGGTCGGCCAGCGCCGGATCGCGCTCCCGCAGTGCGGCGACCGCGCGAATCAGCACGTCGGGTGCCTTGAGCGGCTGGATCCGACCGACGAAGGCCACCACGTACCCGTCGACCGGCAGCCCCAGCCGCTGGCGGGTGGCCCGGGCGACCACGGACCGGTCGCCCGGCGCGGGCCGGAACCGGTCCAGGTCGACGCCCGGCTGCACGACGGCGACCTGGTTGGGGTCGGCGTCGTACCGCTCGACGAGGTCGCGGGCCTCCACCCGTGTGTTGGCGACCAGCCGGTCCGCCTCGGCGACCACCTGCTCCTCGCCGATCACCCGGGCCTTGGGCTCCGGCCGGTCACCGGCCGCGAGCTGAGCGTTCTTGACCTTTGCCAGGGTGTGCGCGGTGTGCACCAGCGGCACCCCCCAGCGCTCCTTGGCCAGCCAGCCGACCTGTCCGGAGAGCCAGTAGTGGGAGTGGATCAGGTCGTAGTGCCCGGGCGGGCGGGACGCCTCGGCGCGCAGCACACCGGCGGTGAAGGCGCAGAGCTGACCGGGCAGCTCCTCCTTGGTCAGCCCCTCCAGCGGGCCGGAGGTGATGTGCCGGACCTGCACGCCGGGGGCCATCTCAACCACCGGGGGCAGGTCGCCGGAGGTGGCGCGGGTGAAGATCTCCACCTCGACGTTGGCCTCGGCGAGCCGCCGGGCGACCTCCAGGATGTAGACGTTCATCCCACCCGCGTCGCCCGTGCCGGGCTGGTGCAGCGGGGAGGTGTGCACCGACAGGGTGGCGATGCGGCGGGGCCGGGGCCACGGTTGGGCACCTCGCTGACGACCGACGCCGGTGTGCAGTTCCGCCACGTCCGCTCCTCTTGTCACGGTGATGCCGTCTCGCACGACCGGCGCTTCTCGGTCAACCCGTACGCCGGATCTCATCTTCCCCATCGGCCTACGGAAATTCTTCGCCGCGGCCCCCCGGCGTGACGGACCTCATCACCGCCGACCCTCCCGCCCGCTGGCGGCGGCCCGCCACGCCCGCCCGGATCGGGTCGGAGTGCCGGGGTGACAATGACGGGATGACCTCTGTCGCCATCGTGACCGGAGCCTCCAGCGGGATCGGCGCGGCCACCGCCCGCCGGCTCGCCGCCGAGGGTTTCCACGTGCTCGCCGCCGCCCGCCGCGCCGACCGGCTCGCCGGTCTGGTCGCCGAGATCGCCGCCGCCGGCGGGCAGGCCACCGCGGTGACCTGCGACGTCACCTCGGACGAGTCGGTGGCCGGGCTGGTCGAGGCCGCCACGCGGGCGCCGGGGCCGGTCACCCTGCTGGTCAACAACGCCGGCGGCGCGCGCGGACTGGACCCGGTGGAGTCCGGTTCGATCGACGACTGGCAGTGGATGTACGACGTCAACGTGCTCGGCACGCTGCGGGTGACCCAGGCGCTGCTGCCGGCGCTGGAGGCGTCCGGTGCGGGCACGATCGTGGTGGTCTCCTCCACCGCCGGCCTGACCGTCTACGAGGGCGGGGGCGGCTACACCGCCGCGAAGCACGCGCAGACCGCGATCGCCGGCACGCTCCGGCTGGAGCTGTGCGGGCGACCGCTGCGGGTGATCGAGATCGATCCGGGCATGGTGAAGACCGACGAGTTCGGGCTGATCCGCTTCGACGGCGACGCGGATCGGGCCGCCGCCGTCTACGCCGGCGTGCCCGGGCCGCTGGTCGCCGAGGACGTGGCGGACTGCATCGCCTGGTGCGCCACCCGCCCTGAGCACGTCAACGTGGACCGGCTGGTGGTCCGGCCCCGGGCGCAGGCCGCCCAGCACAAGGTGCACCGGGTCGGGCAGTGAAGCGGGAGGAGTGAGCCAGTTTTGCGAGCCCCGCGGTCGCGAACCGAGGGCCACAGTGAAGCGGGAGGAGTGAGCGGGGCGGCGCGACGTCGGCCGCTCGGCGTGGTCACCCGGGGCACGACCAACCCGAACCGACTCCGCCGGGTGGACAACTGGATCGTCTCCACCTGTGCCGACCGGCTACGGACGGCGGCCGTTCCGCTGGTGGTCGACCTCGGCTACGGCGCCACCCCGGTGACCGCGGTGGAGCTGCGGGCCCGGCTGGCCGCCGGGGTCCGCCGGGACGTACGGCTGGTCGGGCTGGAGATCGCCCCGGAGCGGGTGGCAGCCGCGACCCCGGCCGCCGACCCACCCGGGCTGACCTTCGCCCGGGGCGGATTCGAGCTGGCCGGGCTCCAGCCGGTGCTGGTCCGCGCGTTCAACGTGCTGCGCCAGTACGACGAGCGCGAGGTGCCGGACGCCTGGCGGACGATGACCGCCGCCCTCGCCCCCGGCGGGGCGCTCATCGAGGGCACCTGCGACGAGCTGGGCCGCCTCGCCGGCTGGCTGCTGATCGACGCGGACGGGCCCCGGACGCTGACCCTGGCCGCGAAACTCACCACCCTGGGCAGCCCCGCCGAGCTGGCCGAGCGGCTACCCAAGGCGCTGATCCACCGCAACGTCCCCGGCGAGCCGGTGCACGAGCTGATCCGGGCGCTGGAGGGCGCCTGGCAGGCCGCCGCTCCGTACGCCACCTTCGGCCCCCGTCAACGCTGGCTACGCGCCGTGACCCAGCTCAGGGACACCGGCTGGCCTGTCCTCGACCGCCCGCACCGCTGGCGCCACGGCGAACTGACCCTGCCCTGGCTTAGCGTCGCCCCCCGCCCCTGACCGGGCCGGGCCGGGGTCAGAGGGCGCAGTTGATGAGCACGGGTTCGGGGTGGAGGGTCACGCCGAAGCGGGTGTGCACGGTGTCGCGGATGTCGCCAGCGAGGGTGAGCAGGTCCGCCGTACTGGCTGTGCCGCTGCGGTTGGTGAGGGCCAGGGTGTGCTTGCCGGAGATCGCCACGCCGTCCGGGCCGGGGTGGCCCTTGGTGAAACCGGCCTTGTCGATCAGCCAGGCCGCGCTCACCTTGACCGTGTCGTCGTGGCCGGGCCAGGCCGGCGGCTCGCCCAGCTCGGCGGCGCGCTCCCGGAGCAGCTCGTATTCCGCCCGGTCGAGCACGGGGTTGGTGAAGAAGGAGCCGACCGAGCGCGTGTCCGGGTCGGTGGCGTCGAGCACCATGCCCTTCCCGGCGCGCAGCCGCAGCACCGCCGCTCGGGCAGCGGCCAGCGACACCTGCTCGCCCACCTCGACACCGAGCGCCCGAGCCAGTTCGGCGTAGCGCACCGGGCCGGAAAGCGGGGATCGGGCGAGCCGGAAGTCGACGGAGAGCACCACCATCCGGTCCCGGTACTTGAAGATGCTGCCCCGGTAGGCGAACCCGCAGTCGGCGGCGGGGATGAACTGGCGGGTGTCCTCGGCCCGGTCGTACACCTCGACGCCGGTGATGGTCTCGGCGACCTCCTGGCCGTACGCGCCGACGTTCTGGATCGGGGTGGCACCGGTCGAGCCGGGAATGCCGGACAGGCACTCCAGCCCGGCCCAGCCGTTGGCCACCGTCGCGGCGACGAGGTCGTCCCACGGCTCGCCGGCCTCGACCCGTACCGTGACCGAATCAACGTCCTCGGCGACGATCCGCAGGCCGCGGGAGCGCACCAGGACGACCGTTCCGGGGAAGCCGGCGTCGCCGATCACCACATTGCTGCCGCCCGCCAGGATCAGGAGCGGGTCGTCCGCGGCCCGAATGGCCCGGACGATCTCGTCGGCACTGCCCGCGGCCACGATCCGCCCGGCCGGCCCACCCATCCGCAGCGTGGTGTAGCTGGCCAGTGGACCAGGGATGGCACGATCGGCTTCGGTTGTCGGCTGGGCGTAGGCGTCTGACACGTCTTTCACCTTAGGCTGAGGGGCAGCCGTGGCACCCACTGGTGGCCCGGCACCCCCGGGAGGATGGCGATGAGCAGACTGCAGGGCAGCAAGGATTTCTGGATCGGTGCGCTCCGGACGGAGGGCCCGGCCTTCGCCTCGGCGGTGGCCGAAGCGCCGCCGGAGACGCCGGTGTTGTCCTGTCCGGGCTGGACGGTCAACGATCTCACTCTGCACCTCGCCGGCATCTACCACTGGGTTTCTTCGTTTGTCGGCTCCGGCCTGACCACCGCGCCGGCCGGCCGGGAACGGTTCGAGGCGGACCCGGGCCGGAGCCCCCTCCAGCTCTGGCAGCAGGGGTACGACCAGCTGATGACCCTATTCGACGGGCTCGACGCGGAGGCCCCGGCGTGGAACTGGGCCCCGCAGCCGAAGAAGGCGGGTTTCTGGCCGCGCCGGATGGCGCACGAGACGGCGGTGCACCGCTGGGACGCCCAGCTCGCCATCGCCGCCGGTGAGCCGGTGGAGGCGAAGCTCGCCGCCGACGGGGTGAGCGAGGTGCTGGACACCTGGCTGCCCGCCGGCCGTCGACGGGGCCCGGGCGAGTGGCACGGGGTGGTGCAGCTCTCCGCGACCGACGCGGCGCAGGAGTGGTATCTGCGGCTGCGCGGCGAGGGCGTGGCGCTGCTCGACACGGCGACGATCTTCGACCACGACGACCACCACGCGCGGGCACAGGTCAGCGGCAGCGCGAGCGACCTGCTGCTGGCGCTCTGGGGCCGGGTCAGCTTCGAGACGCTGGACGTCACCGGCGACCGCAACCTGCTGGACGGCCTGCGCACCCACTGACCACCACCCGGCCTTCCCGGGACGACACGACCGAGGGCGTCACCCCAGGGGTGGCGCCCTCGGTCGTGTCGGCGTCTCACATCGCGATCGGATATCGACGAGAGAGCGCTCTCTTGACAGCGCGGGGACGGCCCACCACCCTGTCGTGAGAGCGCTCTCTTGGCCATCCGCCACCACCCGACCACCTTGAGAGGGGTCCGAATCCCATGGCTGTCTTCCCGCGCCGCCGCCTCGCCGCGGTGGCCCTCGCCGCCGCCACCGCCCTGCTCGTCACCGCCGGCTGCGGTGGCGGCGACGAGGCGGACGGGGACGGGCCGGTCACGCTGACCGTCGACGTCTTCGGCCAGTTCGGCTACGAGCAGCTCTACCAGGAGTACATGGCCGCGCACCCCGACGTGAAGATCGTCGAGCGCGGCACCGGCACCAACCTCGACGAGTACTCACCGAAGCTGACCCAGTGGCTCGCCGCCGGCCGAGGCGCCGGCGACGTGGTGGCCATCGAGGAAGGCCTGATGGTCGAGTACAAGGCGAACCCCGGCAACTTCGTCAACCTGCTGGATCACGGCGCCGCCGACCTCAAGGGCAACTTCCTCGAATGGAAGTGGAACGCCGGGCTGACCGCCGACGGCAAGCAGCTGATCGGCCTCGGCACCGACGTCGGCGGCATCGCCATCTGCTACCGCAAGGACCTCTTCGCCAAGGCCGGCCTGCCCACCGAACGGGACGCGGTCTCCCAGCTCTGGCCCACCTGGCAGGACTACATCGCCACCGGTGAACGGTTCGTCGCGGCCAAGACCGGGGCGTCCTTCCTCGACGCGGCGACCAACACCTTCAACACCATCCTGCTGCAGACCGCCGGCAACACGAGCGGCTACAGCTACTACGACACCAGCGGCAACCTGGTCGTCGACAGCAACCCGGCCGTACGGCAGGCCTGGGACACCACCATGGACATCATCGACTCGGGCCTCTCCGGAAAGTACGGCTCCTGGTCCGAGGAGTGGGTCTCCGCCTTCAAGCAGTCGAAGTTCGCCACCATCGCCTGCCCCGCCTGGATGACCGGGGTCATCGAGGGCAACGCCGGCCCGGCCGCCAAGGGCAAGTGGGACATCGCCAAGGTGCCCGGCAACGGCGGCAACTGGGGTGGATCGCACCTCGCCGTACCCAAGCAGAGCAAGCACCAGGCCGAGGCGATCGAGCTGGCCAAGTTCCTGACCAGCGCCAAGGGCCAGATCGGCGCGTTCAAGGCCAAGGGTCCGCTGCCCTCCTCGCCGCAGGCGCTCGACGATGTGGCTATCACCGGAGCCACCAACGCGTACTTCTCGGGGGCCCCGGTCGGCGCCATCTTCGGCACCGGGGCGAAGAGCCTGAAGCCGGTCTACATGGGCCCAAAGAACCAGGCCGTCCGCACCGAGGTGGAGAACGCCGTACGAACGGTGGAGCTAGGCCAGCGCAACCCCGAGCAGGGCTGGACCGACGCGGTGACCAACGCGAAGAAGGCCGCCGCCAAGTAGCCCCTTCCCTCTCCCCGCCGATCTAGGGCGAATCGCCGTGCTCAGAGATCGACTGACCACGACATGCCCTAGATCGGCGCGGGAGGGGAGGGCGGGAAGGAGTCCTCGCGCATGACCGTCCAGCTCGACGCCCGACCGCCGGTCGTACCGACGACCGGTGGCCACCGCCGATTTTCGGGTCGGCTCAGCCGGCTTGACACCCGGCTCTCGCCGTACCTCTACATCGCCCCGTTCTTCGTGCTCTTCGCGGTCTTCGGGGTCTACCCGCTGGTGTACACCTTCTGGGTCTCGCTGCACGACTGGGATCTGCTGGGCACCGACCACCCGTTCGTCGGCGCGGAGAACTACACCCGGCTGCTGGCCGACGTCGACTTCTGGCACGCGGTGGTCAACACGCTGGGCATCTTCGTCATCTCCACCGTCCCGCAGCTGCTCGCCGCGCTCTGGCTGGCCAACCTGCTCAACCGGGGGCTGCGGGCGCGCACCGGCTGGCGGATGGCGGTGCTCGTCCCGAACGTGACCTCCACGGCCGCCGTCGCGATCGTGTTCGGGGTGCTCTTCGGTCGCGAGTTCGGCATGGTCAACTGGCTGCTCGACCTGGTCGGGCTGGACGCGGTCCAGTGGAAGTCCGACCGGGTCGCCTCCTGGGTGGCCATCTCGGCCATGGTCGACTGGCGGTGGACCGGCTACAACGCGCTGATCCTTCTGGCCGCGATGCAGGCCATCCCCCGCGACCTGTACGAGTCGGCGGCGATCGACGGCGCCAACCGGGTCCGGCAGTTCTGGTCGATCACCGTGCCGCTGCTCAAGCCGACGATCATCTTCTGCGTCATCATCGCCACCATCGGCGGGTTGCAGCTGTTCACCGAGCCCAGGCTGTTCCACTCCGGCACCAACCCGATCCGGGGCGGACCGCTCCGCGAATCACAGACAGTGACCATGTACATGTTCGAGAACGCCTTCGCCCCGCACTACAACTTCGGGTACGGCTCGGCGGTGGCCTGGCTGCTCTTCGCGCTCATCGCCATCGTCGCGGCCGTCAACGTCCTGGTCCTGCGTCGGCTGGGCGGCGGACCGGACGCCAGGAAGGGAGCGGCCCGATGAGCCGGCTCTGGCGGGCCAGCCCGCTCACCTACCTGGCCCTGGTGGTCGCCGCCGGGATGTCGATCTTCCCGATCTGGTGGATGTTCGTGGTGGCCAGCCGCTCCAGCGACGCGATGGGTCAGCTGCCGCCGCCGATCACCCCCGGCGGCAACCTGGGTGCCAACATCTCGCGACTGTTCGACAACACCGACGCGTACTTCCTGACCGGTCTGATCAACTCGACGATCGTGGCCGGCACGGTGACCGTCTCCGTGGTGTTCTTCGCCAGCCTGGCCGGCTTCGCCTTCGCGAAGCTGCGGTTCCGCGGCCGCAACGCCCTGCTGCTCGTGGTCATCGCGACCATGATGGTGCCGACGCAGCTCGGTGTGATCCCGCTGTACATGCTGATGACCCGACTGCAGTGGAACGACCGGCTGCCAGCGGTGATCGTGCCGGCGCTGGTCACCGGGTTCGGGGTGTTCATGATGCGGCAGTACGCCGGCCAGGCGGTCAGCGACGAGCTGATCGAGGCCGCCCGGATGGACGGCTGCGGCACCGCCCGGGTCTTCTGGCACGTGGTGGTGCCCGCGCTGCGCCCGGCCGCCGCCGTGCTCGGCCTGCTCACGTTCATGACCACCTGGAACGACTTCCTGTGGCCGTACGCTGTACTGAACGACCCGGCGAACCCGACCGTGCAGCTCTCCCTGCGGGCGCTGTCGGACGGGTACTACCAGGACATGTCGCAGGTGTTCACCGGGACGGCCATCGCGACGCTGCCCCTGCTGCTGGTCTTCGTGCTGTTCGGCCGGCAGATCATCGGCGGGATCATGGAAGGTGCGGTCAAGGCGTGAGCGAGCGGAGCGAGCGAACCAGCAGGCACAGCAGCGAGGCGCTCGCGCCGCCGCCAAGCGGCGGCGCGGGTGAACTCCGGTTTCCCGAGCACTTCCTCTGGGGAGCGGCCACCGCCGCGTACCAGATCGAGGGCGCGGCCCGCGACGACGGACGCGGCCCGTCCATCTGGGACACCTTCAGCCGGACGCCGGGCAAGGTGTACCAGGGCCACACCGGCGACGTGGCCTGCGACCACTACCACCGGTACCCCGACGACGTGGCGCTGATGGCCGAGCTGGGGCTGCGGGCGTACCGGTTCTCGGTCGCCTGGCCGCGGATCCAGCCGGACGGCACGGGCCCGGCCAACCCGCGCGGGCTGGACTTCTACGACCGGCTCACCGACACGCTGCTCGACCGGGGCATCGACCCGATCGTCACCCTCTACCACTGGGACCTGCCGCAGGCGTTGGGCGACCGGGGCGGCTGGACCAACCGGGAGACCGCCGAGCACTTCGCCACGTACGCCACGGCGGTGTACGCCCGGTTGGGCGACCGGGTGGACGTCTGGACCACGCTCAACGAGCCCTGGTGCTCGGCGTACCTCGGCTACGGCAACGGGGTGCACGCCCCGGGCGAGCAGGACCCGGCGGCGGCCTTCACCGCCGTACACCACCTGCTTCTCGGGCACGGCCTGGCGGCGCGGGCGCTGCGCGCGGCCGGCGCGCGCAACGTGGGCATCACCCTCAACCCCGCCGACGTGCGGCCGGCCGATCCGCAGAGCGCGGCCGACGCGGCCGCGGTCCGCCTGGTCGACGGCCTGCACAACCGGATCTTCCTCGACCCGCTGCTGGCCGGCGGCTACCCGGACGACGTGCGGGAACACGTGGCGCGCATCGTCGAGCCGACGTTCATCCGGGACGGCGACGAGAAGCTGATCGCCGCCCCGATCGACCTGCTCGGGATCAACTACTACTCCCCCAGTTACGTCGCCGGCCGGCCCGACGGTGCCGGCAACGGCGCGTACCCGGGCACCGAGGGCGCCGTGCAGTTCCTGCCAGCGGCCGGGCCGCTCACCGACATGGGTTGGATGATCGAGCCGGCCGGGCTGACCCGGCTACTGGAGCGGATCGCGACCGACTACCCCGGCGTGCCGCTGCTGATCACCGAGAACGGCGCGGCGTTCCCCGACAAGCCGGGTGCGGACTCGCCCGACGGGCCGGGGCAGGTGATCGACACCGACCGGATCGCCTACCTCGACGGACACCTGCGGGCCGCGCACGAGGCGATCTCCCGGGGCGTGGACCTGCGCGGCTATCTCGTATGGTCGTTCCTGGACAACTTCGAGTGGGCGGAGGGCTACCGCAAGCGGTTCGGGATCGTGCACGTCGACTACCTGACCCAGCGGCGCACACCGAAGGCCAGCGCCCGGTGGTACCAGGAGGTGATCTCCCGGAACGGGCTGTGACGAGCGGGGGGAAGTCGCGATGACGACGGCGCAACGGCCGACGCTCGAGGCGGTGGCGGCGCGGGCCGGGGTGTCCCGGGCCACCGTTTCCCGCGTGGTCAACGGCTCCACCACCGTCGCCCAGCCGATCCGCGAGGCGGTCAACCGGGCGGTCGCCGAGCTGGGGTACGTGCCCAACCTGGCCGCCCGCAGCCTGGTCACCCAACGCACCGACTCGATCGCCCTGGTCATGCCGGAGGCGGCCACCCGGGTCTTCTCCGACGACCAGGTCTTCCCCGGCATCATCCGTGGGGTCAGCCAGGAGCTGGAGGCGGCCGACAAGCAGCTGGTGCTGATGCTGGCCGGCTCACCGGCCGGGCACCACCGGGTCGAGCGGTTCACCACCGGACGGCACGTCGACGGGGTGCTCTTCGCCTCGCTGCACGGCGCCGACCCGCTGCCCGGCACCCTCGCCCGGCTCGGCATCCCGGTCGTGTGCAGCGGTCGGCCACTCGGAGACGTGCCCGTGCCGTACGTCGACGTCGACCACGTCGGCGGGGTGACCGCGGCCGTCCAGCACCTGATAGACAGCGGTCGCCGGCGGATCGCAACCATCGCGGGGCCGCAGGACATGGTGGCCGGGATCGAACGGCTCACCGGCTACCGGACCACGATGGCCGCCGCGGGGATGCCCGAGCTGGTCGCGATCGGGGACTTCACCCGGGAGTCCGGGGCGGCGGCGATGCACCGGCTGCTCACCGAGCATCCCGACCTGGACGCGGTCTTCGCCGCCTCCGACCTGATGGCGCACGCCGCCCTGCGAACCCTGCGCGAGGCCGGCCGGCGGGTGCCGGAGGACGTCGCGGTGGTCGGCTTCGACGACATCGAGACCGCCGCCTACACCGAGCCGCCGCTGACCACCGTCCGGCAGCCGATCGTGGAGATCGGCCGGCGGATGACCCGGCAGCTGCTCCGGCTGGCCGCCGGCGAGACCATCGAGCCGGCGGTCATGCTCCCCACCGAGCTGATCCTGCGCGACTCGGCCTGACCCGTCACGCCGGCGCCGCGCCGCACCGCACCCCGCTGGCAAGATCCGCGCAACATCAGGGAAAGAGTGCCCTCACGGTGCCCGGAGGCCACTCTTTCCCTGATGTTGCTGCCTGCCGCGGTTAATGCGTCGCCCCGGCACCCGATCCCCGTTAGCGTCGCCGACATGCCGGATCCCGTCGCGCTGCTGCACGTTCCCGCCCTCTCCGATGTCGCCGAGTACGCGTACGCGGCCACCGTCGACCCGCCCGCCCGGCTGGTGTTCACCGCCGGCGCGTGCCCGCTCGACGCGGAGGGACGTACCGTTGCGCCGGGCGACCACGCGGCGCAGGCCCGGCAGGTGATGACGAACCTGGAGACCGCACTCGGGGCCGCCGGCGCCCGGCTGACCGACGTGGTCAAGACGACGGTGTACGTGGCGTCGTCCGAGCAGGCCGATCTCGTGAAGGCCTGGGAGGTGGTCCGGGACTCCTTCGGCGACCACGACCCGCCCAGCACCCTGCTCGGGGTGGCCGTGCTCGGATACACCGACCAGCTCGTCGAGGTCGAGGCCGTCGCCGCCGTACGGATGGCGGCTTGACATGCGGATCCGTGTGGCGCAGCCCGACGACGCCCCGGCCGTGGTGGCGTTGCGGGCGATGGTCTACCCGTACCTGGTGCGCGGGGTCGAGTCGACCCGGAAGATGATCGCCGAACCGCCACCGGAGGAGGGCTGGACCGCCTTCGTGGCCGAGGTGGACGCCCGGGTGGTCGGCTGGGTGTCAGCGCAGTGCGCGGGTTGGACCTCCACGCCGGACTTCGGCGACATCTCACTGCTGCACGTGCATCCGGAGCACCGCCGACGCGGAATCGGCACTGCGCTGCTGACGGCCGCGACCGACCATCTCACCCCGCTGGGGGTTCGCCGGGTACGCGCCTGGGCGCAGCCGGACGCGCTGCCGTTCGCCCGTCGGCACGGCTTCGAGCCCAGCCGCGAGCTGCGCTACTCCGCGCTCGACCTGGATCCGGCGCCCGTGCTGCCCGACCCACCGCCGGGCGTACGACTGCGCCCGATCGCCGAGCTGGACCCGCACCTGCTACACGAGGCGGACGCCGCCTCGGCCGTCGACGAGCCCGGCGACGTGCCGGTCGACACGATCAGCTACGAGAGCTGGCAGTACGACGTCTGGGACAACCTGGGCCTGGACAAGACGGCGAGCACCGCCGCCGAGGTCGACGGGGAGATCGCCGCGTTCAGCCTGGTAAAGCGGGACGGGGACCGGATGTGGTCGGACTACACCGGCACCGTCCCCGCATACCGGGGTCGGGGGCTGGCCGGGCTGGTCAAGACGGCGGCGCTGCACTGGGCCGCCGCCGGCGGCGTCCGCGTCGCGTACACCTCGAACGACGAGGCGAACGGGCCGATGCTGGCGATCAACACCAAGCTGGGCTACCGGCCGGTCGCGGCCCAGTGGTCCTGCCTGGCCGAACTGACCTGAGCGGCGTCAGCCGACGCGGGGAAGGACCCAGACGAGGAACCGTTCGACGTACGCCACCGGGTCGGGTGTGAGGCCGAGCTTCACCGCGTCGGCGAACGCCTCGTCGAGGAGCATCGTCAGCATCAGCACCATGCCGGCCCGGTCGCCTCTCCAACGGGAGAGCAGCGACAGCCGTGCCGGGGAGCACGGCCACGGGGCGCCGCACCGGGTGCAGCGCCAGTGCGGTGCGCCGGGATGATGCGGGGGTACGCCGCGACTCACGCCCCCGCCCTCACCGGTGTGCGTCCGACGGGCCGACGGGTGGCCGACTGTGCCGTGTTCGTCGGGGCCGGGGTCAGTACCCGGACTCCCTCACGCAGCAGGAACAGCTCCCGCTTCGCCAGCGCCATTCCGTTCCGGCCCAGCTCATAGCCTTCGACCCAGACCCATCCGTGGTACGTGTGCCGGTCGGCCAACTCGCGGATGACCCGGATCATCAACGGGCGCACGAACTGCGGACTGGCGGCACGGGTCAACCTGATCACGTCGCCGGCCCTCAACGCCCCGATCACCGCGACACCCAGCGGTGCGCGGGGACGAGTTTCCCGGCGAGGCGACCCGGCGCCACGGAAGGGCGGGATGAAGGCCCTGTCCGACCCGGGACAACAGCCCGAGCCGACGGTGTCGGTGCCGGGCGCGTCGACTTCGGCTCCGGTGGCACTGGTTTCGGTCGCTCCTCGGACATCTCTCCCCCTCCTGTCGGCTGGGAGGGGCCGCCCGTCCCCTTTTACCCGGTGCGACCCCGCGGCTAGCACCACCACCGGGCATGCCTCCACCAGCGGCGCCACCCCATCGGACGGTCGCAGGGAGTAGCAGACGTCTGCACCGTCCGGATGCAACCATCAAGGGACGTCTAGGAAAGGTCCCCTACGATGTCGCGGAACGACGCCCTTAGACACGCCCTCCGATCGGCAGGGCTGACCGTTGCTGAACTTGCCGAGAAATGCGATGTGGACGCGAAGACGGTTGAGCGGTGGCTCAGCCGGGGCCGCGTTCCTCACCCCCGCTCTCGGATGCGGGCAGCCGGGGTGCTGGGGCAGGATGTAGAAGTGCTATGGCCGGAAGTCGTCCGCCGCGCTGTCAAGGTCGGTTCAGACCGTGAGCTGGTCGGCGTGTACGCACGCCGCTCCGACCTTCCCCGTTCGCTGTTCCGCGAGTTGATCGACCAGGCCGGCACGCGGTTGTGGTTCGGCGGGTACACGAGTTACTTCGTGTGGCTTGAGGTGCCCAATGCCGCCGCCACGCTCGGCGCGAAGGCCCAGGTCGGTGCCGATGT
This sequence comes from Micromonospora sp. U21, assembly GCF_018070045.1. Taxonomy (GTDB): domain Bacteria; phylum Actinomycetota; class Actinomycetes; order Mycobacteriales; family Micromonosporaceae; genus Micromonospora. Next base: position 107,658 of record NZ_JAGPYK010000013.1, read on the forward strand.
GCGTTTCCTGCTCGGTGACCCGGGCAGCGCCGGCACCACGGCGCGGGAGCGTATCGAGGCAACGCCCCTCACGCTCGCGACCCGTATAGCCATGAGTCAGGCGGAGATCGCGAAGTCACCGGAACCCCTCGCTGTCCGGCTGTCAGACCGGCACATCGCCATGTCGGTCTGGGTCTTCGATGACGAGGCGATTGTGGCGACGCACATCGGCGCGGGGCTGGGGCAGGATTCGGTGACGATGCACCTGCAACGCCGGGAGGCCGGCGGCCCGTTCGATCGTTACGTGGAGCACTTCGAGTCACTATGGGCTGACGCGCGGGCGGCATAGCCCGGGGAGACCCGACGCAGCCATGGAACGGTCGGTGATGGCGCCGTCGACCCCGCCGCCACCGAGCAGGGACGAGTTCGCGGCGTTCACCATCGCGTCCAGCGGCGGCAGGCCGGACCCTTCGTCATCGCCATCACCGAGGACGGCGATGTGCGTACCTCGATGCCAGGCGGCCGGCAGATTGACCAATGAGACAGCCGCCCTCTGGTCCATCTGGGATACGCTCCGGTCGGTGGCTTTCCACGCGCCAGACCATCGACTTCCTTAGAAGGCAAGATCATGGCTGACCTGAGCGGCGCCGAATGGCGCACCAGCACCCGCAGCAGCTCCAACGGCGGCGACTGCGTCGAGGTCGCCGACAACCTGCCCGGCGTCGTCGCGGTGCGCGACTCGAAGAACCCGGATGGCGGCACGCTGCGGTTCGACCCCCAGGTGTGGCACGGGTTCATTGACCTGGTGAAGTCCACCAGCTGACCGCTACAACGCCAAAGCCCCCGGCGCTCCGGGGGCTTTTCGCTATGCCGAGGCGTCGGCGTCGAAAACCCGGCGCGCGGTGGAGTGGGTGTCGGCGCCGAAGAGCACCAGGCGGGCCTCGGTGACCGTGGCCGGCGTAGCCGCGCGCAGCACCGACAGCGCCTGGCGGACCGCATCCTCGACCGGCCAGCCGTAGATACCGGCGGAGATCAGCGGGAACGCCACGGTGGCCGCGCCCAACTCGTCGGCCACTCGGAGGCTGTTGGCGTAGCAGTCGCGCAGCAGCGCCGAGCGGTCCTCGGTGGCCGACCAGACCGGCCCGACGGTGTGGATCACCCAGCGGGCCGGCAGCTCCCCGGCCGTGGTCGACACCGCCTGGCCGGTCGGCAGGCCCCGGCCGTACCGGGAGGCCCGCAGCGCCCGGCACTCAGCCAGGATGGCGGGACCGCCGCGCCGGTGGATGGCTCCGTCCACCCCGCCGCCGCCGAGCAGGGACGAGTTCGCGGCGTTCACGATGGCGTCCACCCGCTGGGTGGTGATGTCCCCCTCGACCAGGGTGATCTCCATGTCAGCGCTCCTCGATCGGCTGGCCGAGCGAGCGGCGAGCCAGCAGGGTGGCACCGGCCACCGCCGCCGGCATGACCAGCACGGCGCCGAGCGGGATCAGGAAGCAGAGGAACACCGCCACCCCGAAGCCCAGCGCGGCGGGCCGGTCGGCCTTGAGGATCGACCGGCGCTGCGGTAGCCGCATGCCGCGGCGGTAGAACGGGGCGCCGACCAGCTCCACGGCGAGGAACCAGCCACCCACCGCTGCCCCGATCACCGGGACCACCGTCTGGCCGACCACCGGGATGAAGCCGGCGAGGAAGAGCGGGATGCCGACCAGCGCCGTGAGGGCCACCAGCCGTACGGAGTCGGCGAGGCTGCGGCGCAGCGACGACCAGAAGGCCACGTCCACCGAACCCGGCGTGCCGCCGTACCGTTCCTCCACCCGCTCGGAGATCTTCTCGTAGAACGGGTCGCCGATGACCAGGGTGACGGCGGTGAAGCTGACCACGGCGAGCAGGCCGCCGAGGCCCAGGAAGGCCAGCCCGGCGATCACCCGGAGCAGGTTGCGGGCGGTGGTCGACCAGTCGTCGGCGAACGGGGTGACCACGGCGGCGATGTCGTCCACGAAGTACACCAGGGTCGCGAACGCGCCCACGAAGAGCACACCGGAGATCAACGCCGGCACGATGCCGAGCAGCATCAGCTTCGGGCTGCGGACGTAGAGGCCGAGCCCACGCAGGAGCAGCCCGGCCCCCGCGAAGAAGCGTCCGACGGCCCCGGTGACCGGGTTGGCGATTCTGCTGGCGTCCACGATCGAGCAGCCTAGCGATCGGTGGGTACGGCCGCCGGGCGGTGCGTTGAGGCAGCGCGTCGACACGGATCCCCTCCTTGCGCATCAACCGGTTGGTGGATCGCCGGGGTCAGCCGCTGTCACGAAAGGTCATCAACGGCTGGTCGATCCGCGCCCGAGCAGCAACCGCCAGGCTGCTGGGGTACGGATGCAACGGCGGAAGGCGGCACGATGCCGGTCATCGAGGTGACCAACCTGCACAAGCGGTACGGCGACCTGGTGGCCGTGGCCGACGTGTCGTTCACGGTCGAGGCCGGGGAGATCTTCGGGGTCCTCGGCCCGAACGGTGCTGGCAAGACCACCACCGTGGAGTGTGTCGCCGGGCTCCGCGTCCCGGACGGGGGCGGGGTGTCGGTCCTCGGGCTCGACCCCCGCCGGGACGCGGCCCAGCTCCGCCAGCGGGTCGGCGTGCAGCTCCAGGAGAGCCAACTGCCGGACCAGCTGCGGGTCTCCGAGGCGCTGGAGCTGTACGCCTCGTTCTACCGCGACCCGGCTGACCCGGCGGACCTGATCGACAGGTTGGGTCTGGGTGACAAGCGGAACACCGCGTACAAGAAGCTCTCCGGCGGTCAGAAGCAGCGGCTGTCGATCGCGCTGGCGCTGGTCGGCAACCCGAGCGTCGCGATCCTGGACGAGCTGACGACCGGGCTCGACCCGCAGTCCCGGCGGGACACCTGGGCCCTCATCGAACAGATCCGGGACAGCGGCGTGACGATCGTGCTGGTCACCCACTTCATGGAGGAGGCCGAGCGGCTCTGCGACCGGGTCGCGGTGATCGACCGGGGACGGGTCGTCGCGCTGGACAGCCCGGCCGGCCTGGTGTCGACGGTGGTCCCGGAGCAGCGGATCCGGTTCCGGCCGTCCGCCCCGGTTGACGACCGGCTCCTCACCGATCTGCCCGAGGTGACCGCCATGCAGCGCACCGGCAGCCAGGTGGTGGTGACCGGCACCGGTGATGTGCTGCACGCGGTCACCTCGGTGCTCGCCCGCAACCAGATCATCGCCGCCGACCTGCGGCTGGAGCAGTCCACCCTCGACGACGCGTTCGTCGAGCTGACCGGGCACCGGCCCGCCGAGTGAGGGAGAGCGACATGCACGCCTTCGGGCAGATCCTCAAGATCGAGACGCGGCTCTTCCTGCGGGACTTCGGCTCGCCGCTGACGACTGTCGTGTTGCCACTCGCGCTGTTGCTGGTGTTCGGGCTGATCCCGGCGATGCGCGAGCCGGATCCGCAGTACGGCGACGTGTCCTTCGTCCAGTACTTCGCCCCCTCGTTGCTGGTGATCACGCTCGCCATGTCGGCGGTGAACATCCTGCCCACGGTGCTGGCCACCTACCGGGAACGTGGTGTGCTCCGCAGGCTTGCCACCACCCCGGCCAGCCCGGCCGCGCTGTTGGCCGCCCAACTGGTCATCTCGCTCGCCACCATCCTGGTCAGCGCCGTGCTGCTCATCGCGGTCGGTCGGTTGGCGTTCGACGTGCCGCTACCCCGGCGTCCGCTGGGCTTCACGCTGGCCCTCATCCTCGGTACGGCCGCCCTGCTGGCGCTGGGCCTGCTGGTGGCGGCGGTGGCGCGGACGACCAAGTCGGCGCAGGGGCTGGCCGTGCCGTTGTTCATGGCGGTCATGTTCTTCGGCGGCGTCTACGTGCCCCGGTTCCTCCTGCCGGACTTCCTGGTCCAGATCGGCGACTACACGCCACCCGGGGTGCAGGCGCTGCTCGACGCCTGGACCGGGACGTCGCCACACCCGCTGCACCTGGGGATAATGGCGGCGGTCGCGGTGGCCGCCGGTGCGATCGCCGCGAAACTCTTCCGCTGGGAGTGAGCGACAACTGATGACCAGCACCGCGGAACAGGTCGACCGGCTTGCCGTGTGGGAGGCGCGCGAGGCGAACGTCTACCGGGTTGCGCCCTTCCTCGGGCTGCTCGTCGGGACCGTGCTGGCACGCTTCGCGCCAGCCCCGGGCAGCCTGCCGTTCCCACCGACCCTGGCCGTTGCCGTGGGGGCCGGTTGCTGGGTCACCTGGTTCATCACTCTGCATCCGCAGTGGATCACCCGGCGTGCGCTGATGGCGGCCTACTACGTCGGGCTCCTCGCCTTCAGCGCCGTGCTGGTGCTGGCCAGCCCGTGGTATGGCTTCTTCGCCTGGGTCGGCTTCGTGCACGCGTTCCTCGTGCTTCCCGGCCGGTGGCGGTTCGCCGGGGTGGCTGTCACCGGCGTGCTGGTCGCCACCGCGCAGAGCGCGGGCCCACCCACCTCGGCGGGGCACTGGCTGCTCTGGTCGGTGCTGGTGCTGTTCAACGCCGGGGCGGCCGGCGCGGTGAGCTGGTTCGGCACCGTCACCGAGCGGCAGAACGCCAACCGCAAACTCCTGGTGGAGGAGCTGGCCGGGGCGAACCGGAAGCTCGCCGACACGGCCCGGGAGAACGTGGGGCTACACGCCCAACTGCTCACCCAGGCCAGGGAGGCCGGCGTGCTGGACGAGCGCCAGCGGATGGCCCGGGAGATCCACGACACTCTGGCCCAGGGGTTGACCGGCATCATCACCCAACTGGAGGCTGCCGAGCAGACCCGCGACCGCTCGGCCGACTGGCGTCGGCACGTGGACAACGCCCTCGCCCTGGCCCGGGAGAGCCTCACCGAGGCCCGTCGCTCGGTACGGGCGGTCCGCCCGGAACCGCTGGAGACGGCCCGCCTGCCGGACGCCCTCGCCGAGCTGGGAGGGCGCTGGTCGACCCTCAACGGGGTGGCCGCCGAGGTCGCCACCACCGGCACGCCTCGCCCGCTGCACCCGGAGGTCGAGGTGACCCTGCTGCGGGCCGCACAGGAGGCGCTGGCCAACGTGGCCCGGCATGCCGCCGCGTCGCGGGTCGGGCTGACCCTGTCGTACATGGAGGACATGGTCACCCTGGACGTCCGTGACGACGGGACGGGATTCGACGTCATCAACCAGCCGACGCCCCGGGAGCCGGGCGGCGGGTACGGGCTCACCGCCATGCGGCAACGGGTGACCCGGGTCGGCGGCGAGTTGGCCGTCGAGTCCGAGCCGGGCGTCGGCACCGCCATCTCGGCCTCCGTGCCCGCCCTCGCCGGGAGTGCCGGATGACCGGCCCGGTCCGGCTGCTGATCGTCGACGACCATCCGGTGGTGCGGGACGGACTGCGCGGCATGTTCACCGGCGATCCCGGGTTCGAGGTGGTCGGCGAGGCCGCGGACGGGGCCGAAGCGCTGGCCCTGGTCGCGACGCTGCGTCCCGACGTGGTGCTGATGGACCTGCGGATGCCCGGGATGGACGGGGTGACGGCCATCGGTCGGCTGGCCCGCGCCGGCAGCGCCTCCCGGGTACTGGTGCTCACCACCTACGACACGGACGCGGACGTGCTGCCGGCGATCGAGGCCGGCGCCACCGGCTACCTGCTCAAGGACGCGCCGCGCGAGGATCTGGTCCGGGCGGTACGGGCCGCCGCCCGCGGCGAGTCGGTGCTCTCGCCGAGCGTTGCCGGCCGGCTGATGGGCCGGCTGCGCGCCCCGGCCGAGGAACCGCTCAGCCAGCGCGAGCTGGAAGTGCTCACGCTGGTGGCCCGCGGTGCCTCGAACCGGGAGGCGGCGGCCCGGCTGTTCATCAGCGAAGCCACCGTCAAGACGCACCTGCTGCACGTGTACGCCAAGCTCGGGGTCAACGACCGAGCTGCGGCGGTGGCCACCGCGTACGACCGGGGGCTGCTGACGCCCGGCGGACGGTGAGTGGCACCGGGCAGGATGGGCGGGTGCGTGCCTCCCGACTGATCTCGCTGCTGTTGCTGTTGCAGGCACGCGGGTCGATGACCGCGGGCGAGCTGGCGCGCGAGCTGGAGGTCTCTGAGCGGACCGTCTACCGGGACGTGCTGGCGCTCTCCGCCGCCGGGGTGCCGGTCTACGCCGACCGGGGGCGGGCCGGCGGGTACCGGCTGCTCGGCGGCTACCGGACCAGGCTGACCGGGCTGACCAGGGACGAGGCGGAGGCGCTCTTCCTCGCCGGGCTGCCCGGGCCGGCCGGCGACATGGGGCTCGCCGACGCGGTCGCCGCCGCCGAGCTCAAGGTGCTCGCGGCGCTGCCGCCCGCGCTGCGGGACGCCCCGGCCCGCGCCGGACAGCGGTTCCACCTGGACGTGCCGGGCTGGTTCCGGGAGACCGGACCGCCGCCGTGGCTGACCGAGCTGGCCCGGGCGGTCTGGCGGGACCGGGTGGTCCAGTTGCGCTACCGGCGCGGCGATCGGGAGGTGACCCGCCGGGTGCAGCCGTACGGGCTGGTACTCAAGAGCGGGGTCTGGTACCTGGTCGGCCGCGTCGGTGCGGATGCCCGCACCTACCGGGTGGACCGGGTGACCGGGGTCGAGGTGGGCGAGGAGAGCTTCGAGCGGGACGAGGCTTTCGACCTGGCCGTGCACTGGCGCGAGCAGGCCGGGTCGTTCCTGCGGACCATGCTGCGGGCGGAGGTCACCGTCCGGCTCAGCCCGGCCGGCCTGCGCCAGCTCCGACATCTGGTGGACGCCCCCTTCGTGTACGACGAGGTGGTCGCCACCGCCGAGGGGCCCGACCGGCAGGGGTGGGTCGTGACGCGCCTGCCGGTCGAATCCGTCGGGGTGGCGTACCACCAACTGCTCGGGCTCGGCCCCGAGGTCGAGGTCCTCGATCCGCCCGAGCTGCGGGAGCTGTTCGCCGAGGCGGCCGACCGGCTCGGCGCGCTCTACCGGTAGCCGGTGACGTCCGCCGGCTTGCCGGCGTCGACCACCTCGACGATGTACCGGAAGGCCTCCGGTTGGCTGCCGTCGACATCGGTGAACCCGTACACCTTCGAGAGCGTGCCGGCGTCGACGGACATGCCGGTCCAGCGGGCCTTCTCGTCGTCCGCGGCGAGCGCGGCCACCGTGCGCCCGACGAAGGCCGGCGTCTCGGAGATGAGGAAGTGCGGGTCGGTGGCCGCTCCGTCGCGCCAGTTCTCCTCGGTCACGCCGAAGTGCTCCAGCATGGCCTCGGAGCGGATCCAGCCGGGGGTGAGCGCGACGGCGGTGCCGCCGTGCGGCTTCAACTCGTGCGCCTGGCTGAAGGCGAGGCGATTGACCGAGGTCTTGGCCAGGTCGTAGAAGACCGACAGCCGGTAGTTCTCGTCGTTGTACGCCTTGGTGCCGTCGCCGATCTCCACCACCAAGCCGCCGGGCTTGCGGATCAGCAACGGCAACGCGAAGTGGCTGGTGATGATGTGGGTGTCGACGGCCAGCCGCAGGGTGCGGAACCCGGCGTCGAGTGGCTGCTCCCAGACCGGCTTCTCCCAGGTGACCAGCGGGTCGCCGCCCCAGATGTCGTTGACCAGCACGTCGAGGCGGCCCTGTTCGGCTTCTATCCGGGCGACCAGGTCGCGGACCTGCTCGGGCACCAGGTGGTCGACCCGGACCGGGATGCCGACGCCGCCAGCGGCGGTGACCAACTCGGCGGTCTCCTCGATGGTCTCCGGCCGGTCCATCTCGGAACGGCCGGCGCGGCTGCTGCGGCCGGTGGCGTAAACGGTGGCACCGGCGGCGCCGAGCTGGACGGCGATCTGCCGCCCGGCACCCCGGGTAGCGCCGGCGACGAGCGCGATCTTTCCTGTCAGCGGTTGCGTCATGCCTGCGACGTTGTCAGGAATACCTGACAGCCGCCGTCCGAATTACCGGAAAGGTTGGTGAGCGGTGGGGCGGTCAGTCCACGAGCCGGACGCGGACCCGGCGGTTGGCCCGGCCCTTGCTCTCCACCTTGACCACCTGCACCTTGCCGATCTGGGCGGTGGAGGCGACGTGGGTGCCGCCGTCGGCCTGCACATCCAGCCCGACGATGTCGACGATCCGGACCTCCTGCTCGTCCGGCGGGATGAGGTTGGACTGAGTACGGATGATGTCCGGCAGGGACAGCGCCTCGGTGCGCGGCAGCACCCGGACGGCGACCGACCGATCGGCGGCGATCTCGGCGTTGACCAGCTCCTCGATCCGGCTCTTGAAGTCGGCCGGCACCTCGGGGAGGTTGAAGTCCATCCGGGCCTCGCCCGGCTCCATCGAGTTGCCGGTGACCAGCGCGCCGAAGTCGCGGAGCACCACCCCGCAGAGCACGTGCAGCCCGGAGTGGGTGCGCATCAGACGGGTGCGGCGCTCGTCCTCCACCGCGCCGACGACCTCGGTGCCGGCCGGCGGCAGCGGGTCACCCTCGGCGGGGATCAGGTACGGGTCGTCGCCCTTGCGGGTGCCGACGATCCGGGTCTGTACGCCCTGCCAGAGCAGCACGCCGTGGTCCGGCGGCTGCCCGCCGCCACCCGGGTAGAACGCCGAACGGTCGAGCACGACGCCCTGCTCCGGGTCGGCGTGCAGGACCGTGCAGGTCCACTCGCGCAGGGTCGGGTCGGCGAGGTCCAGTCGGTGAGTCCGACCATGCTGTGTGACGCCCATGGCAGGGCACGTTACTCGTTCAGGAAGCCGGAGATGCGCTCCCGCAGATCGGCGCGTTCCGTCCAGAGCACGCCCGGCCGGTCGTACACGTGCAGGGTGGCCTGGGGAAGCGCGCCGGCGAGCTGCTCGGCGACCTCGACCGGATGCAGGTCGTCACCCGCACAGCCGATCACCAGCGCCGGCGCGGTGACCGCTGACAGGACGCTGGCGTCGCGCAGCGGCGCCTGCTCCGGCAGGGTGGCCAGACCGTCGGCGAGCCCGTCGCGGAGCAGCTGGTCGAGCCGCTGCCGCAGGTACGACCAGCCGGCCGGAGTGTTACGGACCGCCGTCGGCAGCTCCAGCGAGACCACGTCGGCGACCGCCGAGGCGTCGCCGCTCTCGACCGCCTCCAGCAGGTCCGTGAAGCGTTCCCGGGCGACCGGGCCACGCGGCTGGTCGAGCACGGCCGGCAGGAAGAAGACGAGCTTCTCGAAGCGCTCCGGGCTCTCGGCCAGCAGCCGGCAGAGCGCCCCCGCGCCGAGGCTCGCCCCGAACGCCCGGCTGGCCCCGCCGAGATCGGCGATGGCGCGCAGGTCCCGGGCCAGGTCCAGGTAGTTCCACGGACCGGCCGGCGCGTCGGAGCGGCCGTGCCCACGGAACTGGAAAAACACCTTGCGGCCGGTCACCCCACTGCCGAACGGACGCGTGGTGGCGATGCCGTTGCCAAACCCGTGCGCGAACACGGTGACCGGATCACCGGTGCCGGTGACCAGCCGCTCCAGCCGTACGCCGTGCGGGGTGGTGACCAGCTCGGTCTCCGGCTCCGGCAGCGCCGGCCGACCGGTACGCGGCCCACCCGGGCCGGGCCCCCAGGTGCGGGGCCCGCCGTCCGGCGGGGGTGGCCAGCGGAAACCTCTCACCAGAACCCTTTGCCGTCACTCAGGTCGCGCAGGCCGACCCGGACGTCGAGCAGGTAGATGAGCGCGGCAGCGATGCCGATCAGTCCGAAGAGGCTGATCGGACCGAAGCCGAGCAGGGTCAGCACCAGGCAGACCGCCAGGATGGCGATCCAGCCACCCTTGGGCAGCGTCCCGATGGCGGGGAAGGCGTCGGAGCGCTGCGTGACGGCGTGCACCAGCGCGACACCCTGGATGATCAGCGCGAAGACGAGCAGGATCAGCTCGATCACGTAGCGGACTTCGAACGCGAAGATCGGCGCGGCGTTGGCCATGCCGGCAAGCTTATGTCGACGACCCCGGCTACGTCCGACAAGGACGCCGCCGGGGTCGTCGACACCACGAACTACTCGGCCGCCGGACGGGTCCGCTTGGTGGCCCGGGGCAGCTTCGCCGACGGGGTCGCGGCGGGCTTCGCGGCCTTCGGCGCCCGAGCGGCCTTCTTGACGGCGGCCGGCTTGGCCTCGGCGATCTCGGCCACGTCGGCCGGGGTCGGCACCTCGGCCGGGGCGGTGGCCTCGACCGGGGGCGCGGCCGGCGTCACGGCCTGGGTCGCCTCGATGTCGGCGTTGACCGTCTCGGCGGCCTCCAGCACGCCGACGCCGACGACACGCTCACCGCGGGCGACCAGTGCGCCGTACGCGGCGAACGCCCGCTCCTGTGCGGCCTGGGCACCGGCGACGACCACGGCGGCGTTGCGGGTCGCGGCGGCGCGCAGCCGGTCCAGGTCGGTGACCTCGCGCAGCTTGGCCAGGTCGGCGGACTCGCGGAGCTTGGCCAGATCCAGCTCGGCCTGCGCCCGGCCGCGCAGGGTCTCGGCGGTCTCGTTGGCGGTACGCAGCGTCTCGGTGGCCTTCTGGCGCAGCTCGAAGCCGGTCAGCACGGCCCGGCCGCCCAGGTCGGCGACGACCCGGGTGCCGAGGATGCCGACTGCGGCCGGCAACTTGCGCAGCTGCTCGAGGGCCAACTCCCCGGCGCCGGCGGCGGCGTAGATCGGGGCGGGGATGCGGTTGGTCTTCGGCTCGGTCATGAGGTCTCCTCCTCGGCCGCCTCGGCGGCCTTCCGGACCGCCGGACCGGCGGCCTTCTTCTCGGGGGTGCTGGTGCTGGTGCTGGTCGGGGCGGGTGCGGTGCCCGCCTCGGTGACGGCGACCGACTCGAGAACGGCCTCGGTCGGGGTGCCGCCCGCGGTGGTGGGGCCGGTGGCGGCCAGGTTGGCCACGTCGGCCGGCTGATCGGCGACATCGGTCGGGGTGGTCACCCCGGCCGCGCCGCCGGCGCTTTCCTCGCTGACGCCCTCGGCGGCGGCCTGGGCCTCGGCCAACCGGGTGTTCTCCCGGCGGAACGTCTCGTAGATCTGGCTCAGCGACTGCTTCTGGGCCATCGTCAGGTCGGTGTCCACCGCGATGGCGGCGAGCACGCCGTGGCCCTCCTTGTCGTCGAGCAGCCCGGCGCGCAGGTACATCGCGGGAGTGGAGACCCGCAGCGCGCTGGCCAACTGCTGGAGCACCTCGGCGCTGGGCTTGCGCAGGCCGCGCTCGATCTGGCTGAGGTACGGGTTGCTGACCCCAGCCTGCTCGGCGAGCTGCCGCAGCGAGATCTTGGCGTTGCGCCGCAGATCGCGGATGAACCCGCCGACGTCGGGGAGGTCCTTCGGTGTGGCCATGACAGCGACGCTAACCGCCCCTGCTAACTCCTGCAAGCAAAACGCTAGCCACAGTTAGCAAGGTCTCAGCATCCTGTTTGCGTGCGGCTCGTGCGATTCCGTACCGTCCGTTCGTGCACAAGATCACAGTCAATGGAGCAGTCATCGCGTACGACGAGGCCGGCACCGGTTCGCCCGTCGTGCTGCTGCACGCCGGCATCGCCGACCGGCGGATGTGGCGGAACCAGCTGCCCGCGCTCGCCGCCCGGCACCGGGTGATCGTCCCGGACCTGCGGGGTTATGGCGACTCCGAGCTGCCTCCGGCGCCGTTCGCCCACCACGACGACGTGGCCGGTCTGCTGGACGCACTCGACCTGCCCCGAGCCGCCCTGGTGGGCTGCTCCTTCGGCGGGTCGGTCGCCATCGACACCGCGCTGGCCCACCCGGACCGGGTGAGCGCGCTCGCGCTGTTCGACACGGCGGTCTCCGGGAACGAGTGGTCCGAGGAGGCCAACGACCTCTGGGACGACCTGGTCGGCGAGGTCGACCCCGACGACTTCGTCGCCGGGGCGGCCGGCGAGGTGCGGTTCTGGGTGGTCGGCCCGGGTCGCCAGCCGGCCGACGTCGACCCCGGGCTGGTCGCGTTCGCCCAGGAGATGGACCAGGGCGCGCTCGCCGCCGAGCTGGCGCTCGGCGCGGTGGAGGTGGGCGAGCTGACACCGCCGGCCATCGGCCGCCTCGGCGAGCTGCGGGTGCCCGTCCTGGTCACCGCCGGCGCCGCCGACGTGCCCGACATCAGCCGCCTCGCCGACCGGATCGCCGCCGAGGTGCCCGGCGCGGTACGGCTGCCCGACGTGCCGGACGCCGCGCACCTGCTGCCGCTGGAACGCCCCGAGCCGGTCAACGCCGCCCTGCTCGACTTCCTGAGCTGACCCACCCGGCTCCTCCCGCCGGCCCGGCGCCAGACCGGACCGGCGGGCCGGCGGTCACCAGAGCGGGCGGACCGCGCCGACCGGAACGCCGCCGCCGAAGAGCGGCACCTCGGCGTACTCCGCCAGCACCGGGGCGTCCACACCGAGCCGGCGCAGCGCGGAGGCCAGCACCGGCGTCCTGGCCCGATCGGCCCCATCGTCGATCTTCAGCGCGATGGCGCCGACGCCCGGCAGCCCCACCGCGATCACGCCCTCGGCGCCGACCTTGGCCAGCAGGCCCGGTACGCCGCGCATCAGCCTGGTGTCGTCGGCCCGGGTGCCGCCGACGATCTCCGGGTGGGCGCGCATGGCATCCGCGACCGCGCGCGGCACCGAGCCGCGCTCGGCGTCGACGAGCCGGAGGTACGCCCCGGCCAGGCCGGTCAGCGACACCGCGAGCACCGGAGCTCCACAACCGTCCACTCCCACCGCCGCCGCCTGCTCACCGGTGAACTCCTCGATGGCCGCCCGCAGCCGCTGCTGCAACGGGTGCTCCGGACGCCAGTAGCCGTCCAACGGCCACCCGGCCGCCTGGCAGGTCAGCAGCATGCCGCTGTGCTTGCCGGAGCAGTTCATCTGCACCCGGGTCGGGCCGCCCCCGGCGCGCAGCACGGCCTCGCGGGCCGCCGCTCCCACCGGCAGGTCGGGCGGGCAGTGCAGGGCCGAGGCGTCCAGCCCCGCCCGGTCCAGCAACGCGCCGACCCGAGCCAGGTGGAACTCCTCACCCGCGTGGCTGGCCGACACCAGCGCCAGGTCGGCCGGGTCGGTCAGCGGCAGGCCGGCGCGGAGCATCCCGACCGCCTGCAGCGGTTTGCTGGCCGAGCGGGGAAAGATCGGTGCGGTCACGTCCCCGGCGGCGGCAACCGGCACACCGGCGGCATCCAGCACCACCACCGAGCCGCGGTGCATGCCCTCGACGAACCCGGACCGGACCACCTCGGCGAGCGGCGCGCCGCCCTCGTACGTCTTTCCCACGTGCTGGACGGTACCGACGGTCCGAGGGTGCCCGTCGGCGGGGTGACCTGGTCGTCCACCTCCCGGGTGACAGGGGTGCCGGACAGGCTCGACCTTACAGCCCCAGCAGCTCGCGGGCCTCGGCGGTGGTCAGCGGGGGACGCTGGGCGAGCTGGGCGAAGCCGACCGCGCGAGCGACCAGTTGCATGTTGGACTCCACCGGGCGGCCCTTGGCGTACGTCACGGTGTCCTCCATGCCGACCCGCAGGTGCCCGCCGGTCGACAGCGAGGCCAGCATGACCGGGATGGTGCTGCGGCCGATGCCGGTGGCCGAGAAGGTGGTGCCCTCGGGCAGGTCCCGCAGCATCCGGTGCGCCGCCACCAACGTCTCGGTGGTGCCCGGCATGCCGCCCGGCACACCCATCACGAAATCGACGTGCACGTGCCCCCCGGCCGGCGGTCCGTACTTGCCGAGCAGCCGCTGCAACGCGGACAGGTGACCGAGGTCGAAGATCTCGTACTCCGGCACGATCCCGCGTTCCTGCATCCGGGTGTGCAGGTCGACGATGAACTCCCAGCGGTTGAGGAAGACGTCGTCGCCGAAGTTGACCGTGCCCATGGTGCACGAGGCCATGTCCGGCGCGGCGTCGAGCACGGCGAGCCGGGAGGCTTCCGGGTCGGTCACCGCGCCGCCGGAGGAGAGCTGCACGATCAGGTCGGTGTTCTCCCGCAGCGCCGCGACCGTCTCCCGCAGGCGCACCGGGTCGAGGGTCGGCCGCGCAGCGTCGTCGCGGATGTGGACGTGGATCACGGCGGCGCCGAGCGCCTCGCACTCCTTGGCGGTGCGCACCAGCTCGTCGAGGGTCACCGGCAGCGCCGGCACCTCCGCCTTGGCCGACTCCGCGCCGGTCGGGGCCACCGTGATCAACGTCCCTGTCGTCATGCCGGCGATCCTAGACGGCCCGGTCAGGACGGGTCGATCGCCAACCGTTAGGAAGGGCCCCTTCCTATACACCAGGCGTTAACAAGGTGCCCTTCCTTACAGGGGGTCGATTGCTGCGGCGGTCTCGTTGATCAGCAGGGTGGCGTTCTCCGGGACGTTCCGCTTCAGCACCGCGAGCGCGATCTGGCCCAGCTCGTGGTGCAGCACGGCGGTGCCGACGAAGCCCACGGCCCGCCCGTCGAGCGTCACCGGCGTGCCGGCGGTCGGCGGCTGGTCGGTGGTCACCCCGTCCAGGTGCAGCAGCACCAGGCGGCGCGGCGGCCGGCCCATGTTGTGCACCCGGGCCACCGTCTCCTGGCCCCGGTAGCAGCCCTTGTCCAGGTGCACCGCCGGGCCGATCAGGTCCACCTCCGCCGGGATGGTCCGGTGGTCGGTGTCCACCCCGACCCGGGGTCGCCGGGCGGCCACCCGGATCGCCTCGTACGCCCAGAGCCCCGCGACCGGCACGCCCGCGCCGCGCAGCTCCGCCACCACCTGGTCCATCGCCGACCGCGGCACCAGCAGATCCACCCCGAGCGGGCCGCGCCGGGCCCAGCCACCGGCCGGCAGCGGGCGTACGTCGTAGCGCACGGTCGCCCGGGGCGGCACGGCGCCGGCGGCGAACTTCGGGCCGGGCACCGCGACCAGGTCCGGTGCGGCCAGCCCGGTCACGCCGAGCGTGCCCAGCACGTCCGGCGCCGCCGGCCCGACCAGCGACAGCAGAGCCCGATCAGCGGTGGCGTCGCGCGGCTCGACCTTGCTGAAGAACCGCATCTTCTCCAGGTACGCCAGCAGGCCGGCGGTCGCGCCCGGCTCGGTGTCCAGCCAGGTGGTCTCGCCGTCCTCGGCGACCAGGGCGTGCTGCTCGACGTGCCCGTGCGGGGAGAGCACCAGCAGCTCGGTGCCCTCGCCGGCGGCCAGCGTCGCCAGGTGCTGCGAGGTGATCGTGTGCAGCCAACCGGCCCGTTCCTCCCCGGGCACCGCGACGACCCCCCGGTGCGACCGGTCGACCAGGCCGACCTCGGTGTCCAGGATGCGCTGCTCGCGCAGCGGGTCGCCGTAGTGCGCGGCCACCCCCCGCACGCCGGCCGCGGCGTGCGCCGGCTCCGGCTGGTCGCGGCTGGCCTCGTCGATGCTCTGGACGGCCACCGCTCCCGCGATGTCGATCATTTCTGGTCCCCGTTCTCGCAGCGTTCGCAGACGCCGAAGAGCGACACGTGCCCGATGTCCACCCGGAACCCCCGTTGCGCGGCCAACTGGTCGGCGAGCGGGCGGAGCAGCTCCGGATCGATCTCGTCGATCGCGCCGCACTCCCGGCAGACCAGGTGGACGTGTTGGTGCTCACCGGCCGCGTGGTAGGTCGGCGAGCCGTGCGAGAGATGGGTGTGGGTCACCAGGCCGAGCCGTTCCAGCAGCTCCAGCGTGCGATAGATGGTGGTGATGTTGACGCCGGCGGCGACCTCCCGGACGGCGGTGTGCACCTGCTCCGGGCTGGCGTGGCCCAGATCGAGCACCGCCTGGAGGACGAGCTGCCGCTGGGCCGTCAGCCGCAGCCCACGGGCCCGGAGCATTTCCGCGAGGGAGGATTCGGACACCGTCCGATCATAGTTCGGCAACCATGCCAACCTCCGCACGCCGACGAACCGCCGCTACGCTCGACGGTCATGGTGATGTCGTCCGTCGGGAAGGTCGCGGCCGATACGACCGCGCGGATCGCATTGCTCGGGCGCGGCCCCGTCCCGGCCGGCGAGCCCGTGCTCCGCGGCGACGACCTCGGCGTGCTCCGCGGCGACGGCCTCTTCGAGACCATGCATCTGCGCCAGGGCCGGCCGTGGTTGCGCGACGAGCACCTGGCCCGGCTGGCCACGGCGGCTGCCGCCGTCGAACTGCCACTGCCACCCGCCGCCGAGCTGATCGATCTGCTCGACACGGTGCGTGCGGGGTGGCCGGCGCAGGTGGAGGGAGCTCTGCGACTGGTCTGCACCCGCGGCCCGGAGGCCGGCGGACCACCGACCGTCTACGCCACGCTGACCGAGGTGCCGGCGTCGTCCCGCGCGGCCCGCCGGGACGGGATCAGGGTGGCGACCCTGCCGCTGGGGGTGCCCGCCGACGCGCGCAGCGGGCTGGACTGGCTGCCGGCCGGGATCAAGTCCACCTCGTACGCGGTCAACAGCGCCGCCCGCCGCTGGGCCCACCGGACCGGGGTGGACGACGTGCTCTGGACCTCTTCCGACGGGTATGCGCTGGAGGGCCCCACGGCCAACGTGGTGTGGCTCACCGGCGGCATGCTCTGCACCGTGCCCGCCGCCACCACCGGCATCCTGCCCGGGACGACCGCCGCCTGGCTGCTCGGCCACGCCGGCGAGCTGGGCCTGACCGCGGCCGAGCGGATGGTCACCCCGGCCGAGCTGCACGGGGCGGACGGCATCTGGTTCAGCTCGTCGGTGCGCGGGATCACCGAGGTCCGCACCCTGGACGGGGTCCGCCGCGACCGATCCCCGCGCACCCCCGACCTGCACACTCTGCTGGGCTTCCCCGTTGCCTGAGGGTCAGCCGCCGACCCGAACGAGCCGGGCGGAGAGGTGGGCGCTGAGCGGGTGCCCCAACGCGGCCATCTCCTGCGCGTAGAGCAGCGCGCCCTCGACGATGCCGAAGAGCCGGTGCCCGCCGGTGACCTCCTTGGCGGTCGGCGTCCGGACCACCGCGTCGGTGGCGAACTCGACCTGGGTGCCGGTGCGCTTGCCGAGGTGCAGCTCCATCACCCCGGACGGGGTGGTCAGGAGGGCCTCCAGCTCGTCGGTGGCCCGGCCGTCCACCAGCACCGGCCGCCACCAGCCGACCTCACGCCCGGCCGGGCGGACCGGCTGGCTCTGCTCGTCGAGGATCCAGGCCCGCGACTCGTAGTGCAGGAACGGCCGGCCGTCGTGGCTGATCCGGATCTCCTGCGCGTAGTCGAAGTCCTCGATCGTGGGGAAGCCGCCCTTGCCCCGGCCGCGCCACAGCCCGATGTAGGGCAGCAGGCCGTCCAGCGCGGGGTGCAGCTTCGGCCCGACCCGCAGGTCGTGACTCTCCTCGAACGGGTACGGGTCGACCGGCGGCGCGTTCAGCCACGGGGGCTGCAGCGGGTTCTCGTCGCTCACCAGTGTCACCAACGTCCTCTCGATATGCGTACGGCGAGGTAGACCAGGCCACCGGCGAGCCCGCCGAGGCCGGCGACCAGCAGGCTGACGAACCCGATCTCGGTAACCATCCCGACCATCCTATGCTGGGCCCCATGGCCCGCACTCTCGTCGTCAAGGCCACCGCTGGGGCGGACGCCCCGGAGCGGTGCGCACAGGCGTTCACGGTCGCCGCGACGGCGGTCGCGGCCGGGGTGGACGTGTCGCTCTGGCTGACCGGCGAGTCGACCTGGTTCGCGCTGCCCGGCCGCGCCCAGGAGTTCGAGCTGCCGCATTCGGCGCCGCTGGCCGAGCTGCTGCACGTCATCCTGACCAGTGGCCGGGTGACCGCCTGCACCCAGTGCGCGGCCCGCCGGGAGATCGGCCCGGACGACGTGCTGCCCGGCGTCCGGATCGCCGGTGCCGCGGTCTTCGTGGAGGAGTCCCTGGCCGAGGGAGCGCAGGCGCTGGTCTACTGACCGGCGGCACCGCTCCGCGGCCGGTCGGGGCGGAGTGCGGATACCGACCCGACATCTCGGGCGGCTGCCTACGATTCGGTTGTGACCGAGGTGACGGAGAGGTTCTTCGAATCACTGCCGGCGCGCGCCCCGGAGATCCTCGGTGGCCTGGCGGACGGGGCCCTTCAGATCGACCTCACCACCGGCGACAGGACCGAGCACTGGCTGGTCCGGATGCGGCCGGGTTCGGTCCACGTCAGCCGGCACCGCGGGCCGGCCGACGCCATCTGGTACAGCAGCATGGCCCTGTTCGACCGGCTGGTGACCGGCGAGGCCCAGGGGGTCGCGGCGGTGCTGCGCAACGAGAGCACGTTCAGCGGGAACGTGGTGCTCTTCCTGGCCTTCCGGCGGTTCTTCCCGGACCCGCCGGGCACCCGTGACCCGCGCGAGGTGGCCCGGGAAGAGGCCGGGCGGCAGGCGTGAAGGATCTGGTCAGCATCCTGGACGGCAACACCTTCCTGGTCAGCGACCGGACCGGAGACATCGAGCCGTCCTATGACTTCCCGACCGGGCTGTTCTCCTTCGACACCCGCTTCCTCTCCAACTGGGTGCTGACCCTGAACGGCGAGCGGCTGCACGCCCTCTCCATGGACGACGCCGAGTCGTACGGGACCCGGTTCTTCCTGGCCCCCGGTGAACCCACGCACTACCTGGACGCCAAGGCGTCGGTGATCCGCAACCGGGCGATCGTGGGCAGCTTCGAGGAACAGCTGACCGTGCTGAACCACGCCGGCGAGGAGGTCGAGTTCACCGTCCGGATCGAGATGGCGGCCGACTTCGCCGACCTGTTCGAGATCAAGAACGCCCGGCGGAAGCTCGGTCGGGCGACCGCCTCGACAGCCGACAACGAGCTGCGGCTGACGTACCGGCGGGAAGCGTTCCACCGCGAGACGGTGATCAGCTCGAGCGCGCCGGCAATGGTCGACGCCGCCGGGATGACCTTCCAGATCCGGGTACCGCGGAACAGCGAATGGAGCACCACCCTGCACGTGTCCACCATCGTCTACGGGGCGCAGGGGGAGGACATCCGCGCCACCCTGCCGTACGGCGGCAGCCGTAGCGCGGACGCCATCCGCGCCGAGCAGCAGGAGCTGATCGACCGCGCGCCGAAGCTCGGCTGCGACTGCGAGCCGTTGGCCGGGGCGTACCGGCGCAGCCTCAACGACCTGGCCGCGCTGCGATACGAGTCGATCGCCCTGGGCGTTCGGCTGCTCGCCGCCGGGCTGCCGTGGTTCATGACCCTGTTCGGCCGGGACAGCATCATCACCTCGTTGCAGGTGCTGCCGTTCCTGCCCGAGCTGATCCCGCCGACCATCATCATGCTGGCCGGCTTGCAGGGGCACCGGGTGGACGACTTCCGCGACGAGGAGCCGGGCAAGATCCTGCACGAGCTGCGATACGGGGAGACGGCCGGTTTCGAGGAGCAGCCACACTCGCCGTACTACGGGTCGGCCGACTCGACGCCGCTGTTCATCATCCTGCTCGACGAGTACGAGCGCTGGACCGGCGACGCCCAGCTGATCCGACGGTTGGAGCCGCAGGTGCGCGCGGGGCTGGAGTGGATCGACACCTACGGCGACCTGCTCGGCACCGGCTACGTCTGGTATCAGACCCGCAATCCCGAGACCGGCCTGGGGAACCAGTGCTGGAAGGATTCCTGGGAGGCCATCTCGTACGCCGACGGCCGGATGCCCGGCTTCCCCCGGGCCACCTGCGAGTTGCAGGGCTACGCGTACGACGCGAAGATCCGGGCCGCCCGGATGGCCCGGATGTTCTGGGGAGACCCGGCCTACGCCGACCGGCTGGAGCGGGAGGCGGCCACCCTCAAGCAGCGGTTCAACCACGACTTCTGGATCGCCGACCGCGAGTACTACGCGCTCGCCCTGGACGCCGACGGCCGGCAGGTCGACGCGCTGTCGTCGAACATCGGGCACCTGCTCTGGAGCGGCATCGTCGACGAGTCCCGGGCCGGCAAGGTGGTCGAGCACCTGCTCGGGCCGCGACTGTTCTCCGGCTGGGGGGTGCGGACCCTCGCCGAGGACCAGGGCCGGTACAACCCGATCGGCTACCACGTGGGCACGGTCTGGCCGTTCGACAACTCGATCATCGCCTGGGGGCTGTGGCGGTACGGCTTCCGGGACGAGGCCGGGCAGATCTGCGACGCGATGCTGGCCGCTTCCCGCTACTTCGGCGGGCGGCTGCCGGAGGCGTTCGCCGGCTACGCCCGTGACCTCACCGACTACCCGGTGGAGTACCCGACCGCGTGCATCCCGCAGGCCTGGTCGACCGGCACCCCGCTGCTGCTGCTGCGGGTGATGCTGGGGCTGGAGCCGCAGGGCGAGCACCTGATCATCGATCCGGCCGTGCCGCCGGGGATGGGCCGGATCGAGCTGCTGGACATTCCCGGCCGGTGGGGTCGGGTCGACGCGCTGGGCCGCAGTCGCGACCCGGAGGAGCCGCTGGGCGGCTGACCGGCGGAACGCCGGGCTCAGCCCGGGCAGCCGACGGTGGCGGCGAGCCGGGCGGCGTCCGGGGTAAGTTCGGCCAGCACCGTGACCAGGCCGGCGCGGTACGCGTACACCGGGGGGTTGTCCAGCAGTGGGGCGCCGCCGGCCAGCGGGGTGAGCCCGCCCGCCGACCCGACCGTGCCGGAACCGGCGGTGGAGCGCGCGGTACGGGCCAGCACGCCGCCCGGGCACGGCGCGGTGACCAGATCCGGCGCTGCGTCGGCAGGCCGGCCGAGCGCTCGCAGCGCGGCCGTCAGGGCGGCGGCCTCCGGGCCGGCGTCGGTGGCCGGCGGCGGGGCGTAGCCGGAGCCGACCGGCCGGCAGCCGGTGTCGACGGTCAACCGGATCCGGCCGTCGCCGGTTGGCCGCCCCTCGACAGCGACGAACTCCCCGGCGTCGGCGCGCAGCTCCGGGCCGTCCAGCCCGGGCCCGACCCCGGCTCGCCAGCTTGCGGGAAGGCGATCGGCGATCCCGGACAGCACGGCCCGCTCGGTGCCGACGGCCGCGAGCACGCCGACCTCACGCCGCAGCGCGGCGCCGTCGGCGAACGGCGTGACCCGGCAGCCCGATTCGACCCGTGCCGGCCCCAGCTCCAGCAGCCCGGCCGCGCCGGACGCCCGGGCCAGCTCCCCGACCGCCCGGTCGACCACCGGACCGGCCTGATCGAGGGAGCGCTGCTCCCGCACGGTCGGTGGGTCGTCGCGGACCGACGTCCAGACGAGCGCGGTCAGCAGTACGGCCCAGACCACGGTCGCGACCAGCAGCCAGCGCCGCCGCCGGGCAGGCGCCGGGGCGGCGGGACCGGTCGACGGGGTCCACCCCGTCCGGACAGCTCCGCTCACCCGGCCATGGTGTCACGGGCGGCCCGGCGGCGATCGGCGGCGTCGGGCACGCCCGCGGTCAGGTGGACTGGGGCGGCGGATCGATGCGGTAGCCGACCCCCCGAACGGTGTGCACCTGCGGCACGCCCGGCAGGCCGCGCAGCTTGCGCCGGAGTCGCTTGACCGCGGAGTGCAGGATCGCGGTGTCGCCCAGGTACGCGCCGCTCCAGACCGCGGCGAAGAGCTGCTCGTAGCTCCACACCACCAGTGGCGGGCCGATCAGCCGGGCGAGCAGCTCCCGCTCGGTGCGGGTGAGCGGGAGCGGCTCGCCGCACCAGGTGACCACGTGCCCGGCGGGGTCGACCACCAGCTCACCCCAGCTGACCGGCCCCTGCTGTTCCGCGGGTGGGGTGACCGGCGCGACGGTCGGGGCCTCATCCCGCGGTGGCGACGGGAACAACATCGCGCGCAGCTCGGTCAGGTCGGCGCAGCTCACCACCGGGCCGACCCCGTCGAGCTGGCGCACCACCCGCTCGCGCACCGAGACGTCCGCGCTCACGCAGACGACGATCGGGACCTCTCCACCGGACACACCGCCTCCACCCGCACCAACCGTATTGAGCGTGAATTCCACCCGACGATAGTGACGCATGCCAATGGATTCCGGGGGCCGGCCCGGTTCACCCCCCTGCCGCCAACCGGAGCGGGATGCGGGCCTACCGAACCGTCGGGAGCGGCTGGGGCCGGTCACCCGCGAGGGTGACCGGCCCCGGACCGATCGGAGGGTGGGCTGTCAGGCGACGGTGACGCTGACCTCGTTGATGCCCCGGCCGGCGGTGACGGCGGTGTCGCCGTTGCCGTGCCGGGAGAGCGCACGCAGCGTCCAGGCGCCCGGCGCGGCGAAGAACCGGAACTGGCCGGCCGCCGAGGTGACCACCTCGGCCGTGAACTCACCGGTCGAGTCGAGCAGCCGGACGTACGCGCCCGGCACGGCCTCGTCCGCCGCCGAGCGGACGACGCCGGTGATCACGGTTTCCTTCTCCAGGTCCAGGGTGGCCGGCAGCGGCGCGGCCTGATCGGGTGCGGCGCAACCCGCAGCGGTGGGAGCGGTCATGGGAATCAGGCCTCCCCGGGCTCGTCGCCGAGCGCGACCGGCACGCCGACCAGCGAGCCGTACTCGGTCCAGGATCCGTCGTAGTTCTTGACGTTGCGGTGACCGAGCAGCTCCTGGAGCACGAACCAGGTGTGCGAGGAGCGCTCACCGATGCGGCAGTAGGCGATGGTCTCCTTGCCGTCGTCGAGGCCGGCGTCGCCGTAGATCTTGCGGAGCTCGTCGTCGGACCGGAAGGTGCCGTCCTCGTTGGCCGCCTTGGACCACGGGACGCTGATCGCGGTGGGGATGTGACCGGCACGCTGCGCCTGCTCCTGCGGCAGGTGGGCGGGGGCGAGCAGGCGACCGGCGAACTCGTCGGGGCTGCGCACGTCGACCAGGTTCTTGGTGCCGATCGCGTCGACGACCTCGTCGCGGAAGGCCCGGATGGAGGTGTCCGGCTCCTGCGCGACGTACTGCGTCGCCGGGCGGCTCACCGTCTCGGTGACCAGCGGGCGGGCGTCCAGCTCCCACTTCTTGCGACCGCCGTCGAGCAGCTTGACGTCACGGTGGCCGTAGAGCTTGAAGTACCAGTAGGCGTACGCGGCGAACCAGTTGTTGTTGCCGCCGTACAGGATGACGGTGTCGTCGTTGCTGATGCCCCGCTCGGAGAGCAGCGCCTCGAACTGGGTCTTGTTGACGAAGTCCCGGCGGACCTGGTCCTGCAGGTCGGTCTTCCAGTCGATCTTGATTGCACCGGCGATGTGGCCGGTGTCGTAGGCCGAGGTGTCCTCGTCGACCTCGACGAAGACGACGCCCGGGGCGTCGAGGTTCTTCTCGGCCCACTCGGCCGAAACGAGTGCGGTGTCGCGACTCATCGAATCACTCCCTGGTGAGGATGGTTGGTGAGCCAACGCGCGAGATCGATGGATGTATCTGTCGCACCACGCGCGGGACCCAGCGGAAGGACGGGATCACGGGTTCGTGCGACGGCGCCGCTGCCGGGCTTTCGGTGGGATCACCGGAGGGTGCGAGGACCCTGCGTGCCGGTGGCCGCCGTCAGGCGGCCGGAAACAGCCCCGCCGTCAGATGACGGGGCGACACAGGCAGGTGGCCACGCGGCACAGGTCGACCGCGCGCCGTTTGGTGAGGTGGGTCCCCATGGCCAGGGAGCCTACCAGCCAGTGACCGGGCTGCCACCAGGCCGACCAGCATCCGGGAATCGCGCGTGCGGCCTCCAGGGCTGGCATCCGACCGCCGGCGGCCTGCTCAACCCGCGGAGTTGATCGGCACGTTCTTCGCGTCGGCGGTGACCGCCAGCCCCTCCGGCAGCGGCCGGACCTCCCGGACGGCGAGCTGGAACGGCAGGTCGGGCAGCGGCACGTCGACGGAGATGCCCTTGGCGTAGTTGTTCAGCAGAGCGCGGGCCAGCGGCAGGTTCGGCAGGCCCGCAGCGTCCAGATCGTTGAAACGCAGGGCGACGGCGCCGCTCTCGGCGACGGTGACGTCCGCGGTGCCGCTGACGGTGAGCTTCTGGCCGAGGATGTCGACCGGGGCGGTGACGGCGAGCTTGCCGCCCTGCTCGCCGAGGGTGAGCCCGGGCCGGTCCAGCAACGCGGCGAGACTGTCGTAGCTGATCGTGCCGGTGCCGTTGACGGTGTCCGCCACGACGTCGCCCTGGCCGGTACGCAGGGTGTCCAGCGACGCCCGCACGTTACGGGCGTCCACATCCAACACCGGCAGCCGCACGGCGTCGCCCTCCACCGAGGCCTGCACGTCCCGCAGCTTGATGGAGATCCGCTGGTAGCGGCCGTCGATCACCTGGGTGAGGAACGGAGTGCCACCGACCTGGACGTCGGGCTCGGCGGACTGCGCGCCCTGCTTGGTGACCTCCTGGCGGACCCGGTCGGCGATGGCCCGCTCGGCCACCCCGACCGCCACCCGGTCGGCGACCACCAGCAGCCCTGCCACCACCAGGAGCAGAACGACCAGGCCGATGAGCAGCTTGCGACCGCGCCGTCGGGGGCGGGCCTCGTCCGCCGGATACTCCTGGGCCACGCCGCCTCCTGTCTCCGCCCGCCGCGGTGCGGCGGGTCGTCCATACCGGCGCCGCAGGGCGGCGCACCCGTAGGTACCCGACCGGCTCCAGGCTCAACCGTTGCTCAGAGGAACAGCATGCACATGGCGTACGCGGCCGGCGCGGCCAGGGCGAAGCCGCCGAGTGGACCCTGCATGTGCCGGGCGACCCACATGGTGGGTGGTTCGCCGGCCATCAGCCGGCCCGCCTCGGCGTACCCGACGGCGAGGTCGGAGAGCACGGCGGTGACCGCCGCGACCAGGCCGATCACCGCGGCCCGTGTGGGCGTGAAGGGGGCCACCAGGTAGCTGCCGAGGACCGCGCTGATCAGCGTGCCGACCATCGCGCCGACGACCACGCCGGCGGCGCCCCGCGGAACCTGCGGGGCCAGCCGGGGCCAGGGCAGCACCGCGTCGGTGAGCCGGGCGACGGTCAGCGCGACTCCGCTCGCGGTGAGGCAGACCGTGATCGCCTGGGTGCCGGCCGGGATCCGGCTGAGCACGATCAGGGTGCCGAGGGCCACGACTCCGACCACGATGAGCAGCGTGGCGCCGAGCGAGTCGGTGACCCGGACCCGGTCGACCCGACGGACCAGCTGACCGAGCACCGCGGCGAGGAAACCGCCGGCTGCCAGGTAGCCCAGCGGCGCCAGGCCGGCGATGTCGGTCTGCACCGCGGCGATGTCGGCGACCGCGGCGACCGCGGCGCTGATCCCGGCGACCAGCAGCAGCGCGGGTGGTCGCATGGCCATCGTCCAGGCGAGCACGAACAGCAGCTGGACGCCGAAGATGATGAAGGCGAACGGCAGCCGGTGACCGGGGCCCGAGGTCTGCGCCCCCAGCACCAGGCCGACACCGAGCAGTGCCGCGAAGCCGGCGATCGTCAGCGCCAGCGGGCGGCGCACCTCGACCGCGGGTACGACCTCCTCCTCCGGCTCGTCGATCTCGTCCTCGGAGCGGCGGGCCGGCTCCCCGGCTCGGCGGGCACGGCGAGGCCCACCCCGTTCACGGCGTTCGCCGTCGGTGACGGGTGGCCCGGTGCGCGGCGCGGGCGGGTGGCCACGGGTCGGGGCGGCCGGGCCCGTGCGGGCCCCGTCGGGCCACGATTCGCGGCCGGCGTCGGGCGAGGTGGAGGGAAACACGCCCCGATCGTGCCAGACCGACCGCCCAACGCGGTGGTTACGGGTTTCAGCAGCGTTAAAACCTGCGCCACGATCAGGGGCAAGGTGGACAAACGGGAAATGACCTGACGGCGCAACCGAGGCGATCGGTTACGCTCAACCCGCTACCCGCCCGTCAGCGACGCCGGGACCACGCAAATTCTCAGCGCACTTTCCGTAAGTGTGTCTGGTCGCGTGCGGCCACGCGCCGCCGGGACGGAGGTGATCGTGGAGATCCTGCTGCTGGTGACCGCACGCGCAGGGGAACCGTCCGCTGTGCTGCCGGCACTCGACCTGCTGCCGCACTCGGTCCGCACCGCGCCGCGCGACGTCCGCACCCTGGTCGCCGGCCCCAGCCCGGACGCGGTGATGGTGGACGCACGGTCGGAGCTGAGCGAGGCCCGCGCGACCTGTCGAATGCTGCACGCCACCGGGCTCGGGGTGCCGCTGGTCGCGGTGGTGACCGAGGCCGGTCTGATCGCGTTGAACGCCGACTGGGGGGTCGACGACGTCATCCTCGCGTCGGCCGGCCCCGCCGAGGTGGAGGCGCGGCTGCGGCTCGCGGTGGGCCGGCTGAGCAACGCGACCGCCGGCGCCGGCGGCTCGATCCGGGCGGGCGAGCTGACCATCGACCCGGACACCTACGCCGCGAAGCTGAAGGGGCGCCCGCTCGACCTCACCTACAAGGAGTTCGAGCTGCTGAAGTTCCTGGCGCAGCACCCGGGCCGGGTGTTCACCCGGGACCAGCTGCTGCGCGAGGTGTGGGGGTACGACTACTTCGGCGGCACCCGGACGGTGGACGTGCACGTCCGGCGGCTGCGCGCCAAGCTCGGCTCGGAGTACGAGTCGATGATCGGCACCGTCCGCCAGGTGGGTTACAAGTTCGTCGTTCCGCCGTCGCGGTCGCTGCCCGAGGCGGAGCACGCGCCGCTGCCCGTCTGACCTCAGGCCACTCGGGGCCGATTCCCCATATGCCCTTTTTGCGCAGCTCGTCGGTTCTATTCTGACTGCCGGGTTTGTCGGAGAAAGGGGTGACGGTGCGCGCAGTGACCACGGGGGCGACGGGCCGGCGTGACCGGTCGGCCGGGCGGAAGCCGTGACGCGGGTCAACTCGACCGCCCGGGCAGCGGGAATCGTGACGTTGGTGGCGGCGGCCCTGCTCGGCTCGGCGTACGTGCTGGGCCGCAGTCTCGTCCCCGACCAGCCCCAGCGGCAGGCCACCGGGGTCACCACGAACGCCGACGGACCGCACTACGCCGACCAACCCACCGGCGACGAGCCGAGCGGAGCCCCGACCGCAGGTCCCAGTGGCGGCCCCACCGAGGCCGGTCAGGACGGGTCGGGGCGGGACGCGCAGGGTGACCGGCTGTTCGGCGCGCACTCCACCACCGGCAACGCGCGGCTCGCGCTGACCTTCGACGACGGGCCGGACCCGCGCTACACCCCACAGGTCCTCGCCACGCTGCGCGAGTTCGACGTCAAGGCCACGTTCTGCGTGGTGGGCGAGAACGCTCAGTACCATCCCGACCTGATTCAGGCGATCGTGGCCGACGGGCACACCCTGTGCAACCACTCCTGGCACCACGATGTCACGCTGGGCAACCGGTCGGCGGACATGATCCGTGCTGACCTGTTGCGGACCAACGAGGCGATCCGGGCAGCGGTGCCGGACGCGCCGATCGTCTGGTACCGCCAGCCCGGCGGCGCCTGGACCTACCCCGTGGTGTCGGTGGCGCAGCAGCTCGGCATGACTCCGCTGCACTGGTCGGTGGACCCGTCCGACTGGGAGGCACCCGGTGCCGGCAAGATCGCCGCGTCGGTCATCACCCAGGTCGAACCGGGCTCGGTGGTGCTGCTCCACGACGCTGGTGGAGAACGGCAGGGCACGGTGGACGCACTGCGCCGGATCCTGCCCGACCTGACCCAGCGGTTCGAGCTGGAGGCGCTGCCCGCCGATCCGACGTGAGCCGGCCCCGCACCGCGGCCGGGGTCCCGGCGGCCCGCCGTTCCCTGCGGCTACGGTGACGGGATGAGCAGCGCCGAGGCGACCAGCGACCAGGTGACCCGGACCGACCGACCGACTCCGGCGGAGATCGCCGACGTGTTGGCTCTGGCCCGATTCGCGGGCGACACCGACGGCGCGGACCCGCTCGACGAGCACGTCCTGCTCCGGCTGCGCGACCCGGACGCCCCGGCCGTGCACCTGATCGCCCGCGGCGACGACGGCGTGCTCACCGGGTACGCGCACCTGGACACCTCCGACCCGGTGGGCGGGATCGGGGTGGAGTTGGTGGTACACCCCGCGTACCGGCGGCGGGGCACCGGACGGGCACTGGCCCGGGGCGTGCTCGCCTCTGCCACCGGGCCCCTGCGGGCCTGGGCGCACGGTGACCACCCCTCGGCCGCCGCGCTCGCGGTCGACCTCGGGTTCACCCGTGCCCGGGTGCTCTGGCAGCTGCGCCGGCCACTGGCCGCCCCGCTTGCGGAGCCGCGACTGCCCGACGGGGTGGTGCTGCGCCCGTTCCGGCCGGGGGTCGACGACGCCGCCTGGCTGGCCCTCAACGTGCGGGCCTTCGCCGAGCACCCCGAGCAGGGTCGGTGGACGTCGGACGACCTGCGGGTCCGGCTCACGGAGCCGTGGTTCGACCCGGCCGGCTTCCTGCTCGCCGAGGAGACCGCCACCGGCCGGCTGCTCGGCTTCCACTGGACCAAGGTGCACGAGCGCCCGGGGTCGGCCCGGATCGGCGAGGTGTACGTGCTCGGCGTGGAGCCGACCGCGCACGGTGGTGGGCTCGGCCGGGCGCTCACCACCGCCGGGCTGGCGTACCTGCGGGACCGGCGCGGGCTGGACCGGGTGATGCTCTACGTGGACGAGTCGAACACCGGTGCGGTCGCGCTCTACGAGCGGATCGGCTTCGCCCGCTGGTCCGCGCACATCAACTACCACCTCGGCTGACCGGCGGTCGCCGCCGCGGCCGGGTCACCGGCGGGTAACGACCGAGCGTCGGCGGGATAACACCCTACCGGAAACATGCCCATACATCCGACAGGCGTACCCGGGTTCACTTAACGGACAACTCACCCTCAGCGAGCAGTCACCTCAAGGGCCGTACGTGTTCACCTCGCGTTCACTCGCGACCGGCGAACCGGCTACCTGGCACTTCTAACTTTCGTATCAGCCGGTCAGTGCCGGTTCTCGGCCCCTGGGATCGGGGCGCCAAGTCAGACGCGAAGGGAAACCCCTCAGGTGAAGCTCCAGCGGTACGGCACTCTTGCCTGCCTCGCTCTCGCCGCGACGCTCGGCCTCAGTGCATGCGGCTCGGACAACAACGAGCCCGCCACCGGCGCCAGCGCCTCCGGCTCGGCCGCCGCGGTCGACTGCGCCACCGGCACGCTGAACACCCAGGGCTCGTCCGCCCAGAAGAACGCCATGGACGAGTGGATCAAGGCGTACCAGCAGAAGTGCTCCGGCGCCAAGATCAATTACGAGCCCTCCGGCTCGGGCGCCGGCATCCAGGCCTTCATCGCCGGCACCGCCGACTTCGCCGGCTCCGACTCCGCGCTCAAGCCGGAGGAGCAGCCGCAGGCGGACGCCAAGTGCGTCGACGGCAAGGCCATCCACCTGCCGATGGTGATCGGCCCGGTGGCCATCGCCTACAACCTCGACGGCGTGGACAACCTCCAGCTCAAGCCGACCACCCTGGCGAAGATCTTCGCCGGCAAGGCGACCAAGTGGGACGACGCGGCGATCAAGGCCGACAACCCGGACGCCAAGCTGCCGTCGACCGCGATCAACGCGGTGCACCGCTCGGACTCGTCCGGCACGACCGACAACTTCACCAACTACCTCAGCAAGACCGCTGAGACCGACTGGACCTTCGGCAAGGCCAAGGAGTGGAAGGCCCCGGGCGGTACCGGTGCCGCCAAGTCCGACGGCGTGGCGAGCGCGATCAAGGGCCAGGCCGGCACCATCGGCTACGTCGAGTGGTCGTACGCCGAGAACGGCGGCCTGAAGATGGCCAAGGTCGGTAACGGCAACGGCGAGTTCGCCGCGCTGACCGCCGAGTCCGCTGGCAAGACCATCGCCGGCGCCAAGGTCGAGGGTCAGGGCGACGACCTGAAGATGTCGATCGACTACAACACCAAGGAGGCCGGGGCCTACCCGATCGTCCTGGCGACCTACGAGATCGTCTGCGGCAAGGGTCTCGCCGCCGACAAGCTGCCGCTGGTCAAGGGCTTCCTCGCCCACGCCGCCAGCGCCGAGGGCCAGGCGGCTCTGACCGAGCTGGGCTACGCGCCGCTGCCGGAGACGGTCCGCACCAAGGTCGAGGCCGCGGTCAAGAACCTCTCCTGACCAAGACACCACTTCCGCAATCGAATCGAGCGAGCAGATGGGTGAAACCCCCCACCGCTCGGCCGACGCCGGCACCGGCGGGACCCGCGTGACCGAGAGTCACGAGTGGCCCGCCGGTGCCTCGGCGCGTGTGGCCGAAGCACCAGTCAGCACCCGTACCCCGGGCGGCACCGGGCTGGGCGGCGGCGGCGCGCTGCCCCGATCCCGCAAGTTCGGCGCCGAGCGGGCCTTCCGCGGCCTCACCCTGGCCGCCGGCACCGCCGTCCTGGTCATCATCGCGGCGATCGCGGTCTTCCTGGTCGCCAAGGCGACGCCGGCCCTGCGCGCCAACACGGAGAACTTCTGGACCTTCGAGGGCTGGTTCCCCAACGACGCCGAACCGAAGTTCGGCATCGGCGC
This sequence comes from Micromonospora sp. U21, assembly GCF_018070045.1. Taxonomy (GTDB): domain Bacteria; phylum Actinomycetota; class Actinomycetes; order Mycobacteriales; family Micromonosporaceae; genus Micromonospora. The sequence continues at coordinate 137,882 of NZ_JAGPYK010000013.1, forward strand.
GCTCGCCTTCGGCACGGTGCTCACCGCCGCCCTCGCACTGCTGGTGGCGGTGCCGATCGCCCTGGGCATCGCGCTCTACCTCTCGCACTACGCGCCGCGCCGGTTGGGCACCACACTCGGCTTTCTGATCGACCTGCTCGCCGCCGTCCCCAGCGTGGTCTTCGGTCTGTGGGGCCGGGAGGTCTTCCTGAAGCCGGTGCAGGACCTGTCCGTCTGGCTGAACAAGTACTTCAGCTGGATCCCGCTGTTCGGCGGCGACGGTCCGTTCGGCAAGTCGATCCTGCTCGGCTCGCTCGTACTGGCGATCATGGTGCTGCCGATCATCACCTCGCTCTCCCGCGAGGTGTTCCTGCAGACCCCGACCGCCAACGAGGAGGCCGCCCTCGCCCTCGGCGCGACCCAGTGGGAGACGATCCGCACCGCGGTGCTGCCCTACGGACGGCCCGGCATCATCGCCGCGGTGATGCTCGGCCTGGGTCGCGCGCTCGGCGAGACCATCGCGCTGGCGATGACCCTCGGCATCACCTTCGGCATCTCGTTCAACCTCATCGAGAACGGCGGCAACAGCATCGCCGCCAACATCGCCAACACGTTCGGCGAGGCGAACGAGACCGGGCGGGGCGCCCTGATCGCCTCCGGCCTGGTGCTCTTCGCGATCACGCTGATCGTCAACATCACCGCGCGCGTGATCATCTATCGCCGCCGGGAGTTCACGGAGTCGGCCGCATGAGCACCACCGTCACCTCCCACCGCCCCCGCCCACCGGCCGAGCCCACCTCGCTGCGGGCCCGGAGGCTGCCCGCGTACACCGCGCCGGCCGTCGCCGTGGCGGCCCTGGCGCTCGCGGCCGCGATCGTCTACGGCGCCGGCATCGGCGGCCCGGTCCTCGTGGTGGTCCTGGGCGCGGTGCTCTACCTGGCCGGGCTCTTCGCCGCCGCCAACGCCGTCGAAGGGCGGCGGTCGGCCCGCAACCGCACCTGGAGCGCGCTGATCCACTCCGCGTTCGTACTGGCCGTGCTGCCGCTCGCGTCGGTGGTCTGGACGCTGTTCAGCAAGGGCGCCGAACGGCTGGACGTGAACTTCTTCCAGACCTCGATGAACAACATCGGGGCCCGCGACCCCGAGGGCGGCGCGTACCACGCGATCGTCGGCACGCTCGAACAGGTCGGCATCGCCACCCTGATCACCGTGCCGCTCGGCATCCTCTGCGCCATCTACATCGTCGAGTACGGCCGAGGCCGGTTCGCCTTCGCGATCCGGTTCTTCGTCGACGTGATGACCGGCATCCCGTCGATCGTCACCGGCCTGTTCGTGCTGGCGTTCTGGGTGCTGATCGTGTCGCCGTGGTTCAACGACGGCCGGCCGGGCTTCTCCGGCTTCGCCGCCGCGCTGGCCCTCGCGGTACTCATGCTGCCCACCATCGTCCGGTCCACCGAGGAGATGCTGCGCCTCGTCCCGGCACCGCTGCGCGAGGGCGCCTACGCACTCGGCGTACCCAAGTGGAAGACCATCCTGCGGGTGGTGCTGCCGACCGCACTGCCCGGCATCGTCACCGGCGTCATGCTCGCCATCGCCCGCGCGGCCGGCGAGACCGCACCGGTGCTGCTGGTCGCCGGTGGCGGCGCCGCGATCAACACCAACCCGTTCGAGAACAACCAGTCGTCGCTGGCCCTCTTCGTCTACCAGCAGGCCGGTGACGCGTCGAGGTACGCGCCGGCACGGGCGTGGACCGCGGCACTCACCCTGGTCACCCTCGTGCTGATCCTGACGATCGCGGCGAAGCTGCTGGCCCGCCGTAACCGGCTCAGCCGATGAACCCCGGAGGTACCACCATGGCCAAGCGCATCGAAGCCTCGAACGTCACCGCCTACTACGGTGCCTTCAAGGCCATCGAGAACATCAACCTGACCGTCGAGCCGAAGACGGTCACCGCCCTGATCGGCCCGTCCGGCTGCGGCAAGTCCACCTTCCTGCGGTCGATCAACCGGATGCACGAGGTGCTGCCGGGGGCCCGGGTCGAGGGCAGCCTCACCATCGACGAGCAGGACATCTACCACCGGGACGTCGACGTCACCGCGGTCCGGCGCACGATCGGCATGGTCTTCCAGCGGCCGAACCCGTTCCCCACCATGAGCATCTTCGAGAACGTGGTGGCCGGGCTGAAGCTCAACGGCGTCCGCCGCAAGTCGATCCTGGAGGAGGCGGCCGAGAAGGCGCTGCGCTCGGCGAACCTGTGGGACGAGGTCAAGGACCGGCTGGGCAAGCCCGGCGCGGGCCTCTCCGGGGGTCAGCAGCAGCGGCTCTGCATCGCCCGGACCATCGCGGTCGAGCCGCAGGTGGTGCTGATGGACGAGCCCTGCTCGGCCCTGGACCCGATCTCCACGCTGGCCATCGAGGACCTGATGTTCCAGCTCAAGGACAAGTTCACGATCATCATCGTGACGCACAACATGCAGCAGGCCGCTCGGGTGTCGGACCGGACCGCCTTCTTCTCCATCGAGAAGACCGGCGACCCGGGCCGGCTGATCGAGTACGACAACACCCAGAAGATCTTCAGCAACCCGAGCGTGAAGAAGACCGAGGACTACATCACCGGCCGCTTCGGCTGAGCCACCGAACAGTCCGGAAGGGGCGCCGGACCGGCGCCCCTCCCGCACGCCCCGCCCCGCCCGCCCCCGCCAACGCCCCACACGCGTCGATCTAGGGCAGGTTGCTGTGCTCAAAGATCGACTCGCAGCAACGTGCCCTAGATCGACGCGCGTGGAGAGAGGGCGGCGACGGCGTTACGTCAGCCGAGGACGAAGCGGGGCTCGCCGTCGGGCGGCAGGTCCAGGCGGGGGGTCACGGGGGTGGCCGCGTCCCGGTCGGCCGACGCCTGTGCCACCCCGGCCAGGTCGCCGGCCGCCGCCACCTGGGCCAGCGTGACGAGGGTCGGCGGCAGCATGGTCAGCTCGCCCGCCTCGGCCCGGGCCAGCGCGTCCGCCGGGCGGATCCACAGGGTGTGGTCGGCCTCTCCGGAAACGTCCCGGGTCCGCTGGCCCGCCGGCAGCAGGGCGACGAAGAAGTACGTGTCGAAGCGGCGCGGCTCGAACTCCGGGGTGATCCACCGGCTCCACGGCAGCAGCAGGTCCGACCGCAGCGTCAGCCCCCGGCCGGCGAGCAGTGCCGCGAAGCCCAGCCGGCGCCCCTCCAGATCCTGCCGGGCCGCCTCCCAGTCATCGCCGCTCACGTCGCCCACCACGGTCGTCCGGTCCGGGCCGGCGAGCAGCACGCCGGCCTCCTCGAAGACCTCCCGGGCGGCCGCGCAGACCACCGCCTGGGCGGCGTCCGGGGCCACCCCGAGCCGCCCCGCCCACTCACCCGGTGCCGGGCCGGCCCAGTCCAGATGTGCGGCGGAGTCGGAGCGGTCCACGCCGCCCCCGGGAAAGGCGTACATCCCGCCGAAGGTCATCGCGGCGACCCGGCGGATGACGTACACCTCGAAGTCAGCGCCGGTTGGGCGGAGCAGCAGCACAGTGGCCGCGACCCGGGGCACCGCCGGCAGGCCGCCCTCTTCCCGGAACCGGCGGGCGTGCTCGACCAGGGCGGCCGGGGCGGCGAAGCCGTCGCTGTCGATCGTCATGCCGCGAGCCTAGTTCCCGCACCGGGCGGCGGTGTCCCGGCGGATGGGCCGGCCGGTGGACCGGGCACGGGGTGGTTCAGCTGGCTCGGTTAGCGTGCCGACATGACTCGTTGGGGCATCCTGGCCACCGGCCACATCGCCAGCCGTTTCGCCGAAGACCTCCGGCTGGTGCCGGACGCCGAACTGGTCGCGGTCGGCTCCCGTGCCGCGGACAGCGCGCAGCGCTTCGCCGACAAGCACGGCGCGAAGCGCGCCTACGCCTCCTGGGTAGAGCTGGCCGCGGATCCGGAGGTCGACGTGATCTACGTGGCCACACCGCACGCCGCGCACTACGAGGCGGCGATGACCTGCCTGACTGCCGGCCGACCGGTGCTGCTGGAGAAGCCGTTCACTCTCGACCTGGCCAGCAGCACCGAGCTGGTGGACACCGCCCGCGCCGCCGGGGTCTTCCTGATGGAGGCGATGTGGATGCGGACCAACCCACTCATCCTCCGGGCGGCCGAGCTGATCGCGGAGGGCGCGATCGGCACGGTGAGCAGCATCCGGGCCGACTTCGGGGTGTCCGGGCCCTTCCCGCCGGAGCACCGGATGCGGGCCCTGGCGCTGGGCGGAGGCGCCCTGCTCGACCTGGGTGTCTACCCGGTCAGCCTGGCCCATTTGCTGCTCGGCATGCCGCAGCACATCCGGTCCTGGGCGCAGCTCGGCCCGGAGGGGGTGGACGAGAACACCGGCATCCTGTTCGGCTACGACACCGGCGCGCTGGCCACCCTGAGCTGCGGCATGGTCGGCTCGAGCGGGCTGTCCGCCTCGATCACCGGCAGCACCGGCCGGATCGACCTGCCGGAGCCGTTCTTCCGGCCGGGTTCGCTGACCCTGCACCGGGACGGCGCGGAGCCGGAGACGATCACCGCCGACATGGCCGGCAAAGGTTACCAGTACGAGGCGATCGAGGTGCAGCGCTGCCTGGCGGCCGGGCTGACCGAGAGCCCGCTGGTGCCGCACACCGTCACCCTCGAGGTCATGGCCCTGCTGGACGCGGTACGCGAGCAGATCGGCGTGCGGTACGCCTGACTGGTGGCCCAGACCGCCGCGGATGCGCGGCGGGTCGGGGTTTGGACGGGCGGCGCCCAGCAGCCGACCAGATCGGCGAAGGCGAGGACCAGCAGGCCGGGCGCCGACCGGGGCGTCACAGGTAAGTCTTATCCCCATATCGGCGGTGTATGGATTGTGGGCTGGATTCCCCGGAGCGAAGTGCAGTCGGCGAGTGATCATCTGGACGAGGTGGCACCGCCGGGGTGCGAGGTAGCAGCCTGAAAACGGTGGGTCGTTTGCTTCTCCCAGGCGACTCTCCCGTCCGCGCGGCGCCGGAGCCGCCGCAGCGTAGGAGGGGACAGCAGTGGCCTCGGAATTTCCTGCGCGAGCGGACCGCATATCCCGTGTGGGGACGTAGGTCGAGCGACTCCCCGCAAAGTTCCGGGGGTGCGCCGTGGCTGGGTACATGACTGACGGTCCCGATTATCGCGATGGAGTGGTGTCCACCGGCCGGAAGGGATTCGAGCGAAGGAAGGGCACATTACCGACGCACAGTGCGTCGGTAATGTGCCCTTCCTTCGTGGCGCCGTGCCGGGGCGGGTCAGCCGAAGAGCGGGCGGACCAGCAGGTAGGAGATGCACGCGAAGAGCGCGGCGGCCGGGAACGTGATGATCCAGGCGATCACGATGTTGCCGGCGACGTTCCAGCGCACCGCGGAGAGCCGCTTGGTCGCGCCCACGCCCATGATCGCCGAGGTGATCGTGTGGGTGGTGGAGATCGGGGCCTTCAGCACCAGGGCGTTGAAGTAGAGCACCGCGCTGGCCACCGTCTCGGCGGCGAAGCCCTCCGGCGGACCGAGGTCGATGATCTTGCGACCGAGGGTGCGGATGATCCGCCAACCGCCGGCGTACGTGCCCAGGGCCAGCATGGTCGCCGAGGTCCAGAACACCCAGCCGGGGATGTGCGTCTTGTCGTCCTGGAAGCCGCCGGTGTAGAGCGCCAGCACCACGATGCCCATGGTCTTCGCGGCGTCCTGCATGCCGTGGCCGACCGACATGGCCGCCGCCGAGGCGGTCTGCGCCCAGCGGAAGCCCCGGTTGAGCTTGCCCGGCTGCCCCTTCCGGAACAGCCAGAGGATGGCCAGCATCAGCAGGTAGCCGAGGGTGAGGCCGACGATCGGCGACAGCACCATCGGCAGGAGGACCTTCTCGCCGATGGTGACCCACTGCACGACACCGCCGGTGGACAGCAGGGTCGCGCCGACCAGGCCACCGAAGAGCGCGTGCGAGGACGACGACGGGAGGCCGAAGTACCAGGTGATCAGGTTCCAGACGATCGCGCCGAGCACCCCGGCGAAGACCACCCCGAGGCTGCTCACCCCGGTTGGCAGGATGACCAGGCCGTCACCGACGGTCTTGGCCACCCCGGCGCCGAAGTGCGCGCCGACGAAGTTGCCCACAGCGGCGAGCAGCAGGGCGATCCTGGGTGTCAGCGCCCGGGTGGAGACGCTGGTCGCGATCGCGTTGGCAGCATCGTGGAAGCCGTTGGTGTAGTCGAACGCCAGGGCCACCGCGATCACCGCCAGCACGGCGATGAGTTCGGGTGTCAGAGTCACCGGCTCAGGACTCCTTGACCGCGATGGTCTCGACGGTGTTGGCCACGTGCTCGAAGGCGTCGCAGGCGGCCTCCAGCTCGTCGGCCACCTCCTTCATCTTCAGCACCGTCAACGCGTCGTACTCACCGGAGAAGAGGCGGACCAGCAGCTGCCGGTTGATCCGGTCGCCCTCGTTCTCCAGCCGGTTGCACTCGATCCAGTAGTCCTCGAGGTCCTTCATCGACTTCAGCCGCGGCATCGCGTCGGCGGTCAACTTGGCCTGCTGGTCGAGCACGTTCACCATCTCGTGCAGCTCGCGGGGAAGCGCCGGGAGTTCGGTCAACCCGTACAGGTAGAGGAGGTCCCCGACCGCCTCCAGGTGGTCCATCACGTCGTCCAGCAGCGAGCCGAGCCGGTAGATGTCCTCCCGGTCGAACGGCGTGATGAAGGTGGAGTTGATCTTTTTGTACAGCTCGTGGGTGATCTGGTCGCTGTCGTGCTCGACCTCGGTCAGCCGCTCGCTGACCGACTGCACGTCGACGCCGGGCAGGGCCAGTTCGTTCAGCAACGCGGTGCCCCGGACCAGGTTCTGCGCGGCCCTGGTGAAGAGCTCGTAGAAGGCGCCCTCGGTGGGGCGGAAGGAAAACTTCACAGCACAGACCTCGTCGCGTCGGTGGAAGGGTGGCGGTACCCATCGGGTGCCCGCTTCGTGAATGCTAGGAAACGCCAGAACCGCGAATTCGTCGGCCCACCCCTGGTCAGGCCTCATTCACCGGTCGTTCACCTGCCGTTCATCTCGGCCGTCCCATGCGCCACCGCTCCCCCAGCACGCAGCCGTTCGCGCTCGTGGGCCACGTCGAAATCGGCAGGCGGATACCCCAGACTGAGGGTGTCGAACGTCTCCCGCAGCAGGTGGGCCACCGCCCAGTCGCGGTACCATTTCCGGTCCGCCGGCACCACGAACCACGGCGCGGCGTCCGTGCCACACCGGCTCAGCGCCTCGGCGTACGCGGCCTGGTAGTCGTCCCAGCGGGCCCGGGAGTCGACGTCCGAGGGGTTGTACTTCCAGTGCTTGCGGGGGTCGGTGAGACGCTCCAGCAGCCGCTCGCCCTGCTCGGCGTACGAGATGTGCAGCATCACCTTGACCAGGGTCACGCCGCCCTCGACCAGCTCCCGCTCGAAGGAGTTGATCTCGTCATAGCGGGCCCGCCAGGTGGCCTCCGGCACCAGCGAGCCGACCCGGGCGATCAGCACGTCCTCGTAGTGCGACCGGTTGAACATCCCGACGTACCCCGGCGGCGGCAGTGCCCGGCGGATCCGCCACAGGAAGTCGTGCCGCAGCTCCTGCGGAGTGGGCGGCCCGAACGAGCGGATGTGCAGGCCCAGTGGGTTCATCGCGCCGGCCACCCGCTTGATCGTGCCGTCCTTGCCACCACAGTCCATCGCCTGGAGCACCAGCAGCACCCGGTGCTCCGGCCCGTCCGAGCCGGCCTTGGCCATCGCGAAGAGCATCTCCTGCTGTTGGCCGAGCTCACCGCCGACCAGCTCCACCTGCCCGCGGGCCCAGGCCTTGCGGTGCTCCCCGGTCACCTCCGTCCCGGGCAGGCCGGGCGTGGACCGCGGGTCGATCTCCCCGAGATCCACCGGTGCGGTGACCCGCAGCAACTCCCGCACCGGGCCGCCGTCGGGCGCCACGATCCGCGCTTCCTGGGGTGCGTTCATCCTCGGATCATCGCCCACCCGCCGACCAACCGCCCGCCGAGAGCCGTCCGGCCCCGGCAGGCTGTCACGTTCGGGGCTGCCGGAACGTCCTGTTGGCGGGAGGATGTACGCCGGGAAGACGCCGGCCGGGGAGGGGTGGGTCATGCGGGACCTGGCGACGGAGTTCGAGGTCGAGCGGGGCCGGCTGCTCGCGGTGGCCCACCGGATGCTGGGCAGCCGCAGCGAGGCCGAGGACGCGGTGCAGGAGACGTGGCTGCGCTACGCCGGGGCGCTCGCCGATCCGGCGGCCCGCGCCGAGATCCGCGAGCTGCCCGCGTGGCTGACCACCACCTGCGCCCGGATCTGCCTGGACGTGCTCCGCTCGGCCCGGGTCCGGCGTGAGGCGTACCCCGGGCAGTGGCTGCCGGAGCCGGTGGTGAGCCCGGCGGGCGCCGCGGCGCCGACCGACGGGTACGCCCCCGACCCGGCGGAGCGGGCGGTACGCACCGACCAGGTCGGTACGGCGCTGCTGGTGGTGCTGGAGCGACTCGCGCCGGAGCAGCGGGTCGCCCTCGTGCTGCACGACGTGTTCGCGGTGCCGTTCGCCCGGGTCGCCGACGTGCTCGGCACCACCGAGGTGGCCGCCCGGCAGCTCGCCTCCCGGGCCCGACGGGCGGTCACCGCACCGGACGTTCCCCGGCACACCGCCGACCCGGGCGAGCAGCGGCGCGTGCTCGAAGCGTTCGTCGCCGCCACCGAGTCCGGCGAACTGGATCCACTGCTCCGGCTGCTCGCGCCGGACGTGGTTTTCATCGGCGACTCGGGCGGGCACTTCCCGGCGGCCCGCCGGCCGGTGGTCGGCGCAGACGCGGTGGGTCGCTTCACGCTCGGCCTGTTCGGCCGGGCCGGCCGGTACGCCCACCGGGTGCTGGCGCGGCCGGTGCTGGTCGACGGTGTGCTCGGCCTCCAGTTGGAGACGGTGCACACCGACGGCCGGCCGATCCGCATGGTCACCGCGCTCGCCGTGCACGAGGGCCGGATCACCGGCGTGTTCAACCAGCTCAATCCGGAGAAGCTGACGGACCTGCCGCCGTTGGGCGACGACGACCGGTGGCCGCCGCGCTGGTGAGCCGGTCGGTCGGGCACCTGAGCGGGCTCAGACCACCAGGGCCAGCCACTTGCGGTACGAGGTGGCGAACGGCTCGGTGCCGTCGCCGAGTGCGCCGAACAGCCAGCGCGCCGCCGCCTCGGCCTCGACCACCACGTCCTCCGGGTAGCCGTACCGGGCCCGGTGCTCAGCGAACTCGTCCTCGTCGAGCAGCTCCACCAGGCCGGTGGCCCGGCGCCGGACAACGTCCAGGTCCAGGTCGATCAGGTGGACGACGTCGTCGGACTCCCAGTGGGCCGGGGTGGCGATGTCGCAGTAGACCTCGCTGGTCCGCGGTGGCGGGTTGAACATTCCCGTCCACCACGCGTGGTGCGGCACCAGCAGGACGAACGGGATCTTCTCCACCGACGGGCGGCCGTGGTAGACCGACTCGGTGCCGGCCGGCACGCCGAGCCAGATGCCGAGGTCGTCCTCGGCGAGCCGACGGGCCGGGTAGTCACGGTGGGCGCTGCCGTCGTACTTGCGGTAGATCACTCGGACCACGTCGCTCGGCATGATTCGCACCCTAACCGATACTGCCCACGCGTCGTAGCGCGGCCGTAACCGGACGCTGCCGGACGCAGCGGCGGACCGACCGGCACCACGCCACGCGGACGGATGGGCGCAGCCCGTGTCGGCCGCGACGGGTACCGTCGCACGGTGACTCCGCCCCGCACCGCCACCGGTTCCGCCACCCCGTCGGCCCGTGCCGGAAGCCGGCGACGGGGCGCCCGGCCCAGCGGGGCGGAGCTTCTCGCGGCGGCGGTCGGCGCGGTGCCCGGCGGCGCGGCGCGCCCCGGCCAGCAGGAGATGACCACGGCGATCGAGGAGTGCGTGACCAGCGGCGAGCACCTGCTCGTTCAGGCGGGCACCGGCACCGGCAAGTCGCTGGCCTACCTCGCGCCGGCGCTCACCGTGGACGGCCCGGTGGTGGTGTCCACCGCCACCCTGGCGTTGCAGTCCCAGCTGGTCGACCACGACCTGCCCCGGATGGCCGACGCGGTCGAGCCGCTCCTCGGCCGCCGGCCCACCTTCGCGGTGCTCAAGGGCCGCCACCACTACCTCTGCCTGGCCCGGCTGGACAACTCGACCGCCGAAGAGCCGGAGGACACTCTCTTCGACGCCCCGGCCACCCGCCCCGGCAGCGGGACGAAGTGGCTCGGCGAGGCGGGCCGGATGGGCAAGCAGATCGAGCGGCTGCGCGACTGGGCCGAGCGGACCGCCACCGGCGACCGGGACGAACTGGACCCGGGAGTCGACGATCAGGCCTGGCGGCTGGTGTCGATGCCGGCCCGGGAGTGCGTCGGGGCGACCCGCTGTCCGTTCGGGGCGGAGTGCTTCGCCGAGGCGTCCCGGGCCCGCGCCCGCGAGGCCGACATCGTGGTGACCAACCACAGCCTGCTCGCCGTCGACATGCTGGCCGACCGCCACATCGTGCCGCCGCACAAGCTGCTGATCGTGGACGAGGCGCACGAGCTGGCCGATCGGGTCTCCTCGGCGGCCCAGGCGGAGCTGGTGCCGGAGCTGATCGACCGGTCCACCCGCCGGGCCCGCCCGCTGCTGCGGCCGGAGACCGCCGAGGCGCTCACCGCGGCCGGCGACGCTCTCGCGGTCGGGCTGGCCGAAGCGCCGGCCGGGCGCCTCACCGCCGGGCTGCCGACGCCGCTACGGGAGGCGTGCACGCTGCTCGACGCGGCCACCCGCGCCGCACTGGACGCGATCGGCGAGGTCAAGTCCGACGACCCCGACCCGGTCCGCAAGCAGCAGGCCAAGGCGGTGCTGGACGAGCTCTCCACGACCGCCCAGCGGCTGCTTGAGGAAGCCGATCACGACGTGGCCTGGGTGGAGAAGAACGACAGCGGCAGTCGGCGGGCGCTGGTGGTCGCGCCGCTGTCGGTCGCCGGCACCCTCGCCACCCACCTGTACGACGAGCGCACCGTGGTCGCCACCTCCGCCACCCTGGCGCTGGGTGGCCGGTTCGACACGGTGGCCCGCGCTCTCGGGCTGGACGCGCCGCCGCCCGCTCCGCCGTCGCCGGCCGCCGCCGCGCTGGCCGCCCGCACCGGTCCGGGCCGCCCGGCGGCCGAGGCGCCGGGCCGCCGGCTGGCCGGCGACGCCGCACCCGGTGCCGTCGTGCCGGCGACCGAGGGTCCGGGCTGGCGGTCGCTGGATGTGGGATCGCCGTTCGACTACGCCCGGCAGGGCATCCTGTACGTCGCGGCGCACCTGCCCCGGCCAAGCGTCTCCGGGCTTCCGGAGGCGGCCGGGGAGGAGCTGCTCGCGCTGGTCGAGGCGCTCGGTGGTCGTACTCTCGGGCTCTTCTCCTCCCGGCGGGCCGCGCAGCAGGCGGCGGAGCTGCTGCGCGCGCGGACCGACCTGCCGGTGCTGCTGCAGGGCGAGGAGGCGCTGCCGCTGCTGGTCCGCCGGTTCCGCGAGGAGCGCTCCAGCTGCCTGTTCGGAGTGATGTCGCTCTGGCAGGGGGTGGACGTGCCGGGCGACGCCTGTCAGCTCGTGGTCATCGACCGGCTGCCCTTTCCGCGGCCGGACGAGCCGCTGGCGGCGGCCCGCGCGGCAGCCGTGGACGCGGGCGGCGGCTCCGGCTTCGCGGCGGTCAGCGTGCCGATCGCGGCGGTCCGGCTGGCGCAGGGCGTGGGCCGGTTGATCCGGGCGACCGGTGACCGGGGGGTGGTCGCGGTGCTCGACTCCCGGCTGGAGACCGCCCGCGGCTACGGGCCCTTCCTGCGTCGCTCACTGCCGCCGTTCTGGTACACCACCCGTCCGGAGGTGGCCCGCGGTGCGCTGCAACGCCTCGCCGGCTCCTGACCGCCCGCGCCGTCCCCGCCGTCGCTCTCCCGGGGCGGGCCGCGCCGGAGGCTGACTCGCACAACATCAGGAAAAGAGCGACCTCCGACAGCGCGGAGGCCACTCGTTCCAGGTGTGGATCTTGGGGTGGGGCGCCGGGTCAGGGAGCCTGCGCGGCGACGACCACGGCGTCGGGCGGGGTGTCCGGGACCGTCCGGGCGGCCAGCCGGCGGACCGCGGTGTTCAGCACCGCGATCAGCGGCACGGACACCAGCGCGCCGGTGATCCCGGCGAGCACCACTCCGGCGGCGATACCGATGATCACCGCGAGCGGGTGGATGGCCACCGCCCGGCCCATGATCAGCGGCTGGAGCACGTGCCCCTCCACCTGCTGCACGCCGATCACCGCGCCCAGGATGATCAACGCGGTGACCGGACCGCTGTCCACGAGCGCCACCAGCACCGCCACGCCACCGGAGAGTGCCGCACCGACGATCGGGATGAACGCGCCGAGGAAGACCAGCGCGGCCAGCGGGAAGGCGAACGGGACATCGAAGATGACCAGGAAGATGCCGATGCCCACCGCGTCGATGAAGGCCACCAGCACGGTCGCCCGGACGTAGGCACCGAGCGTGTGCCAGGAGGCGCGGCCGGCGTCATCGACCTTCCAGCGGGCGGCCACCGGCAGCAGCCGGACCAGGAAGCGCCAGATCCGGTTGCCGTCGCGCAGGAAGAAGAACGTCGCGAAGAGCACCAGCAGCGTGCCGGTCAGCACCTCGGCCAGCGTCGCCGCGGTGCTCAGCGCGCCGCTGGTGAGGTCAGAGGTGTTGGAGTTGATCCAGTCCTGCGCCTCGTCGATGTAACGGTCGAGCTGGGTGTCGGAGAGGTGCAGCGGGCCCGTCTTCAGCCAGTTCTGAATCTGCCGGACGCCCTCCGAGGACTTCTGGCTCAGCTCCGGCGCCCCCCGGATGAACTCGTTGACCACCAGGGTCAGCGTGCCGATCACGCCGGCCAGGCCGCCGACCAGCACCACCGCCGTCGCCAGCGACCGGGGCAGCCGGGCCCGCAGCAGCCAGCCCACCGCCGGCGCGAGCAGCGCGGAGAGCAGCAGCGCGATGGCCAGCGGGATGATCACGATCTTGATGGTGCCGACGATCCGGAGCAGCGCCCACGCCACCAGGCCGATCACGATCAACCGCCAGCACCAGGCGGCGGCGATCCGCAGCCCGTGCGGAACGTCGGCGTCGTCCCGGCTGGCGGTCGAGGGGTGCAGGTCCGCCGGAGGTTCCGTGCCGACGACCGTGGCCGACGGCGGCGCGGTCGGGCCCGGCGCCGCGGGCGAGGCCACCCGGGCCGGCTCGGAGGCGTCGCTCGAAGCCTTCCGATCCGCGCGTACCGACTCCCGTGACGACTGGTAGGCGCGGCGGAGCCGCCCGCGTACCCGCTCGAAGCGGCTCAAGCGCACCTCCTGGCAGAGAACGTCCGCCCACAGCGACAGGTCGGACAGCTTACGTCCGTTCCCGACACCATAGGGCAGTTCCGCCACACATTGCCCGGGCCGCCTCGGGCGTAACCACCGTCGGGCCAGCCGTCGCCGACACGGTAGCGTCTGCGGCGTGACCGCCGACCAGGATCTCGACGCCGGCCTGCCGATCCGCCTGCTGCACGACCGTGTGCTGGTGCGGATGGAGGGCAGCGAGGGCGAACGTCGCTCCACCGCCGGCATCGTCATCCCGGCGACGGCCGCGGTCGGCAAGCGCCTCGCCTGGGCGACCGCCGTCGGAGTGGGTCCGAACGTCCGCGCCATCGTGTCCGGCGACCGGGTGCTCTTCGACCCGGACGAGCGCTCCGAGGTCGAGCTGCACGGCCGGGGGTACGTGCTGCTGCGGGAGCGGGACGTCCACGCCGTTGCCGCCGAACGGATCGAGAACGACTCCACCGGCCTCTACCTCTGACACGACTCCCCCGGCCACCGCGCCGCGCCGCGCGCCGTTTGCCGGGCCGCACGGCGGGAAGCCATCCGGCGACCGTGGCCCTGGGGAGGGACGATGCCGGTATTCGTGAAGAAGCTGCTGGCCTGGGGCAGCGTCGCGTTCCTGATCTACTTCATGGCGTTCCGGCCGGACGGCGCCGCGCAGATGTTCAAGGCGATCGGGGCGGCGCTGGTGGCGATGGCCCAGGGCCTCGGTGACTTCCTCACCACCCTGATGACCTGAGCCGTCACCGGTGACCGGACGGCCAGGGCGCCGCCGGTGGGGGGCCGTACCAGCCCGGCGGGGCATATCCCACCGGAGGCGGCGGCGGGGCCAGCACCACCGGGATCGGCACCACCGGCTCCTCCGGCGCGGCCACCGGACGCTGCGAGCCGTCCGGGAAGCGCAGGTGGTAGCGACTGCCGTCCCAGACCCCGGCCGGGGCCTGCGGGTCCCGCCCCACGAAGAACGACCGGTACGCGGTGATCGCCTCCAGCAGCTCCCGCTCCTCGGTGGCCGTCCGTTCCTGGTCGGCGGGCTTGCGATCCAGGCCGCGCAGTGACCCGTCGCGCAGCAGGGCCAGTCGGGTGGCGGCGAACTGGTACCCGCGCATCGCGCGCACCCCGGCGTCCCCGGCCACCCGGCGGGCCCAGCTGCGGGCCGCGTGCCGGCGACCGAGACTGCTCAGCGCGGCCACCTCGGGCGGGCTCAGCCAGCCGGCGCGCACGTAGTCCGGCAACGTCCGCTCGGTGAGCCGTCCCTCCCAGGCGCGCAGCCACACCGCCAGCCCCACCATCGCGAAGAAGATCGGCACCATCAGGCCGAGGAAGCCGTACAGCATGATCAGCGCCTCGCCGGTGGCCTGGGTGAGCGTCGGCAGCAGGTTCCAGGTGCCGTGCAGCATCATCGCCAGCAGCAGACCGGCGACCGGGGCGAGCACCCGCACGCGCCGGTCGGCGGTGCGGGCCGCGACACCGAGCCCCACACCGGTCATCGAGGTGAACAGCGGATGGGCGAACCCGAACAGCAGGATCCGGACGATGAAGATGGCGATGACCTGCTGGGTGCCCGTCGCCGGGCCGTACCGGTCGGCGCCGGTCGCGTAGCCGTACCCGCCCAGGTAGAGGATGTTCTCCACCATGGCGAAGCCGACCGCGGAGAGCCCGCAGTAGACCAGGCCGTCGGTGATCCCGGACCACTCCCGGCGGCGGAACACCAGCAGCAGGATCGGGCCGAGGGCCTTGGTCAGCTCCTCGATGAACGGCGCCACCAGCACCCCGGTGAGCGCGGCCGGCAGCCCCCAGTCGGCGAACCGGGCCGCGGCGAACTCGTTCACGGTGAGCGAGGCGGCGGTGGAGACGAACGCTCCCCAGGCGAAACAGAAGATCAGGTACTTCAGCGGCTCCGGCTCGTACCGGTCCAGCCAGAGGAAGCAGGCGACCAGCACCGGCACCGGCAGGATGGCGGCGACCACCCCGATCAGCAGTGCCCGTACGCCGAGCGACTGGCCGAGCGTGAAGACCATGAACACCGCGCACCCGGCGATGAACAGCACCACCCCGGCCAGCACCAGGAACCGCCGCCAGCCCAGTCGGCGCAGCGGCATCCGGGGCGCCTCGCCGGAGGACGGGGCTGCGGGCGCGGGCGGCGACGGCAGAGGTGCACCGGGCGGGGTGTCGGCCATGCGGTCAGCGTAGCCATCCGTCGCCGGCTGGTCCGGGCCCATCGGCAGCCGGTATGCTGCCGACAGGTCACGAGCGCCAGCGTCAAGCCCCGGCTTGCTGGCCGGCAACCCTCGTCGAGTTCGCGGTGGGGTGCCCCGGGTGATGACCGGGCCCAGCCCGATCGGCGTGCTGGGCAAGCGCGGACCCCGTCCCGACATCGCACCCGGGGTCCCTGACCCCGGAGGTTCCGGCGTGTCCGTCACCCTCGTACCCTCGCTGCCCACCCGGTCCGGCACCGCGCCCGGGCCGGCCCCGTCGCGGCCGCTCGACGTGCTCGGCGTACCGGGTGAGATCAACCTGGACTACGCGGCCAGCGCGCCGTGCGCGCGGGCCGCCGCCGACGCGGTGGCCGAGCTGCTGCCCTGGTACGCGAGCGTGCACCGGGGCGCGGGAGCGCTGTCCCGGCGCTGCACGCTGGCCTACGAGCGGGCCCGGCAGACGGTGGGCGACTTCTTCGGCGCCCGCGCGGACGACCACTTGATCTTCACCCGCAACACCACGGACGCGCTCAACCTGCTGGCGCGGGCGGTGCCCGCCGGCACGACGGTGGTCACCTTCGCCGGCGAGCACCACGCCAACCTGCTGCCCTGGCCGCGTGGCTCGGTGCGGCTGCCGGTGCCCACCGATCCCGCCGGGGCGGTACGCGCCCTCGCCGCGGCCCTCACCGAGCTGCGCCGGGACAGCAACGCCGCGCTGCCGGTGCTGGTCGCGGTGACCGGGGCGAGCAACGTGACCGGCGAGCGCTGGCCGGTCGCCGAGCTGGCCCGGGTGGCCCACCGGCACGGGGCCCGGATCGTCCTCGACGCCGCGCAGCTCGCCCCGCACACCCCGGTCGACCTGCTCGCGCTCGACGTGGACTACCTGGCCGTCTCCGGCCACAAGCTGTACGCGCCGTTCGGCGCGGGCGTGCTGGTCGGCCGGGCGGACTGGCTGGACGCCGCTCCGCCGTACCTGGCCGGCGGCGGCGCCACCAGCCACGTCGGGCCGGCCACACACGACGTGACGTGGGCGACCGGCCCGGCACGGCACGAGGGCGGCACGCCGAACCTGCTCGGCGCGGTGGCGCTGGCCGCGGTGTGCGCGGCGCTGGCCGGGGCGGACCGGGCGGCGCTGGCCGCCAGTGAGCAGGCGTTGCTGACTCGGCTGCGGAACGGCATCGCCGCCCTGCGGCACGTGGTGGAGCTGCGCACCTTCGGCCCGGACACGCCCCGCGTCGGCATCGTCTCGTTCGTGGTCGCCGGGCGGGACTCGGCCGAGGTGGCCGCCCGGCTGGCCGCCGACCACCGGATCGGCGTCCGGGACGGGCTGTTCTGCGCCCACCCGTTGGCGCGGCGGCTGCTCACCGAGGCGGCGGGGCGCACCGGCCGGCGGGACCTGCCGCCCACCGCACTGCGCGCCAGCATCGGCCTGGGCAGCACTTCCGCTCAGGTGGACCGGCTGCTCGCCGCGCTCGCCACGCTGGGCTGAGCCGGGCCGGCCACCCTCTCAGCCGACCGGCGGGGCGGTCGGGGGTTTCGGCGTCTCACCGGGCTCGGCCGGTTCACCGACCGGTCGCTCCTGCTCCCCGAAGGCGGTGCGGATGCACCGGTTCGCCTCCTCCTGCTCGATTCCGGAGGCCACCAGCAGGTCACTCGCCGTGGTGCGGATCTGGGCGACCACCACGCTGCCCGAGAAGCCGACCCCGGCGCCGTACGCCCGACCGGCCTCGCTGACCGCCCGCAGCGACCGCTCCCGGGCCTTCTCTGGCTCCTCGCCCACGGCGAACTCGTGCTTGAGCAGACGGACCGACTCGGCGAGGTGGCTGATCGCGTCGGGCATCGGGTCCGGCACCGGTTCCTCGTCCTCGATCAGCGTGACGGACCGGCGGATCAACGTGCCGGTGTTGCGCATCGCCCGGTCGATCGGTTCCGCCGCCTCCGCGTAGTGGGTCAGCTCGTCGCGCCGGTGCCAGCGGGCCGGGGAGAGGGTGGCGGTCTCCTTCGCCCCCTCGATCGCCTCGCCCAACGTGGCCAGTTCCTCCTTGTTGTTCCGCAGCCGCTCCAGTGCCTGCTGGACGGCGGCCCGGTCCCGGTTGCGCAGCCCCTCCGCGGTGGCGTCGAGCTGGCCGGCCAGCAGGTCCAGCGCCGGTCGGGCGGCGCGATTGATCACCCGCAGCGGATTCAGCGGCAGCAGCACCGCCGTCACCAGCAGCGCGATCCCACCGCCGAGGAACGCGTCGACGAAGCGCGGAATCTCCAGATTCTGGGTCGACGGGCTCAGCGTGACGATCAGCACCGCCGTGGCCGCCGCCTGGATGACGATGGCCACGCTGGCCCCGGCGAAGATGGTGAGCAGGATCGCCACCGTGACCACCAGGCCGAGCTGCCACGCCCCGGTGCCGAGCAGGTAGATCAGGAAGTCGCCGATGGCCACCCCGATCCCCACCCCGGCAATCAGCTCCACGGTCCGGCGGAACCGCTGGCCGACCGACGCGGCCAGGGTGCCGACCGCGGAGATCGGCGCGAAGACCGGCTGCGGGTTGCCGAGCAGCCGGTGCGAGATGAAGTACGCCAGCCCGGCGGCGAGGCCGGCCTGCAGGGCCAGCCCGCCGGCCATCCGCACCCGGTGCAGCCGGTCGTGCAGGCTGGCCCGGCCGCGATGCCGCAGCTCCTCGGTGGCCTCAGCGATCCGCGCGCCGTCGACGTCCACCAACCCTTCGCGCAGCGCGGTGCGCCGCACCAACGGAGGTCGTTTGTCCCGGGCCACGGCCATGGGCGCGACTACCCGTGGCGGGCCCGCTGAATCCTCCCGCCCCGCACGTGGCGGGCGGATACGGCAGACTCGGGCGGTGGCCGATCTGCTGGAGCGGTGGCGGGCGGCGGCCCGGGGCGCCGGGGCGAGGCCCGACGCGGGCTCGACGCGGGCCGGGGAGCAGCTGCTCGCCCGCTGGCGGGAGCCGCACCGGCGCTATCACACGGTGGCCCACCTGACCGCCGTGCTCGACGTGGTGGACCGGCACGCGGGGCTGGCCGACCGGGCCGACCTGGTCCGGCTGGCGGCCTGGTGCCACGACGCGGTCTACGACCCGCGGGCCGCCGGCGACGCCAACGAACGGGACAGCGCCACGCTGGCGGGGACCGTGCTCACCGGGCTCGGGTTGCCGGCGCCCGCGGTGGCCGAGGTGCGTCGGCTGGTGCTGCTCACCGCCGGGCACGCGGCGGCGCCGGGCGACCGGGACGGCGCCCTGCTCTGCGACGCGGACCTCGCCGTGCTGGCCGCGTCGCCGGCCGCGTACGACCGCTACGCGGCCGCCGTCCGGCAGGAGTACGCACACGTGCCGGAGCCGGCCTTCCGGGCCGGGCGGGCCGCAGTGCTCACCGGGCTGCTGGCGCTGCCCGCGCTGTTCCGGCTGCCGCCGCTGGCGAGCCGGTGGGAGCAGCCGGCCCGGGCCAACCTGCGCCGCGAGCTGGCCACCCTCACCGGGTCGCCGGCGGGCGCGGGCTGACCAGGTGCTTCGGGCGACGCAGGTCGGCGTCGCGGAGCAACCGGACCAGCTCCCGGCTCGGCACCACCCGGGCCCCGAGCCACACCGCCGCCGCGAACCGGTCGGCCGGGATGTCGTAGTGGTCGCGGTCGAAACCGCGCCGGGGCGCGCCCAGCGCCTCCGCGAAGGCGTGCAGCTCGGCGTACGAGACGTCGCTGATCAGATGTGACCAGAGCCGACCGCGCCACGGCCAGGCAGGCCGGTCCAGGTAGAGCATGGTGCCCAAGCTAGCCCGCGCAGTCGATCATGTTGATGATCGGCGGCCGGCGACCTAGCCTCAGCTGCATGGCCCCCACCCCACTTCTCGACGAGCTGCGCGCCG
This sequence comes from Micromonospora sp. U21, assembly GCF_018070045.1. GTDB lineage: Bacteria > Actinomycetota > Actinomycetes > Mycobacteriales > Micromonosporaceae > Micromonospora. The sequence continues at coordinate 157,322 of NZ_JAGPYK010000013.1, forward strand.
CACTGGGCGAGAACGCCGTGCTCACCGACCCGGACCTGCTGCGCGTGCACGAGCGGGACGAGGCCGACCTCTGCGCGGCCGGCACCCCGCTCGTGGTGACCCGTCCGCGCAGCACCGAGCAGGTGGTCGCGGTGGTCCGGGCGGCGGCCCGACACGGCGTACCCGTGGTGCCGCAGGGCGCGCGGACCGGGCTGGCCGGCGCGGCGAACGCGATGGACGGCGCGGTGGTGCTGAGCACCGTCGCGATGGACGAGATCCGGGAGATCGACCCGGTGAGCCGGATCGCGGTGGTCCAGCCCGGGGTGGTCAACGCGACGCTGGCTGCGGCGGTCGGCAGGCAGGGCCTCTGGTACCCGCCGGACCCCGGCTCCTGGGAGTCGTCCACCATCGGCGGCAACGTGGCCACCAACGCCGGCGGCATGTGCTGCGTCAAGTACGGCGTGACCACCGAGTACGTGCTCGGCCTGGAGGTGGTGCTCGCCTCCGGCGAGGTGCTGCGCACCGGCCGGCGTACCGCCAAGGGAGTGGCCGGCTACGACCTGACCCGGCTCTTCGTCGGCTCGGAGGGCACCCTCGGGGTGATCACCGAGGTGACCGTGGCGCTGCGGCCCGCACCGGCCGACTCGCTGACCCTGGTGGCGGTCTTCCCGTCCACCGCGGCGGCCGGCGCGGCGGTGGCCGCGATCGCCGCCCGGGGGCTCACTCCCAGCCTGCTGGAACTGCTCGACCAGACCCACCTGCGGGCCATCGAGGCGTATCAGCCGATGGGGCTGCGGACGGACGCGCAGGCCCTGCTGCTGGCCGCCGCGGACACCGGCAGCCGGGCCGCCGACGACCTGGCCGGCCTCGCTGAGGTGTGCGAGGCGGCCGGCGCCGACGAGGTCTACGCGGCCACCGACGCGGTGGAGGCGGCGGCGCTGTTGCAGGCCCGGCGGCTCGCCCACCCGGCGATGGAGAAGTTCGCCGCCGACGCGTACCCGGATGGCAACGGCGGTCTGGTGATCGACGATGTGGCGGTGCCGCGCGGTTCGCTCGCCGCGCTGCTGGACGGGGTGGCCCGGATCGCGGCGGAGTGCGAGGTGCCGATCGGCGTGGTGGGGCACGCCGGGGACGGCAACATGCACCCGAACATCGTGGTCGACCGCGCCGACCCGGCGAGCGTGGAGCGGGGTCGGCGGGCGTTCGACGAGATCATGCGACTCGGCCTGGATCTGGGCGGCACGTGCACCGGCGAACACGGGGTGGGGCTGCTCAAGCGGGACTGGCTGGCCCGGGAGATCGGCCCGGTCGGGGTCCGGGTGCACCAGGCGATCAAGTCGGCGCTGGACCCGGCGGGCCTGCTCAACCCCGGCAAGGTGCTCTGACCAGGTCGGGGTGCGACTCGGCGCCCCGGTGCGCGATCAGCCGACGACCTCGGCCGGGGTCGCCTGGGTGAGCAGCAGCAGGATCTCCCCGGCGACCGGCGGGCGCTCCTCGCCCGGGCAGTCCTGCGAGGTGATCAGCCCGGCGGAGGTGAGCAGGCTGGAGGTCAGCGCGTCGATGCAGGTGACCCGGTACTGCCGGACCTGATCGGTCTCCTTCGCCAGCTTCGGGTCGGCCAGCAGGACCTGGAGCCGTTCGGTCTGCTCCGGGGCGAGCGTGCCGCGGGAGGTGACGCCGTCACCAGCGCAGTCGAGGCACTGCCACGTGCCGTCCCGCTCGACGCTCAGCGTGCGTATCGGGCCGTCCGCGCCGAGCCGCTGCAGGAGGCTGACCTGACCCGCGGCGACCGTCGTCGGGATCTCGGGCACCGGCCCGCCGGCTGCCGTACCGACCGGCGGTTGCGCATTCGGAGTGTCCCGGGTGTCCCGGTCGAGCAGCGAACACCCGGTGAGGGCACCGGCGAGCGCCGTGGCGAGAAGCGGAATGAGCAGGCGGGAGCGCGCGCGGGAAAGCACGCGCGGAAACCTACCCCACCGTGGATAGCAGCCGAAACCACCATCCGGGCCGGTATCGATGGTTACCCTTCGGTAACGTTTCTTTTCGTCACCGAGCGGACGGGCGCAACTCGGCCTGATCGTCATCGCCACCCCGGTCGGCCGCGTAACCCCGCACATCCGGGGCGCCCAGCCGGGCCGCGTCCGCGGCAGCGTCGTCCGGCATCAGCTGTGACTGCCGTTCCGCCTCCACCCGGGCGCGGTAGTGCTCGACCTCGCGGGCCCGGGTGGCCGCGTCCCACCCGAGCACCGCGCCCATCAGCTCGGCGGTGTGCTCCGCCGACTCGAGCCCCCGGTGGCTGGTCTCGAAGGAGATCCGGGTACGCCGGGTCAGCACGTCCTCCAGGTGCAGTGCGCCCTCGGCCCGCGCCGCGTAGGCGACCTCCGCGGCCAGGTACTCCGGCGCGCCGGCCAGCGGAGAGGCGAGCAGTGGGTCGGCGTCGATCAGCGCGAGCAGATCCAGGGTGAGGGTGCCGTACCGCTCCAGCAGATGCTCCACCACGCCCACCGGTACGCCGTGCCGCCGGGCCAGGTCGGCCCGGTCCCGCCACATGGCCGGGTACCCGTCCGCGCCGAGCAGCGGCAGGTCGGCGGTGCGTGACGGGCGGGCTCCGCCCAGCCGGCGGGCGGCCCGGTCCACCACGTCGGAGGCCATGACCCGGTACGTCGTGTACTTGCCACCGGCGACCAGCAGCAGCCCGAGCATCGGCTCGAAGACCGCGTGCTCGCGGGAGAGCTTCGAGGTGGAGTCGGCCTCACCGGCCAGCAGCGGCCGCAGCCCGGCGTAGACACCCTCGATGTCGGCGGTGGTCAGGGGCCGGTCCAGCACGGCGTTGACCTGCTGCAACAGGTAGTCGATGTCGCGGGCCGACGCCGCCGGGTGGGACCGGTCCAGCCGCCAGTCGGTGTCGGTGGTGCCGATGATCCAGTGCCCGCCCCACGGGATGACGAAGAGCACCGAACTCGCCGTACGCAGGATGAGCCCGGTCTCGCCGGTGATCGCCGAGCGGGGCACCACCAGGTGCACCCCCTTTGAGGCGCGCACCCGGACGCCGGGCCGCAGGCCCACGTCGTTGAGCATCCGGGACATGTCGTCGCTCCACACGCCGGTGGCGGCGATGACCGTGCGGGCCTGCACCTCGAACTCGGCGTCCGGAGAGCCGGCCGGCGCCTCCAGGTCGCGGACCCGGACGCCGGTCACCTCGCGGGCCTGCCGGATCAGCCCCACCGCGCGGGCGCTGCTCACCACCGTGGCGCCGAGGCTGGCCGCCGTGCGGGCCAGGGTGACGACCAGCCGGGCGTCGTCGACCTGCCCGTCGTAGTAGCGGATCGCTCCGGCCAGCGCGTCGGCCCGCAGGCTCGGGAAGATCCGCCGGGCCCCCTCCCGGGTCAGGTGCCGGTGCAGCGGCATACCGCGGCCACCGCCGAAGACACCGGCGAAGGCGTCGTAGGTGGCCACGCCGGCGCCGTAGTACGAGCGGCGGAAGATGCGGGCGGGCAGACCCCGCAGCCCGCTGTCGGCCGGCAGCGGCACCAGGAACGGCACCGGGCGGACCAGGTGCGGCGCGAGCCGGGTGGCCAGCAGGCCCCGCTCGGTGAGCGCCTCGTGGACCAGATGGAACTCCAACTGCTCCAGGTAGCGCAGGCCGCCGTGGATGAGCTTGCTGGACCGGCTGGAGGTGCCCGCGGCGAGGTCGCGCGCCTCGACCAGTGCCACCTTCAGACCCCGGGACGCCGCGTCCAGGGCAGCGCCGGCACCGGTCACCCCACCCCCGATGACCAGCACGTCGAAGCGCTCCGCGCGGAGTCGGCGCAGGTCGGCGGCCCGGCGCACCGGCGAGAGCTGCCCGGCCACGGAGCGGGAGATGTTGGGGTCGCGCACCTGTCCACCGTAACCGCCGTGGCCAGCGTGTCGACATGCGCCGCCCGCCCCGTACTGTGCGAGTCATGCAGGTCGGCTCTCCGTCACCCGCTGGTCAACCGCCGCCCTACCAGCCGTCGCTCCCGAGCCGGTCCAACCCGTGGCCGGTGGTCGCGGCCGTGCTGGCCGGCGGCTGGACAGTGGCGGTGACCGTGGCCACCCAGGCGGGTGGCTGGGTCACCGACCAGGTGCTGCTGGGCTTCGGGCGGGACCAGGTGGGCTGGCTCTGGCCGGTGCTGGGCCTGGCCACCGTCGCACTGGTGGGCACGCCGGCGCTGCTGCTCGCCCTGCTGCCCCGTTCGGCCGCGGTCCGGGCCACCGGGCGAGCCTGGCTGGCCGCGGCGCTCGCGCTCGGGGTGCTCACGCTGCTGCGGATCGTGCCGCCGGTGCACCACGAGGCGTACCTGGCCGCGCTGGCCGGTGCGGCGGCGCTCACCGCGCTGGTCCTGCGCTGGTCGGCACGCCGGTCGGCGTCCGCCGGGCCGGCCGGCCCGGGAGCCCGCGCGGCGACCGGCCCGGTGCCGCTGCTCGCGGTCGCCGCCGGGCTGGCGCTGCTGCTGCCCTGGGTCTGGCTGGGCGCGCTCGGTGGGCTGCTGGAGACCGCGCTGGCCCTGTTGGCGGCGGCCGCGCTGGGGGTGCTCGCCGCGACGCTGCTGGACGCCCCCTTCTGGTCCCGGTTCGCGGTCGGCGAGCCGCCCCGGCCGGCCCGGTTGGTGCTGGTCGGCGGCCTGGTCGCCGGGGTGGCGCTGCTGCTGCTCGCCGCCGGCGCCGGCCAGTCCGGTGCGCAGCTACCCGCGTTGCTGACCGTGCCGCCGGTGGGTTTCGCACTGGCCGCCCTGTGGGCCGCGACCTGGCGACCGGCCGCCGACGGGGCGGCGGACGCGCCCGACCGGGCGACGGACGCCGTGCACGCCGGCCGGGCCGCTACCGGCTGGCTGGTGGGTCTGGCCATGATCGGCCCGCTGGCCTTCACCGACCCGGAAGAGATCACCCTGCTGTTGATCGGCACCCGCGACGTGCCGTTCTGGGTGGCGGCCGCCGCCGGTGCCGGGCTGGCCGCCGCGGCCCTGGTCGCCATCGGATACGCGGTGCTGCTGGCCCGACCGGGGGCCCGTACCCCGAACCGGCGGGTCGCCGCGTTCACCGCGGTGGTGCTGCTGGTCGCGGTGGGCGTGGTCGACCTCGGGCCCGGTCAGCCCGGCCTGCACGGCGAGCGGCTGCTCGTGGTGCTGCGCGAGCAGGCCGACCTGACCGGCCTGCCGGCGGGCGCACCGGGCCGGGCCGGACGGGACACCCGGGCGGCTGAGGTGTACCGGCGACTCGTGACCACCGCCGACCGGAGCCAGACCGACCTGCGCCGGGAGCTGACCCGTCTGCGACTCGATCCGGTGCCGTACTACCTGGTGAACGCGGTCGAGGTGGACGGCGGTCCGGCGGTGCGGGCCTGGCTGGCGCGCCGTCCGGAGGTGGCACGGGTGCTGGTCAGCCAGCGACTGCGGCCACTGCCGGCCCCGGCCGGGCAGAACCGGGGTACCGCGGCCGCGCCGACCGGCCCGGAGTGGAACATCCGCCAACTCGGCGCCGACCGGGTCTGGTCGCAGCTCGGCGTGACCGGCGCGGGCATGGTGGTGGGCAGTTCGGATTCGGGTGTGGACGGCACCCATCCGGCGCTGCGGGCCGGGTTCCGCGGCGCGGACGACTCCTGGTACGACCCGTGGGACGGCACCCGGACCCCGACCGACCAGGGCGGACACGGCACCCACACGGTGGGCAGCGCGGTCGGTCGGGGCGGCATCGGGGTGGCGCCCGACGCGCAGTGGGTGGGCTGCGTCAACCTGGACCGAAACCTGGGCAGCCCGGGCCACTACCTGGACTGCCTCCAGTTCATGCTGGCACCCTTCCCGACCGGCGGCGACCCGTTCACCGACGGCCGGCCGGAACGGGCCCCACAGGTGCTGACCAACTCGTGGGGCTGCCCGCCCATCGAGGGCTGCGACCGGACCGTGCTGCGGCCGGCCACCGCCGCGCTGGACGCCGCCGGGATCTTCGTGGTCGCCGCCGCCGGCAACACCGGCCCGTGGTGCGCGTCGATCGACGACCCACCAGCGCCGTATTCGGACGTGCTGACCGTGGGCGCGGTCGACGCACAGCGGCGGGTGGCCCAGTTCTCCTCGCGCGGGCCGGTGCCGGGTGGCCCGGGCAAACCGGACGTGCTGGCGCCGGGCGTGGGCGTGGTGTCGGCCATGCCGGGCGGCGGGTACGCCGCACTCGATGGCACCTCGATGGCGACCCCGCAGGTGGCCGGGGTGGTCGCGCTGATGTGGTCGGCCAACCCGGCGCTGGTCGGCGACCTGGCCCGGACCCGGCAGATCCTGCGGGACACCGCGACGCCGGCCGTGCCGACCTACCGCTCCAGCAACCCGGCCGACGCCTGCGGCGGCCCAGCGAACGTCACGGGGGCCGGCCAGGTCGACGCGTACGCCGCCGTCCGCGCCGCCCAGCAGTAAGGAAGGGCACCTTATTGACGCCTGCGGTAGTAGAAGGGCCCCTATTGACACGACGGGCGGAAGTACGAACCAACACCCGGTGATCTAGGGTCGGCCACCATGGACGCCGACATCACCGTTACCGAGCTGACCCCCGACCTGGCTGCCGCCGCGGTGCGGCTCTGTACGCAGGCGCTCGATCTGCCCGAGGACGCCGTCGAGGCCGCCTCCATCGTGGACGCGCTCTGGCGGCGGGCCGCCGCCGACCGGCTGGTGGTCGGGCTGGGCGCGTACCGGGGGACGGATCTGGTCGGGGTGCTGCTCTGTTCGGTGTCGTCGGCCGACCCGACTCTCGGGCACGTGGACCTGGTCGCGGTGCTTCGCGAGCACCGTCGTCGGGGCGTCGGACGGGCACTGCTGAAGCGGGCCGAACGGGTGCTCGCCGAGCTCGGGGTGACCGAGGTGCTGCTGGCCGGGAACCCGCCGTACTACGCCTGGCCGGGCATCGACGTGCGCTACACGCCGGCGGTCTGCGCCGCCCTGGCGCTCGGCTACCAGCAGGACCGGACCGCCTGGAACATGACCGCCGACCTGTCGTACGACGGGTCGCCGGCGTTGCGGTCCACCGAGGCGGCGGAGCGGCGGCTGGCCGGGCGGGGGATCACGGTACGCCGGGCGGAGCCGACGGACCTGCCGGCGCTGGCGGCGTTCGCCCGGTCCACCTTCGGGGGTGCGTGGGACGGCGAGTTGGCCGGGTCGGTGGGTCGCGACGGCGCCGGTTGCCACCTGGCGGAGCGGGAGGGCGAGCTGCTCGGTTTCGCCGCGTACGGGTCGTCCCGGCCGAGCTGGTTCGGGCCGATGGGCACCGCGCCGGCCGCCGAGGGTTCGGGCATTGGCGGGGTGCTGCTGCGTCGCTGTCTGCGTGATCAGCGGGAATCGGGGCTGGACCGGGCCCAGATCGGCTGGGTGGGGCCGGTGCCGTTCTACTCCGGCAGCGCCGGCGCCCGGATCGAGCGGGTCTTTTTCCTGTACCGGCGGACACTGGACGCTAAATAAGGGCGAATAGGATATAGACCCAGATAATGCCATTCGCCCGCGTCGGGCATCGACGCCCCCTACCGTTTCGGTAGAGGAGGCAGCCATGACCACGGATGACGACCAGACCGAGGACGGCCCGCCCGTCACCTGGAAACCGGTCGGCGAACTCCCCGGCCAACTGCCGTGCGACCGGCTCGACTACGGCGACGCCGAGCAGTTGGCCGAGATGAGCACCAACGGCGAGCCGGTGGCCGAGGAGCCACAGGAAATGGTGGACGCACCGATCCAACTGCCCCCGCCGTACGACCGGGCGCATAAGCGGCGCAATCAGCGTCCGCTACCCACCTGACGACGAACGGGGCGGACCGCGTCAGCGGCCCGCCCCGTTCCGTGTCGGAACTGGACTCAGAAGTCCATGTCCCCGCCACCCGGGCCAGCCGGGGCAGCCGGGGTCTTCTCCGGCTTGTCCGCGACGACGGCCTCGGTGGTGAGGAAGAGCGCCGCGATGGAAGCGGCGTTCTGCAGCGCCGACCGGGTCACCTTGGCCGGGTCGATGATGCCCGCGGCCAGCAGGTCGACGTACTCGCCGTTGGCGGCGTTGAGGCCGTGACCCGCTTCGAGGTTACGAACCTTCTCCACCACGACGCCGCCCTCGAGGCCGGCGTTGACGGCGATCTGCCGCAGCGGGGCGTCCAGCGCGACCTTGACGATGTTGGCACCGGTCGCCTCGTCGCCGACCAGGTCCAGCTTGTCGAAGGCGGTCTTGCCGGCCTGCACCAGCGCGACGCCACCACCCGGGACGATGCCCTCCTCGACGGCAGCCTTCGCGTTGCGAACGGCGTCCTCGATGCGGTGCTTGCGCTCCTTGAGCTCGACCTCGGTGGCCGCGCCGACCTTGATCACCGCAACGCCGCCGGCCAGCTTGGCCAGCCGCTCCTGCAGCTTCTCCCGGTCGTAGTCGGAGTCGCTCTTGTCGATCTCGGCCCGGATCTGGTTGACCCGGCCCTGGATCTGCTCGGCGTCGCCGGCACCGTCGACGATGGTGGTCTCGTCCTTGGTCACCACGACCTTGCGGGCGCGGCCCAGCATGTCGACGCTGGCGGCGTCGAGCTTGAGGCCGACCTCCTCGCTGATGACCTGGCCACCGGCGAGGATGGCGATGTCGGTCAGCATGGCCTTGCGGCGGTCACCGAAGCCCGGCGCCTTGACGGCGACCGACTTGAAGGTGCCCCGAACCTTGTTGACCACCAGGGTGGCCAGGGCCTCGCCCTCCAGGTCCTCGGCGATGATCAGCAGCGACTTGCCCGACTGCATGACCTTCTCGAGGATCGGGAGCAGGTCCTTCACCGACGAGATCTTGCTGTTGGCGATCAGGATGTACGGGTCGTCGAAGACGGCCTCCATACGCTCCGGGTCGGTCATGAAGTAGGCCGAGATGTAGCCCTTGTCGAAGCGCATACCCTCGGTGAGCTCCAGCTCCAGCCCGAAGGTGTTGCTCTCCTCGACGGTGATGACGCCTTCCTTGCCGACCTTGTCCATCGCCTCGGCGATGATCTCGCCGACGGTGCCGTCGCCAGCAGAGATGGAGGCGGTGGAGGCGATCTGCTCCTTGGTCTCGACGTCCTTGGCGAGCTTGGACAGCTCCTCAGAGACGCTCGCGACCGCGGCCTCGATGCCCCGCTTCAGGGCCATCGGGTTGGCGCCAGCGGCCACGTTGCGCAGGCCCTCGCGAACCAGGGCCTGGGCCAGGACGGTCGCCGTCGTCGTGCCGTCACCGGCAACGTCGTCGGTCTTCTTGGCGACCTCCTTGACCAGCTCAGCGCCGATCTTCTCGTACGGGTCCTCGAGCTCGATCTCCTTGGCGATGCTCACACCATCGTTGGTGATGGTGGGGGCACCCCACTTCTTCTCGAGCACGACGTTGCGGCCCTTGGGGCCGAGGGTCACCTTTACGGCGTCGGCGAGCTGGTTCATGCCCCGCTCGAGGCCGCGGCGCGCCTCTTCGTCGAACGCGATCATCTTGGCCATACGGCGTTGTCCTCCTGGACACTCACGGGCCACCCGAGATGTTTCCCCCCGGATGGGCCGCCTGGTGTACGCACCTTGGGACGTCGCCACCTGGCGACGACGACGTCCTTCGGCCGGGCCGGATAGCCCGCGACGACCGGCCATGTGTCACCCCGGCGTCTCCGCGCCGGCGCGACCGTGGCCCCACCGTCCCGACCATTGGCACTCACGGTATGCGAGTGCCAATGACTTGTTTAGCACTCTCCCCTGCCGAGTGCAAGCACGATCGCCTCGGTCAGCCGAGTTCCGCGGCTAGTCCGGCGGCGTTCACCGGCCCCTCCTGGGCCCGTTGCTCGGCGTACGTCACCAGCAGCCCCACCAGTTGCACGAGATGAGCGGGAAGGGCCAGCACCGCGCTGACGGCGATCACCAGCACCACGCCGATCGCGGAACCCGGGGTGGCGAGTGGATCGACCCCGAACGGAGCGCTGCCGACCCCCTCCAGCACGCTGGCGACCAGAGTGCCGACGATCACCGCCGCCGCCACCAGCGCCACCCGTCCCAGCAGCAGCCCCAGCCGGTCGTGGAACATCCGGAACGACCGGCCGATCGGGTTCTGCCGCTCGAAGAGATAGACCGGCCCGGCCATACTGAGCGCGAAGGCGAGGTAGATGCCGGGCAGGACGCAGAAGCAGACGCCCACGCCGATGATCACGCCGATCAGGAGCGTCCAGCCCCAGAGCCCGAGCGCGCGGCGCAGGCCGTAGCGCAGCGCGTCGCCCAGGCTGACCGGCTCACCGGCCGCCTGACGGGTGATCACCCAGGTGCCGGCCGCCCAGCCCACGGCCTGCACCAACCCGATCAGCAGGCTGCCGCCGATGAGCACCAGGAACATGGTGGCCAGGTCGATGAAGAAGGTGTCGGGCAGCGAGGTCGACTCCTCGGCGGCGGTCGTCTCCCACTTCGCGGTCGGGTCCAGCCCGAGCGAGAGCACCGACAGCACCGCCGCCGGCAGCACCTGCGTGAGCAGCAGGATGGGCAGCAGCAGTCTCCAGCCGCGCCGGACCGCGCCCGCGCACCGGTCGAACCACCCGCTCAGCCCGGCCCCGGGTGGGGTGACCAGCCGGTCGGCCGGATCGAGCCCGGGCGGATACCACCCGGCGGCCGGCGGCCCCGGGTACCAGGGCTGCCCGCCGTACGGCCCGGCGCCGATCGGGTAGCCGCCGGTGGGCGGGAACACCCAGCCCTGCGGCGGCGCGCCCGGTGGCGGCCCCCACGCGGATGGCACGCTCGGGTCCCAGCCGGGAGGGGTGCCCGGCGGCGGGCCTTCGGCCGAGGGCACGCTCGGGTCCCAGCCGGGAGGGGTGCCCGGCGGCGGGCCCCAGGGGGACGGCCCGGTCGAATCACCAGTCGGAGGCGGACCCGTCGGGCCCCGCTCGTCCGGGTGCGGGCCGGACGGGTTGACGCCACCGGAATGCGGACCGGGCGGGTCGGGCTGACCCGGGGGTGGGGCGGCCGGGGGCGGCTGGTCGGACATGAACCCTCCTCAGCGACGGCTGGAATGGTTCACGATCTTCCAGGGTCCGGCCGCGTGACGCAGTCCCGGCCCCTCAGGGCCTCGCTGGCGTTGGCCCACTCAGGCGATGACGCGCACCCGCTCCGCCTGCGGGCCCTTCTGGCCCTGCGCGATATCGAACTCCACTCGCTGCCCGTCGTCCAGCGCCTTGTAGCCGTCCATCTCGATCGCAGAGAAGTGGACGAACACGTCCTGACCGCCGTCGACGGCGATGAAGCCGTAGCCCTTTTCGGAGTTGAACCATTTAACGGTGCCCTGTGCCACGGTGCACTTCCTCACTCTGCGCGGCGTTGCCTGCCCAGGCGCGCGGCACGGCCGGGCGCCTCCGGGCAACCGCTCCGGCGATCGATGACGGCCGCTGAAACGGGTGACCGAAATCGCACGCTACACGAGGAGTGACGGCCACGCACGACCACAAATCGGGCATATTTCGATCGCGTCGACGCCATTCCGGGCGGCGGTGGTGGACCCGGTTTCCGATCAGCCGGATTCACGCCCATGACTGTGCCGGCTGAGGGCGACCGGCGCGGTCGGGGTCGCGGCCGCCGCTGTGGTAGGCATGCGGGCATGACCACCGATCCGCGCGGGGCCGCCGCACGGCAGGCGGAGATTCGCCGGGTCCGGCCGGCGGACGCCGCACGGATGCGTGCGCTGCGCCTGGAGATGCTCGCCGACGCGCCGCTGGCCTTCCTGGAGACCGTGGCCGACGCGGCGGCCCGACCGCACGCCGACTACGCCGCCCGGATCGCGTACACCTCGGTCGGATCCGACACCGCGCAGTTCATCGCCGACCCGGGCGGCCGGCTGGTCGGGCACGCCGGAGGCACGGTCACCCCGACCGAGTCCGGCCTCACCGTCATCTACGCGGTCTACGTGACCCCCGGCTGGCGGGGCGGCGGGCTGCTCGCGGAGCTGGTCGACGCGGTGGCGGCCTGGTCACGGGCGTGCGGGAGGCCCGAGCTGATGCTGGAGGTGGTGGTCGGCAACGACCGGGCCTACCGGGCGTACCAGCGGATCGGCTTCGTCGACACCGGCGTGCGGGTGCCGCACCCCACCATCCCGGCGCTGACGGAACTCCAGATGCGCCGACCCGCCTGACCCGAACCTCGAAAACCATTCCAGAGGCAAGACCCCGGTGATGTTTCCAAGAGCCGGCTGCGTCCGACCGAACGTGCCCCGAGAGGGTTTCCGGGGGGAGCCCGCCCGCGGAAGGATCAAGCCTGACCGCCTGGAGCGGGTGGGCTCCCCCCGGAAACCCCAACAGCAACCAAGAACCAGGATCAGACCGGCCGACGCGACTGCACGATCCGGAACCGGTTGGCCACGTACGCCCCGTCGGTCAGCGCGGAGTTGGCCGCCGGGTTGGCGCCGCTGCCGTGGAAGTCGGAGAAGGCCGCCGACTGGTTCACGAAGACCCCGCCGGTCAGGTTGCAGGACAGGTGCACCCCGACCTCGACCGCCACCGCCTCGGTCGCGTCCAGCACCGCCTCGTCGGTGGAGTAGACACCCGCGGTGAGCGCGCCCATCTCGCCGACCGTCCGGCGCAGCAGCTCCAGGCTGTGCGCCGTGGACTCGGTGGCGATGGCGAACGAGATCGGCCCGAACCACTCACGGCCGTAGGTCTCCGCGTCGTCCGCGGCCAGCTTCACGATGGTCGGGGTACGCACCACCGCGTCGGCGTACGCCGGGTGCGCCACCGCCCGGGACTCCAGCACCGGCTCGCCGACCTTGGTCACCTCGGCCAGCCGCTCCAGCACCCCGTCGTTGACGATGGCGCCGGTCAGCTCCACGCCCCGGGCCGGGTCGGCGGTCAGCTTGCCGACCGCCGCGGCGATCCCGCCGGCCACCTCGTCGAAGCTCTTGTGCCCCTGGTCGGTCTCGATGCCGCCGGCCGGGATGAGGATGTTCTGTGAGGTGGTGCACATCTGGCCGCTGTAGAGGGTCAGCGTGAAGCCGAGGTTGCGGCACAGGCCGGCGAAGTCGTCGGTGGAGTCGATCACCACCGTGTTCAGCCCGGCCTTCTCGGTGTAGACCGCCGCCTGCCGGGCGTGCGTCTCCAGCCACTCGCCGTACTCGGTGGAACCGGTGAAGTCGACGATCTTCACGGACCGGTGCAGGGCCAGGTCGCTGGCGAGCTTCTCGCCGGGCGCCTCGGCGGCCAGCATGATCAGGTTCGGGTCGAAGCCTGCCTCGGCGAGCACCTCCCGGGCGTACTTCACCGTGATGGCCAGCGGCAGCACCGCGCGCGGGTGCGGCTTGACGACCACCGGGTTGCCGGTGACCAGCGAGGCGAACAGCCCCGGGTACGAGTTCCAGGTCGGGAAGGTGTTGCAGCCGATCACCAGCGCCACCCCACGCGGCACCACGTGGAACGTCTTGGTCATCCGCAGCGGGTCGCCCTTGCCGGCGGCCTTCTCCCAGCCGGCCGTCCCCGGGTGCCGGGTCATCTCGGCGTACGCGTACGCCAGCGCCTCCAGGGCCCGGTCCAGCGCGTGCGCGCCGCCGGCCTGGAAGGCCATCACGAACGCCTGCCCGCTGGTGAACTGCACCGCGTTGGCCAACTCGAAGATGTGCTTGTGCAGCCGGTCGAGGATCTCCAGGCAGACGCCCACCCGGACCTGCGGGCCGGCGTCGCGCCACGACGGGAGCGCGGCGGTGGCGGCGGTGACCAGCTCGTCGGGGCCGGCGTGCGGGTAGCGCACCGCCAGCTCCACGCCGAACGGGCTCGCCTCGGTGGCGACCCGGTCGCCGGTGCCCGGCTGGTCGAGCGGGAAGTCGCCACCCAGGTACGCCTCGAAGGCGGCCTTACCGTCGGCGGCGGCGGTCTCGCCGTACACGCGAGGGCTGGGGGACTCGGGATAGGCGGACCAGTAGCCCCGCTCCGTGATCGCGGTCAGCGCACGGTTGAGGGTGTCGGCATGCCTGTCGTACAGGGGATGCGGGGTCTCCGTCATGCCCGCCATCATGCCGCAGCCGTGTCCGGGAGCAGAAGCGCCAATGCCCGACAGCGCAGCAGCCGGCATCCCCGGCCAGCGGATGGGCTGACGGCCGTCGCCACGCGGGGCTGTTCCGGTGCCCGGCCGCGCAGTGCCGCGCGGAGGACCGGGGTTGGCCCCGGCGGCAGCGGGTATCCGCCGGGCTCTGGCCAGGAAAGGGCGACGCGTGGGGATCCGGGACCTGGCCACCTTCTGGCCGCGCGCCGCGCACCCGCTCGCCCCGCCCTGCTACGTCGAGCGGGCGGTCCCCAGAGCCACGGCAGCGTGCTGAGCGCGGTGACCGTGCTTCAGCTCCCCGAGGAGTGCCGGCGACGGGTCGCGCTGCTCACCTACGCCTCCCCCCCCTGGGGAACCGGTACTGCCGGGTCTTCCCGGTTCGCCCCGACGCCCGCCACGCCCGACGATCCGGCGGTCCGGGTGGACCGCCGGGTACGGGATCCCGAGGGCCTGCTCATCCCGCCGACCGACACCGTGCCGCCCCCGGTGCACGGGCACCGGTTCATCCCCGACGAGGACTTCCACGTCGCGATCCGCGACCTGACCGGACAGTTGGACCGGCCGGACGGGTGACCGCCCGGATCAGAGGGTGAGCTGCCAGTCGGTCCAGGAGTCCACCGGGCGGAAGCCGAGCCGCTCGTTGATCGCCACCATGTAGCTGTTGCTGGCCGCGTTGAAGGTGTCGATCACGCGCACCGCCGGCTCGTGAGTGAGCAGGTGGTGCAGGTTTTCGATCTTGGTGAGCAGGCCGAGGCGGTGCCCGCGGTGGTCCGGATCGACGATGGTGATCTGCTGGAACGCGTGCCAGTCCGCGGACGCGCCCACGTCCAGCAGGGTCCAGGCGACCAGCCGGCCGGACGCCTCGTGCCGCACCCCGAGGTGGTAGCGCCGCCGGCCCCGGGCGTCCAACGCCCGCTCGGTGCCCCGGACCCGCTCGGCGTCCACCCGCTCCGGCTCCCACTGCACGTCCCCCATGGGCGCGTCCATGAGCAGCCGGCCGTCCAGGTAGGCGACGTCCGCGACGTACTCCTGCGGGGTCGCGCCCTGCCAGCAGACCGACTGGTAGCCCCCGGCCAGGGTGTGGGCCTCGGCCAGCGCCGCCCTCAGCGCGGCCCGGTCGATGTTGTCGACCTCGAGCCGGCGGCGCACCTCGGTCAGGGCGGCCTGAGCTCCCGTCGCGGCGGCGAACGCGTCGCCGGCCACCGATCGGGCAGGCCCGCCGGGCAGCGTCGAGACGGTCATCGCGACCACCCGCTTGCGTCCGTGCTCACGCAGCAGGCGCACCCCGTACTCGTGGAGTGCCCGGCCGAGGCCCCGCCGCCGCAGCTCCGGATGCACCATCAGCTCGGCGGTGGCGTTGTCGGTGTTGTCGAGCTGCGGCAGCTCGAGCTGGAGGTAGCCGGCCGGCACGCCGTCCAACCGGGCCAACGCCCAGAGGGTGTCGGGGCCGGGCATCGGCGTGTGGAAGAACGCGTCGAAACGTCGCCGGCAGAAGGGCGGGAAGTCCGGCAGGTCGGCGTCGTTGGCCGCCGCGCCGATCCGGTACGCCTCGTCGACCGCGGCCCGGTCGGCGCCGTCGAACGACGCGATGGTGATGGTCATGCCGCTGAGCGTGCACCCCGGAAAAGCGATCGGGCCAGCGAATTTAATCGCTGGCCCGATCGGACGTGGTCGGGAGGGACACTCGCACAACGCCTCCGGCGTTGGGTCGCAAGAACTTCAAAAGTCTCCGGCGAAATGCCCTCCCGCACGGAGCATCTTGCGCCGTCCGGTTCCTGCCGTCAAGTCCAGAGCGGCGGGTTTTCCACACTCACAGCGAAAAGCCAGTTACCCGGCGGATCAGCCCGATCCCCCATCCGGGCGATCCCCCCTCCCCCACCCGCCCACCC
>NZ_JAGPYK010000014.1 GCF_018070045.1 Micromonospora sp. U21
GGGGCCGCGCGCCGGCCCACGCCGACGTGGTCGGCCTGGACGAGGAGTCAGCCGGATGGGCGCAGGCTCTCTCCGGTGCCGGTGCCGGTGCCGGTGCCGGTGCCGGTGCCGGTGCCGAGCGAGACGTGGCCCGCGATCGGCCGCAAGAGATGCTGGTGCGTGCGGCGTTGCGGGAGGTGCGCCGGCGCGCGACGCGCTCCTCGGTGACCGGGCCCGCGCTGATCGACCTCGCCCACAGGCCCCGTCCGTGGCGATGGTGGCGATCCTCGCCAAGCTGGCGACGTTCCGTGGCAGGAGCCGCTTCACCGCCCGGCCGGCCGGGCTGGTGGACGGGGCGCGATGCATGTTCGGTACGGAACCCAGCTGCTTCTCGGTGGCCTACGAGCAGCCCTTGAGTAGCAACGTGCCGCAGGCGGGACCAGACGGTCCAGGAACTGACTCGCCCTGTCGATGATCTAGCGGACATTGCACCGCTCATTCAGGCCGGCGGCGCATGTGTTCGTCCTTCATCATCAGGTAAATGCGACAGGACGCCGGATGGACTCCAGGGTCCCATTTTCCGCGGATTATCTCGCATGCTGGATACACTTGACCGATGAGCGACGAGCGGGTGGCTGCGCCGACGAATCAGCGGAGGATCAGTCAACGGGGCATCGCGACGCGAGAGCGGATCCTCGAGGCGGCGAACCGGCTGATGTTCGTGCGCGGAGTGAACGCGACGACCCTTGACGACGTCCGCGAGGCAAGCCAGACGAGCAAGTCTCAGCTCTACCACCACTTCGCCGACAAGCAGGAGCTCGTGCGCGCGTTGGTCAAATATCGAGGCGCGCTTGTGCTCCAGCGCGAGCGCGGAGGGCTCGAACGACTGAGATCGTTCTCAGGGCTGGTCCGGTGGCGTAACGCGCTGGTCCAGGCCAACTCGCTGAACAACGGCAAATACGGGTGCGGTCTCGGGTCGATGGCTGTCGAGCTGTCCGATCAAGATGAGCAGGCCCGATCGATGCTGTTCGAGACGTTTGCGGCATGGGAAAAGCTGATCAGTGATGGTCTGCACCGGATGCGGGACAGCGGTGCGCTGCGCCAGGACTCCGACCCGGAGAAGTTGGCCACGGGGTTGATGGCAGCTTTGCAAGGCGGCTACCTGCTGGCGAACGCCGCGCACAACGTCGCACCCATGGAAGTTGCTCTAGACATGGCGCTGGAACACATCAAATCGTTCCTCGTGGAGCCGTCCGGCGAGCCGACCCGTTAATTGAGCCCGTTTCATCGCGATCAGGCTGGTCGCGGCGGGTGCGAGCAGCCCGGAGATCGATGAGGGCGGGGCTGCAGGTAAGACAGCAGTAGAGCCAGGATCCGATGCCCCGATCGGGAGCGTCGTCGCGACCCATGTGCGGCACGCGCGCACCAGTGCCACCGTGTCGGCGCGCGACTGCGGATCACTGAGCATCGATGTTCTCCACGTTGTCCGGATTTGAGTCCGCCCTAGTCGGGGGAGGCGACGACGATCGCCGCCCCGATGCGTGAACGACGGCAAGCCTAGCCTTAATGGACTGATAAGTCCGCTCTTGAGTTTGGCGCGTCGATCGAGTTCAGCTGGGGTGTCTTGGTCCTAACCACCTCTCACTACAGCTTAGAACACCCGGAGTTGATGGTTCACGAGGGCCGAGCGGCTCTGGCGACAAGCGATCAACTGGACTATTCAGTCCGCGAAGGCTAGCCTGCGGAGGTACTCGGTCATGGGGTGATACGGCCAGCCACATCCCCCGCTCAGACCGCGGCTGGGCTGCTGCTGGATCCGAGTATCTCGACCGTCACTACCAGGATCTCCAGAAAGGCGCGGCTGATGGAAAGCGATCGGGATCGTGTCGTCGCATCCGCCCGAACTGTCCTTCCGGCCACCGAGCGCCGGCGCACGGACATGACCACCCGCGGCTTCACGTTCGTCGCCGATGAACCGCACAACGGTGCACTCGGCGAAGGCCCGACGCCGACGGAGTACCTGTTGATGGCGCTCGCGTCGTGCACTGCTCAGACGCTCAGGCAGTACGTCGACTACAAGTACGACACCGCCGGCGACATCACCGTCGAGATCGACTACCACGAACCCGAGCAGGAAGGCGCAGAGCGTTACCTGCAGCGCACGATCACGCTGAGCGAAGAGCCTGACCCCGACGACTTGAAGGTGATGCATGACATTGCCGAAAAGTCCCCGGTGACCCTGTTGATTCAGTTCGCATGGAGCGTGAAGACCGAGTTCGTCGGACCGCGCTGAAATCAGGCTGCTTGCTGCTCGGCGATCACGGTGGAGCAGCAAGCGGTTGTCGTTCCGCCCCAGGCGGCGACAGTGATGCCGTCGACCCCGACAGCTTGAACGCGATGGGGTCCTGCATGCGGCGCGGGTACTGGTCCTGGCGGATGGCCGGTGACTCGTGCCGGCAGCTCAGAACAGAGTCGGTGCGGTCGGTTCGGTGACGGTGGACGTCTGCCGAGCAGGACGATCTTGTCGGAGACCGTGTCATCGGGGATCGGCAGCCCGTGGCGCTGTAATGCCTGGTTCATCCGTGCCCGGACGGGGCCGCGGTAATGAGCCCCGCGGTAAGCGCAGTAACCGCAACCCGGTGCGGCCCGCAACCCGCCGGGCGTCCCGGTGGTCACGCCGCGCGTCGACCCGTGCGGCCTGGCCGGCTGCCGGCCGCAACCTCACTCAGCCCTGCCCTGTGTCCTTCGGCGGCCTGTTGGGCTCCCGGTGTCCGGTGCCAGCCGCCGGGCGTATTGCGTGGCCGCCGTGTGCGACAGCTGAGCGGTCGGCCGCGCGCCCTGGCGGCGGCGCGTGCGGCCCGTTCAGGGCCGCCTTGATCGACGTACAGAAAGTTCTCGCAGACCGGGGCGGCAGATCACAGGCCGCGCGGATCACAGGCCGGCGGCCGGCGGCCGTTCTGTCCCGTCACGGGAGATGCTTGACGCTCGCGTCCCACCTGATGCCCGACATGCTCCTCAAGGCGCTCGCGGAGGCCTTCACGGTGGGCGACGATAGGGGCCGCGCGGTGAGGGACAATGCGCCGGTGGACGATCACCGGCGCTGCCGGCTCTCCGTCAGCGACGACGAGCTGGAGCTTGCCGGTCCGCCGGCTGCGCTCCGCGCCCTCAGCCGGCTGCTACGCCATCATGCTGAGCCCTTTGAGGTGGTGGTCACCGACGGGGCCGTCAGTCAAGAGGCGACCGCAGGCCCGCTGCTTGTCAGTCTGCAAGGCGGGACCAGGCTGCATTTCTCCGGCGGGCGTGAGTATCTCGACATCATCTGGGACGCGCTCGATGGCGTGGCTGAGCAGGCCGAGACCGCCGATGACCGGACAGTCCACCGGCATCAGCACATCGAGTACTTTCCTGGTGACGACCACCGTTCGCCGGACTCAGTCCCATTGGTCATCGTGTCCGACTGGCCAGAAGCGTAGGTGCACGACTGTCGCGCGGTGGCACCTACTGGAACCAGGGCAAGTGAACAACCAAGGCCGACTGTCGCGCATGTGCTGGGGCTGATCTGTCAAGCATCAGGTGGGATTAGACAGGCCGGCAGCCGTTCCGCTTGACCCGTGACAGGTTGGCTTCAGTTCATGGGTGGCATTCCACCGAGTGCTGATCGAGTTGACCATGCTCTCTAGGCGCGCTGCTACCGGGATGAGGGCCTGGACGGGTTGGCAGATGTCGCACGCGCGCATGCTCATCGCGCCCAGACCGGCCGAGAGGTCGAAGTGGGGGTATCTGGGAGCTGCGCCGAAGTCATCCGTGGTGGCCAGCGGTGGCTGCCGGGTTAAGTGTTGAATCCGGATCTGCCGGACGTTGGGCGAACAAGATAGGACTATGAGGTACATCTTCCGGGCCGGGCCGCCGGTGCCGACCGAGGAAACCCATCGGACCACCCCGTTCGAAGTGTTCTTCGACCTGGTGTTCGTGTTCGCCTTCATCCGGGTGGCGACGTTCACGGCACAGGCGCCGACGCCACTCGGGCTGGTGCACAGCCTTGTGCTCCTGCTGCTGCTGTGGTGGCCGTTCACTAACTACGCTTGGTTGGCCAACCAGGTCCGCGCCGACGTGGGCCTGGTCCGCGCCGGAAACTGCGCTGTGATGGCCGCGATGTTCGTGGCCGCCCTGGTCCTCCCCGAGGCGTGGCGGCACGGCAACCAGTCACTGGCCGCGCCCATGACGCTGGCCCTCGTCTACATCGTCGTCCGGGTGGTATATCTGGCCCTCGTCTGGCACATATCGGCCGGTAACAAGCGGCTACGCGCTGCGCTGCGCTTGCGGGTCATCCCGGTCGCGGTGGGCGTGCCTGCGCTGCTGTTCGGCGCGGTGTTCGGCGGTGCCACGCAGACGCTCTTGTGGGCTGCGGCGTTCCTCATCGACTGCATCGGCGGCCTATTCATCGCGGTGTCTGCCGGACGCGCTCCGTTGCCCAGCCCCAGCCATTTCGCCGAGCGGCACGGCCTGATGGTAATCATTGCTCTGGGCGAGTCGCTGATCTCGGTGGGCGTCGGCGCCGGATCGGCGGTCGCCCATTGGCCGGTCGTGATCGCTGCGCTGCTCGCCCTGACCGCGGCGCTGGCCCTGTGGTGGCTGTACTTCGAAAACGCCGCCGCGCCTGCCGGACAAGCCCTGGCGCGGATCCCCGCTCCGGACCGGACTCGAACCGGCAGCATCGCCTACAGCTTGACTCACTTCGCGCTCATCGCCGGGATCATCTACCTGTCCCTCGGCATCGAGGTGGTCGTCGCCCACATGGCCCACCACCCACCCCAGCAGCCCGCTGGGACCCCGCTGGACTGGACTTCGACCGCAGCTCTGTTCGGCGGCCCGGCCCTCTACCTCATTGGTCGGGCACTGTTCCTTCGACTCACCGTCCGGCACACCGCACCCGCCCCGATCGTCGCGGCCGGCACCATCCTCGCGCTGCTGCCCGTCGCCCGACACCTTCCCGCCCTCGCCGCCCTCGCTCTAGTCACCATCATCTTGATCGTCCTGGTCTGCTATGAACGGATCAGTTGGCAGCCACCTGCCGCAGCGAAATGACTACGTATCCAGGCCTGCCGACCCCCCAAGACCGGCAATCTGGCGTCCAGCAGGCGAGCGATCCGGTGCAGCCAGGCACGTCCCTCGACCTGGAGCCGTTCGGATGGGGCATACGCGCGAGGACGCTGAGGATGAGGCCGACGGTCATCACCGCGCCCAC
Organism: Micromonospora sp. U21; assembly: GCF_018070045.1. Lineage (GTDB taxonomy): Bacteria > Actinomycetota > Actinomycetes > Mycobacteriales > Micromonosporaceae > Micromonospora. The sequence goes on from NZ_JAGPYK010000014.1 coordinate 5,225, forward strand.
GATGGTGCGCAGCGCAGGGCACCGGGCGGGCCGTTGCCGACTGGGGCCGATGTTGATGGTCGGAGGCTTGAGGCGGGTGGGCCTGGTCGGTACTGCGTTGGGCGCGGGGTGGTTGCCGGCGCGGAGCCTCACCTGCCTGGGTCGAGAGGCTGGTCTTCGCCGTCGCTGTGGAAGCCGGCGATGGTGTGCCGCAGCTAGGGCCTGTCTCTTTGGAGTGGAGGCTAGACAGCTCAAGATCCACCAGGCCCGCTAACAAAGCAGGCGGGCTGGTGGTGTAATCTGGCAATTCCATGGCAATAAGCTCCGCCCTGTGGTCCTTCGCCCTAGTTGTAGGGCTTCTCACTCTGACTCCCGGACTCGACACGGCGCTGATCTTGCGCACGTCGGCCCTCGGCCGGCGCAGGAGCGCCTGGGGCGTCGTCCTCGGAATCCAGACCGGCACCCTGGTGTGGGGTGCGTTCACCTCCCTCGGAGTGACCGCGCTCCTCACGGCCTCCCACCTCGCTTACACCGCGCTGCGCTGGATCGGTGCCGCTTACCTGGTCTGGATGGGGTTCCGCATGCTCCGGGACACCTTCCGGGGGCTGCCTTCGGCAGACCAGGACGACTCTGTTCTGGCCGCCGGCGCGGACTCGGTCAGCGGCGGCTGGCGGCAGGGGACGCTCACCAACCTCCTGAACCCGAAGATGGGCGCCTTCTACGTGGCCGTCCTGCCTCAGTTCATCCCCCCAGGTACCGGCCACTTCACCATGGGCCTCCTGCTCACCACGGTGCACATCTTGATCGGTCTGCTCTGGTCTGCCGTCCTCATCGGCTTCGCCCGCGTCCTGCAGGGGTGGCTCCGCAAACCCCACGCTCGCCGTGTGCTCGACCGGATCACCGGCACCGTCATCGGCGTCTTCGGTATCAGGCTGGCCCTCAGCAACTGACGACCCCTCACAGATCTTTTCGGTCGGCTGGGTGGGACACGGACGTCTGGCGTCAGTAAATGGGGGAAGTGAAGTGTCGTGCTGGTGGGTGACTGATGCAGGGAGGTGTCCAGATGAGGGCGATTGTTGTGACGGACGAGGCTGCGGGGACGGCCGGGATGGCGTTGGTGGAGCGTGCGGAGCCGGAGGCGACGGCGAATGATGTTCTTGTTGAGGTGTATGCGTCGGGGTTCACTCCGGGTGAGTTGACGTGGCCGGGGACTTGGACTGATCGACTTGGGCGGGATCGGACGCCGTCGGTTCCGGGGCATGAGGTGGCTGGGGTGGTCAGCGCGCTCGGTTATGGCACGCGGGGCCTGTCGGTGGGGCAGCGGGTGTTCGGTCTGGCGGACTGGAGTCGTGACGGGACGTTGGCGGAGTATGTGGCTGTGGAGGCGCGGAACCTTGCGTCGTTGCCGGGTGATGTCGATTTTGCGGTTGGGGCGAGTCTGCCGATCTCGGGTTTGACCGCGTGGCAGGGGTTGTTCGTGCATGGTCGTTTCCAGGCGGGGCAGAGTGTTCTTGTCCATGGTGCGGGCGGTGGGGTTGGTTCGATGGTGACGCAGTTGGCCAGGGAGGCGGGTGCCTACGTTGTTGGCACGGGGCGTGCGGGGGACCGTCAGGCCGCGCTCGATTTCGGTGCGCAGGAGTTTGTTGACCTCGGTAATGATGTCCTGGAGGACGTCGGTGGGGTGGATCTGGTTTTCGACGTGATCGGTGGCGATATTCAGAAGCGTTCTGTGGGTCTGGTGCGGGCCGGTGGGATGTTGGTGACCGTTGCTGGTCCGCCTGAGGCGCGGCCGGTGGACGGCCTGGCGGTGGATTTTGTTGTCGAGGCCGATCGGGTGCAACTGGGTGAGGTGGTCCAGCGGGTCAGGGATGGTCGGCTGCGTACGAACATTGGCACCGTGGCGACCCTCGACGACGCCGTCGCCGCGTTCAACCCGACTGAGCGGATCAAGGGAAAGACGATCATCCGCGTTCGCTCGTAACCCGGTCTGCGGCCTTGCGGAGCGCTCTGCCGGCGAGGTCGAGCGCGGCGCGCAGCCGCCAGTTCAGCACCGCCGAGGCGGCGTCGGTCGCCGCGTGGACACTGACGGCGATCTGGCACTTGGCAGCCTTGCCGAGGGTGCCGGAAGACTGCCCGTCCGAGAGAAACGCAACAGATCGCGTTGATCCTGCAGCTCAGCAGTCGTAGTCGTGTTTGCGCAGCAGCCGCCGCACCGTGTCGGGGTCGGGGCTTTCGCCGCCCCAGCCCTGGATGTCCTCGTCGTTGACCTCTTCGATGTTCCAGTGGTCACCGCGCAGGCTGCTGGTCGAGTGCGCGGGGTGCCGGAGGGTGACGGTGCAGGTCGCGGGGTCGGCGTCGGTGTTCACGCGCCAGTCGAACGTGTAGGCGACAGTGCTCCTGCGTTCGCGGTTCTTCCGATGTGATGTCTTGACCTCCGGCAGGACCGAAACCGACTCGAAGCCGGCTCCGGTCAGTTTGTCGACGTACTTCCTCTCGGCGTCGCCGCTGCCTCCGCACGCCCCCGTCGTGACGAGGGCGACGAGCAATGCACCCAGCGCGAACGTCCTGCCTCTCACAAAACCTCCCATCGCAGGTGGCCCGGCCTTCGAGCCCAGTAATTGTCCTAAAGGGACGGCGTGGCACCCTTTTCCGCGATAGGAAAAGTGCGCAATACTCTGCCGGCGCCGACGTCGCGGGAGTCGCACCGCCGCTACCGGATGTGGCGGGGGCGCCGCCGTCATCACGTTCATGTCGGCAGGGCTACCGCCACATCCATCGACGGGTTCTTCGATGCCCGTGCGCCGGCCAGTCGTCTCGGCCGAAGCGCTGGCTACCACAGCACCGACGGCATTGGCACCTCCGTGCCGTAGGCGAACCAGTCATTCCACTTGCGAACGTCGGCCGAGAACGCTCCCGAGGTCGATGGTGCGACGAAGACATCCGCGGCATTGCCCCTGGTGAAGGCGACCACATCGTCGCGGCCGTCGCCGGTGAAGTCGCCGGCGCCGGGGACCGCCACGCCACCGGCGAAGTCGCGGTGCCACACAGTCGGATCACCGAACAGTCGCGTCGCCCAGTAGCCAGCCATCGACAGGGCCACCCGGACGAACGGCGCGTCGCCCCGGGAAAACTCCGCCACATCGTCACACCCGTCGCCGTTGAAGTCGCCGACCGTCGGTACCGCGGCGGCCAGAGCGAAGCGGTAGCCCCAGAGCGTCGCACCCGCGAACCGGTCACCCTGCGAGGAAGCGACCAGCACGCGGCCGGCTCCGCCCCGCTCGAAGGCTGCCAGGTCGTCACGCCCGTCGCAGTCGAAGTCGCCGACCAACGGCACCGCGTCGCCGCCGAGGAACGAGTCGCTCCACCGCACGGTGGTGCCGACGAAGCCGGTCCCGTTCGACAGCGCCACATACACGGTGCGGTTGACCGAGGGGCTGTTGAGGGCGCCCCGTGTCACGGTCGCGATGTCGTCCCGGCCGTCACCATTGAAGTCACCGACCACCGGGGTCTCGTTGGACGCGGCGAACCAGGTGTGCCACCGCTGCGAGGGCCCGAACGCCGAGCCGGTGGCGAGCGCCACGTACACGTCGGCGCTGGTGCCACGGGTGAAGGTGATCAGGTCGGCCCTGCCGTCGCCGTTGACGTCACCGACCATCGGGATCTCCTCGCCAGCTCCGAAGTACTCGTGCCACTTCGTTCCCGCGGCGAAGGCCGACCCGGTGGAGAGCGCCACCCACACGTCGGCGGACGTACCGCGTCCGAAGGTGACGACGTCGTCGCGGCCGTCGCCGTTCACATCCGCCCCGGTACGTCCGAAACCGTCGTTGCCCGGACCGTTGGGGTCGGTGTAGAGCACCCGGTTCGGCGAGCCCCGGTGGTCGGTGATCCGGTCCCGGCTCGCCTCGTTGACCAGGGTGGCCGCCACCAGTGCCGGCGAGGCGTGCGGGAAACGCTGAAGGTAACGCGCCGCCGCCCCCGTGACGTGCGCGGTCGCGATGGAGGTACCGCCGGTCAACCCGGTGCTGGTGTCGCTGACATTCGTCGTGGTCGGCACGCTCTCGCCCGGGGCGAACAGGTCCACACACCCGCCCCAGTTGGAGCTTGCGGTGCGATCCTTCAACGCGTGCACTGCGCCGACGGTGACGACCGCCGGGACCCTGCCCGGGGAGGAGCCGCACGCGTCCTCGTTGCTGTGGCCGGCGGCCGCCACCACCGTGATGCCACGCCTGATCAGCTCGTTGGCTGCGGCGTCGACGACGGTGCTGGGCGCGGAACGAAAGCTGAAGTTGGCCACGGCCGGGCGGATCGCGTTGACGGCGAGCCAGTCCACGGCCGCGAGAAGTGCCGCCGTGGTGCCGGCGCGGCAACCGATCCGCACCGAGTGCAGGCGGACACCCTTGGCCATCCCGTGGACCCGACCGCCGACCACCCCCGCCATCGTCGTGCCGTGGCCGTTGCAGTCGGCTGACCCGCCGGGGCCGGTGCCAGCATCGCCGAACGAGACGTCAGCGGAGGCTCGTCCCTCGAAGTCGTGGTGGCTCTGCCGGATTCCGGAGTCGAACACGTACGCGTGCACACCCGAGCCGTCCGAGTCCCAGCGGTAGACGTCGTCCATTCCCCGGCGCTGGTCGCTCAGGTCCAGCCCCCACGGCGCATCCACCTGGTCGCCGAGGAACTCCAGCTCGACCTGCTGTTCGACGTACGCGATCTCGGGTTCCTTGCTGAGCGCACGCGCGGTCTCCGTGCTCATCGTGACCGCGAAGCCGCGCAGAACGTGCTGGTAGGTGAACTCCAGCTCCCCCGGATAGGTCGCCAGCAGCCGTTTGGCGGTCTGCTCGACGTTCTCCTCAGCGGACTTCGGTTTCGCCAGGACCACGACGTGGCGGTCCTTGGCAACGTCCTCGGCCGCCGGCCGGAACTTCTCTTCGGCTGCGGCGGCCGACGGCCCGGGAGTGAGCAGGGCCAGGACCGTCAGTACGACGGTGGCCAGGGGAAGTCCGCGTCCTCGTCGTGCGGTCGACATCGAACCTCCGATCGAAGTGGTGGCTGACGGCTGGTGCACCGGCCCACCGGTGCGCCGGTGCACCAGCCGATGCATCGCTCAGGTTCTGCCGGCGGCTCCGCCGCAGCCGGTCACGCCAGCGTGCCGGCCAGCGGTGCCCTCCGCTGCCGACGGCCGCCTACTGTCCGGACGTGCCGGTGAAAGGCAGCCGACGACTGCGGGCCAGGAGGAACAACACCATCCCGGAACCCGCCAGCAGCGACCCGGCCAGGGAGAACAGGGCGGTCCGGGCGCCGGTCACCGGCAAACCGCCACCGTCACCGGTTGCGGGCGGGGCACCAGATGATCTGCCGGGCGTCGGCGCCGTCCCGTCCGAGGTTGGTGTCGGGGTGATGCCGGTCGGGGTCGCCGTCGGGGTAGCGCAGGCCGGCTCGCCGACGGTGTGCCGGCCCAGCTCGCTGCCGCCGACCGCGTCGCGGACCAGCACGGAGGTGCCCGGCGTGGCCGTCACGTCGACGCGGGCGTCACCACCGGCGGCGAGTACGGCGGTGCCGGCGACGCCGCCACCGGCGATCACCTCCACCCGGTAGACGCCGCCGGCCGTGCTCGTCAGGTCGACCCGGACCCCGTCGCACCCGTCGGTGAACCGCACCTCGACCTCGTCCGGGGTGCACCGCTCCGGCTTGACGTAGGTGCCGGAGAACCAGGACGCGACACCGCTGCCCAACGGGGTGACCACGTGGAACCGGGCACCGTCGGGGAGCCGGTGGTGCTCATCGCGGCTGCCTGTCCCGAGGGGTGCGACATCTCGGCCTCCGACGCCTTCGATCAGCACCTGGATTCCGGTGATCGGGTTGGTCCCGAGGTTGCCGAACGTGAGGAGCAGCGAGGAACACTCGCTGGTCGCGGCGACGGTGAGCTGTGGCGGGTCCACACAGTCGTCCGGTGACCGGTGCAGGTAGTCCCGGGCGGGCAGCCCTTCGCGCCGGATCTCGAACAGAGCACCGTCCCGCGCGCCGTACTCCCGGCCGCCCCGGGCCCGCATCTCGAACTCGTCGATCACCACGCCGTCGCGCAGCACAGTGGTTGCCCACGTCTCGTCGCCGCCGATGGTGCCGGTGTCCCATTCGAAGGCGACCGCGCCGCACAGGTTCTCGAACCGGATCTCCGGCGGGTCCGCACCGGCCGGGGCGGTGGCACCGAGGACGAGACTCCCGATCAGGAGCAGCGAGCCGACGGCGGTGCCGAGCAGCCGACGGAAGAGGACGGGTGTACGCATGCGGATGTGCCTTCCGGGGGAGGGACGACGGCCTGTTCGCCGCCGCCCAAGCCCAGCACGGCTGCCAGTCCGGACGCATGAGTGCCGGAGTACTCAGTTCGTGTTCAGGCAGCCGGTGGAGAGGGCACCGCGCAACTCTGCCCGCCCGGCGACACCGAGCTTGCGATATGCCCGGTTCAGGTGGTTCTCCACTGTGCGCTCCGACAGGTGCAGCCGCTCGGCGATCGACCTGGTCCGTTCGCCGGCCGCCGCGGCCAGCACCATCTGCTGTTCCCGGGCGGTCAGCCGGCCCACCGCCGTGCGTCGACGCAGCGCCGGGGAGTTGACCGGTTCGTCGATCCGGGCCAGGTGGACGTCGATGACCAGATGAGCCCGGGACACCTCGCCGGGCTCATCGTCTGCCCGCCAGCGGGAGCCGGCGAGGTTGGCCGCCTCGGCGGCGTGCAGGGGCATGTCGTACCGGGCGAACCGGTCGGCGACGTCGAGCAGGGCCTCGGCATCCCCGGCGACGGCTGCGGTGGCGTACCGCACGATGACCGCGCCGAGCGCCCACCCGGGGTCGGGTGGGTGGTGGTTGAGCAGCCGGGCCGCTGCCCCGGCACCGCCGAGCCGGACCAGGTCGAGGGCGCCGATGGCGGCGGCGCCGACCGCACCGAGCCGGGCGTGCTCGGCGACGGCGTCGGCGAGCCCGACGATTCCCGCTCCTCCGTCCCCCTGGGCCGCGCCGTACCAGGCGCGGGCGCGGGCAACCTCCATGTCGAACAGTCGCACCGAAGCCGGACCACTTGGGTACCGGTCCAGGTCAGTGACAGCGCCGCCCGCCTCGTACCCGAGCTGAACGCAGGCCTGCACGCGGACGGCCGCGGCCCAGCGGCACACCGGCCGCAGCCCGATGTCCCCGGCCACCAGGCCGGACTCCTGCGCCCAGCGCAGAGCCGTGCGGGGCCGGCCCCTGAACAGCGAGATCTGGGCCAGCACGAGGGCGTGCAGCGCCTGGCTGACCGGATCGGGCGGATGCAGGCTGGTCTCGTACCCGGACAGGGCGAGTTCGAGCCCCGACGTGGGGTCGGGACGATAGCAGCGCACCAGAGCGAGGAACGGGGATAGTCCGCTGCACTGCATCTGGCTCGATCCGAGGTGGCGGCGGGCCAGCGGCAACATTTCCACGACCAACGCCTCCGCCTCGGCGATCCGACCAGCGAGCAGCAGCGCGCAACCGGCGGCGCAGCTGGCGGCGAGCCGGGCCGAGACCGGCCCGGCCCGGCGCAGCGCCGCCAGGGCCGTGTCGATCACCGTGCAGTCGAGCTGGTACGACCGCAGGTAGAGACCGTAGGCGTCGAGCCCGTCGCGCCAGGGACCGGACGGCTCCGGTGCCGCCGGCACGTCCGAACGACCCGCCCCGGCTCCCACCCGTCCCGAGGCGAGTTCAAGCATGGTGCGTGCCGCGTGCACATCGTCGGCGGCGTGCACGAGGATTTCGGCGTGCTGGATCGCCACCTGGCAACGGTCATCCTCCGTACCGTTGACGGCGACCTGCTCGGTCAGCTCCACACAGAGCGCGACGGCTTCGTCGGTCCGTCCCAGGTGAGCCAGCGCCCGGACCGAGGCCAGCCCGGCCAGGGTGCCACCCCCTGCCGACCAGGCACGTCTGGCGAACCGCTGGGCCTGGGCGTACTCCCGGGTCAACGCGGCCCGTTCGGCGGCGGCCAGCATGAACTCGGGGTTGACGGGGCCGCCGCCGTCGAGCCGCCACAACGCGCTCCGGATGAGGTTTCCCGGGCCCGGCGGGCCCTCGGCCTCCAGCGCGTCGGCGAGCCGGCGGACGTGTCGCCGCCGGCCCAGGGCCGGGGTGTCGGCCCGGAGCAGCTCGCCGTACAGCGGATGGCGGAGCCGCACCGCCGGGTGGTCACCGAGGTCCACGGCGATCAGCCCTCGGCGCTCCAGCGCTTCCAGCGCCTCTTCCCCGACAATGGCGGACGCCATCGGCAGGGGCACGGGTTCCCCAGCGGCGAGCAGTTCCAGCGCCTCCCGTTCCCCCGCGTCGGTGTCGGCCAGTCGATTCCGTAGCAGCTCGGCCAGTCGGGGGACCGCCGTCATCGGACCGGTGAGCTGCCAGAGCCCGGCGCGGCGATCGAGCAAACCGGATTCGAGCGCCGAGGTGACCAGCTCGCGCAGGAAGAGTGGGTTCCCGGCGGCGGCGTCGCGCAGGCGACGCAGCGTTCGACCCTCCACAGGACCGTCCAGAGCGGCGACCAGCAGAGCGTCGGACGCCTGCGGACCGAGCGCGGCGAGGCCGATCCGGACGACGCCGCCGTCCTTCCACAGCGCGGTCAGCGCATCCCGGCCCGGCTCGTCGGTACGCGCCGTGGCGAGCAGGGTGACCAGTCCTTCGATGACGGCTTGGTGAAGGACGGCGAGGGATGTCTCGTCGAGCCGGTGGGCGTCATCGACGAGCAGGATCGTTCGACCCTGTTCGGCGAGGCGGCGGAGGCCGAGCAAACCGAGTTGCACGGGGCCCAGGCCGGCGGTCCGGCTGTCGGCGGCCGGGAGCAGCCCGGTGAGCCCGGCGAGCGTCAGGCCGGAGCCGGCGACCGGCCACCGCACCGGCAGGATCCGGGCGCCTCGTACCCGGTCGGCCGCTTCGTGGGCCAGGCGGGTCTTGCCCACCCCGCTCGGCCCGGCGAGCAACGCGCCAGGGGAGCCGGGGACCCGCAGCGCGGCCACCGTCGAGGCCATCTCGTTCTCGCGGCCGATCAGTGGCGACTCGGTAGCCGGCCAGGTCATGGGTGCACCCTAGTCCGGATGCGCCGACGATCGACTCAGACGAACAGCGGTCGGCTCGTCCCCGGACCGGGGGAGGTGGGTAGGCCCAGTTGCTTGTCGGGATGAGACACACTGGGCCCCACCGTCGACGGCTGCCGTCGGCGGGTTCTCCGGCAGGAGCCGCCATGCGGACCAGATCAGTCGTCTCCACCGTCACCGCGTTCACCCTGGCTCTCACGGTCACGCTGCTGCCGGCCGGTCCGGCCGCGGCCGACACCGCCCTGGACAGCTGCTACGACTCGACCACCCCGCAGCACCAGGATCCCGCCGCCTGGCCCGCCCCGGGAAACCAGCAGACGACCTGGGCGTCGCCCATCAGCATCATCCACGGTGACACCTTCCGGGTGAGGGCCCAGGGCAGCGTCAACATCGACCTCTGGGGCACCACCAAGAGCATCGCCGGCGAGCTACCGGCCGCACCCAGCACCGGCGGATGGCCGGCACCCGGTGCCCCCCGGTACGCGCTCATCGCCCGGGTCACCACGGGCTCGATGTGGGTGAAGAAGACCAGCCGGATCTACGGACCCAGCTCCTGGTTCCCGGTCGGCACCGACAGCGGCTGCATGCTGTTCTCCAGCAACGGCGATCCGGCGCCGCATCTGGTCTTCACCTTCAACGACACCAACCTGGGCGACAACGGCGGCGGCGCGGGGGTCGTCGTACGGCAGTGGTTCTGACCAGGCGGGGACGATCGAGGAGGTGACGGGGACATCGACCGTGTTCCCACCTGGTCCAGAAGCCGAACGGCAAGTTCACCGCGTTGGTGACGGTGTTGAGCGCCTGAACGACGAGTTCGAGGTCGCCAGCAGGCAGGCCGGGCGGTGTCAGCCTGCTCCGATGACTGGGCCGGGTATCAACTCACTCGGGAGGCGCCGTCGTGGGCATGGCACCCTCGGCGAGCTTGAGTCGCGTCCAGATGTTCATGTTGATCACAACGGCCACGATCTCCAGGATCTCGTCCTCGGTGAAGTGCGTAGCCATCCTGTCGTGTGCCTCCTGGATGCGGTTGTTGACGGTGGTGTCGGCGGCTCGGGTCAACGCCTCGGCGTAGGCCAGCGCGGCTCGCTCCTCCTCGGTGAACAGGTGCGTCTCCCACCACGCGGTGAGGGTCTCGACCTTGGACGGCGGGATGTCGGCGGTGCGGGCAGCGGCGTGGTGCACCAGAAGGCAGTAGCTGCAATTGTTGATCTGTGCGACGCGTAACCGCAGAAGCTGGGCCAGGGCCCGGTCCACCTGGAGTGTGGCGGTATGGCCGAAAGCTGCGGCCCCGGCGTTTGCCAGCGCCATGAGTTGCTCGTTTGACGTGGCGTTCAGCCGGACGTTCTGGATCCTGGTATCCAAGAGATGACCTCCTGTAGGTGACAACGAAAAAACATTGGTGGGGACGTCCACGTCGGTGGACAGCCGTATCGGGACTTCGAGCAGCCTTGATAGGCGGGTGTAGGTCGTGTACCGCGTCTTTCAGGTGCGCAAGCGGGGCGATCCGCCGGCATGACCCGCCGTGTCACCCGACGGTGCGCGGGCGTCTCCCGCGTACGGGAGGCTCATGCGTCTGCCACACGAGCGGCCGGTTTACGGGCGAGGATGCGCTCGACGGTGCCGGCCTTGAGCCGTTCGGCCTCGACGATCTGGAATCCGGCGGCTTGCACCAGGGGCAGCTGACGGCGGGTGAAGTGCTCCCCAGCCGCGCGGATCGTCAAGCGTTCGAGCAGCCATTGAGCTGCCCGGATCGACGGCCAGCTGCTGGCGATGTGGTCCACCAGCAGCAGTGTGCCGTCTGGAACCAGCACCCGGTACATTTCGGCGATCGCAGTTGCGGGGTCAGGAATGGTGCACAGCGACAACGCGCACACCACCGTGTCGAACGAGGCGTCGTCGAAGGGCAGCTTCTCGGCGTCGCCTTCGCGCAGCTCGACCGGACGGCCGAGGTCGGCGGCGCGCTGCCGGGCGATGGCCAGCATCGCCGGGCTCAGCTCGATGCCGGTGAGGGAGGTGTCGGACGGGTAATGAGGCAGGTTGCGGCCGGTGCCGATCGCGACTTCGAGAACGCGGTCGTGAGCACGTCGGCCGAGCCACTCGCGTCCGCCGGCGAACCAGATCTTCTCGAAGAGGGCGATCTGCTTGTCATAGCCGGGCGCGGTCTTGTCCCACACCCGCTTCTGCCGCTCAGCCGGTGTTTCGCCGGTCCGGGGTGCTGCCGAGCTGGTCATGAGATTCCTTCCATGCGTGCGTGGTGGGGGAGGGGACAGTCGACGTCGGAGGCGACTGCCGCGCCGATGACACCCATGACCGCCTGACGTATCCGGGCGGCTGCCTTTGCCGGGTCGGGCTGCCCCGCGTCGAGCCAGGCGATGATCGCCTCGATCGCCACCACCGGCGCCAGCTGTGCCGCCCACCGGGCCAGAGCCCGGTCCGGGACGACCGCGGCGATCTGCAGGTACGCGGCGGCCGTGATGTCGGCGCGAAACTTCTCGATACGTTCCTTGAACTCCGGCTCACGTAGCGCGTGCTGGAACAGCAGCCGGAACCCTGCTGGCGACTCGATCGCGGCTGCGAGCAGGCCGTCGACGCTGGCATCGGTGAACCCGCCGACAGGCTCTTCGACGTTGGCATCCAAGCGCGCGCACATCCGGTCCAGGACCGCTTGGTACATGTCGGTCTTGGAGTCGAAGTGCCGGTAAAGGATCACGCGGGTGATCCCCGCTTCGGCGGCGATGTCGTCCAGGCTCGTCGCCGCGAAACCGCTGCGGGCGAACGCCTCCGTCGCGGCGGCCAGGATCTGGTCGCGGCGCTGCGCGCGAGGCAGGCGTCGTGCCGGCAGCGGCTTCTCGCCGATCATGACAGACCTCCGGAGCGACTTGTTGACTCCGAAGTGTACTTACCGGTAGTTGACTTTCAAGTACCCGCCCGGACCGGACCCGCGCGACGCTCAGCCGTCCAGGTCGCGCCGCGCCCGGGTGGCGGCGTCGAGGATCGCCTGCCGCTGTCCCTCGGTGTGCCGGGCGGCGGTGACCCACTCGGCCGAAACCTGCCGCACACGATGGAAGAAGTGCCAGTGGCTCGCGAACGGTGCCTCCGCCCAGACCCGGTCGAGGAAGGTCTCGCCGTTCTCGTCGCGTACGCCGTCGTTGGGCACTCCGGACCCGACCGTGCCGAAGACCACCTCGGGCTCGATCCGCTTGACGTACGGATGGTAGGCATTGAACTCGCCGGGCACCGGATCGGAGATGTAATACGGCGCCAGCGTGTAGCCGTGCGTGGTGAAGTGCATCGGCACGTCGGTCGATTGGATCGAACTGGCCAGATCGCCGTTGAGCTTGACGTCGCGATAGAAGCTGAACTCGCGGTAGCTCGGCGTCGCGTCGCGGACCACCATCAGGGTCGGGCCATACATGATCGACTGGACCGACTTGTCGTCGAGGGCCTTCTCCACCCGGAAGCTCATCGGCATGTCGATGTCGATCGTGTCGCCGCGGTTCCAGCGGCGGTCGAGGGTGACGTAGCTGCCGGGCTTGGCCTCCAGCCGCTGGCGGCGCCCGTTGACCCGTACCGTGTAGCCCTGCGTCGCCCACGACGGCACCCGCAGCCGGACCGTCAACCGCCCGCCGCCCTGCTCGACGCGGAGCCGGCTCGACCCCTCGGTCGGGTACCGCGTCTCCTGCGTGATGACGAACCCCCGGTCGCGCCAGGTGAGGGTCGAGGCGATGAAGAGGTTGACATAGAGCGTCGACTCGTCGGCCGAATGGAAATAGATGGTCTCCTGGTACTTGGTGTGGCTCTCCAGGCCGGTGCCGTTGCAGCAACTGCCGTTGCCGCCGTACCGGCTGTATTCGACGGTGTTGCCGATCCGGCGGGAGCGGCCCGGCCACATGTTCTGGTGGTATGTCACCTCGGTGCTGGTCACGCTGTCCACGTCCCGCCGCGAGCTGAGGATCTGGTTGTGCAGGGCCTTCTCGTAGAAGTCCATGTAGGCCGGATCCGGGTCGTGGAAGAAGAGGTTCCGGGTCAGTCGCAGCATGTTGTAGGCGCAGCAGGTCTCGGCGTGTCTCGGGTCCGACGACGAGGTGAATCCGGCGGTGATGACGCCGCGCGGGCCGAAGTGTTCGCTCCGGCCGGCGCCACCGTTGCTGAAGGTGCGGTGCGGCACCACCATCGACCAGAAGTGCTTGGCCGCGACGTGGAAGTCCCGGTCCCCGGTCCGCTCGAAGATCCGCAGGTAGCCGATGTTCGGCGCCATGTACTGGTTGGCGTGGCGCCCGTTGAGCTCGTCCCGCTCCGCGAGGGAGGCGTCGAAGAGGGTGGTGAAGGTAAAAGCCTTCGCCGTCGCCAGGTACTGCGCCCGCTTCTTGGAGCCGTGGGCCAGCGCCGAGAGTTCCGCCATCACCTCGTTCATCGACCCGGCCTCGCCCGCGCTGTAGATGTTCCACATTCGATCCAGCTCATCCTGGCTGTACCGGCTGAGCCGCTGGTGGGCCCAGTCGCCCATCCGGAAGGCGATGTCGAGGGCCTCCTCGTTGCCGGTCAGGTGGTACGCATTGAGCAGCCCTCGCATGATCTTGTGGCACGTGTACCAGACCGCCCAGACCGCGTTCGGCCCGCTGTTGGGCTGCAGTGTCGGCGGCTCGAGGCGGCTGAACTGGCCCTCCGGGAACGCGGCCAGGAAACCGCGGTAGCTGGTGCCGATGATCGTCGCGTCCCGCCGGTTGCCCGAGTGGTCGCGGGCGGTCTCGCCGTCGGTGTCGAAGCGGTACCAGGCGACCAGGTCCGCCGGGGACCCGGCCGGGGCCGACGCCTGTTCAGCGGCGAGCGCCCGCACCTCGGTCCCACTCAGCGCCCGACGATAGATCCGGAAGTCGTCGACCGACGTGTTCAGCAGCGGATCGTTGTTGCTCTGCCCGCGCCCGATCCAGTTGTTGCCGGTCGCACCGAGGCTCGCCGGGGTGAGCGTGATGGCGGCCGTGCCGGCCTCGACCCCGTCGACGTAGAGCCGGCCGGTGCCGTCCGCGGCGGAGAGGGTGACCGCGACGTGCGCCCACTGACCGATCGGGACGGGAACGCTGTCGCCGGTGATCCGCTGCTCAGCGCTGGTGCCGCTGTTGGTGATCGCGAAACGCGGACCGGGGTTGGTCGCCGAGACCCGCGCAGTCAGCGAGAGGTGGACGTTGGCACCCGTGCCGAAGCTGAAGATCTTGGCGTTGTTCTGCGCCGCCACGAGGTTCACCCAGGCCGCGATGGTGACGTCCGCGACGTCCGCCAGGATGCCCGCGGGCAGCAGGACGTACTGGTTGGGGTGCGGGTCGCTGAGCCGTACCGCCTTGCCCGAACGGCCCGGCACCCGACCCACCGGCCGGGCGTCCAGCGCCCGTTGACACTTGCCCAGTTCCTCGACCAGGTAGTCGAGCTTGTCGAGGAAGACCTCCTCGCCGGTGTCAGCCCAACATTGCGACAGCATCGTCAGGTAGTGGCCGGTGAAGTGGCCGCGCAGCAGGTGGTTTGGGGTGTCCCAACCGCCCGGCCAGGTTCCGGGAGCGGACAGGCCGGCGTTGACCCGGAACAGGTGCAGCATGCGGTCCGGCCCGTCGAGGACACCGCCGGTGCCGGGGTAGTTCCGGGCGTAGTTGAGCATCCGGTCGCGCTTCTGCCGGAAGATGCCGTCGCGCAGGGCGACCTGGTTCAGCGCGAAGGGCTTGACCCGCCAGTTGGCGGCCTCCCAGCCCGGCCGCGGATGTTTGCTTGCGGCGCCGCCTCGGCCGCCGTGGGTACCGCCCGAACCGAATGCGGGCGTGGCGGGCGCGAGGGTCATCGCGGCCGGGGCGGCGGCCGCCAATGCGCCAATGCGCAACAGGTTCCGCCGGGAGAACTGCTTGCTCACGTCACTCTCCTTGTTCTGGGCTGTGACCAGCCCGCTGGCCGGGACGGGACCACACCGGCCACCCACCATCAGAAGAAAAATGTTCGCGCTAACATTGCGGCGCATTGGGAGACGGCTTTGCAGACGATGGCAGGGCATTGGCTCAGCAGGGCAGCGTCTTGTCGGTGGTGAGAGCGCTACTGCACGTGCTTGTTCCCCATGTTAGCGATCACTTGGCCTTGGTCAAGAGGTCTGTGCTCGTCGATGGCTCCACCCGTCCTCGCCACCCACCCCGACGTCACCGAATTTGTCCACACCGGAACCGACATGCCCCCGCCTGGTGCCCCGGGGCCCGGCCGGCCCGAGCGGCTTCGTGGCCACGCCCGCAAGCCGTCGCCGCGGGCCGGAACGCCGGGCAGTATGCTCGGCATTGAAGATCAACCGGGCGGTTGGGTGACACTTCCGGTCAGCCCTCGGTCGCGTATCGACTGCTGCAGATCTGACGGTGGTCGCCACCCGCGCCGGGCCCACGGACCGTCGATCGGACGGGCTCGGCATTGCGATACCGTCAAGGTGCCCCCACAGGCGTCGAGCAGTCCGCGTCCGCCGGCTGGCGACGGTCCGTAGGCACCCCACGATCCAGGGAGATACCGATGCTGGAGCCTGAGCCGGCTAACGACGACCACGCCGAGGACGCCGACAGGCCAACCACGGCCGAGACCGAGACCGACGAGGTTGCGGTTCCCGCGAATCGGGCTGCCCGACGCGCGAAAGGCAAGGTGGCCTCGCCTCAACCGCATGGAAAGGGCCAGCGATCCGGCGGCCGAGGCTCGGTCCAGAGTCCACGCCAGTGGGGTAACCGCCGAAGCGGTTGATCCCTTGGTGGAGCCGCCATGGGAACCTCCGTACGTGGAAGGGGTCTCCCTGCACGGCGCTGACCTTCGATCCCCCTCGGCCAGGACCATGGGCACGGCGAGTGGGGCAACTCGGAGGCATGCTCACACAGGATGATCCATGCCGCGCGAGGTCGATTCCCTAGCGCGAACGGACCAGGGCCGTGACCACGAACTCGATGGGATGCATCGCCGTCGGGTTGGGGGTGGCCCATGCCGCTGCGGCGGTGTGCGGTGGGGCCCAGGCCCGGAGCCGGCCACTCTACTGGCGGCGCCGGGCGTTGGCCTCGACGTCGAGCAGGTCGTTCAGCGCCAGCGCCGAGTTGATCAAGGAGAGGTGGCTGAACGCCTGCGGGTAGTTGCCGATCTGCTCACCGGTCGCGGCGATCTCCTCGGCGTACAGGCCGAGGTGATTGCTGAAGGTGAACATCTTCTCGAAGGTGAGCCGGGCGTCGTCCAGGCGACCGGAGCGGGCCAGCGCCTCGACGTACCAGAACGTGCACATGTTGAAGGTGCCCTCGTGCCCGGGAAGGCCGTCGGGGGAATGGACCGGGTCGTACCGGTGGACCAGGCTGTCGGAGACCAGCTCGCGCTCGATCGCGTTCAAGGTGGACTGCCAGAGGGGGTCGCTCGGCGTCATGAAGCCGACCGCCGGCATGGCGAGCAGCGCCGCGTCCAGCACGTTCTCGTCGTACGCCTGCACGAAGCTGCCGCGTTCCCGGTGGTATCCGCGGGCCATGACCTGGTTGTAGATCTTGTTGCGTTGCTCGGCCCAGCTGGTGATGTCGCCGGGGCGGCCGGTGCGGGTGGCCAGGCGGATGGCTCGGTCCAGTGCGACCCAGGACATCACCCGGCCGAAGGTGTAGTTGCGGGGGTGGTGGCGGCTCTCCCAGATGCCGGCGTCGGCCTGGTCCCAGTGGTGACAGAGCCAGTCGACGAGTCGGACGGTGCTCTTCCACACCTGGTGCGAGACGCGGATGCCCTGTTCATCGGCGAGATGCATGGCGTAGAGAGCCTCGCCGTGGATGTCGAGTTGGAGCTGGTCGGCGGCGCCGTTGCCGATCCGTACCGGGCGGGAGCCGCGGTAGCCCTCCAGGTGGTCGAGAATCTCCTCATGCAGGTCGGAGGAGCCGTCCACCCGATACATGATCTTCAGCGGATTCTGGTGGTCACCGGCCTCGCGGATCCGCTCGTCCAGCCAGTTCATGTACTGGCTGACCTCCTCGGTGAAGCCGAGGCCGAGCAGCGCGTGCACCGAGAACGACGTGTCGCGTACCCAGGTGTAGCGGTAGTCCCAGTTGCGGGTGCCGCCTACCAGTTCGGGCAGCGCGGCGGTGGGCGCGGCGATCATTGCGCCGGTCGGCGCGTACGTCATGAGCTTCAGCGTGATGGCCGAGCGCTCGACCATCTCCCGCCATCGCCCGGTGTAGCGGGAGCGCTCGACCCAGCGCCGCCAGTAGTCCCGGGTCCACTCGAACATCCCCTGGACCTCTGCCGGCGGGATGATCCGTGGTTCCGTGTCGGCCGTCTCCAGGACCACTCCGCCGGTGTCACCCTCGTTCAGGGTGCCGTACGCGACCAGGTCGCCGTCTTCGAAGTGAATGTCGCCTCCCTGCGAGATCAGCTGCCGCACCGGGTCGACCGGGTTGAAGGTGAGCGCCGCTGACCGGCTGCGGAAGACGTACCCGTGGCGGTGGCGCTCCAGTTGGTGCTTCTCCCGGGCGTAGTCGAACCGGGGCCGGCACTCCACCCGGAAGCGCATGCTGCCCCGGACCATGTTGACCATGCGGACCAGGCGGTGCGCGTCGGTGGGCCGATCGCCGGTGACCGGCATGAAGTCCATCACCTCGGCGACGCCGTCCGCGCTGATGAACCGCGTGATCAGGATCGGAGTGCCAGGCAGGTAGAGCTGCTTGGTGACGTACCGGACGTCGTGCGGGGCGATGCGAAAGTATCCACCCCGCTCGCGGTCCAGCAGCGCGGCGAAGATGCTCGGCGAGTCGAAGCGCGGCGCGCAGAACCAGTCGACCGTTCCGTCGCACGTCACCAGCGCGGCGGTCTGCAGGTCGCCGATGAGCCCGTGATCTTCGATCGCCGGATAGCTCTCCACGTCGCCTCCCGGTCTCGACGGCCTCCTGCGCAGTAACCTAAGGGACGAATTGTGGGGTTCGGCACGATTCGTGGTCAGCCACCCTCTCGCGCGCCCTGGCGCGTTGGCGGTAGGGTCCCCGGCGTGCTGCGGCGGTGGACCCTGACGATCCTGATGGCGGCGTGCGGCGTGCTGGTCCTGGTGGCGCAACTGGCCGCCGGTCTGCCCGTCGTCGGCGCCGTCGAGTTGCTGATCTTCTTGGCGCTGGCACTGCTGCTGTCGCCATGGGCCTTCCCTCGCTCGGTGGGCGCGGCCGAGGCGCAGCGGGCCAGCGCGGCGGACGGCCGGCCAATCGTGTACTGGCGTCCCGGCTGTCGCTACTGCCTCCAGCTCCGGTTCTCCCTCGGCCGGCTCGCCCGGAGGGCGCACTGGGTGGACATCTGGCACGACCCGGCGGGTGCTGCCGCCGTCCGGGCGGTAGCCGGCGGCAACGAGACCGTGCCCACCGTCGTGCTCGCAGGTCAGGCTGTCGTGAACCCCGACCGGGCCTGGCTCCGCGAGCAGCTCCGCTCGTCCTGACCATGGACGGCACCCGGTGAGGGTGCTGCGGGCCGCGAGTCAGTCATGCCGCTGATCCTTCGCGTAGACCGGCGAACTCGGTGTCGCGGTAGCGACGACCGCCACGTCGTTCGGCACCCGCGGCCCGCGTTCGGTGGAGGTCAGTCGCTGTGGTTGCGGCCGGTGGAGCGGATTGACTGGCGAATGGTCTCCTGATCCGGCTCGTTGTCCGCCACGGGCTTGCCCAGCCGGTTCACCCAGTCGACGAACTCCGCGTCCTGCCTCGGCAGCGGCTCGCCGTCCGCCGGGGTGCCCGCACTGTCCCCGTGGGCCCGGGACCTGTTGCGCCGGAACAGGCCCAGCCGGCCGCTGGCCTGCCCGCTGGCCCGTCCCGCCTCGACGACGGATGCCGGGGCGGCCGGCGCGGGGACCGCGACGACCGGATCGGTCCCGGCGGGGTTGGCCGGCGCGGCGTTGGTCGTGGGCGAGGGCCCGGCGCGCCGGGCGGTCGCGAGGGCGTCCCAGTTCGCGGCCTGGTTCAGGTTGGGCAGGGGCGGCCGGTGCCGAGGTGGGAGCGCCGGTTCTGGCCTCTCTTGCGTACCGGCCGAGTGGGTCGCCTCGGCACCCGGAGCGGGTTCGGGCGAGGGCGGCACCCGTCGCGCCGGTACGACCGGCCAGGTTGCCTGAACCCGCGTCCGGTCGGTCTTCGGCGGCTGGTACATCCGGCGGGTCCCCGGGGCGACGAGTGCCCCGTCGGGCTGCGTCCCGTCGGGTTCGGTGTTGTCGGCCTCCACCGTCCCGGAGCCGTCCCCACCGGGTCCCGCGGGAAGGTGGGCCGCCGTCGCGGGGGCCGTTTGCGATGTGTCCGGGCTGTCGTCGAGGTCGGCCGGTGTGGCGAGGTCGGCGGGTGCGGCGGGTGCGGCCGATGCGGCGGTAACAGCCAGCGCGGCGGTCCGCGTCGCGGAGCCGGCCGGTACGGCGCCGTCCTCCCGGTCGCGCGCCGGCGCACCGAAGCCCGGCAGCCTCGCTGCGGTCGGGAGCCTCGCTGCGGTCGCGCCGGCGACCGGCCCCGTGCCGGCCAGGTCGACAGGCTCCGGCTCGTCGGTCGTACCACCATCGGCCGGCGTCATGGCCTGCGGCACGGCGGGGTCGGCGGACAGCGGACGGGGGATGTCGGTCGGCTCGACGACCCGCGCTTCGGCGGTGCGCGGCAGGAGCGGCCAGCGGAGCAACGCGGCGGCAGCCGAACCGAGCACACCGGCGGCGACGGCGAGCAGCGCGCCGTAGTACGGCGTGATCTGGTACCGGTCGACGGCGTCGCCGGGACCGGCGGTCAGGTAGGCGAATGCGACCAGCACCGTGCCGGCCATGCCGCTCGCGCCGTTGACCAGCGGCGGATGCCCGCGCCAGCGGGCCAGCCCTCCGGTCGCCGCGCCGATGAGCAGGGCCACCGCCGGTAGAATCAGGATCGCCTGCCGGTGTACCGCATCGGCGTCGAACCCGGCCGGCTCCAGCACACCGAGCCGTACGGCGGGCAGTGGCCCGGTGGTTGCGAGCGACGGGACGATCGAGACGAGCGCCAGCAGCCAGACCACGCCGCTCACCGCCGCCATGTTCCAGCCCAGCGGCGGCTTCACCAGTGCGGTGATCGCGGCGCCCGCGCCGACCAGCGCGCCGAGGGTCGCGCAGATGCCGACGGCCCAGATCGGGTCCACAGAGAAGCGCTCGGCGGCCTGGGCCGGCCGGACGCAGAGCGGCGCCACGAAGGTGGCGCCCAGCGCGGCGGCGGCGGCGACGGCCACCAATCTGCCCGTGCTCCCCAGCACCCCGTACCGGCGGGCCAGGCGTGCCGTGACGACGGTGCCGGCTACGGCGGCGTGTGCCGCGAACCAGCCAACCCAGACGAGCTGGGCAGGCCACTGGTTGACGGCGGCGCCGGTGGAGGCGCCGGTTAGCTGGACGATGCCGAAGCTGAACGCGATGCCGAGCTGACCGGCACCGGCGAGCACGCCCATCCCGAGTGCTGTGAGCAACAGGTTACGCCAGATGCGAAAGACCATGTCCGGCACGTTACGCAACTGATACACCGGTTTCCACCGAAATGCCGGATTCCACATCCGACCACCGTTCAACCGGTCACCTCAGTTCGAGCAGGCGCGCGATGTACGTGGTGCCGCCCACGTTGGTGAGCATGTGGACGGTGCCCGGGTCGCGCCAGACGCCGCCGAGGGTCGGCGCGGGCGGGACCGAGCGGAATAGGCTTCAGCCATGAGTGGTGTGCTCAGTGGTGCCCGAACCGCGGTGAATCCCCTTCGCCAGCTCACGATCGACCAGCTCCGGCAACGGACGAGCCTCAAGTGGCGGGAGTACCCCGACGACGTCTTGCCGCTCTGGGTGGCGGAGATGGACGTGCCGCTGGCCGAGCCGGTCGCGCGGGCGATCACCGACGCCGTCGCTCGCGGCGACACCGGCTACACCGCCGGCACGGCGTACCCGCAGGCGCTGGCGGAATTCGCCCGCCGTCGGTGGGGTTGGGACGGGCTGGCCGTGGAACGCACCGCGCTGGTGCCCGACGTGATGCACGGCGTCGTCGAGGCGCTGCGGCTGGTCACCGAGCCGGGGGACGCGGTGGTCCTCAACTGCCCGGTCTACCCGCCGTTCTACGAGTTCGTGGCGCACGCCGGCCGCCCGATCGTGGAGGCGCCGCTCGGCGAGGACCTGCGGATCGACCTCGGCACACTGGAGGACGCGTTCCGGCGGGCTCGCGCCGGTGGGCGACCAGCGGCGTACCTGCTCTGCAGCCCGCACAACCCGACCGGCGTCGTGCACAGCGCGGCCGAGTTGACCGCCGTCGCCGGTCTGGCCGAACGGCACGGGGTACGGGTGGTCGCTGACGAGATCCACGCTCCGGTGGTGGCGGGCGGAGCGCGGTTCGTGCCGTACCTCTCGGTGCCCGGCGCGGAGAACGGCCTGTCGCTGATGTCCGCCTCCAAGGGATGGAACCTGGCCGGCCTGCGCGGTGGGCTCCTCGTCGCCGGCCCGGCCGCGGCCGGGGACCTCGCCCGCGTCCCGTTCGAGGTCAGCGTCAGCACCAGCCACCTCGGCGTGATCGCCCACACCGCGGCCTTCCGTGACGGCGGCGAGTGGCTCGACGCCCTGTTGACCGGCCTCGACGACAACCGTCGGCTCCTTGCCGCGCTGCTCGCCGAGCACCTGCCGGCCATCCGTTACCAACCCGGTCAGGCCACCTATCTGGCCTGGCTCGACTGCCGCGCCCTGGGCCTCGGCGACGACCCGGCCGCCGTGTTCCTCGACCGTGGCCGGGTGGCGCTCAACTCGGGTTCGGCCTTCGGCACCGGCGGCGGCGGTCACGTCCGGCTGAATCTGGCCACCGCACCTGAACTGATCACCGAGGCGGTACGCCGGATGGCCACCGCCGTCGGCTGAGAAGCCACCTCGGCCGCTGCGGTAGATACGGCCCCCACCGGTGAGAAGGTCGCTGAAGCCGCGCCGGCCGACGAGTTCCTACCGGCAGTAGCCGAGCCATGCCAGCAGGGTGCCGTTGATCTTCGCAATGGTGCCGTCCAGGAGGGTGGACAGGTTCCCGCAGGGCGCATTCCCGTACAGGTCTTCGAGGCCGTGGTCAGATCTGGTCGTCGATTGCAACCCCTCTGGCGGCCGACTCGTTGGTGCGACAGGGGGCGGACGGAGGCGGACGATGGCGGCGGGACCTGGTGCCGAACTGCTGCGCCCTCGCACGAGTTCGGGCCGCGCCACGTTCCTGGAGCTCTTCTTCGATCTGGCCTTCGTTGTGGCCCTCACCCGGGTCACGCAACGATTCGCCGACCTGGGCGATGACACCGGCTGGACGCTCGTCGCAGGGTTCGGTCGTACCCTGCTGCTCTTCTTGGCGCTCTGGCTGATCTGGTCGCACACCACCTGGATCACCAGTCGCTACGAACCAGAGCGGGCGATCATCCAGGCCGTCGTGGTCGGCACCATGTTCGCCGGCCTGGTCATGGCGGTGACGCTGCCACGCGCAATGGAGGAGCGAGCGCTGCCGTTCGCGGCCGCGTACCTGATGGTGATGGTGGTGCGGCCGCTGGTGGTCGCCGCCGCGCTGCGTGGCCATCCGCGACGGCTGGTGCCGTTCCGGCTGGCCGCTTGGGCTGCGGCGAGCGCGCCGCTCTGGCTGGCCGGCGCGTTGGGCCCGGACCGTCTTCGCCTGCCACTGTGGGCTGCCGCCCTCGCTGTGGACTACCTCGCCTGGGCCGTGGGCTGGCCGCTGCCGCGGCTCGGGGCCTCAGCGGTGGGCCGCTGGCGGATCGCTGGGACGCATCTTGCCGACCGTCACCAGCAAATCTTTCTCATCGCACTCGGTGAGTCGATTCTGGTCATCGGCATGGTCTTCAGCGGCACGGACTACTCCGCGGAGCGGGCAGCCGCCTTCGGGGTCGCGTTCGCCACCAGCGCGCTGCTCTGGCGGATCTACTTCCACCGCGCCGGTCTGCTGCTGACCGAGGCGTTGGGTCGGGCGGGTATGCCCGCCCGGCTGGGCACGGCGTCAGAACGGACGCATCTGCTGATCGTGCTCAGCGTGCTCGTCACCTCGGTCGGCTACGAGCTGGTGATAGATCAGCCGTTCGGGCCGCCGCGGCCCAGTTGGCTTCTGTTCGTGGTAGGCGGTCCGGTGCTCTTTTTCGTCGCCCGTATGCGGCTGGAGTACGAGATCTTTGGCCGGGTTTCGCGATCATGGATGATCGGCCTGGTGGCCCTGCTGCTGTTCACGCCGGCGTTGGCCCGCTGGGCGCCGATGGTCGGGTTGAGCGTGGTGGCCGGAGTGCTGGCCCTGGTCGCGCTACTCGACGCGCTGCGGAACCGGGGACGGCCGCTGGAGGTCTCCGCCTCGCCGATCGGGCGGGAGGCATCCGGCGATCGCGACTCCGAGGCGTGACGGCGCCCACGCCTACCTCGTCGTCACCGCCGCCACCGCCCCAGAGCAGCAACGACCTGGTCGCCCTCAGCCCACGCGAGATCCGACGACCCTGTTGTAGTACTAGCGGGCGGATTCGGTCGACTGGCGCTCGGTATTGATCCGGAGGAGTCCTTCGATTCCGCGGAGGAAGGTCTCGGACACCAACGCGGGGTCGAGAAGGCATCCGGCTGCCATGGCGCCGTCGCGAAGCATGACGAAGTGGCGCGCGGCGGCATCCGCCGTCTCCTCGTGGACCTGCGCCATCAGCGTGGTGAGCGTGTCCAGGAACCATTGCCGGTGGGCGATGATCTCCTGGTGCACGGGATGGTCGGTGTCGGGATACTCGGCCGCGGCGTTCAGGAAGGCGCATCCGCGGAACCCGGGGGACTGGATGTTCTCAGCGATGGAGCCAGCAATGGCCAGGAGTCGGTCGACCGGCGTCGGGTTGGTGGCGATGGCCGCGTCGACCATGCCGCGATCCATCTGATGGACCTCACGCAGATAGGCGAGAATGAGGTCTTCCTTGCTGGGGAAGTGCCGGTAGAAGGTGGCCCGGGTCACCTTTGCCTCGGCGATGATCCGGTCAACACCGACGGAGTGGATGCCCTCCGCGTAGAAGATCCTGGTTGCCGTGGTGAGGAGCCGGAGTCGCGCCTCAGAGGGCCGGGTCTCAGGTTCGGTGCGGGTCATACAACCATCTTAGCGGATAGAACGTTCGGTCTGAGATGTGTGAGCGGGCCCTGCCGCCTTTGCGCCACCGGTGACACCAGGCCTGAGGCCTTCCTCGCCTGGAGGTAGAACGTTCCGTCTTGACGTCGCCCGTCAAGACTGGGATAGTGACCGGGAAAGAACGTTCGGTCTCGTCAGCTCAGACAGCGATTTTCCCCTGCTGAACACGACAGAACGTCCGATACTCCCGAGCCTCCACCGGAAGGGTCACCGTGACGACCATTGCTGCTCCGCCCGGCATCTCCCAGACCGCGTCCGCACTGCGGCGGCTGTACTTCACCCGCTTCACGTTCGCCATCGTGTGGGCACTCGTGACGATCGCGACCGCCAAGGAGATCGGTCCGCTCACGGTGGTGCTTTTCGTGCTCTACCCGCTGTTCGACGTGGGCGCCGCCATCTACGACCTGCGTTCAACGCGGACCACCGGCTCGCCGGCCCTGCTGTACGTGAACATCGTGGTCAGCCTGATCACCGCCGCCGGCGTGTGCGTCGCCAGTGCGTCCGGCATCCCCGCTGTCCTGCGGGTGTGGGGCGCCTGGGCGATCGTGGCCGGTCTGGTCCAGTTGATCGTGGGTGTCACTCGTCGGAAGATGGGTGGCCAGTGGCCGATGATCATCAGTGGCGGCATCTCGGTTCTGGCTGGCGGGTCGTTCATCGCCGGTGCTTCCGCGGACAACCCGTCGCTGACCAACGCGGCTGGCTACGCCATCCCCGGCGCCATCTTCTTCCTCATCGCCGCCTTCCGGCTCGGCCGCAGCGCGAAGGGCAACTGACATGACCGCCATCGAGTACGACGTCGTCGTGATCGGTGCGGGTCCGGTCGGGGAGAACGTCGCCGACCGGGTCGTGCAGGGCGGCCTCACCGCCGCCATTGTCGAGCGGGAGCTGGTCGGCGGGGAGTGCTCGTACTGGGCCTGTATGCCGACGAAAGCCTTGCTGCGCAGCGCGTCCGCGTTGCGGGCGGCTCGCCAACTGCCGGGTGCGCGGGAGGCGGTGACGGGAAACCTGGACGCTGCGGCGGTGCTCGGACGCCGGGACTCCTTCGCGTCGCATTGGAAAGACGACGGGCAGGTGTCCTGGCTCGAGTCGGCGGGGATCGCGCTGCACCGCGGACAGGGACGGATCCGTTCGGCCCGGGTCGTCGAGGTGACCGGCGTCGACGGCGTCACGACGAGGTTGACCGCGCGGCACGCGGTGGTCGTCGCGACCGGAAGCAGCGCTCTGCTGCCGGACATCCCGGGTCTGCGGGAGGCGGCGCCGTGGTCCAGCCGCGAGGCCGCCTCGGCCGGCTCGGTTCCTCGCCGGCTCGTGGTGATCGGTGGTGGCGTGGTGGCCACTGAGATGGCGACCGCGTTCGCCGCTCTGGGGTCTTCGGTGACGGTGCTGGCCCGTGACGGTGTGCTGACGTCGGTGGAGCCGTTCGCGGGTGAGTTGGTCACGGAGTCGTTGCGCGAGGCCGGTGTCTCGGTCCGCCTCGGCGCGGAGGCCGTTTCCGTCAAGCGCGACGACAGCGGGACCGTTCACATCGGGACCGCTGACGGCGATCGCGTGGAGGCCGACGAGGTACTGGTGGCGATCGGCCGTACGCCCAACACTCAGGACATCGGACTGGAGAGCATTGGGCTGGCGCCGGGTGCCTGGCTGGCGGTCGACGACACTCTGCGCGTCGCCGGCGGCGGGGAGTGGCTGTATGCCGCTGGTGATGTGAACCGGCGGGTGCTGCTGACCCATCAGGGCAAGTATCAGGCGCGCGCGGTGGGCGACGTCATCGTGGCCCGGGCGAAGGGTGAGAAGGTCGAGGACGGCCGGTGGGGCCGGCACGCGGTGACGGCTGATGAGCGTGCGGTGCCGCAGGTGGTCTTCACCGACCCGGAGATCGCGTCGGTGGGGCTGACCGCGGCCGCGGCCGCGGCGGCCGGACTGCGGATCCGGGTCGTGGACTACGACCTGGGGGCCGTTTCCGGATCTTCCCTGCACGCCGATGGCTACAAGGGACACGCTCGCATGGTCGTCGACGAGGACCGGAAGGTGATCGTCGGCTGCACCCTCGCCGGCCCGGACGTCGCGGAACTGATCCACGCCGCGACGGTCGCCATCGTCGGCGAGGTCCCGCTGGACCGGCTGTGGCACGCGGTTCCGGCATACCCGACCGTCAGCGAGGTTTGGCTACGGCTGCTGGAGACATACGGTCGCTGACGGTGAACCAGGCGCTCGTCCCGTCGCTGAAGCCGTCACCACCACCGAAGACCACCCGTTCCGGAACCAGACCGACGAACAATGGCAGAAAGCCCAGCAGCAGGGGTTCGCCGCGCCTTGCCGTCCGCATTCGGGGATTCGGCCGGCGTGGCCGATGCGATCGACGGCATCCGGGCCGCGCTCGAGTCCCGGCTGGCCGAGCTGGAGAAGGCAACTCAGCGTGGCCGCCTGAGTAGGCCGCCCAGCCGCTCCCGGCGCTCGCCGACCGGCGGCAGCTCGAACAGCACCCCGGCCGCCGCGATCGTCTTCATCCCATGTCCACCAGTCCCTGTCGCGTCGGTCCGCGGTGCGCCACGTACGTGTCGGGTGCGGCAGCAGGACGGGGCGCGGGTCGATGAGCGGCCGGCGGTATTCGACCGCCGTTCGGTGAGTGCCTCGTTGTCGTCGAGGTCATGGGTGGCAGAGCGTGGGGATCAGTCGGCTCGTGCGGCAGAAGGTGATCGAGGCGCCGCAGGTCCTGCAGGGCATTCGACGCCGAGTTCGGCGGCAGGAGCGCGGGCGGCGAGCCGGTAGATCGCGGCGAGGAGGAGCAGGTCGGTAGCGAGAGGGTGGGCGGGCGCCGACAATCGTAAGAGTGTCACCCGCCTTCGTGCTGCACCACCATCGCAAACCACGACCGCACTTCGACCTGCGGCTCGAGGAGAATGGTGTGCTGCGTTCCTGGGCGGTGCCCCGCGGCCTGCCGGACAATCCCAGCGACAACCGGCTCGCGATCGCCGTGGCCGACCACCACCTCGATCACCTCACCTACGAGGACGCTGACAAGTCAATCGCCGACATCGGCACGTGGGAGGAGCACGACCGCACCGAGCGCCGAATGCTGTTCACGCTGCACGGCCGAGCCGGCCGCCGACGGTACGCGCTCATCCGCACGGGCGAGGGGTGGCTGCTTCACTTGACGAAAGAGCAGCCCTCGGACGAGCGAAGTTAAGTGGACATGCTCAGCCGCCTCGGTGAGCCAGCGGAGGACGCTCGGCTGACCGAGGCGACCCGGGAGTGTTCAGCGAATCTCTCGCGCCCCGCCGAGCCCGTCCTCCGGCCCGGCCCGCCACGTACACCGCATGTGCTGCGCTGGCGTAGAGCGGTGACGTCGAGCGGGCCGAACAGCTATGTCGCCTGGCGGGGGAGTGCGAGCCTCTGTTGCTGATCCTGTGCTGCGGACGTCGCGGTGGCTTGCGCGTTTGCGCACGTCGCCCGCCGGTGCGACCGAGCGCCGGCGGGACCTCGACCGGTGGGCCGAGCCGGTCGTCCAATGCGAGCAGTTGTACTGACATCGGCTCCATCGGAATGTTCGCAGTCGATCGCTGTTGATGCGAACCGATACTCCACGACTTGACGAACGGCATGTTATCGCTCACAGTCGATGGCTGAGGGCGACGAAACCTGCGGCTTACCGGGCAAGCCTGCTGCGTCGACCTGGAATCAGGGCGTGCGTCCAGGGCATTCAGACGTCTTGTTAGCGCTGACAATCTTCCGACGCCTGCGCCCGGCCACGCGTCGCGGTGCGCCCATCTTCGGGTGGACCGTTCGGCTTTGGGTCAGTTGGAGGAGGATCATGTCTGCCTTTGGTAGGTCCCCATCGATCGCGCCGCCGCCGTCGCGGCGTCGTGGGTGGTTGCTCCGGGCTTTCGCCGCCAGCGTGATGGCGATGGTGGTCGGTGGTGCCGCCGCAGCCGTGGTGTCGACACCCGCAGCCGCGGCGACGGTCGACACGAGCGCGTGGTACGTGCTGGTGAATCGCAACAGTGGCAAGGCGTTGGACGTGTACAACCTGGCGACCAACGACGGTGCGCGGATCACCCAGTGGGCGCGCAACAACGGCAACCAGCAGCAGTGGCAGTTCGTGGACTCCGGCGGTGGCTACTACCGGCTGAAGTCCCGGCACTCCGGCAAGGTGTTGGACGTCTACAACTTCTCGACCGCCAACGGTGCCAGCATCGTGCAGTGGACCGACGGTAACGGGGCCAACCAGCAGTTCCGTCTGGCCGACTCCGACGGTGGCTACGTTCGGTTGATCAACCGAAACAGCAACAAGGTGGTGGAGGTGCAGGGCGCCTCGACCGCCGACGGGGGCAACATCGTGCAGTACGACGACTGGAGCGGCAGCAACCAGCAGTGGCAACTGGTCCGCGTCGACGGCGGGGGCAACCCCACCACGCCGCCGCCGACCGGCACGTGCAATCTCCCGTCGGCGTACCGCTGGTCATCGACGGGTTCGCTGGCAAACCCGAGGTCGGGGTGGGTCTCGCTCAAGGACTTCACCTACGCCCCCTACAACGGCAGGCATCTGGTCTATGCGACGACGCACGACACCGGGACGAGGTGGGGTTCGATGAACTTCGGCCTCTTCTCGAACTGGTCCGACATGGCCTCGGCCAGCCAGAACACCATGTCGTTCTCCACTGTCGCGCCGTCGCTGTTCTACTTCGCGCCGAGGAACGTCTGGGTGCTCGCCTATCAGTGGGGCGGCACCGCCTTCTCCTACCGGACGTCGAGCGATCCCACCAACGCGAATGGCTGGTCGTCGGAGCAGGTGCTCTTCTCCGGAAGCATCTCCGGCTCCGGTACGGGACCCATCGATCAGGCGCTCATCGGCGACAGCACGAACATGTACCTGTTCTTCGCCGGTGACAACGGCAAGATCTACCGGGCCAGTATGCCCATCGGCAATTTCCCGGGCAGTTTCGGCTCGAACTCGACGGTGATCATGAGCGACACGACGAACAACCTGTTCGAGGCCGTTCAGGTCTACAAGCTCCAGGGCCAGAACCGGTACCTCATGCTCGTCGAGGCGATCGGCTCGCAGGGTCGCTACTTCCGCTCGTTCACGGCCACCAGTCTGGGCGGTTCGTGGACACCGCAGGCCGCCACCGAGAGCAATCCGTTCGCCGGCAAGGCCAACAGTGGCGCCACCTGGACCAACGACATCAGCCACGGCGAACTGATTCGCGGCAACGCTGACCAGACCATGACCGTTGACCCCTGCAATCTGCAGTTGCTCTACCAGGGGCGTTCCCCGAGTTCCGGCGGCGACTACGGTCTCCTTCCGTACCGGCCGGGTCTGCTGACACTGCAGCGCTGATGGCATGACGCAGGGCCGACTCAGTTTTCCTGACGTTCGCGGGCAACGGCGTCTGCCGAATCGGCGAGCATTGTCACGGCTCCCGATCAGGATCGAGTGAAGTTGGCCCGGGCGGGCTCGGTGCAAGGCCGAGCCCGCCCGGGTCGCCCTGGGCTGGTTCCTCCGGCGAGATCCGGCTGATGTTCAGGCCGGCGTCCGTCTCGACCAGGATCATCAGTCCTTCCTGTTCGACGACGAGCACTTCGGCCGGTCGGTGACCGATGCTGACCAGGCATGTCGGCTTGGCTCTCTCGCTCCGTCAGGTTCGGGAAGACGACAGTGCCTCGGCGATCATTCGGTGGCCTTGGGCCTCGAATGGCTCGTCGCCTACTCGGTAGGCCCAGGCGGCGGTGCCGATCGCCGCGCGGACTCGGTTGCGGTGCCACGCACCCGTGTCGCGGGGATCAGTGCCGTACCTGTCGAGAAAGGCTGCCTCGAGGTTCGGGTTGCGGCGGAAGTCCTGGGCGGCCAGCCGGTCGAAGTCCGTGGATGCGGGACGCATTGCCGCACGACCGAAGTCGATGACGCTCACGGCGTCGTGGTGGACGAGCCAGTTTCGGGGCTGCCAGTCCCCGTGGGTGGGTACGAGGGTCGCGGGCGGCGTCGGCCAGGTGGCGATCTCGGCTCGTAACCGTTGCGCGGTGGTCGCAGCGATCCGGTGTGGTTGGCTGAGCCACGCCAGTGACTTCTCGTTCTCGCGTCTCTCGTAGTCGTCGTCCGTGACGACACTCTGAGCGTGTAACAGGGCCAGTAGCTCGCCTGCCTGCCGATAGGTGGCGGGGTCGTCGGCATGCTCGCTGCCGAGCACCAGTTCACCGGGCAGGTACCGGGTGATGAGGAGCTTCGCGTCCGCGCTGCCATGTACCAGAGCCGGTGCGCGTCCCGTGCTGGTCCATGGGCGCAACCAGTTGAGATGGGCGTGGAGTTCCCGCTGGATGTGGTGGTCATCGTCGCCGCCGGCTTTGACGATGAATCGTGATCCAGCGCGGGTCATCTCGAGGACACTGGTCGCCGTCAAGCCCCAGCCGTGGTCCCTCTCGACGGTCGCGCCCGGAAGCCACTGGTCCACCAATGCCCGCTGCTGGGGAGAGAGGTTCCCGAGCGCAGAGGTCACGGCGGGGATGATACGAGGTGAACGAGCGTCCCCTGATCGTGTCCGCCAGCGGCGAGGGAAGGCGCTGATCCAGCCGGCGTCGATCGGGGCGTCGCGGGCCGCCACAGCCGACAGCAGCATGCGGCCATCATCGTCGCCGCGGCATTGGCGAATGGGACCTGGAGGGCTGACCGAGCACCTGGTTTTTCGACGCATACCATGCAGAGCACTCAGGCTGTTCACGCTGGTTGATCCCGGATAGGGTCCCGCCAGTCGCCCAGCCAGGAGGTTTGCCGTGCTCAGGAAGCGTGCGCTCCACGTCGTCATCGGTCTCGTCACCATCTCGATCGCGGCAACGGGTTGTGGCCGCTCGACGAGCGGACAGACCTCGCAGCCCGTCGGCGGCGCCTCCGTCGCCGCCGACGCGAAGGCCGCCGACCTCGTGCCCGCCACCATCAAGGCGAAGGGTGCACTCCGGGTCGCCACCGCCGAGGGCTACCCACCGATGGAGATGTACAAGAAGGGCACGCAGGAACTGATCGGCGTCGACCCGGAACTGGCCGCGGCCATCGCCGGGCGGCTCGGCCTCAAGCTGGAAATGACCAACGCGAGCTTCCCCGGTCTCATCCCCGGCCTGCAGGCCGACCGCTGGGACCTGGCGATGTCCTCGATGAGCGACACCGAGGAGCGGCGCAAGGCGGTCGACTTCGTCGACTACTTCCAGGCCGGTGGCTCGATCATGGTGGCCAAGGGCAACCCCGCCGGCGTCAAGGACCTCGCCGACCTGTGCGGTCGAGCCGTCGTTCTGGCCAAGGGCAGCTCCAACCTCGCCATCGGCGAGGGCCAGAACGCCACGTGCGCGAAGAAGATGACGATCTCGCAGAGCGAGGACGCGCCCACCGGCCTGCTCCAGATCGATGCCGGCCGGGCCGTCGCCACCATCGTCGACTACCCGGTCGCCAAGATGCTCGCCCAGGAGAGCGGCAAGTACGAGGTGCTGGAGGCCCAGTACGAGGCGGGACCGTGGGGCATCGCGATCGACAAGAAGGACAGCCAGTTGCGCGACGCGGTGCAGCGGGCGCTCCAGGAGTTGATCGACAGCGGCGAGTACACGAAAATCCTGGAGAAGTGGGGCGTGACGGGCAGCGCCATCCAGGCTGCCACCGTCAACGACCAGAAGTGAGCACGCCTGTGGACCGTACGGCTGACGAGCGGGTTCGCACCGCGGGCCCGGCGCCCGCGGGGCTGGACACCCCGCCGGCCAACCGGATCAGCCACCCCGTCCGACCGGGGCGGTGGCTGGCCGCCGGGGTGGTCGCCTTCGTCCTGGTCTGGCTGGGATGGTCCGTCGCTGTCAACCCCAACCTGCACTGGGACATCGTCGTCGACTACCAGTTCGACCGGGTCATCCTGGACGGGCTGTGGGTCACCATCCAGCTCACGGTCGCGTCGATGCTGATCGGCGTGGTCCTCGGCGTGGTGGTGGCCCTGATGCAGGTCTCCGACAGCCGGATCCTGCGCACCGGAGCCACGGCCTACGTCTGGTTCTTCCGGGGCACGCCGCTCCTGGTGCAGCTGATCTTCTGGTTCAACATCGCGCTGATCTTCCCGGAGATCGGTCTCGGCGTGCCGTTCGACGGCCCGAAGCTGGTCACATGGGAGACGAACGCCCTCGTCACGGGCTTCGTCGCGGCGCTGCTCGGGCTCAGCATCAACGAGGGCGCCTACATGAGCGAGATCGTCCGGGCCGGCCTGCGGGCCGTCGATCCCGGCCAGCAGGAGGCCGCCGCGGCCCTCGGCATGTCCCGCGCGAAGATCATGAGACGGGTGGTGCTGCCGCAGGCGATGCGGATCATCGTCCCGCCCACCGGCAACCAGTTCATCTCGATGCTCAAGACCACCTCGCTGGTCTCGGTGATCGCCGGCGCCGACCTGCTCACCGTCGCCCAGCGGCTCTACCTGACCAACTTCGAGGTGATCGCCCTGCTCATCGTCGCGTCCATCTGGTACCTGGTCCTCACCACCGTCGCCAGCATCGGCCAGTACTTCCTGGAACGCCGGTTCAGCCGGGGCTTCGGGACCACCGTCCCCGGCACGCTGCGCGGACGTATCGGCCGCAACCTGCGGTTCACCGGGAGCGCACGATGACCGCCCCGATGGTGCGGTGCCGGCAGGTACGCAAGAGCTTCGGCCGCCTCGAGGTGCTGCGCGGCATCGACCTGGTCATCGAGCGCGGCCAGGTGGTCTGCGTGGTCGGCCCCTCCGGTTCCGGCAAGTCCACCCTGCTGCGCTGCCTCAACCACCTGGAGGAGCCGCAGGCGGGGCGGATCCACGTCGACGGCGAGCTGATCGGGTACGAGGAGCGCGGCGGGCGGCTGCGACCGCTGCCGGACGCCCGGCTGCGCCGGCAGCGCGAGTCGATCGGCATGGTGTTCCAGCGGTTCCACCTCTTTCCGCACCGCACCGCCCTGGAAAACGTGATGGAGGGCCTGGTCGCAGTGAAGGGCGTCCGGGTGGCCGACGCCCGCAAGCGCGCCGGTGACCTGCTCGACCGGGTCGGGCTCGCCGACCGGGCGCACCACTACCCGGCGCAGCTCTCCGGCGGGCAGCAGCAGCGGGTGGCCATCGCCCGGTCCCTGGCGATGTCGCCGAAGCTGATGCTCTTCGACGAGCCGACCTCGGCGCTCGATCCCGAACTGGTCGGCGAGGTGCTCGAGGTGATGAAGGACCTCGCGGCCAGCGGCATGACGATGATCGTGGTGACCCACGAGATGGGGTTCGCCCGCGAGGTCGGCGACCACCTGGTCTTCATGGACGATGGTCTGATCATCGAGGAGGGCCCGCCGCGGGAGGTGCTCGCCGCGCCGGCGCACGAACGGACCCGCGCGTTCCTGTCCAAGGTGCTGTGATGGAGCTGGACCTGCTGGTCACCGGCGGACAGGTCATCGACGGCAGCGGCTCGCCCGCCCGCAGCGCCGACGTGGGGGTGCGGGCCGGCCGGTTGCTGCTGCTGCCACCGGGCAGTCGCAGTGCCGCCGCCACGGTGGTGAACGCCGGCGGCCTGGTCGTCACTCCGGGCTTCATCGACGTGCACACCCATTCGGACCTGCTCGCCGGCGACGACGAGCAGCGGGAGATTCTGCGCCTCGCGCCGCTGCGCCAGGGCGTCACCACCGAGATCTGCGGCAACTGCGGGATCAGTCCCTTCCCCGTTCCGGCGGCGCGCGCGGATGCGGTGCGGGACCTGGTCGCCGCGACGTTCGGCCCGCCCGCGGCGACGTACGCGTCCTTCGCGGAGTTCGCCGCCGCGCAGGGCGTGGCCCGGCGCAACCACCTCGGCGCCCTGGTGGGCCACGGCACGCTCCGCGCCGCGGTCGTCGGCTTCGCGCAGCGGCAGGCCACCGCCGACGAGCTCCGGCGCATGTGCAGGTTGCTCGACGAGGCGCTCGCGGCCGGTGCGGCCGGGCTCTCCACCGGCCTGATCTACTCGCCGGGGGTGAACGCGGGCACCGACGAGGTCATCGCGCTGGCCCGGGTCGCCGCGGCGCACGGCAAGCCGTACGTGACGCACCTGCGCGACGAGATGTCGCAGGTCGAGTCGGCGCTGGAGGAGGCGATCGAGATCGCCACCGCGGCCGGGGCGGCGTTGCAGGTCTCGCACCACAAGACGGCCGGGCGACGCTCCTGGGGCGCCACGGTGCGTACCCTGGGCCGACTCGAGCGGGCGCGGGCCGAAGGTCTCGACGTCCTCTGCGACGTCTACCCGTACACCGCCGGCAGCACCGCCCTGCACGCCATGCTCCCGCCCTGGGTCATCGCCGACGGCGTGCCGGCGATGCTCACCGCCGTCCGGGAGGCGACGATCCGGGACCGCATCCGCGCCGACCTGGCCGCCGGGCTGCCCGGCTGGGAGAACACCGTCGGCAACGGTGGCTGGGACCTGATCAGGATTGCGTCCGCCCCGACCAGCCCGAACGTCGAGGGCCGTACCATCGCCGACCTCGCCGCAGTGCGCCGCGTCGACCCCGTCGACTGCGTCTGCGACCTGCTCGCGGCCGAAGGGGGCAACGTGACCATCCTCAGCCACTCGATGCGCGAGGACGACGTGCGGCGGGTGCTCGCCAGCCCGCTGGCGATGCTCTGCTCCGACGGGGTGCCCAAGCCCGGCCGACCCCACCCGCGCTGGGCGGGCAGCTTCGCCCGGGTGCTCGGCCACTACGTCCGCGACGTGGGTCTGCTGACCCTGACCGAGGCCGTGCACAAGATGACCGGAATGCCCGCCCGCCGCTTCGGCCTGGCCAGCCGGGGTCTGCTCGCCGACGGGTACGCGGCGGACCTGGTCGTCCTCGACCCCGCACAGGTCGCCGACGGCGCGACCTACGACGATCCGCTCGCGCCACCGCGTGGCGTCCGCCACGTCGTGGTCGACGGCCGGGTTGTCGTGGACGGCGACCGGATCACCGACGCCCGACCGGGTCGGGTGCTGGCCGTACCGGACCGCGAGCTCGCCACGGCGGAGCGGACGTGACCGCCGACGACCCGGCCGCTCCCATGCGGATCGGTGCGATGGTGCGACGGCTGGACGACGGGCGCCTCCTCTCGCTCGACCCGGACCTGGTCCTGCCGCTCGCCAGCGTCGGCAAGTTGCTGCTGCTGGGCGAGGTGGCCCGCCGCCTCGCCGACGGGACCCTCGCCCCCGATCAGCCGGTCGACCTGCTCGACGACGACCGCGCACTCGGCGGAACCGGCCTGCTCGGCCTGCTCTCGCCGCGACGGTGGACCGTCGCCGACCTCACCACCGCGGTCGCCACGGTGAGCGACAACGCCGCCACGAACGCCCTGCTGCGGCTGGTGACGCTCGACGCCGTCCAGGACCTGGCCCGCAGCAGCGGCCTTCGGGACACCACCGTGCACGACCGGATCCGAGCCGCCCGCGGCCCGGACGTACCAGCGACGTTCGCGACCGGCACCGCACACGAGCTCTGCGCCCTCCTCGCCGACGTGGCGACCGGAACCTGGCAGGGCCAGCGGGCGTCCGGACTGCTGCGCGGGTGGCTCGCCCGGAACACCGACCGCACGCTCGTCGCCGACACCATCCACCACGACCCCTGGTCGACCGCCGGCGTCCGGGTGATGAACAAGACCGGCACCGACACCGGCGTACGCGCCGACGCCGGCATCGTCGTCGGCCGGCACACCGTCGTCTACGCCGTGGTCGCGGCGTTCCCATCCGGCGCGGAGCGGGCCGCGGTGGCGGAGCTGCGGCGATGGGGCACAACAGTCGACCGGCTCGCCGGCAGCCGCGGCCACCGCTGCACCAGCTCCTGACTGAGCCCCGCCGCGGCGTCGGTCAGCCGGTCCACGAAGCTGCCGACCACCGGGTTCGGATTGCCGGGACGCAGCGCCACCCCGATCTCCCGGTGCAGGTTGGCGTGGGCGAGCGGCTGGACGGCCACCTCGCCGGAATCACGCAGACCCAGCGACGGCACCAACGCGACGCCGACACCGGCCCGGACCAGGCCCAGCACCACCTCGTAGTGGTCGCTGCGGCAGCGGATCCGGGGCTGGAACCCCTCGGCGCGCGCCGCCAGCTCCAGCACGGAGACCTCCCCCTGCACACCGAGCGTGGTGATCCACGGTTCGTCAGCCAGGTCGGTGAGCCGCAGCCGCCGCCCGGCGAGCGGGTGGCCGGCCGGGAGCACCACCAGTTGCGGGTCAACCATCAGCGGGGAGACCTTGGCGAAGGAAGCCTCCGGGGTGGGACTCAGCGGATGGTCGAACACCACCACGAGGTCAAGCTCGCCCTGGTTGAGCCGGGGGAGCAGCTCCGACGGCTGCCCCAGGATCAACGCCAACTCGACCTGAGGATGGTCGGCGGTGAAGCTGGACAGAGCGCGCGGCAGCAGCTCCGTGCCGGCGGTCGCGAAGAAGCCGATCCGCAGCAGGCCACGCCGGCCCTCCCCGTGGGCGGACAGCTCGTCGCGGGCGGTCGACATCAGATCGATGATCTGCTGCGCGTAGTCGGCCAGGCGCTGACCCGCCACGGTGAGCCGCAGGCTGCGCGGCCCCCGGTCCACCAGCGCCACCCCGGCCTCCTGCTCCAGCGTGGCGAGCTGGTGGGAGACGGCGGACGGGCTGAGCCGGAGCTGCTCGGCCGCGGCGACGATGGTCCCGTGCCGGGCGATCTCCAGCATGACCTGCAGGCGCGCCGTGTTGAACACGCGTGGACCGCCTTCCCTGCTCCCAGGGGCGCTAACGGCCCCGCCGCTGCCGGACCACCCGGCGCCTGACGCACCTTCCGAACCTACGGCGGGCCGGTGACCGAGTCAGGGGCAGGGCCCTCCCGCGCAGACGTCGATGACCTTGCCGGTGAGCAGGAACGTCGCCTTCTGCTCCTGGGCTCCGGGCTGGGCGCGCGGGAACTCGTGCGAATCGTCGCCGTACTCCGGGCCGGCCGGGGCGAGGTTCGTCGTCGGCGGCGCGTACGCCGCACCGCTGTTCCAGATCACGATCGCCGAGCCGGTGTACGGGTACGCCCGGATCGGTTTGATACCCCAGTACGGCTTCACGTCGAGTGACCAGCCGTCGGCGACGGCGGGTGTGTGCAGGCGGGCACCGATGGTGCGCGCCTGGACCTCGGCCGCGGCGGGGGAGACCTGGTGGTCGGCGAAGGCCACGTGCATCAGCACCTGATGCGCCGGGGTGCCCGGCAACGGGTTGTCGGTCATGTGCTGGGCGTACCCGTTGGCCTCGGACCGGTCCCAGAGCATCTGCAGCAGTGCGAAGATCAGCTGCTGGTCGACCTTGTCCGGGTAGTACCCGTCCATGATCGATTGGAAGGGGGCGAAGTCCACGCTGCGCTGCAGCAGCGTGGAGTAGTTCATCGCCGGCACGCCGAGGACCGACCGGGTCCAGTCCTGGGCGATGGCGGTGAGCGCGCCGCCGTTGATGCCTCCCTGGCTGTTGCCGTCGTAGTGCAGCCCGCCGGCCACGTCGATCAGCGGTTGCCCGTCGGTGTCCCGGAACGCCGGGTCGGCGGCGAACCCGTCCGGGTGGATCATCGCCCGGCCCAGGAAGAGGAAGTTCAGGAAGCTCTGCTGCAGCCGGTCCGCCACTGCGGGGAAGGCGCTGAGGTCGGCGAAGGCGCCAGCCACGTACGGGACGTCGGCGGCGGCCATGCCGATCCAACTGGTCGCGCAGAAGGTGAAGTCGTACGTGGCCGACATGGTCTTGACGTTGCCGGCGTTGATCTCGGTCGGTCTGCCCAGCAGGCCGTGGCCGTAGAGCGACAGGTGTGCCGGATCGGCGGCGGAGGCGCTGCGCGGAATGTTGCAGACGAAGTCCGCACGCAGCGTCGCGCCCGACGGCGTGGGCAGGGAATCCGCCGCCGGTGCTGTCCCGTCGCCGCCGGCCGGCCCGTAGTGCAGCCGCGAACCGGGATCGCCGCTGCCGTTCAGATAGGACGGTACGCCGATGGTGCCGGTCACCTGCCGGGCGATCCGCGCATCCTGCTCGGGCGGGTGGTCGGTCACCTGGGTGACGGTGAACGACGGCGCCGCCGCGCCCAGGGTGGCGAAGGCGCCGTCGCGGATCGCCAGCATCCGCCCGGTCAGACCCTGCTGGCTGGCCACCGTGAAGTCCCAGGCCAGGTAGAGGCTGTGCCGCTTGACGCCGGCCCTGGTCAGGTCGGAGAGGATCCGCTTGATCTGCGGGGTGCGGCGGTCCCGGGGGCCGAGGCCGGCGCCGGTGACGTACTTCCGGAACGCTGCCGGCGCCGGGATCAGCTCCCTGCTCCGGTCGCGCATGCCACGCAGGCCCACGACGTAGCGGGTGCCCTCGGTCAGCGCCACCGCCGGCCGGATGATCAGCAGCTGCCGGTCGGGCTGGCCGGCGGCGTGCGCGTCCAGCTCCGCCCAGTACGGCGTGCGCTTGCCGGTCCGGGTGTTGAGCAGCACGATCGGCGCGTCCGGCGCCAGCGAGCGGCCGATGTCGGTGACCGGAGCGATCCCCGTCGCCGCGGCGTCCAGGCCGGGCACGCGCACCAGGATCGGCGAGCCGGGGCTGAAGCCGTCCTGTCGGTTCCATTCGGCCGGGTCGATCGGAGTGCCGTGCACGTTGGCGGGCATCGAGGAGGCCGCAAGTCGCACCCGCTTGCCGGTGCGGCTGGCTCGATCGGGCACGGTGAAGTAGTCGTTCGGGAACGGCAGCAGGCACGCGGTCGGGTCGATCGGGTCGCAGGCGCCATTGGCCGGTTGCAACGGCACCGCGGGCGGTGCGGCGGCGGCGGCCGTGCCGAGCAGAACGGCACCGGCAGTCACCAGCACGGACACGGCGAGACGGAGCCGTACGCGGGTGGTCACACGCATCTCCTTGGACGGTGGACGGAGTGGACGGACCCATGGAGCCGAGGGTGGGGCGTGGTGTTCTTCCTACGCCGCACGGGCGAGCGCGGCAAGGGCGGGTCGTGACCAGCCCGGGTCGGCTCGACCGTGCTGTGGGCGAGGTGCTCGTACCGGCTTCGTGTCAGGGGCCTCATTCGACGTCTGGCGATGCGCAGAGTGCAGCGGAGCG
Organism: Micromonospora sp. U21; assembly: GCF_018070045.1. Taxonomy (GTDB): domain Bacteria; phylum Actinomycetota; class Actinomycetes; order Mycobacteriales; family Micromonosporaceae; genus Micromonospora. The sequence continues at coordinate 44,444 of NZ_JAGPYK010000014.1, forward strand.
CAAGATCGGGGGAGCAGGCCCGCGCGCAACGCAGGATGGCGGCGGGCACCGCGCCACCAGGGTCCGTCCACTCCGGTACGGACGCCGCCATAACAGCGATCTCGGCCGCCACTGCGACATCCCCGTGCGGCTAGCCCATACCTACCGTTGCTTCTAGCCCGGTCGGCGGGCCATGACGAGGGGTCGGAGCTTGGCCGTGAGTTCCTCGTTGAGCACTAGTTGGTAGTGGGCCCCACCCGCCGCGCCGTAGACGACTGCCGGACAGGAGTTCACTCTGCCCGGCAACGTGAAGCGGCTGACCTGCTTACCGGTCTTGGCTTCGAATATCCGGTAGATGAAGCGCGCCGACCGCAGCTCGGCGGTCTTCTTTCCGCCGGTGCTGGTGTTGTAGGTACAGGTCTCGACCTTCTTGCTCTGGTAGTCGTCGTCGAAGTACTCGCAGACGACAAGCTGGGTGTACTGCTCCGGGTACATGCCCGGATGCCACTGCGCCTGCCACTCGCCGGGCAGCTCGGATTCGAGCTCACCGGAGGCATACGGGTGCATGACGAAGAGCGCCGTCAGGTGGATGGGAGCCCCGGCGTAGGCGGGACCGTCCGGGTTGTAGGGACGCACCGCTCGCGGGTTGAAGGCCGAGCCGCCGCACGCCTCCTCGCCCGTTCTGATGGTCGGGCGCGGTGGCGGCCAGGTCGGGCTGGCTGCTGTCGACGCGGACGGCACCGGCGTTGTCGAGGTCGGTGACGGGTCGGGTTCGCCAGTGCACGCGGTGAGCCCGCACAGGGCGCCGGCGATCACGGCCAGGAGTCGTGTCAACCGCCGAGAACCGGTCACGCCCGCCCCCATCGTCCTGCTGTCGGCCCTACCGGAGCATCCATCGGTGCTCGGGTCAAGTCTGCTGGGTCTCGACGATGTTACCGGCGGTACCGGTCGGCGAAGGCCGACGATGTAGCGATCACCGACTGGAGGGCGGTCACCGCCTCGGCCTGGGGCACGCCCGCGGCGGCGAACGTGTCGAGGACGCCGCCGATGAACGTGAGCCCGGCGGGACGCGGAGGGACGGCCGATGCTTCCTGCATCCCTCGAAACCGGGCGGGCAAGTATTGACAAGTATCGAAGGCGGCAGTTTACTGCTGGCCGAGCAATCGATTTCTGTCGCGCCCCGGGCGGCACACCCGAAGGGACACCAATGAGGCTCCGTACCCCCCCGCTGGCTCGGTGCCGCCGCCGCGGCGCTGCTGGCCACGACCGCACCCGCTGTGGCCACCGCCACCCCGCCGGCCGCCGCCGCGCCCGGCGCGGCCGGTGTGACCGTCCTCGCGGCCGCCGACGACAAGGGCCCGATCGGCTGGGACGCCTATCGCCGCCTGGACCGGCTCCCCGAGCTGGCCGCCGGCACCCGTACCCGACAGTTCTCCAGCTTCGGCCGCGACGGATCCAACGACGACGGGTTCGTCGGCACCTACTCGTGCCTGCGCCAGGCCAGCGGCTGCCTCATCGCCGAGGACCGTGGCCCGGGCGAGGTGCAGTCGATCTGGTTCACCCGCGACGGCGGTAACGTCAGCGCCACCGGTTGGATCCGCATCGAGCTCGACGGGGCCACCGTCGTTGACACCGGGCTGCAGAACCTCGTCAACGGCGGTCTCGGCAGTCCGTTCGTCGCCCCGCTGGTCAGCAACGCCGACCAGACCTCGGGCGGGGTCACCGTCAAGGTGCCGATGCCCTACCGCGACTCCATGCGGATCACCACCCAGAACAACCCGCTCTTCCACCACGTCACGTACCGCGAGTTCGCCGACCCGACCGGGATCTCCCGGTTCAACCCCGCCGATCCGGCGACCGACGTGCTGGACAAGCTGCGTGCCGCCGGAACCCGGGACCCGAAGCCGGCCCAGCCCAGCGCGACCACCGCCGGCGCCACGGTCACCGTCCCGGCCGGTGGGCAGGCCACCCTCGCCACCCTCACCGGACCGCGGGCGATCACCGCGCTGCGGCTGCGGGTGCCGGACGGCGCGGCGACCGAGCCGAACCTGTCCCGCCTGCGGCTGCGCATCACGTTCGACGGCCGGACAACCGTGGACAGCCCGGTCGGTGAGTTCTTCGGTGCAGGTCTCGGCGAGCGCGGCGTCCGCTCCCTGATGTTCGCCATGGACGCCACTCCCGGCGGCTGGTACAGCGCGTGGTGGCCGATGCCGTTCCGTTCCACCGCCACCGTCGCGCTGGCGAACACCACCGGCGCCGCTGTCAGCGGCGTCCAGGCCGAGGTGACCTCGGCACCGGGCACCCAGTGGACGGCGGCCCTCGCCGCAGACGGGGCCGCCGGTTACTTCACCACCCAGTCCCGTCGGGCGGAGACCGTCGGCGGCAGCGACTGGATCGTCGCCGACCAGGCCGGCCGCGGCCGGTTCGTCGGCGTCTCCCACACCATGCGCGGCCACATCACCGGTGGCAACACCCGCAACTACCTTGAAGGCGACGAGCGGGTGCACGTCGACGGCTCACCGACACCGCAGCTCTACGGCACCGGCACCGAGGACTTCTACGAGTCGGGGTGGTACTTCAACCGCGGCGCGTACAGCGGCGTCTTCACCGGCAACACCGCCCACCTCTTCCGCGCCGGCGGTTGCGTCGACGAGTGCGACGCAACCTACCGTCTGATGATCGGCGACGCCGTGTCGTACGCCAGCGCCCTGCGCTTCGGCATCGAGCACGGGCCGGCCAACGACATGCCGGCGAACTACGCCTCGACGGCGTTCCTCTACACCCAGCCCACCGTCGCGGTGCGCCGGACCGACACGCTGGTCACCGGCGACGCCGCCAGCCGGGCCGCCCACGGCTACACCGACGCGACGGCGACCCAGTACGCGCTCACCGCGCCGTTCGAGGGCGACGACGACAACGCCACGGTGAGCAGGCAGGTCCGCGCCACCACGGCCCCGGTCAGCTTCCGGGTCGCGGTGGACCCGGCCAACCAGGGCGTACGGATGCGTCGGCAGGGCGACCAGCTGAGCGGCTACCAGCAGGCAGCCGTGGCGGTGGACGGTGCACCGGCCGGCGTGTGGCTGCAACCCCTGGGCAACGGCCGGCAGCGCTGGTTGGCCGACGAGTTCGTGCTGCCGGCGTCGCTCACGGCAGGCCGCTCGACGGTCACCGTCACGCTGACCCCGGTCGCCGGCTCGCCCGCCTGGACCGCGGCCCGGTATCTCGCCGAGAGCATGGTGCCGCCGTTCGCCGACACCGCGGCACCCGGTGCGGTGGCCGGCGTGACGCTGGCCGGCGGGCGGGTGCACGCCCTGGGCCTGTCCTGGTCCGAGCCGTCCGACAACGTCGGGGTCTCCGGCTACCGGATCTACTCCTCGAGCGCGCCCGGCGTCGCGATCACGCCGGCCAACCTCGTCGGCACGTCGCGGACGACCGGGTTCCGGCACGGTCCGCTGCCGGCCAACCAGAACCGCCACTACCGGATCGTCGCCGTCGACGGCGCGGGCAACACCGGTGCCGCGTCGGCCGAGGTGTCGGCGACCACCCGACCGCGCGCCGCCAGCGACGTCGACGGAGACCGCCGCGACGACGCCGTGGTCTTCACCCGCGGCACCGCGGCCGACGTGTTCGCCTCGCTCTCCGACGGCGGCCGGTTCGTGCAGGACGGCTGGCTGTGGAACGACTCCTTCGCCCCGGGTGCGGAACTGCCCTTCACCGGGGACGTCAACGGCGACGGCCGAGCGGACGCCATCACATTCACCAGGGGTGACCTCGCCGACGTCTACGTCGGCCTCTCCACCGGGTCCGGATTCACCGGCGGGGCCAAGTGGCACGACTTCTTCGCCGTCGGCACGGAGATGCCGGCGGTCGGCGACGTCAACGGCGACGGTCTGACCGACATCGTCACCTTCACCCGGGGCGAGAACGCCGACGTCTACGTGGCCCTGTCAACCGGTTCCGGGTTCGGGCCCGGCATCAAGTGGCACGACCACTTCGCCCTCGGCACGGAGATGCCGGCGGTGGGCGACGTCAACGGCGACGGGCGCGACGACATCGTGACGTTCACCCGTGGCACCCCCGAGCAGGCGGACGTCTACGTCTCGCTCTCCGACGGCACCAGGTTCGCCGAGGAGGGCTGGAAGTGGCACGACCATTTCGCGGTCGGCAGCGAGCTGCCCGCGGTCGGCGACGTCAACGGCGACGGGCGTGACGACGTCGTGACGTTCACCGGGGGCACGGCGGGCGACGTGTTCGTGTCCCTCTCCGACGGCGGCCGTTTCGTGCAGGACCGCTGGAAGTGGCACGACCTGTTCGCCATCGGGACGGAGTTGCCGGGCGTCGGCGACTTCGACGGCGACGGACGAGCGGACGTCGTGACGTTCATCCGCGGCACCCCGGCGGACGTGTTCGTCTCGCTGTCCGACGGAGGGCGGTTCGTGCAGGCCACCTGGAAGTGGCATGACAACTTCGCGACCGGCAGCGAGCTGCCCAGGCCGAGCGTGTGACCATGCGCGCCCTCCGGATGTTCGGCGTTCTCGTGCTCGGGGCGGCGCTGCTGGCCGTCCCGGTGGGGCCGGCGGCCGCGGCCGACGAGCCGGTACGGGTGGAGGCGGAGTCGCTGCCCGTCATCTCGGCCACCGCACCGGTCGAGTCGCAGCCCGACTGCTGCGGGGTGACCTGGTCGGGCGGCAGGCAGCTCTGGCTGCGCGCCGCCCGGGCCGGTGACTCGGTGACCGTCACGCTGCCCTCGGTGCCCGCCGGTCAGTACGACATCGGGGGTGTGCTGACCCGGGCCCGCGACTACGGCACGCTGCGCTTCGCCGTCGACGGCGTGGCCGTCGGCCAGCTCTTCGACGGGTACGCGCCCACCGTGCAGCGCACCGGTGCCGTGCCGCTGGGCTCGGCGTCGCTCACGGCCGGCAGCCACCGGCTGACCGTGACGGTGACCGGTCGAGCCGCGTCCTCCGTCGGGTTTCTCGCCGGTCTCGACACGGTGACCCTGCGCCGAGTCGGTCCGCTGGCGGCCGTCACGACCACGCCGTACGAGGCAGTCGGCGAGACACCGGTGCGGGGCGCGCTGACGCGAGTCTACGACCCGAGCGTCGGCGAGCCGGTGTCCTGGTACTACAACGACCACACCATTGTGAAGAACCAGCAGACCGGCGTGTGGCACGTCTTCGCCATTACCCATCGAGAGCCGGCCGCGCCGCTGGACGAGACGCTCTTCGGCCACGCCACGGCATCGAGCCCGACCGGGCCGTGGACGAAGCAACCGCCCGCCCTGGTCGCCGATCCGGCGGCGGGCGAGCAGTGGATCTGGGCCCCGCACGTCGTCTACGACGCCGGCGTCTACTACATGTTCTACGCCGCCGGTAATCCGGACTTCGCCAACTACCGCATCCACCTGGCGACCTCGACCGACCTGTTCGTCTGGACCCGCAGCCCAGCCAACCCGTTGTTCACGGACGGCTGGGAGGGCCGCGACCCGATGGTTACGCGGCAGGGCGACCGCTGGGTCATGTACTACACCGCGACATCGAGCCCGACCGGCGGCAACCACGTCGTCGCCTACCGGACCAGCACAGACCTGCGGACCTGGAGCGCCCGCGCGGTCGCGTACTCGTCGCCGTTCACGGGGCAGGCCGGCGGGCAGACCGAGTCGCCCTTCGTGGTGCGCCGCGGTGACTGGTACTACCTCTTCGTCTGCTGCGACGGCACCGACTACGGCGCGGCCTACCGGCGGACGGCGGTCTACCGTAGTCGAGACCCACTGCGCTTCGAGGGCGCGGAGAGGGTCGCCGTGCTGGATGCGCACGCCGCTGAGGTCGTCGTGGACGGCGCGAACTGGTACCTGAGCCACGCCGGTTGGGGCCAGGGTGGGCTGTGGCTGGCGCCGCTGACCTGGTCGACGGGGGTGGTGGCCCGCGGCTACACGATGAGCACCGGATTTCTCCGCGCCGACGTGCGGACGTGGCCCAACACCCGGATCGCGTCGCTGGCGGTGGACCCTGCCGGGGGCGGCGCCTACCGCCCGGCGCTCGACTCGTCGCACCGCGGTACCGGGCCGTACCTTGCGATCGGCCGCTTCGACGTCACCGATCGGGCCGGTGCCCCGGCCAGGGTCGAGGTGTCGGCCGACGGCTCCCGGATCAACCTGGTCGGCATTCCGTTCGGCGACGAACCGGTCACCGCGGACTGGTTGCTGACGATCGCGCCGCGGTGGACCGGCCCGTCGTTGCAGAGCGACGTCACCTGGTCGGTCAACGGTTCGCCGACGGCGGGGGTGTGGGAGGCGGCCTTCAACGTCGACGGAGCGTTGCCGGCCGTCGGTGACCCAGCGGTGGAGGGGCGGCCCACCGGCGATGTGACCGGAATGCCACCGTGGACGATGACCACCGGCCCGGGCCTGTCAGTGGTCGCCGTGCACCGGTGGGCGTCGGCCTGGCGCGGCGACAACACCTGGTACGACGCCGGCCACGCGATGGCCGCCTGGCAGCTGTTGTGGCGCCCGGGCGGCACGTCGTGGGCGCCCGGGCAGTATCCCGGAGGTACGTGGCGTTTCACGGCGAGCGGGTCACGTCGGGACGCGAGCTTCGCCGACGGCGCCTACGCCGCGATCAACGCGACCCCGTGAGCCCAATCAGCGGCTGGCGGAGGCGGTCAGATGTCCCGCCGCTGCCGACGACCGGAGAAGCCTGACCGACTGGGCCGCGCGGCGCACAAGCCCCTTCCCAGGCCCGGGTCTGTGTCGACGGAGGTTCGGCCCGGCGCCGGCGACCGGAGAGAAAACGTGAGCGCTCGGCCTTGATTAGGAAATCGATTGCTGGAACAGTGGCGCCATGAAGGTCGCGGCTGTCCTCGGCGTTGACATCGGCACATCGAGCAGCAAGGGCGTGCTCGTCGACGGCGACGGCCGCGTCCTACGGTCGTCCACCCGGACGCATGTGGTGAGCAGGCCACGGCCTGGTTGGGTCGAGATGGACGCCGACGTCTGGTGGCAGGAGTTCGTCTCGCTCGCCGGCGACCTGCTGGCACCCGGCGACGCCGAGGTCGTCGCGGTCGGGGTGAGCGGCATGGGCCCGTGCGTACTGCTCACCGACGCCGCGAACGTCCCGCTCCGCCCGGCCATCCTGTACGGCGTCGACACCCGCTCGACCGATCAGATCGGCCGGCTCAACGAGCGGTTCGGCGCGGACGAGATCCTGCGTCGGTGCGGCTCGGCCCTGTCCAGTCAGGCGGCAGGCGCGAAGGTGGCCTGGGTCGCCGAGAACGAGCCGGACCTCTACCGGCGCGCCCGTCGGCTCTTCATGCCCAGTTCGTGGCTCGCCGTCAAGCTCACCGACGAGTACGTGCTGGACCACCACTCGGCGAGCCAGTGCACACCGCTGTACGACACCGAAGGCCAGGACTGGTACCACCCGTGGGCCGCCGAGATCACCCCCGGGTTGGACCTGCCTCCGCTGCGCTGGCCGGGCGACGTGGCAGGCCGGGTGACGGCGGAGGCGGCGGCGGTGACCGGACTGCCGCCGGGCGTCCCCGTGATCACCGGGACCATCGACGCCTGGTCGGAGGCGATCAGCGTCGGCGCTCAGGGCGTCGGCGACCTCATGCTGATGTACGGCACGACGATGTTCCTGGTCCACACGGTCGCCGCCCGGGTCACCGACCCGTCGTTGTGGGGGACCGTTGGCGCCCTGCCCGGGACCCGCAATCTCGCAGGTGGCCTGGCGACGTCCGGCGCGATCACGGCGTGGCTGCGCGAGCTGTTCGGCTCGCCGGACTATCCCGACCTGCTCCGCCTCGCCGAGGCCTCCGGTCCGGGCGCCCGAGGGCTGCTCATGCTGCCGTACTTCGCCGGTGAACGTACGCCGATCCTGGATCCGCAGGCCCGCGGCATCCTCGCCGGCCTCACCATCTCGCACGACCGGGGTGACCTCTACCGCGCCGCGCTCGAGGCGACCGGCCTCGGCGTACGCCACAACATCGAGACCATCGAGGCGAGCGGCGGTGACATCCGGCGCGTCGTCGCGGTCGGCGGGGGCACCCGGGGCGGGCTCTGGACGCAGATCGTCTCCGACGTCACCGGACGCGCCCAGGTGATCCCCGCGCAGACCATCGGCGCCAGCTACGGCGCGGCGTTCCTGGCCGCACAGACAGGGTGGACCGTCTCGATCGAGGCGTGGAACCCCGTCACCGAGGTCTGCGAGCCACGGGCCGAGTTCGCCGCCGACTACGACGAGCTGTACGGGCTGTATCGCGAGCTGTACACGAGTTCCAAGCGGGTCGCTCACGCGCTCGCCGCACGTCAGGTCCGTTTCCTGGCCGCCGCTCGGACGGATGCCAGTGCAGAGCAACGCACCGAAGGAGTCACCCCATGACCAGTTACACGCTGCCCGTGCCCGCCAACCCGCCGTCGGCGGCACCCGGCACCGTCTACACGGTTGCCAGCGGCGATCTCCGGCTCAGCGCGAACGTCACTTGCTGGCCCACCCAGCAGCGACTGGAGGCCGACCTCACCGCGGCGGTCAACGCGCTCGGCTGGAAGGTCGAGCGCGGGCACGGCGTCGATCCGGGCAAGGGACACGGCTTCATCGACAGCCAGCGCGCGGGCATCGAGGTCTTCAAGCAGATCCCCGCCGACGCGGCACTGATCGTGGTCGAGGCCGTCTGGCAGTACAGCCACCACGTCCTGGCCGGGCTGCGGAGCCACCGGGGGCCGATCCTCATCGTGGCGAACTGGAGCGGCGAGTTCCCCGGCCTGGTCGGCCTGCTCAACCTCACCGCGAGCCTCACCAAGGCCGGCGTCCCGCACTCCGCGCTGTGGAGCCGCGACTTCACCGACGAGTGGGCGATGGGCGGGCTGCGGACGTGGCTCGAGACCGGCCAGCTGCGCCACGACACCAGCCACGTACGTGACCTGCCCGCCCTGCCCGACGACCCGGAGGTCGCGCTGGGCCGGTCGCTGGCCGGCCAGCTCGCGACGGAGAAGGCCATCATCGGCGTCTTCGATGAGGGGTGCATGGGGATGTACAACGCGATCTTCGACGACGAGCTGATCAATCCGCTCGGCATCTACAAGGAGCGGCTGTCGCAGAGCGCGCTGGTCGCCGAGATGGCACGCGTCTCCGACGAGGAGGCCCGGGCGGTCCGCCGGTGGCTGGACGACGTCGGGATGACCTTCCACGTGGGCACCGACGAGGCCACCGAGCTGACCGAGGCGCAGCTGCTCAGCCAGTTCAAGATGTACGTCGCCGCCCTGCGCATCTCCGACGACTACGGCCTGGACGCGGTGGGCATCCAGTACCAGCAGGGCCTGAAGGACGTCGTTCCGGCCAGCGACCTCGCAGAGGGTCTGCTGAACAATGTCCAGCGGCCACCGGTGCTCAGCCGCGACGGGAGCCGCGAGCTGTACCCGGGGGCGCCGTTGCCGCACTTCAACGAGGTCGACGAGGGTGTGGCGGTCGACTCGCTCGTCACCAACCGGATCTGGACGGCGATGGGCCTTGACCCGGCGACGACGCTGCACGACATCCGGTGGGGCGAGCGGTACGGCGACGACTTCGTCTGGGTGTTCGAGATCTCCGGTTCGGTGCCGGCGTCACACAACGGTGGCTACGACAGGTCGTACAGCATGCGCCAGCCGCCGATGTTCTTCCCGCTGGGCGGGGGCACCCTGAGCGGGGTGTCGAAGCCGGGGGAGATCGTCTGGTCCCGGGTGTTCATCATGGACGGCGCGCTGCACCTGGACCTGGGCCGCGGCACCGTCGTCGAGCTGCCGGCCGACGAGACCCAGCGCCGGTTGGACGCCACCACCCCGCAGTGGCCGATCATGCACGCCGTCCTGCACGGGGTCGGCCGGGACCAGCTGATGGCGCGGCACAAGGCCAACCACGTCAACGTCGCCTACGCGCCGGATGCGGCGACCGCCGACAAGGCGCTGCGGGTGAAGGCGGCCATGTTCGCCGAACTCGGCGTCCGGGTGCACCTGTGCGGTGAGGTCAACCTCTGACGGCTCAGGCCGGTCGATCCTGCACGGCTGCGGGTGATTCACCTGAGTGATCGCCGGCCCTGGCGCCGGCGCTGCGGATCGGAGCCGGTGGAACACGGACGGGGAGCCTGACGGTGTACCGGGGCAGGCTCCCCGGCCTCCACCGCGGGCGGCCCGGCCACCGGCTCCGACAGCGTCGGCAGTGGGCTCGCCGGCCACGAGGGTCAGCTCGGGCGGCTGGAGCTTTCGCGTACCTGGAGGCCTGTGCTGAGGGTGACGGTCGACGGCGGTCGCGTCGGGTTGGCGATCCGTTCGGTGAGCAGCACCGCGGCTGCCCGCCCCAGGTCGTACGTCGGCTGGGAGACGGTGCTCAGCGATGGTCTGACCAGGTGGGCCCAGGGTATGTCGTCGAACCCGACCACTCCGAACTCGGCCGGCACCCTGACCCCGCGGTCGACGAGGCACTCGACGGCGCCGACGGTCATCAGGTTGTTCGTCGCGAAGACGCTGTCGGGCGGGTTGTCGCTGTCGAGCAGCGAGGCCATGGCCAGGTAGCCACCCTCTTCGCGGAAGTCCGCGTACCGCACCAGATTGTCGGTCGCCTCCCGCCCGTGCGACCGCAACGCGCGCTGGTAGCCGCGGAGCCGCTGGGCGGCGGTGGAGATCCGGCGTGGACCGGTGATGCAGGCGACCCGCTGGTAGCCGTTGTCGAGCAGGTGGGTGGTGGCCAGCTCGGCCCCGTGCACGTTGTCGACGAGCACGGTGTCGATGTTGATGCCGCGCAGTTGGCGGTCGATGGCCACGACCGGGATGCGCGCCTCGACGAGCCGGTTGATGACGGTCGGACGGCCCGACGTGGAGATGATGACACCCGCCATCCGCTCGGCCAGGGCCGCGGCGATGTACCGGGACTCCTTCTCCGGATCCTCGTCGCTGTTGCACAGGACCACCGAGTAGCCGGCGCCCTGCGCGACGTCTTCGACCCCTCGCACCATCGAGGTGAAGAAGGGGTTTCCGATGTCGGAGATGATGACCGCCCAGAGGCTGGTCTGACTCAGGCGCAGGTTGCGGGCGACGGCGTTGGGGCGGTAGTCGAGGTCCTGCATCGCCTGCTGCACCCGCGCGGCCATCACCGGGTCGACCGTGGTCCGCCCGTTCAGCACCCGCGACACCGTGGCGGGCGAGACCTGAGCCTGCCGCGCCACGTCATAGATCGTCGCCATTCGCCTCCGTTCGCTCGACTCTCCTTGTGCTGTGCTTCGGCGCGGCTACCCGGCGCGCTCCGGTGCCGGAAACCGGCATCCTACGGGTGGGTAGTGACGGAACCGTGACCGGTGTTTCGCGCCGGTGTCCGGCGCGGGTGCGGCCGACAGGGCCTGCCGCGGTCAACCGTGGACGGTGAGCCGCAGGGCATCACCCCGAACTACCACCGCCTCGGCGTTCAACGTCACGAGAATACGCCCCTCCCGGTACGAGCAGTCCGCCGTCGAGCAGTTCCGTCACGAGGTCGGCGAGAGCCGCCACAGCGGCTGCGGCACGCTCACGCGAGCGGAGAAATCGTTTGCTCGGTTCTGCTCGAGGACGATAAAAGCGGGCTGGGTCGCTGTCAACAGCGTCACGCGTCGGCGGCGATCGAGGATTGACCGCCGCGTGGAGGCGTGCCTACCCTGTCGCTGTTGCAGCGAGAAATCGATTCCTTCGCACCGCCTCGCAACCCGCCCCACCCACCGACGTGGAAGGCGCTCATGACACCCATCACCCAGGCACCACGCACCTCCGCCCGCCGGCTGCTGCGTGCCGCGTTCACCGCGGCGCTGCTGGCCGGAACCGCCCTGGTCGGCCCGGCCGGGCCGGCCTCCGCCGCCCCCACCCCCTCCGACAACGGTCCCACCGGATGGGACGTCTACCGCAGGCTCGATCGGCTCGCCGAACTTCCCGACGGCCCCCGGGCCTACCAGTTCTCCAGCTTCGACCGCAGCGGCGGCAACGACGACGGCTTCTCCGGCCAGTACTCGTGCCTGCGCACCGGCGCCGACGGCTGCGTCCTGGCCGAGGCCACCGGCGCCGGTGAGATCGACTCGATCTGGTTCACCCGCGACGAGGGCAATGTCTCCGCCACCGGCACCATCAAGGTGGTCCTCGACGGTGTGACCGTGCTCGACGCTCCGCTCCAGGACGTGGTGGACGGCAAACTCGGCGCGCCCTTCGTCTACCCGGTGGTCGCCAACGCGGCGCAGAGCTCCGGCGGCGTCTACATCAAGGCGCCCATGACCTACCGCAGCTCCATGCGGGTGACCACCGAGAAGAACCCGGTCTTCTACCACGTCACCTACCGCAAGTTCACCACCGCCGACGGGGTGCGCACCTTCGACCCCTCGGACCGCGCGTTGGACGTCATCGACCAGCTCAAGGCCGCCGGCACCCGTGACCCGAAGCGTCCGGAAGCGGGCGCGACGACCGCCGACCGGAAGTTCAGCGTCCCCGCCAAGGGCGCGGTGACCCTCGCCAGCGGCGTCGGCCCCGGCGCTGTCAACGCACTTGAACTGCGGATCCCGCAACTCGTCGGGCCGCCGGCGCCGGTGGCCGATGACGGCCGCGCCTACGGGCCCGGCGGCGGCAGCGAGTTCCGGGTGACCGTGGACCCGGCCAACACCGGGGTGCGGCTGACCCGCCGGCTGGACCCGCACATCGGGCACCAGCGGGCGCAGATCATGGTGGACGGCGTACCGGTCGCCGAATGGCCGGCCAACGACCCGGTGCCCTTCGGCACCTGGCTCGACCAGACCGTCGAGCTGCCGGCGAGCGCCACGGCCGGCAAGCCCACGATCACCGTCCGAAACCAGTTCGTCTCGTCCGACGTGGACGTCAACGAGTTCACGTACTGGGTCGACAGCCTGGTCGCCGGCACCGCCAAGCGGACCGACACCCTCGACCTCGGCCCGTCCCACGCCGACGCCGAGGCCGCCCACGGCTACCGCATCACCGCGCAGACCTGGCAGGGCAGCAACACGATGAGCTACCCGGCCGACGCCGACCGCAAGGCGGCCGTCGCGGCCTCCGACGCGGTGCTGCGCGACAGCCGGCTGCGCATCACGTTCGACGGCAGGACCACCGTGGACGCGCCACTCGGCGAGTTCTTCGGCACCGGCCTCGGACTGCACCCGGTGAAGTCGTTGATGTTCGGCGTGGACCCCGCGACCGGGACACTGTCGGCCTGGTGGCCGATGCCCTACCGGTCACGGTTCAGCATCGAGTTGCGCAACGGCTCCTCCGTGCCGATCACGTCGTCAGTGGCCTCCGTGACCACCGCACGCTCCGCCCGCTGGGCGCCGGCGCTGCGCCCGACCGGCACGGCCGGCTACTTCCGGGCCACCGCGGCGAGCGCCGACACCACCCCCGGCGCCGATCACCTCTTCCTCGACGTGGCCGGACGCGGAAAGTTCGTCGGCGTCACGCACACCATGGAGGGGCACATCCCCGCCGGCAACCAGCGCAACTATCTCGAGGGCGACGAGCGGGTCTACGTGGACGGCGCGCAGAGCCCGAGCATCCACGGCACCGGAACGGAGGACTTCTACGAGAGCGGCTGGTACTTCAACCACGGCACGTTCTCGGCGCCCACCAACGGCAACCCGGCCCACGAGGTCAGTGACTACGACTGCCGGTACGACTGCACGGGCGCGTTCCGACTGATGCTCGCCGAGGCGGTGTCGTTCTCCACCGACCTGCGGTTCGGCATCGAACACGGCCCGGGTGACCAGGATCCGGCCCGGTACGGCTCGACCGCCTACTGGTACGGGCAGGACACCGTCGGGCAGCGCTGGACCGACACCGTTGACGTCGGCGACCCCGCCAGCGAGTCGGCGCACGGCTACACCTCCGGTGGCGAGCGTCAGGTGCTCACCGCGACCTACGAGGGCGACGACGGCGCACCTCGGCCGGTCACCGACGACACTCGCGCCTCCGCCACGCCGGTCCGGTTCCGGATGGCCCTGGACCGGGACAACACCGGCGCGGTGCTGCGCCGGGTGGGGGACCAGTCCACCGGGTACCAGTCGGTGGCCGTGCAGGTCGACGGGCGCGACGCCGGCACCTGGTCGCAGCCGCTGGCCAACGGCTCGCACCGCTGGCTGGAGGACGAGTTCCGGCTTCCGCCCGCGCTCACCAGGGACAGGTCGGCGGTGACCGTCACGCTGACGCCGACCGCCGGCTCTCCGGCCTGGTCCGCGGCCCGGTACGCGGTGCTCAGCGAGGTCACCCCCTTCGTCGACCGGACCCGACCGGCGCAGGTTGCCGGGCTCACCGCCACGAGCGGCACGACGAACGCGGTGGCATTGACCTGGCGGCCGGCCGCCGACGATGTGTACGCGCCGAGCTACCAGGTGTTCGCCTCGCGGCAGGCCGGATTCACGCCCGGGCCGGACAACCGGGTGGGCGTCACGACCCGGCCCAGCTTCGAGCACAGCGGGCTGGGCCTGCGCGAAACCTGGTACTTCCGGGTACGCGCGGTGGACGCGGCCGGCAACCTCGGTGCCTACTCCGCACCGGCGTCGGCCACCACCGGCGAAACCCTGCGGATCGAAGCCGAATCGCTGCTGCCCGCGGTCTCGGCCGATGCTCCGGCGGAGGTGCAGGGCGACTGCTGCGGCATCCACTGGTCCCGCAGCGCGCAGTTGTGGTTCCGACCGGACGCGCCGAACCGGAGCGTGACCGTGGCGTTCGAGGTGCAGACGGCCGGCACCTACCAGCTGAGCCTGGTGCAGACGCTGGCCCGGGACTACGGCACCAACACGGTCGCGATCGACGGCACCCGGATCGGCGAGGCGTTCGACGCGTACCACTCGCCGGACGTGGTCGTCAGCGACCCGCTGGACTACGGCCAGCGGGAGCTGTCGGCGGGCCGGCACACGCTCACCCTCACGGTGACCGGCAAGGCCGCCGCATCGAGCGGTTACCTGGCTGGCCTCGACTACATCGAGGCTCGTCTAACGTCGTGACCCGGTCGGAGTCGGAGGCCCGGACCAGGGCCTCCGACTCCGTCCGACCCCCAGATCCCGCAGACGAGCCACGAGGTGCCGTATGACAGATCGGCCGCTGGTCCGGATGACCGGCATCGGCAAGCGGTTCGGCGGCGTGCACGCCTGCCGAGACATCGACCTCACCGTGACCGCCGGTGAGGTGCACGCGCTGCTCGGCGAGAACGGGGCCGGCAAGTCCACGCTGATCAACGTGCTCTCCGGGGTGATCACCGAGCACGACGGCACGATCGAGGTGGACGGGGAGTCGGTGAGCTTCGCCGGCCCGGCCGATGCCCAACGCGCTGGTATCGCGACCATCCACCAGGAGTTGGACCTGGTGGCCGGGCTGTCCATCGCGGAGAACATGTTCCTCGGGCGCGAGCCGCGCACCCGCCTCGGCACCGTCGACATCCGGAGGATGCGCCGGCAGGCCGAGGCGCACCTGCGGACGCTCGGCGCAGACCTGGACCCGCGCCGGCTCGTGGGGTCGCTGCGCGTCGGCGAGCAACAGCTGGTCGAGATCGGTCGGGCACTGTCGCTGCGCGCGCGAGTCCTGATCATGGATGAACCGACCGCGGCGCTGGCCGACGCCGAGGTTGAACGGCTCTTCGCGACGATCACCGAGCTGCGGCGGGCCGGAGTCGGCATCGTCTACATCTCGCACCGGATGGCGGAGATCGAGCTCATCGCCGACCGGGTGACCGTGCTGCGCAACGGCACCGTCGCCGGCACCGTCGACCCGCGGGCCGCCTCCCGGGACGACATCATCCAGCTCATGGTCGGCCGGTCGGTCGACGCGCTCTTCGGCGAGGGCCGCAACGAACCCGGTGACGTGCTACTCGACGTACGCGGGCTCGCCGTGACGCCTCGCCGGCCGGTGCCCGGCCGGACCGAGCCGGCCGGCGTGGATCTCACCGTGCGCTCCGGAGAGATCGTCGGCCTCGCCGGGTTGATGGGCGCCGGGCGTACCGAACTGCTGGAGACGTTGTTCGGCGCGGGGGGCTCCGGCCGGCGCGCCGGCCAGGTGACGATTGGCGACCGGCCGTACCGCCCGGGCGGCCCCCGGGCGGCACTGGCGCGCGGGGTGGCCTTCGTCCCCGAGGACCGGCGCGGCGCGGGGCTGATGCTGGAGCACTCCGTGGCGGACAACGTCGTGCTCTCCGCGCTGTCGTCGCTGACCACGCTCGGGCTGGTGCGCCGTCCGCTGGTGCGCCGGACGGTGGCCGAACAGCTCACCACCCTGGCGGTGAAGGCGGCGTCACCGTCGATCCCCGTGGCGACGCTCTCCGGTGGCAACCAGCAGAAGATCGTGTTCGCGAAGCAACTGCTGATGCGACCGCGACTACTCCTGCTCGACGAGCCGACCCGGGGGGTGGACATCGGCGCCAAGGCCGAGATCTACCACCTGCTGCACCGGCTCGCCGACTCCGGCATGGCGATCCTGCTCGCCTCGTCGGAGCTGCCGGAGCTGCTGAGCCTCTGTGACCGGGTGGTCGTCCTGCACCGTGGTCGCACCGTGGCCGTGCTGCCCCGTGCCTCCGCCACCCAACAAGCCATCCTCGCCGCGGCCAACGGGGACGACGTCAAGGAGTCTCGATGAACCCGCCCAACCCCACCACCGTCGCCGCATCGCCGCCGGAGACACCGCCCCGCCGCCGGGCGATCCGACTGCCGAAGGACCGGCACGCGATCGTCGACAACTTCTTTCGGTTCCAGAGCCTGTTCGGGCTCGTCGCCGTCTTTCTGATCGCGATCGCCGTCTCGCCGTCCCGCAACGGCGAGAACGTCTTCCTCAGCTCCGGAAACCTCGCAAACATCGTCCGGGCGGTCTCGGAGATCGGCATCATCGCGGTCGGGATGACGTTCGTGATCCTGATCGGCGGCATCGACCTCTCCGTCGGGGCGGTGCTCGGGCTCGCCGCGGTCGGGTCGGCAACGTTGATGGTCGACAGCGGCCTGGGCATCGTGCCGACGGTCCTGATCGTGCTCTTCATCGGCACCGCGTTCGGGGCCACCCAGGGCGCGATCGTCGCCCGGCTCGGGATCCAGTCCTTCATCGTCACCCTGGCCGGCCTGCAAGCGGCTCGGGGCATCGCCCGGATGTGGTCCGGCGGGCTGGGCATCCCGATCGCCTACGGCGAGGGGCCGCAGGAGGCTCCCGAGGCGTTCTCGCTGCTGAGCGGCTCCATCAACGGAGTGCTGCCGGTACCGGCCCTGATCTTCCTCGCCATCGGCGTCGGCGCGCTATTGGTGCTGCGCAGCACCGCCTTCGCGCGGCACGTCTACGCGATCGGCGGCAACGAGAAGGCCGCCCGGCTCTCCGGTGTGCCCGTACGTCGCGTCCGGGTCACCGTCTTCGCGATCTCCGGCCTGCTCGCCGCACTGGCCGGGATCATCCACGCCGGTCAGCTCAACCAGGGCAGCCCGAACGACGGCGCCGGCTACGAACTGGACGCGATCGCGGCCGTGGTCATCGGCGGGACGAGTCTCGCCGGTGGCAGTGGATCCATGGGCGGCACGATCGCCGGCGCCCTGCTGCTCGGGATCCTGAACAACATCCTCGCCCTCAACAACATCGACGCGAACGTGCAGCTGGTCGTCAAGGGTCTGGTCATCGTTGCTGCCGCCGCGTTGCAGAGGCTCCGTCCCCGCATCGCCTGACCCACCACCACCTTGGAGGAAACATGCGCTACGCCCGAAGAGCCATCACGATTTTCGCGCTGGCCGCGCTCGCGGTCACCACGGGATGCAGTGTCGAGAAGGACGGCGGCGACGGTGGCACCGACGCCTCGGCCCAGTGCGGCAGCGGCAAGGAGTTCCTGATCGGCATGTCGCAGGCCAACAACGCCGAGCCGTACCGGCAGGTCATGAACGACGACGTGACCACCGCGGCGAAGTCCGTGCCCGGGTTCCAGGTCGTCGTCTCGGACGCGGCCCAGGACAACAGCAAGCAGGTCGCCGACGTGGAGAACTTCCTCTCCCAGGGGATCAACCTGCTGATCATTTCGCCGAACGAGGCGAAGCCGCTCACCGGCGTGGTGAAGAAGGCGTACGACCAGGGCACCCCGGTCATCGTGCTCGACCGCAAGGTCGAGGGTGACGCGTACACCGCGTTCATCGGCGGCGACAACGTGGCGATCGGCAAGGCGGCGGGCGAGTACTACGCCAAGACGCTGCTGCCGCAGGGCGGCAAGGTCGTCGAGATCTCCGGTCTGCCCGGATCCACCCCGGCCGCCGAGCGCGCTCAGGGCTTCCGAGAGGGCATCGCGAGCAACCCGAAGATCGAGATCGTTGCTACCCAGACCGCTGAGTGGCTGCGCGAGAAGGGGCAGAGCGTGATGGACGCGATGCTCAAGGCCCAGCCGGACATCGACGCCGTGTACGCGCACAACGACCCGATGGCGGAGGGTGCCTACCTCGCGGCGAAGGCCGCCGGCAAGGAGACGGCGATCAAGTTCACCGGGATCGACGCCCTCCCCGTCGCGTCCGGCGGCATCAAGGCGGTCGAGCAGGGTCGCCTGCAGGCGACGTTCCAGTACGCGACCGGCGGACGCGAGGCGATCGACCTGGCCAAGAAAATCCTGGTCGACTGCACGAAGGACGTACCGAAGTCGACCACCCTCGGCACGATGCAGATCACCAAGGACAACGCTGCTCAGGCCTACACCGAGCTCGGCGGCAAGCAGTAACAGTTCGTCCGGTGCGGGCCCGCCGCGGAGGCGGGTCCGCACCGCCGAACGATCGGGAAACCGCCACGAACCCCGCATCGAGCCCTGGAGGAAAGCGATGCCCCGCCTACCGTCCCGCGTTGGCCGGCTGTCCGCGCTGTTCGCGGTCGCCCTGAGCCTGATCGCGACACCGGTCGCGGCTCGGGCCGCCGACCCGCCCGCGATCGACAACCAGCCGTACGAGAACCGGTCGACCGTGGTCGGCGCCGGTGACTTCGTGCCCGTCTACGACCCGAGCGTCGGCGAGAACGAGCGCTGGTACTACAACGACCACACGATGGTGCGCGACCGCCGTACCGGCGAGTGGCACATCTTCGCGATCACCCACGCCGAGCCCGCCAACCCGCTCGACGAGCGATTCTTCGGCCACGCCACGGCGCCGTCTCCGCGTGGACCCTGGACGAAGCAGCCGTTCGCGCTGGAGGCCGACCCGGCCGCGGGGGAGAGCCACATCTGGGCGCCGTACGTCCTGTTCCACGGTGGCACGTACTACATGTACTACGCCGGCGGCACCGCGGACCACACTGCCTACCGGATGCAGCTGGCCACGTCGAAGGATCTCAAGACCTGGACCCGCCACCCGGCGAACCCCCTGTTCACCGACGGCTTCGACGGCCGCGATCCGATGGTCACCCGCGTCGGCAGCCAGTGGGTGATGTACTACACCGCCAACAGCACACCGGCGGGCGGCCACCACATCGTCGCCTACCGCACCAGCAGGGACCTGGTGCACTGGGGAGCCCGGCGGACAGCCTTCGAACACCCGGCCACCGGCACCTTCGGCGGACCGACCGAATCGCCGTTCGTGGTGCGGCACGGCGGATCCTGGTACCTCTTTGTCTGCTGTGAGAGCGGATACCAGGACACCCGCGTCTACCGCAGCGCCGACCCCTTCCACTTCAACGTCGACCAGTTGGCGGGGCAGATCAACGCGCACGCCGCCGAGGTGGTCAAGGACGACTCCGGCACGGGCGACTGGTACGTCACCGGCGCCGGCTGGGGCCAGGGCGGACTCTGGCTGGCACCGCTGAACTGGCGTACGCCGGTGGTGACGAAGGGTCGCGTCGTCACCACTCCCTACTACCGTGCCGTCGTGCAGACAGCACCTCAGGCGCGGCTGGTCTCCTACGACGCCGATCCCGCCGGACGTGGCGAGTACCGACCAGTCACGGACTCATCGTCCCGCTCCACGGCGCCCTACCTCGCGGTCGGAGCCTTCGGGCCGACAGACGTGGCGGGCGCCGCCAGGGACGTGACCGTCTCCGCCGACGGCACCGACCTGAGCCTCAACGGCATCCCCCTCGGAAACGAGCCGGTGACCGCCGACTGGCGCTTCCGGTTCGATACGACCACCACGGACCTCAGCTTCGTCTGGCACGTGGCCGGCCCCACCACCGCGCCGGTCTGGGAAGCCGCCTGGAGCCTGGACTCGGCCCTGCCGCGGCTCGGCGACCCCGGCCAGCAGGACAGGGACGGCGACGCGGCGGGTTTCACCAGTTGGACACTTGCCACCGACGACACGACCACGCTGGTGGCCGCCTACCGAGCGGGCTCGGCCTGGAACGAGGACAACCGGTGGTTCCACCGGCCCAGCGGATCCATCGCCTGGCAACCGCTGTGGCAGCCCGGCGGACGGTCGTTGCCCCTCGGTGACCTCCCCGGGGGAACCTGGCGGGTCGGGGTGAGCGGAACCGCTGCGGACACGTCATTCGCCGAGGCGCTGGCGGCAGGCCTCAACGGCTCCAGGTAGCGGCCCGGTTGTCCCGCCGGTGCGTTGGCGTGGACTTGCGGACCAGGCGGGGGCGCGAGGACGAACACCCTCGCGCCCTCGCCTGCGTGGCGTATGCCGCGACCTTGTGGACCCGGAGCGCGCTGACACCGCGCTTGGCGCTACCGGCCAGCGCGGGAGTTCAGACCCGGGTGATCCGCACCGCGTCGGCGACCACGTATCCGGTGCCACCGGTCCAGCGGCTCACACCGACCTTGTTGCCGGTGCCCGCGGACAGGGTGAACACGCCGATGGAGACCCACCGGCCGCCGTTGGCCCGCTGGTCGACGGACACGGACCTGTTCCCTGTGGTGGTCGCTACAAGATACGGCGTCTGGTTGTTGTAGCCGGCGTCGGCCGGGTACCAGACCGAGATCTCATAGTTTCCGGTCGCCGGGATGGTCGACCGGTACCAGGCGACGTCGCTGGAGGACAACGGGTTGGCGAATCGGTAGTCGGTGCCGAACCGTTGGCCGGAGTAGGCCGACGTGCCCCAGTCGGTGCTCGCCGTGAACCCGCCCGAGGTGCTGTTGTCGATGGTTGTGGTCCACTGCTGCGGCGGGGTCTGCGTAACTCGCACGTCGAGGTAGTTGCGGTCGATATTCATCGTCACACCGCCCCACGTCTCGGTGACGTCCCCGGCGTACTGGTGCACGCGCTGGTGGTTCGCGTAGTAGGCATCGGCGCAGTAACTTCCGGCGTCCGTGTCGGCCACCCCGTTCCACCACGCGATCCAGATCTGGTCGAGTCGCGTGTAGGTCGGGTTGCCGTACGCGTCGCAGACGTCCTTGATGCCGGACGAGCCGCTGGAGTACATGCCGGCGAGGTAGCCCCGTACGTGCAGCTGCTCGACCCAGCCGGACAGGAACGACAGCACGGCAGCCCGGCACGACGCGTTCGACGGGTACTGCTCGATGTCGTTGTAGATGGTGCTCGCGCTGCCGATGCCCAATGCCTGGGCGGCATTCGCGGCGCTGTTCGCCGCGGAGGTGCCTTGTGACCGGGCGGTGGCGGGATCGGCGGACATCTTCGGCGTGCGGGTGCCGCACGGTGCCTGGTACCCCAGTTCGATGGGGAGCAGCCGCCATCCGTTACTCGTCTGGTTGGCCACCCAGGTCGCGGTGAGGTTGGGCTGGGCGCAGGAGCGGCTGGCCCCGCTGATGTAGATGCCGATCGCGCCGTAGGGCGAACTGGCTCGCCACGCGTTCATCGCCGTCTGTGACGGGGCGGCGCAGGTGTCGAATCCGCGGCCGGTGAAGGTGCCGGGTTGCGGGCCGGTGGCCAACGGCGTCGCTGCGGTCGATGCCTGCGCGGGTATCGCGGCCACAGCAGTCGAAGTGGCCGGTGCCACCAGTCCTGCGGCAACAGTGAGACCTGCCACCCATCCAGCAATGGTTCTCATCGTCGCCTCCGCATCATGAAAATAGTCTTGCTGACAACCGGGTGCTACGAAGGTATTTACCATGAATCGATGAGCAGTAATAGAGGGATCGGGTCGCCCGGGACGCGCAACATCAAGAACGGGCCTATTGATCACTTGGAACCTTGTCGTACTAGTCTTCGCCGCATGGCCTTGCGACCGGACGAGTTCTACGACCACGCAGTCGCCGCCGCGGACAGTGAGCGCCGGCTCCCGTTGCCCCGCATGACGGGATGGGAGATCAGCCCGTTCGAGCCGGACGGACTGCGCGTGGCGCCGTTGCGCCCGCCGGTGCTCCCCGAGCCCGCGCGGCACGGCGAGGATCCGTCGGACTGCAACGCCTGCCGCGACCGGGACGAAGGGATCTGGTTCAACGATCACTGGCGGCTGGCCCGGATTTCGGGAGTGGGCGTCCCGCTGGTGCTCATGCTCCATCCGCGCGATCACTACGACATGGCGGATCTACCTGACGAACTGGCCGCCGAACTGGGGCTGTTGAGCACCCGCATCGTCCGTCACATGCAGGCACTGCCGCACATCTCGCGGGCCCACGTCTACCGCATCGGAGACGGTGGCGCCCACCTGCACGTCTGGTTCTTCGCTCGGCCCGAGGGGCAGGCCCAGTTGTACGGGTCGTGGCTGGTCGTCTGGGACGACCTGCTGCCGGAGTATCCAGCGGACGTCGCAGAGGCTGACGCTGAAATCGTGGCAGACGCCTTGGTCGCGTGCCACGGAGGCCACCGGTCGCCCGCCAGCGCACCGGCCGCCTGACCGGCCCGATCCACCGCCCGAATGTGCCTGCCCGGTACGGGACTCGGTTCCACTGCCGGTCCCGTCACCTGCCGGAGTCCATCGCAGCTCACCCTCCGGTTGCGATCGCCGCGATGGCGGCGTGCGGCCGACGGGTGCCGTCGCTGGGCCGCTGCAGGCGCTCAACTTCCGTGAAGCCGGCCCGCGTCAGTCGCTCGGAGAACTCGTCGACGGGCCACCGGTAGGCGGTCACGACCTTGTGGTCGAAGGCGGCGACCTCGTCACCTACGAAGAGAGCAAGCACCAACGTTCCGGCCGGGGCCATTACTCGCCGGAACTCAGCGAGCACTCCGTCGAGATCCTGCGGCGGCAGATGGATCAACGAACCCCAGGCCAGAATGCCGGCGACGGAGTGGTCGGCGACATCGAGGTGTTCCATCGACCCGAGTTGGAACTCAACGCTCGGGTGAGCCGCCCGCGCATGGGCGATGAACTCGGGGACCATGTCGATCCCGGTCGCGTCGACGCCCAACGAGCGCAGGTAGCCGGTGATATGGCCAGGCCCGCAGCCCAGATCGAGCACCCTGCCGGATCGGCCCGCCAGATGTCGCCCGATGAAGGCGAGGTCGTCGGGGTGCACCTGCTCGCTTGTGCCGAACAGCCCGATGTAGACCTCGGCGACGGACGCGTACGCCTGCCGGACCTTCTCCATGTTCACCGCATGACTATATGAGCTCTCAAATTCGCCTGTTGGAAGCGCTCGATGAGCGTGTGGCGTCCCCCTCACGGGACCACGCCGTTCGCCCGGTCTGACTACGATCTTCCGTGTTCCGGACGCCGTCGGAGGAGTGCGCATGTCGATGAATGAACCGGCGAGCGGGGAGTTCGCTCGCATGCTGGACGCGACGGTTGGCGCGTTGCGCGCCACCGGCACGGCGCCGGAGGACGAGGAGACCGCGCGCCTGCGCCGGATCGGTGAGTCCGCGGAGGGGCAGGTCCGCGCCGAGTTTGGCGTTGATGGCCGGCTGGAGTCGCTGACGCTGGACCCGCGGATGATGCGGCTCGGCTCGGCCGAGGTCTGCGACCACGTGATCGCGGCCGTGAACGCGGCGATCGACTCGATGCGCGGCGCCGGTCCGGCGCCGGCGCCCGGCGACCTCTCGCAGCTCACCGAGCAGCTCGAGCAGGTCCGTGACACGGCCGTGCCGCGGCTCGGCGCCTTCCTGCAGGCGCTCACGGACGCGCAGGAGCGGGTGGCCCGGGGAGGTGCCCGGTGAGCGGCTTCGAGGTCGAGCCCGCGCTGCTGCGTTCCGGCGGTGACGAGGTCATCGGCGCCGCCGAGCGCTTCATCGGGCAGCTGGAGAGCTTCGAGGCGCAGATGGAGGGGTACGGCGAGCCGTGGGGCGCCGACGACATCGGCTCGCTGATCGGCATCGCCTACGCGGAGGCCTCCACCTGGGTCCTGGACTGCATCGGCGTGGCCGCCGAGGAGATTGGATCGGCCGGTAGCGACCTGACGCGGATGGCCGACAACTACGAGCTGGTCGAGGAAGCCTCCGCGAACGCGCTGCGGGGCATCCAGGGAATGCTGGGGTGACGGCATGGGACTTCAGCTGCCGGGTGAGCTGATCACCGCACTCGGCTGGATCGGCTTCACCTGGCCCGAGGCCGATGAGGAGAAGCTGTTCGAGATGGCCCAGGCCTGGCTCGACTTCTCCGGCACGGTCGCCGGGGCCTCCGGCGAGGCCGGCTCGGCCGCGGCCGCGGTCTGGTCGCAGCACCACGGCGAGTCGATGCAGGCGTTCCAGAAGTGGTGGGCCAACCCGGAGAACGGTCCCGGCATGCTGCCGGACTACTCCCAGGCCGCGATGCTGATCGGCACCGGGCTGATCATCGCCGCCGCGATCGTGCTCGCCCTGAAGATCCAGGTGATCGTGCAGCTGGCGATCCTCGCGTTCCAGGTGGCGCAGGCGATCGCCACCGCGGTCGTCACGTTCGGCGCGTCGCTGGCCGAGATTCCGATCTTCCAGATGATCACGCGGGAGATCGTCGGTCTGCTGATCGACCAGGTGATCCAGGAGCTCCTCGATGCCTAGCAGGGCGCCGAAGAGCTCGAAGCAACGCGGCAACGCGGCCAAGCCGAAGGTTGGTAAGGGCGTCCGCGCGGCGGTGAAGAAGGCCGCCGCCAGGCCGGTGGTGCGCAACAACGACCTGCCCGAGGTCACCATCAAGGTGCAGCGCAGGTCGTTCCACGCGCGCGGCCAGTTCGACCGCAAGATGAACGCGCTGAAAAAGCTCAGCGACGAGGGCAAGCTGTTCAAGCAGGCGAACCCGGTCGCCCGGGACAAGAAGATCACGGCCGACTACAAGAAGCGCATCCGGCAGAAGATCTTCGACAAGTACTGGCCTCACGACAAGGCGATGGCGAACAAGCTCGCCGCCCGGCTGCGTAAGCAGCAGCCCGACCATGTGTGGGAGCTGCAACTCGGCGGCGCGGACGACGTTAGTAATCTGAAGCTCCTGCACGGCAGAACGAACTGGGATGTCGGCGGGCAGATCTGGCAACAGATCAAGAAACTGCCCGACGGCACACCGATCCGAATAGAGGTAGTGGATTGAATCCGGAGCTGCGGGAGCTCATCGCGGAGCTGCGTACCGACCTGGAGGCGGGCCAGCCCGCGACGCTGGCCTGGGCCCAGATCAACGAGGGCGCCCCGGCCGACAAGATCCCGGCCGATCTGCCGCAGCCGGTCCGGGAGCTGCTGGAAACCGCCAACGGCATCCTGGCCGGCGCGTTCGACCTGCCCGCGGTCGCGGACCTGGACGACATCCAGTACTACATCGAGCAGATGCCCGAGTTCACCGGCGTCGCAGACGAACCGGCCGAGTGGCTGGTCGTCGGCACGCTGAACGACGAGCCGCTGCTGATCCGGCGCGACACCGGCGCGGTCTGGTACTTCCCGGCGGAGACCACCGACGAGTGGTTCATGCGCGAGCTGTTCCTCGACGTCGCGCCGGACCTCGACTCGTTCCTCGCCTACTACGTCTTCGGCGCCGGGTACGGTGAGATCGGCTTCAACGACGACGAGTGGTGGGGCTTCCTCGACGAGCACGGTCTGACCACCTCCGACGACGAAGACGAGGAGGCGGACGATTGACCGCGACACACGAGGAGCTGACCGCGCTCTGGGGCGCCGACGGGATGATCTATTTCCCGCTCGACCGGTTCGACGACGTCCTCGGGCCGCTGAGGCCGGAGGTCTTCCCGCCGTTCGGGGCCATCCCGCTCGACGTGCCGATCCTGTTCACGGTCGACGTCAACGTCTCCGGCATGGAGCTGTTCTCCAAGCTGAATATCGAGATCGGCGACGCCGGCCCCCGCATCTACATCGTCCTCGGCAGCTCGCCCGAGGACCCACAGCTGCTCTTCTGCCTCGACGCGCTGACCGGAGCCGTCGTGCTGTTGGACCTGGAGACGCCCAACTTCGAGTCGGTCAACGGGACGTTCGCGGCGTTCGTCGAGTTCCTCTACCGGCTCGGGCAGCTCATCGCGACCGACCCGGGCGGCCGGGCCCGCGCAGCCCGCGCGGCCGCGATCCGCGCCGACCTGATGAACGTCGACTCGTCCGCGTTCGCCGACCCGGAGTCCTGGTGGAGCTTGGCCTTCGACCAGCTGGAGTCCACCAGCCGGTAGCCTCGTCGCCCGCCAGCCGCGCGCTCTTGCCGCAGCGGAGGCGACAAGGCCACGGACGGAACGCACATCCCGGACCAGGACTGTGTGGGCGACCTCGTGGCCGGGCACGTACTCCAGCACCTCCCGGCGGCACCGGCGTCGCACGGTCGATCGCTGAACGTGTGCACCCGGCGCCGATGGTCCCTGCCGTGCGCAACCGCGATGCTCCTTCGTGCACGTTCCCTCATGACCTCGGCCGGCTTCCGGCGTAACCTCGGCCGATGACATCGGTCGAGGTGTTGGTGGTCGGGGCGGGGCCGACGGGCCTGGCTCTGGCCCGGCAGCTGGCGGCCTTCGGTGTGCAGGTTCGTCTCGTTGACCGTGCCCGGGACCGGATTCACGAGTCCCGAGCGCTGGCGATCCAGCCTCGTACCCTCGAAGTCCTCAAGGGTCTCGGCGTGACAGATGACCTGGTGGCGGCGGGCAATCCGGCAGTGCGGATGTGCCTGCACGCGCGGGGCCGGGAGCGGTCGGTGCCGTTGTTCGACCTGGGCATGGAGGACACCGCTTTTCCGTTTCTGTTGTTCCTTTCCCAGTCCGAGACCGAGCGGCTCCTCGGCATGCATCTGGCGGCCGCGGGGGTTGACGTGGAGCGCGGCGTCGAGCTGGTTGGGATGGACCGCACCGGCGACGGCGTGGTGGCGACGCTGCGACGCACGGACAGCCGTGAGGAGCGGGTGGCGGCCCGGTTCGTGGTGGGCTGCGATGGCGCGCACAGCACCGTCCGCCACCTGACAGGGATCGGTTTCGAGGGCGGTTCGTACCCGCAAACCTTCGTCCTGGCCGACCTGGAGGCCGACGGTGTCTCCGGCGGTACGGCGCACGTGTTCCTCTCCGAGCACGGGATGCTGTTCCTCTTCCCGCTCGGCCGACCGGCCAGCTGGCGACTGATCGCCATGCGGCCGCCCGCCGATCCGACTCCGCCGGACACCGCCGTCACCCTCTCCGAGGTCCAGCGCCTCGCCGACTCCTTCAGCGGCGCGAGCGTACGCCTGCGCGACCCGGTGTGGATGACGAACTTTCGGCTTCACCACCGCGCCGCGGCCCGCTACCGCGCCGGGCCGGTGTTC
This sequence comes from Micromonospora sp. U21, assembly GCF_018070045.1. Taxonomy (GTDB): domain Bacteria; phylum Actinomycetota; class Actinomycetes; order Mycobacteriales; family Micromonosporaceae; genus Micromonospora. Next base: position 71,898 of record NZ_JAGPYK010000014.1, read on the forward strand.
CTCGCCGGCGACGCCGCGCACATTCACAGCCCGGCCGGTGCCCAGGGCATGAACACCGGTATCCAGGACGCGATCAACCTCGGCTGGAAACTCGCGTCCACCCTGAGCGGCAACAGCGACCGGGCTCTGCTGGACAGCTACGAGGTCGAGCGCGCGCCGGTCGGCCGGATGGTGCTGCGCTTCACCGACCGGGCGTTCACCATCGCCACCGCCACCAGTCCGCTCGTCCGGTTCGCCCGAACCCGGATCGCGCCGACGCTGATACCCCTCGTGATGGCGCCCAGGTTCATGCGTGCCAACGCCTTCCGCACGTTGGCGGAGTTGAGCATCGGCTACCGGCGAAGCCCGCTGTCGGCGCAGGGCCACGGCGCCCCACGCAAGGGACCCCGGGCGGGGGACCGCCTCCCTGACGCGCCACAGCCCGCCGGCGGGCTGACGCTGCACCAGCTCACGGCCGAGCCCGGCTGGCATCTGCTCCTGTGCGGGCCGCCCGAGGCCTGGCCACCCGCCTCCACCACCGTGCTGGATCGGTATCCGCTCACCGTGCACCGGCTCAGCACACCTGACACCGGAGCGATGGGGAGATCAGCGGCCGCTCCGGCTCTGCGCCGGCTCGGCATCGCCAGCGGCGCCGCCGCCCTGTACCTGGTCCGCCCGGACGGGCACATTGGCTACCGGTCCGGGGGCGGCGACCCGAGCGGGCTGCTGTCGTACCTGAACCGCTGGCTCGGTACGTAACTCCGCCCGCCCGGTTGTCCTCGAACCGAAGAAGGGCCCCGATGCCCACCCGCCCCGGTTAGCTCTGCTCCTGGGCCAAATGGCCGGTGGCCTCGAGACCTTCGCCGGCGGGCCCACCTCCGGCTTGTCCTCGCTTGCACCGGCGGCCACCAGCGGGACTCCGTGGTACAGGGCGGTCTGCACCCCGCCGTAACCGAGCCGTGCCGACGATCAGCACACCGCTGGCATTTCGCACACGGATCACGAGTGCTGGTCGTCCGCGACCTGAATGATCGTCTTGCCGGGTGTGCGGCGGTGGCGGGCGAACGCGGCGGCCGTTTCGGAAAGCGGTCGCACGGCGCCGACGGTGGTTTTGAGCCGTCCGGTCCGGAGGCGCTGGGCGAGGTCGGCCAGGCGGGCGCGATCAGGTTCGACGACGAAGAAGATGGCCCGCCCGTCCTTGGGCTGCACGGTAGGTGGCATGGCGATGGTGACGAGGGTGCCGCCGGGTCGTACCAGGTCGGTCGATCGCTCCAGGATGTCGCCGCCGATGACGTCGAACACCACGTCCACCTCGCCGACGCGCTGCAGATCGTCAGCGCCGAGGTCGAGGAAGGCATGCGCGCCGAGGTCGAGCGCGACATCACGGTCGTCGGCTCGGCCGGTGCCGATCACACGGGCGCCGACCTCCCGCGCGAGTTGAACGGCGATCGAGCCCACGCCGCCCGCGGCGCCGTGAATGAGGACGGTCTGGCCGGTCGTGAGATGGGCGTGGTCGAACAGTCCCTGCCATGCGGTCAGTCCGGAGATGGGCAGCGCGGCGGCCACGGCGTGGTCGATGTCGGCCGCGAGGGGGGCGAGGTTGCGAGCCTCCACCGCGGTGTACTCGGCCAGGGATCCGTTGCGGGCCCAGTCGGTCAGTCCGAACACCCGCTGGCCCACGCTGAGGCCGGTGGTTCCGTAGCCGAGCTCGACCACAACTCCGGACAACTCGTGCCCGGGAATGGTGGGTGTCCGGTCCCGACCGGCGCGATCGGACCACGTTGCCGGCCAGTCGAGTTCTCCGGGCGTGAAGCCTGCGGCGTGCACGCGGACGATGACGTCGTTTTCCGCAGCGTGGGGGTAAGGCATGTCGGTCAGGGTGAGCCCGCCGACACCCGCGTCACGGTCTCGTACGGTGATCGCTCGCATGCTCGAATCCTTCCAGGAAAGCTCGTCGGTACGGGGTGGTTGTGAGGGCTCAGCGCCGGTGTCCGATCAGCTCGGCCAGGGCGAACCGACGATACCCTCGACCGTCGTCACGCGCCGGAAGCCGGGGATGAAGTGTTCGAGCAGGTCGGAGTTCATGGTGCCGTTCGTGGTTTCGGGCGGTTCTTCAGCCCGTCGACCTGGGCTCGCAGAAACTCGTTCGTGAAAGTCCCCTCGTGGATGGACGGCGAGGATCTCGCCCAGCTGATCCTGATCGAGTCCGTCGAGGCCGAGGCAAGCGTGTGAGCGTGGAATCAGGCCGAAGAAGAAGACCCGTCGGGAGTGGTGGTAGACGAGAGGGCTGGTCGTTTTCAGGACGCGCCTGGTCGCTTCGGCGACCGCCGCTGTCTCCGGAATCTCCAACCCTGCGATGACCTCTGGCATGATCTCTGACCTTCTGGGAAGTTTCCGCGGACCGGGCGAAGTCCCAGCGTGTGCTCCACCAGGGGCGGCACCACGTCCCGCAGCCGGGTCCAGCGCGTGGCCTGCAACGTCGTGTCGCCCGTCACGGCCCGTTGCGCGCCAACGCGGGTCAGTAGCCCAGTCGCAGTTGAGGGAGGTGGCGTCTGCGCTGGTGACAGAGCGTTCTCCAGCGGGTTGGTGGTGCCACGGTCACGGGCGCTGATCTGTCATCCCGCCGAACTTCGGCGTTGACGCAACCTGACGGTCGTCCGGACCCGTCGGGTGTGCGGAGGAGGGAGCCTGGATGGTGGATGCCGAGCGTGAGTTCGTGGAGTACGTCTCCGCGCGACTGCCGAACCTGCATCGGACGGCCTTTCTGATGTGCGGCGACGCGCACTTGGCCGACGACGTGGTGCAGCAGACGATCACGGCGCTGTACGTGAACTGGCGCCGGGTCAGCCGGGCCGACAACGTCGACGCGTACGTGCACCGGATGCTGGTCCACAAGCTCGTCGACGAGAAGCGGTTGAGCTGGGCGAAGGTCCGGCTGCTGGGGTCGATGCCGGAGCCGGAGCGCCGGCCGGTCACGCCGCACGACGAGCTGGCCGAGCGCGACAGCCTGGTCGCCGCGCTCGCCCACCTTCCCCGCGGCCAGCGCACCGTACTGGTCCTGCGGTTCCTGTGCGACCTGTCGCTGGCCGACACGGCTGCCGCGGTGGGCTGCTCCGAAGGCAACGTGAAGTCCCAGACGGCTCGGGCGCTGGCGGCGGTCCGCCAGGTGCTCGACGTCGCCGAGATGTCCGGGAGGAGTCCGAAATGACCACGTTGGACGACCAGCGGATCGCCGCGCTACTGCGATCGGCGCCGGTTCCCGAGCCGCGCGTCGACGTGGGCCGGGCGGTCCGCGACGGCCGGCGTCGCCGCCAGCGCCGCCGCGTCGGCGGGATCGCCGCGGTGACGGTGATGGCCGGGCTCGGCGCCGTGGGCGCCGTCCAGCTCAACGGGGGCGCCAGCCGGCCGGCTCCGGCCCCACCGGCCCTCGCGGCGTCACCGGACGGGACCGTGTCGACCGCCCCGCGCTCGGCGGTCACCTGCGAGGCGTCGTGGTTGCCGAAGCCGATCGGCGGTCCGGTCGCCGTGGCGAACGGCGTCGACCCCACCGGGCGGTACATCGTCGGCGACATCGGCACGGGGCAGGAGGACGGTCGGGTGGTGCTGTGGACCGACGGTCGGGCAGACGTCCTGCCGGCCGGCGCGCGGCACGCGGCCGCGGTCAACGCCGGCGGCGACGTGGTCGGCACCAATGGCGACGGCACCGGCTGGGTGTACCGGGATGGGAGGCTGCGCTTCCTGGCCACCCCGCGCGGCTACCAAGCGGTCCTCGTGCACGCGATCAACGGCCGGGGCGACATCGCCGGCACCGCCAGCGGAGCCGGCGACTCGCACCACGCCGTGCTGTGGTCGGCGGACCGCCCGCAGGAGTACCGGCTGGTTGGCCAGCCCGGATCCGCCGCGACCGGGATCACCGAGGACGGCACGGTCGTCGGCGCGATGGGCCAACTGCCCTACCGGTGGACGCCGCAGGGCACCGGGGTGGCGCTGGCCGTGCCCGACGGCTACCCGCGCGCCTCGGTCGACTCGGCCCACGGCGAATGGGCGATCGGCATGGTTCCCGGCCGCCAGCAGGGCGGTGGCACACAGATGCTGCCCGTACGTTGGAACCTCACCACCGGGGCGGCGAGCCTGCTGCCGTTCCCGGGGGCGACCGGGATCGCCGGAAACGGCGACCTGCTGGTCGGCGACGGTGCGCCGCTGGTCGTCGCCCCGGACGGCACGTCCCGCCGATTGCCGGGCCCGCCCGAGGTCCGGGCCACCGAGGCGGGCACGTACACGGCCAACGGGATCAGCGACGACGGTCTGACCGTGGTCGGTGCCGTCTACGAGAAGCAGGCGTACCGGCCGCTGGTGTGGCGCTGCCGCCGCTAGAGGTCGCCGGCCCGGTGCATCTGCTGCATACGCCGACCCTCGACAGTCTCCTCGACCACCTGATCGGCAGCCCGGCGTACGTCGTCGAGCAGGATCTGCATGTCGCGTCGGGTGGTCCGGTAGTTGAGCACGCACCCGCGCAGCGCGAAGCGGCCGTTGATGGTCGCGTTCGACAGGTACGAGCTGCCACCCTGCTGCAGTACCACCATGATTCGTTCGTTGAGGCGGTCGAGTTGCTCCTCATCGGTCTGCGACCGCGAGCCGGTTTGTGCGCTCGGCGGCAGGTAGCGGAAGCAGAAGATGGAGAGTTCGACCGGCGCGAGCAACTCGAAGTCGTCGCTGCCGTCGACGAGCTCGGCCAGGTGACGGGCGCAGTCGATGTTGCTCTCGATCGCGTCGCCGACCGCTCCCGACCCGGCGTGTGCCAGCGTCATCCAGACCTTGAGCGCCCGGAAACGCCGGGACAGGTCCGGGCCGTAGTCCCAGAAGGCGAAGGCCTCGGCCGCTTCGGTCTGCATGACCCTGGTGTAGTCGGCGTCCAAGCTGAAGGCGGGCCGCGCCGCCTCGGGGTCGCGGTAGATGAGGCAGCCGCAGTCTGCGGGCAGGTAGAGCCATTTGTGTGGGTCGAGGGCGATCGAGTCGGCCTCCGACAAGCCGTCGAAGAGCGGACGGGTCGAGGGGGCGAGCCGTGCGAAGCCGCCATAGCAGGCGTCGACGTGCATCCACAGCCCGTACTCCCGCGCGACCGCCGCTATGTCGGCGAGCGGGTCGACCGCGCCGGTGACGACGGTGCCCGCGTTCGCCACTACGCAGAACGGTTCCGCCCCGGCGGTCCGGTCTTCCTCGATGGCGCGGACGAGGGCGTCGACGTCCATCCGGAAGGATGCGTCCACCTGGATCTCGCGGACGTTGGTCCGCCCGATGCCGAGCAGTGCGGCGGCCTTGTGGATCGAGTGGTGGGTCTCGGTGGACGCGTAGACGCGCAGCGGCGCCGGGTGGGCGGCCATGCCGTGGGTGGCGACCGTGTCGCCGCAGTGGCGGTGTCGGGCGGCGGCGAGGGCGGTGAAGTTGGCCATCGAGCCACCACTCGTGAGCAGGCCACCGGCGCCCGGGTCGCAGCCGAGGGCCTCCTTGATCCAGTCGATGACCACGTGCTCCAGCTCGGCGGGAGCCGGTGCCGAACGCCACGCGGTGAGGTTCGCGTTCAGCGTCGACGCGAGGAGGTCGGCCACCGCGGCGACGGCGGTACCGGGGGCCGAGACATACCCGAAGAAGCGGGGGTGCCCGTTGTGCCGGGTGCCGGGTACGACCACCTCGCGGAAGACCCGGAGCAGGTCGGCGAAGGCCCGGCCCTCGACGGGCAGCGGCTCGGCGAGCAGATCCTTCAGCGCGGCGGCGGAGGTTCGCGGGGCTATGGGCAGGTCACGGATGGAGTCGTGGTAGCCGGCGACCCAGTCGACAGCGCGGGCGACCATGTCCCGGATCTGCTCCGCCGAGGGGTCCAGGGCGGAGTCGACGCCGCGCCGATCGGGTGAGATCGAAGTCATGGCCGGGAGAGTAGTGCGGATGGCGTTTCGGCGATCTCGCGCGTCGCGTGCATCCCCCAATCCACACCCCGGACCAGCATTTAATGAGGTCTATCTATATTGACGTCTGGCGCTGGCAAGGGCAGGATCTCGGCACCACCGCCACCGTGATCCCCCTGGGAGGCGCCATGACCCGTCCCCGCCTGCCGCTCCTGCGGGCAGCCACCCGATTGGCCGCACTCGCCGTGGCCACCGCCGCCGTGCTGCTCACCGTCGCCACACCAGCCAGCGCCGCCGTTCCCGCCGGCCGCTACGCTGCACTGGGCGACTCGTACACCGCCGGTCCGCTGATCCCCGCCCAGATCGACCTGAACTGCCTACGGTCCAACCGCAACTACCCTTCGCTGGTGGCCGCGTCCGCCGGCTCGTCGTCGTTCGCCGACGTGAGCTGCTCCGGCGCCACCACGGACGACATCCTCTACGGTGGCAGCGGCCAGTTGGGCATCATGGTGCCACCGCAGCTCAGCGCGGTCACGTCGAACACGGCACTGGTGACGGTGCAGATCGGCGGCAACGACATCGGCTTCTCCGGGATCATCAGCGCCTGTGCGGAGGCAAGCCTCAGCAGCCCCCTCGGATCGCCGTGCAAGAACCGGTACACCGCCGGAGGCACCGACCAGTTGCAGGCCCGGATCGCCGCCACCGTGCCGAAGGTGACCGCCGTGCTGCAGGCGGTCCGCCAGGCCGCGCCGGGCGCGCGGGTCGTGGTGCTCGGGTACCCGGCGATCCTGCCGGACACCGGGTACGGCTGCTGGCCCGTCGTCCCGATCGCCTATCAGGACGTGCCGTACCTGCGCGGCATCGAAAAGTCGCTCAACGCGATGCTGGCCAGCACCGCGACCGCACACGGCGCCACCTACGCCGACGTCTACACCCCGTCGATCGGCCGCGACGCGTGCAAGGGCAGCGGTACCCGGTGGGTCGAGGGACTGGTGCCACAGAATTCGGCCGCCCCGTTCCACCCGAACGCCCGCGGCGAGCAGGGCATGGCCAACGCCCTGCTCGCCACGCTGAACAGCTGACCCGGCCCGCTACCGGTTGAGCCCGCCCCGTCGAGCAGCGGCGGGGCGGGCTCACCGGGCACCGCCCCGTGGAGCTGGCGCCGCCCATCTCCTCGGCTTCGTTGTCGGCCGGTACGTGCTGCACCTCGAACCGGTCGCTCATGACGGTCAGCATGGAGGGTTGACGCAGCACCAGGGTCAAGTCCGCAGGCCCGCTGCTCGCCTGTGAGAAGGTGGTTCATGCCCTTGAACAGGTATCACCTCAGAACCTCGGTCGCCGTGTCCGACATCCGAAAGGCGGTCGCGTTCTACGAGGGCAAACTGGGCCTACAGGTGCTGCGGTCCGGCCCCAGCGCCACCATTGCCGACGGCAGCCGCGTCTACGGTTCTGGTGGCGGGCCGGCGCTGAACGTGTACCAGTCGGGCACTGCCGGAAAGTCCTCGGCGACACTGGCGACGTGGTACGTCGACGACATCGACCAGATCGTCGACGAGCTCGTCTCGTCCGGCGTCGAGTTCACTCGCTACGAGCAGTTCGAACACGACGCCAGGGGGATCACCGCTCGGGCCGGCGGCGGACGTATCGCGTGGTTCCAGGATCCGGACGGCAACACCTTCGCCCTCGAGGCCGACGTCTGACGCCCTGTCGGGGATGAGGCGTCGTTCTACGCGCTGCGCCGCACCCGATGCGCGGCACGGGCCACCCGCAGCAGGCGGCGCCAGGAGGCCTGGGTAGTTTCCTGTCATGAGTGATGACACCTTCCGCTCGGTGGAAATCGAGCGCACCAGCGTGGGGAACTACGTCGCGCGGAACGTCCGCGGCGGAGAGATGTCGATGGGCACGGGCGAGGACGCCAGCTTTACGCCGGTGGAACTGCTCCTGGCCGCCATCGGTGGCTGCACCGCGATAGACGTGGACCACATCACCAGCCGGCGCGCCGAGCCGACCCGGTTCTCCGTCGAAGTCTCTGGCGACAAGATCCGGGACGAGGCCGGAGGAAACCGGATGCAGAATCTCAGGGTCGAGTTCACCGTGACGTTTCCGATGGGCGCGGACGGCGACAGGGCGCGCGAGGCGCTGCCCCGTTCGCTCCAGCAGTCGCACGAACGGCTCTGCACGGTCTCCCGTACCGTCGAACTTGGCACTCCCGTCTCGATCGTCGAGGCTGCCGGGCCCACCGGGGACTGAGGTCTCCGGGCGGATCGGTCCGGCCGCGGTGTCCTCAGACCAGGAGACGCTCGCGCATCCTCGCGCCCAGGTTGATCCCGCCTACCGCCCGAGGGCCGGTTGGATCGTGCACGCCGAGGGTGTTGTTGCGGCGCATCAGCTCACGGACCGGAGGTGGCAGCCGGGGCGGGTCGTCCATGGCCGCGAGGACCTGCCCGGCACTCGAGATCAGTCGATCGGCCAGGGCGGCGGCGTCGGTGTCCACCCGCACCCGGCCGTACTCCCAGCCGGCAGTGGTGAGGTCAAGCACCTCGAACACGCGGGTCAGGAGGGGGGTCGGGTCGGTCACCCGGTGGAGCCGCGTCGCCTGGGTGCCGACCACCGTGACGGCGGCGGCCACCTGCGCGTACGGGTGGAAGCCGCACGGCAACGCGAACAGTGGCCACCGCAGGGCCGGGCCGGCCTCCCTCCACAGCGGCCGGTAGTTCCGGCGGTGCACCAGGAGCCGCCGGCCCGTACGTCGGTGAATCTCGTGGGCCTGGGCCTGTAGGTCCGCGTGGGCCTCGTCGGCGACCAGGCTCACGATCCGGGCGGCCACCACCAGGCCGTCGTCGCCGTTCAACATGGCGGTGACCGCCTCGACCTGCTCGGGAAACCGGATCCGCGCGTGCGCGCCGTACCGGCACTGGACGTCCCGCAGCAGCGCCTGCTGCCGCTCAGGATCGAGCTGGACCCGCCCGCCGCCCAGCAACCGCCGCAGCCAACGCATTGTGCCTCGTTTCAGCAGAGCCGTCCCGGACCGCGGCAATGCTAGTGCGTCGGACCTCCCTCGTCTGGTGATGGGGTGCCGTGCCACATCTGCTCCCGTCGAGGCAAGATCGCCCTCGTCGTCAGCGACGACAGGCAGGCACATGACGACGAACCCAGGAGGCAGGCGCCCGTCAGCGACACCGGCGGGCGTTGAGGCGGGCGGCCTGGCGCGTCAGGTGGTCGCGCTCGGCGAGGTTCGGGGCCTTCTGGGCCGCCTCGACGTACAGCCGTGCCGCCCTGTCCAGGTCGCCGTCGCGTTCGTGGAGGTACGCCGCCACCGCCGTGTGACGGGGGAGTGCGTCGTTCAGCGCCGCGAGCGCCGCCAGACCGGCACGCGGTCCGTCGGCCTCGCCGACGGCCACTGCGCGGTTGAGCCGGACGACCGGGCTGCCGGTCAAACGCGCGAGCTCGTCGTACCACTCGACGATCTGCACCCAGTCAGTCTTCTCGGCGGTGGGTGCGTCAGCGTGCAGGGCCGCGATGGCGGCCTGGGCCTGGAACTCGCCCAGCCGGTCACGGGCGAGGGCCGTCTGCAGGATCTCGACGCCCTCGGCGATCGACCTGGTGTCCCATCGGCCGCGGTCCTGTTGGGCGAGCGGCACCAGGCTGCCGTCGGGCGCGGTCCGGGTGGCGCGCCGGGCGTGGTGGAGCAGCATGAGGGCGAGCAGCCCCGCGACCTCGGGGTGATCGATCGCGGCCGCGAGCTGCCGGGTGAGCCGGATGGCCTCGGCGGCGAGGTCGACGTCGCCGGAGTAGCCCTCGTTGAAGACCAGGTAGAGGACACGCAGCACGGTGGCGACGTCACCAGGCTGGTCGAACCGCACGCCGGAGACGGTGCGCTTGGCTCGGCTGATGCGCTGCGCCATGGTCGCCTCGGGCACCAGGTAGGCCTGGGCGATCTGGCGGGTTGTCAGCCCGCCGACGGCGCGCAGCGTGAGCGCGACCGCGGACGACGGCGTCAGCGACGGGTGGGCGCACAGGAAGTAGAGCTGGAGCGTGTCGTCCACCGCGGGCGTGGGCCCGGGCGCCGGCTCCTCGTCGACGAGATCCTCCCGCCGGCGGCGGGAGGCGTCCGCCCGGGTCGCGTCGAGGAACCGGCGCCAGGCCACGGTGACCAGCCAGCCCTTCGGGTCCCGCGGCGGATCGGCCGGCCAGACACGGACCGCCTCGACCAGCGCGTCCTGCACGGCGTCCTCGCCCGCCGCGAAGTCGGCTCCGCGGCGGACGAGGATCCCGAGCACGCTCGGCGTGAGGCTCCGGAGCAGGGCCTCGTTCATCTGGGAGGTCACTCCGTGATGGTGGGCGGCTCGGCCAGGAACGGGCGCAGCTCGAGCCACTCGTGGATCGGCTTCCCGCCCGCCCCGGGGGCCGCCGACAGCTCCCCGGCCAGCTCGACGGCGCGCTCGTAGCTGTCGACGTCGATCACCATCCAGCCGGCGATGAGGTCCTTGGTCTCGGCGAATGGGCCGTCGGTGACCGGCGGGCGACCCTCGCCGTCGTACCGGACGAACGTCCCCTCGGGGGCGAGCGCCTGACCGTCGACGAACTCGCCGGTCCCCTCGAGCCGGGCCGCGAAGTCGCGCATGTACTGCACGTGGGCCGAGATCTCCTCCGGCGTCCACTGGGCCATGGGCACGTCGTTGACCGCAGCCGGGGCACCGCGGTAGTGCTTGAGCAGCAGGTACTTGGCCATGGTGTTTCTCCTCGTCCTGGTGCGACCCATTCTGATCGCGTTCAGTGCGGGGACGGAGCCGGTCGCCGGTTCTCGACATGGCCGTCCGAAATTCTTGCGCTCTCGCGGCACCGGTGAACGTCTCACCGACGCGGCCGCGGCTCAGGCCAGGTCAGCGGCGGTGAGCGGCGGCACGAGGCGTGTTACTCGTGCTGACGTCTCAGCGAGGCCGGCGTGACGATGTCCAGCCCTGCTGTCGCAGCCGTTCGATGCCGTCCAGAAGCAGGTCCAGCGCGAACTCGAACTCGAACTGGTCGTCACAGCCCTGCCCCAGGACGGACGCGTCGTCGTGGGACGCCGCCATGGCGATCTCCGCGACGTGCGGGAATCTGGCTGCGATCTCCGGTGGTAGGGCCGCCGGTGGGTCCGGGTTGCTGGCGCCGGACCGGCCGGCGCGTCGGGAGGCGTCGAAGAGTTCCTGGCTGAAGCCCAGGATTCTGCTGCCCATCGCGTGCATCACGTGGTGCGCGAGGTCGACGGAGAACCCGCCGGCACGGAACGTCCCGATCATCGCGTCGAGGTACGCCAGGATGGCCGGCGTCGCCATGTTCCGCGACTCGATCGCGAGCGGCGCCCAGGGGTGGCGTTGCAGCACCTGCCGCGCCGAGAGGATGCGCTCGCGGACCGCGTGCTTCCAATCGGTGTCGGGCACGGGCGGATCGATCTCGCCGACGACCACGTCGATCATGCCGTCGAGCAGTTCGTCCTTGTTGGCCACGTGCTTGTAGAGGGCCATCGGCACGACGCCCAGATCCTGAGCGAGGTTGCGCATGCTGAGGGACTCGATCCCGGCCCCGTCGGCGAGCGCTACGGCGGCGCGCAGGATCCGGTCCCTGCTCAGCGGCGTACGTCGCAGCGTCTCGGCCTGCTCAGCCATCTCGCTCCTCATCGTTCGGCGGGCGATTGAACCATAATCCCCTTGACAGGTGTACGCCGTACACCTACATTCTTTCATAAGGTGTACGCCGTACACCGGGGGAGGGGTGAAAGATGAAGGCGATCATCCAGGACCGATACGGTCCGCCGGAGACGCTCACGCTCGCGGACGTGGACGCGCCGGTGCCGGCCGCCGACGAAGTGCTCGTGCGGGTGGAGGCCGCCGCGCTCAACGCGTACGACTGGCACGCCATGCGTGGCGATCCACGGATGGCGCGGTTGGCATTGGGCCGGTCAGGGCCCCGGGCGCGCATCCGTGGCCGGGATTTCGCCGGCCGGGTCGAGGCCGTCGGCACCCACGTTCGACAGGTCCGGCCGGGCGATGCCGTCTTCGGCGACCTCGGCGACGCCAACGGCGCGTTCGCGGAGTATGTATGCGTGCCCGAGACTCTGGTCGCGGCGAAGCCGGCGAACCTGACGCCGCAGCAGGCGGCCGCCCTGCCGCTGGCCGGCACCACCGCGCTCATGGGTCTCTGCGGCGCCGGGCAGGTCGAGCCCGGCCACCGCGTTCTCATCAACGGCGCCTCCGGCGGCGTCGGCACTCTGGCGGTCCAACTCGCCAAGGTGCTCGGCGCGACCGTGACCGGCGTGTGCAGCACCCGCAATGTCGGTCTGGTCCGTTCCCTCGGCGCCGACCACGTCGTCGACTACACCCGCGACGACTTCGCCCACGACACCCGCCGCTACGACGTCGTGTTCGACCTGGTCGGCAACCGCTCACTCACCGCACTCCGGCGGGTGCTGACCCCGACCGGGACGCTGGTGCTCTCCGGCGGCGGCGTGTACCGCGGCGGCAGCCTCATCGGACCGATCGGGCTCATCGCGCGCGGGCGGCTGCTGGCACCCTTCATCCGACACCGCATCGTCGTACTCACGACGGCGCCCAGCCGGCAGCACCTCGACACGCTCCGCGCCCACGCCGAAACCGGCCGCCTCACCCCGGTCATCGACCGAACCTATCCGCTCCACGAGGTGCCCCAGGCCATGCGATACCTCGAAGGTGAGCACGCGCGGGCGAAGGTCGTCATCACCGTCTGAGGTCCCGCCATCGGGCACCGTTGCATGCTGATCGGAACGATGTCGGTCGGTCGCCCTACGGTGTGCGCCGTGAACGCCGTCCAGACATACCGACATCTCCAGCCGTCCGCCCTGCGCGCAGCTGGCCTCGACCTCCAGACCTGCGGTGGCCCGACGCCCAACCCGCGTTTCTTCTCCGGGTTTCTCACCACACCTGCGGCGGCGGCCGCCGGCCTGCTCGCCGTCGCCGACCCGGTGGCGCGCGGCGGCGCGAGCCGCCTGGTGACCGAGGCCCGCCGGCTCGCCACCGCCCTGGCCGCCTGACCTGCTGATCGGCCCGTACCGCCGGTCAGGACTGACACCCCGGCCACCGATGACGAACGTGATGACGCGCGAACGAAGCACCGATCGGGTGAGCGTCCGCGTCATCACGTTCGCCGCGGAAGGAATTCCTCTGTCACGCCACGGACCGGTCGGTCCTCGTCGCCTCGAGCAGCGCGGCGAGTGGCCGAGGCAGGGCGTCCCGGCCCATCGCCGCCTCGGTGAGCAGTCGTGCGTAGCGCAGGTTGCGGCGTGCGCCGCTGCGCAGGAACCGCCACATCTGCCGCTCGGGCTCCTGGCCGCGCCAGGCGGGCTGATTCTGCAACGAGCGGAACGACCCCAGATCGCCCTGCGAGTCGAACAGGCCTTCGACCTCTGCGGCGCCGACGGCACGGATCAGTTCCTCCTCGAGGTCGTCGACGCAGACGTGAAACCCGAGGCGCCCCATGTCGGCGCGGGTGCGGGGCGTGCCGACCTGGGCGGCGACCAGTGCGCGCCGGAAGACTTCCTGCTCACGCACGTCATACAGGCCAGCGAGGCGCACCTGAGCGGTCCGCGGGCCGAGTTCGGTCAGGAAGCGGCCGATCGCGTGCGCCCCGCCGATCGGCACGATCACGACGCGTTCCGCTTCGAGATCCCGGCCGTGGCCGGTCGCGGCCGTTTCCAGCGCGATCTGGTCGCTGAGACCCTCGACCAGGACCAGGGCCGCAGCGTCGGCGATCTTCGCCCGGGCCCTGGTCATCGCCCGCGTCGTGGCGTCAGGGCCATTCTCGTAGCCGTCGAGCGCCCTGCGGGCGAGCTCACGACGTTGGGCGAGATCCATGGTGGGTTCCGTCGGCTGGGATGCGGGTCATGGCCATCATCGTCCGGGCGTACGGCGGCGACAACCGGTTAAGGAGGTCGAACCACCGGGCAGCGCTGCGGTGCTTGAGACCGTGGCGTCCGGGGTACCGGAAGCTCTATGCCGAGCGTGGGGCAACTCGTCGGAGACCGTTACCGCCTGGTCGAGAGCATCGCCAGCGGCGGGATGGGCGACGTGTGGCGGGCGGTCGACGAAACCCTGGACCGCTGCGTGGCGGTCAAGATGCTGCACCCCCGCCTGGTCACCGACGCCGGCTTCGGCGAGCGGTTCCGCCGCGAGGCACGCGCGATGGCGGCCCTGCGTCACCCGGGTGTCGCCCAGGTCTACGACTACGGCGAGATGTCCCGACCCGGAGCGCCGGACCTCGCCTACATCGTCATGGAATGTGTGCAGGGACAGTCCTTGTCGGAGCGGATCGCCGAGGTCGGCCAGCTGGACGCGGCCGAGACGATGTCGGTCGCCGCGCAGACCGCGCGCGCCCTGCAGGCCGCGCATGACGCCGGCGTCGTGCACCGTGACGTCAAGCCCAACAATCTGATCATCGAGCCGGACGGGCACGTCGTCCTCGTTGACTTCGGCGTCGCCGTCACCGAGGAAGCGGTGAGCCTGACCGGGGCGAACCAGGTCGTCGGCACCGCCCTGTACATGGCGCCCGAGCAGGTGTCCAAGAACGAGACCACACCGGCGATCGACATCTATGCGCTGGGTGCCGTCGTCTACCACTGCCTCGCCGGTGAACCGCCGTACCAGGGTGACAACGCCGTCGCGGTGGCGCTGCGGCACCTCGAGGAGGAACCGCCGCCGCTGCCCGACAACGTCCCGGCGGAGGTGCGGCAGCTGGTAACCACCGCGATGGCCAAGGATCCCACCCGCCGGTTCCCGACGGCGGCGGCCATGGCCGCCGCAGCGCAGGCCATCGCGGACTCGTCCGATACGCAGGTGAGGGCCGCTACCTGGGCGACCTCGACCGGGCCGCGGACCGAGCACCGGCCCGCCCGGCGGTCGGCCCTCGGCGGTGCGGTGAGCCGGGCCGTCAGTCCTGGGCCCAGAGCGCTCGCGGTGCTTCTCGGATCGTTGGCCGCCGTGGCTGCCGTCCTGGTGCTCGCTGATCCCACCGGGATGATGCCGGGCCCGACCCTGCGACCGTCGGTGCCCCCCGCGGTACCGCCCGCGGTGCCGGCATCGGTGCCGCCGTCGCAGGGGGGACCTGGCCCCGGCGTCGGTGGTGGCGAACCGGCCACCCGCACGTCTGCCGGTCTGCCGGTTCGAGCGCCCGGATCCCCAACCCCGACGACCACCCGTCCAGCAGGCGACGGGACGACGGGCCGACCCACGCCTTCAGGCGGGAGCAGTGTGGGCGCACCCAGCCCCACCACCTCCGAAAGCGCCTCCCAGGAACCGACGGCGGCGCCGACGGGCGGAACCACGTCGGCACCGACCGCGGAGCCGACGGAGGACCCGACCGAGGACCCGACCGAGGAACCAACGGCGGAGGAGTCAGCCGGAGGGAGCGCAGTGCCGCGGGCCCAGGGCGCGTCGCAGAGTCCGGAGCCGTGGTGAGCGGCTGACGAGGGTTCGGGTCAGCCTGGGGTGAGGAGACAGAACTCGTTGCCTTCCGGGTCGGCGAGGACGGTCCACGGGACATCGTTCTGGCCCAGGTCGATGGCGGTGGCGCCGAGAGTCCGCAGTCTGGCCGCCTCGGCCTCCAGATCGTCACCTGGGTATGGGCGGACGTCGAGATGGACGCGGTTCCACACGATCTTCACGTCAGGTGTGCGGAGGAACCGCAGATATGGGCCGACGCCCTTGGCGGAGCGTAGTACCGCCTTGTGGTCGGTCACCTCGTGCAGGGACCAGTCCATGGCCCTGCCCCAGAAGCGGGCCATGGCTCGCGGATCCGCGCAGTCGACCACGACCGCGGCGATCGGTCCGGTGTCTCGGTGGAGCGGTCGGGGATCCAGCACGCAGAACTCGTTGCCCTCCGGGTCGACCATGACCGTCCATGGGACGTCACCCTGGCCCACGTCGGCGGGCGTTGCGCCGAGATCCTTCAGGCGCGTGACCACCTCCGCCTGATGGGCCGCCGAGGTGGTGGCGAGGTCGACGTGCACGCGGTTCTTCACCGTCTTGGGTTCCGGGGAGACGATGAGGTCGACGCAGACGGCGACGGGGTCGGGGTAGACGAAGCCCTCGGGTTCGAGGTTGGTCACGCCGGGTCCCTCGCTGGAGACCTCCCAGCCGAGCGCCTTTGCCCAGAAACCGCCCAGCGCGGAGTCGTCCCGAGCCTTCATGTTGATTTGAACGAGCCGTGTTGCCATGCCGGCGATGCTAGGGCCTGTCGAGTCGGCGGTGGTGCCCGGACCGGAGTGATCACCGCCCGACCCGGTCTCATGCCGCACAGGTGGGCGCCAGTGTCAGGAGATGGTCGGGGTCAGCCAGTTCGGCAGGTGACCGTCGGCCAGGTCCAGTTGCCGTTGGCCATGATCGTTACCCCGAAGTTGTTGCCGCTGCCGTTCGGTCTGGCGGTGACGGTTCCACTCGTGCCGCTGACAGAGGCGTTCCAGCTGTTCTGCAGGCTCTGACCGCCGCCCAGGCCGAGGGTGACGACCCAGTTGCTGGCGCCACTGACCGCGACGTTGAGGTTGAACCGGTCGTTCCACTGCTGGCCGGCGGACAGCGTCGCGGTGCAGTTTCCGTTGCCGGGCGGATTGCCGGTGGTGGGCCCGGGGCCGGGGTTGCCGCCACCGCCTTCCCGGACGGTGATGTCGGAGCTCCCGCTGCTCTGGTAGCCCTCGGTGGCCATGATCTGGTAGCTGTGGTTGCTGCCGAGGTTCAACCCGGCGCGGGCCCAGGCGTCGAAGTGGTTGGCGGTGGTGATGGTGCCGCCGGTGCGCTTCTGCTGGCGGACGCTCCAGTACTGGTAGAACGTGGCGATGCCGTCGATGGACGGCTGGTTGACCCGCTGGGTGCGGTAGAGGTCGTAGGTGCCACCGTCGGTGGTGACGGAGCCAACCCGGGTGGCGCCGGTGCTCGGGTTGTAGGTGCCGAAGTTCTCCACGACGTAGTACTCGATGAGCGGGTTCCGCGTCCATCCGTACAAGGCGAGGTAGCTGTTGCCGTTCGGGCTGTAGGTGCCCGAGTAGCTGATCGTCCTTCGGCTGCCGGTGGCCCACCCCTTGCCGCCGACCCAGTTGTTGGTGCCGCTGCCCCACTGGCTGGAGTATCGGCCGTCGGCGCGCAGCGTCATGCTGGCGTTGCCACTGTCCTTCCAGAACGAGTAGAAGAACCCGTTGTGCGTGCCGGTGGAGTTGGCGCTGACGGTCCGATCGGCCTCGGCGTACGCGTTGGTGGCCAGCACCGTGCTGCCGACGGCCATCACCGCGGCGCACGCGGCGCCGAGCAGCAACCGCACGCGGCCGCGCCTCCTCGGTCTGGTGGGTGTGTGGTTCGTGTCGTCCATGTGCTTGCTTCCTCCTCGTGACGGCTGGCGGGAGGCCAGCAGTGCGGCACGACCCGGCGACCTGTCGGCGGCCAGTCGACGGCTGCCGGCATCGGCGTCGTACCACGCGGTGGTGGGGGGTTGGCCGGTCGTCCTGCACGACGACCGGGGGAGTGGGTCGCGGTGGATGGCATTGACGGTGATCGAACACCGTCGATGGCGACCGTATTGACCCGCCCGTCGGCTTGTCAACAATTTCCGGAAACACTGTGGAAACCTGACCTGAACGACGGATCGTCCGCAGGAGTGCGTTCAACCTGCCCAGCAGTCTCAGCTGATCGACGGGCACACCCGGATAATCGCATCGGAGCCTCGGCGTAAGGATCACAACCTGAGTACCCATTCTCGGAACTTCCGGAGACCTTCCGGACCGCGATCAGGCGAACAGCCGGCGGTGTAGCCACCGGATCCGGGCTCCACGAACGGGCAGCAGCACCGGCTGCCGGGGCATCACGACAGGTGGGCCGTCGGGTTGGGTGCGGGTCGCTGCCGTAGCCATGGCGATCGGGCCCGACCCGGGCTCCGGTTGCGCTCGGCCGTCGAGCGGCGGACCACGAGGCGTACCGGCAGGACCATCGGTCGGCCGGTGTGCCCGGGCGCCCCCTCGATCATCGTGAGACGTCGCCGGGAACGTTGACGCCCCTCCAGCTGAGGCCGCGGATGAGGCCGATCGCCATCTGGTCGTTGAAGGCGAGGACGGCTGTCGCCGGACGCGCGCACAGCTCCTCGGCGGTCCGCTCCCCGCCCCCGATCGTCGGGCTGAACGGGCCGATCTGGCGCACGTTGATCTCGAGCTCCATGCCCGCTTCGAGCGGCGACCGCCAGCGGATCCCGTTCGCCCAGGACGCCTCCGGCCCCGCGACGTAGGTGATGTGGTCGTGCCCCAGCTCGCCGAGGTGCTCGGCGGCCCGCCGGACCCCGCGTGGGTTGTCCGTCACGACGCAGGGCACGTCGGCGACGGCGCGGTTGAGGTCAAGGTCGCCATCGATCCGCAGCGACTCCTCGTCTATCCCGCCGACGCGGCGCAGTCGCGTCGCGCGATGGCCCGGCGGCGGCGCGTGGTCGACGAGGCCGTCTCCCGCGGCGGGAGACGGCCTCGCCGTGCTCGGAGCGGCGGGGGCCGCGTCCGACTGCTCCTTGAGTGACCTTTCAGGCCGGGTACGGGAGCGAGTTGCGTGCCGAACGGAGGGCGCCGGCCCACCAGGCCAGCTGGTCCAGCAGGGTTTTGGCATATCCGGGCGCCGCGGGGTCCAGCGGCCGGCCGTCTTCCCACGTCGCGCGGTACAGCGGGAATGCCAGACCATCGCGGATCGTCACCGCGTGCAGTTCGGTGAGCACGTTCTCCAGGTGCAGGACAGCGTGACGACCGCCAGCTGCCCCGCCGTAGCTGACAAAGGCCACGGGCTTGGCCGTCCACTGGGTGTAATGCCAGTCGATGGCTGCCTTCAGGGACGCGGGGTAGCTGTGGTTGTACTCCGGCGTGACGATGATGAACGCGTCCGCGTTCGTCAGCTGGGACGTCAAGGGCGCCATCGCGTCGGGGCGCGGGTATGAGTCGCCGGCGAGCTTCGGTGAGACTGCCGGCAACGACAGCGGGATCTCGGAGTCGGCGAGATCGACGACGTCGATGTCGAAACCGTCGTGCTCGCGCGCCTGGTCGGCGACCCAGGAGGCGACGACAGGCCCGAACCGGCCCTCGCGGACGCTCCCGACAATGATGGCCAACTTGTGCTTCTCACTCATGCACTCCACGGTCCATCGTTTCCGGGATGGCAACCAGACCGGGCGCAGGCTGGCCCCCGTGGGGCCACCCTGCGGGCTCGATGAGCTGGGGAGATCGCCGTAGACTCGGAGCATGAGCACGCCGCTGGGCGACTTCATCCGTGCCAAGCGCGACAGCATCCAGCCAGAGTCGTTCGGGTTGCCTGATCATGGCCGCCGCAGGTCGCCAGGACTACGACGCTCCGACCTCGCCGCGCGCGCTGGAGTGAGCGTCGAATATCTCACCCGCATCGAGCAGGGTCGAGACCGCAACCCGTCCCCTGCCGTGGTCAATGCACTCGCGGACGCCCTGAGCCTCGATGCCGTCGAACGCGATCACCTGCGCCACCTCGCCAAGATCACCGGCGGAGCGTGCGCGGGGCGCGGGCGGCCGGTGCCACCCAACCGACATGTCCGGCCCACCGTGTTGCAGACCCTCCACCTTCTTGAGCCCGGCATCGCATTCGTCACCAACCGTCTGGGCGACGTGCTCGCGTACACGAGTGGGTTCGAGGTGCTGATGCGGGGGATCGGGCTGCTCGAGAGCGGAACGCCAAACCTGACGCGTTACGTGTTCACCGATCCGCGCGCCCGGACATTCTTCCCGGACTGGGAGCAGGTGGCCGACGAACGAGCCTTCGACCTGTGGCTCGGGCCTTCCGCGGAGACCTCCGAGTGGTTCCGGGCTGAGCTCACCCCCCTGGCCGGACCGGAGTTCACCCGACGACTCAACCGCCATCTGCCTCCACCGACCGTCCCGTTTCGGCTCGACCATCCCATCGCGCAGAAGCTCCAGTGGCAGCGGGAGAAGCTCGAGTTGCCACGCACCGACGCGCAGGAGCTGGTCGTTCTCCTGCCAACCGATGACGCGACGGCGCGGGCGATGGACCGGCTGCGCCGCCAACCTGACCGCATGCTCCGCGCGGTCACCTAGCTCACGGCCATCTCTACGATGCCTCCATTTCCGCGCGCTCAGGGTGCATGTCGCCCGGGGTCACGGGGCGACCAGGGACGTTGATGCACAACTGTCCCGGCTCGGCACCGCACACCGGGCAGGGTCGGTACGACTCGACAGGCCCTGGATCGAGGCCCCTCGCCTGGGCCGCTCGGGCGATGTCCTCGGCCGCGTGGTGTAGCTCAAGGTCCCGATGTCTGACGGCGGCCTGGTGGATTCGCTGGAGCGCACTTCGCGCCAGCTCTCCGGGGTCAGTCATCCAACCGACCTTCCCACTGCGCTCGCCGTCACACGCACCCGCCTGGGCGGGCGCTGGCCGCTGCCGCTGTCGCCGTGTGGGCGTCACGCCGGATGCCCGGCCGCGCGGCCGGGACCGGCGCGGCACAGGGGAGTGCGCACCAACCGAGGCGAGAACTTTGTCCGCGTCACTGGGCCATCTGGCAGCGTCTACGCTGTTACCGAGAAAGGCGGGTCATGATCGTTACGTGTTGCCGGGCCCTGGCCCCTGCCCTGTCCGGGGTCGGCCGATGAGCGCAATCGCGTTCCTCAACATCGCCATGCACGGGCACATCAACCCGACGCTGCCGGTCGTGGCCGAACTCGTCCGTCGGGGCCACTCCGTCACCTACCACACGCCGCCCGCCTACGCGGAGGAAATCGCGACCACCGGCGCGCGAGTGCTCCCCTACTCCGGTGATGACGTACCGCTCTCCGGCCCGCCGACACCCGTCACGGTGATGGAGCAGCTTGCGCGCACCGCCGTACGCGTGCTGCCCACCGTTCTCACCGATCTGCGTGGTGCCGGGCCGGATCTGGTCGTGCACGACTCCCTCTGCCTGTGGGGGCCGGTGGTCGCCCGGGAACTCGACGTGCCGGCAGCGTCGTCGTTCACCACGTTCGCGTTCAACCGGCACGTGCCCAGCCCCACCCACGGCTCCTGGGAGCTGCTCGCCGCGGCGGCGGTCAAGCCCCGCCCCACCGGGGGGTATTTGAGGTCGCGCTGGGAGCTGCGCCGCCGGTACGACACGGGTGCGGTGCCCCTGATCGACCTGGCGAACATCCGCCAGCCGCTCAACCTGGTCTACACCTCGCGGGCGTTCCACCCCGAGGCCGACAGCTTCGACCAGTCCTACCGGTTTGTCGGACCGAGCATCGGTGCCCGCCCAGCCGACTCGTCGTTCCCGGTCGACCGGCTGCGGGACCCGGTGCTCTACGCCTCGCTGGGCACGGTGTTCGGCGCCGACCCGCAGCTGCTGCGCACCTTTGCCAACGCGCTCGCCCCGCTGGGTGGCACCGTGATCGTCTCCACCGGACCCACCGATCCCGCCACGCTCGGTCCGCTGCCGGCCAACGTGATCGCCCACCGCTCGGTACCGCAGCTGGAGGTCCTGTCCCGCGCAGCACTGTTCATCACCCACGGCGGTGTCAACAGCGTCAACGAGGCCCTGTACGCGGGCGTCCCGATGCTGGTGGTCCCGCAGGGCGCTGACCAGTCGTTGGTGGCTTCCCGCATCGTTGAGCTCGATGCCGGCCTCGCGATCCGCACCGAGGACGTCACGGTGGAGGTCCTGCGCGCCCTCGCCCAGCGCCTGCTCGACGAGCCCCGATTCCGGGCCGCCGCGAGCACCCTGCGGGTAGCCCAGCGAGAGGCGGGCGGCTATCCGCGCGCCGCCGACGAACTCGAACGCTATGTGCAGCAGACCGGCTCGTTCACTCAGCCGGTCTCTGCCGACCTGCCACCGCAGGGCTGACCGATGTCCGTTGTCGTCGCCATCATGCTGCTGTTCGCTGGGCTGTCCGAGGCCGTCGGGCGCCTCCTGCCCGTGGTGGCACGCCTGTCTGGCGTGTCGCACACCAGGGTGTTCGTGATGGTGCTGGCCGGCGCCGTGGTCGACGGCGCGGTCTTCGCGCTCTGGCCACTGTCCGCGTGGACCCTCGCCGAGCTGGTGCTGCCCGCCGCATCGCCCGGCCAGGCCGCGCTGGCCTGGACACCGGGCCTGGCCGCCCCGCTGCTGCTTGCCGCAGTCCTCGCGTTCCCGCTGCTCGGGCCGCTGCTGCACCTGCTCCTCATGGTGGGAGTGGGGACCGGCCTCGCCACTGCCCTCGCCACGGTGGCCGGGCTCGGCTGGTGGGAATCCGCCGGCTGTGTGGCCGTCGCGGGAGTCGGCCTCGGCGTCGCCGTCGAGGGCATCCGCCGCCTGGTCGTGAGGCTCAACACGACAAGGGCACCGGAGCTGTTTCCGTGATCGAACTTGCGCTCCTGCTGCTGCTCGGCGGGATCGGGCCGGTCCTGCTCGCCGAAGCTCTCCTCGCCCGCTACGAGGTGGTGGTCTATGCCGCGGGCTGGCGGAGCCCCACCGCCGCGCGCCCCGAGGGCCTGCCGCCCGCCCGAGGCGCGGACCCGGACCGCCCCCCGGCCGCGTACCTGGTCTATCTGGACGGTATCGGGAAACGCCGCTTCCACGACACCCGCGACGGCGGCCGACTGGTCAAGGCCGTGATCGCCGGAGCGCCGGAGCTCAGGGTGCTGGGCCAGGTGCAGCCCTACTCGCCGCTGGCTCTGCCGCTCGCCAACCGGCCGGTGTGGGTATGGCTGCGCCGCCGCATCGGTCTGGTGCTGTTCCTGCACAACGTGATGCAGACCTTCGTCGCCGCCGATCGCCGGTACCGTCCCCTGTACAACCGCGCCGTCGGCTCGCAGATCGCCACCCAGCTCCGGCTCGCCGGCTATCAGCGTGACAACGGCATCCCCGTGGTGATGCTCAGTTACAGCGGTGGCGCCCAGGTCGCCACCGGCGCGGTGGAGGAACTGTGGTCGCAGCTGCGCTGCCCGCTCTGGCTGATCACTCTCGGCGGGTTCCACAACGGCGCCAACGACATCACCCACGCCCAGCACCTCGACCGGCTCACGAGTGCCGGCGACCGGATCGAGCGGGTCGGCACCTGGATGTTCCCGCAGCGGTGGAAGCTGTTCCGCCGGAGCGGATGGAACCGGGCCGACCGCGCAGGGAAGATCACGGTGCACGGCCTCGACCCGGCCACCCACGTCGGTCCGGGCAGCTACATCAGCCCGAACGCCCGGCTACCCGATGGTCGCAGTCACCTCGATCGGACCGCCGACACCGTGATCGCGCTGATCCGGGAACGCCTCGGCGCGACTGCGAAGAACGACGGCCCGCGGCCATGACGCGGACGCGTCTCTGCCCCAACCGGTCGGGCGGCCGTTATTTGTACAGTCGCGGTGTTCCGCCTCGCACATCGTCAATGGTCGTGTAAGGCGCGCATTCCCGGGTAAAGCGCAGCATGCGGCAAGAGGTGCCACGGCACCGGGGCCTGAAGGATCGGCTCGTGCAACGGCTCAAGGTGCGAGAGCGGACGGTCCGGGTGTACGGCGGTGGCATGGTCGCCCTACAGGCGGGCATCGCCGCGGTGACCGCCTGGCTGCTGTCGCACGAACTGATCGGCAATCCCAGTCCCGTGTTCGCTCCGCTTGCCGCGGTCGGGACCCTGGCCGTGTCCGTCGGGCAGCGGGTACGGCGGATCGTCGAGCTGGTCGTGGGTGTGGCGCTGGGGGTGCTGGTTGGCAGCGCGCTGCTGTCTCTCATCGGCACCGGGCCCTGGCAGCTCGGCCTGGTCGTCGTTCTGTCGATCCTCACGTCCTTCGCACTCAGCAGTCGAGCGGCGGTGGTGATCCAGACGGCGAGTACGGCAGTACTGATCACCACATTGGGGCCGCAGTCGCCGAACGTGGAGCTTTCCCGGTTCGTTGACGCGCTGCTCGGCGGTAGCGTCGCCCTGGCCACGGCGATCCTCCTGCCGGTGAACCCGTTGCGAGTGGTCAGGCGCGCCGCCGGACCGGCGCTGCGAACGCTGGTCGAACAACTGACGGAAACGGCAGAGGCGTTGTGCGAGCGCGATATCGAGCGGGCGATCCGTGCCCGCACCCGACTGCGCGGCAACCAGGAGGAACTTCGGGTGTTGCGGGAGGCGGTGGCGGGCGCACGGGAGGTCACCCAGCTGTCTCCGTTGTCATGGCGGCACCGGCACGGCGTGCTCAGTCACTACGCCCGAACCGCCGAGCCGTTGGAGAGGGCGATGGGCAGCAGCGGGACGCTGATCCGTCGAGCCGTCACCGTCATCGAGGACAGGGAACCAGTCTCGGCAGCGATGATCAACGCGGTTCTCGGCCTTGCTGAGGCGGTGCGGATACTCCGCGACGAGTTCGCTGCCCGAAAGGAGCCGCACGATGCGCGGGCGAAAGCCCTGCAAGCCGTTCACCATGCCGGCGCAGCGTACAAGGGTGAGATTGGTTTCTCCGGGACCGTCGTCCTCGCCCAGATACGCACCACGGCCAGTGACCTGCTCGTCGCGTCCGGCCTCTCCCAGGCGGAAGCCAACAGTCGGGTCCGGTGCGCCTTCGGCAGGCTGCCGGAGCAGTCGCAACAGGCAGCGCACAGCGGGACTGTCGGCACCAGCGCCGATCAGCCGCGCCGATCAAGACCGCCCGGCCGGCGCACCCGGCGTCAGGCGACGCGTACCCGGCGGATCAGTCGGCTCGTCTCGCCGCTGGACGCTGCAGCCCGAGGCGACCAGGAAGCCGGTTCACCACTGCCGCGAAAGCGTGCGGAGTGGGGCGGCGGGTCACCATGAAGATCGTGAGGCGGCCGGGTACCGGCGTGGCTGACACCCTGTCCCTCTCATGCGCGTAGGCGAGCCCGAGCCCGCGGGGCAGGACGGCCGGACATCCCAGTTGTCGCGCCATTCGTACGGCCGTCTCCGCGGTGGCCGCCGTGCGAGGCCGGGCGCCGAGGTCGGCGAGTCGCTGGTGCAGCGTGTCCGTGGACATGTCGTAGCTGTAAATGACGACCTCGAGACCGGCGAACGGCCGCCGGCCTTTGCGCAGCGAAGCCTCCGGTGGCGTCAGGACGGCCAGTCGGTCGCTCGCAACCGGTACGGCGCTCACGGTGGAGGGCAGACGCATCTGGTTGGCGACGGCGACGAACGCGGCGTCCAGCGACCCTTCGCTGACCCACTCCACGAGCCGGTCGCCATGGTCCGTCACCTGGTTGACCGTCGAGTCGTCCATCAGCACGTCGAGCGCCGGAAAGAGCAACGGTGCGAGGCTGCTGAAGGTGCCGACGTTGAACGTTCGTGCCCGCGCTGCGGCGCGTGTCCGGTCGAAGACGCGTCCCAAGTGATCGAGCACGTGGGCCGCCTCGGCGCACAGCGCACGACCGGCCGGCGTCGGCCGAGCCCCGGTCGTGTCCCGGTCGAAGAGCCGTTCGCCGACCCGCCGCTCGAGCGCCGCCAGGCGGTTGCTCGCGGCCGGCTGGCTGATGAGCAGTTCCCGTCCGGCGGCTCCGAGGGAGCCGTGCCGCGCTATCGCCTCGACCAGCCGGAGATCCTCGACCGAGGGGAATGAGCTCATATTCCCAGGCTATGAGCTCCGATGCCGATCCGCCAACTACCAGCGCTTCCTGCTCCGCCAGACGATTGCTGCGTGAATGCCAGACGCGAGATCGCCGCCATGCTGACAACCACCTTCGTGAGCTGGATGGGTCAACGTACGACGGCCGTCGCGCTTCCGCTCGTCGCGCTCGCCGAGACCGGATCCGCCTGGTCCACCGGGTTGGTCGGTGGGGCGGTAGGCCTGCCCATGCTCGCCTCGCCCTGGTGGGCCAGGCGCCTGCGTCAGCGACTGACCACCGGCAGAGCCCTGGCCTGGGTGCTCGCGGTCCAGGTGGTCGGCCTGCTCGTCGTTCCGGTCAGTGCGGCTGTCGGAACGGTCGGTGCGGTTCACCTCGCCACCGCCGGGCTCGTCACCGGATGCGCCACCGCGCTGAGCGGCCCGGGGCAACGAGCGTTGCTTTCGGACCTCGGCGACAGCCTCGGGTCCACGCTCGCGGCGGAGCTGCTGGCCTGGCAGGACTTCGTGCACCGGAGCACCATGATCCTGGCGCCACCGGTGGCAGGGTGGGCCGTGGTCGTCGGCGGCCCGTTGCCCCTGCTGTGGGCGGAGGCCGCCGGCGTCGGTGCGGGAGCGGTCCTCCTGCTCACCGTTCGCGGCACCGCGACGGTCGCCTTGCCGGCCCGCTCGGCCAATGCTCCGGCCCTGCGTCACGTGTTGGCGCAGCACGGGGACATTCGCCGTGCCGTGACGATGTCCGGAGTCGGCGGGCTCGTATGGTTCGCATTCACCCTCGGCCTCGCGATCCTCGGCGCCGAGACCGGGCGACCTGGGCTGCTCATAGCAGCCGGCATGACCGGGTACGGCGTGGGCTCGCTCGCCGGTGCTCTGCTGGCGCCGATGCTCGTTCCGCGAATGCCGATGCTCGCGACGATGGCGATCGGATGGGCCGTCCTCGGCGTGACGTTCATGGTCCTGCCCGCCGTGGCGTCGTCCGTTGTCCTGCTGGCGTGCGTGGCCGCCGTTGGTGGCTTCTGCATGCCGCTCGGCATCGGCGCGCTCAACCGGATCATCAGCACGCGCACCGATGGCGCCGACCGGCGAGCCGCCTTCGCAGCGGAGAGCCTCGTGCACGACGGGGCGGTGTCCATCGGTCTGCTCGCCGGGGGAGCGGTGATCGGTGTCGTCGGCTCGGGCCCGACCCTCGTCGCCGCCGGAGTCGCCCAGATCGTCGTCGCGCTCTTCGCCGGTCCGTGGCTCAGAATTCCAGGCCGGTCCTGCGTCCTGGGTCCATCGCAGGTTGTGGCCACGGTGGCGGACGAGGTGTGCGCGGCGCGGACGACGGCATCGACGCGGCGCCGGCCGTCGAGTACGTTACCGACGAGTACATCTGGCGGTGGCGACGACGGGGAGGCCGCATGGCCGGGCAACGCCGTTCGTGGTGGGGCTGGGGGCACGTCGAGGACGCGGTGACCGGCGCGGAGGCCACGGCGTTGGCGGACCGGGTGCGTACCCTGCTGCCCGACGTCGACCTGACCGAGCACGTTGCGCCACCGGTGGCCGAGCTCGGCTTGCGCCCGCCGCGGGTCGATCCGCCGACGTCACTCGCCCGGCTGTGCTCGACAGACCTGGCCGACCGGGCCGCGCACACCCATGGCAAGGCGTTCCGGGACGTCGTCCGCAACCTGCACGGGAAGGTCCACGACCCACCGGACCTGGTGATCCGGCCGGTGACCGAGCAGGATGTCGTCGACGTGCTCGACTGGTGCGCCGGCCGGGACATCGCGGTGATCCCGTACGGCGGCGGCTCCTCAGTGGTTGGCGGTGTGGAGCCGCGGCTCGGCGACGCGTATCCCGCGGCGGTCAGTCTCGACCTCGGGCGCCTCGACCGCGTGCTGGAGGTGGACCGGACCAGCCGGGCGGCCCGCATCCAGGCCGGCGTGTTCGGCCCGGCGCTCGAGGACCAGCTCCGGCGGCAC
The DNA here is from genome assembly GCF_018070045.1 of Micromonospora sp. U21. Classification (GTDB taxonomy): domain Bacteria; phylum Actinomycetota; class Actinomycetes; order Mycobacteriales; family Micromonosporaceae; genus Micromonospora. The sequence continues at coordinate 99,285 of NZ_JAGPYK010000014.1, forward strand.
GACCTCACGTTGCGACACTTCCCGCAGTCGTTCGAGTTCTCCACCCTGGGCGGCTGGTTGGCCACCCGCGCCGGCGGTCACTACGCCACCGTCCTGACCCACATCGACGACCTGGTGGAGTCTCTGCGGGTGGTCACCCCGGCGGGCATCAGCCAGTCGCGCCGGCTGCCCGGCTCCGGCGCCGGGCCGTCCCCGGATCGGCTGTTCCTCGGCTCGGAGGGCGTGCTCGGCGTCATCACCGAGGCGTGGATGCGGCTGCAGGACCGGCCCCGCTGGCGGGCGGCCGCCTCGGTGCACTTCACCGACTACGACGAGGCGGTCGCCGCCACCCGGGCCATCGCCCAGTCCGGTCTGCACCCGAGCAACTGCCGGCTGCTCGATCCGGCGGAGGCCCTCCTCAACGCCGGCGCCGCCACCACCGGCGGCGTGCTCGTCCTGGGATTCGAGTCCGCCGATCATCCGGTCACACCGTCGCTGGACCGCGCCGTCGAGCTGTGCCGCGACCACGGGGCAAGCCTGCCGAAGTCGTCCCGCAGCGACGACTCGTCCGGCCCACGGCAGCGGACCGCCGCCGACGCCTGGCGGTCGTCGTTCCTCCGGATGCCGTACCAACGCGACGCGCTCGCCGCGCGGTCGATGATCGTGGAGACGTTCGAGACCGCCTGCACCTGGGACCGATTCCCCGCCTTGCGGGCCGCCGTGCTCGACGCGGCCGGCGAAGCGCTCCGCGCCGTCGCCGCGACGGGTGTGGTCACCTGCCGCTTCACGCATGTCTACCCGGACGGCCCCGCCCCCTACTTCGGCGTGTACGCCACCGGCCGCTGGGGCGCCACCCTCGCCCAGTGGGACCAGATCAAGCACGCCGTCTCCGACGCGCTGCTCGCCGCCGGCGGCACCATCACCCACCACCACGCCGTCGGCCGCGACCACCGACCGTGGTACGACCGGCAGCGTCCGGACCCGATGGCGCTCGCGTTGCGCGCCACCAAGAGCGCGCTCGACCCGTCCTGGATCCTCAACCCCGGCGTTCTCGTCGATCCCGCCGGCCGGCGTTGACCCGGTGCCGACCTCGTGGCTCGGCAGGCCATGGTGCCTGCGCAGACCCCCGGCTGCGGTCGGGTGTCGTCGAGGATCAGGAAACGTCGGCCTGGCCGGGGTGCCGCACGATCGCCAGCGGAGCGTGCGAGTGGTGCAGCACCGCGTGGCTGACTGAGCCGAGCAGCAACCCGCCCAGCGCGCCGCGGCCGTGCGCGCCGACGACCACCAGCTGCGCCGCCTTCGACTCCTCCACCAGTACCCGGGCGGGGGAGCCGCGGACCAGCCGGTGTCGCACCGGAACGTCCGGGTGGCGCTCAGACCAGCGGGTCACCGACTCCGCGAGGGTGCGGTCCTCGTCGGAGGCGAGGGCGTCCAGGTCGTGGACCGAGGTCAGTATGTCGTCGGGGCCGACCGAGGTGAGGTGGAGCCCGGCGTGCACCGTGACCAGCGGGGCGTCCCGACGGGCGGCTTCCTCGAACGCGAACCCGACCGCCTCGCTGGACAGTTCCGAGCCGTCCACGCCCACCACAACCGGGCCGTCGGCCCGTGGCTCACCGCGTACCACCAGCACCGGGCTCTGGGCGCGGGCCGAGACCTGCACGGTCACCGAGCCGATGAGCAGGCCGGCGAGGCCGCCCAAACCACGGTGACCGAGTACGACCAGCGCCGCCTCCCGGGACTCGCCCAGCAGCACCGGAGTCGGCGCGCCGGTCACCACCTCGCCGGTGGCCGGCACCTCGGGGCAGAACTTGCTGGCCTCGGCGACCGCCTCGGCAACGTACCGCTCCGCCTGATGGCGCAGGCCGGCGTCGGCCGGAGCGCCCGGCGCCGGGGTGAGCGGGACGCCGGTCAACGGCCAGATGAAGGCGTGCACGACCCGCAGCGGACGCTGCCGGTACGCCGCCTCCCGGGACGCCACCCGGACCGCGTCCAGTGCGGCCGCGGAGCCGTCCACACCAACCACGACGGGGGCGGCGCTGTTGATCGTCATAAGATCCTCTTTCGTCGTGCTCGGCCTACCCGCAGGTCAGCGGGCCAGCCAGTCGGCGTACGTGACCTCCCCGAGGACCGCCCCACCGTCCGGCACCAGACTCCGCTCGCTCAACTCCGAGCCGAAGTAGCGCGCGTGCGGGTCGGTGACCACCTCGCGCGGATCGCCCAGAGCAGCCAGGGCGGTCCGGAAGAATTCGTCCATCCGAAGCCGCTCGGGCCCGGCCACCTCGACCCGCCCGTTCGACGGCGATCCCAACGCCACCCGGACGAGCGCCTGGGCCACCTCGTCGCCGGCCATGGGCTGGAAGAGCACCGGTGCCATCCGGACCTTGTCACCGTCGGCGCCAGCGTCGGCGATGCCCTTGACAAACTCGAAGAACTGCGTCGCGTGCACGATCGAGAACGGGATCGACGAGTCCGCGATCAGCTTCTCCTGCGCAGCCTTTGCCCGGAAGTAGCCGTTCTCGGGCAGCCGCTCGGTCCCCACGATCGACAGCGCCACGTGGTGGCGCACACCGGCCGCCGCCTCCGCCGCCAGCTGGTTGCGGGTGGAGGTCGTGAAGAACTCCATCACCGCGGCGTCCTCCCACGAGGGGGCGTTCGACACGTCGACCACCACGGACGCCCCGGCCAACGCCTCGGCCAGGCCCTCGCCGGTGAGGGTGTTGACGCCGGTGTTCGGCGCCGCCGGCACCGCCTCGTGGCCGTGCTCGCCGAGCTTCGCCACGACCTTCGACCCGATCAGGCCGGTGCCGCCGATTACCACGATCTTCATGAGAAACCCTCCTGTCGGCCGGGGCATCGGTTGCCGTCCGGTCACCAGCTAAGACCGGGAACTCCCCTGCCCTGTGACACCTCCGGCAAAATGTCCCCGAACGTGCTGATTCCCGGCCAGCACCCCGTCACTGAATGCCTCCAGTCGACCTGCCCTCATTGCGCTACGACCGCGTCCACGGCCTCGAGGATCGACGCCGTCACGGCTTCAGGCTGCGAGATGCTGAGCGCGTGGGACGCTCCGGGCACCTCGCGGACGCCCCTGGCGCCGGCCCGGTTCGCCATGAAGCGGTGCAGGGGGACCGGGATGGTGAGGTCCTCGTCGCCGAAGACGAACCACGACGGGATCGACTTCCACGCCGGGGCGTCCGTCGGCAGCCCTGCGGTGAGGGCGGTCTCCGTGACCGGACGCTGGGTCGCGCTCATCAGGGCGGCCTGCGTGGGTGGCACGTCGGCGGCGAACTGGTGGTGGAAGGCGTCCGGCCGGATGGCGAGTTCGTTGCCGCCGGTCGTGACCGGGTACGCGGTCAGCGTCTGGCCAAGGGTGCCTCCCGGGAACCTGTTCGACAGCTCGAACGCGGACTCGCCCTGCGCGGGCGCGAACGCGCAGACGTAGACGAGGCCGGCCACCTTGTCGTTTCCGGCGGCGGCTTCCGTGATCACCATGCCGCCGTACGAGTGGCCGACGAGCACCACGGTTCCGTTCATCCCGGCGATCACATCGCGGAGGTAGGCGGCGTCGCCCGGCACGCTGCGCAGCGGGTTGGCGACCGCGATCACGTGGATGAACCGGTCCTGCAATCGCTCGACGACCCCGGACCAGCTCGCAGATTCGGCGAAGGCGCCGTGTACGAGGACGACGGTCAACTTCTCGGTGGTCATGGTTCTCCTGGTGAGTTCGAGTGCCTCCATCAGCCGAGACAGTGCAGCCGCGGAATCTGTGACAGGCGCGTGGCAGCCGTCACTGCTGGGTTCCGATGTTGGGAATTGCCGCGCGTCCGGCCCACGATGGGACTGGCGGCAGCCGCGACGTGATCAACGCGGGCGAGGGACGGGGGAGCTGCTGTGAAGCACGAGCCGGCCGGGACGGGTGATCTCGAGGAGGCCGCTGCTGTCTTCACGAGCGTGCGGCCGCGCCTGTTCGGGATCGCGTATCGCATGCTCAGCAGCGCCACCGAGGCCGAGGATCTTGTGCAGGAGGTGTGGCTCCGGTGGCAGACGTGTGACCGCGACGCGGTGGTCAACCCGGCCGCGTTTCTGGCGACGACGACGACCCGGCTGGCCATCAACGCACTGCAGTCCGCGCGGGTGCGGCGTGAGACGTGCATCGGACCATGGCTGCCGGAGCCCGTCGACACGAGCGCGGACCTGTACCTCGGGGTCGAGCGGAGCGAGGCCCTGGAGTCCGCGGCCCTGCTGCTGTTGGAGAAGCTCACGCCCAACGGACGCGCCGCGTATGTCCTGCGGGAGGCGTTCGACTACCCGTATGCGCAGATCGCCGAGATCCTGCAGTCGACCGAACCCGCGGTGCGTCAGCTGGTCAGCCGGGCGCGCCGAGACATAGCGAGTGAGCGGCGTACGCCAACGAGCGCGGCCGCGCACCGGCGACTGCTGACCACGATCGTCGCGGCTGCCCGTTCCGGCGACATGACCGCGGTGGAGCGGGCGGCCGCGATGACCGTACGACAGCGAGCGCGGCCCCGCAGCGGCAGCCGCTGACCAGGTTCATCGCGGCCGCCCGCTCCGGGTCGTCACCTGCCGCTCCCGCCCCGTTCGCGCGCCGGCAAGCTTCGGCCTGCTGGTACGGATCAGTGGTGGGCGGTAGCGTGTCTGGTATCGCGGTGTTTCGCCCTTTCGGTGAGGTCCCCCTAGCGGGTCGAGTCTGAGCCAAACTTGAGCTACTCCAGAAAAGTGGACTATGTTCGGCACGTGGCGTCCGACTTCGAGGCTCAGCTGCGGGCGGTCTCGTTGCGCGTGACCCAGCCCCGGATGGCGGTGCTCGCCGCGTTGCGCGACCATCCGCACGTCGACACCGACACGGTGATCCGGCTGGTCCGGACCGACCTCCCGGCGGTCTCGCACCAGGCGGTGTACGACGTGCTGCGCGCGCTCACCAACGCCGGTCTGGTGCGGCGCATCCAGCCCGCCGGTGCCACCGCCCGCTACGAAGCGCGGGTGGCGGACAACCACCACCACATCGTGTGCCGCTCCTGCGGTGCGATCGCCGACGTCGACTGCGCCGTCGGCCAGGCTCCCTGTCTCACCGCCTCGGACGACCACGGGTTCGTGGTCGACGAGGCGGAGGTCGTCTACTGGGGCACCTGCCCCGACTGCGCGACCGAACGCACCGCCCAGTGATCCGTCAGTTCGGAAGGAAGTACATGAGCGACACCCAGGACAACGCTCCCTCCAGCGCCCAGGGCGTGGACAAGAAGGCGGAGGCCGGCTGCCCGGTCGCGCACGACTCCGTGACCGCCCACGGCAGCGAGAGCGAGAACCCGGCGATCGACTCGCCGACCCCCAAGACCGGAGGTCGTCCGCGGACCAACCGGGACTGGTGGCCCAACCAGCTCGACCTGTCGGTGCTGCATGCCCACTCCTCCAAGGGCAACCCGCTGGGGGAGAACTTTAGCTACGCCAAGGAGTTCGCCAAGCTCGACGTCGAGGCGCTCAAGCAGGACATCATCAACGTCCTCACCACCTCGCAGGACTGGTGGCCGGCCGACTTCGGCCACTACGGCGGTCTGATGATCCGGATGAGCTGGCACTCCGCCGGCACCTACCGCATCCACGACGGTCGTGGCGGCGCCGGCGACGGCGGGCAGCGTTTCGCTCCGCTCAACAGCTGGCCGGACAACGCCAACCTCGACAAGGCGCGACGCCTGCTGTGGCCGGTGAAGCAGAAGTACGGCCAGAAGATCTCCTGGGCCGACCTGCTCGTGCTCGCCGGCAACGTCTCCCTGGAATCGATGGGCTTCAAGACCTTCGGCTTCGGCTTCGGCCGCGAGGACGTCTGGGAGCCCGAGGAGATCTTCTGGGGTCCCGAGGACACCTGGCTGGGTGACGAGCGCTACGTCGGCGAGGCCGAGATGTCGCCCGAGGTCGGCGCGACCGAGATGGGCCTCATCTACGTCAACCCGGAGGGCCCGAACGGCAACGCGGACCCGCGGGCGGCGGCGTACTTCATCCGGGAGACCTTCGCCCGGATGGCGATGAACGACGAGGAGACCGTCGCCCTCATCGCCGGCGGCCACACCTTCGGCAAGACCCACGGCGCGGCCCCCGCCGACGACAACGTGGGCCCGGAGCCCGAGGGTGCCCCGCTGGAGGCGCAGGGCCTGGGCTGGCTGAGCAGCCACGGCGCCGGCAACGGCCGGGACACGATCACCAGCGGTCTCGAGGTGACATGGACCGACGTGCCGACGCAGTGGAGCAACCGCTTCTTCGAGATCCTTTTCGGCTTCGAGTGGGAGCTCACCACGAGCCCTGCCGGTGCGAAGCAGTGGGTCGCCAAGGACGCGCCGGAGATCATTCCGGACCCGTTCGACGCGTCCAGGAAGTACAAGCCGACGATGCTCACGACCGACCTGGCGCTGCGTTTCGACCCGGCGTACGAGAAGATCTCGCGCCGCTTCCTGGAGAACCCCGACGAGTTCGCGCTGGCGTTCGCCAAGGCCTGGTACAAGCTGCTGCACCGCGACATGGGTCCGATCGACCGTTTCCTCGGGCCGTGGGTGGCGGAGCCGCAGTTGTGGCAGGACCCGGTGCCGGCCGTCGACCACGAGCTCGTGGGTGACGCCGACATCGCCGCTCTCAAGGCGAAGGTCCTGGAATCCGGCCTCACGACCGCCCAGCTGATCTCCACCGCCTGGGCTTCCGCCGCCAGCTTCCGGTCCACCGACAAGCGCGGTGGCGCCAACGGCGCGCGGATCCGTCTCGAGCCGCAGCGCAGCTGGGAGGTCAACCAGCCCGAGCAGCTCGCGACGGTCCTGGAGACCCTTGAGGGCATCCAGCGGGAGTTCAACGAGGCCGGCGGCGCGAAGATCTCGCTCGCGGACCTGATCGTGCTGGCCGGCTCGGCCGCCGTCGAGAAGGCGGCGCGTGACGCTGGCGCCGAGGTGACGGTGCCGTTCCACCCGGGCCGCACCGACGCCACTCAGGAGCAGACCGACGTCGAGTCCTTCCGGGTCCTTGAGCCGCGCGCCGACGGGTTCCGCAACTACCTGCGTCCCGGTGAGAAGACCCAGCCGGAGGTGCTGCTCCTCGACCGTGCCTACATGCTCAGCCTGACCGCGCCCGAGATGACCGTCCTCGTCGGCGGCCTGCGCTCCCTCGGGGCCAACGTCGGCGGCACGCGGCACGGCGTCCTCACCGACCAGCCCGGCGTGCTCACCAACGACTTCTTCGCCAACCTGCTCTCCCCGGGCACCCGGTGGAAGGCGTCGGAGTCCGACGAGCACGTGTACGAGATCCGGGACCTGGCCACCGATGAGGTGAAGTGGACCGCGACCGCGGTCGACCTCATCTTCGGCTCCAACTCCCAGCTGCGGGCCCTCGCGGAGGTCTACGCCAGCGAGGACGCGCGCGACAAGTTCGTGGCTGACTTCGTGGCAGCCTGGACCAAGGTCATGGAACTCGACCGGTTCGACCTCGACTGACCCGGCTTGAACGGACGAGCCCCGGTCGATCCACCAGCGATCGTCCGGGGCTCGTCCGCCCGGCGGCTCCGGCGGGCTCGGTGCCCGGCACGGCCGATCAGCTGCCGCTTGGCAGCCCGTCGGTCCCGTCCTGCTGGGCCGCGGCCAGGAGCTCACGGGCGTCGGCTTCGTCGGCGGGGGCGACCAGCACGTGGACCCCTTGCAGTTGTAGGTGCGGCTCCTGCCCGCCGACGTCGTCCGCCGCCACGGCGGCTCTGAGGCCGTAACTGCGCAGCAGGCCGACGATGAGCTCCGCCTCCGTGCGGCTGCCGACGACCGTCAACGACACCGTTGCGCCTTCCCTCATGGCAATCCTCCTTCGTTCCAGCTCGCTCGCCGTCTGGGCGACGGACGCACCGACAGATGCGGACCCGACGAGGAGACCTGAGCATCGAGGTCGGCGCAGCGCCAGGAAGATCGCCTCGGAGAACGTCGGGAACGGCTGGATGACATGGAACAACACCGACAGGGGCGTACGGGCGTGAATCGCCAACGTCGCCAGCCCCAGTCGGAGCACCTGCCGCCGAGCAGCTCGGGTTTCACCATGGCGACTCGCAGGCCGCCAGCGCCGACTCCGCATCGCAGCCGGGGCTGACCCGATGACCGACCAGGACGGACACCCAGGGGAGAGGCCCAATGAACTTCAGTGAGAACGTGCGCTCGGCCTTCCGGCGGGGGGAGACCGACGCCGTGGTGCGCATGAGCGAGGCCGAGATCGAGCGCGCCCAGGCGGCCGGCGACCCGGCCGGCGAGGTGGAGGCCCGATACAGCCTGGCCCGGGTCGCCATCCGTGGCGGTGATCTGCCGGGCGGAGAGGCCCGGGCGGGGGAGGCCCTCGACGTCGCGCTGCGCTCCGGCGACCGCCGCCTCGAGGAACGGCCGAGGCATGTGCTGGCCGGCGTGGCCCGGATGTCCGGCGACCTGCTCCGGGCTCGTGATCTGTACCGGGACAGCATCGCCCTCAACGAGTCGCTCGACCAGCCCGAGACGGTCAGCTCGGAGTATCACAACCTCGCGTTCTGTGAGCTGGGTCTGGGCAATCTCGACGTGGCGAGGAAGCTGTTCGCCGATGGCCGTGAGCGGGTGTTCCGCAACGGCTGGGCTGACTTCGTGCCGTACGTATGCGTGGCGGGTGCCGCGCTCGCCTCGGCCGAAGGTGACCACGCGCAAGCGGCGCGGATGATCGGTGTCACGGATGCCGCGTTCGCGTCGCTTGGCCAGGTGCCGGACCCTGACGACGCGGCCGACCTCGCCAAGACGCGCGCCGCCGCGATCGAGGGGCTCGGCCCGGCCGCCTTCGACGAGGAGTACGCAAGAGGCCGGCTCCTCGACCCGCGTGCGGCTTTCGCCGACGATCGACGCTGACCCGACGTCCGCGAGGCTGCCTGACCGCCGGTTCCCCGGCCGGCGGTCAGGATCTATGCAGCTCGGGTCGGGGTTGGCGCGTTGTCGAGCAGTGCGCCCAATCGAGCGGCGGATTCGTCAGTCAGGCGATAGAGGCCCTGGAGGCTGATGGAGCGTTCGAGACGGCCGTCGACGACGTACTTCAGGGTGCGCTCGTCTCCCCGTCGGTTGCGCCAGGTCAGCGCGGTGAGCAGGTCGCCGGGGATGGCCACGTCGAAGCGGATCGGTGTCGCTTCGACGTGTACGGGGCTTGCCCCGCATCCGCCGGCGCCGAGCATCGCCCAGGCGTCGTGACCGGGATAGGTCAGGTCACCCCATGTTGTCGGAGCAGCGCCGCAACACGTGCGCTGCTGCTTGTCCAACACCCGTAGACGGCTCACCACGTAGACCACGCACCGGTTGACGTGCAGCGCGAAGACATCGTCGCCGGCGCCGACGCTCGTCCAACTGGGAAGCGACTGGTGCATCCCGCTGAACGCCACCGGGGGACGCTGGCCGACGCGGTCCCGGCGTAGCTCGCGGCAGACGTCATGGGTCCACAAGGTGGTGAAAGCGGCCGACATGGCCGTGATCATAAAAGGGATGACCGACAGTCTCGATCCCGCACCGCGAACGGCGAACGGCGAACGGTCATGAGATTCGGACCTTGCGGCGTCGTTCAATCGGCCCACGTCGGGGCGTCGCCCGCCGGATGATGTCCTGACGGACGTCTCACGGTGCGGAGGACGATCAAGGATGGTCGACCAGATGCCGGGAACCGTCGTGCTCACCGGAGGGACCAGCGGGATCGGTGCTGCGGCGGCGCGGCGCGTCGCCACATCAGCCCGACGACTGCTCCTGCACGGGCCGGAGCCACACTCGGCAGTGCAGCCGCTTCTGGACGAGCTTCGCCGCGCCGGCCGAGCCGAAGTGGTCTACGCGCGGGCCGACTTCGACCGGCTGGACGACGTCGTGGCGCTGGCGAGGAAGGTGGCCAGCGCCACCGAGCAGGTCGACGTGCTCATCAACAACGCGGGTCGCCCCGGCGCCGAGAGCCGCAGGTGCAGCACCGACGGCTACGAGGCGACGTTGCAGACCAATTACCTGGCGGCCGTCCTGCTCACCGAACGACTCCTGCCACTCATACCCGCGACGGGCCGGGTGGTGCACGTGTCGTCCGCGACCCATCTCTCTGCCCGCCTCGACCTGGACGACCTGCACTTTCAGCAGGGCTACCAGCCGGCCGCCGCGTACGCCCGGTCCAAGCTCGCGCTGGTCGCCCACGCCGCCCGGCAGTCCCGGCACTACCGGTCCGGAATTGTCAGCGTCCACCCGGGAGTCGTCAACACCCGGCTGCTGCACGCGATGTTCGCTGTTCAGGGTGAGGATGCGTCATACGGGGCTGCGAACGTCATCCACGCCGCCTGTGATCCGGGCGTGCCCAGCGGCGCCTACCTGGACGAGAGGCGGGTCGCTGAGCCGGCCGAACAGGTCCGCGTGGCGAACTTCCAGGACGGCCTCCACCAGCGGACCATGGCGCTGCTTACTCCCTGGCTCGATGGGCGCTAGGACGTCGAGCACCCCGCCTGGTTGCTCTTGGGTGACGAGTCCTGGGATGCTTCGCCTATGGTGTCCCTCCCGGCGACGTTCGCCGAAGATGTGATCGACCAGCCGGCCAAGGCCCAGTTCGAGGTGTTTCTCGATGAGCACCGCCGCGCGCTCAATGACTGCTTGGACGGGCTGACCGAGGAGCAGGCGCGCCGATCGATGGTGCCGTCCCGGACCACGCTGCTGGGCCTGGTGAAGCACGCGACCTTCGTCGAGAAGGTCTGGTTCGACGAAGCCGTCACGTGCCGATCGCGCGCCGAGATCGGCATCCCCGCGACGCCGGACGAGTCGTTCATCCTCGACGACGGCGACACCATCGCCACGGTCCGGCGAGCACACGCCGAGGCATGCGAAGCGTCACGCCGCGCGGCGTCCTCCCTCGGACTGGACGACATGGTGCACGGCAACCGGCGCGGCCCGCTCCCGCTGCGCTGGGTGTACCTCCACATGCTGCGCGAGCTCGCTCAGCACTGCGGGCACGCAGACATCCTGCGCGAGCAGCTCCTGAGCGATTAGGACGTGGCCTGCCGATCAGGGCGGGCCCCGAAGTTTGCTGCCTCGGCCCTAGCATTGGGACGATGCAGGAGGTTCGGCTGACGGTTCGGCCAGCGAGCTTGGCGGATGTTCGCTCGGTGGTGGAGTTGCGCCTGGCCAACGCGGAGGCGCACCTCGCTCTCGACCCCGGCAGCTACCGCGTTCCGCAGCGCGAGGCGGTGGTGCGCCACTTCACGGCAATGCTGGCCGACGAGCCGAGGCGGGATGCTGTTCTCGTCGCTGAGACTCGTGAGGGCCGGGTGGTCGGGATGGTTGAGGTGCTGCGTCATCCCGATCCGCCCGAGCATCAGATCCTGCGTCCTGAGCCTTCGGCGCAGGTACACACGGTTGTACTGCCCGACGTCGGAGGATGCGGGGTGGGAGCAGCGTTGCTGGAGGCGGCCGAACGCTGGGCAACCGACCGGGGCATCACCTACCTGTCGGCCGGTATCCATCCCAGTTGTTGATGCGGCCGGTGTTGGCCAGGATGAGGCGGAAGATCTGGCCCCGCTCCTCCTCGTCTCCCTTGGCGAACCTCCGCACCAGGACGAACAGCGACGTCAGCCTCTCCTCGTGCACGCTGCTGCTCAGCAGCTGCGCTGTCTCGGCCAGGGAGAGGTCGCGCCAGTACCGGGCCGCCACCCTGCGCTGATCCGGCACGGAGACACCGATGGCCCGGTCGCCCTCGCCGTACCCGCCCGGCATCATCTGCAGGAACCGGCTCGATCCCTTCGCCCGGCGTGGGTCGGCGAGGCGGGCGAGTTCGTGACGGACGTCGGCGGTCGTGGCCATGACTGTGCAACCTACCGCGAGCTCGACATGCCGAACTCTCCGTCGGCGAGGATCGGTGGCTGGCCGATGAGTTTGGGATGATGCCCCGGTCTACCAACCGACACCACCCGACTCGAAGGGATCACCCTGATGGCAAAGGTCATCTCCACGCTGTTCATCTCGGCCGACGGTGTGGCCGAGATCGACCCCGACTGGCACTTCCCGTACTTCGACGAGAACATGGGTCGCGCGGTCGGCGAGGACTATGACACCGCTGACGTGCTGCTCATCGGTCGCGAGACCTACGACAGCTTCGCCGGAGCATGGCCCGAGCGTGAGGCCGCGGGTGGGGAGGACGCACCGTTCGCCAAGCAACTCGGGGACGTGCGCAAGGTGGTCGTCTCGCGCCAGCCGCTGGAGTTTTCCTGGCGCAACTCCGAGCTGATGAAGGGCGATCTCCTCGATGCCGTCACCTCGCTCAAGGCCGATGCCGGCAGCAGAGGCATCCTCATCCCCGGGTCGATCTCCGTGGTGCAGCAACTGCTCGCCGCGGGCCTGGTCGACGAGCTGCGCCTCCTGGTGCATCCGGTAGCCGCGCGTAAGGGCCGCAAGCTGTTCGACGAGGGCGACGCGCCGTACCACCTGAAGATGACGTCGACGGAGGCGTTTCCGACGGGCGTGATCCGAGTGATCTACTCGCCGACCTCGGCACCCGCCAAAGTGGGCTACGACGAGGTCAAGGACCAGGTACCCGAGGGGCACTAGACCGTTGCCGGTGGAATGCTCTGCTCGTACTGGAAGACGTTGTGGGGGTCGTACTTCGCCTTGATTTTGCGCAGCCGGTTGAAGTTGCGTCCCCAGTAGGCGGTTTCCCACTCCGCCATTCCGATGTTCGGCACGTTGACGTAGGCACCGTCCACGTACGGCCGCAGTGCCTGGCCGAATTCGGCGATCCAGGTCTGGGCAATCGGGGTGACGGCGTCGCCGCTGTCTGGCTCTCCACGAGTGCCCCATCCGGCGCCGGGCTCGGAATAGAAAAGCGCGTTGCGATGCGGGAACGCCGTGCCGCCGCGGGGCTCGCTCGTTTGAGCCCCCGTGCCAAAGGCCTGAGTGAAGAAGTTGCTGTCCTCCGAGGGCGCGTTTTCCATGAATGTGCAGATCAGGTTGATCGCCTTTTCCGGGAATGGCTCGTTGGTGAACTGCGAAAAGAATTTCCAGTTCGCGGGCTCGTCCTCGGTCGGAATCTGGAATCCGGCATATGTGTCGCCCCAGCCCCCGGTCTGCACCGTTACCTCGGGATTGCCAATCGAGAGGACCGGCGCCAGCAACTCCTTTGCCTCGCCCTCCCCTCCGTCCGCGACGACCCCGAACAGCAGAATCTGGGATTTGTGGATCTCCAGCTGGGTTCCGAGGCGGTTGTCGGCGAACGGTGCGGTGCGCTGCCATGTGTCGAAGACCCGGTACAGGTCGTCGAGGCCCTCCCAGGTCGCCTGGAGGTAGGCGACCTTCTTCAGGGGAGCCACCTTGTAGGTGAGTGAGGTGACGATCCCGAAGTTGCCGTTTCCCGCTCCGCGGAGCGCCCAGAGCAGGTCCGAGTGGTGCTGCAGGTCCACGTCGATCGCCTTCGCGCCGTCGGCACCCGACGCGACGACAATCTCCGCCCCGATCAGGTTGTCGCAGGCCATGCCGAGGTAACGGGTGAGGAAGCCGAAGCCGCCGCCGAGGGTCGCACCGGACAGGCCCACGCTTCCCTCCGTTCCGGTCGTTACCGCAAGGTCGTACTCACCGAGCGTGGTCACCGCCTCCAACTGATTGAGCCCGGCGCCGACTCTCGCGATGCCACTGGCGGTGTCGATGTGGGTCGACTTCAGTTCGCTGACGTCGATCACGATGCCGTTGTCCACGTTCGACCAACCCTCGAGGCTGTGGCGGCCGCTCCGCACCCGCAGCGCGACGTCGTTCTGCCGCGCCCACGTGAGGGCGTTGACCACGTCCTGGGTCTCCTGAGCGAAGACGATGACCAGCGGATAGCGAACGAAGAGTTCGTCCCAGCCGAGGCTCGCATTCGCGTACCCGGGGTCCTGGGGACGGACGATGCGGCCGGTCAGCTTCGCCGGCGGGCATTTCGCGCTGACGGATGAACCCGAGCCGTCGGCTGCAATGGCCGGTACGTCGCTGGCCATGATGCCCGGCAGAACGACCGCCCCCGCGCCAACGGCCGCCGTCGCCTTGAGGAGGTCGCGACGAGACAGATCGCGCATGGTCGGTGTCCTCTCGATCGGGTTACGCCAGTAATCGACCAAGAGAATTCTTGCTCTCCATCTGGCGGGCAAACCCACGGTAATACGGGAGGCTTCTTCGCAGATCGGACATCTTGTCGCAGAACCCGGTCGGGTGATCCTCGCCCCGCGCCCGTAATTCCATGCCTGAGGGCCGGAAGCGGGTCTGTCTGCCGGGTGACTGCGGGAGTACGGTGATGGCAGGTGTGCCGGGAAGCCTGGTCGGCGTTCATGATCCACGTCGATCGAAAGGCTTGTCCGTTGACCGATTCCGCCCTGCGCACCGTCGGGCTCACCAAGCGATACGGCCGCCTGATGGCCGTCGACGACCTGACTCTCGAGGTCGCGGCTGGTGAGGTGTTCGGCTTCCTCGGCCCGAACGGCGCCGGCAAATCCACCACGATCCGAATGCTGCTCGGTCTCATCCGGCCTACAGCTGGGCGAGCCAGTGTCGTTGGCGTCGACGCCGCAGACGTCACCCGTGCACACCAGGTACTGGCCTACGTGCCCGGCGACGTCGCGTTGTGGCCACATCTGACCGGCGCGGAGATCCTGCACCTGTTGGCGCGTATCGGGCCTGGCACCGATCTGGCCTACCAGGACGAGCTCATCGAGCGGTTCGTGCTTGATCCGTCCAAGCCGGCTCGTACGTACTCGACCGGCAATCGGCAGAAGGTCGCGCTGGTCGCGGCGTTCGCCACCCGCGCGCCACTGCTGGTACTGGACGAGCCGACCAGCGGCCTGGATCCGCTGATGGAACGCGAGTTCCGCACCGCTGTCACACAGGCACGCGACCGCGGCCAGACGGTCTTCCTCAGTTCCCACCAACTCGCCGAGGTGCAGGCGATCTGCGACCGGGTCGGGATCCTGCGCGCCGGCCGGCTCGTTGAGGTCGCGTCCGTCGCGCGGTTACGTGCTCTGCAACGCGCCGAGGTGACCGTCGCATTCACCGGCACCCCACCGGCACTGTCTGCGGTGCCGGGCGTCGAGACGGTGGAGGCCATCGGCGACGGGCAGCTGCGATTCTTCCTGACCGGGCCGCCCGCACCCGCGCTGAGCGTCCTCGCCGAGGCCGACGTCACGGCGCTCACGGTGCGCGAGCCGAGCCTGGAGGAGATTTTCCTCGACTACTACGGTGCCGAGGCGGCGCGATGACAAACTTCGCGTTTACGCTCCGGGCCGCTCCGGGACAGGCCATCAGCCGCCTGGCACTCCGGCAGATTCGCCGGGGTGGCCTGCTCGTCCTGGCGTTCGCCGCAGCGATGCCGGCCATCGTGGTGGGCGGCTACGACAGCATGATGTCCGACCCGGCCGCCGTGGCGAGCCTCGACGCGCTGGCCGGCAACCCGGCTATCCGCACTCTGTTCGGCGACCCGGTCGCGCTCGGCGAAGCCGGCGGGTTCACCGTGTGGCGGGTCGGAACCGTTGTCGCCGTCGTCCTCGGCGTGTGGTCGACCCTCGCCACCACCCGCATCACCCGAGGTGAGGAAGATGCCGGACGCTGGGGTGTGCTGCTGGCCGGCCGGGTGCGGTTGCGCGATGTCGTGGGCCGGCACGTTGTTGTCGTCGCGCTCGTGCCGCTCGCCGCCGGTCTCGCAGCCGCCACGGCGCTGTCGAGCGCGGGACCCGACCGGGCTGGCGCGGCCGTGTACGGTGCGGGCCTGGCGGCCCTCGGGCTGTTCGCCGTCGCCGTCGCCACGTTGGCCGCGCAGATCTTCCCGGCCCGGGCCGCCGCGACCGGCGTCACGATCGCCGTGCTCGGCGCCGGCCTGCTGGCGCGCATGATCGGAGACGGTCTCACCGCCCTCGGGTGGCTGCGCTGGCTGTCACCGTTCGGCCTGATTGAACTCAGCGCACCGTATGCGGGGAATCACCCGCTGCCGTTGCTGATCCTGCTCACAGCGGCGATCCTCGTATACGGCGCCGCGCTGGCAGCGGCCGACCGTCGCGATGTCGGCGGTGGTCTCACGGCGCCAGCCACGGGCCGACCCGCTCGTCTGCGGTTACTCGCAACGGTGGAGGCGTTCGCCGTGCGCCGGATGCTGGCTCCGTTGGCCGGCTGGTCCGCCGGCGTCAGTGCCTACTTCTTGTTGATCGGTATCACCAGCATCTCGGTGACGGACTTTCTGGCCGACAACGCCGCGTTCGTCGACGCCGCCGCGCAGGCGGGCTTCACCGAACTGGACAGGGTCGAGGGTTTCACTGCCGCGATCTTCGCCCTGCTCGCCCTCCCCGTCGGCGCCTTCACCGCGGTACGCATGGCCGCGTTCGTCGCCGCGGAGTTCGATCGTCGCCTGATTATGCTGGCCGCCCAGCCACTGAGCCGGCTCCGGCTGCTCACGGCTGAGCTCACCGCGACGATCGGCGGAGCGCTCGTCCTTGTCACCAGCGCCGCGATTGCCACCTGGGTGGGCGTCACCGTCGTTGGAGGCGACTTCGCACTCAGCGCCGCACTGCAAGGTACGTGGAACACTCTGCCGATCGTTCTGCTCAGTGCCGGCGCCGCCATCCTCGCCACCGGCATCGCGCCCGGCGCCGTCACAGCCTTCGGCTGCCTACCGGCTACCGGTGGCTTCCTGCTGAAGGTGACCGCGGACAGCGCCGCCGCGCCGACCTGGGTGGCGAACCTCTCGCCCTTCGCCCATCTCGCACCGGTGCCCTTGGCCGCTGTCGATTGGCGGGGCGCACTCGTGATGACGGGTCTGGCGGGAGTCCTGACGACCACAGGCGCGGCCGCATACCGACGACGCGACCTGCGCGGGTGACCTGTTGTGCGTCGCCACGCGGACCGGAGCAGCGGGTATCAGTGCGGCGCTCGGTCTGCGTGGCGACGATCGACTGGACTGCACGGGCCGCCGGTTTGCCGATCTCCGGCAATGGCATCAGGGGGATGTCGGCCGGATGCTGCCCTGGATGCCGGACAGGGGTGACCGCGACGATGTGGACATGACAAGCGACATTGCCCTGCTCGCCGAGGACTTGACCAAGTTCTACGGTCAGCGCCGCGGCGTCGAGGGCCTTGACCTGGAGGTTCGTGCCGGCGAGGTGATGGGGTTCCTGGGACCGAACGGCGCCGGGAAGACCACCACGATCCGGCTGCTGCTGGACTTCCTGCGCCCGACCCGTGGAAACGCGACCGTCCTCGGGCTCGACCCGCGCCGGGACAAGGCCGCACTGCATCGTCAGATCGGTTACCTGCCCGGCGAACTCATGTTCCCCGGGCGGGACAAGGCGGAAAGCCTGCTGCGCTTCTTCGCTGAGGCACGCGGTGGTGTGGCCTGGTCGCAGGTGACGGATCTGGCCGAGCGGCTCGACCTGGACCTGTCCCGTTCGGTGCGCACGATGAGCAAGGGCAACAAACAGAAGGTCGGCCTGGTGCAGGCGTTCATGCACCAGCCGGCGTTGCTGATCCTCGACGAGCCGACCAGTGGCCTGGATCCACTCATGCAGCAGGAATTCCTGGCCATGGTCCGCGACGCCAGCGTCGCCGGGCAGACCATCTTCATGTCCTCCCACGTCCTGGCCGAAGTGCAGCAGGCCGCCGACCGGGTCGCCATCGTCCGCGACGGCCAGTTGGTCGCGGTCGAACGAGTCGAGTCACTCGGAAAGCGGGCGGTCCGCGCCGTCGAGATCCACTTCGATGATCCGGTGGAGCCGTCAGAGTTCAGCGTCCTGCCCGGGGTGAGCGACGTCGTCGTGTCCGGACCGGTGCTGAAATGCACGATCGACGGCCGCATGGACCCGCTGATCAAGGCAGCGGCGCGGCACGAGGTTGTGGACATGCTGTCGGCCGAGCCCGATCTGGAAGAGACGTTCCTGTCGTTCTACTACCACGGGGAAGGAGCCGGCGATGCTTCCCGCGCTGGTGCGTAAGACCTGGCGTGACGACCGCTCGTCGTTGATCGGCTGGGCCGTCGGTGTTGCCGCTTTCACCGGGATTTACACCTCGTTCTACAGTCAGTTCCAGGGGGCGGCGGAGCTGAAGCAGGACGCTCTGCCCCAGGGCATGCTGGACTTCCTCGGAATCGCCGACATGCTGTCGCCCGCCGGCTACCTGCAGGCGACCATCTTCAGCCTGATCGGCCCACTGCTCGTCCTGATGTGCGCCATCACGCTGATCGCCCGAACGATCGCTCGGCCGGAGGAGGACGGTGGCATGGAGCTGATGCTGGCCAATCCGCTGTCGCGAGCCGCTTTCGCCTGGCAACGTGTGGCCGCCGCCGGCAGCGCGCTCACGGCGATCGCCGCCATCCCGTGGATCCTACTGATGATCGTCGTTCCCTGGATCGGCATGGACATCTCTCTGTCCAGGGTCGCTGCCGCTTCGGCCGGCCTGGTGGCCCTGGTGTGGTGCTTCGCCGGCATCGCCTTCCTCGTCGGTGCCGCCACCGGAAAGCGGGGTGCCGTCCTCACGATCACCGGTGGTCTCGCCGTTGCCACCTACATGGTCAACGCCATCGGCGGCATGCTCGACGGGTGGCACTGGGTGCGCTGGCTCTCACCGTTCCACTACTTCATCGGCACGGACCCGCTGCACACCGGCTGGCACCCGGTCGAGCTTCTCACCCTTGTGCTCCTCGGCGCCGCAACCACGACTGCCGGGGTGATCCTGTTCGACCGCCGCGACATCGGTGTGTAAACCCGAGGCTGGTGGCCGCCGTCCACTGCCGTCCACCGGCACGCCGACAAGGAACAACCCATGAGCGACCACACCTGGCTGGCTGCCGACTGCAGGCACCTGCTGTACGTCCCAGCCAGTGCCCGGCTGCAGGCAGCGGTCAACCTGGGCGCCCGCGCCGCCGACGACGGGCTGAAGCTGCGCGAGCTTGTCGCCGGCGTGCTGGATGCCGCCACCGCCCACTGGAGCGCCACCCCCGTCGGGACGGCGGACACGGCCACCACCTTGCACGCCCGCGCCGAGACGCTGCTGGACACCGCCCGTGGTCTGCTCACCGCCGCGGTGGATGGATACACCCGGCAGAACCGCGCCGAGCTGGATCGCCACGACAGTGAACGGGCGGTGTTCGTCAACGACCTGCTCACCGGCCGGGCGGACCCGGGTGACCTGGCCGAGCGCGCACACCGATACGGCATCCGCCTGTCGGCCAGCCACACCGTCCTGACCGCCCGTGCGGCCAGCCTGACTCCCGGCATCACACACCGCATCGACGTCGCGTTGGCCTCCAGGTTCGGCGAAGGCAACACCCTCACCACCCTCCGCGACGGCGATGTGGTCTGCATCAGCGCCGGCGGCCTACGCGGCATCGCGGCCGAACTCGCCCACCTGCTCCTCACCGAGCTTGGCGCGGGCAACTGGCAGATCGCGGTCGGCCGCACCCACCCTGGTCTCCACGGCCTGGCCACGTCCCTCGACGAGGCCCGCCACACCCTCGACCACGCGGCCAAACTTGGCTTCACCGCGCCCGTACTCAACGCCGCCGACCTGCTGGTCTTCCCCGTGCTTCTGCGCGATCGCGACGCCATCACCGACCTGGTCACCACGGTCCTCGGGCCGCTCACCGCGGCCCGCGGCGGCGCCGAGCCGTACCTGGAGACCCTGACCTTGCTCTTTGACAACCAGGGCAACCACACCGCTACGGCTCGGCAGATGCACCTGTCGGTTCGCGCAATCACCTACCGCCTCGACCGTATTCGCGACCTGACCGGCTACCACCCCGGCGAGCCCACGCAGCGATTCACCCTGCAAGCAGCCGTCCTCGGCGCCCGACTGCTCGGCTGGCCGGCGTAGCCGATGAGCGCCCAAGATCAAGCCGGCTTCGTCCCGGTCGTCTCCTCCTCGTAGACGTCCGGCACCCCGTCGGCGTCGCTGTCGCGCTCCTCCAAGGCGCAGACGCCCTGGTAGTGGCGGTTGCGAGCGCGCAGGACGACGGTGGCCAGCAGGGCTGACAGCAGCGAACCGAGCAGGACGCCGATCTTGGAGTGATCGTCGCGTTCGGTGCCGGCACCGAACGCCAGCTCGCCGATCAGCAGCGACACGGTGAAGCCGATCCCGGCCAGCAGCGCCAGCCCGACCATGTCCCACCAGGAGAGCCCTTCCGCGAGCCGAGCCCGGGTGAACCGTTGCACGAGCCAGGTGGCACCGAGGACACCTGCTGCCTTACCGAGCACCAACCCGGCCATCACCCCCACGGCGACCGAGCCGGTCAGGGCCGCGCTGAGGCCGCCCGCCCCGGCGACCGAGACTCCGGCGGCGAAGAACGCGAACACCGGCACCGCGACCCCGGCCGACAGGGGTCGGATCCGGTGCTCGAAGTGCTCCGCCAGCCCGGGGCCGGGCCCCGGCTTGCGGCGCAGCACCGGCACGGTGAAGGCGAGCACGACCCCGGCGACCGTGGCGTGCACTCCGGAGGCGTGCACGAGCGCCCATGTTGTGACGGCCAGTGGCAGCAGCAGCCACCAGGACCGCACCCGGCGCTGCACCAGCAGACCGAACAGCGCCATCGGGGCCAGCGCGAGCAGCAGCGGCCCGAAGTGCAGGGAGCTGGTGTAGAAGACTGCGATGATCACGATGGCCAGCAGATCGTCGACCACCGCGAGGGTGAGCAGGAAGGCCCGCATCGCCGAGGGCAGACTCGTGTTGATCACCCCGAGTACGGCGAGGGCGAACGCGATGTCCGTTGCGGTCGGGATCGCCCACCCGGCCAACGCCCCGCCGCCGGCCCCGACATTGAACGCTACGTAGATCAACGCGGGCAGCGTCATGCCGCCGAGCGCGGCGGCGACGGGCAGCATCGCCCGGCGGGGCTCGCGCAGGTCACCGGCGACGAACTCGCGTTTGAGCTCCAGCCCGGCGACGAAGAAGAAGATCGCCAGCAGGCCATCGGCGGCCCACTGCGCCAACGACAGGTCCAGGTGCAGTGCTCCGGGGCCGATGGTGACATCCGCGATCGACCGGTACGCGCCGGCCCATGGAGAGTTTGCCCAGACGAGCGCGAGCACCGCGGCCATCAGCAGCAGCACCCCACCGACCGTCTCAGTACGGAGGATGTCCCCGATGCGGCGTACCTCCGGCCAACTCCTGCGGCTGAGCAGGTGTGGCGGCGTGCGGTTCGCCGGTGCTGGGGCCATCGGGATCCTCCGGTGGGGTCGATGAGGGAATCGCCGACCAGCCTTCCCGGCACACCAGCTCCTACGTTAGCCAACGAACACCGTCGGCCAGCGGCCACCCTCAAGGAGTGGAGCGGGGGCTGACTAGAGCTCAAACGCTGATATAACGACGATTGATCGTGCCACCGTTGGGCATGCTTTCCTGCCAGGTGGCGAGCGCAGCGACGCTCAGTGGGGCGAAGGTGCCACACCTCGTGGCGGACATCCCGGTCGACGTCGGTCTGGTCGCCAACCGGACTCCCGGCACTCCTCGCACTCATCGTCGGACCTGCCCTCGCAGGCGGAGGCTGGCTTGACTGCAGCGCATCGGTCAGTGCGCATCTCTCTACCAGTCGACGCTATGATCGTCGGGATCACTGGAGCGCCGGGAAGTCTGGTCGGCATCGTGATGCCGCATGTCCTTGGAGCGTGACCAGTGCTGTTGTTGTCGTTCGCCGCTGTCCTGCTGGTCGCCGTGCTGCTCTCTGCGCTGGCTCACCGCACCATCTTGTCCACGGCGGCGCTGTTCCTGGTGGCCGGGTTCGTTCTCGGCGAGGACACCACCGGGCTGCTGCACCTGCGTTCCGATTCCCCCATCGTGGCGCAACTCGCGGAGCTCGCGCTGTTCGCTGTGCTGTTCACCGATGGTATGCGGGTCGGGTGGGCTGACCTGCGCTCGGCGTGGCGGCTGCCCGGCCGGGCGCTGGGATGGGGCTTGCCGCTGACTCTGCTGATCACCGCGTTGCTGGCCCATTACGTGGCCGGCCTCGGCTGGCCGGAGGCGCTGCTGATCGGCGCGATCCTGGCCCCCACCGACCCGGTGTTCGCGGCCGCGCTGGTGGGCAACGACAAGGTGCCGGCCCGGCTGCGGCACCTGCTGAACGTGGAGTCGGGTGTCAACGACGGACTGGCCCTTCCGTTCGTGGTGCTGTTCCTGGCTGTCGCAGCGGGCTCGGACGACCTGCATCTGGAAGCGCTCGCCGGCGAACTCGGTGCGGGGCTGCTCATCGGTGTGCTGGTGCCGTTGCTGGCGATCGCGCTGGAGCGGACGCGCTGGCTCGCGGCGTCCGCTGCGTACGCGCCGCTGAACGGAGTCGCGATCGGGCTGTTGGTGCTCGCGTTGGGCAAGGTGACCCACGGCAATCTGTTCCTCGCCGCGTTCGCCGCCGGGATTACCGTGGCTACCTTCGGGCCGCGGGAGCGGGCAGCATTCGAACATTTCGGGGAGAACATTGCCGAGCTGTTGAAACTGGCGGCGTTGCTGGTATTCGGTGCATTGATATCGGTACGGTTCCTGGGCGAGATCTCCTGGACCGGATGGGTCTTCGCTGTGCTGGCCATCTTCGTGGCCCGGCCGGTCGCGCTGTGGATCTCATTCCTGCGCTCCGGGCTCGGCACCAGGGAACAGGCCGCGGCCATGTGGTTCGGACCGAAGGGCTTCGCCTCCGTCGTCTACGGGCTGCTGGTCCTGGAGTCCGGCATCGCAGCCGGCGACGAGGTGTTCCACCTCGTCGCGCTGACGATCGTCATCTCCATTCTGCTGCACTCCTCGACCGACGTCGTGATCGCGCGGGCCTTCGACGAGTCCCGGGAAGCGCCCGCCTGGTTCGGCGTCCTGCACCGCACCCGCCGGTCGCTACGGCCCCGGTGGCCAGGTCGGGACAGGTCGTCCGCCGACGGCTGATCCGCGCCCTCCCAATGGCCGCTCGCCGTCCGCGTCCGCCGGTAACGCCTCGCGGGCGGGCCGGGATTCGTCCGGGTTCACCTGGACACCGATGCTGGCCCGGCGGTCGTGCGCTGCGGACACGTGGTTGTTCGCCGCTCACTGCTTCGCTTCGGCCCCCGTGCGTCTGGGCTGCTCCTCGTCGCGTTGCCGGCTGAGGAAGAACGCGCCGAGGGCGCCGGCGAGGGTGCCGAAGACCACCACGGAGTACGCGGCGAGAACCAGTTCGAGGACCTGCGCGAAGGTGTCGGTGGCGTCGAGCGGCTCACCGGTGATGGTGGTCAGCGCGACATCGTGCAGGGCCTGCCCGTACGTCGGGTAGGAGTTGGTGAGGACCAGGAGCTGCCCGGCGGCGAGGATGATCGCCACGGTGATCACCGCGAGCCAGGCCAGCCGGTCGGTCAGCAGCCGACCTGCCGATCGGGAGCCGCGGACGGCGGCGGCGACCACGCCGGTGCCGCGTGCGGCCCGCAGCGCGGCGGCGGCACGGGCGAACCGTAGGAAAGGCACCGCGAGGAAGATCACCTGCCACCAGTTGCGCCTCCAGAAGTCGCGGGCGCAACTGCGTGCCAGCCAGGCACGCAGCGCGAACTCCGCGACGAAGACGGCCCACAGCACCCAACTGGCGACAGTCAGCAGGGTGACGAGCGGCTCGTCGTGGGTGAGGGCCTGGCCAACCACCAGCAGCAGGAAAAGGATCCCCAGTACGCCCATGGGCTTGTCCAGCCGACGGGCGAGACCGTTCAGCCGGGCGTCGTCCTCGTTCTCCTGCCGCGCGTGGCGCGCGCCCTCCTCGGCGGGCGCGTCGTCGGTCATCGTCCTGCTCGGCGGGTCACGCCTGCCAGAAGGCTTCGCTGACGTCGTCAGTGAAGTCGAGCCAGTCGTCCGCCAGGATGCTGAGGACGTCGTCGACGCCGCGCAGGTACTTCTGCGACTGGATCGGATCGGCCATGGAGAAGCGGTACCCGCTGGCTCTCACGCCATGCCGGCCAAGCCCCTGACGGAGTGGACGGCGTTTCTCTGTCGGCAGGGCGGGCATGCACGAGGTGCCGGGTTCGCCTGACTTCGCGTCGGGGGACCGGTGCGAGGCGGCCATCGCCGGGCGACGGCCGCCTCCAACACACACGGTAGGGAAGGTGTCGTCATGCCGGACAAGCATGAGCAGGCCGAACAGATGCGCGACGACGTGCCGTCGACCATCGCGCGCTCCGATGACAAGGCGGTACGGACCTACAAGAAGACCCTCGAGTCGGCGGAGGAGTCCTACGGCGACGGCGAACGGGCCCACCGCACAGCGTTCGCCTCGCTCAAGCACACCCACGAGAAGGTCGGGGACCACTGGGAGCCCAAGGAGCACAGGGGCCCCTCGGACCCGCAGGCTGAGCAGGGGACACCCGAGTCGGCGCAGGGACGCCGTGACACCGCCCAGGGGGTCGACGCCAACGCCAGCAAGGGACATCTTGACGACGTCGCCCGGCGGGTCGGCATTGACGGCCCGGAGAACCTGAGCAAGGACGACGAGGTCCGCGCGATCCAGAAGGCCAACGCCCGGGCCACCGCGCGGGCCCGGAAGCGGTAACTCCGGCAGGTGCCCGGTCAGGTGGCGGTGGCTGCGGCACGGGCGACGAGGTGGTGGACCAGCCGCAGGTCACGTCGGTGTAGATGACGATGCCGCCGGGGGCGGCGTGGGGCCCGGCCATGGCGTGTCTCCTCTTCTCGTGTTTGGCCGCGCGGCACCGGCCGTGCCGGCGCCGCGCCGCCAGGTCGGTGGTCAGGCGGCCAGGGCGACCTTCAGCCACCCGGGCTCGCGGTCCTGGAACTGGCGGTACGCCTCCAGCACGTCGGTCATCGGCTCGTGCTTGAACGGCCGCAAGCATTCCCGCCGACCGTCTCGGGCCGGCGGGCTGGTGTTTTGCCGTCGGGCCCACGGGGCACGACTGCACCCATGCCGAAAAGCTCCACCCTGCGCCTGGACGACGCCCTGCCGCTCGCCCTGGAGGGCTACGCCTGGCTGCCGAACCGGCTGCGCCTGGCTGACGCGGACGTACTGCGGACCCGCCTGGTGGGGATACCCGTGATGGCCCTGCGCGGTCCGGCGGCGGCGCGCTTCTTCTATGACGAGCAGAATGTCCGCCGGCACGGGGCGATCCCGGGACCAGTGCAGAGCACGCTGTTCGGTCACGCCGCGGTGCACACCCTCGACGGCGCGGCGCACCGCGTCCGCAAGGAGCTGTTCGTGGGTCTGCTGATGAACGGCGGCATCGACGGCCTGGTCGAGCGGGTCGGCGCGGCGTGGCAGACCGCCGCGCGGGAGTGGCCGACCCGCGGCCCGGTGGTGCTCTTCGACGAGGCGAGCCGGGTGCTGACCCGGGCGGTCTGCGACTGGACCGGCATCCCGCTGGCGCCGGCCGAGGTGCCGGCGCTCGCCGCCGACCTCGTCGCCATGGTCGACGGCTTCGCCACGGCCGGCCCCCGGCACTGGCGGGCACGGAGGGCCCGGACGCGCCGGAAGGACTGGCTGGCCACGCTGATCGAGCAGGTGCGCCGGGGCGAGACGAAGGCCCCGGCGGGTTCCGCGGTCGCGGTGGTGGCGGAGCACCGGGACGCCGACGACACGCCCTTGGACGCCCGCACCGCCGCGGTCGAGCTGCTCAACATCATCCGGCCCACCGTCGCGGTGAGCTGGTTCGTGGCCTTCGCCGGGCACGCCCTGCACCGCTGGCCGGCGCACCGGGACCGGCTCCGCGCGGCCGATTCGGCGTTCACCGAGGCGTACGCGCACGAGGTCCGCCGGTTCTACCCGTTCGCGCCGTTCGTCGGCGGGCGGGCGGTGACCGACCTGGCGTGGAACGGGGTGCGCGTCCCGGCCGGAGCGATCGTGCTGCTCGATCTGTACGGGCAGAATCACGACCCCCGGCTGTGGCCGGAGCCGTACCACTTCCGTCCCGAGCGGTTCCTCGACCGGGAGATCGGGCCGTTCGAGCTGGTGCCGCAGGGCGGTGGTGACCCGCGCACCGGACACCGCTGCCCCGGCGAGCTGATCACCGTGGCGTTGCTGCGGGACCTCGCCGTGCGGCTGGCCCGCCTGGCGTACGCGGTGCCGGAGCAGGACCTGGGCATTCCCCTGCACCGCATCCCCACCCGACCGGTCGACGGCCTGGTGATCGAGGTCGGCCCGACGGCCTGAACGAACCACGCAGGGGGCGACGCCGACGGCGTTGTCGGCTCGCTCCCGGCAACGGCCGTCAGTCGGCGCTGTCGGTGTCGGCCACGCGGTCGGCCGACGCCTCGGTGACCGGGTGGCCCGTGTCGTCCACCATGCCCGGGGCCATGCTGCCGCCATGCGCATCCTGCGCCGCCCGGGTCCGCTTCGCCGCCGCGTCCTGCGGCACCCCGGCACGGTCGCCGTCGCGGTGCCGTTCCCGCTCGCTCATCCGGTGCGTCCCTTCCTCGGTCCTGCACAGCGGCGGTACCTCGGCCACCGGCGCGGAAACCGGGCCGGCCACGACCGCCGGCTGCGCGGTCATGGTCAGCCGACGACGAAATCGGTGCAGTGTGCGATCGTCGCGTCGTCCGCCGCCACCGCGTCGCGCGCCTCCGCCTGCCGGACACGACGGATGACCTCGGCGGGCCCCCTCGACGCCAGGACGGCCAGAACCCCTGGCCAGTCGGCGAGCCGGAACCGGTCCACGACGCGGCTGGCTCCGTTGCTGAGCAGGACGGCGCCGGTCAGCTCGGAGACCGGGCAGCTTCCGGTGATCGCCTCGCCGGCCGCCTGCGGGGCGTCCTTGGCCACCCAGAAGCCGCCCGGCTGGTTCCGGTTGGCGCGCAGGTCCCGCAGGATTCGGTGGTACTCGTCGCTGTCCGCGACGACGGCCTCGAGCGCGGCCTGGTACGACCGGCTGATGGTCACCTCCCGTGGATCCGAGACGACGACCGGCGCGCCATCTGCCCTGTCGAGCACGAGGACCGAATCACCGAGCACCAGGTGCTCGATGAGGCCGTCGGACAGGCGCAGGATGGCCACGGTCGCCGACGGGCTGATGGGGTCGGCGACGTCGCAGGTGTCCCGGTGATCGTCCGTCACCTGCTCGATGGCCTCGGCGAGCAGCGCCGGAAGACTGCGGTCCGGCGCGAGTGACAGGAGGCTGAGGAGGCTGCCGCCCAGGCGGCTGGCGTACCAGGCCACACCGTGCCGGCAGATCGATTCGCTGCCGGGAATGCCGGCGCCGTCGATCAGCACCGCCGCCGTCGGTACGGCGCCGGTGAAGTCCTCGTTCGCGCGGCCGGGCCGTGCCGCGGCACTCGCCATCGTCACCCGCATGTGGCTGCCGCCGCTACAGGCCATTGGCTTGACGGAGTTCGGCAGCCATCTGCGCCGAGTCGTGGTTGGTCTCAACTCCTTCGACCAGGATCACCTCGCCGGCGAGGTGCCTCGTCCGCAGGGGTTTGATCTCCTGGTAGGCGCTGGAGTGGTACCAGGAGCGGGCCCTGCCCAGGTCGGGAAATTTGATGATCACCACGTCACCCGGCCAGTCGCCTTCCAGTACGTCGATGGTTCCGCCGTGGACGATGAACCGGCCCTCGAAGGGGGCGAGGGTGGCCTGGATGCGCTCCAGGTACTCCAGCACGTCGGCGTGGATGGGTGCGTTGCGCAGGTGTGCGAGCGCGTACGCGGTCATGAGTCTCCGTTCGGGTCGGTTCCCGGCGCCTGTGCCGGTGGCGGCGAGTAGCGGGGGCGGCCGGCGGTGGCCGCCGCCCCCGGGGATCCTCAGGCCGCTGGGACTCGGTCCAGGAAACCCAGCACCTGGGTCAGCCGTCCGTTGCCGTCGGTCACTGCGACGTCGAAGCCGACGATCGGTGCCTCGACGTCTTCCGGCCCGAGTTCCCAGGTGAAGCGGACCTGGTTGTGGTGGCCGTCGACCGGGCCGGCCAACCGGAACGTCATGCCGGGGAACTGGCTCTGCGCGGCGGCTATCGTCGCGTCGATCGCGTCCGGGCCCTCGGCGACGGCCAGCGGGTCGACGTAGCGGCCCTCGGGGGCCCACAGGTCGTCGATGTCGCGGCGCCGCCTCGCCGGATCTGTCTCGTTCCAGAGAGCGATGTACCGCTCGGCCAGGTCGTCGAATGTGGTCGCCACGGATCTCTCCTCGTTCGCCGCGAATGGTCGGGTCTGGAGGAGATGATTCCGGCGCCGTGGCGGGCTGTCGATTACGTCGCAGGTAATGGTCTGTGCGCCGCTGCGGTCATTAGGGTCGGTGGCGTGACGACCGTGACCAGGCCCGGGCGACCAGTGGGGGAGCTGCTGCGCGACTGGCGCCGAACTCGCGGGATGAGTCAGCTCGACCTGTCGATCGAGGCGGGGGTGTCGGCCCGGCATCTGAGCTTCGTCGAGACCGGGAGATCTCGCCCGAGCCCGGAGTTGATCCTGCGGCTGGCGGAGCAGCTTGAGATGCCGCTGGCGGAGCGCAACAGGATGCTGCTCGCCAGCGGGTACGCGCCCGCCTACCCCAGCCACGAGCTGAGCGATCCGGAACTGGCGCCGGTACGTGCGGCCGTACGGCAGATCCTCGACGGGCACGGCCCGTACCCCGCGGTACTCATCGACCAACATTGGCATCTCGTCGAGGCCAACCCTGCGGTCGCCCTGTTCACCGCCGGCGCGCAGCCCCACCTCCTCACCCCACCGGTCAACGTGCTGCGGCTCAGCCTGCACCCCGACGGCATGGCATCACGAATTCTCAATCTGCCGGAGTGGCGCGCCCACCTGCTCAACCGGCTGCGCCAGCAGGCCGCGACAACCAACGACCCGTTTCTGTACGAACTGCACGAGGAGCTTCGCGGCTATCCCGGCGGGAACGCCAACGCGGCACCGATGAACGACGCCGTCTCGCGCGTCGTCATTCCGCTCCGGTACCGCCACAACGACCAGGAGTTGTCCTTCGTCAGCACCACGACACTCTTCGGCACGCCACTGGATGTCACTGTCTCGGGGTTGGCCGTCGAGGCCTTCTTTCCGGCCGACCCGGCGACCACCGAAACGCTCCACACCCTCGCCACGTCCTGAGCGGCACGGGTGGTGGCACTTCACCATCAGGTCGTCCGAAGAGAGCCGGGGCAGGGACAGCGCCGGCGCCGACGCGGGCGGGGACCGGGTGGCCGGCCGGGACACGCGACGGCGCCGACGAACTGTCCTACGTCGGTGTCAGCGTCTCCGGCTGAAGGAGCGCCCCACCGATGAGGTCGCCTGCGGCGACTGGTCAGCTACCCGGCCGGTAGCGTCGCTCGACATGGCCCTTGAGGTCGTCCGGGTAGAAGTAGACGGGCCGGAGGTTGCCGCTCGCGTAGCGTTCGACCTGGTCGTTGAAGTGCGGCGAGTCCGGGTGCCCGCTCGCGCCGCCCGCCGTCACGGCCCAGGCGCGCAGCCTCGGCCCGAACTCCACGACCGCCACGAAGCTGTTGCCGCTGGTGCCGTAGTAGCGTTTCGTTCCCGGGTAGCGCCTCGCCCCGAACGAGGCGAGCGAGCCCCACTGCGCCGAGGTGAAGGGCACCGGGCTGCTCGGCTTGGCGTCGTCGAACGTCTGGACGATCGCGCCGTCGTTGCGCTGGAAGCGGTTGATCTCGCCCCACGGCACCTGCCAGCTGCCGAAATCCTGCGTCAGCCGATCCGCCGCGGCCTCGAGCGCCGTGAGCCGCTGCGCGTCGGTGGCGCGCTCGGCCAGGTAGTCCCACATCGACATGCCCGCGTCTCGCGCCGCCTGGGCCAGGGGCGCCCAGAGCGACTCCCCCCAGAACACCGCCAGCGACGTCGCGGTCGACTGCGCGCTCCAGTGGTGGTCCCAGCCGCGCAGCAGGCCAATCTGGCCAGCGAGCGCCGTCTTCTGCTGGTCGCCCTCGGGCAGCTTGTCCCAGGCCGCCACCAACCCGGGCACGAGCCGGGCGAAGGCGGTGAGGTAGGTGTCGAAGGCCGCTGCGATGAGCGTCTGCGGGGTGAAGTCGTTCCGCGCGCTCAGCACCCGGATCGCCTGCGGCCCGCGGGGGTTCTCCCCGGCCTGGTCGAAGTAGCGCGGATGGTCGGCGGCGTCGGGACTGTCCGGGCCGGCCGCGGTCCAGGGCCAGTTGTTCGTGTTGAACGCCCAGCCGTTTCTCGGATTCACCGCCTGCGGGAGACTGCGGAGGCTGTGCAGTCCGCGCCAGTCGGTCACCGGGTCGCTGCCGTCGACGGGCCTGCGGTAGTCGAAGCGATCGTCGCGGACCGGCATGAACTGCGGCACCAGGAAGGCGATCTCCCCCTTGGAGTCGGCGAAGAGCGTGTTGTTCGAGCTGTTGGCCTTGAGGCCCGCCACCTGGATGAAGTCCGCGTAGTCCCGCGTCTTGGTGCGCAGGAAGCTCTGCTGCAGCGCCTCGACGGGCCTGTTCATCAGCGCGAACGCGATCCACTTGCCGTCCGCCTCCCGGACGATCGGCCCGTGGTGCGTGGCGAGGGTGGCGAAGCTGCGGCGGGCGAGCCTGCCCTCCGCCGTGCGATACGACAGCGTGATCGTCTTCGTCCGCACCGGCCGCAGGGCGTTCCCGTAGCGGTAGGAGTGCCGGCCATCCGCCCCGGTCACGATCGTCTCGGCGAACTCGTCGACGTTGTCCACGCCGCTGGACGTGTGCATCCACCCGGTGTTCGGGTTGAAGCCCTGGTAGATGAAGAACTGCCCCCAGGTGGCCGCGCCGTAGGCGTTGAGCCCTTCCCGGCTCGTCACGTGCTGCTCCGAGCGGAAGAAGAAGCTGGTGTGCGGGTTGATCAGCAGCAACGCGTGGCCGTTGCGCGTGTGGCTCGGCGCGATCGCCATGCCGTTCGAGCCGCTGGGCTCGCGGAACAGCAGCCCGCGTTCCTCATCGGTCATCGGCACTGAGCGCCCGCTGTAGAAGGCTTCGAGCTGGCTGAGCGGCACCCGCTCGACGTCGCCGCCGATGCTGCCCTCGGAGAAGCTCAGCGGCATCCACGGCTCGAACCGCCTGATCACACGCGGCTGAACCTCGGGGTGGGTCGCGAGGTAGTAGTTCAGCCCGTCGGCCCAGGCCTGCATCAGCTTGCGCAGCCAGGACGGGCAGTGCGCGTAGTCGCGCTTCAGCTCCCCGGGGTCGACGTACAGCCGCTGGCGCAGGTCCTGCCAG
This sequence comes from Micromonospora sp. U21, assembly GCF_018070045.1. Taxonomy (GTDB): domain Bacteria; phylum Actinomycetota; class Actinomycetes; order Mycobacteriales; family Micromonosporaceae; genus Micromonospora. The sequence goes on from NZ_JAGPYK010000014.1 coordinate 130,358, forward strand.
ATGGCACTCTGGCCCTCGGCCTCGGCGAGGCGACCGAGGCTCACCAGATAGTTTCTCTCAATCCGGTTGAAGTCGTCCTCGGCCTGGGCGTACATCATTCCGAACACCGCGTCGGCGTCCGTCCTGCCCACCACGTGCGGGATGCCCCAGTCATCGCGGGTGATCGTGACGTGCGCGGCCTGCCTGCGCCAGCGGGCGACGTCGGGCGCGGTCCGCGCCGGAGCGGCGGCGGCACCGGACGGCAGCCCCGCCGCGACCACCGTGGCTCCAGCGGCCAGTCCGGCTGCTCCGCCCAGCATGCGGCGCCGGCTCAGCCCTTCGTTCTGCGGGTGGTTCATGAATGGGTCCACCTTTCTCAGGGGTGCGGGGGATCGTGCCGGGTTGCCCGATCGGCGGGGTGGGGGCCGCGCCCGAGGTACGCAGCGGTCGCTGGCGCCACCGGTGGATCCGGTCGGGATCGGGACGCTCGTGTCCCGGGCCGGCGCGCCCCGCACGTCGAGGGCGGGGCCGCTCCGGGTTGCGCCGCGCCGGCTGCGGGGATCACCGCCGCCGGCGCGGCGGGGCCCGCCACCCGTACCCCGATGCCTTAGTGCGATGGACGGGTCACGGGTTTCGAACACTCTGTGGTCGATCCCTACCGGACAGACCTGGTCGTGACGCCGACCGCCCGTGTGCTCGGGCGGCTGGACGCGGCGACGCGGTCGGAGGGCTGGTCGGTGACCGGGTCGCGGCCGTTTGGCCAGGGCGCGGCAACGATCATCGCCGCCTCCTGGGTCGCTTGGTGATCAACCATCACCAAGATGACTACCACTCGTTCTGCCGCACGGCAATAGACAGCCGAAGATGGTCCATCGGAGGCATGCCCCGCAACGGGCGAGGTCGGCCGTCGCACCAGCCGTGCAGTCGCGGTCGACCGTCAGCCGGCGCGGCGGGAGCGAGCCAGAGCCAGACCACCGAGGACCACGGCGATCAGCCCCACCACCAGGGCCACATAGGCACCCCCTCGCCCGTTGCCGGTGCCGATGCCGCTGTCGGAGGTGGCCACGACCAGGCCGCCGAGGGCGATGCCGATCAGCCCCACTGCCAGGGCCATCATCGCTCCGAGTCGCCCGTTGCCGGTGCCGAGACGACTGGTGGGACGGACCAGAGCCAGCCCACCGATGAGCACGCCGGCCAGCCCCAGCACGGCGGCCACGGATGCCCCGAGTCGCCCGGCGCTCATGGTGTCGACCCCGGCGGCGATCGGCTGGGCCGAGGCGTGCGCGGCCGCCGGTGCGGCGAACCCGGGACCTCCGATCAGGACGGCTCCGGCAGCGGTAAGGACAAGTCGGACGGACATCAGGGCTCCGAATCGGCTCATGGTTCGCTCCTTTTCGTGCTTCTCGATAGGAGCCTGAGCATCTCGCCTGGAGCGCCGCCGGTCGTCCCGCAGCCGGATGCATGTCGCGCTGCCGCCGGTGGCGCACCCGGCTGCCGCAGACGCGGTAGGCGCCGCGCAGGTACTGCGTGCGCGGTAGGCGTCCGCTCCTCCGTGAGCAGGAGTCGCCCCGCGACGGCATCCGGTTAGGGTGCGCGCATGAGCACAGGACGGTCCGGTGTTCCGGCGGGTTTCCGAGATTGGGCGATCGCGGTCTGCGTGGCGGCGGTGCTGCTGGTCGCCGGGCGGTCCGGGGACCATTCCGCAGCGGGTGCCGACCTGCTCGGCTACGCGTTGTTGGCGGCCGGTGGACTGGCACTGGCGGCACGCCGCCGGGCTCCGGTTCCCGTCCTGGCCGTCACCGGGCTCTGCGCGGTGGGCTACCAGGCGGTCGGTTTCGACGTGCCCGCCGTCGCGTTCCTGTTCGCGGTGTACGCCGCCGTGCGGGCGGGCCACCGCGTCGTCACGGTCGTGGCGGCTGTGCTGATGCTGGCGGCCCTCCCGCTCGCGGCCCTCGCCCTGCCGCAGGACATGCCCGTGGGGGAGGCGCTCGCACGGGCCCGGGGTGCCCTCGAGCTGGCATGGCTGGTCGCCGCCGGTGCCGCTGGGGAAGCGCTGCGGCAGGCCGAGCGGCGGGCGGACGACGCCGAGCGCACCCGGGAGGAGACCGCGCGGCGGCGCGCCGACGAGGAGCGGCTGCACATCGCGCGGGAGCTGCACGATTCGCTCACCCACCAGATCTCGATCATCAAGGTGCAGGCCGAGGTGGCCGTCCACCTGGCCCGCAAGCGCGGAGAGCAGGTGCCGGAGTCCCTGCTGGCGATCCGCGATGCCGGTCGTGAGGCGAACCGGGAACTGCGCGCGACCCTGGAGACGCTGCGCGACGACGGCACGACCCCGCCGCATGGGCTCGATCACCTGCCGGAGCTGGTGGAACGGGCCCGGATGACCGGCCTGGACGCGACCTTGACGATCGAGGGACACCGACCCGACGTGCCGGCCGCGGTGGACCGCACCGCCTACCGGATCGTTCAGGAATCCCTCACCAACATCGCCCGGCACGCCACCGCCGCCACGGCATCGGTCCGGATCGACTACCGTCCGGACGCCCTCGCGATCCGGGTCGACGACGACGGCACGGCAACGCCACACATCGCCCCGATACCCGGCGTCGGGCTGCTCGGGATGCGCGAACGAGTCACCGCCCTCGGCGGTCGCCTCCGCGCCGAACCACGCAACGAGGGCGGCTTCAGCGTCCTCGCTGAGCTACCCGTGGGCCGAACGTCATGATCCGCGTCCTGTTGGTCGACGACCAGCCGCTCCTTCGCAGCGGCTTCCGCGCGCTCCTCGACGTGGAGGACGACATCGAGGTGGTGGCCGAGGCGGCCGACGGGCGGGAGGGCCTGGCTCTGGCCAGGGAGCACCTGCCCGACATCGCGCTCATCGACATCCAGATGCCGGTCATGGACGGCATCGAGGCGACCCGGCGCATCGCCGCGGACCCGGCCCTGGCCCGGGTGCACGTCGTCATCCTGACCAACTACGGCCTCGACGAACACGTCTTCCACGCCCTGCGCGCCGGTGCCGCCGGATTTCTCGTCAAGGACATCGAGCCGGAGGACTTCCTGCACGCCATGCGCGTCGCTGCGCGCGGCGACGCCCTGCTCGCACCGTCGATCACCCGAAAGCTGATCAACCGGTACGTCACCGAGCCGCTCCACTCAGCCGCTGACACGCGGCTGGAGGGGCTGACCAACCGCGAACGCGAGAGCGTCGCCCTCGTCGCGCAGGGCCTGTCCAACGACCAGATAGCGGAACGCCTGGTGATCAGCCCACTGACCGCCAAGACCCACGTCAACCGGGCCATGGCCAAGCTCCATGCCCGGGACCGCGCCCAACTCGTGGTCCTCGCGTACGAATCCGGCCTGGTGACACCACGCAACCGCTGAGGTTGACCTCAGGCAGGAGGCCGGGCACCGCGGCTGGCGCAGCACCGGTGGCAGAAGTCCGCCACCCGTTCTAGGCTCTCCTCTGGGTCAAGCCACGTGCCCGACACGATCCCGAGTCTTGGGAGGTCCGCACGTGACCGGCGATCCAGCTACCGCACGAGCCGTGAAGGCTCGCCTGGTGTCCTGTCCACCGGGGCACAGGTTTGCGGAGGCTGGCAGCCCGCCCCGGTCTGGGCGAGGTGCGGCATCCCCTCGCGGTGGTCGCGACCGCCACGACGCCATGACGGCCCCGGTCGGCGTCCTCATGGCGGAAGGTCCACCTCGGCACGCCATCGGTGATCGTGACCGCAACCGGACAGCACCCACATCGGACCGCGGACGATGCTCATGATCACCACCTCGACGGGTCGGCCCACGCCGACAAACAGCCTGGCTGGCGAGGGCAACGCGCCTGAGTCGCCGGCCAGCCACCACCTCGCCGTGATGGCCGCGCTGCCGGCCGACCATCCGTCCCGGCCCGCCGCTCGGGATCGGGCCATCGAGGCCGGGCTCCCGATGGCCCATCACCTCGCCCGGCGTTACAGCGGCCGCGGCGAACCCAGCGAGGACCTGGCGCAGACGGCGGCACTGGGCCTGATCAACGCGATCGACAGGTTCGACCCGTCGCGTGGGGTCGACTTCGCCAACTACGCGATCCCCACCATCGTGGGAGAGATCAAGCGCCAGTTCCGCGATCGCACCTGGGACATCCGTGTGCCCCGCCGGCTTCAGGAGCGGCGAATGGCCATCGCCGAGGCCAACAACAGCCTCACCCAGCTGCTCGGCCGCTCGCCGACCGTCGCCGACATCGCCAAACACCTGGACCTCAGCGAGGAGGAGATCCTTGAGGGGTTGGAAGGTGCCCGCGCCTACAACGCGGTTTCACTGTCCACCCCGTTCGGCGACGGCACCTCATCGAGGGAGCTGGGCGACATGCTCGGCGGCGACGACAACGACCTCGCCCTCGCCGAGCTGAGGGTGGCTCTCGTGCCGGCGCTCGCCGCCCTGAACGACCAGGAGCAGAAGATCATCGCACTGCGCTTCCACGGCAACCTGACGCAGCAGGAGATCGCCGAGCAGATCGGCGTGTCTCAGATGCACGTCTCCCGGCTGCTTGCCCGGGCGCTGGCAAAGCTGAGGGTCCAGCTGTCTGCCATCCCGTGAGGGGTGCGCGGGCTGGGGCTCGATCCACAGCGTCGCGCTCGGCTCACCCGCTGCCCCACCGGAGGGGAGGCGTACCGACCGCAGCGTGGCACGTGTACGTGCCCAACCAGTCCGTCTACGGGTTCGTCACCGGGGCGGTCGCGGATGCCCTCGCCGCCCGCGACGGCGCCGGTCCCGGCCAGCGGCACGCGGCGTTGCGTCCCGAACGCCGTTCCGATGTGAGCCCACTGCCGCGCGCCGTCGCCCAAGCCGTACCGGGACGGCGGAGGTAGGGCCTGTACCGGGGCGAGGTCTCGACCAGGCAGAACCGGCGCCGCGCGGGAGACGCCGTCACTGGGCGCTGGTCTGTGCCGCCAGCAGATCCAGCACGGCGTTGAGGTCTCCGGTGCGCTCGAGCGCTCGGCGCTGTCGGCGGGCGCCCGTGCCGTCGCGGCGTAGCCTGCCCAGTTGGGCCAGCACGTAGCCGAGGTTGCCATGGCGCAGGAGCGCCGGTGCGACGGTGGCGAAGAGTTCGTCGATGAGGTCCCAGGCAGGGCGGGCTCCGCCGGCGCGCAGGTCGATGAGGGTGCCGTCGAGCCCGTCGTGCGCTGCCCGCCAGTGGGCGGCGGAGACCAGGCAGCCTCGGACGCGGGGCGCGGCGATTCCGGCGTGGATGTCCTCGATCACGGTCGCGACCAGCGCGCGGACCAGCCCGGCGACCAGCACGGTGTCGTCGACGGTGGAGCACACGTCGCCGACCCGGATCTCCACAGTGGGGTAGGAGGCGGACGGGCGGGCGTACCAGTAGACCATCGCCTCGTCGAGCATCACTCCGGCCGTGACCAGCGCGGCGACGGTCGCGTCGTAGTCGGCGGCGGAGGTGAAGTGCGGGGTGGGGCCGATGCTGGGCCAGCGTTCGAGTTGCATCGAGCGCCAGCTGGCGTGGCCGGTGTCGGCCCCGTCGTGCAGCGGTGAGTTGACGGTGATGGCCTGGACGACCGGCAGCCAGACCCGCAGGTGGTTGCACACCTGCACGGCGAGTTCCCGGTCGGGGATGCCGACGTGGACGTGGCATCCGCAGACGGCGGGGTCGTGGGCGACGGGTCCGTAGCGGTGTGACATGGCGTGGTAGCGCGGCCGGTCCGGCACCGAGCGGTGTGGCTCCGCGACGGGGGTCGCACCGACCGCCACCAGGCGGGCTCCCGCGTTCACGGCGGCCCGCGACGCGGCCCCGCGCAGCTCCACGAGCTGGTTCCGGAGCTCGTCGAGGTCCGTGCAGACGGGCGTGACCATCTCGATCATGCTGTGCCGGAACTCCTGGCGGCTCTGTTCGCGGGCGCCGCCGTACAGAGCGGTCAGGACCTGGTCGGCCACCGGCATGTTCACGCCCGTCTCCGGATCGATGAGCAGGTATTCCTCCTCCACGCCGAGCGTCAGCACGTCCGCGCCGGGTCGGGCGGCGGTGGTGGTGGCCGTGGAACGTTGCGTCATCGTGCGTCCGCTCCTGTCAAGGCCAGAGTAAGGTCGCCGCGATTCCCGGTTCTCAGGCGGACAAACCCGTGCAGGGTCACTGGTTGCTGGTCAGATCCCGTCACCCGGCTGGCGTGGTCACCGGCGCCGCTGTGGCGCGCCTCGTCGCTGGCGTGGCGCTCAGGCCGCTCGCGGCACCGGCATCCGCAGCGGGGTGCGTCGGGCAGGGCGTGGTTCAGCCTCTGTCACGCGCGGCTGGCGGCGCTGGTGCTGCGCCTGTTGGCCTTCTGGATCGCCTCGACCAGCTGGGGCTTGGTCATTCGCGACCGGCCTCGGATCTCCAGCTTCCGGGCGACGTCCATCAGGTGCTCCTTGCTGGCGTTGGCATCGACGCCACCGGCCGTCCGTCCTGCCTTGGACCCGCGGCCACGCGCCGCCTGCCTGTCGCTGGGGCCCTTGCGAGACTTGGCCTCCCAGTGATCGCCGACCTTCTCGAACGCGTGTTTGACGGCGGCGAAGGCGGTGCGGTGGGCGCGCTCGCCCTCGCCGTACTCCTCGACCGCCGAGTCGTGCGCCTTGACGTAGGTGTCCTGCGCCTTCTTGGGCGACCGCTTCAGCGTCGCCGGCATGTCCTTGCGCGCGGGCATCACAGTCCTCCTCCGGGTGCGTTGCCAACTCAGGTGCCCGACGGTGCGACCGACCAAACTCGTGACGAAATGTCACGTTCAGGCCGCCGGAGACTCCCTCTCGCTCCGGGCGCGCGCAGGGGAGAGCGGGCGGGCCACCACCGGAACCCGAACTGGTGCTGTCCGTCCGGTTCACGACAGCAGCCGGGGGTACCGCCACATGCTGGAGAGCGGTTCGAAACGAGGAGGCGGCGATGGCGAACGCGACAGTGTCGGACCTGGTGGTCGCCCGACTGGGGGACTGGGATGTGGACCGGGTCTTCGGCTACTCCGGCGACGGCATCGACGGGGTCATGGGCGCGCTGCGCCGCGCTGGCCGACCGGAGTTCGTGCAGGCCCGGCACGAGGAGACGGCGGCGTTCATGGCCTGCGGGCACGCGAAGTACACCGGAGGGCTGGGGGTGTGCCTGTCCACCCAGGGGCCAGGTGCGGTGCACCTGCTCAACGGCCTCTACGACGCGCGGCTGGACTCCCAGCCGGTGCTCGCGATCGTCGGCCAGCAGGTGACCTCGGTACTGGGCAGCGGCTACCAGCAGGAGATCGACCTGGTCCGGCTCTACGGCGACGTCTGCTCCCAGTTCGTGCAGACCGCGTACACGGCCGAGCAACTGCCGATGCTGCTCGACCGGGCGATCCGCTCCGCCCTGGCGACCCGTAGCCCGGCCTGCGTGATCCTGCCGCACGACGTGCAGACCGCGCCCGCCCCCGATCTGGGCGCGCGTCAGCACGGGATCATGGTGACCAGCCCCGGGATGCCGGTGCCCGAGCTGCGCCCCCGCGCCGACGACCTTCGTGCCGCAGCCGACCTGCTGGATGCCGGCCAACGGGTGGCGATTCTGGTGGGACAGGGCGCCCGCGCCGCCGTCGCCGAGGTGGCTGACCTGGCTGAGGCGCTCGGTGCGGGCGTGGCCGCGTCGCTACTGGGCAAGCCGGTGCTGGACGAGTCCCTGCCGTTCCACACCGGCGTGATGGGGCATCTGGGCAGCACCGCCAGCAGCGTACTGATGGGGGAGTGCGACACCCTGATCATCGTCGGCAGCAACGACCCCTGGTCCGAGTTCTACCCCGCTCCCGGTCAGGCACGGGCGGTGCAGATCGACATCGACGGACGACGCATCGGCATGCGGTATCCGGTGGAGGTGCCGCTGCTCGGTGACGCCGCCACGACCATCCGTGCTCTGCTGCCGTTGCTCACGCCCGGACCTGACCGGAGCTGGCGGCAGCGCATCGAGGGCGAGGTGACGCGCTGGCGGGACATCGCCCAGCAGCGGGCCACCGCCGACGCAGACCCGCTCAACCCGCAGTACGTGCTGCACGCCCTCACCGACCGGCTGCCCACCGACGCGCAGGTGTCGGTGGACGTCGGGTCGGTGACCTACTGGTACGCACGGCACCTGCGGTTGCCCGTCGGCGTCGACGCGCACCTGTCCAGCACCCTGGCCTCGATGGGCTCGGCGCTGCCGTACGGGCTGGCCGCGAAACTCGCCACCCCGGACCGCCCGATGGTGGCGCTAGCCGGTGACGGGGCGATGCAGATGAACGGACTGGCCGAGCTGCTGACCGTCGCGCACCGGTGGCGGGACTGGGCCGACCCGCGGTTCGTGGTGCTGGTGCTGCACAACCGGGATCTGGCCGAGGTCAGCTGGGAGCAGCGGGAGATGGAGGGCGATCCCCGCTTCGTCGAGTCCCAGCGCCTGCCCGACGCCCCGTACGCCCGGTGGGCCGAGCTGCTGGGCCTGCACGGAGTTCGGGTCACCACGCCCACCGAGGTCGACGCGGCCTGGGACCGCGCCCTGTCGGCGGACCGGCCGACGCTCATCGAGGCGATGGTGGATCCGGCGATCCCGCTGCTCCCGCCGGCACAGCCGTACGAGAAGGTCGAGGCGATGTACCAGGCGCTCGGCCGCGAGGACACCGACCTGGGCCGGCGGGCGCTGGCACACCTGCGCCGGGAGCGTGCCACGGAGGGCTTCGACGACCCGCGGTGACGGCCGCGTCCGGGGACCGGACGGGCCGCTCGAGCCGACCGGTGGGCGGTCCCGCGGCGAAGTGCGACGACTGTTGGGTGTTTGTGCTGACCAGGACGGGAGAAGTGTGACGATCAGAGGCGGAGGGGGAGTCTGATGAGGCAGGCGCGGCGGTCGGTGCACGCCTTCGCGGGCACTGCGCTGGCGGTCGTCGTTGCCGGCGTGGTCGCGGTCCTCACCCATCAGCCGTGGTTGTTTCCCAGTCTCGGGCCGGCGGTGATGCTGCACGTGGAGAAGCCGGGCGCGCCCCAGTCGTCGCCACGCAACACCCTCATCGGGCATGGGGTGGCCCTGCTGGCCGGGTACGCGCTCCTTGTCGCCTGCGGACTGTCCGACGACCCCTCGGCGCTCCAGGAGGGGGTCGACGGGCTGCGGATCGTCGCGGCGGCCGGGTCGCTGGCGGTGACCGCGTCGGTGCTGGTGCTGCTGAAGGCGTCGCATCCCCCGGCGGGCGCGACGACGCTGATCGTGAGTCTGGGCCTGCTCCGCACCCCGACGCAGTTGCTCATCGCTGCCGGCGCCGTGGTGCTGGTCACCGTGGTGGACTGGCTGTACGGGCGGGTGTCGGGTCGGCCCATGCCGGTGTGGGCGGCGTTCGAGGAGTCGACGAGGGGAGCGCGGAATGGTTGACCGGATCGCTGATCCGTGGGGTGAGCGGACCCCGTACGGGCCGGGGCAGGAATGGCCGGTCCGGGTGGACCGGTTCCTCGACGGTGACCGCACCGAGGCGGACGTCGATCGGTGGGCCCAGTCGGCGTCGGTGCTGCACTCCAACGGAGACGCGATGGACATCGCGGTCGCCGGCGGCAGGATCGTCGGGGTGCGTGGCCGCGCGGCCGACCGGGTCAATCGGGGACGGCTCGACCCGAAGGATCTCTACGGCTGGCAGGCCAACCACAGCGCGGACCGGCTGACCCGTCCGCTGGTCCGCGACGGCGACCGCCTGGTGGAGACGGACTGGGACACGGCGATGGGCCGTATCGTCGCCCGCTCGAAGGAACTACTGGACGGACCGGGCGGGTGGGGTCACTTCGGCTTCTACACCACGGGGCAGCTGTTCCTGGAGGAGTACTACGCGCTCGGTGTGATCGGAAAGGCCGGCCTGGGCACCCCACACATGGACGGCAACACCCGGTTGTGCACCGCCACGGCCGCGGCGGCGCTGAAGGCCAGCTTCGGCACCGACGGGCAGCCCGCCTCGTACACCGACATCGACCACTGCGACGCCATCGCGCTGTGGGGCCACAACGCCGCCGAGACCCAGACGGTGCTCTGGATGCGGATGCTGGACCGGCGGCGCGGGCCGAACCCGCCGGCGATGCTCGCGGTCGACCCACGCGCCACCCCGGTCGCTCGGGAGGCCGACCTGCACCTCGCCGTCCGTAACGGCACGAACATGGCCCTGATGAACGGACTGCTCCGCGAGATCATCCAGCGCGGCTGGTACGACCCCGACTACGTCGACGCGCACACACTCGGATTCGAGGAGCTGTGCCGGACGGTCGACGGTTATCCACCCGACCGGGTGGCCGACATCTGCGACGTCCCGGCCGCCGACGTGGAGCGCGCCGCCGAGCTGCTCGGCACCTCCCGCCGGCTGCTGTCGACGGTTCTCCAGGGCTTCTACCAGTCCAACCAGGCCACCGCCGCCTCCTGCGCCGTCAACAACCTGCACCTGGTCCGCGGCATGATCGGTCGTCCGGGCGCGGGGATCTACCAGATGAACGGTCAGCCCACGGCACAGAACACCCGGGAAACCGGCGCGGACGGCGACCTGCCCGGCCTCCGGAACTGGGACAACGAGCAGCACATCGCGGAGCTGGCGCGGCTGTGGAACGTCGAGGTCGACACCATCCCGCACTGGGCGCCGCCAACGCACGCCATGCAGATCTTCCGGTACGCCGAGCAGGGCTCGATCAAGCTGCTCTGGATCTCCGCCACCAACCCGGCGGTATCCCTGCCCGACCTGTCGCGCATCCGGCGGATCCTCCGGCAGCCGGAGCTGTTCGTGGTGGTGCAGGACCTCTTCCTGACCGAGACCGCCGAACTGGCCGACGTGGTGCTGCCCGGCGCGACGTGGGGCGAGAAGACCGGCACCTTCACCAACGTCGACCGCACCGTGCACATCTCGGAGAAGGCCGTCGACCCGCCCGGCGAGGCCCGCGCCGACCTGGACATCTTCCTCGACTACGCCCGGCGGATGGACTTCCGCGACCGTGACGGCGCGCCGCTGATCCGGTGGACCGGGCCGGAGGAGGTGTTCGAGGCGTGGAAGGAGTGTTCCCGGGGGCGGCCGTGCGACTACACCGGCATCACCTACGAGCGGCTGCGCGGCGGCTCCGGCATCCAGTGGCCCTGCAACGAAGACCACCCCGACGGCACCGAAAGGCTCTACACCGACGGCCGGTTCAACACCGACCCCGACTACTGCGAGACGTACGGCCAGGATCTCGCCACGGGCGCGGAGTTCACCGAGCCCGAGTACCGCGCCAAGGAGCTGAAGGGACGGGCGTTCCTGCACGTCGTCGACTACCAGCCCTCACCCGAGGTGCCCGACGAGGAACACCCGATGCTGCTCACCACCGGGCGTACCGTCTACCAGTTCCACACCCGCACCAAGACCGGCCGCGCCCCGCAGCTCAACCAGGCCGCCCCGGAGGTGTGGGTGGAGTTCAACCCGGCCGACGCCGACCGGCTCGGCATCGCCGAGGGCGACCTGGTCGGCGTCTCCTCCGCGCGCGGCGCGATACAGGCGCGCGCCCGGCTCTGCGGCATCCGCCCCGGCGTGGTGTTCCTGCCGTTCCACTACGGCCACTTCGACCAGGACCCGACCGAGCGCACGCCGCGCGCCGCCAACGAGCTGACCATCACCGCCTGGGACGCGATCTCCAAGCAGCCCATCTTCAAGGTGGCCGCCGTCGCGGTGACGAAACTCGCCGACGGGCGGGGCGTACCCTCGCCGGCGCCGACGGTCGGCGGCAGCGAACCGCCCCCGGACGCCGACGTGCCGGCGACCGTCGGCGGACCGGCCGCCCAGGCCACCAGCGGGAAGGAGTGAACCGTGCACCTCGCCCACTACCTCGGCCTGCTGCACCGCGCACAGGTCAACCTCGCGGACGCGTTCCGGCAGGTCGCCGAGGCCCACGCCGACGAGCCCGACATCCAGCACCTCTGCCAGCAGCAGGCCCAGCGCTGCGACGCACACGCCGAACGCCTGCAGCCGTTCGCCGCCCGCTACGCCGAGGAGGCACCCGACGAACCGGACCGGCTGCACTCGCAGCTGTTCACCGGCACCCGCACCGGCGGCCTCGGTCTCCTGCGCGACCTGCAGGACCTGTACCTGATGGCGGCCGAGTGCGACATCGCCTGGACCGTCGTCGGACAGGCCGCCTACGGGGTCCGGGACGAGGACCTGCTCGCGACGGTGCAGGGCTGCGAGGGGGAGACGGCGATCCAGCTCAAGTGGCTGCGTACCAGGATGAAGCAGGCCGCTCCGCAGGCCCTCGTCGTCGCCGACTGACGGCGCCGGCCACGCCAGCCCGCACAGGCTCCTCGGCCGTCTCGGGCATGGCCAGGACGCAGGTGGGTAGCGCAGGTGGACCGGAAGCCGATCAAGGAGATGACCATGACGATCACCATGGCGATGCTGGAGACCTATCCGAAGTCGATCAACCTCGACCGGGCGAAGCTGGCCGCGACCATCGACACGATCAACGGCTGCGCGCAGGCGTGCACGGCCTGCGCGGACGCCTGCCTGAGCGAGGACAGCGTCGCCGAGTTGACCAAGTGTGTGCGTACCGACCTGGACTGCGCCGACATCTGCACCACCACCGCCCGGGTGCTGTCCCGGCACACCGGCTATGACGCCAACATCACTCGCACCCTGCTGGAGGCCTGCGCCACCGCCTGCAGGTCCTGTGGTGACGAGTGCGCCAGGCACGCGCAGATGCACGAACACTGCCGGATCTGCGCCGATGTGTGCCGGGCCTGCGAGCAGGCCTGCCGCGATCTGCTGGCGACCATCAGCTGAGCGCGCGGAGGCGGTCGGCGAGAGTGTCACGGAAGAAGTCGAGGAAACCGTCGGGGTCCGGACCGGCGTTCTGCAGCACGAGGTGGTCGAAGCCCGCGTCCACGTACTTCCGCACCGCCTGGACGTGGGTCTCGGGGTCGGGGCCGACCGCGAACTGCTGCCGGATGTCGTCCTCGGTGACCGTGCGGGACGCGGCATCGAAGTTGACCGGATTGGGCAGCTCACTCATCACCTTCCAGCCGGTGACCGCCCACCGGCTGGTCTGCCAGGCCGCCTGCACGGCCTGCTGCTCGTCGGTGGCCCACGCCACGGGCACCTCGGCGTAGCGCGGCCCTGTCCCGCCGCCGCGCTGGTAGGCCTGCACGAGGTCGGGTTCGGGCTCGGTGGCGAACAGCCCGTCGCCGAGCTCGGCGGCGATCGCCACCGACGCGGGGCCGCTGGCCGCGACGGCGATGACCGGCGCCTGCTCCGGCAGGTCGAACACCCGCGCGTCCTCCAGCTGGAGGTGCTTGCCCTCGTAGGACTGGTAGCCACCGGACCACAGCAGCCGGATGATCTCCAAGGCCTCGCGCAGCCGCTCGTGCCGCCCGTGCGCGCCGGGGAACCCCTGGCCGACGACGTGCTCGTTGAGCCGCTCGCCGGCGCCCACGCCGAGGGTGAACCGGCCGTCGGAGACGATCGCCAGAGTGGCGGCCGCCTGCGCGATGATCGCCGGGTGGTAGCGCACCGTCGGGCAGGTCACCCCCGTGGCCAGGCCGATCCGCTCGGTCTGCGCGGCGATCGCCCCGAACACCGTCCACGTGAACGACGAGTGACCCTGGACATCCAGCCACGGGTGGTAGTGGTCGCTCATCTCCACGAAGTCGAAGCCCACCTGCTCGGCGCGGACCGCCTGTCGGATGATCTCCTTCGGGCCGAATCCTTCGGTGGACAGCTTGTACCCGATCCGCATGCCGTTCTCCTCGACCGGTCCGTGCCGCTCCTGCCCGTCACCCTCTCACCGATCGGGCTCCCAGAAGCGGGGTTCCGCTGGTCGTCAGCCGGGCAGGGTGATGCCGCCGATCGGGGCGAGCACCTCGCCCGTGTAGTAGGACGACAGTTGGTCGCTGGCGAAGAACACGTACGAGGGAGCGATCTCGTCCGGTTGCGCGGCGCGTCCCATCGGCACCTGCTGGCCGAACTCCTGCACCTTGTCCGCGGGGAACGTGGCGGGGATCAGGGGCGTCCAGACCGGTCCGGGGGCGACACAGTTGACCCGGATCCGCTTCTTGATCAGGGACTGGGCGAGGGAGTAGGTAAGGGCGATGATCGCGCCCTTGGTGGCCGAGTAGTCGATCAGATGGCCATTGCCCTTGAGCCCGTTGATCGAGGCCGTGTTGATGATCGCCGAGTTCTCCGGTAGGTGGTCGAGGGCCGCCTTGGTCACCCGGTAGTAGCTGTGGATGTTCACCGCGAAGGTGTGCTGCCACTGCTCTTCGGAGATCTCGCTGAGCGAGTTGGCGTTCTGTTGGTAGGCGACGTTGTTCACCAGGAGGTCCAGGCCGCCGAGTTCTCGTACCGCGCGGGTGACCACCTCGGCGCAGTGCCGGGGGTCGGCCAGGTCGCCCGGGAGCAGCACGCACCGATGTCCCGTCGCCTCGACCAGTTCGGCGGTACGCCGGGCGTCGTCGTCCTCGCTGAGGTAGGCCACGGCGACGTCCGCGCCTTCCTTGGCGAACGCGACCGCGACGGCACGCCCGATGCCCGAGTCACCACCGGTCACCAGGGCCCGCCTCCCTCGGAGCAGGTCGCGGCCGGTGTATTCGGCCATCTCGTCGCGGGGCCGAGGGTCCATGCCGGCGGTCTCGCCGGGGTAGGGCTGCTCCTGCGGGCTGGGATCGGGCATTTGATCAGCAGAGGTCACCTTCTGCCGTTACCCGATGATTGCCGGATAAACCTGTGCCGAGCCGCTGGCATCCGACTCACGGCAGGACGGCGAGCAGGGCCTGGCGAGCCCCGACGCTCGCCAACTCGCTGTCGAGGGGGCGGTCGAGCAGTTCGGCGAGACGAGGTACGAGAAACGGTGCCACCGCGACCGTGGTGGGCTCGACGGCACCGGTGCTGATGCCGGGCGGCATCCGGCCCCAGTTCCACCAGACATGATCGCCGGCGGGGTTGGCCGGGTCGGCGACGGCGGTCACGGCTCGCAGGAGCGTGCGGTACTCGCCCGCTCGTAGGTGGATCACCGCTGGGCGGTCGTCCGCCTGCCCGAACAGGCGCATGAGGTCCAGTTCGGTGACCGGCCCGGCGGGCAGCGCGGCCACCGCGCCGTCCACCGCGCCCTGGTTGGTGTGCTCGCTGGCGAGGACCAGCCCCGCGTCCGTCCCGGTGCTTTCGCGCAGTGCTCGAGCGATGAGACGGGGAAGGTAGTGCGTAGCGCCGGTACGGCCCAACCAGTCGTGTCGGCTCTGCCCGAGGACGTTCGCGGCCGCGGCGTCGAGAGCGTCGACGGCCGGATCGCGTCGCGGCGGTCGCCGGCCGGGCACCGGATGGACGCCACGGATCCGGGCGCGGCCGGCGCCGGACGGCAGGTCGGCCACGAGGACGGACGCCGCGAAGATGTGCGGGTGCCCGAACGGGACACCATCGAGTGTGCCCACCCAGGAGCCGGGGGTGTGCCCGCCCAGGACGAGATCGACGCTGCCGATCCACGGCCTGGTGAGCGCGGCCAGCCGGTCGCTTCGGGCGCCCGTGGCAGTGCTGCCCGGCTGCGGCCACCAGTCCACGCCGTCGTGCAGCAGGACGACCACCCAGCGAGCGCCGTCGGCGCGCAGGTCGGCGCTGAGCTCGGCGACCCGTTGTGGCCATCCGTCCAGCGGCGGCGGGGCGACGGCGAACCGGTGCGTGAACGGGTGGGTCACGCCGACCACACCAACAGGACCACCGGAGGTGTCGATGATCGTGGACGCTGGTAGGCCGACGTCGACGTTCGCGCACAGCACCGGATAGGGCAACAGCCCGGCAGCCGCCCGCAGCGCCGGCACGCCCTCGTCGAATTCGTGGTTGCCGGCGGCGGCCGCGTCGATGGGCAGCTGCGCCAGCTCCTGCCATGGCCGGCGCCCGAGCAGCGGTTGCACCGGCCCGACGGCAAGATCGCCCGCGTCCAGCCAGAGGGTCGGTTGCGCCTCCCGCTCCCGCTCCAGCAGCTCCGCCAGGCCAGCGCAGGTGCCGGCCGTGCCGTAACTCGTCCGCAGTGGCACGAACGCCGCGCCCAGGTCGGTGGTGGCCAGGATCCGCACAGCAGTACCGGGCCGCGCCGTCGGTAAGGCATCCATCACGTCGAATGTAGGCGAGGTGGCGGGGCCCCGCCACGCGATCCCCGCGCGTTGGGCCACCTGAGGTGGCCCGGCCCACCGCCGGAGCTGGCGGTCAACCTGCACGGCCGAGGGCCACAGTCGCACCGGATGCTCGCCGAGGTCGGGCTGCGCCGGTTGCTCGCCTTCGCCAACCCGGAGGCCGGGCACGAGGACGGGCCACCGTGGCGGGCCGACGAGCACGAGGTGGACCGGTGGTGCCGAATGCTCGCCTGGTACGGCCTTCCCGCCGACCGCGGCGATCTGGCACTGGACCGCCCCGAGCCCGGTGGACTGCTGCCGACCGGGGTCACCGTCGTGCATCCCGGCGCGAAGGCGCCGCAGCGGCGCTGGCCACCGGTGCGCTTCGCGGCGGTCGCTCGGACGCTGGCCGGTCGTGGGCACCGGGTGGTGGTCACCGGCAACCCGGGGGAGCGGGGCATCGCTGAGCAGGTCGCGCGCCGGGCCGGGCTTCCCGACGACGCGGTGCTGGCCGCTAAGACCGGTCTCGGCGAGCTGGCCGCCCTGGTCGCGCACGCTCGTCTGGTGCTCAGCGGTGACACCGGCATCGGCCACCTGGCCACCGCGTACGGCACCCCGTCGGTGCTGCTGTTCGGCCCGGTGCCGCCCGCGCACTGGGGTCCACCGCCGGACCGGCCCCGCCACGAGGCGCTCTGGGTCGGGCCGCGTCCGCCGGGCGACGGCACGGCGGTGTACCCGGCGCTCGCCGAGCTGGACGTGCCGGCCGTGCTGGCCGCCATCGACCGGGTGACCCGGGCTCCCGCTCGTGCTGCCCTGCCGGTCCAGACGGCACCCTCCGCCGTCCGGTGGGCTGAGACCGCGCCTTAGGGCCGAGCGTTCAAGATCGCCGCCTGCGGGTGGTCTGGTCCACCAGTGCCTCGGCGACATCACGCAGCTTCTGGTTGGAGTCCTGCGAGATCTTGGCGAGCACCGCGAAGGCCTCATCGGCGCTGCACCGCCGACGGCCCATGATGATGCCCTTGGCCTGCTCGATGACGGCACGGCTGCGCATCGCGTTGCGCATCTGCTCGGCCAGCGCGGCAGCGCTGTCGTAGCGCTGCGCGTTGGCCACGGCGACTGCCGCATGGCCGGCGAAGGTCTGCGCCAACTGGACGACCTCGGTAAAGGCCCGCGGGGCCCGGCCATAGATGTTCAGCGCGCCGACCACCGCCTCCTGGATGGGCAGCGCCACCGACAGAGAGCTCGCGGCCCCGGTAGCGCGTGCGCTCGCGGCCCAGGCCGGCCAACGGCGCTCCGTGGCCATGTCCTCGACCATGATGACGGTGCCGCTGCTGGCGGCATCCAGGCACGGGCCGCGGCCCTGCTCGTACTGCAACTCGTCGAGCCGCAACGCCAGGTCCCCGGTGTACGCCGCGGTGTACGACCTGGAGCCCTGAATGAGGGTCACCGACACGTCCTCGGACCCGGGCACCGTCTGTTTGGCGATCTCCGTGATCCTGACCAGGACGGCGTTCAGGCTCGCTTCGCCGTACCGGATCGTACCCAGCTCGATGAGGGCCTGGGTGAGATCGAGGGGTGCCTGTGGCATGCGTCTGGCGTCCTTGCGGAACGGGCGCGGTCGACCTCGAACGAAGCTGAACAGCGCGGGGCGGGCGACCCGCGTGCAACGGACCGCTGTAGGACCCGACGTGGGGTCAGGACCGGCGCCGCTGCTTGACGCTCGTTCGCGACGTCTGTGCAGACGCGCTACAGGAGAGCATTTTACGATCCACACCGCACGGAGGGGCACTCGGGCGTCACGTGTGATCGGTTTGCTGTGGCGTGCCCGACGGCGGGCCCTCAGAACCGTGACGCGAGCCGATCTCAGGGATGGCGGGCAAGGGGCAGCCCGTCACCGCGGCGTCCGGGGGCCGGTCGGCATGGCGTCCTGGGGGCCGTCCGGTCGGCCGCCACCGGCGGGCCGAGGACCGCCCGCCGGATGGGTGGAGCGTGGACGCCGAGGAAGTGGTCGACACCCGCCACGCCGAGGATGTACCGGACGGTCGGTGACACGGCGGGCAGCGTGAGGACGCCGCCGGCACACGTGACCAGGTGCCGGGCCTGAAGCAGGGCGCTGATTCCGTGCGCGCTGAAGAAGGTGACCTCGGACAGGTCCAGCGCCACCTGTGGCGCGGGAGGTCCCGTGAGCAGACCGACCATGTCGACGAGCAGGTGAGCGCTGCTCATGTCGACCTCGCCGGAGACGCGGATCAATGTGGCCGGCGGCTCGCTCGTCGCGGTGACACACAGGATGGGCTCGTCCGCTGGCAGGAACCGTCCGGGCGACGAGTTGCGGCCCTCGGGTCCGGAACGGTGCATGATGTCCGACATGTATTTCTCCGGCGGGGTTCGAAGGTCTGTCGCCTTCGCCACGACGGTTGCGCGGCGAGACGGCCGGTCGGGCACATGTCTTGACCCGTCGTCGACGCTACCCCTTTCCCGCCGGGCACGCATCACGCGGCAACCAGCTGTGAACCTCCGCCACTAAAGATCGGTTTGAGACCCGCCAGACACCTGGCACCCCTCGGCGCGGGTTCTCGTGGGCGTCCTCGGTACGTGCCGGCCGGCTGCGGTGAGCCGCAGGCGCAGCAGTTCGCGAAGGAGAACTCTTCCTCCGGCCAGGGCTACGGCGACGGGGATCATCAGGCTGGTCAGTGCCAGGGCGGCGACGGTCCGACCCGGCAGCCCGGCGGCGAGCGCGACGACGGTCAGCGCGGTGAAGACGGCCAGCTTACGCCGGGTCCGCGACAGGGGGACGAGACGTGGCGTGGCGA
Source organism: Micromonospora sp. U21 (assembly GCF_018070045.1). Classification (GTDB taxonomy): domain Bacteria; phylum Actinomycetota; class Actinomycetes; order Mycobacteriales; family Micromonosporaceae; genus Micromonospora. The sequence continues at coordinate 149,246 of NZ_JAGPYK010000014.1, forward strand.
CGGAGGACATGACTACTCCCTTGCCGAGAACTACAGGACGACGAGCAGAGCGGCGCCGACGGCTGCTGCCGGGACGGTGGTGATGACGGTGGCCAGCGCGGCCGAATGCCGGCGCATCGCGGCAAGCGGGATCAGTGCGTCTCCGTCCTGGCTGATCGCGTTGGCGACCAGGGTCGGTAGCGGCAGGCCGCCGCTGACGTAGAGACCGGTGAAGACGATCTGCACCGCACAGCCGGGGATGAGGCCGATCCCGGCGCCGACCAGCACACCGATGATGCCGGTCACGGCCAGCTGTGAGCCGTCGAAACCGGTGGTGGTGGTCAGTACCTGCCAACCGAGGTAGGCCGCGGCGACCCAGACGGTGACGAAGGAGGCTTCGTGGGCGCTGTGCCGCAGCGTGGCGCCGATCGATCGGGCGTGCGCGGTCTCGAGGGTGTCGTCGGCCAGCCGCCCCCGCCCGGCGGCGAAGATGAGCGCCGCGGTCAGCGTGCCGAGCACACCGAGCGCCAGGTACGGGTCCACCCCGCCGAGGGCGTGGGTCAGCGCGGCCGGGTCGACGAGCTGGAACACGACCGGCACGGACACGGCGAAGGCCGGTGTGGTCAGGCCCCAGAACGCCGTCGACGCGGGCACCCGGGGCAGTAGCCCGCCGAGCAGGCGTCGGGACTCGGCCAGGTTGAGCCCACTGGCGGCGGCGAGGCCGACCGGTGCGGCGGTTGGCGCGAGCTTCGGCCGGCGCTGGGTGGCCCGTGCCGGATCGATGCCGAGAGCGTCGACGACGTATCCGGTGACCAGGCCGACGGCGAACAGCAGGGCGTGCAGTTTGAGCGCGAAGGCCGGGTTCCAGGCGAGCACGACCCATGACGAGTCCCCCATGGTGGCGGTCAGCGCGGCGACCACGGTGCCGAAGGAGACCTTGCCGCGGGCGTACAGGGGCATGAGGATGATGGCGCCGCCGCAGCCGGGGCTGACGCCGAGCAGCGCGCCGACCAGTGGGCCGAGCCGGCGGCGCCGGGTCAGCCCATCGGTGACCCGATCCCCGTAGCGCCAGCGCAGCGCGCCGAACAGCGCCACCATGACGGCGACGTACACGCCGACCTGCATGAACGCGTCAGCGAGTGGACGGAATACGAGTTCGGTCACGGCACACCTCCTGCGCGTACGACTGGGTGCCGGGCCGCCCGGCGTACCGGGCGGCCCGGCGAGGTGGGATCAGGTGATCTTGCTCTTGACCTTGTTCGCGACACCCTGCGCCATGCCCGGGTTGGTGCCGTACAGGCGAGGGTCGCCGGGTGCGAGCACCGGTTCGGGGGCGTGGGCGCGGGGGCTGTGGTCGTAGGTGAATTCGCCCTTGCCGTCCGGGGTGGGGCCGGAGGCCCAGCGGCCTTCGGCGGCGTCCTGGCCAGGGGAGAAGTCGAGGTAGGTGTAGCTGAACTCCTTGGTGAACTCCTTGGAGTCGGTGAAGGCGTCGGGTACCGGCATTTCTTCCAGGCCGTCCTGCTTGAGTTGTTCGATGGCGGCCATCCACATGTTCTGGTGCATGGTGTCGCGGGCCAGCAGGAAGCGCAGCATCTGCTTGACCCCGGGGTCGTCGGTCATGTTGAACAGCCGGGCGACCTGCAGGCGGCCCTGTGCCTCGGCGGTGACGTTGAGGTGGAAGTCGGCCATCAGGTTGCCGCTGGCGGTGATGAACGCGGCGTTCCAGGGCACGCCGTTGCTGTCGGTGGGCAGGGCGCCGCCGCCGCCGTGGATGAAGTGCGCCGGGTTCGACCCGCCGTAGATCGCGGCGACCATCGGGTTGTCGTCGGCGGCTTCCTGCAGGGACAGAGGGGCGTTCTCCAGCAGACGGGTGATCATGGTGGCGATCATCTCGACGTGCCCCATCTCCTCGGTGCCCACGTCGAGCAGCAGGTCCTTGTACTTGCCGGGCAGCCGGCAGTTCCAGCCCTGGTAGAGGTACTGGTTGGCGACGGTCATCTCGCCCCACTTGCCGCCCAGGATCTCCTGCAACCGGCGGGCGAACGCCGCGTCCGGGCCGTCCGGCTTCGCCTCGAACTGCAGGTCCTTGATGTGACTGAACATCGGTCCTCCTCGGTGCTGTTGCTGTTGACAGGGAGACTTCCCGCCGCGGTGGCCCGCCCGGGCCAACCGGCGGCCCCGCCGGGCCAACTGCGGGCACGTCGGGGGAGCACTCCGATCGCCCCTGAGATCGCGGCCAGCGCACGCGGACACGTTCGCCGTCGGCGGCGACGAGCGGGTGAGCGATGAGCGGCGCCGGTTGATCACTGCCGGCCGCCGCAGCAGCGTGGAGACGTCACTGACCGGGCTACGGCGCGAACCGGTCCGTCGCGGTTCACATCCCGGACGGCCAGGCCACGGCGAACGGAGCCTCAGCCGGCGCCGTGTCCGTCAGACACCGGGCAGCGCGGACACCCGGGGGGCCAGTTGACCGACCGGTCGCGCTGTCTGCTCGCCATGGCGGTGGCCGCGTGCTGGACAGAGACTCGTCAGGGTGCCGGTCGCCGCCAGGATCGTGGTGACACAGGGGGCGGCGTCGCGCAGGATCAGCTGCACCTGGGCGCGGACGGCGGTGCTCTGCGTGCGCAGCAGAGCGCTGATGCCATGGGCGCTGAAGAAGGTCACGCCGGAGAGGTCGAGCACGAGTCGTGCGGGCCGCCGACCAATCGCGTGTTCAGTCAGGTCGGTGATGAGGTGCGCGTTGCTCATGTCGACCTCACCGCTGACGGTGATCACGGTCGCGGGTCCAACGGTGACCAGGGACAGCGTCATGATGGGTTCGGCGGGCAGGATCTGACGCCGGGTGGAGTGCTCATGGGTCGACATCGCGCCTCCCGATGGTGCATCGGTCAGGTGGGCTTGGCCACCGCGTCGGGCTCGGTGGCAACCTGGGCGCATGTCTTGACCCGCCGATCACCCTACCTGCCGTATCGGCCGTCGACACCTCGCGCGGCGCCTCCGACTGCTGCCGCTTTGATCACAATCCCCGCAGGTGCCGACAGGGGCGACGCCGCTTCCGGCACGGTGAGATGCTCACCGACCCTCACGCAGAAGGTGCCCGGGATCGGACAGGAGTAGATTCACACTCCTGTAGCCCGCACCCCCGATCGGGTGCGGCGAACCGGCGTCACGAGACTGGCGTAGGTCCCGGCTCCGCCCTGGTGGGTCCGTGCAGCGGCCCGCCACCCGCGAGCTGCCACCCGCGTGCCCACGGCTTCGGCCTGCGACCGGCGCGCCGGTCGTGAGGACCCGACGCCATGACCCGGCCACCCCTGGACCCCACCGACGCCTTCGCCGAACTCGGCCGCATCAAGCTCGACGAGAACAGTCTCGACGATGTTCTGCAGCGCGTCGCCGAGCTCGCCAAACGCGCCCTGCCGATCCCGGTGGAGGTGTCGGTCACGCTGGTGCGCGGCGGGACCGGGCACACGGCCGCGTTCACCGACGAACTGGCCCGCGACCTCGACGAGCGGCAGTACGCGCACGGCCGCGGCCCGTGTCTGGAGGCGGCTGCCAGCGGTGACGTCCTGTCCGTCCCGGACCTGACCGCCGACGACCGCTGGCCGGACTGGGCCCAGCGTGGCCGCCAGGCCGGAGTGGGCAGTTCGGTGTCGATCGGTCTGCCGATCCAGGAGGCCGTCGTCGGAGCACTCAACGTCTACGCGCACATGCCGCACGCCTTCGACGACGACTCGGTGTCGATCCTCAAGACGTTCGGCGCGTACGCCGCGGTCGCCCTGGCCAACGCACAGCTCTACGACAGCACCGCCACCCTCGCCCGCCAGATGCAGGAGGCGATGGCGAACCGGGCGGTCATCGAGCAGGCCAAGGGCATCATCATGGCCGAGCGACGCTGCAACCCGGCGGAGGCGTTCACGATCCTGTCGAAGGTGTCGCAGGACTCGAACCGTAAGGTCCGCGAGGTGGCCCAGACCCTGGTCGGCCGGGCGGCCCGGACGTCCGGCGTCTGACCCCTCGAAGGTTGCCGGGACCGGCGTGGGCCGCAGTCGGCCCGGGAGGCGACGGACGCCGCGCGGTGGGCGATCAGATCCAGCGGATCAGCTGGCTTCGGTTGCGGTGTGCGGGGAGGTGACGGGCTTGGATTCGGGGGAGGCGTGCTGGCGCAGGAAGATGCTCAGCACGATCAGCGCCCCGACGGCGAGGAACTCGCTCTGCCAGTTCTGCATGGACTGGAACCAGAAGTCACTGGTGCCTAGAAACTGCCAGGCGCTGATCGGGGCAGCGCCACTTTCCAACATCTGCTGCTCGTTGTAGTCGGCTGTACCTCCGAACAGATGACCGGCGAACGACCCGGCGAAGATCATCAGCAGGGCGATGGACAGGCTGTTGCGGTAGATCACCAACGGAAGGCCGCCCACCCGCGCCGGCCACGGCGAATCGGTGGTCGCGTTCTCGGCTCGATCCTCGTCGCGGTCACCCTGGCCCACCGGCTTGGACTCCGACGAACCCTTCTGCACCAGGTACGCGGTGAGCAGAACGTAGCCGCCCATCTGCAGGAACTCCGACTCCCAGTTCTCGAAGGTCGCCTCGGCGAAGTGCCCGGTGCGCAGGTACGCCAGATACGACAACCCGTCCCTGCCGTACCGGGTCAGTTCTTCGTTGTGAACGTGCCAACCAAACACGCTCTGGAGCGCAAGGAAGATCACGAAGGCGCCCAGCATCGCGACCGTCAAGCCGTGCTGTCGCAGTTCACGCCACATGCGCTCTCCTCGCGCCGGTCCGGTCGCTACGCGTACGGAGGTTTCCCGGCGGTGCGTGGGGAAACCGCCGGGCAACCCCTGGTGTTCGGCCTGCCTGCTTGGATAATGGATCCGCCATGGATAACCGCCATCTGGTCCTGCTGGACACCGACATCGGCAATGACATCGACGACGCGGTATGCCTCGCCTATCTGCTGGCGCAGCCACGCTGTGACCTGCTCGGCATCACGACGGTCACCGCCGAGCCGGAGCAACGGGCCGCCCTCGCCAGCGTGCTCTGCCAGGTGGCGGGCCGCCGGGTGCCGATCTACCCGGGGGCGGCGGTGCCGATGGCCAGCCCACCCGTCCAGGGCGCACCGCCGCAGGCCGCCGCGCTCGCGCGATGGGATCACGACAGTTCGTTCCCCGCTGGCGAGGCGGTGGAGTTCCTGCGGCGGACGATCCACGCGCACCCGGGTCAGGTGACGCTGCTGGCGATCGGTCCGCTGACGAACGTCGCGCTGCTGTTCGCCGTCGACCCGCAGATTCCGTCGTTGCTGCGGTCGCTGGTCATGATGGGTGGCGCCTTCGCCGACGGGTCCGGCCCGGAATGGAACATCCACTGTGATCCGTATGCGGCCGCCCGCGTCTACGCCGCCGCGGTACCGGTCCACCGCTCGATCGGGCTCGACGTCACGAACCGGGTCCGGATGAAGGCCGACGCGTTTCTCCAGCGGTGCGACGGCCCGCTGCTGCGCCCGGTGGCCGACATGGCCGCGTCGTGGTTCGCCGACCGGCCGGAGGTCACGTTCCACGACCCGCTGGCGGCGGCGACGCTCTTCGACTCCTCGCTCTGCTCCTTCGCCGCCGGCGAGGTGGCCGTCAGGTGCGAGGCTGGGCCGGCGGCGGGCACCACGACCTGGCGGCCCGCTGACGACGTCCAGTCCGGTGCGGAGGCAGGCTACGGTGCCGGGCCGGGCCGCGTTGCCGTGTCGCACGAGGTCGCGCTCGACGTGCGAGAGCAGGCCTTCCTCGACCACTACTTCGCGGTCGTGGAGGCGTTCCCGTCCACCAACGCACCGACGTGACGCGACCGCCTGCTGCTGGCCCACAACAGCCCGCGCTCCGTCAGCGTCCGCACCTCGCGGCGGTCGAGATCCTCGGGCCGATGCCCGATCGTCGAGACGAAGACGCGGCCGAGACCCCACTGACGGGTCCAGACCGCCGGGGACACCACGTCCTGCCGCCATGGCGTTTCCGGCGTCGCGTGGAAGCGGGTCGTGGCCAGGACGTCGTTGCCCGCGTCGGTCAGCATCCAGTACTGCTCGGTGACCTGACTCCACCGGTGCAGGCCGGTGACGATCGGATGGTCGGCCCGTTCGGGCACCACCTCGATCTCGTGCTCGACGAAGCCGCCGGGATGCTCCGCGAACTGGCCTCCCGTCATCTGGAGGTACGGCGTCGACGTGCGGAACGAGTCGACGATCCCGCCGTGCCAGCCGGCGAATCCGGTGCCGGCCCGTACGGCCGAGACGAGCCCCGCGATCTGCTCGTCGGTGGCGGCGCCCATGGTCCAGCACTGCACGACCAGGTCGGTCCGCGCCATCCGTTCGGCGTCCGCGTAGTCGGCGAGATCGTCGCTCACCTCCACGGCGAAACCGTTGTCGCGGAGGAAGGGCACGAACCGTTCGGTCGTCTCGACCGGCTGGTGCCCTTCCCAGCCGCCCCGGACGACCAGCGCGCGGCGATCGGTCGTCACGGCAGCAGGCTCCGCAGCGGGGAGCGTCGCGGGGCGTTGCTCAGCTCGTTGGCGATCGCCCGGTAGGCGGGCTTCGGCGCCAGTTCGTCGTCGAAGGCGAGTGGCCGGCGCGGTGCGCCGTCCTCGCGTGGGTAGTCCTCTTCGAGCCAGGTGTAGCGGTCGGTCAGGCCGAATGCCATCACCGCCTTGACGGACCGGTGCGAGAGCGCGACGTCGAGGTAACGCCGGTACACGTCGGCGACGGCGGCGTCGCGGGTGGCGATGTCCGCTGGCAGCCCGTCGTCGAGCACGTCCAGTTCCGTGATGAGGATGTCCAGGCCACGGTCGGCCACCTCGGAGAACCAGTCGAGGTAGGCGTTGGCCCGGAACCGGTCCGCGAACCGGTCGGCGAGCAGGTGGGCCTGCACGCCCAGGGCATGCACCGGCACGCCGTCGCGGAGCAGGTCGTCGATGACCTGGAGAGTGGCGCGGCGCCGTGGTTCCGGTTCGTCGCCGTACTCGTTGACGGTCTCGAAGCCGAACTCGTTCAGCACGAGCACGGCCGACGGATCGGCGGCGTGCGCGACGTGGAAGGCGTCGGCCACATAGGACTTGCCGATCGGCTCCCACCACGGCACGTCAGTGCGGTAGCCGCGCCGGCCTTCGGGGCTGGTGACCTCGTTGGCCACGCTCCAGGTGCCGACCCGGCCCCGGTAGCGGCGGACGACGGCCTCGGCGGTGCCGAGGAGCAGTTCGCGTGCCTCCTGCTCGCTCAGGCCCCACAGGTCGTCCTCGGTCCATCCCTCGCCGAAGCCCTCGTCCCAGACGAGGTGGGCGCCGAAGACGGCCATCTGCTGCGCCTCGGCGTAAGCGACGATCTGGTCGGCGTAGGTGAAGTCCAGTTCGGCGTCCGGTGTCGGCTTGAGCCGGTACCAGAGCAGGTCGTCCTCGGTGAAGAGCAGGGCGGCTTCCCGGTCGACCAGGCGCTGGTAGGGGGCGTCGGTCAGTTGCCAGGTGGCCACCGAGGTGCCGAAGGCGAGGCCGTTCGGTCTGGCCAGCCTCCACAGCGGCGGGCGTTGCGATCCGGTCCGGGCGAGTGGCCCGGTGCCGGCGGGTGCCGCGCTTGCCGCCCCGGGGGCGCCCAGCGCGCCGGCGGTGGCCAGGCCGGCGGCTCCGGCGGCGCCGAGAAGCAGGGATCGGCGGGACAGGGGGTGGACGTCACTCATGGTGCCGACTCCTTCGATCGACGTGCCACGAAGTTACAAAACGTTTTGCCAAGTCGCTCGTGAGCAGCCTACGGTGCACGGCCGCCCCGGACAAGACATGGTTGCCCCGCTCGATTGGCGGCGGTTAGGCTGCGGGCGACCCGTTGCCAAACGTTTTGCATCGGAAGGGGTTCCGCCTTGAGCCGGCTTTCCATGGGCATCATCGGACTGGGCGAGGTCGCGCAGGTCGTGCACCTCCCCGTTCTGCGGTCGCTCCCCGATCTCTACGAGGTGACCGCCGTCTGCGACATTTCCCCCGGCCTGCTCCAGCGCGTCGGTGGCGGTTACGGCGTCGCCCGCCGCTACGCGGACTACATCGAGATGCTCGACGAGAACGGGCTCGACTGTGTACTCGTGCTCAACAGCGACGAGTACCACGCAGAGGCGGTCATCGCCGCGCTCGACCGCGGCGTCCACGTGCTGGTGGAGAAACCGATGTGCCTGAGCCCCCGTGAGGCGCAGGCCATCATCGAGGCCCGTGACCGGTCGGGTGCGACGGTCATGGTCGGCTACATGCGGCGCTTCGCACCCGCCTTCGTCGAGGCGAGCCAGCAGATCGGCGCCCTGGGCCAGCTGAACTACGCGCGGGTCCACGACATCATCGGCCGCAACCAGCTGATGATCGACCAGACGGTCTTCGTGGACCGGCCCTCCGACGTACCCCGTTCCGCGGTCGAAGCACGCTGGGCCAAGGGGCGGGCGTTGGTCACGGACGCGCTGGGCGACGTGCCGGACGTACTGGCGGGCGCGTACCGGTTGCTGTGCGGCCTGGGTAGCCACGACCTGTCCGCGATGCGGGAACTGCTCGGCCGGCCGCGCGGCGTGGTCGCCGCGAGGCAGTGGCGCGACGGCCGGTTCATCACGGCGCTGCTCGAGTACGACGACTTCCTGGTCACCTACGAGACCGGCGTCGACGAGCAGTTGCGCTTCGACGCGCACATCGAGGTGTACGGGGAGCACGCCACCATGCGGTTGCAGTACGACACCCCGTACATCCGCCATCTACCGACCGTGCTGGTGACCGAGGAGACCCGCGGCGACAGTCTGCACCGCGTCGTCTCCCGCCCGCACCTCAAGGATCCGTACACCCATGAGCTGGAGTACTTCCACGAGATGGTCACCCAGGGCCGCCGGCCGAAGACGGATCCGGAGGACTTCATCGAGGATCTCGACCTGTTCGCCGAGCTGATCCGCGTGATGGCCACCCACTCCGATGCCCGGATCTGAGGCAGAGCGGAAGATAGGTCGACTCAGGCCGGAGATAGGTGCCGCCCACCCGGCCGGGCCGCAACTAGCGTCGAGCCCGACGATGTCGCCACGTCCAGGCGGCCAACCAACAGGAGGTGCACCGGTGCTGGACCAACAGGCGGTCGACTTCTACCGGACGAACGGCTACTACCTCAACCGGGACCAGCTCTTCTCCCCGGAACGACTCGACACCCTCGAGCAGATCTTCGACGAACACCTCGCCGACAAGGGCGACAAGCTCTCCGACGAGCTGGACACCCCGCACTTCCGCGATTCGCGGCTGATGGACTTCCTGCTCTCCGACGAGGTGCTCGATCTGGTCGAACCACTGGTCGGGCCCGACATCGCGCTGTGGACCAGCCACTTCATCTCCAAGGACCCGAAGGTGGGTCGGGCCACGCCCTGGCACGAGGACAGCGCCTACTGGAACGGCCGGCTCAGCGAGTACGACCGGATCGTCACGGTCTGGCTCGCGCTCGGCCCGAGCAACCGCACCAACGGCTGCATGCGGGTCGTCCCGGGCACCCACGACAACGGCTTCTCCGAGTACGTCCCCACCGACAAGACGACGCAGACCTTCCACGCCGAGATCCCGGGCGTCGACGAGAGCACGGCGGTCTACTTCGAGCTCGAACGCGGTCAGTGCTCGCTGCACGACGGGCGGATCATCCACGGGGCGGAGCCGAACACCAGCGATCTGCGCCGCACCGGCTACACCATGCGGTACTTCCCGGCGTCGGTGAAGGTGCTCCCCGTTCCGGCCAACGACGGATGGCAGATCTGGCTCGCCCGCGGCCGCGACAGCGCCGGCAACACCTACCAGCCGGACCCGCGGTGAAGCTCGGGCTCCTGACGGCCTGCCTGCCCGGCGAGTCGCTCGACGACATCGCCGGGTGGGCGGCCGCCCACGGCTACCAGGGGCTCGAGGTGGCGGCCTGGCCCCGCGACCCCGGACGCCCGTGGGAGGCCTCTCACCTCGACGTCGACGGCTTCGACGCGCCAGCCGCGACGCGGGTACGGGAGCTTCTCGACTCGCACGGCCTCGCCATCTCGGCGGTGGCCTACTACGAGAACAACCTGCACGCCGACCCGGAGGTCCGGGACGGCATCCACCGGCACCTGCGGCGCTGCGTCGACGCGGCCGCGCTGCTCGGTTGCCCGTACGTGGGCACCTTCATCGGCCGGGACATCACCCTGTCGGTGACCGAGAACCTGCGGCTCGCCGAGGAGGTCCTACCGCCCCTCGTCACGTACGCGAGGGACCGCGGGGTGCGGCTCGTGGTCGAGAACTGCCCGATGGAGGGCTGGCACCCCGACGGCTATCCGGCGAACCTCGCCTACTCGCCGGAGTTGTGGCGGTGGCTCGCGGGGCTCGGCTTCCACCTCAACTTCGACCCCTCCCACCTCGTCTGGCTCGGCATCGACCCGGTGACGGCGCTGGCCGAGAACCTGGACCTGGTCCGGCATGTGCAGGCCAAGGACGCGCAGGTCGACCCGGGCGCCCGCGACCGGTTCGGGGTGTTCGGCCAGCTGATCGGGCGGGAGTCACCCTGGGCCAGCGGTTGGTGGCGCTACCGGGTCCCGGGGCTCGGCGACGTGGACTGGCGCCGGCTGCTCGACGTCCTCTACGAGGGCGGATACGACGGGTTCGTCTCCGTGGAACACGAGGACCCGGTGTGGTCGGGCTCGCCGGAGAAGGTGCGGCAGGGCCTGGTGATCGCCGAGCGCACCCTCGGCCAGCTGATCGTCGCGTAAGGAGAAGGAGCCCAACGCATGCAACGTGGTGTCTACTTCGACGCCTGGTTCCCCCGACAGCACTGCTACCACCCCAGTCTTCCGCCGCGCCGGCTGCGAATGATCGATGACCTCGTCGACTACCGGGCGACCACGCTGGTCTGGGCGTCCCTGGGCGGTGGCTCGATCTCGTTGCCCTACCTTGAGCAGGAGGCCTTCGGCGCGGTCGACGCCCGGGCCCGCTTCTACGGCTTCGTCAACGACAGCGAGTTCATCGCCGCCGCGCAGCAACGCGGCATCAAGGTCTTCGGCATCGTCTTCGAGGCACAGGGCTGGGAGTTCCCCGCCGAGTTCAGCGACGGGGAGGACGAGATCCTCGCGCTCAACGAGCTGCGGGGCGCCGGACACCGTGACTGGATCGGCCTGCGGGAGTTCACCCAGAACCGGTACCCGAAACTGTGGAAGCCGTTCGAGAGCTACTTCCCCGGCGGGCTGCTCAACAGCGACGGCGAGCCGGTCACCGACCTGATCGAAGAGTGCTGCGCCCGGGACATCCATCAGACGGCGCTGCACGCGCGCTGGGTCGAGTGCCCGGACCGCGAGCACCGGTGCTACTACATGGACCGCAACAACCCGGTGTGGCGCGAGTACCTCAAGGCGGTCATCCGGATCCAGATCGACGCGGGCGTCGACGGGGTGCAGCTCGACGAGACCGAGCTGCCGCTCGGGTCCCTCCAGTACGGCGGCTGTTTCTGCAAGGACTGCGTGAAGAGTTTCCGGGCGTACCTGAAGGCGCTGCCGGAGAACGAGCGCAGCCCGCATCTGACCGGCGTCGACCTGGACACCTTCCACTACGGGACGTGGCTGCTCCAACAGGGGTACGACTTCACGGGGCGCCTCGACTCCACGCCGCTCTACCCGGAGTACTACCGGTTCCAGTGCGAGGCGATCCGGCGCCACTTCGGCGAGCTGGCCACCCACGCCCGCGACTACGCCCGCTCGAAGGGCCGCGAGGTGCTGGTGTCGGGCAACTTCTTCAACATGGACCCGCAGTACCTGGGCCTGGCCGACGACGTCGACGTCATCGTCACCGAGATGCGCAACACCACCTACCGGCAGCCGGAGTGGTACCGCTACGTCGCCGGGTTCGCCGGCGACAAGGACGTCATCGTCGTGGAGAACCCGTACGGCGGCGTGGTGCCCGAACTGGTCGAGCTGCTCCGCGTGGGCAGGGGGCACGATCTGCTGCGGCTGTCGTGCTACGAGGCGGCGGCGTTCGGCGTCAACATGGCGGTGCCGTACGGCGCCTGGATGGGCGCGACGATCCAGGACGCCTTCTACGCACCGCACGACGTCGCCGCCGAGGTGCAGGGGTTCCTCGCCGACAACGAGCGCCTGTTCGACCGCCGCAGCCGCAACGAGGTCGCGGTCGTCTACAGCGTCGAGAGCAACCGGGCGCTCATCGCCCGGCAGGACATCAGCGACAACCTGCGCAACGCGCGCGACGAGAGCGTACGAGTGCCCTACCGGCAGGTCACCGAGGCGCTCGCCGCGGCCGCGGTGCCCTTCGACGTCGTCATCTTCCCCGACGCCCGGACGGCGCCGGACCGGATCACGGCGGAGAGCCTGCGGCGCTACGACACCGTGCTCCTGCCGGCCTGTACCTACCTGACGGCGGCCCAGGTCGCGGCCCTGCACGGTTACCTCGACGGCGGCGGGCGGGTCGTGCGGACAGCGGGAATCGGCGACAACCTCGCCGAGGACGAGCGGGCCGTGCTGAACAACCACCCGGGCATGAGCGTGTCCGAGCCGGCCGACCTGTCGACCCTGCTGCCGCACGGCCCCCAGATCGAGCTCACCGCCACCGCCGGCACGGCCGCCGTCGCCGCCAACACCGCCCGGCTGGCGGACGGCTCGGTCGCCGTCCACCTCGTCAACTACGACTACCGGCCGGACGACGACGAGGTACGCCCGCTCACCGGGCTCGACCTGCGCGTCCGGCTGCCCGAGCGGCTGCCGGTGGGCACGGCCTACTCCTGCGACGGCAAGGTGACGCCGGTCGACGTGCGCGTCGACGGGAGGATCCACGCGGTCACGCTGGACGCGCTCGGCCCGTACGCCATCGTGGTCCTCGAAGGTGGGGCGGAATGAGGATCGCGGTGCTGACCGGTCCGGAGCGGTTCGAGATCGCCGAGGTGCCGCCGCCCGAGATCCGGCCGGACGAGGTTCTGGTGCGGGTACGGGCCTGCGGGGTTTGCACGTCCGAGCTGGCGGCGTGGAGCGGCGAGCAGCCGTCCGACTATCCCCGCCACCTCGGTCACGAGGTGAGCGGGACGGTCGCCGCGGTCGGCTCCGATGTGGAATCGTTCGCGGTGGGCGATCCGGTCGGTGTCTGGGTGACCTCCCACGGCTTCGCCGAGTACGTCGCCGCGAAGGCCGTGCACTGCCGGCCGGCCGGTGACGTCCCGCTCGACGAGGCGTTGGCCGAGCCGCTCGCGTGCGCGGTCAACGCGGTGGAGGAGGCCGACGTCCGGCTCGGTGACGACGTGGTGCTGATCGGCGCGGGGTTCATGGGCAACCTGGTGCAGAAGCTGGTGCGGCTGCGCGGGGTGCGGCATCTCATCGTGGCCGACACCCGGCCCGACGCGCTGGAACGGGCGACCGCGCTCGGTGCCACCCGGGTGGTCGACGTGCGCACCGAGTCGCTCGCCGACGTCGTCGGTCAGCTGACCGGGGGCCGGGGCGCGGATGTGACGTTCGAATGCACCGGCGGGCAGGCGGCGCTGGATGTGGTCGGTGACGTGACCCGGATGAGTGGCACGGTCGTGCTCGTCGGGTTCCATCAGGGTGCACCGCGCGCCATCAACCTGGGGCACTGGAACTGGATGGCGTTCGGCATCATCAACGCGCACTACCGGGACATCGACACCATCATGCGTGGCGTGACCGTCGGCATGCGTCTGCTCGCCTCGGGCGTGCTGTCGTTGCGCGAGTTGGTGACACACCGCTTCGCGCCGGACGACATCGGTGCCGCGTTCCGGGCCGCACGCGACAAGCCCGCCGGGTTCGTCAAGGCGACGGTGGTGTTCGACTGACCAACGGTGACACCGCCCCGGCGGGCGGTGTCACCGTTGGAGGCTGTCGGGCCGCCCTCAGGCGGACTGGCGGACGATCAGCGGGCAGGGCAGGACGGCCTTTCGGCCCTCGCCGTCGTACGTGCCGTTCATCCTGCTCAGCAGGAGTTCGCCGGACGTCCGGCCGATGTCGTACGCCGGGTTACGGACCGTCGTGAGCGGCGGGTTGACGATGGTGGCCGCGTCGACGTCGTCGAACCCGACGATGGCGACGTCGGCCGGCACGGCAAGGTGCAGCTCGTGCACGGCGTCGATGGCGCCGATCGCGGTGAGATCGTTGGCGCAGAACACCGCGTCGGGGCGACGTTCGGGCACCGCCATCAGCAGATGCATCGCCGTGCGGCCGCCTGGCCGCGTCCAGTCGCCGCGCACCATGAGGTCGGGATCCACCGGAATCCCTTTCTCCAGGAGCGCCTGTCGGTATCCCTCCTCGCGCGCCGACCCGGACGGCAGGGGGCCCTCGATGATCGCGATGCGGCGCGCGCCCCGCCGGATCAGGTGCGTGACGGCGGCGTGCGAGCCCACCGTGTCGTCCGGCATCACCAGGTCGATGAGCGGGTCGTCGTCGAGGGCGCCGCCCACACAGACGGCGGGAACGCCCGAGCCCGCGGGGCCCATGCGTACCTGCGCCCCGACCCTTCCTGCGGCCATCACCACCCCGTCCACGCCGCGGTCGAGCACGTCGGCGAGGAAGGCGTCCTCCCGTTCCGCGTTGCCGTCGGTGTTGCAGACGTAGGTGCCGTATCCGGCGCCGTCGACCGCGTCGGCGAGCCCGCGGGTGAGCACGGCGTAGAACGTGTTGGTGATGTCCGGTACGACGACGGCGACCATCCGGGACCGCCGGGTCCGCAGGCTCCGTGCCACGTTGTTGGGTCGGTAACCGAGCTGCCGGATCACGTCGCGGACGGTCTCCTGGGTGCCCTCGGCGACCCAGCGCTTGCCGGACAGCACGTGCGAGACGGTGGTCGGGCTGACCCCGGCGAGCTTCGCCACCTGCACCAGGGTCACCCGGGTCTCGTCGGGCGTCGGTGCCGCCGGCTGCTTGTCGGACATCGACATCGCCCTCTCGCGCCGTTGACCACTGCGATTTGACTTCGTACGGTAGCAAAACGTTTTCGCGAGCCACGATGCGTCCCGGGAGGCGCGATGACCCGACTCCTCGATCGATACATGATCGACGGACTGGTCGAGGGCGACGCCAGCGTCCGGGTGATGCGCCCGCTCCTGCGCGACGTGCCGGCCCACTGGCACGACTACTACGAGCTCGGGCACGTCGTCGACGGGTCGGCGCGGCACGTGGTCAATGGTGTGCCCCGCCCGCTCGGGCCCGGCGGCGTCTTCCTGCTGACGCCCACCGACTTCCACGAACTGCGCGTCACCTCCGCCGCGCCGCTGTCCTGCTACAACGTCGTCATCGAGCCGCGCGTCGTCGAGCGGTGGCTGGACTCGTTGGGGTCACACCCGGCCGCCGTGACGGGGCCACCCTGGCTGGCGGACGACTGTGCCGACTTCGGGCCGGACTTCGACCGGCTGTGGCGGGAGTCCGACGGCCGCCGTCCCGGAGCGGCAGCGCTGGCCGACGCCGTGCTCGGATGCATCCTCATCGAACTCGCCCGGCGGTGCGTGACCCCTGTGGTCGACGGTGAACCGGACCCGCCGCGGCCGAGGGACGCCGCCGCCGACATCCGGCGTGCCGTCCAGTACGTCGAGCGGCATTTCCGCGAGCCGCTGACGCTGGCCGAGGTGGCGGCGCACGTGCACCTGTCGCCCAACTACCTGAGTGAACGGTTCAGCCGACTGGCCGGCACGTCCTTCCAGACGTACCTGCAGAACCGGCGGCTGCGGTTCGCCCGGTCGCTGTTGGCGTCGACCACGCTCGGCGTCACCGAGATCTGCCACGCGGCCGGCTTCAACAGCCCGTCGCACTTCGGGCGTGCCTACCGGCGCCGGTTCGGTCAGCCGCCCTCGGCCGGGCGCACCGTGGGCGACAGCGCCGTCACGGCGCGGGCGCAGAAGAACAGCTGATGACGGTTCTGTTGCGTTCGTTACCCGCGATCCCTTGACAAGCCTGGTGCAGGCGGCAGACCCTAGCCGCAGCATGCCAATCGTTTTGCACAGGGCATCCGAAGTGTGATCTGCACGTCACTGGCCGGCAACGACATTGGGAGTGATCCGATGAAGTATCGCGCGTCCCGTGGTTCCCTGGCGATGGTCGCGGCGGCGACTGCTGCCGCGCTGGCCCTGACCGGCTGCTCGACCGGTGGGTCCTCGTCAACCGACCAAGGCGCCGGAGAGGGCCCGGTTCCCGAGCCCACCGCGCCGGTAACCATCTCGTTCGCCTCCTGGGTCGCCGAGATCCCGGAGATGAAGCAGCTCATCCAGAAGTTCGAGGCCGAACATCCCAACATCAAGATCGAGGCGCAGAACGTGCCGGCCGAGGAGGCGAACGAGAAGCTGACCGCGCAGATCGCCGGCGGCAACCCGCCGGACGTCGCCTACATGGACGCCAGCACCGTGGCCAACTTCGCGTCCCGCAAGGCGCTGGTCAACCTCGACAACTACATCAGCCGCAGCGACATCGTGAAGGCCGACGCGTACGTGCCCGCCTTCAAGACCTTCACCACCTTCGAGAAGAACATGTACGGGCTGCCGTTCGACGGCGAGTCGACGGCGCTGTACTACCGGACCGACATGTTCGCCGCCGCCGGCCTGATGAGCCCACCGACCACCTGGGAGCAGTACGAGTCGACGGCGAAGGCGCTGACCGACCCGGCGAAGCGGACCTACGGGCACGCCATGTTCACCAGCTCGCCCGAGGCCGCCTACTACTGGTACCCCTGGCTCTGGCAGAGCGGCGGGCACCTGCTCTCCGAGGACGGCAAGCAGGTCCTGTTCAACAACGCCGAAGGCAAGAAGGCCGCCGAGTTCTACGTGAACATGGCGAAGTACGCCCCCAAGGACTACCTCAACTCCAACTCGTACGACGGCCGGCAGGCGTTCGCCAACGGTCAGGTCGGGATGTACGTCGCGGGATCGTGGTTCGCCGGAACCCTCACCGACGAGTTCCCCGCCATCAACGGCAAGTGGGCCACCGCCCCGCTGCCCCAGGGTTCGGCGGGGTGCGGCACGACGATCGCCGGTGACGCCCTCGTCATCTTCAGCCAGAGCAAGAAGTCCGACGCCGCGTGGAAGTTCATCGAGTTCCTCTCCAAGCCCGACAACGTCGCCTTCTGGACCTACAAGTCGAAGGACGGCACGACCCTTCCTCCGATCAGCAGCCTGCTGGACTCGCCGGACCTGGTGCAGACCAAGCCGGTGCTGGAGGGCTTCGCCGCGGCCATGAAGTGCGGGGTCAGCAACGTGGTCGCCAACCCCGACTGGCCGAAGATCGAGGAGAGTCTCAACGAGCAGTTGGCCAAGGCGATCTACGGCGAGCAGACGGCCGCCCAGGCGCTCGACGCGGCCGCGGCCGAAGCCGAGAAGGTCATCAGGTGAGGTGTGGGCCGGGCGCGGGCGTGCCGCAGGTTTCGGGGATGGTGACGGCATGACGGCGCTGGCAACCCCGCAGACCCCGTCTCCCGGTGGGGGCGGCGAGACCGGGCGACGCGCCCCCCGCAAGGGCGGCCGTGGACCCCGCCGACGCGGCCTGCGACGAACGTCGCGGCTGATCTGGCGGGAGCGCTCGGCGTACGGCTTCCTCGCGCCCGGCCTGATCGTCTTCTCGGTGTTCACCGTGTTCGCACTGCTGTTCGCGTTCTACCTCACGTTCCGGGAATGGAACATCCTCGAGCCCGAGACGCCGTTCGTCGGCCTCCAGAACTACCGCGACATGGTCCACGACGAGGACTTCCGCCGGTCGATCATCAATACCGCGTACTTCACCGGCGCGTCCGTCCCGCTGGGCATGGCCATCGGGCTCGGCGTCGCCCTCCTGCTCAACCAGCCGATCCGCGGCCGGGGCCTGTTCCGGACGCTCTACTTCCTGCCGACCATCACGCCGTTCGTGGTGTCGGCCATCGTCTGGAAATGGCTCTACAACGGTGACTTCGGGCCGATCAACTTCTACCTCCTCAAGACCCACCTCATCAGCGAGCCACTGGTGTGGCTGTCGAACAAGAACCTGGCGATGCCCGCCGTGGTGCTGATGAGCGTCTGGGCCAGCGTCGGATTCTCGATGGTGGTCTACCTCGCGGCGTTGCAGGCCATTCCGGACCAGCTCTACGAGTCGGCGCGGATCGACGGGGCGGGGCCGTGGGCCCGGTTCCGGTACGTGACACTCCCCATGCTCTCGCCCTCGACCCTGTTTCTCATGGTCATGGGCATCATCGGCTCATTCCAGGTCTTCACGCAGATCTACATCATGACCAGCGGCGGCCCGGTCAACCGGACGACGACGATGGTCTATTACATCTACGAGGCCGCCTTCAAGTTCTACGAGATGGGGTACGCGAGCACCCTCGCCTACGGGTTGTTCGTACTCCTGCTGGTCTTCACGGCATTCCAGCTCAGGCTCTACAGAAAGGCGGACCTGTGACGGCTACCGTGAAGGACCCGCCGGCCGCCCCGCCGCGGGCGTCGACCCCGCCCCGCCGCCCGGTCGTCGCGCGGCGACTGTGGCTGACCTTCTGCTACGCCATCCTCGTGCCGGGCGCGATCCTGTTCGTCGCGCCGTTCGCCTGGTTGGTGAGCGCCTCGTTCCAGCACGTCGGTGACATCTTCTCCTGGCCCCCGCAGTGGATCCCGAAGAACCCGACCCTCGACGGCTACAAGGGCTTCTTCGACATCGGCAAGGCCGGCGAGGACGCGCAGGGCAGCGAGGGCGCCTGGCGCTGGTTCCTCAACAGCGCGTTCGTCGCCGGCTCGGTGACGGTGCTGCAACTGTTCTTCAACGCCCTGGCCGCCTACACCTTCGCCAAGCGCAAGTTCCCCGGCCGCGACGCCATCTTCCTGGTCTTCCTGGCGACCATGATGGTGCCGCCGCAGGTGACGCTGATCCCGAACTACCTGGTGCTCAAGCACATCCCGTTCTTCGGGGGCAACGACGTCCTTGGTAACGGCGGCCACGGATGGCTCGACTCGTACTGGGGCCTGATCCTGCCCGGCGCGGTCAGCGCGTTCGGCATCTTCCTGCTCCGGCAGTACATGATGTCGATCCCGGACGAGCTGCTCGACGCGGCCCGCATCGATGGTGCCGGAGAGTTCCGGGTCTTCTGGCGGGTGGTCCTGCCGCTGTCCGGACCCGCCCTCGCCGCCACGGCCATCTTCACCTTCACCTACGCCTGGGAAGACTTCCTCTGGCCGCTCATCGTCATCTCCAGCTCGGACAAGTACACGGCCCCGCTCGGCCTGGCGCTCTTCGTCGTCAAGAACCGGACGTCCTGGAACCTGTTGATGGCCGGCTCGGTCGTCGCCACGCTCCCCATGGTCATCACCTTCCTGGTGTTCCAGCGCCGATTCATCCAGGGCATCTCGATGAGCGGGCTCAAGGGATGACCGACGGGGAAGTCGCCTCGCTGAGACCGCTGGTCGAGGAGCTGCTGAACGAGGGCGGGGGAGTGCTGCGCCTCGCGCCGGCGTTCGTCGCGCGGGACCTGGTGCCGCCCGGGCGACGGCTCGGCCTTGCGGAGGACGCGTACGACCTCGGCGAGCGCGGCTTCGTCTGCGAACGGTGGCTCGGCTCGACCACCAGGGCCGATAACCGGATCGGCCCGGCCGACGAAGGGCTCAGCCACGTCGTCGACGGCGCGGGGCGACGGCGGCTGACACTGCGGAACGCCGTCCGGGCCGACCCCGCCGCGATCATGGGCGAGACGTATGCGGCGACCCACCCGCAGGGGCTCGGTCGGCTGGCGAAGCTTCTCGACTACGGTGCCCGCATCCCGTACCACGTGCACCCGCCGCAACGGTTCGCGGAACTGGTCGGGCGCCGGTCGAAGGACGAGGCCTACTACTTTCCCGCCGGGGTCGACACGGGCCCGCACCCGGAGACGTTCTTCGGTGTACACCCGTGGATCGCCCGCGACGCCGCCTACGACGTCCTGCTCCCGTACCTCGTCGACTGGGACAGCGACCTGATCCTGCGGCACGCGCGCGCCGAGTTGCAGGTGCCCGACGAAGGATTCCAGGTTCCGTCGGGGGTGCTGCACGCGCCGGGAACGGCGCTGACCGTGGAGCTTCAGGAGGACTCGGACGTGTTCGCCATGTTCCAGGCCCTCAACGCCGGCCGCATCATCTCCAAGGACCTGCTCTTCAAGGACGTGTCGCCCGCCGACCGGCGCCGGCACGCCGAGCGGTTTCCGCTCGGATTTGTGAAGTGGGACCTCAACGGCGATCCGTTCTTCTACGAGAACAACCACCTGACGCCGCAGCCGATCAACTCGGGAGAGCCGACCGGCGGCCACGAGTCGTGGATCTTCTACAACACCCCGAAGTTCAGCGGGAAGAAGCTCGTCGTCCCACCTGACGGACGGCACACGACGACCGAACGCGGCGTCTACTCGATCCTGACCTGGTCGGGCCGGGGGCGGTACTGCGGTCACGCCGTGCAGGCGGGACAGTCCGACCGCGACGAACTCCTCGTGACCCACGACGTGGCGACGGCACCGCACCTCGTGGAGAACACGGGCGAGGACGACCTCGTGGTGTTCAAGTTCTTCGGGCCGGACATCAACGACGACACGCCAGCCATTCGGGTTTCCGCAGTCGCGTGACCCGCCCTCGTCCGGGTGTTCGGCCTGCCGGTGAGGGCAGGAATGCAACCGTTGGTGGTCGGCGGCGCGTGTCGCCTAGGGGGTGGCCCGGCCGCGTCATCCTCGCTACTCACCAGCGGAGGAAAGACGATGACGTCATCGCAGCCGACCATCACCCGACGCGCCTTCCTGGGGGCAGCGGTCGTTGTGCCATTGGCCGGATGCACGGAGCGCGACACCCCGCCGGTCTCTTCCTCCGCCTCCGCCTCGCCGTCCTCCGCTCCGGTCTCTCCCGCGACCGCCTCGGCGAACGACCAGCACCATCGCCTGGTCTCGTTGGAACGAAAGTTCGACGCGCGCCTGGGCGTGTACGCACTGGCCACCGGCACCGGGGCCACGATCGCCCATCGGGCGGACGAACGCTTCCCGTTCTGCTCGACGTTCAAGGGGCTCGCCGCGGCGGCGGTGCTGCATCGTCATCCGCTGTCAGAACTGAACAGCGTCGTCAGGTACACCAGAGACGATCTCATGGAGAGCTCCGTCATCACCCGACAGCATGTGGCGAGGGGGATGACGATCCGTCAACTGTGCGACGCCGCGGTCCGCTACAGCGACGGCACGGCCGGCAATCTCCTGCTCCGCGACCTGGGTGGGCCGAGCGAGCTGACGGCGTACACCCGTGGCCTCGGCGACACGGTCACCCGGATGGATCGGACCGAGCCGGCGGTCGCCACCGCCACACCGGGGGACCCGCGGGACACGACCACCCCGCGAGCGTTGAGCACCAACTACCACCACATCGTGCTGGGGGAGGCCCTGCCGCCCGACAAGCGGGCCTTTCTTCGGGACCTGCTGGAGCGCAACGCCACCAGCGTCGGCGCGCAGCGGATCCGGGCCGGCGTGCCGCGGGGCTGGATCGTGGCTGACAAGACCGGGACCGGTGGCTACGGCACGGTGAACGACATCGCTGTCGTGTGGCCCCCGGCAGCCGCGCCACTCGTCATCGGAATCATGTCGAGCAAGACCGAGAAGGATGCGGAACATGATCAGGCGCTCGTCGCTGAGGCCGCCGCATATGTGGTTGCCACCCTGACCTGATACGACCATGGCGGGACGTACGTGGATATCCGGTCAGCGCCGGAGGCCGCTCGGTCCCGGCGGTCAGGGACGCTGCGGGTACTGAAGCGCGGTGAGCAACTGACAGTGCAGGTTGGCGTTGGAGTACAGGCCACCGCCTTGATCGCCTCGACGGCGACGGACGAGCCGTGGCAGCTGTTTCAGCTCGGGGATGGATCGAGCTGCTTCTCGAACCAGTGGTGGGCGAAGTGCTCGGTGTTGTACGGCTCAATCTCTCGGTACCCGGCTGAGTGGTACATCGCGATTGCCTCGGTGAGGTTCCGGTTCGTGTCCAGCCGCACGCTGGTCCGGCCTCGCTCGGCCGCGTACCGCTCCAGGTCGCTCAGTATCCGCCGGCCCATGCCGAGCCCGCGCACGGTGTCGGCCACCCAGACCCGCTTGATCTCGGCAGGTGCGTCGGGGTGCAGTTTGACCGCGCCGCAGCCGACGGGCTTGGAGTTGAGGGTGGCCAGCAGGAACACGCCGGCGGGCGGGATGAGCTCCTCGTCGTGAACCGGGTTGCTCAGTGCCGGGTCGAACCCGTCGTCGAATCGCCGGGCGATGTCCCGGGCGTAGGCGCGCAGGCATGCCCGGGCGCGCGGATCGCTGGGCGGGCAGGGCTCGACGACCACCATCGACGCGATGAGCAGCCGCTCGACCTGGGCCATCGCCGCGACGAGCTGGTCGCGGCGTTGCCCCGACAGCGGTGCGAGGATCGACCGGGCGAACTCGTCGGAGCGCTCGTCGAGCGCCGCCCACTCCGCCCGCCCGGCTCCGGTGAGCGTGGCCACCCGTACCCGTGCGTCGCCGCCGACCTGCTCGGCCGGCCCGACCGTGACGAGCCCGTCGCCTTCCAGGGTGCGCAGCAGCCGGCTCAGGTAGCCCGAGTCCAGACCGAGTCGGGCCCGTAGCGCCGCGACCTCGGCGCCGTCCGGACCGATCTCCCACAGCAGTCGCGCCTGCGCGAGAGGGCGTCCGGAGGTCATGTACTCGTCGTCGAGTGCCCCGACGCGCTGGGTCACCGTCCGGTTGAAACGGCGTACCGCGGCGACGAGTTCAGATCTCACTTAGCTGACTTTAGTCAGGCATCCGGGTCGCCGCCAGGTCTTCGACGTCGACACCCCGGCGTCTCCGGGCGGATTGGCGTCGAGTACTCAAGACCGGCGTGTGAGCCGGCGACCAGTGGGTACGGACAGGAGCCACGACGGCCGCTCGGCGAGACGCTGCCGGGGCGTCTGCTGGAAGCGACCGTCCATTCGTGGCCTCCGACCTGCCGGCGCGTACCGACTGACAAGGACTGTTTGGCGATGACACAGCCGACCGTGGACCCCGCCGGCGCCCTGGCCGAGCTGGGCCGGATCCGACTCGACGAGACCAGCCTCGATGACATGCTGCGCCGGATCGCCGAACTGGCCAACCGAAGCGTTCCCGGGACCAGGGACGTCTCCGTCACTCTGGTCCGGGGCCGGGCCAATTGGACCGCCGCGTTCACCGGGGACCTGGCCTGCCAAATGGACGAATGGCAGTACGAGCAGCACCGGGGGCCGTGCCTGGACGCGTCCGCCAGCGGCGACAGCATCTCCGTGCCCGACATGGCCGCCGAGCAGCGGTGGCCGGAATGGGCGGCCAGGGCTCGTTCCGCCGGGGTCGAGAGTTCCCTGTCGATCGGGCTGCCGATCCAGGGATCGGTGGTGGGTGCGCTCAACGTCTACGGCGCCGCGGCGAACGTATTCGACCCGGCGGCCATCGCCACCGCCGAGCGCTTCGCCGCGTACGCGGCGGTGGCGCTGGCCAACGCGCACATGTACGACAGCGCCGCCACGCTGGCGGAGCAGATGCGGGAGGCGATGCGGGGCCGGGCGGTGATCGAGCAGGCCAAGGGAATCATCATCGGGGAGCGGCGCTGCTCGCCGGAGGAGGCCTTCGCGCTGTTGTCGAAGATCTCTCAGAGGGCATTCGATTTGTTCTTGATCTACTAGTAGGTGCCTCGCCAGGTAGGTGTGGTTTCGCCCGTTATGCGGCGGCTGATGTTGTCGATCATCGCGATGTGGATCATGGCTTCGGAGCTGGCCGG
>NZ_JAGPYK010000015.1:0-61643 GCF_018070045.1 Micromonospora sp. U21
GTCAGAGGGTCAGAGGATGGGAGGTGGGGAGTAGGTGGCGGCGTTCGGGTGGGCGGTCACGACGGCGGTGATGCGGCGGGTGACCGCTGCGACCTGGGCCGGGGCGGCGCCGACGAAGGCGGTGCGGTCGGCGACGAGGGTGTCGATGTCGGCGCGGGACAGGCCGAGCCGGCCATCCGCCGCGAGCCGGTCGAACAGGTCGTTCTCCGGCGAGCCCTTCTCACGCATGGCCAGCGCCACCGCGACCGCGTGCTCCTTGATCACCTCGTGCGCGACCTCTCGACCGACGCCGCGCCGGACGGCCGCGACCAGGATCTTCGTGGTGGCCAGGAAGGGCAGGAACCGCTCCAGCTCGCGGTTGATCACCGCGGGGTACGCGCCGAACTCGTCGAGCACGGTGAGGAAGGTCTGGAAGAGCCCGTCGGCGGCGAAGAAGGCGTCCGGCAGGGCCACCCGGCGGACCACCGAGCAGGACACGTCCCCCTCGTTCCACTGGTCACCGGCAAGCTCGCCGACCATCGACAGGTACCCCCGGATGATCACCGCGAAGCCGTTCACCCGCTCGGAGGAGCGGGTGTTCATCTTGTGCGGCATCGCGCTGGAGCCGACCTGGCCCGGCTTGAAGCCCTCGGTGACCAGCTCCTGGCCGACCATCAGCCGGATCGTGGTGGCCAGCGACGACGGCGCGGCGGCGGTCTGCGCCAGCGCGGCCAGCACGTCGAAGTCCAGCGATCGTGGGTAGACCTGCCCGACGCTGTCCAGCACCCGCGAGAAACCCAGGTGCTCGGCGACCCTGCGCTCCAGCTCCGCCACCTTGTCGGCGTCGCCGTCGAAGAGGTCGAGCTGGTCGGCGGCCGTGCCGACCGGCCCCTTGATCCCGCGCAGCGGGTAACGGGCGATCAGCTCCTCCAGGCGCTCGTACGCGATGAGCAGTTCCTCCGCTGCCGAGGCGAAGCGCTTACCCAACGTGGTGGCCTGCGCCGCCACGTTGTGCGAACGACCGGTCATCACCAGCTCGGAGTGCTCGTGAGCGAGCCAGGCGAGCCGGGCCAGGGTGGCCACCACACGATCCCGGATCAGCTCCAGTGAGGCGCGCACCTGGAGCTGCTCGACGTTCTCGGTGAGGTCCCGGGAGGTCATCCCCTTGTGCACGTGCTCGAACCCGGCGAGCGCGCTGAACTCCTCGATCCGTGCCTTCACGTCGTGCCGCGTGACCCGCTCCCGCTCCGCGATGGAGGCGAGGTCGACCTGGTCGAGCACCCGCTCGTACGCCTCGACCACCCCGTCCGGCACCGGCACGCCGAGGTCGCGCTGAGCGCGGAGCACGGCGAGCCAGAGCCGTCGCTCCATCCGGACCTTCTCCTCGGGTGACCAGAGGGCGACCAGTTCGGGCGAGGCGTACCGGTTGGCGAGCACGTTCGGGATCGTCGTCACGGAGCCCATTCTCCCGTACCCGGTGCCCACCCCCGGACGGGGCCACCTGCGGACACACCGGGGCCGGGTCGGCGAGCAGGGCGCCTCCGGCCCCGCCACGGGACCGGTGGGATCACCGGCGGGTGCGGCCGTCAGCGCTCCAGGATCGCCGTCACGCCCTGACCCCCGGCGGCACAGATCGAAATCAGCCCGCGTCCGCTGCCCTTCTCGGCCAGCAGCTTGGCCAGGGTCGCCACGATCCGTCCACCGGTCGCCGCGAACGGGTGCCCGGCGGCCAGGGAGGAGCCGTTGACGTTCACCCGGTCCCGGTCGATGGCGCCCAGCGGGGCGTCCAGGCCGAGCCGGTCCTTGCAGAACTCCGGTGACTCCCAGGCGGCGAGGGTGGCCAGCACCTGCGAGGCGAACGCCTCGTGGATCTCGTAGTAGTCGAAGTCCTGGAGCGTCAGCCCGGCCCGGGCCAGCATCCGGGGCACGGCGTACGCGGGCGCCATCAACAGCCCCTCGTCGCCGTGCACGAAGTCCACCGCCGCCGTCTCCGACCAGCTGAACCAGGCCAGCACCGGAAGGTTGTGCGCGCTCGCCCACTCCTCGCTGGCCAGCAGCACGGCGGACGCGCCGTCGGTGAGCGGTGAGGAGTTGCCGGCGGTCATGGTGGCCTGCTCGGCGTCGGGGCCACGGGTGCCGAAGACCGGCCTGAGTGAGTCGAGCTTCTCCAGACTCGTGTCCGGGCGCAGGTTCTGGTCGCGGGTGAGGCCCAGGTACGGCGTCATCAGGTCGTCGAAGAAGCCCCGGTCGTACGCGGCGGCCAGCCGCTGATGCGAGCGCAGCGCCAACTCGTCCTGCGAGCGCCGGTCGATGTGCCAGCGCAGGGCGGTGCGGGCGGCGTGGTCCCCCATGGACAGCCCGGTACGCGGCTCGGCGTTGCGCGGGATCTCCGGCTTGAACGGCTGGAGCGGGCGCAGCTTCGCGGCGATCTTGAGCCGCTCGCCCAGCGTGCGGGCGGAGTTGAGCCTGAGCAGCGTCCGGCGCATGTCCTCGTTGACCGCCAGCGGCGCGTCGGAGGTGGTGTCGACGCCACCGGCGATGCCCACGTCCAGCTGCCCGAGGGCGATCTTGTTGGCGACCAGGATCGCCGCCTCCAGGCCGGTGCCACAGGCCTGCTGGATGTCGTACGCCGGAGTGTGCGGGTCGAGCCGGGAACCGAGCACGACCTCCCGGGTCAGGTTGAAGTCACGGGAGTGCTTGAGCACCGCCCCGGCCACCACCTCGCCGACCCGCTGCCCGGCCAGCCCGTACCGGGCGATCAGGCCGTCCAGCGCCGCGCCGAGCAGGTCGGCGTTGGACGCGTCCGCGTAGCGGGAGTTGGAACGGGCGAAGGGGATCCGGTTGCCCCCGATGACCGCGACCCGCCGAATGCTCTGCACGATCCGCCTCCTCGACATGTGTTGCTCGAACCCTACTCGCCAGTAGGCTACGCGCATGACCGACAGGTACGCGAGCTTCGTCCAATCGGCCGCCGGCCGCGCGCTGGTCAAGCGCCTGGGGCTGCCCGACCCGCCGCGACTGCGCCGACACCATCCCGGCGATCCGCTGCTGCCCGGGCCGGCGCTGCTCGGCGCGGCCACCGGCGGCCGGCTCGCCGAGCCGGTCGCCAGGATCCTGACCACCGCCGGGGTCGAGCTGGCCGACCCGACCGCCGCAACCCCCACCGACACCCCGCAGCGGTACGGCGCTCTGCTCTTCGACGCCACCGGGATCACCGACTCGACCGACCTGCGCCAGCTCTACGACTTCTTCCACCCGCAGGCCCGGGCCGTGCTGCCCAGCGGTCGGGTGATCGTGCTGGGCACCCCACCGCAGGAGTGTCCGACGCCGCGTGCGGCGACCGCCCAGCGGGCCCTGGAGGGGCTGGTCCGCAGCATCGGCAAGGAGTTCGGCCGAGGCGTCACCGCACAACTCGTCCAGGTCACCCGCGACGGAAATGCCGCAACGGCCGGTCCCGACCGCTCGCACGGCACGGACGGTCCGGACCACTCGGCCGGCACCCTCACGAGCCTCGCATCGACCCTCCGGTTTCTTCTCTCCGGCCGGTCCGCGTACGTCTCGGGGCAGGTGATCCGGATCGGTACCGGCGACGCGAGCGCCCCGGCCGACTGGGACCGCCCTCTGGACGGGCAGATCGTGCTGGTCACCGGCGCCGCCCGGGGCATCGGTGCCGCGCTGGCCCGGGTGCTCGCCCGCGACGGCGCCCAGGTGCTGGCGCTCGACATCCCGGCCGCCGGGGACGCGTTGGCCGCGGTGGCGAACGACATCGGCGGCACCGCCGTCCAGCTCGACCTGACCGCGCCGGACGCGCCGACCCGGCTCGCCGACCACCTGGCCAGCCGGCACGGCCGGGTCGACGTGGTGGTGCACAACGCCGGCATCACCCGGGACAGGACGCTCGGCCGGATGGACGCCGACCGGTGGGACCAGGTGATCGACGTCAACCTCTCCAGTCAGGAGCGGATCAACGACGTGCTGCTGGAACGGGAGCTGATCCCGGCCGGCGGGCGGATCGTCGCGGTCTCCTCGATCGCCGGGATCGCCGGCAACCGGGGCCAGACCAACTACGCCACCAGCAAGGCCGGCGTGATCGGGCTGGTCGACTCGCTCGCCCCGGCCCTGCACGACCGGGGGATCAGCGTCAACGCGGTGGCCCCCGGCTTCATCGAGACCCGCCTGACCGCGCGCATCCCCCTGGTGGTCCGCGAGGCGGGCCGGCGGATGAACAGCCTGGCCCAGGGCGGGCTGCCGGTCGACGTGGCCGAGACGATCGGCTGGCTCGCCTGGCCGGCCAGCGGCGCGGTCACCGGCAACGTGGTCCGGGTCTGCGGCCAGAGCCTGCTGGGGGCGTGATGGGTGACGCGGACGACCGGCCGGTCCGGGCCACCGTCGAACTGCCCCGGCTGCCGGCCACCGGCCCGCTGTACCGTCGGGCGCTGCGGGGCGCGCTGCCCGGTGGCCGACGCGACCGGACGGTGCCGGCCGTCGCGCTGACCGTCGCCGGCGTCCAGGTCGACCGGGCACATCTCGCCGACTACGACCGGGTCTGCGGGTTCCCGCTGGCCGAGCGGCTGCCGGTGACGTACCCGCACGTGCTGGGCTTCCCGCTGGCGCTGCGGCTGATGACCGCGCCGGAGTTCCCGTTCCCGGTGACCGGGCTGGTGCACGTGGCGAACCGGATCACGACGCACCGCCCGGTGCTCGCCGGTGAGCTGCTCGACTTCACCGCGTACGCCGAGCACCTGCGCCCGCACGAGCGGGGTCGGCAGCTCGACGTGGTGCTGGTCGCCTCGTCCGGCGGGACGGAGGTCTGGCGCGGCGTCGCCACGTACCTCAGCCGGGAGCGCGGCGACGGCGGCGGTGCCCGGCGCGACCGGGGTGACCGGCCCGCGACGCCGGCCAGCATCGCCCACTGGCGGGTCGGCACCCGCGTCGGCACCGACTACGCCCGGGTCTCCGGCGACCACAACCCGATCCACACCTCCCGGCTGGGCGCCCGGCTCTTCGGCTTTCCCCGGCCGATCGCGCACGGCATGTGGACCAAGGCACGCTGCCTGGCCGCGCTGGACAACCGGCTGCCGGACGCCGGCACCGTCGAGGTGGCGTTCAAGCTGCCGGTGGCGCTGCCCGGCATGATCGGCTTCTCCGCCGCCAGGGCCGACGACGGCTGGGACTTCGCCCTGCACGATCCCCGCACCGGTCGACCTCATCTCGCCGGCACCGTGCGCTGACCGGGCGGGTCGGGCGGCGCAATGTCGCCGAAGCGCCGCCGCCCGCCGACCGGCCGCCGAGCATTGGGGGCATGGACGCCCTGCTCGACCTGCTCCGGGGGACGGTCACCTCACCGTGGGTGTACCTGGTGATCTTCGGGCTCACCGCGGTCGACGCGTTCTTCCCCGCGGTGCCGGGCGAGGCGGCGGTGATCACCGCGGCGGTGCTCGCCGCCGACGGCGGCCACCCCAACCTGGTCGCGGTGATCGCCGCCGCCGCGTTCGGCGCGCTGGTCGGCGACCACGTCTCGTACGCCATCGGGCGGGGCGGCGGCGCCTCCCGGCTGGCTCACCTGCCCGCCGGCAGCCGTCGGCGGGCCAGCTCCGACTGGGCGCGGCGCGCGGTGGACCGGCGCGGCGGGCTGATCCTCACCACCTCCCGGTACCTGCCGGGTGGCCGGACCGCGGTCACCCTGACCATGGGCGCGGTGCGCTACCCACGCCGGTCGTTCCTGCTCTACGACAGCATTGCGACGATCACCTGGGCGCTGTACAGCGGTCTGCTCGGCTACTTCGGCGGGCTGGCCTTCGAACGCGATCCGGTGCGGGGCATCCTCGCCGGTGTGGGGCTCTCGGTGATCGTCACGTTCGGCATCGAGGGCGTCCGTCGGCTGCGCCAGCGCCGGGCCCACCGCAGCGCCGCCGTCCGCCACTGACCGGCCCGGCACCTTCAGCCCGCTAAGCCGGCCGCGGTCACCCGTCGAGCAGGTCGGCGTCGTGCACCAGGATCGCCAGTTGCACCCGGTTGCCCGCCTGAAGCTTCGCCAGCGCCCGACTGACGTGCGCCTTCACGGTGGCCTCGCTCATCGTCAGCCGCCGGGCGATCTCCGCGTTGGCGTGCCCGCGCGCCACCTCCCGGACGATCTCCAGTTCCCGCGTGGTGAGCCGGGCGAGCCGCTGGCGGGCCGCGTCCCGGCGGGCCGGACCACGTTCGGCGAACGAGCTGATCAGTCGCCGGGTCACCGTCGGGGCGAGCATCGCGTTCCCGGCGGCCACCGTGCGGACGGCCGCGGCCAGCTCCCGGGGCGGGGTGTCCTTGAGCAGGAAGCCCACCGCTCCGGCCCGCAGCGCCCGGTGCACGTACTCGTCGAGGTCGAAGGTCGAAGGTCGTCAGCATGATCACCTTGGGGCCGGCGGCGACCACCTCGGGTGCGGCGGTGAGCCCGTCGACGCCCGGCATCCGTACGTCGAGCAGCAGCACGTCGGGGCGTAGCCGGTGAGCCTGCTCCACCGCGCCGGCGCCGTCCGCCGCCTCGCCCACCACCACGATGTCCGGCGCCGCCTCCAGGATGAGCCGCAGCCCGGCGCGGACCAGTTGCTCGTCGTCGACCACCACCACCCGGATCACACCGCACCCGCCACCGGGAGCAGGGCGCGGACCAGGAACCCGCCGTCCACGGGTGCCGCCTCCAGCCGGCCGCCGAGCAGCTCCACCCTCTCGCGCAGGCCGAGCAGCCCGTGCCCGGCACCGGGCAGGGCCAACCCGCCCGTGGACGGGCCGTTGCGGACCACCACCTCCAACCCGCCGGGCAGGTAGCACAGGCAGACCGTGGTTTCGGCGTCGGCGGCGTGCTTGCGCACGTTGGTCAGCGCCTCCCGCACCACCCGGTACGCGGTGCGTTCCACGGTCGCCGGCAGCGTCGCCGCCACACCCTCGTCCCGCCGGGACACCCGCAGCCCGGCGGCGCGGGACTCCCCGATCAGCTCGTCCAAGGCGTCGAGCGCCCGCTCCGGCGCCCCGGCCGGGCCGGCCTGCCGCAGCACGCCCAGCACCTCGCGCAGGTCGGTGAGCGCCTGCCGACCGGTCTCGCGGATCAGCGCGGCAGCCTCGACGGTCTCCGGGTCGGCGGTGGTCACCTCCAGCGCCCCGGCATGCACCACCATCAGCGACACCCGGTGCGCCACCACGTCGTGCATCTCCCGGGCGATCCGGGTCCGTTCCTCGGCCCGGACCCGGTCGGCACGGGCCTCCTGCTCGCGCTCCAGCCGCTCGGCCCGGTCCCGCAGGGCGGCGAGCGTGTCCCGACGGG
This sequence comes from Micromonospora sp. U21, assembly GCF_018070045.1. Lineage (GTDB taxonomy): Bacteria > Actinomycetota > Actinomycetes > Mycobacteriales > Micromonosporaceae > Micromonospora. The sequence goes on from NZ_JAGPYK010000015.1 coordinate 7,280, forward strand.
CCCGCACCCAGAGGCCGACGACCAGGGGAAGCCCGACCAGGCAGGCGGTCAGCAGCAGCACGTTGCCGAAGGTGGCGGTGGTGATTCGACGTACACCGCCCACTGCCAGCCCGACCAGCACGCCACCGGTCAGCACCAGGGCGACCCCGACGAGGTAACCGGCGAGCCGGCGGCCACGCAGCCGCAGGCCCGCCTGGTACGAGGCGACCACCCCGGGTGCCGCGGCGGCGAGCACCAACCAGCTGACCGCGGCGGCCAGGAACAGCGGCCAACGGCGGGTCCGAACCACGACGGCGGCCCAACCCGAGGCCAGGGCCACGAGCGACGCGACAACCCCCGGCAACGGCGAGCGGACGCCGATCGCACCGGTCGCACTGGCCTGGACGGCGGCGGCGACCACGACGGCGAGCAGCAGCGGGGCGTACCGCTCGACGACCCGCCGCAGCACGACGGCGCGGGAAACCACGCAGCGAGCGTAGGGCTTCACCGGGGAACCGGGCCTTCCACGCCCGACAGACCCGGGTGCGGTGGGGGAAGACCCCTACCCGCCGTCCGGGCCGGGCGCTACCTAAGTCGTGTCGCCCGGGTGACCACTGGCCGATGGCGGCGGCCGATGGCGGCACCAGCATTGGGATCATGGACCTGCTCGACCTGCTGCACCAGACGATGTCCTCGCCGTGGGTGTACCTGGCGATCTTCGCGATCGCGGTGCTCGACGGCTTCTTCCCGGTGGTACCGAGCGAGACCGCGGTGATCACCGCCGGGGTGTTCGCGGCCTCCGGCGCGCCGTACCTTCCCGCGGTGATCCTGGTGGCCGCCGTCGGGGCTCTCGTCGGCGACCACATCTCGTACGCCATCGGGCGGAGCGGTGGCACCCGGTTGCTCGACCGGCTCCCGCCAGACGGCCGGCGGTGGGCCGCCGTCGAACGGGCCCGCCGGGGAATCGCCGACCGGGGCGGCCTGATCCTCACCGTGGCCCGCTACGTGCCGGGTGGCCGAACCGCGGTCACCCTCACCATGGGAGCCGTCCACTATCCCCGTCGACGCTTCCTCGCCTTCGACGCGCTCGCCGCCGGCTCGTGGGGGCTCTACTCGGCGCTGGTCGGCTACCTCGGCGGGTTGGCCTTCGAACAGGACCCGCTGCGCGGCCTGCTGCTCGGCCTCGGCCTCGCGCTGACGGTGACCATGATCGTCGAGGTGGTCCGCTGGCTCGGCCGGCGCCGCCGCTCGATGCGGCCGGCGCCGAGGACCGGTCCGGTGAGCCGGACACCGGCACGATGACGGCGAGGTCCGGTCGGGGCGTCAGTCGGAAGCCGGGCGCCAGGTGACGCCATGCAGGAGTTGGCCGGCGCCGAGCCAGGCCACGTTCATCATCCGGGTGGCGGTCTTCTCCGGATCGGCCTCCGGGTGGTCCGCGAGCCAGTCGGCCAGCGACTCGGTCGCGCCCACCAGGGCGTACGCGACCACCTCCAGGTCGGTGCCGGCCACCTCGCGACCCTCCGCGCGCAACGCGTGGTCCAGCATCCCGGCGACCACCTCGACCAGCCGGGCCCGCATGGTGGCCAGTTCGCCGGCGAACGGCTGCTCGCCCCGGGCCTGTCGGTAGAGCACGGCCCAGCCGTCGCGGTACGCGCCGACGAAGCCGAAGAACGCCCGCAACCCTCGCCAGAGCCGCTCGTCGGCCGGCAGGTCGGGGGCGGCGGCGCCGGCGATGGCCTGCATCATCCGGGTGCCCTCCCGGTGCAGGCAGGCGACGAACAGTTCCTCCTTCGTGCCGAGGTACGCGTAGACCATCGGCTTGGAGATGCCCGCGTCCTCCGCGATCTCGTCCATGCTGGCGGCGTGGAAGCCACGCCGGGAGAAGACCTTGACGGCCGCGTCGAGCATCTGCTGCTCACGGACGGCCCGTGGCAGGCGCTTGAAGGCGGGAGCGGTGGACACCTTGCGAGCATACCTACTCGTGCGTAGGGTTACGCCGGAGTAACCAAGTCGGACGGCCCGAGAGGTGTTTTCCCCCATGACTGACTTCGACCCGGCGACCTTCGCCAACGTCGGCCCCAAGGAGTTCGCCCAGCTGGTCAAGTCCACCCCGGACGACAAGATCGCCCAGGTGATGTCCGGTGATCTGCGCGGCAAGGTCCTGGGCGAGGTGTTCGGCCGGATGCCGTCGCTGTTCCGCGCGGACCGGGCCGGCTCCACCAACGCGGTCATCCACTGGGTCATCACCGGTCGCCCGGACGGCGGCAGCGACACCTACGAGGTGGTCATCGCCGACGGCAAGTGCGACGTGAACGAGACCCCGCAGCACGACCCGAAGCTGAGCCTGACCATGGGCCCGGTGGAGTTCCTGAAGATCGTCTCCGGTGGCGCCAACCCGGTGATGATGTTCATGACCGGCAAGTTGAAGGCGAAGGGCGACCTCGGTCTGGCCGCCAACATCGCCAACCTGTTCGACATCCCCAAGGCCTGAGATGGCCGAGTTCTCGCTCGACCTGACCGAGGAACAGCGGGACCTGCGCGACTGGGTGCACGGCTTCGCCGCCGAGGTCGTGCGCCCGGCCGCCGCCGAGTGGGACGAGCGCGAAGACACCCCGTGGCCGGTGATCCAGGAGGCCGCCAAGGTCGGCCTCTACGGCTTCGAGTTCCTCGCCACCTGCTGGGCCGACCCGACGGGGCTCTCCCTGCCCATCGCCAGCGAGGAACTCTTCTGGGGTGACGCCGGCATCGGGCTGAGCATCTTCGGCACCTCGCTCGCCGTCGCCGCCATCTACGGCGCGGGCACCCCCGACCAGATGGTCGAGTGGGTGCCGCAGTGCTTCGGTGACGTCGACTCACCGGCCGTCGCCGCGTTCTGCACAAGCGAGCCGGAGGCCGGCTCCGACGTGGGCGCGATGCGCACCCGGGCGGTCTACGACGAGGCCACCGACGAGTGGGTGCTGACCGGGCAGAAGGCGTACGCCACCAACGGCGGAATCGCCGGGGTGCACGTGGTCACCGCCTCGGTCGACCCCACGCTCGGCTCCCGGGGCCAGGCGGCGTTCGTCGTACCGCCGGGCACCCCCGGCCTGGCCGCCACCCGCAAGCTTCGCAAGCTGGGCCTGCGCGCGTCACACACCGCCGACGTCTTCCTCGACGGGGTACGCGTGCCCGGGCGCTGCCTGCTCGGCGGCCGGGACGCTCTGCTCGAACGCCTGGACCGGGCCCGCTCCGGGCGGCGGGTCACCGGGCAGGCCGCGATGCGCACCTTCGAGCTGTCCCGACCCACCGTCGGCGCGCAGGCGCTCGGCGTGGCCCGGGCCGCCTACGAGTACGCCCTGGAGTACGCCAAGGAGCGGGTCCAGTTCGGACGGCCGATCATCGAGAACCAGGCGGTCGCGTTCGCGCTGGCCGACATGCGGATGGAGATCGACGCGGCGCGGCTGCTGGTCTGGCGGGCCTCCTGGATGGGCCGCAACAACCGCCCGTTCACCGCCGGCGAGGGGTCGATGTCCAAGCTCAAGGCCGGCGAGGTCGCGGTGTCGGTCACCGAGAAGGCGGTGCAGTTGCTCGGCGGGGCCGGTTTCCTGCGCGATCACCCGGTGGAGCGCTGGTACCGGGACGCGAAGATCTACACCATCTTCGAGGGCACCTCCGAGATCCAGCGGTTGGTGATCTCCCGGGCGATCTCCGGAACGCAGATCCGCTGATCACAGCGGTTGGGCAGCATGGCGGATCCGGTGCATGATCGACAGCAGAGCCCGAGGAAGGGCCCCCACGGGGGCCCTTCCGTGCACCCGAAGGAGGCCCAAGGGCATGGACCTGCCGTTCGTCGTCGCCACGCTGACCCGGCGCGGCCTGCTCACCCCGGGCCGGCCCATCCGCGTCGCCTCGCAGCTCAACGCCCTGCGTACCTGGGGCTGGAGCCTCGCCGGTGAGCTACGCCAGGCCGCCGCCCGGGACCCCGGCCGGCCGGCGGTGCTCGACGAGCACGGCACCGAGCTGACCTATCAGGAGCTGCTCGACCGGGCCGAGCGGCTGGCCCGCGCTCTGCGCGCGGCGCTCGGCGTACAGGCCGGCGACCGGATCGGGGTGCTCTGCCGCAACCACCACGGCCTGATCGAGACGATCGTGGCAGCCACCCTGCTCGGCGTCGACGCGGTCCTGGTCAACACCGGCCTGTCCGCCGCGCAACTGGCCACCGTCGCCGAGGAACAACGACTGCGGGTGCTGGTGCACGACGACGAGTTCGCCGAGCTGGTCCTCGGGCTCCCGGCCGAGCTGCACCGGGTCGACGAGCGCGCCCATGCGGAGCTGATCGCCGGGGCGCTGCCGGGCGAGCTGCGCCCGCCGGAGCGCGACGGCCGGATCATCGTGCTGACCTCCGGCACCACCGGCTCCCCCAAGGGCGCCCGCCGGCCCACACCGAACGGCTTCGGGCCACTGGTGTCCATCATCGACCGGATCCCGCTGCACACAAGGGACACCGTGATGATCGCCGCACCGATCTTCCACACCTGGGGTTTCGCGGCGCTCCAGGTGTCCTTCGCGCTGCGGGCCACCATCGTGCTGCACCGCCGCTTCGACCCGACTGCCACGCTGGCGGCGCTCTCCACGCACGGTTGTGACGCACTCTTCGCCGTACCGGTGATGCTGCAGCGGCTGCTGGAGGTGCCGCCGCCGGACCCGCGGCCCGCGCTGAAGGTCGTCGCGGTCAGCGGCTCGGCGCTGCCCGGTGGCCTCGCGCCGGCGTTCATGGACGCCTACGGCGACGTGCTCTACAACCTGTACGGCTCGACCGAGGTCTCCTGGGCCTCCATCGCCGGGCCGGCCGACCTGCGGGAGGCACCCACCACCGCCGGCCGGCCGCCGCACGGCACCCGGTTGGAGATCCTCGACGACAGCGGCGAGCCGGTGCCCGGTGGCCGGGTCGGCCGCATCTTCGTCGGCAACGAGATGCTCTTCGAGGGCTACACCTCGGGCGCGACCCGGGAGACCCACGACGGCCTGCTCGACACGGGCGACCTCGGCCGGGTCAACACCGACGGCCTGCTCTTCGTCGACGGACGCGCCGACGACATGATCGTCTCCGGTGGAGAGAACGTGTTCCCGTCCGAGGTGGAGGACCTGCTCGCCCGGCTGCCGCAGGTCCGTGAGGCGGCGGTGATCGGGGTGCCCGACCCGGAGTACGGCCAGCGACTGGCCGCGTTCCTCGCCCTGCACCCCGGCGAGACGCTCGATCCGGAGGCGGTCCGCGAGTACGTGCGGCACTACCTCGCCCGCTTCTCGGTGCCCCGCGACGTCGTGTTCGTCAAGTACCTGCCGCGCAACGCCACCGGCAAGGTGCTCACCCGGGAACTGCGCCGCTACTTCGGCTGAGCCCCGTCAGGGATAGAGCGTCAGACCGGGCGTGGTGGCGATGGCCGTCAACTGCTCCATGCTGGTCAACCGCGGCGGGGCGGGATCCAGCGAGCGGGGACCGTCGGGATCCTTGGTGAGGTTCTCGGCCATGGTCAGGAAGTTGCCGGTGCTTACCGACACGTGGGTGCCATCGGTTCGCCACACCTGCACCGAACGCTCGTCCACCCCTCTGTGCATCGGATTCAGCGCTGTGCTGGTGGCGAGAAGGCTGCCATCCGGAAGACGGGTGCTCGTGCAGATGCTGCCATCCGTCGCGGCATCGCGTCCCTGCGACTCGTCGGCACCCGCCGGGCGTAGCGTCACGGACAGATCCTCGACCTGCTCGCCCCTCCTGAGCACGGGACTGGTCCCGTAGGACCGCGTGGTCGGGGAGTAGCTGAACTGGACCAGGTCACAGGTGGGCCGCCGATTGGTGACTGTCAGCCCGGCCGGCAGGTGCTCCTTGACGGCCCGTCGCAGCACGCCGGTCAGCCGGGCTACGCCCTCGTCTGGGGGCTCGGTCGGGCGGGCGCGCACCGTGTCGTACGTCAGAAGTGGCGGTACGGGCCGACCGGACGACTGTTTCGGCTCCGCACAGAGCGACGGGTCGGCGGATGGTGAGCCGCCGCCCGGCAGCCTCAGGGTGTCTGGAACCGGCCCGACCACCAGTGTCGACGTCAGCGCGAGCGCGACAACCGCCGTCCCCGTACCCGCCATCGCCCAGGCGCGGTGGCGGCGGTGCTGCCGGTCGTCGGCGATCAGCCGGTCGACGTCGATCCGGGTGGGCGGCGACGACGCCACCGCCGCGCGCATCTGGTCGGAGAGTTCATCCATGGGTGCGTGCCTCCTCGACTCGTGCCGGCGCACCGACGAGGCGCTCCCGCAGCGCCTCGATCGCCCGCGCCGACTGGCTCTTGACGGTGCCCGGGGTGCAGCCCAGTTCGCGCGCGGTCTCCTCGACGGACAGGTCGCAGAAGTAGCGCAGCACGAGGACCGCGCGCCGGCGTGGCGGCAGCTCGGCCAGCAGGGCGAGGATGGTCAGCCGGTCCGCCGTGCCCTCGGTGCCGACGCCCGTCGCCGGGCGCTCCGGCACCTCGGCCCAGGCAGCCTCCCGCCGCCACGGCCGGCGTCGCTCGTCCAGCCAGACCCGCAGCAGGGTCCGCCGGACGTACGCGTCCGGGTTGTGCATGACGGACACCCGCGGCCAGTGCCGGAGCAGCTTGACCAGCGCCGTCGACACCAGGTCGTCGGCTGTGTGCCAGTCACCGCAGAGCAGGTACGCCGTGCGGCGCAGCGGCTCCAGCCGCGCACCGACATAGTCGCGGTAGCCCTCGACGTCGATCGGCAAACCTGCCGCCCCCTCATCTCACCGCTCAAACGTTGGTCAGGCGGGTGGAGGTTGCCCGGGTTCAGCCAGGAATCGTGATCCGGCCGTCGACCGCGGCGGCGGCGATGTCGGTGCGGTGCTGCGAGCCGGCCAGCTCCACCCCGTCCACCAGCGCGTATGCGGCAGCCCGTGCGGCGGTCAGGTCGGCGCCGGTGGCCGTACCGCAGAGCACCCGGCCGCCAGCGGAGAGCAGGGCACCGTCGCTGGCCCGGCGGGCGGTGCCGGCGTGGATGATGCCCGGCCGGTCCGCGCCGGTGATCACGTCGCCGGTGCGCGGCGCGGCCGGATAGCCCTCCGCAGCGAGCACCACGGTGACCGCGGCACCGGGTCGCCAGCGCAGCGGTGGATGCCCGGCCAGCGTGCCGGTGGCCGCCGCCTGCAGCAGCCCGCCCAGCGGCGTCTCCAGCAGCGCGAGCACCACCTGGGTCTCCGGATCACCGAAGCGGGCGTTGAACTCGATCACCCGGGGGCCGGCGGCGGTGATCGCGAGCCCGACGTAGAGCAGACCGCCGAACGGCGTGCCGCGGCGGCGCAACTCGGCCAGCGTGGGGTGGACCACGTCGCGCATGACCTCGTCGACCAGGCCGGGCGAGGTCCAGGGCAGCGGCGCGTACGCGCCCATGCCGCCGGTGTTCGGGCCGGTGTCGCCGTCACCGATCCGCTTGAAGTCCTGCGCGGGCAGCAGTGGCAGCGCCGCCTCACCGTCGGTCACCACGAAGAGGCTGACCTCCGGCCCGTCGAGGAACTCCTCGACCACGACCCGGCCGCACTCGCGGGCGTGCGCCAGCGCGGCGGACCGGTCGTCGGTGACCACCACGCCCTTACCGGCGGCGAGCCCGTCGTCCTTCACCACGTACGGCGCGCCGAACTCGTCGAGCGCCCGCGCGGTGCTCTCCTCGTCCGCGCAGACGTACGCCCGGGCGGTGGGCACGCCGGCAGCGGTCATCACATCCTTGGCGAAAGCCTTGGAACCCTCGAGGCGGGCGGCCTCGGCCGAGGGGCCGAACGCGGCGATACCCTTGGCGCGTACCGCGTCGGCGACCCCGGCGACCAGGGGCGCCTCCGGGCCAACCACCACCAGGTCGGTCGCGGTCTCCACGGCCAGCGCGGCCACCGCGGCCGGATCGGTCGGAGTCACCGCCCGCAGCTCGGCCACGCCGGCGATACCCGGATTACCCGGTGCCGCGATCAGCTGCGTGACGGCCGGATCGCCGGCCAACCCGAGCGCGAGCGCATGCTCCCGCCCCCCACCACCCACCAGAAGAACCCGCACGACCCAGGATCCTACTGTCCCCCACCCCCACCCCCGTTGATCATGAAGTTGTCGCCCGCCGCCTCGGTGTGTCCTGGCAACAACTTCATGGTCAACGGCGCCGCGCCGCAGCGATCGCCTGGCGGACGGTCCACGGGATGTAGTCGGGGCGGAGGGTGTCCGACCAGGTGAAGCGGAGCACGGTCCAGCCGGCGTTGACCAGGCGGTTCTGCCGGCGGCGGTCGGCGAAGGCCGGATGGGGCGTGTCGTGGGCGTCCCGACCGTCGGCTTCCGCGATCACCCGTGGGGGACGCCAGCCGAGGTCGCCGATCCCCAGCAGACAGCCGTCATCGTCGCGGACCTCAAGCTGCAACGCGTCCGGCGGCACCCGGCCGTCGACGCAGCGGAGCCGGGCGCGCGTCTCGACGGGCGACTGCGCCCGCCCGTCCTCCTCGTTGAGGTAGCCACGAGCCACGACCGCGCCGCGCCACCCGCGAATGAGACGCGGGATGGAGAGCAGGTCATCGGCGGCCACGAGGCGACGATTCAACGCCGAATCCAGCACGCTCACCGCCGAGAAACGATCAGCGCGCAGGGTGAGGTCGGCAAGGGTTCGCAGCGGCGCGGTCGCGCGCTGATTTCGTCCACCTTGACGAGGTGCTCGGGCGGGATGGCCACTGAGCGACCACCACCTCCGGAAAGCCGAGCCGAGCCGGGCCGGCCTGGCGACCGGACCCGGCATCGACAGATGAATCAGCTCGGTGACCCGCAGTCCGGCCAGTCCGTGCAGCTCGGGGCCCGTGGCGAGAACCGCCGCGGCCGCCGGTCCGAAGGAGGCGACCGCCGCCCTGATCCGCGCCCGTCGGGGCACGGTGTCGTACAGGTCGGCGTCCACGAGATGGCTGCCCCGCGCCACGACGCGCCAGCGGCCGGCCCGGCAGAAACGCTGCACCTCATGCGTGCTCAAGCCGGCGGCGCGCGCCTGCTCGAGCGTGACGATCCCGTCCCGCTCGGCCGCGACCCGCCGCACAACATCCAAGGCGTCCACCCGGTCACCCTGACCGACCCCGGACCCCCGGACACCCCCCTGTGGACAACCAGACCGGGCCTGTGGAAAACCCCCGACAAACACAGTTTGATCATGAAGTTATTGCCGCGACACGCCGAGGCGGCAGGCAAGGAAATTTCATGATCAACGCGGAGGGGCCGGGCCGGAGGGCCGGGCCGGAGGGTCCGTTAGGGGAGGAGGGGGTGGAGGAGGACGTTTTCGTCGCGGCCGGGGCCTACGCCTACGACGCTCACCTTGGTGTTGCAGAGTTCCTCGACGCGAGCGATGTAGCGGCGAGCGTTCTCCGGCAGTTCGTCAGCGGTGCGGGCCTTCGTGATGTCTTCCCACCAGCCGTCGAGCTCCTCGTAGACGGGCTTGGCGTGGTGGAAGTCCGTCTGACTCATCGGCATGTCGTCGACCCGCACGCCGTTGATCTCGTAGCCGACGCAGATCGGCACCTTGGGCAGCCCGGTGAGCACGTCCAGCTTGGTGATGACCAGGTCGGTGACGCCGTTGAGGCGGCAGGCGTACCGGGCGACGACCGCGTCGAACCAGCCGCACCGTCGTTCCCGCCCGGTGGTGGTGCCGTACTCCGCGCCGATCTTGCGAAGGTGCTCGCCGTTGGCGTCGAACAGTTCGGTCGGGAACGGGCCCGCGCCGACCCGGGTGGTGTACGCCTTGCTCACCGCGATCACCTTGCTGATGGCGGTCGGCGGGATGCCGGCGCCCACGCAGGCGCCGCCGGCCGTCGGGTTCGACGACGTCACGAAGGGGTACGTGCCGTGGTCCATGTCGAGCATGGTGGCCTGGGCGCCCTCCAGCAGCACCGTCTCGCGCCGGTCCAGGGCGTCCCAGAGCATCGCCCGGGTCTCGGCGATGTACGGCTTGAGCCGCTCCGCGTACCCCAGGTACTCCTCGACGGTCGCCTCGAGGTCGATCGCCTTGCGGTTGTAGACCTTGAACAGGATCTGGTTCTTCTCGCGCAGCGCGAGTTCCAGCTTCTTGCGCAGAATGCCCGGGTCGAGCAGGTCCTGGAGCCGTATGCCGATCCGGGCGACCTTGTCGCCGTACGCCGGGCCGATGCCCCGGCCGGTGGTGCCGATCCGGGACGAGCCGAGGTAGCGCTCGATCACCCGGTCCAGTGCCCGGTGGTGCGGCATGATCAGGTGCGCGTCGCCGGAGATCCGCAACCGGGACACGTCCACGCCGCGCTCGGCCAGCCCGTCGATCTCGGTGAGCAGCACCTTCGGGTCGACCACCACGCCGTTGCCGATGACGATCATCGCGCTCGGCGAGAGCGCGCCGGAGGGCATCAGGTGCAGTGCGTACTTCTGGCCGTCCGGGGTGATCACCGTGTGGCCCGCGTTGTTGCCACCGGAGTAGCGCACGACGTAGTCGACCCGCTCACCCAGCAGGTCGGTAACCTTGCCCTTGCCCTCGTCGCCCCACTGAGCGCCGATGAGCACGATCGCTGGCATCTTTTCAGCCTCCAGAAGGCTCGGGTGCCAGGTGGCGACCGGTTGGCGAGCCCGGGGTGTCAGGTTAACAAGTAGTGACGGCGCGGCCGGCAGGGGTCGCGGCGAGAGGCAGGAGGCTCCTTCCGTGTACGACGTGGTGCTGCTCACCCTCGGTTCGGAGCGGGACGCTCCCGGGGGCTGCGGCAGCGGTGGGGCCTGCTGCGGCGGTGCGACCGGAGCCGACACCGACCCGGCAACCGGTGCCGACGCCGGGGCGCTGGGCGCTGCGGACCGGTGCGCCACGGAGCGGCCCAGGGTGCCGGTGCTGGCCTGCGTCGACGCGCTGAACGCCCGGGGTGCCCGCGTGCAGACAGTCACCGCGCGCTCGGACGCCGAGATCGACGAGGTGTTGGCCCGGCTCGACGGTCCGCCCCGCCCGGACGGCCTCACCTGGCCGGACCCGGACGGCAAGACCCGGCTGGTCGTCGCCACGGCCAGCGACGGGCAGTTGCGCGCCGTGCTGCGCCGGCTGGTCCGGCGGTACGCGCCAGCGCCGAGCCGCCGCCCGGCGGATCTGCCCGGTGACCGAACCCTGCCCGACCTGCCGCCGGTGGCCGTGCTCCCGCTCGACCCGGCGCGCGGCGGCACTCACCAGGACCTGGCCGCGCAGCTCGGGCTGCCCCGCGACCCGTCTGCGGTGGCCGCCGCGGTGCTGGACGGCACGCCGCGCCGGCTGGACCTGCTGCGCAACGACGGCGGCTCGGTGACCCTGGACGGCGCCCTGCTCGGCGCCGCCGACGACGCCGGCCGACCGCTGCACTGGCGGGCCCGGGTCGAGGTGGACGACACCATCCTCACCGAGGGTGACGAACCGCTGCTGGCCTGTGCGATCGGTAACGCTGGCGGGTACGCGACGCTCAACGACGTGACGTTGCTGGCCGCGCCGGATCCGGCCGACGGCCAGGTCGAGGTCGCGGTGGCCGTGCCGGTGGTCGTCCGCTCGGTGCTGGGCCGGAAGCGGGTACGCCTGGAGGTGCGGCGGGCTCGCGGGCGGGCGGTGTCGGTGCTGCCCAGGGAAGGAAAGGTGCCCTACCTCGACGATGGTGTCGAGGGTGAGCTGACCCGCAAGCGCTCCTGGTGGATCGAACCGGGCGCCTGGGCGGTCTGGTCGATCTGACCCCGGCTGCGCCGACCGACCCTCGTCGGCCGGTGGGCCTATCCTCGCAGGAGGACTGGGGAGGAACCGTAATGGACGAGAACGCCGACCGGGCACAGGTGCCCGGCCAGCAGCCGGTGCCGGAGCGGGACATCGAACCACTCTGGCCACCGGATCCGGCCGACCGGGGCACGGATGCGGCGGCACCGCCATGGGCATCGGTCTCGGAGCAGCGGAGTGCCCCGCCGTCGTCCGCGCCCCCATCGACCGTGCTGCCGCCCGTCGCCGCGCCACCGACGGGCCGTCCGGCGGTTCCCGGGCAGCCCGGGGCCGCGGCGCGGACCCCGCCGTCACCGTCCGACTATCCGTCGCTCACGGGTGCCGTGCCGGCGCCCGGCGGCTGGGGCGTCACCGGCCCCTCCGGCACCGCGTCGGGCTGGGCGCCGGGCCAGCCGAGCTGGCCACCGCCGACCGACTCACCGGCCCCCGACGCTCCCGGCCCGACAGTCGACGACACCCGACCCACGCCGTCGACCACTGACGCCGGGCCCAGCGCCGCGACACCGGGCACCGCGCCGACGGCGACGAACGTCCCGGGGGCGGCAGGCACCACGGCGGCGGCCGACCCGACTCCGTGGGCACCCAGCCCCCGGCCGGAGGCAGCCAACCCCACGCCGCACGCAGCCGGCCCCACGCCGGAGACAGCGGGCCCCGCCTCGGAGGCGGGCACCCTGCCCGGGGCGAAGGCCCCCATGTCGGGAGCGGGCCCCACGACCGGCGCGGAAAGCCCCGCGTCGGGCGTGACACCCGGGCAGGCCGATGATCCGGGCCCGGTCGCCGTCCCGGCCCCGCCGATCGCGCCGGGCGGCGTCGACCTGGACCTGCCGTTCACCCTGGATCGCCCGGCGGCAGCCGCCGCGGCCGCCGATCGCTCGATCCCGGCAGACCGGGCAGCAGACGGGACCGCTACCGCGGACCCCGCCACGCCCGGGTCGGCGGCGACCAGGGCTGGCGGGGTCGCCGTCGGGGAGGACGGACCCACGGCCGGCACGGCACGGCCGGCGACGGAGTCGCCCTGGGCGTATCCGCCGCAGCGGCCGGCCGGCGCGACCGGGACGGCCCACGACGAGGCGGCCGCCGGAACGCCGCCGGTCCCCGCCCCGCCCGTCCCCCAGCCACCGCACCCGGGCGGCCCGGCCGCCCCGCACGTTGGCCCCGGCCAGGCGTACCCCGGTCAGACGTACTCCGGTCAGACGTACTCCGGTCAGACGTACTCGCCGGCGATCCCCGGTCAGGCCGGCCCGGCACCGGCCCCGCCGCCCCCGCCCGACCCGACGCAGTTCGCCGACCCGCCGCACGGCAGCCCCGCGCCGCAGCAGGGTGGCTCGGCGGCTCCGCCTCCGGGGCCGTTCCCGCCGTCGCCGGGCTGGTATCCCCCGCCCTGGCAGCAGAGCACCACCCCCGGGGCCCCACCAGCTCAGCCGCAGCCGTATCAGGAGGCCGCAGGGGTGACCCGGGTGCCGGCCACCGGCTATCCGGACGCCACCTGGGAGCCGGAGACCACTGCGGCGCCGACCGCGGAGGACTTCGCCCGGCGCCGCCAGGTACGGCCCGCCGATCCGGTGGCCACGATGGGCGTCCGCGCGGTGGTCAACAAGATGGGGCTGCTCCGGCTCGCTCCCGGACGGCACGAGCAGGAGCTCAAGCGGGACATCGAGATGGTGCGCCGCAACTTCGGCGGGCTACGGCAGGTGACCGTGGTCAACCCCAAGGGCGGCGCCGGAAAGACGGTGGCCATCCTGCTGCTCGCGATGACGTTCGGCCAGAAGCGCGGCGGCTACGTGCTGGCCTGGGACAACAACGAGACCCAGGGCACTCTCGGGATGCGCGCCCAGCAGGACTTCCACTCGCGCACGGTGCGGGACATGCTGCGCGACCTCGGGCAGTTCCAGGGCGCGCACGGGCGGGTCGGCGACCTGTCGCAGTACGTCCGCTCGCAGGGCGAGGGGATGTTCGACGTGCTCGCCTCGGACGAGTCGGCCACCGGCGGCGAGATGCTCACCGCGGCCGCGTTCGCCGAGATCCGCGAGGTGGTCAGCCGCTTCTACAAGCTGATCTTCGTGGACACGGGGAACAACGTCCGGGCGCAGAACTGGCAGGCCTCGATGGACGCCACCGACCAACTGGTCGTCACCATGTCCGCCCGTAACGACTCGGCGGAAACCGCCGCCCGGATGCTCGACCATCTCGAGCAGAGCGGCCGGCAGCGGCTGGTCCGGCAGGCGGTGACGGTGGTGTCGATGCCGCCGTCCCGCAAGGAGATCGACCTGCCGGCCATTCAGGAGCACTTCGCGGCCCGGACCAGGGCGGTGCTGCTGGCGCCGTACGAGCGGCTCATCGACAGCGGCGAGCCGATCCGGTACGGAGGGCTCTCCTCGGCCACCCGGGACGCCTGGCTCAAGATCGCCGCTGCGGTCGCCGAGGGGCTGTAGGCGGCCGACGGCCGGTCGGCGCAGGTGCCGGGCCGGCCGTCGGGCCGCGTGTCAGTTGCTGGCCAGCGCGTCCGCCGCCGCCGGGTCACAGTCGCGGAGGAACTGGGCGCAGCGGGCCGCCTCGTCAGCCTCGCCGATCTCGTCGGCGGCCCGGGAGAGCACGTACAGGCAACGGAGGAAGCCGCGGTTGGGCTCGTGCGACCACGGCACCGGGCCGTGGCCCTTCCAGCCGCTACGGCGCAGTTGGTCCAGACCCCGGTGGTAGCCGGTGCGCGCGTAGGCGTACGCCGTTACCACCTGGCCCTGCGCGAACGACCGGGCCGCCAGCTCGGCCCAGGCCGCGCTGTAGGTCGGGAAACGGGCCGCCACCTCGGCGTACGCCTGATCGGTGCCCGCCTGTTCGGCGGTGGCCAGCGCTGCGTCGGCCTCGTCGTTCGCGGGCAGGAGGGTGGCCGGTGGCTCTGGCAACAGGTTCTGCATCGCCCCATTCAACCCGCTTGACGGGGCGACACGCGAGCGGGTCGGCCGACCCGCTCGGCTGAACGGCTGAGGAGTTGGTCACGCCTGCGGCCTATGCCGCCGCCAGGTGTTTTCCATTACAACTAATGGTCCGGAGCCTCCCCAGGACCCGGTTACGCAGGAGCCCGGTGGCCACGACCACCGGGCTCCTGTCGGTTCACGCCCCGCCCGGGGTTTGGCCGGTCCCGGCGGGCGGGCAGGATGACCCGGTGCCGACCCCACCTCCCGCGGACGTCATCGAGCCGCACCTGCACGCCAACGAGGTCCAGACCCGCGACGAGTTCGACCAGCAGCTGGCCACCGGCCGCCTGACCGGGCTGACCGTGCAGGGGCTCCGCCTCGACCTCGCCCCGGTCCCCGACCTGACCGGTGTCGAGGTCAGCGGCGCCCTCTTCGTCGGCTGCCGGTTCGCCTCCCGGGAGGTCGGCGCCGACCTGGTCCGGCGTGGCGCGAACGTGGTGCCGCCGTTCTCCGGGCTGCCGTACCCGACCCAGCCGACGCACCTCTACACCGCGGACGAACTGGCCGCCGGGTTCGTCGAGGGCGGGTTCACCGGGATGTACGACACCCGGGTGTACGAGCACTACCGGGCGCACGGCGGCGCGCTGCCGGACGTCAAGGAGGCTCTCGGCCAGCGGCTGCACGACCACGGCGTGGACAACGCTCTGGCCGACGCCACCCGGGCCTGGCTGACCGAGCACGGGCCGCAGTCGGTGGTGGGCATCATGGGCGGGCACGCCGTGCGACGCGGCAGCCCGGCGTACCGGATGGCGGCCGTGCTGGGTTGGGAGCTGGCCCGGGCCGACCGGCTGGTGGTGACCGGCGGCGGTCCCGGGGTGATGGAGGCGGCCAACCTCGGCGCCCACCTGGCGGACCAGCCGGCGGCGGAGCTGACCGAGGCGATCGACCTGCTGGCCACCGCGCCGGACTTCACCGACCACCAGCGGTACACCGCCGTGGCGCTGACGGTCCGGCAGCGGTACGCGGGCGTGCCCCGGCAGCGCGGCGCCGGCGCGGGGTGGGCGCGGGCCGGTGGGCTGGCCATCCCGACCTGGCTGTACGGGCACGAGCCGGCGAACCTGTTCGCGGGGCGGATCGCCAAGTACTTCTCGAACGCGATCCGGGAGGACACCATCCTGCGGCTCGCCCGGGGTGGCATCGTGTTCGCCCCCGGGCGGGCGGGCACGGTGCAGGAGGTGTTCCAGGCGGCGACCAAGACCTACTACGGCACCGACGGTGTCAGCGGCGCCTACGTCTTCCTGGACCGCGCGTACTGGACCCGGGAGCTGCCGGTGGAGGCGCTGTTGCGCCCGCTGCTGGCCGCGTCCCCGTTCGGCGACCTGTCGGCGACGATCCATCTGACCGACGACGTCCGCGAGGCCGTCCACCTGCTCACAACGTAAGGAAGGGCACCTTCTTATCGTCTGATGCATAGGAAGGGTCCCTTCCTAACATCGGCAGGGCCGTCGCGTGGAGACGGCGACGGCCGGCTCCCCCGAGGAGAGCCGGCCGTCGGTGTGACGTCGTTACTTGGACATGGTGGTGCCGGTGGAGCGCAGGTGCTCGCACGCCTCGACGACCCGGGCGGCCAGGCCAGCCTCGGCGGCCTTCCCCCAGGTACGCGGGTCGTACTGCTTCTTGTTGCCGACCTCACCGTCGATCTTCAGCACGCCGTCGTAGTTGCGGAGCATGTGGTCGGCGACGGGCCGGGTGAAGGCGTACTGAGTGTCGGTGTCGATGTTCATCTTCACCACGCCGTAGTCCAGCGCCTCGCGGATCTCGCTCAGCAGGGAGCCCGAGCCGCCGTGGAAGACCAGGCTGAGCGGCTTGTCCTTGCCGTACTTCGCGCCGACCGCGTCCTGGATCTGCTTGAGGATCTCCGGCCGGAGCTTGACGTTGCCCGGCTTGTAGACGCCGTGCACGTTGCCGAAGGTCAGCGCCGCCATGTAGCGGCCCTTCTCGCCGAGGCCGAGCGCCTCGACCATGGCCAGGCCATCCTCGACGGTGGTGTAGAGCTTGTCGTTGATGGCGTTCTCGACGCCGTCCTCCTCACCACCGACGACGCCGACCTCGATCTCAAGGACGATCTTGCCCTTGGCGGCCTCGTCGAGCAGCTGGGAGGCGATCTGCAGGTTCTCCGCCACCGGCACGGCCGAGCCGTCCCACATGTGCGACTGGTACAGCGGCTGCTCGCCGCGCTTCACCCGCTCCTGCGAGATGCCCATCAGCGGCCGGACGAAGCCGTCCAGCTTGTCCTTCGGGCAGTGGTCGGTGTGCAGCGCGATGTTGACCGGGTACTTCTTGGCGACCTCGTGGGCGTACGCGGCGAACGCCGCCGCGCCGGTGACCATGTCCTTGATCGAGGGGCCGGAGAGGTACTCGGCGCCACCGGTGGAGACCTGGATGATGCCGTCGCTCTCCGCGTCGGCGAAGCCCTTGAGCGCCGCGTTCAGCGTCTGGGAGGAGGTCACGTTGATCGCGGGGTACGCGTACCGGCCAGCCTTGGCGCGGTCCAGCATCTCCGCGTAAGCCTCGGGGGAAGCGATGGGCATGTCAAACGCTCCTTACTTACCACTCTCGGCCGTGCTGGCCGCTGTTGTTCACGGGTGCGCCGGACCGCGCTGTCCTCCGCCCGGCAGTATCCCGCAAGTGAGGTGCGCCGGAACAACCGACCCGACCCTGGCCCACCGGTCGGGCCGCGGCGGGGAGCCGGTCACCGGTTGTCCAGGCGGTCCGGCACGATGACGCTGATCAGCCAGGTGACGATGGTCATCACGATGGCTCCCCAGAACGCCGCCCAGAAACCGTCCACCTGGAACGGCAGGTCGAGCCCGCGGGCGATCCGGTCGGTGAGCAGGAACAGCAGCGCGTTGACCACCAGCGCGAACAGGCCCAGGGTCAGCAGGTAGAACACGCAGCCGACCACCTTGATCACCGGTTTGAGCACCGCGTTGATCACGCCGAAGATCAGCGCGACCACGATCAGCGTGAGCACGGTGTTGCCACCCGTGCGGCCGTGCACGTCGACCCCGGGCACGATCAGCGTGGTCACCCACAACGCGACCGCGGTGATCGCCAGCCGGATGAGGAAGCCCACGGCACCATCCTGGCACCGGGTCGCGTCGCCGAGGGCTGATTCCGCCTACTCCGCTTCCGGGCGGTGCGACGGCCCAACCCGTACGGTGGGTGGGAACCGTGCCCCGAGACCCCCGGGAGGGATGATGGGTCAGCCCGACGAGGACTTCACCCCCGGCGATCACCTCGCGCCCAACGAACGCGACCCCGAGGCGGACCCGGCCGACGCGGTCGAGCAGGCCACGGTCGCCGGCCCGGCCGACGTCGACAGTGAGCCGCACCGCGGCCTGGAGGTCGATGACTGGGACGCGATGGAGCAGGCCCGGGTGGTCACCGGGGACGAGGACGACTACCGCTGACTCCGTCGCAGGGTCGGCTGCCCGTTGCGACAGAGGTGTCAAGCCGTTCGGATCACTAGACAAATATCGATCCGAAAGGGGTTACCGGGGGAGTCGGGGCCTCCCTAGGTTGGACGAGCGCCACCTGTACCCCCACGGGAGGACCCCCATGCTCAAGCACTCGCTCCGCTGGCTGACCGGGCTCGGCGCCGCAGGCGCGTTGATCGCCGCCTCCGCCACCCCCGCCGTCGCCGCACCCACGATCGAGCCCTACTTCCAGGACGCCACGCTGGCCATCGGCGCGACGCCAACCAGCCGAGCCCTGTTCCTGTACGCCGACGAGCCGACGGTCCTCAGCGACGTCTCCGTGCGGTACGACTACCGCTCCCTGGCCACCAAGGTCACTGTGACTCCTGCCGACGGCCAGAAGTGCACCGCGCCGGAGCCGGGCGTTCTCGTCTGCACGGAGCCCGCCGATGTCGCCCTGTACGAGATGGCGCCGCCCGGCAGCGGGATCTACCGCAACGCGGCAAAGCAGGTGCGCATCGCCGTCACCGACGATGCGCAGCTCGGCGACTCGGGCGACGTAGCGGTCAGCTTCCAGGCGGCCGGCGGACGGCGCGGCAGCTACACCTCCCGGGTCCGGGTCGGCGAGGGGGTCGACCTGGCCGGCGGGCCGTTCACCAGCCTCTCCGCCAAGCCGGGTGGGAAGTTCACGGTGCCGCTGGTCGTGGCAAACGCCGGCGACAAGACCGTCACCGGATTCGTCGCGGTCTTCGACCTCGCCTACTCGATCCGAACCAAGGACCGGTTCAGCAACTGCCGCTACTCCGACAACCACCTGGTCTCCTGCAACTTCGACGAGGACATCCCGGTGGGCACCGGGCTGGCCACCACGCTGAACCTCGAATTCGTCAAGGACACCTACGCGCCGGCCAACCACTCCGGCTACGCCCAGTTCATGACCACTGCCGACTTCGAGGACCTGACCCGGGTGCGGACGGCCGTGGGCGCACGGGCGGCCACCCCCGGCAGCGGCCCGAAACTGACTCTGGCCGAGGCGCCCGGCAGGGTGCGACAGGCCGACCAGACCGATGTCGGCCCCGGCTGGGACTACACCGGGTGGACCATCAGGGCCACCGGCAAGAACGGCACCGACCTCGCGGCGATCGGCGCCACGCTCAAGGGCACGGCCGGCGCCGTCGTCACGGCGACCGTCGGCTTCCGGAACAACGGCCCGGCGACGCTCGACCGAACGAACGGAGACTTCGAGGCCGCCACCCACACCGACGTCGAGCTACCGCCGGGCACCACCGCCGTCGAGGTCCCCGACAGCTGCTGGTTGCGGCAGGGCACCCGCACGTACCTGTGCGCCTCGGAGATGCTCCTGGTGGCCGGGCAGATCTACACCATGAAGTTCCGGCTGCGCATCGACAAGGTCATCTCCAACGCCCGGGGCGTGGTGCGGGTCAACGCGCCGTGCGAGTGCCCCGCCGGCGGCGGCTTCCAGGACGACATCAAACCGGCCAACGACAAGGCCACCATCGTGGTCAACGCGCCCCAGGGCGGCGGTGGCCAAGGCGATGGCGATGGTGATGGTGGCGGCGGCGGCGGTTCGCTGCCGATCACCGGAGCCCCCACCAACCTGATCGCCGGCATCGGCGCCCTACTGCTCGTCACCGGTGTGGGCGGCTACCTGCTCGCCCGATGCCGGAGCACCCGCTTCGTCGCCTGATTGGGGAACTCCGGGCCCTGCTTCGGGTCCAGCGGCAGCCGCGAAGCGTTGCCTACCTGGGGGGCCGACCGGCAGGCTGAGCCCCACCGGGTCGACGCTCTTCATCTCGGGTAGCACCGCCACCAGCCTGGTCAGCGGCAGGCCGTCGTCGTCGACCGCCAGACCCTTGCCGGCGGCCGACAGCAGCGCGGTGAGCCGTACCGGATTGGTCAGCACATCCTGCGCGACCGCCCGCCGGACCAGCCCGGCGACGTAGCGCTGGGCGTCGCGGTCCCGGTCCAACGTGCCATCGGGCAGGTACCGCCGTTGCCGCAGCAGGTCGACGGAGGCAGCCCCGTCGAGCCGCTGACAGCCGGCCGGGAAGGTCCGGCGGGTGTGCCAGGACGAACCTCCTTCGGTAGACACACCTCCACCCCGTCGACCGCCTCGCTGATCCGGCGCAGACCGGCGAAGGTCAGCACCGCGCCAGCGTCGACGCGTACCCCGGTCAGGTCGGCGACCACCCGGCGGGTCAGGTCGTAGCCGGCGTCAGGGTGGGCCGGGGCTCGCCGGCACCGCTGTAGAACGCGCTGTTGAGCTTCTCGACCCCCCGGCCGGGGATCGAGACCTCCAGGTCGCGCGGCAACGAGATGAGGTACGGCCGGCTCCGGTCTGCCGGGATGTGCACCAGCAGGACGGAGTCCGCCAACCGGTACGACGGTTGCTCGCCGAAGCCGTCCACCCCGAGCAGCAGGACGTTCAGCGCCCCGAACTGCGCGCCAGCCGGTTGACCGGACAACGACGGGCCCTCCGCCGGCCGATCGGGGCGCAGCTGCGGCACCCCGACTCCGAGCGCGCCGAGCAGGGCGAGCGTGACGCCAGCGGCCTGGAACCGCTGCCTGCGGCGACGGCGGACAGCGCAGCACCAGCGTGGCCCGCTGCCGACGCGGCAGCCGGGACAGCCAGGACCAGATCTGGTCCCGGGTCCACGGCGGACTGGGCGTGGTCGACGGGTGCCGGTACCGCCTCGTCGGGTTCCCCGCGCAGCAGCACCCGGCGCATCCAGGAGCCGCGCCGCCAGTCGACGTACTGGTTGGTGGGGCATCCGGCGCACGTAGCGCTCGGGTGAGTCCGCCCGGGCGATCCGCCGCCAGTTGAGCTGGACCCGGACCATCGTCTCCTGCACCAGATCCTGCGCCTGGTGCGGATCGCCGGTGAGCATCAGCGCGTACCGCAGCAGCGGGGCCAGCCGCGTGTCCGCGAACTCCTCGTACGTCACTGCACCTCCCGGGGCTTCTGCCTCAGATGACGGAAGCGGGGCGACCGAACATTGCGGTGGCGCTGATCAACCTTTCGGCTGGTCTTGGCATCCGCGCGGCGGTCGGGGCGGCGGCCAACCTTAGCGATTCCTTAGGATCCGCAGGCTCCACCTGAATCCCCCACTGGAGGAACCTCTTCATGCTCACCCACTCCACCCGGCGCTGGCTCGCCGGACTGGGCGTAGCAGGCGCGCTCGTCGCCGCCTCCGCCAGCCCGGCCGCAGCAGCTCCGGCGGCCGAGTTCGACCTTTATTTTGAGGACGTCACCGTCGCCGCCGGCTCGGCCGGCGTCGTCCGGGGAGCGGCCGTGTTCGGCTCCGAGCCGGCCGTCCTCAACGAGGTCACCGTCCGCTACGACTACCGTTCACTGGCTGGCAAGATCACCTTGGCCGGTGACACCGGCAACGACTGTTCCGCCGACGGCGACGCGGTGTTGATCTGCACCGAGCACTCCCCGTTCGTAGTCGACGAGACTTTCGGCGGCTTCCCGGGGCAGGTCGTTATCGCCCCGACCGACAAGGCAGCCACGGGGGACGCTGGTGAGCTGAAGGTCAGCCTCCGGGCTGGCGGTAAAGAGCTTGCTGGCTACACCTCCCAGGTCCGGATCGCCGAAGGCGTGGACCTCGCGGGTGGCCCCGACATCGAGGTGAAGGCGGCGCCCGGTGGCGCGTTCAAAGCCCCGTTGACGGTCCACAACGTCGGCACGACCGAGGTCGACGGCTTGGTGGCGCTCTTCGACAGCGACTACGGCATCCGTACCAAGGAGCGGTTCGACAACTGCTACTACGAAGATGACTACCTGTTCGCCTGCGAATTCGCCGAGAAGATCCCGGCGGGCGAGGGAAGATTCGCGACCTTCAACTACGAGCTCGCCAAGGACACCTACGCACCGGGTAGGCAGGAGAGCAACGTCCGGTGGATGGTCCCGGGAGACTTCGAAGCATTCAACGGCGTGCGCGAGAAGGCCGGCGTCGCGGCGACGCGCCGAGGCACTGGCAAGACCCTGGCACTGACCGCGGCGCCGGGCAAGCGCGGTGCTCGCGCCCTCCAGGTGGATGTCGACCCGTCCAACAACTGGAGCGCGGTAAATGTGCAGGTCACCGGCAAGAACGGGGCCGACCTGGAGGCCGTCGGCGCCACGCTCACCGGCAAGAAGGGCGCGGTGCTGACCGCCCCGCTCGGCTTTCGTAACAACGGCCCGGCGACGCTGGACCATTTCCGCAGTGGCTCCGACGTGACCTTCGTCGACGTGACGGTTCCGAAGGGCACCACCGCCGTCGAGGTGCCGGTCGAGTGCGCCCCGCGTACCGGCAACGACGCCGAGTGGGACGAGGCGGGCACCCCAGGTGCCGCCGCGTACCGCTGCTACCCGGGTCCGTTCGCCCCGGCCGGCGAGGAGCTGACCGGCGAGTTCAAGTTCCGGATCGACAAGGTCATCGCCAACGCCACCGGCACGGTCAAGGTCAACGTGCCATGCGAGTGCGAGGGCGGCTTCTACGAGGACCTGAAGCCGACCAACGACACCGCCAAGATCCTGGTGAACGCGGCCAGCGGTCAGGGTGGCGGGGAGGGCGACGGTGGCGGGCTGCCCGTCACCGGTCAGTCCACCGGCCTGATCGCCGGCATCGGCGCGCTGCTGCTCGCCGCGGGCGCCGGCGGCTACCTGGTGGCCAAGCGCCGCCGGACCCGCTTCGTCGCCTGATCCACCCGCACCACCGGTGCCCCGTCGACCAGTCGGTCGGCGGGGCACCGTCCGTTGGCCCCGCGCATGGGTGGTTGGGGCCCGGTCCGGCGCGGCACGGACCGCGGGCTTCGGTACCCTTTGTGGCCGTGGACACAGCTGAGAAGACCCGCGCTCTCACGGAGAGCGTCGCCCTGAACCCGCTCGATCCTAAGGAGCTGTTGCAGACCTTCGGGCTGATCGGCGTCTGGGTGATCCTCTTCGCCGAGACCGGCCTGCTGGTGGGCTTCTTCTTCCCTGGCGACTCGCTGCTGTTCCTGGCCGGGGTGGCCGCCTCGCCCGTGGCGGATGCCATCTTCGGCGACGGCACCCGGCTCTCCCTGACCGGCCTGCTGATCGGCGGCCCGATCTGCGCGATCGTCGGCGCCCAGCTGGGGCACTGGCTCGGCGCGCGGTACGGCCGGCGGATGTTCGAGCGGCCCAACTCCCGGCTCTTCAAGAAGGAGTACGTGGAGAAGGCGGAGTACTACTTCCAGAAGTTCGGCCCGGCGAAGGCCGTGGTGCTGGCCCGCTTCATCCCGATCGTCCGGACCTTCCTCAACCCGGTCGCCGGCGCGCTCGGCATGCCGGCCCGGCAGTTCCTGCTCTGGAACGTCGTCGGCGCGATCCTCTGGGTGGACGGCATCCTGCTGATCGGCTACCTGCTGGCGGAGCAGATCTACCAGGCCATCGGGGACAAGATCGACCACTACATCCTGCCGGTGGTGGCCCTGATCATCGTGATCTCGGTGCTACCGATCTTCTTCGAGTTCCTCCGCGACCGGCGGGCCCGCAAGCGTGGCGAGGCCGTCGCGGTGGTTGCGGCTGCCAGCGCCGTCGGTGCCGTCGAAGCGGTCCGCGAGAAGTTCGACCACGACGAGCACCCGCACGGCCGCCAGCGCCCGGAGCACGGCCAGGAGCGCTGAACCTCGGGTACGACGACGGCCGGCCCCCTGGTGAGGGGGTCGGCCGTCGGCATGTCGGACCCGGCCTCCGGCGGTGCAGCCGGGGACGAGCAGGCGTCACCGAGCGGTGGCGCCACCCCTGGCTCGCCACCGAACACCATCCCGGCGCGGGACGGTGTGCAGCGCCTGCTTCAGCGGGCCTTCTTGGTGGCCCGCTTGCGCGGCGGGGTCAGCAGGTCGGCGATCGTCGCGATCGCACTCGGGACCAGCCGGTAGTACGCCCAGACACCGCGCTTCTCCCGCTCCAGCAAGCCGGCCTCGGTGAGGATACGCAAATGGTGACTGACCGTCGGCTGAGAGAGGCCGAGCGGCGCCGTCAGGTCACAGACGCACGCCTCGCCCTCAGGGGCCGACTGGATCAGGCTGAGCAGCCGCAACCGAGCGGGATCGGCAAGGGCCTTGAGGACCCCCGCGAGACGCTCGGCATCGGCACGTTCG
Organism: Micromonospora sp. U21; assembly: GCF_018070045.1. Classification (GTDB taxonomy): domain Bacteria; phylum Actinomycetota; class Actinomycetes; order Mycobacteriales; family Micromonosporaceae; genus Micromonospora. Next base: position 31,536 of record NZ_JAGPYK010000015.1, read on the forward strand.
ATCGGCTCACCGGCAAGCGGCGAGATCTGAGGCATAGTCATTTCGGCCAACGCAGTTCCCACGTATTCCATCCTTCCACCAGCAGCATCGATCCGCCTGCATATCAGCAGATCCGAATCGGCAAACTTTTACGCCACAAGGCCGAGGTCAGCCAACGTATAGGCCGCCCGGTACGGCAATCCGGCGGCTCGCACCGCGTCGCCGGCACCTCGATCAACAATAACCGCCACGCCCACGACTTCGGCCCCGGCCTCACGAAGCGCCTCGACCGCGGTCAACACACTTCCGCCTGTCGTGGACGTATCCTCCACCGCCAACACTCGGCGGCCGACCACCTCCGGTCCCTCGATCCGCCGTTGTAGACCGTGGGCTTTACCCGCCTTGCGCACCACAAAAGCGTCCAGGGCCCGACCGGTCGGAGCAGCGGCGTGCAGCATCGAGAGCGCGACGGGGTCCGCGCCCAGGGTGAGCCCGCCGACGGCGTCGTACTCCCAATCGGCGGTGAGGTCGAGCAGCACCCGGCCGACCAACGGAGCGGCCTGGTGATGGAGCGTGACGCGACGCAGATCGACGTACCAGTCTGCCTCCCGCCCCGAGGAGAGCACGACCCGTCCGTGGACCACAGCCAGGTCGGTAATGAATTTACGCAGGTCGTCGTGGTCCCCCATGGCGATAGAGGTTACTGCGCAAGTCTGAACGCCGTGTGTGGGGTCCACCCTGATCAGCCCCGTGGGGGACAGATGGTTGGCGATGTTCGACTACGCTCAGCAATCGGCCCGGTTGCGGCGAGCCAACGTGCCGGCACTGGTGCCGGGAGGCCGGGCGGCCGGTGGAGGCTCAGCGCTCGTCGCGTCCGATCCTGCCGCGGGTGTCGCGGGCGACCGCCTGGAGCAGCCTGCGCGGCGCGTGCCGCAGGCCGGCGACGGCCACTTTGTACTTCCACGCCGGAATGCTGACCAACTTGCCTTTGCCCAGGTCACGCAAGGCTTCGTCGACCACATCCTCGGCCCGCAGCCACATCCACTCCGGCGTCTTCGACATGTTGATGCCGGCCCGCTGATGGAACTCCGTACGGGTGTAGCCGGGGCAGAGGGCCATCACCCGGACGCCGAACGGGCGTGCCGACTGGCCGACGGACTCGCTGAAATTGGTGACCCACGCCTTGCTGGCCGAGTAGGTCGATCCCGGCATCACCGCGCCGAATCCGGCAACCGAAGAGACATTTATCACTGCCCCATCGCGCCGTTCGGTCATCGGCCGCAGCGCCGCCAGGGTCAGCCGCATGACCGCGTGCACGTTGAGCCGCAGCAGGCGGGCCTCATCCTCCGCAGAGGAGCGCAGGAACGGTTTGTTCAGGCTGATCCCGGCGTTGTTGACCAGCAGGCGCACGGGGCTGCCGCCGGTGAGCCGCTGCTCCACCACGGCGCAGCCGTCGTCGGTGGACAGGTCCGCCGACATCGTCTCCACCTCGCGGCCGTGTCGGGAACCCAGCTCGGCGGCCAGCTCGCTCAACCGGCCCGCGTCCCGGGCGACCAGCACCAGGTGCCAGCCGTCAGCGGCCAGCCGGCGGGTGAACGCGGCGCCGATGCCGGCGGTGGCGCCGGTGATCAGGGCCCGTCGCTCGGCGGTCGCGGGGTCGAGCGTCACGGGCGATCCTCACCTGGGCGGGTACGGGGGCGCGGTCTGCGCCGGCGGGGGCTGGTGCGGGGCGGGCGGGAACCCGGGGGGAGCGGACGGCACGGTCGGCGCTGTCGGGCGGTGCCGACCGAACCAGGCGTTGGCCGCCGGCAGGGCCAGCAGCGTAGCTACCACAAGGTAACCGAGGCCCTGTCCAACGGAAAGCCCCGCGTTGAGCGGGATCCACCACGACGGGTACGCGTCGCCGATCAGGCCCAGCAACTCGGCGGTGGCCCGCTCGCCGGCGCTCAGCCGCAGCGGCGCGGCCCGTTCGCCGACGAGCACCGCCACGCTGCAGCAGCCGGCGAGCAGGCCGAACCCGCACACCACCCAGGTCGCCACCCGGACGCCGGCACGACCGGTCAGCAGCCCGAGGGCCAGGCCGGCGAGCACCGGCGCGGAGAGCGCCGCCACCACCGCCGACACCGCTGCGGACGCGCGCAGCAGGGTCACCACGTCGTCGATCTGCTGCGGACTCGCCGAGGTGTCCCGGGCGGCGGAGCGGAAGGCGTCGACCGTGCGGCCGAGCACCGCCAGGTCGACGACGGTGTACGCGAGCGCGGCGACCGCCATCACCAGCAGCACGGCCGTGGCCAGCAGGACCGCGGCGGGCCGGCGGGCCGGTGCCGATTCCGGGTACGACACGACGAATCCCTCCGGTAGGCGTCGGGTTGCAACCTACTCGGAGGGATCGTCGGCGTCGTGGTTATCGAGCGGTCAACTCGTCGACGGTGGGGTCGGCCCGGGACGGTCGGCCGGCGGCGTGTCGTCCGGTCGGTCCGTGCCGGACGGGCCCGACGAGGACGACGGGCCGGACGGCGGCGGGTAACCCGGCTCCGACCCGGGCGTCTGGCCCGGCGTCGACGGGTAACCCGGCTCGCCGGGGGCCTGCGGGTAACCCGGCTGACCCTGCGCCTGCGGGTAACCCGGGTAGCTGGCGCCCGGGGTCGGCGGCTCCCAACCCGCGGTGGGCTTGCGGAAGAACTCGTTCGCCTTCGGAAGCGCCAGCAGGATCAGCGCCGCGAGCAGCGCGAGCAGGCTGATCACGCCGAGCACGAGGCTGACCGGGGTGATCCAGGAGGGCAGCGCCTCGTCCAGCCGGCGCTGGATCTCCTCACCGCTCGGCATGTCGCCGCCGGTGTCCCCGCCGGTGGTGAAGCTGCCGGCGGCCCCGCTGAGCAGGGTGCCGCCCACACAGCAGACCATGATGCCGCCGATGATCCAGGTGGTGATCCGGGCGCCGTTGCGGCCCTGGTTGTTGAGCAGGGCCAGCACGGCCAGGGTGACCGCGAGCAGCAGCAGGAGGATGCTGCTGCCGAGGCCGAAGGCGAAGAAGAAGTCCGCCACCTGCTCGGCGCCGTCTGCGGAACTGCCCTCGTACGCCTCGCGGAGCACGTCACGGGTCTTGCCAATGGTGGCAAGGGTGAGGATCAGACTGATCACCTGGCACGCCAGGAACAGGAAGAGCAGGTAGCTGGAAATCGTCACGATGGACGGCCGCTGACGGGCCGGCGTGCTCTGGGAATCGACCACGATTCTCCTTCCCTTAAGATCGCGCCCACACCGTATCGACAACTGGCCACTCTGGCATGCCGTGGCGATCCCGGCGCGCCCGTCGGGTCTGGCTCAGCGGTCTTCGGCGGTGGGTCGGATCGTCAGCTCGGTGGGGTCGAGCAGGTCGCCGCGGGCGACCCGCCAACCCTCTTCGCCGTACGCCTCGAAGGAGAGTCGCGCGCCGCCGCCGGACTGGTAGTCGTGGTAGCGCATCGTCCCGGCCGCCGGCAGCCCGGTCTCCCCGACGGCGGTGTAGCGCGCCTGCCCGGTCTCGGCCCACGTGTAGCGCCGCCCGCCGAGTTCGATGGTCGGGGCGCCCGGGGTGACGGTCGCGCCGGGCTCGGCGGTCCAGAGCACCAGCTCCAGGTCGGGGCCGTCCTCCACCGACAACCGGTGGCGGGTGCCGGAGGCGTCGTCGAGCAGGTGCTGCACCCAGCTCCAGTCCCCCTCGACCAGGCGGATCGTGCCGCTCACCGCGTACTCCCGCTCGCGGATCCGCACGCGGTCGCCCGGGGCCAGACGGTGCGGGCCACCGCGCAGCGGCTCTTGCGCGCGGCCGCGCGCCGGCCTTCCGGCGGGCGCCGCGCCGCCGGGCCGGGTCGCGGCCCGCCGCCAGGCCCACACGACGATCACGAACGCGACCACCGCGAGTACGGCCACCGCCGCCACCAGGTACGTCACCGACCCGTCCACCCGACCACCTCCCCAGGTACGTCGGCGCAGACGGTAACAACCGCCGGCACCGGAGCGACTCGCGTCGTGACGGAAAGCTCAGCTACTGAGGGCGGCCGGGGTGTCGCCCGCCGTGTTCGCCAGCACTGTGGACAGATCGAGTGGCCCTCCGATCGGCGGATGGATCATGCTGCGGCGAGTCGTCGGGTGGCGTAGTCGCCGAGGGTGGTGCGCCCCATCACGCAGCCGACGAAGGTGGTGAACTCGGTCGGATCGTCCCGCAGTGACGTCCAGACCGCCCGGGCCGCCGTCGGGTCGATCCGCTCCAGCAGTGTGGCCGCGTACGCCCGGCCTGCGGGTGAGCCTTCGGCCAGCACCCGGTCGAGCTGCCGGCGTACCTCCTCGGGGTGGTCGTCGAGGGCGGCCTCGACCCGGTGGTACGCCTCGGTCACCGGCAGCACCTCGCCCGCGAACCCGACGCCACCGAAGGCGAGCGTGTCAGCGCCAACCAACTCGTCGGCGGCCGCGCCCAGTTCCCGTTCCCACTTCTTCCCGATGCCGAACATGCCCCATCCTTTCCCCGCCCGCCCCACCCCGACCCTGTTGATCATGAAGTTATTGCCACGACTCGCCGAGCCGGGAGGCCATAACTTCATGATCAACGCGGGTGGGGCCGGTGGGTCAGGCCGGGGTTACCGTCAGGGTGTTCGTCGGGGTGGCCAGGTCGACCTTGACGGTGTCGCCGTCGCGGATCGTGCCCGACAGCAGGGCCTTGGCCAACTGGTCGCCGATCGCGGTCTGGACCAGGCGGCGCAGCGGGCGGGCGCCGTAGATCGGGTCGTACCCGTGCTCGGCGAGCCACTGACGGGCGGACTCGGTGATGTCCAGTGCCAATCGGCGGTCGGCAAGACGGTTTCGCATCCGGTCCAGCTGGATGTCCACGATGGAGCGCAGATCGTCGCCGCGCAGCGAGGCGAAGACCACGATGTCGTCCAGCCGGTTGAGGAACTCCGGCTTGAAGTGCGACCGGACCACGGCGAGGACCCCCTCGCGGCGCTGCTCCTCGGCCAGCGTCAGGTCGCTGATCACCGACGACCCGAGGTTGGAGGTGAGGATCAGGATCGCGTTACGGAAGTCCACCGTGCGGCCCTGACCGTCGGTGAGCCGGCCGTCGTCGAGCACCTGGAGCAGCACGTCGAAGACGTCCGGGTGGGCCTTCTCCACCTCGTCCAGCAGGATCACCGAGTACGGCCGGCGGCGCACCGCCTCGGTGAGCTGACCGCCCTCCTCGTAGCCGACGTAGCCGGGCGGGGCACCGACCAGGCGGGCCACCGAGTGCTTCTCGCCGTACTCGCTCATGTCGATGCGGACCATCGCCCGCTCGTCGTCGAAGAGGAACCCGGCGAGCGCCTTGGCCAGCTCGGTCTTGCCGACACCGGTCGGGCCGAGGAAGAGGAAGCTGCCGGTCGGGCGGTCCGGATCGGCGACGCCGGCCCGCGCCCGGCGCACCGCGTCGGCGACCGCGCCGACCGCCTCGGCCTGGCCGACCACCCGGCCGCCCAGCGACTCCTCCATCCGGAGCAGCTTGGCCGTCTCGCCCTCCAGCAGGCGGCCGGCCGGGATGCCGGTCCAGGAGGCGACCACCGCGGCGATGTCGTCCGCGCCGACCTCCTCCTTGAGCATCGCGCCGTCGGCCTGGAGCTGGGCCAGCTCCTCCTCGGCCTGCTTCAGCTCGACCTTGAGCGCGGGGATCCGGCCGTAGCGCAGCTCGGCGGCGCGCTCCAACTCCCCGTCGCGCTCGGCCCGCTCGGCCTCGCCGCCCAGGCGCTCCAGCTCCTCCTTGGCGGTGGAGAGCTTGGTGATGTGGCTCTTCTCCGTCTGCCAGCGCTCGGAGAGCACGGTGAGCTGTTCGCGCTTGTCCGCCAACTCCTTGCGCAGCCGGGCCAGCCGCTCGGCGGAGGCGGCGTCCGGCTCCTTGGCCAGCGCCATCTCCTCGATCTCCAGCCGGCGGACCGCCCGCTCGATCTCGTCCACCTCGACCGGCCGGGAGTCGATCTCCATCCGGAGCCGGGACGCGGACTCGTCGACCAGGTCGATCGACTTGTCCGGCAGGAACCGGTCAGTGATGTAGCGGTCCGACAGCGACGCGGCGGCGACCAGCGCGGCGTCGGTGATCCGGACGCCGTGGTGCACCTCGTAGCGCTCCTTGAGCCCGCGCAGGATGCCGATGGTGTCCTCGATGGTCGGCTCGCCGACCAGCACCGGCTGGAATCGGCGCTCCAGCGCCGGGTCCTTCTCGATGTGCTCGCGGTACTCGTCCAGCGTGGTCGCGCCGACCATCCGCAGCTCACCTCGGGCGAGCATCGGCTTGAGCATGTTGCCGGCGTCCATCGAGCCCTCGCCCTTGCCAGCGCCGACGACGGTGTGCAGCTCGTCGAGGAACGTGATGACCTGCCCGTTGGAGTTCTTGATCTCCTCCAGCACGGACTTCAGCCGCTCCTCGAACTGGCCGCGGTACTGGGCGCCGGCGACCATCGCGCCGAGGTCCAGCGAGACCAGCTTCTTGTCGCGTAGCGACTCGGGCACGTCACCGGCCACGATCCGCTGGGCGAGACCCTCGACGATGGCGGTCTTGCCGACGCCGGGCTCGCCGATCAGCACCGGGTTGTTCTTGGTACGCCGGGAGAGCACCTGGATCACCCGGCGGATCTCCGAGTCCCGGCCGATCACCGGGTCGATCTTGCCGTCGCGAGCGCTGGCGGTCAGGTCGACGCCGTACTTGGCCAGGGCCTGGTAGGTCTGCTCCGGGTCGGCGGTGGTGACCCGCCGGTCCCCACCCCGGACGCTCGGGAAGGCGGCGACCAGGGTCTCCTCGGTGGCACCGACCGACGTCAGCGCGCCGGACACCGCGCCGCCCACCCGGGCCAGGCCGGCGAGCAGGTGCTCGGTGGAGGTGTACTCGTCGCCCAGCGGCCGGGCGATCTGCTCGGCGGCGCCGATGGCGTTGACGAACTCCCGGGCCAGCGTGGGCTCGGCGATGCTGGAGCCCCGCGCCGCCGGCAGGGCGTCGACCGCGCGCTGGGCGGCCCGCCGCATCTCGGCGGGGTCGGCCCCGACGGCGCGCAGCAGGCCGGCGGCGGTCGAGCCGTCGGTGTCCAGCAGTGACAGCAGCAGGTGCCAGGGCTCCACGGTGGCGTGGCCGCGCTGGTTCGCGAGCGCGACGGCACCGGTGATGGTCTCGCGGCTCTTGGTGGTGAGGCGTTCGGTGTTCATGGGCTCCCCCGGATCGGCGTTGTCCATTGGGTTGGACACAACCAGAGTTGAGCGTATTCCGCTCAACCCTAACGTTGTGACGCCTGTCACTCTCGGCGCTGCCACCGCCAGTCGAACTCCCCGGCCGCCGGGGGCGGGCCGGGCAGCGGGTCGGTGTCCGGTGCCGTCGACAGCCCCGCCAGCAGCACCGCGAGCTGCCGGCGACGCAGCTGCCTGGTCCGCTCCGCATCGGGTACGCGCACCGCGGCACACGCCTCCAGCAGCAGCCCCAGGTCCTGCACGACCACGTCCGGGCGCAGCCGCCCGCTGGCACGGGCCCGCTGGAACAGGGCGGTGGCCAGCTCGTTGGCGCGCATCGCGTCCCGGCCCATCTCCTCGGTCGGGGTGAAGGTGCCGGCCAGGTGGACGGTGAGGGAGTGCACGTCGGCGTCGACCACCCGAGCCACGAATCCGGCGAACGCGGCCCAGTCGTCCGGCTCCCCGAGGGCGGCCTCGGCTTCGGCGACGTACCGGCGCAGCCCGTCGTGGCAGAGCTGGCGCAGCAGGTCCTCCTTGCCCGCGTACCGCCGGTAGAGGGCGCTGATGCCGACGCCGGCACGTTCGGCGACCGCGGCGATCGGCGCCTTCGGGTCGTCGAGGAAGACCGCGCGGGCGGCTTCGAGGATCACCTCGTCATTGCGGGCGGCCTGGGCACGGCGGCCGGCCAGCGGCGCGTCCGTCTTTCCGGAGGGGGTCGGCATGCCGCCAGAATAACAGTGGAACGGATCGTTCCGGTCTGCTACTGTCGTAACAGAACGAAGCATTCCGTTCCGAAGGAGTCCTGAGATGACCGGCACCGCGATCCGCCCGTTCCGCGTCGAGATCCCGCAGACCGCCCTCGATGACCTGGCCGCACGGCTGGGCCGCACGGTCTGGCCCGCCGACCTGCCCGGCGCCGGCGACGCCTACGGGATGAGCACCGACCGGGTCCGCACCCTCGCCGACCGGTGGCGGGACGGGTTCGACTGGCGGGCAGTCGAGGCCCGACTGAACGCCCACCCGCAGTTCGTCACCGAGATCGACGGCGAGCAGATCCACTTCCTGCACGTCCGCTCGTCGCGCCCGGACGCCACTCCACTGGTGCTCACCCACGGCTGGCCCGGCTCGGTGCTGGAGTACCTGGACGTGATCGCCCCGCTCACCGAGCCGACCGCACCGGATGCGCCGGCCTTCCACCTGGTCATTCCGTCGCTGCCGGGCTTCGGGTTCAGCGGCCCGACCCGCAGCGCCGGCTGGAACCGGTACCGCACCGCCCGCGCCTGGGCGGAGCTGATGAGCCGACTGGGGTACGACCGCTACGGCGCGGTCGGCAACGACGCCGGCTCGATGGTCGCGCCGGAGTTGGGCCGGATCGACGCGGCGCACGTGCTCGGCGTGCACGTCACCCAACTCTTCTCGTTCCCCTCGGGCGACCCGGCCGAGTTCGCCGGGCTCTCCGAGGCGGACCAGGCGGCGCTCAAGCACCTCCAGTGGTTCTACGAGAACAAGTTCTCCTTCAACCAGGTGCACAGCCAGCAGCCGCAGACCCTGGCGTTCGGGCTGGCCGACTCGCCGGTCGGGCTGCTGGCCTGGAACGCCCAGCTCTTCGACGTGAGCCTGGACGCCGACTTCATCCTGGCCAACGTGGCGCTCTACTGGTTCACCGGCACGGCCGCCTCGGCGATCCGGTTCTACCGGGAGGACGCGCACGCCGGCGACACGCCGGCCGGGCCGACCACCGTGCCGACCGCGCTGGCCATGTTCCCCGGCGACTTCCAGTCGATCCGCCGCTTCGCTGAGCGGGACCACGCGAACATCGTCCGGTGGACGGCGTACGAGGCGGACGTCGACGGTCGCGGCGACGTCGGCGGCCACTACGCCGCTCACCAGGCCACCGACGTGCTGGCCGCCGACATCCGGGAGTTCTTCGCCAGCCTTCGCTGACCATGGCGCGTGCCGGTGCCCACCCCGCTGTGCCGGGGTGGGCATCAGCGCATCGGGGGACGCTGGGCGTTGAAGCAGAGCAAAGGGCGCCCAACAGACCCCCGATCAGGCACCCGAGGCGCACCCGAGGCTAGATCCACGCACGTGCGTCAGCGACAAGTCCTAGATCTTGGAAGGAAAGGGGCCCTGGAGGGGCCGAATTCGACCAAGATCTAGGTCTGGCCCGCTAAGCGGTAGCCTTGGCTGGTGCGAGTACGAGTCGAGCAGATTGCCTTACCCGGGATCGGGGTACGCCACGATCTGGTGACGGAGTCCGGACGCCGCCTGGGCGTGGTCTCCCACCGCAATGGCCGCCGGGATCTCGTCCTCTACGACCCCGACGATCCCGACTCCTGCCAGGCGGACATCCCGCTGACGGACGACGAGGCAGAGGCGCTGGCCGACATCCTCGGCGCGTCGCTGATGCTCGGGCAGCTCTCCGGGCTCCGTGAGCAGGCCGCCGGTCTGCTCACCGAGCAGATCGCCATCACGGCCGGGTCGCGGTACGTCAACCGGAAGCTCGGTGACACCAAGGCGCGTACCCGCACCAGTGCCTCCATCGTGGCGGTGCTGCGCGACGGCGAGGTGATCGTCTCGCCGCTTCCCTCCTTCCGCTTCGCGGCCGGCGACGTGGTGGTCGTCGTCGGGACCCGCAAGGGTCTCGACGGTGTGTCCGCCATCCTCGCCGACAGTGACCCGGACGGCTGAGGCGGATGCACGATTCGACCACACTGCTCGTCGAAGTTGGCGCGCTGCTGCTGCTGCTCGGCGTCCTCGGCCGGCTCAGCCGCCGGGTAGGCCTCTCACCCATCCCCCTCTACCTGCTCGCCGGGCTGGCCTTCGGGCACGGTGGGCTGCTGCCACTCGCCGCCAGCGAGGAGTTCTTCGCGGTCGGCGCCGAGATCGGCGTCATCCTGCTGCTGGTGATGCTCGGCCTGGAGTACTCAGCCAACGAGCTGGTTGGCAACCTCCGCTCGGCGGCCCCGGCCGGGCTGATCGACGGCGTGCTCAACGCACTGCCCGGCGCGGCGTTCGCCCTGCTGCTCGGCTGGGACTGGGTGGCCGCCCTGGTGCTCGGCGGCATCACCTGGGTCTCGTCCTCCGGGGTGATCGCCAAGGTCCTCGCCGACCTGGGCCGGCTCGGTAACCGGGAAACTCCGGTGATCCTCTCGGTCCTGGTGATCGAGGACCTGGCGATGGCGCTCTACCTGCCGCTGGTCACCGCGGTGCTGGCCGGCACCGGCCTGCTCGGCGGCGGCATCGCGCTCGCCGTGGCGGTGGGGACGGTGCTGCTCGTGCTGGTGCTCGCCATCCGGTACGGCCATCTGATCTCGTCCGCCCTCTCGGCGAAGGACCCGGAGGCGCTGCTGCTCGGCGTACTCGGTCTGACCCTGCTGATCGCCGGTCTGGCGGCGAAGCTCCAGGTGTCGGCGGCGGTCGGGGCGTTCCTGGTCGGCATCGCGCTCTCCGGGCCGGTGGCGCACCACGCGACCGAGTTGCTCTCCCCGCTGCGGGACCTGTTCGCCGCGGTGTTCTTCGTCTTCTTCGGGCTGGTCACCGACCCACGGGACATCCCCCCGGTACTGCTGCCGGCGCTCGCGCTGGCCGTGGTCACCATGGCGACGAAGACGCTCACCGGTTACCTCGCGGCTCGCCGCGTCGGCATCGCCGAACCCGGTCGATGGCGGGCCGGCCTGGCACTCGTACCTCGCGGTGAGTTCTCCATCGTCATCGCCGGGCTCGCGGTGGCCGCCGGCAGCGTCGAGCCGCGGTTGGCGGCGCTGGCCACGGCGTACGTCCTGATCACCGTGGTGACCGGCCCGATGCTGGCCCGGCTGCCCGACTTCCCGTGGTTCAAGCGGTGGCTGCGCAACCGCGCGGCGGCCGAGCGGCGGGAGCCCGTTCCGGTCCACGACTGACGCGTCGCCGCCGCCGCCACGACCCCTGATCCGCACGGCAGCGGCGGTGGGCGGCCCGCCCGCCCATCCGGTCGACCCGGTCAGGCCAACGGTTGCTGAATTGCTCCCCACGGGGACTACCGCAGCACCCGACGGCGGGTTACCGTTTCGCCGCAGCAGCCAGGGTCCGCGGGTGGCCAGTGCCAACGCGGGCGAGAGCGGAAGGTTGGCCGGTGAGCGTGCAGGAGTCGACGTTCCACGGCTTCGCCAACCCCGTCGATCCGACTCCGGCGGAGTTGCGAGCTTGGGCGTACCAGCCCGATTCGGTGCCGCTGGCTTCCATGCCACCGGACTGGGACCTTCTGGTCTCCGGTGACCGGCTCGTACTGACGCTCTTCGAGTTGGCGATGGACCCGACGTGCCCGGCCCGCCGCTTCGCGCTGCACTGCCTCTACATCTACGCGGCCGACGGCATCCGGACGAACTTCCGCGCCCACCCCAAGCGCCGCTTCCGAAAGCTGGTCGAGCAGGCCGAGCGCGACGGCGACGAGCTGATGAAGATCTGGGCGCACAACGGCCGCGTGCTGCTGGCCCGGCCGGATCTCTTCGTCTACCGGGACTGGTGCGAAGGCGGCCTGGTCCGCGAGAACCGCCGCCTCGGCTGACGCGGCCTTCCGGGATCGAAGGGTCGCACCGCAGCCCCCTCTGGAGCTGATGTCGCCAACGATTCACGCACTCGGCATCACCCCGACGACGGAGCCGCCGGCGGCGTGATGTCGTAAACGACTCAGCTCCAAAGGGCGAGCGAGGCGAACGGTCGAGACCGCGCCGCCCCCTCAGGCGTCACCACGTCCCGGTCAGGACGGCGAACGGGCCGGGACCCCCCGTGGGTCCCGGCCCGCACGTCGGTCACCGCTCAGTCCTGCTTCCGTCGGGTCTCGGCCCGGGCCTGGTCGACGCCGTGGTCGACCTGGTCCGCGAACCGCCCCTCGGTGATCCGGTCCCGGAAGCTTCCGTCGGTCACCTTGTCGAACTTCTCGCGGACGGCGTCGGCCAGGTCCTCCAACCGGTCCTCCGTCTGCTGGGCCATCTCCTTCGCCGGCTCCGCCATCGCTCCCCCTGCCATGCCGGTAGGTCCGAATTGAGCCGATAGAACCCGTATCGACAGGCTAACCGGAACGGCCCGGCCCGCGCCGAGAAATCCGGTGCGGGCCGGGCCGAAAAGAACGGCACCGGAAGAGCGGGTCAGCGGTCGGGCAGGCGGCGGGGCCGCCAGACCACCAGGGCGGTGGAGGTGCGGTTGGTCGGCACCAGATCACGGCCCGGGAAGCGGGCCAGCGACTCCAGCTCGGCCACCCGGCGGTACGCGGCGTCCAGCTCCGCCTCCAGCCGGGCCACCCGCTGCTGCGCCTGCTCCAGCAGCCGCTCCAGCCCGATGATCCGCTTGACTCCGGCCAGGTTGATCCCGTCGTCCTGGCTGAGCCGCTGCACCTCGCGCAGCAGCACCACGTCACGGACGCTGTAGCGACGCCCACCGCCGGCCGCCCTGCCGGGCTGCACCAGCCCCAGCCGGTCGTACTGCCGCAGGGTCTGTGGGTGCATCCCAGCCATCCGTGCCGCGACCGAGATCATCAGCACCTTGGCCTCGTACGCAGGGTCGCTCGAACCGAGGAACTCGCCCGACATCCCGCTCACCTCCGCGTCCATCCCACCGGACTAACTGAACCGACGCACCCGAGCGTCGAGATGTTCCCTGGACGCCGGCGGGCTCTGCTCGGCGAACGCCTCCAGCGCCGCGCGCGCCTCGTCCGACAATCGGGCCGGCACCACCACGTCCAGCGTGACCAGCAGGTCGCCGGCCTGCCCGTCGCGGCGGACCACACCCTTGCCCCGGGCCCGCAGCACCCGGCCGCTCGGCGTACCGGGCGGGACCCGCAGGGTCACCGCGCCGTCGAGCGTCGGCACCCGCAGGTCCGTGCCGAGCACGGCCTCCGCGAAGGTGACCGGCACGGTCAACGTCAGGTCGTCACCGGTACGCCCGAACAGCTCGTCCGGCCGGACCTTGACGTGCACGAACAGGTCACCGGCCGGGCCGCCGCGCTCACCCGGCTCACCTCGCCCGGCCAGCCGGATCCGCTGACCGTCGGCCACCCCCGCCGGGAAGCGCACGTTCAGCGTGCGGGTCTTGGTGACCCCACCGCTGCCGTGGCACTCGGGGCACTTCTCCTCGACCACCGTGCCGACGCCCTGGCAGGTGCGGCACGGCTCGGAGAAGCTGAACGACCCCTGGTTGCGGGTGGTCACCCCGGCGCCGTGGCAGGCCGGGCAGGTGCGCGGCTGGGTGCCGGGCTTGGCCCCGTTGCCGTGGCACGTGTCGCAGACGCCCGGGGCACGCAACGTCAGCGGCAGCGTCACGCCCCGCACCGCGTCGCCGAAGTCCAGCGCCACCTCGGTCTCCACGTCCCGACCCCGAGCCGGGCCGCGTGGTGCGGCCTGCCCGCCGGCCGACCCGCCGGAGAAGATCGAGCTGAACAGGTCCTGGAAGCCGGCCCCACCGAAGCGACGGTCGCCCCCGGCGCCCCCGCCCCCGAACATGTCGGAGACGTCGAACGGCATGCCGCCCGGCTGGCCGGCGCCCCGGGCGTTGCGCCGGAACGCGCCCGAGCCGAACAGCGAACGCATCTCGTCGTACTCCCGGCGGCGGCCGGTGTCCGACAGTACGTTGTACGCCTCGGAGGCCGCCTTGAACCGCTCCTCGGCCTGCGGGTCACCCGGGTTGTGGTCCGGGTGCGACTCCCGGGCCAGCTTGCGGTACGCCTTCTTGATGTCGTCCGCGGAGGCAGCCTTGTCCACGCCGAGCACGGCGTAGAAGTCCTTTTCGAGCCAGTCCTTCGAACTCACCGGTCCACCCCCTTCCGACCGTCGTGGCCCGGCCGTCCCGCCCACCGCATCGCGGCGGGCGGGACGGACCGGTCACCGTTTCGCACTATTCCGGATCCGCGACCGCTACCAGCGCGGGGCGCAGCAGCCGTTCACCGAGCTGGTAGCCGCGCCGCATGACCTGCACGCAGGTCGGCTCGCTGACCTCGGCGGAGGTCTGGTGCGCGACCGCCTCGTGCCGGGTCGGGTCGAACGGGTCGCCCTGCTCGCCGAACGCGGTCAGGCCGAACTTGCCCAGCGCGGTGGTGAGCTGTTCCGCCACCGTCCCGAACGGCCCCACCAGGTCGCCGTGTTCCCGCGCCCGGTCCAGGTCGTCCAGGATCGGCAGCAGCGCGGCCAGCACCGAGCCGGTCGCCTGCTCCTGCACCAGGCTGCGGTCCCGGTCCACCCGCTTGCGGTAGTTGGCGTACTCCGCCGACACCCGCTGCAGGTCCCGCGTCCGCTCGTCCAGCTCGGCCCGGAGCGCCTCCAGCTCGGCACCGAGCGGCGAGCCGACTCCGGTGCTGCCGCCGTCCGCCGGCTGCGCCGGAGCGTCCACCACCGGTGGACTGGACGGCGCCGCCCCGTCGACCGACGTCGCCTCGACCTCGATCTCGTCGACCACGATCTCGGCGTCCTCGACCAGCCCCTCGGCCGGTACGTCGCTCCCCGCGTCGGCGGCGGCGCCCTCCGGCTCGGTCGTGTCGCTGAGCTTGCGGTTGTTGCGGATGACGACCCGCTCCCCGTCGCCGGTGGCCGGCTCGGTGGGCGCGGAGCCACCCGGCGCCGACCCGGTGTCGCCCGGGTCGGCGGCTCGTGGCTTCTGCGTCATGCGGCTACCTCATCCCCTTCGCAGTGGATACGTGTCGAAGACCGACGGTCACTTCTTGCCGTCCTCGTCCACGATCTCCGCGTCGACCACGTCGTCGGCGCCACCGGCACCGGCACCGCCGGCCTGCGGGCCGGTCGCCCCGGTCGCACCCGGGCCGGCCTCGCCGCCCGGCTGCTGGCCCTGCTCGGCCTGCTGCGAGTAGAGCAGCGAACCGGCCTGCTGGGACACCTGCGCCAGCCGCTCGTGCGCCGACTTGATCTTTTCGATGTCCTGACCGCCGAGGGCGCCACGCAGCTCGCCCAGCGCCTCGTTGAGCTGCTCCCGGTTCTCGCTGGGCAGCTTGTCGCCGCTCTCGGCGAGGAACTTCTCGGTCTGCCACTGGAGCGCCTCGGCCACGTTGCGGGTCTCGGCGTCGTCGCGGCGGCGCTTGTCCTCCTCCGCGTGCTCCTCGGCGTCCCGGCGCATCCGCTCGATGTCGTCCTTCGGCAGCGAGGAGCCACCGGTGATCGTCATCTTCTGTTCCTTGCCGGTGCCCAGGTCCTTGGCGTGCACGTTGACGATGCCGTTGGCGTCGATGTCGAACGCGACCTCGATCTGCGGCACGCCACGCGGCGCCGGCGGGAGGCCGGTCAGCTCGAACGTGCCGAGCTTCTTGTTGTAGGCCGCGATCTCCCGCTCGCCCTGGAACACCTGGATCAGTACCGACGGCTGGTTGTCGTCCGCCGTGGTGAAGACCTCGGAGCGCTTGGTCGGGATGGTGGTGTTGCGCTCGATCAGCTTGGTGAAGATGCCGCCCTTGGTCTCGATGCCCAGGCTCAGCGGGGTCACGTCGAGCAGCAGAACGTCCTTGACCTCGCCCTTGAGCACACCGGCCTGGAGAGCGGCGCCGACGGCGACGACCTCGTCCGGGTTGACGCCCTTGTTCGGGTCACGACCGGTGAGCTGCTTGACCAGGTCGGTCACGGCGGGCATCCGGGTGGAGCCGCCGACCAGGATCACGTGCTCGACGTCGGAGATCTTGATCCCGGCGTCCTTCACGGCCTGCTCGAACGGGCCCTTGCACCGGTCCAGCAGGTCCTGCGTCATCCGCTGGAACTCGGCGCGGCTGAGCGTCACGTCCAGGTGCAGCGGGCCGGCGGAGCCGGCGGTGATGTACGGCAGGTTGATGTTGGTGGTGGTGGCGGCGGACAGCTCGATCTTGGCCTTCTCGGCGGCCTCACGGAGGCGCTGGAGGGCCATCTTGTCCTGGCTCAGGTCGATGCCGTGCTCGCCACGGAACGTCTTGACCAGGTGGTCGATGATCCGCTGGTCCCAGTCGTCGCCGCCGAGGTGGTTGTCACCGCTGGTCGACTTGACCTCGATGACGCCCTCGGCCAGCTCCAGCAGCGACACGTCGAAGGTGCCGCCGCCGAGGTCGAAGACCAGGACGGTCTGCTCCTTGGAGCCCTTGTCCAGCCCGTACGCCAGGGCGGCCGCGGTCGGCTCGTTGACGATCCGCAGCACGTTGAAGCCGGCGATCTCACCGGCCTCCTTGGTGGCCTGGCGCTGGCTGTCGTTGAAGTAGGCCGGGACGGTGATCACCGCGTCGGTGATCTGCTCACCCAGGTACGCCTCGGCGTCCCGCTTGAGCTTCATCAGCGTCCGGGCCGAGATCTCCTGCGGGGTGTACTTCTTGCCGTCGATGTCGACGGACCAGTTCGTGCCGACCTCGCGCTTGACCGAGCGGATCGTCCGGTCCGGGTTGGTCACCGCCTGGCGCTTGGCGACCTCACCGACGAGCACCTCGCCGTTGCGGGCGAACGCGACGATCGACGGCGTCGTCCGCGAGCCCTCAGCGTTGGCGATGACGGTGGGCTCACCGCCCTCGAGAACGCTGACGCAGGAGTTCGTCGTGCCGAGGTCGATACCGACCGCACGTGCCATCTTCGCTTCCTCGCTTCGTAAGGTTGTGCAGGTGACGGGCACCGCCCGCGGACTGCCTGGCGGGCACCGCCCGCAGCGGGCCCACCACAAGTTGAGTGAACTTGACTCAATAGTGCCACGCCCCGGCGAATCGTCAAGTTGGGTTGAGCCGACCCGACGCAACCCAGCCGTTATTACCGTCCGGTTGTCTTCCCTTGCATCGGTCGGGCACGCTTTAGCGGTGACGACGCACGGCGATTCCGCCACCCGTTCCGGCGCGCCCGCCGTCGCAGCCCGCACCGGCCCGCCGGACGCCGCGGAGGAGCCGCCCGCCACCACCGGGGACGACAGCCTCCCCGGCGCGCTGACGGGTCTCCGGGCCGCGATCGGCGCGACCCGGTTCCCGCTCGCTCTGCCCTCCGCCGGGCCGGCCCGGCACACCGCCACCGCCCTCACCGACCAGCTCGACGACTACCTGCTGCCCCGGCTCGCCCGGCTCGACGCGCCGCTGCTCGTGGTGGTCGGCGGTTCCACCGGCGCGGGCAAGTCGACCCTGGTCAACAGCCTGGTCAAGGCCCGGGTCAGCGCCGCCGGCGTGCTCCGGCCGACCACCCGCTCACCGGTGCTGGTCTGCAACCCGGCCGACGCGGCCTGGTTCCGGCAGGGTGAGCTGCTGCCCGGGCTCACCCGCACCACCGAGCCGAGCGAGGACCCGCGCGCCCTGCACCTGGTCACCGCTCCGGCCCTGCCCGCCGGGCTGGCCTTCCTCGACGCACCGGACATCGACTCGGTGGTCGACGCCAACCGGGCACTCGCCGGGCAGTTGCTCGCCGCCGCCGATCTATGGCTCTTCGTCACCACCGCCGCCCGGTACGCCGACGCGGTGCCGTGGGAGCTGCTGCGCAGCGCCCGGGCCCGGGGTGCGGTGATCGCCATGGTGCTGGACCGGGTGCCCGCGGAGGCCAGCGACGAGATCTCCGCGCACCTGGCCGAGATGCTCACCGCACAGGGCCTCGGCCGGGCGCCGCTGTTCGTGCTGCCGGAGACCTGGGTCGACGGTCAGGGGCTGCTGCCCGAGGGTGTCACCGCGCCCCTGGCCGACTGGTTCGCGCGGCTGGCCGCCGACGCCGACGCCCGGGCGGCCGTGGTCCGGCAGACCCTGGACGGGGCGCTGGCCGCACTGCACCCGGCCGTCGAGGAGCTGGCCGACGCCGCCGACGAGCAGATCGGCGCCGCCGACGCTCTGGACGAACGGGTCCGGACCGCCTACCGGGGGGCCGAGCGGACCGTCGAGGAGGGCCTGCGGGACGGCCGCCTGCTCCGCGGCGAGGTGCTCGCCCGCTGGCAGGAGTTCGTCGGCACCGGAGAGCTGTTCCGCACCCTGGAGGCGCGGATCGGGCGGCTGCGGGATCGGGTGGTGGCCGCCGTCACCGGTCGGCCGGCACCCGCCGCCGAGCTGCGCAACGCCATCGAGTCGCAGCTGGTCACGCTGCTGCGCGGGGTCGCGTCCGAGGCCGCCGAGGCCACGTACACCGCGTGGAAGGCGCACCCGGCGGGGGCCGGGCTGCTCGAGCCGGGGTTCGCCCACCCCAGCGACGACCTGCCCGAGCGCGCCGAGCGGATGGTCCGCGACTGGCAGCGCGGGGTGCTCGAGCTGGTCCGGGTCGAGGGCGGCGACAAGAGGTTCGTGGCCCGTACGGCCGCGTACGCGGTGAACGCCACGGGGCTCGCCGTGATGATCGCCGTGTTCGCCTCCACCGCCTTCATCCCGACCGGGTTGGAGGTGGCCACCGGGGCCGGCACCACCGTCGCAGCCCAGGCCGTACTCCAGGCGATCTTCGGCGACCAGGCGGTGCGTACCCTCGCCGCCAAGGCCCGTGCCGACCTGCTGGACCGGGTGCGGACGCTGCTCGACGCGGAGGCCGACCGCTTCCTGGCCCGCACCGTCGACGCCCGCCCCGCCGCGGACGCCGGCGACGGGTTGCGTCGGGCCGCCGGCCGGGTCGAGCTGGCCCGGCACCGCAGCGGCCTGGCGACCGGCGGCGACGACACGCTGCCGGCCGCCGACGAGGAGGGCTCCCGGTGACCAACATCGCCGGCCGGGTACGCGAGGCGTTCCGGGGTGACCAGCGGATCGACCCCGACGCGCTGATCGCCCGCCTGGACGCGGTACGCCGGTTCCTGACCGCGGTGGACGGCCTGCTGCCGGACTCCGAACTGGTGCCCGCGCACACCCTGGTCGAGCGGGCCGGCACCCGGCTCGCCCTGTCCCGCGACCACACCGTGGTCGCCCTGGCCGGCGCCACCGGCAGCGGCAAGTCCAGCTTGTTCAACGCGCTGGCCCGGCTGGAGCTCTCGCCGGTCGGGGTCCGCCGCCCGACGACCGGCGTCACGCACGCCTGCGTGTGGGGGGCGTTGGAGGGCGCCAACCGGCTGCTCGACTGGATCGGCGTGCTGCCCCGGCACCGCTTCGTCCGGGAGAGCGCGCTGGACGCGGACGACGAGACGGCGCTGCACGGGCTGATCCTGCTCGACCTGCCCGACTTCGACTCGGTGCAGCGGTCCCACCGACTGGAGGTGGACCGGCTGCTCGGCCTGGTCGACCAGGTGGTCTGGGTGGTCGACCCGCAGAAGTACGCCGACCGGGTCATCCACGACAGCTACCTACGCGAGTTCCACCGCCACCGGGACGTCACCCTGGTCGTGCTCAACCAGGCCGACCGGCTGCCCCCGGCCGAGCTGCCCCGGGTCCTGGACGACCTGCGCAGGCTGCTCGACGCGGACGGGCTGACCGGCGTGCCGCTGCTGGCCACCACCGCCATCGACCCGGCCGGGATGGTCGGGCTGCGCACCGCGCTGGAAGGGACGGTCGCCGAGCGGCAGGCGGCGCTGCGCCGGCTCGCCGGCGACGTCGACACGGTGGTCGCCGCGCTGGACGAGCTGGTCGGCTCCGCCCGACCGGTGGGCGGACCGGACGACACCGCCGTCGGCGGGTTGAACCGGGCGCTGGCCGGCGCGGCCGGAGTGCCGGCGGTGACCGAGGCGGTGGAGCAGGCGTACCGGCACCGGGCCGGCGCGGCCACCGGCTGGCCGGTGGTCAAGGGCTGGCGGCGGCTGCGGCCCGACCCGCTGCGCCGCCTGCACCTGCCCGGCCCGACCGGTGATCGGGCCGACCCGGCGGAGAGCCTGGTTGCGGCGACCTCGGTACCGGACCCGACGGCCGCCCAGCGCTCGGCGCTCGGCCTGGCGATCCGGGCGGTGGCCGACCGGGCCGCCGCCGACCTGCCCGCGGCCTGGCCGACGGCGGTCACGTCCGCCGCCCGGTCCCGCCTCGGCGACCTGCCGGACGCGCTGGACCGCACCATCGCCGGCACCGACCTCGGCCTGGGCCGTCGACCCCTCTGGTGGCGGTTGGTCGGCGGTGTCCAGTGGTTGGTCACCCTGGCCGCCGTGGTCGGGTTGGGCTGGTTGGTGCTCGGCTACGCGCTGCGGGCGCTCGGCCTGCCCGCACTGGACAACCCGATGGTCGGGCAGGTGCCACTGCCCACCCTGCTGCTGCTCGGTGGGCTGCTGGCCGGACTGCTGGTGGCGGCGCTGACGCGACCGGTGGTGCGCTGGGCGGCCCGGCGTGCCCGGGGCCGCGCCGAGCAGCGGCTGACGGCCGAGGTCGCCCGCGTGGGCGAGGAGTACGTGCTCGCCCCGGTGCGGATCGTGCTCGCCTCGTACGCGCAGGCGCGCGACGCGCTGCGGGATGCCGCCCGCCGCTGACGCCCCGCACGACTCGCTACTCCTCTGCGCACCCCGCCGAGCGGCGTAGGGTCGGGGCATGGCCACGCCTCAGACCCCTTACGACGCGGTGCTGCACGCCGCACGCGACGTGACCAAGCTGGAGTCGGCGCTGGACGCCGAGATGCTCGGCAGCGCCCTCCTGGGCAGCGTCTACGCGATCGCGGAGACCGACCGCGACACCGCCGTACAGGAGTTCGTCACCGGGTTCCTCGCCGCCACCGCCCGCCGCCGGATCGCGGCGGCGACCACCATCCGGCAGGTCTTCGCCGCGCTCGTTCCCAACGCCGAGGGCACCGAACGGGTGCGTCCGGGCAGCCAGGCGCCGGCCTGGACCGGCCAGCTCGGCCGGGTGCACCTCACCGGCAGCTGGGCGTACGGCGACGTGTACGGCGACCAGACCTCCTACCTCGCCACGTTCGCCTACGATGACGCGGCCGGCGGCCCCGAGCACGCGCTGGTGGCCCTGGTCGACCACAACATCGGGATCACCAAGGACATCTTCGTCGGTGGGCCGGCCGAACGGATCCTGGACCAGGTCCGGCAGATGTGCGCGGACGACGAGCTGACGTGGTTCCGCAGCGAGGACCCTGCCCAGCTGCGTGGTGAGGTGGCCCGCCACCTCGCCGTCACCGACGACCTGGGCGAGCTGCCCGGCGAAGGTTCGCTCGCCACCGACCGGGCGCTGGTCGGTGCCCGGCTGGCGTTGCTGCCCACCGCCGCCGACCCGACCAGCCCGGCTGAGGTCGAGCCGCTTTCCGCCGCCGAGCGCACCGAGCTGGTCCGGCGGTTCCTGGCCGCGCCGGAGGCCGCCCGTTTCGGGCTGGACGCCGTCGACGGCCCGGAGCTGGCCTCGCTGCACTTCTGTCTGAGCCTGCTGCTGGACCATTCGGCGACCTTCCCGGACGCCGACCCGATGCGGTGGAGTCCCGCCGTGTCCGGGCTCTTCCTGCTCGACTGGGTGCACCGCCGGGCCGTGCTGGACATGGACGACGCGGCGATGCTGCCCCGCGTGCTGCGCGCCTGGGCCCGGTACGCGTCGCGCCAGCGTGGGCTGCCCGAGACGGCCGCGACGCGCACCGACGAGGCGATCGAGGAGATGGTGCCGGAGTTCGCCCGCCTCTACTCGACCGGTGAGCGGCGCAGCCCGGCCACCGCGGCGGTGGCGCAGCTGATGGCCGACGGGGTCGACCCGGATGACCCGGCCGCACTGGACGCCTGGATCGAGGCGAACCGGCACCGTCTCGCCGACGACGGCGCCTGACGGCATCCCGGGCGGGCGGCACCTCGCCGCCCGCCCGGGCCGGCCGACGAAGCGGGCCCGGTCGGCACAGCGGGACCGGTCAGCGCAGCAGACCGAAGACCACCCCGGCGATCAGTGCGCCGAGCACGCCGCCGGCCAGCACCTGCGGGACGGTGTGGTCCCGTAGCCGCACCCGGGACCAGCCGACCACGCCCAGCAGCGGCGCGGTGACGAGCAGGTGGGTCCCGAAGGTCAGCACCAGAATGATCAGCGTGCCGGCAGCCACCGCCGAGTGGATCGACATCTTCCACCAGTGGCTCACCGACACCGCGACCACCAGCCCGACCAGCCCGGCCACCGCCAGTGCCAGCAACGGACGCGGTGCGCCGAGCACGGCGAGCAGGGCCAGCCCGGCGGCGACCGAGCCGAGGCCGACCAGCAACGGCACCCGGCGCTGCTCCCGACGGCCGATGTGGTGGTCCGTGAGCCGACCACGGCGTACCCCGCCGACGATGTAGGCGAACGGAATGCCGGTGACGAAGAGCGTGGCGAGCAGACCCCACACCAGACCGTGACCGGCACTGCGGGAGCTGTGCCAGCTCACGGCGACCATCAGCAGCGACACCAGCACGGCGGGCGCGGTCAGCTCGGTGACCAGCCGGGCGACCCGCAACCCCGGGCCCGGCCGGGCGGTGACCGGGCGGAGTTCCGCACCGCCGCCCACGCCACCCCCTCCGGTACGCCCCTATCGCCGACCGCCGCCGGCACCGGGTCGGTCGCGCCTGATCGTCACCGTACCGCCGGGGACACCGTACGGGACGTCGGTCCGGCCAGCGGCCATGGACCGGCCGTGGGGGTCGGCCGACCGACCGGTGACGTCGCGACGGTCGGGCTGGGCCGGCTGGGCGGGGAACCGGGGGTGGGCGGCGCCGTGGGCGTGGCGGCCGGGAGGGACACCGTGCTGGTCGGCACGGCGGTCGCGCTCGGGGGGTCGGTCGCGGTCGGCGGGTCCGTCACCGTGGGCGTCGTCGGCGCGGTCGCCGTCGGGCTCGGCGTCGGAGTCGGCGTCGGAGTCGGGTCGGGAGCCGGCGGGCCGGTCGGCGAGGGCGCCGGCGGCGGGCTGTGCGGGGGTGAGGCCGGCGGCGTGCTCCGGGTGGGTCTCGGCGACGGTGGCGGCGGCACCACCCGGGGGACCGTCCCCGGGTCGGCCCCGGTCGGGCCCGGATCCGTCCCGTCCTGGTCACGTCGGGGAGCCGCCGCCAGCCAGCCTGCGGTCGCGGTGGGGCTGACGCTGGGCGTGGCGGGTGACGGCAGGGCCGGCTGGCTGGTTGCCGGCAGCGGGATCACCACCGGCCCGACCGACGGGGTCGGGATGAACGGCGTGCTGCTGTCCGGCAGCGCCGTGCTGCCCGGGGTGGCCGAGCCCGCGCTGATGGCCGCGATGATGGGCATCGACGCGGTGCCGGCCAGCAGCGCGACGGTGAGCAGGTAACCCCGGGAGGGGCCGCCGGCGCCGGACGCGCGGTGCGCGCCGATCACCC
Organism: Micromonospora sp. U21; assembly: GCF_018070045.1. Taxonomy (GTDB): domain Bacteria; phylum Actinomycetota; class Actinomycetes; order Mycobacteriales; family Micromonosporaceae; genus Micromonospora. The sequence goes on from NZ_JAGPYK010000015.1 coordinate 54,834, forward strand.
GGCGGTAGCCGCCGGCCGACCGGTGTCGGCCGAGCGCGGGTGTGCCGGGACCGTCACCTGGCTCGTACACCGCACACCCCTTGTCATCAGCCGTCGGAGGACGCGGAAGGACGTCGCCGGTTGGAAAACCCCGGCAATTCACCCGATCGGCGCGATCCTGCGGTAAACAGCCTCGCCCAGTTACCCTGCGTCAGCCAACCTCCACTGCGTGTCGACACGCGGAGATGGCCCGAACGGTGACGAACCATCGCCGGTAGGCCCGGTGGGCACGGTCGGGCACGATGACGACAAAGAGCCTCAAACTGGGGGCGGTCGGAATGCGGGGCGGGCGTACTGTGGGCGCGCTCACCTGCTCTGCGAATATGGAGCACGACGGCAACGCAGCCGTGACCTCCGCGCACCCTCGCGGCAGGCGCGGTTGAGCGCCGGCGCTCCCGAACCGGGTTCGGCCAGAATCCGGCTCACGCCGCGCGGCAACCCCCACCGGGGCTAGGCGCGGCCGCCAGGAACCGGTCCGGCAGCAGCCGGACAGGCGCACGAGTTGCGCGGCCGGGTGACCCCCCGGTGCCGACGCAGACACGACAGGGAGAGACGGATGGCAAAGGGCGACCCCGGGGGCACCACCCGCGGCAGGCGGGCAGCACCCCGCTCCAGGAAGAGCGCGGCCGGCGACCCCGAGCTGGTGCAGCTGCTCACCCCCGAAGGCGAGCGGATCGAGAGCGTCACCGGGCCGGACGGCAACGAGTATCGCGTCGACTTCACCGACGAGGAGTACCGCGGGCTCTACCGCGACCTCGTGCTGGTCCGCAAGCTGGACGCCGAGGCGACCGCACTCCAGCGCCAGGGCGAGCTGGGCATCTGGGCCAGCCTGCTCGGCCAGGAGGCGGCGCAGGTCGGCTCCGGGCGGGCGCTGCGCACCCAGGACATGGCCTTCCCGACCTACCGGGAGCACGGCGTCCTCTACTGCCGCGGCATCGACCCGATCATGCCGCTCGGCCTGTTCCGCGGCGTCGACCAGGGCGGCTGGGACCCGAACGAGTTCAAGTTCAACATGTACACGATCGTGATCGGGGCGCAGACCCTGCACGCGACCGGCTACGCCATGGGCATCACCATGGACGGCAAGACCGGCACCGACGACGGCGAAGCGGTGATCGCCTACTTCGGCGACGGGGCCACCAGCCAGGGTGACGTCAACGAGGCGTTCGTCTGGGCCGGCGTGTTCAACGCGCCGATGGTCTTCTTCTGCCAGAACAACCAGTACGCCATCTCCGAGCCTCTGGAGCGGCAGACCCGGATCCCGCTCTACCAGCGGGCCGCCGGCTTCGGCTTCCCCGGCATCCGGGTGGACGGCAACGACGTGCTGGCCACGTACGCGGTCACCCGCACCGCGCTGGACAACGCCCGGCACGGGCAGGGCCCGAGCCTGATTGAGGCGTACACCTACCGGATGGGCGCGCACACCACCTCCGACGACCCGACCCGCTACCGGATCGCCAGCGAGGTCGAGGCGTGGCAGGCCAAGGACCCGATCGCCCGGGTCAGGGCATTCCTGGAGAAGCAGCAGATCGCCGACGCGGACTTCTTCGCCGAGGTCGACGAGCAGGCCCGCCGCGAGTCGGTGCACCTGCGCGAGCGGGTGCTCGCCATGCCCAACCCGGAGCCGGTGACGATGTTCGACCACGTCTACCCGAACGGGTCTCCGCTGCTCGACGAGCAGCGCGCACAGTTCAGCCGCTACATGGAGTCGTTCGAGGGGAGCGCCCACTGATGGCCACGGAGACGCTCACCCTCGGCAAGGCCCTCAACACCGGTCTGCGCCGCGCCCTCGAGAACGACCCCAAGGTCATCATCATGGGCGAGGACGTCGGCAAGCTCGGCGGCGTGTTCCGGATCACCGACGGGCTCCAGAAGGACTTCGGCGACCAGCGGGTGATCGACACCCCGCTGGCCGAGTCCGGCATCATCGGCACCGCGGTCGGCCTGGCCATCCGCGGCTTCCGGCCGGTCTGCGAGATCCAGTTCGACGGCTTCGTCTACCCCGCGTACGACCAGATCGTGTCGCAGGTGGCGAAGATGCACTACCGCTCGCGCGGCAAGCTCAGCATCCCGATGGTGATCCGGATCCCCTTCGGTGGCGGCATCGGCGCTGTCGAGCACCACTCGGAGTCGCCGGAGGCGTACTTCGCGCACACCGCCGGCCTGAAGGTGGTGTCCTGCGCCAACCCGCAGGACGCGTACGTGATGATCCAGCAGGCCATCGCCTCGGACGACCCGATCGTCTTCCTGGAGCCCAAGCGGCGCTACTGGGAGAAGGGGCAGGTCGACCTGGACGCGCCGCTGTCCGACGCGTACCCGCTGCACTCGGCCCGGGTGGTCCGGCCCGGCACCGACGTGACCGTGCTGGCGTACGGGCCGATGGTCCGGACGTGCCTGGAGGCGGCGACCGCCGCCGCCGAGGACGGCCGGGAGCTGGAGGTCATCGACCTGCGCTCGCTCTCCCCGCTGGACCTGGCCGCGGCCTACGAGTCGGTGAAGCGCACCGGCCGCGCGGTGGTGGTGCACGAGGCGCCGTCCAACATCGGCCTCGGCGCCGAGCTGGCCGCGCGGATCACCGAGGAGTGCTTCTACTCCCTGGAGTCGCCGGTGCTGCGCGTGACCGGCTTCGACACCCCCTACCCGGCCGCCCGGGTGGAGGAGGAGTACCTGCCCGACCTCGACCGGGTGCTCGACGCCGTCGACCGCACCTTCGGCTGGTGAGCGGCATGTCCCGGATCAAGGAGTTCAACCTGCCCGACCTGGGCGAGGGGTTGACCGAGGGCGAGATCCTGTCCTGGCTGGTCAAGGTCGGCGACACCATCGAGCTGAACCAGCCGATCGTCGAGGTGGAGACGGCGAAGGCGGCCGTGGAGATCCCGGCGAAGTGGGCCGGCCAGGTCCAGGCGATCTTCCACCCGGAGGGCACCACGGTCGAGGTCGGTACGCCGATCATCGCGATCGACACCGACCCGGGCGCCGGCCCGCTGGACGCGCCGTCGACCACGGCCACGCCCGGCGGCGACCTGCCCACCCCGTCGGCAGCCTCGCTGGCCGCCGTCGAGGTGGCGCCGGCCGAGGGCATGGTCGAGCCCGGTCTGATCGGCGGCCCCGCCCCGGGTGGGCGGACCGCGGTGCTGGTCGGCTACGGCCCGCGTACCACCGCCGCGAAGCGCCGCCCGCGCAAGGGAGGCGTCCCGGCGCAGGCCGCGACGACGCCCACGCCGATGCCGGCCGCGACGGCGCCGGCTCCGCAGCCGGTGGCCGCGCCGGCGTCTGCCCACGACGGGCAGGGTGCTGCGACGACCGGCGGGCCGGTGCTGGCCAAGCCGCCGGTGCGCAAGCTCGCCAAGGACCTCGGGGTCGACCTGAGGACGCTGACCGGTTCGGGTCCGCTGGGCTCGATCACCCGGGAGGACGTGCAGCAGGCGGCGACCGGGGCCGTGGTGGCGGCCGAGCCGATCAGGGCGACGTCGGTGGCGACGAGCGCCGCCAGCTTCGGCGCGGACCGCGAGCAGCGCATCCCGGTCAAGGGGGTACGCAAGCTCACCGCCGAGAACATGTCCCGCTCGGCATTCACCGCCCCGCACGTGACGGAGTTCCTGACCGTCGACGTGACCCGGGCGATGAAGGCGCTGGACCGGCTGCGTGGCCGGCGGGAGTGGCGCGACGTCCGGGTTTCTCCGCTGCTGCTGGTGGCGAAGGCCGTGCTCCTGGCGGTCAAGCGGCACCCGATGGTCAACTCGACCTGGGCCGGCGACGAGATCGTGGTCAAGGAGTACGTCAACCTCGGCATCGCGGCGGCCACCGAGCGCGGCCTCATCGTGCCGAACGTCAAGGACGCCGGCCGGCTCTCGCTACGCGAGCTGGCGGACGCGCTGAACGACCTGGTGCAGACGGCGAAGTCCGGCCGGACCTCGCCGGCGGACATGTCCGGCGGCACCCTGACCATCACCAACGTGGGGGTGTTCGGGGTGGACACCGGTACGCCGATCCTGCCGCCGGGTGAGTCGGCGATCCTGGCCTTCGGCGCGGTGCGGGAGATGCCCTGGGTGCACAAGGGCAAGGTCAAGGCTCGTCAGGTCACCACACTGGGGTTGAGCTTCGACCACCGGATCATCGACGGTGAGCTGGGCTCGAAGTTCCTGCGCGACATCGGCGACTTCCTCGCCGACCCGGAGGCGGCGCTGCTCGCCTGGACCTGACCGTCCGAACGCCAGCCACGGCCGGTGTGCCACGGGTTAACGCCCGGCACACCGGCCGTGTCCGTTGGGCGACGAAACCGTCGGCGCGCAGGCCCCCTGACCTTTGATTGTTAGGCAGGTGTCTCAGCTCACCTAATAATCGATGGAAGTTGGCCGGGTTCTGGGGTTGAATAGATGCATCAGGGGCCAACAACCGAATAGCCAGGGAGATCCACCAAATGAGCATGATCGAGCGAATCCGCAACCACCGCGACGCCACCCGACGCGCCCGTGCCATTGAGCACGCGCTGCGCTCGGCGAACTCGCCGGCCGTTCGCGAGGAACTCCTCATCATCGCCCAGCGTCACATGGGCTGACGCTCCACGACATTCCTCACCTCCTCCAGATCGATGGCCCGCCCGGCCCACCGGGCGGGCCATCGGCGTTTCCTCACCTCGCGGCACCGGGATTCCGCCGTGCCGCAGCGCCCGGTACGGTGGGCTTCGGTCGCCGCCCGCCGGCCCGGCACCGGCCGAGCCGATAGAAGCTGCTCGACACCGACCGGCAACGCGGAGTGACGACCGGTGCTCCTTGGACACCCCGTGCGGCCACCGGATACGGTGCGGGGAGCCGGCACGGCGGTACGCCGGCGACGCCGGCAGCCATGCCGAGGAGACCGATCGGCACCGGCGGCCGACATGTGATGGAGGAGGCGCACCGATGACGTCCGAGGGCCCGCACCGCCCCGGCCAGGAGCCGGACGAGGTGTCACCGGGCGCCGGCGGACCGGCGCCGTACGGCGACCGCCCGGCGCAGCCGGACAACGGCTACAACGCCGCCGGCCCCGACCTTGGCTGGGCACCCCCGCCGCCAGCGCGGCCGAACCCGGCGGCCCCGGCATGGGCCGCCCAGTCGGAGCAGCAGCCGAACCCCGCCTGGGGTGCCGCCGCCGCGCCGCAGCCCACTGAGCCCGCGCAGCCCGCCTGGGCCACCGGCGGTGGCACGAACGAGCCGCCGCAGCAGCCGGGCACCTGGACCGGTGGCGGTGGCGTACCCGACCACACTCAGCCCGCCCCGTGGGCCGCCCAGCAGCAGGGCTGGACGCCGGCCGAGCAGGGCGCACCCGGGTGGGCCCCCGGGGCCGCCGAGCAGCCCGACTGGGTGCAGGCCCAGTCGGCCGCGCGGGGTGCCGCGCAGGTGCCGCCCGCCACCGCCGCCTGGCCGGCACAGGACGACCCGGCCCGCTCTGGCGGCTGGAACGCCGACGCCCAGCAGGACGACCCCGCCCGCTCCGGCGGTTGGGTCGGGGCGGCGCAGGCCAACCCGCCCGCCGGTGACTGGCGCGGCGCCGAGTCGCAGCAGTCCGAGTCGGCGCAGGCCGCCGGCTGGCCCGGCAGTGGTTCCGGTCAGCAGGACGACCAGCCGGCGTGGACGCCGGCCGAGCAGTCCCCCCAGACCTGGGGTCAGGCCGCCGAGTCGACCGAGCAGCCGGCCCCCGGGTGGGGCCAGGCCGAGCCGGCCGCGGCCCGAGGCGCGGCCCAGGTGCCGGCCCCGAACTGGCCCGGCCAGGACGACCCGGCCCGCTCCGGCGGCTGGACCGGACAGCAGCAACCGGGGCAACCCGGCGGGTGGGGCGACGGCACCGACGTACAGCAGGACGAGGCCGCGCAGCCCGCCGCCTGGGGTGGCGCCGAGGGTCGTCCGCAGCAGCCGGACTGGGTGCTCTCTCCGCAGGACCAGCCGGCCCAGCGACCGGAGGCGGCGGAATGGACCCCGGAGGTGACCAGCACCCCGGCCCGGGCCAGCGCCAGCGTGCCCAGCAACGACGGGACGCCCGCCTGGGCCGCCGCCCCCGACAACGCCGCCCAGGGCAGCGCCGGCGTGCCGGAGGCCCAGCCGTGGGCGCCCGGCGAGGTGTGGGGCCGCGCCGAGGCCGAAGCCTCCCAGTCCCGCGGCGACTGGGAAGCGGGCCGGGGCGACGAGTCGCCGGTCTACCAGCCCGCTCCCGCGCCGGGCATCTCGCCCGCCAACGCGGTGCCCCTGCCTCCGCAGGAGCAGCGCGTGCCGGGGGCGAGCCTCGCTGCCGCCCCGCCGGCCAACTACGTGCCGCCGGCCCAGTACGCCCCCGAGCAGCCGGCGTACGCCGAGCGGGAGACCCCGGACGCCGCCGCGCAGTATGAGGCGGAGCCGGCCGGTTGGGGCCGGGCCGAAGAGTCTCCGGCGGCCGGTGTAGCGGTGCCCGCCCCGCGTACCTCTCCGGAGGCCGGAGCGGGCCGCGCGGTCGTGCCGTCGCCGGAGGCCGAGTCGGCGGCCGGCGCGGCGGGCCGGGCGTCAGCGAGCGCCTCGGTGCCGCTGGCCAGCCGGGTGATGCCTCCCACCGACCAGGCCGCACGACCGTCCGGCGCACCCGCGCCGCAGCCCCGGGTGTACGGCCGCCCGTCCCGACCCGAGCCGGAGAACGAGCCGGAGCAGGCCGCGCCGGAGGCGTTCCAGGCCGACCCGGGTCCCGAGCGCCAGAGCGCACCGGACTGGCAGAACGGCCCGGACCGCCAGGCCGCACCCGACTGGCAGAACGGCCCGGACCGCCAGG
>NZ_JAGPYK010000015.1:61688-170872 GCF_018070045.1 Micromonospora sp. U21
AACGGCCCGGACCGCCAGGCCGCACCCGACTGGCAGAACGGCCCGGACCGCCAGGCCGCACCCGACTGGCAGAACGGCCCGGACCGCCAGGCCGCACCCGACTGGCAGAACGGCCCGGACCGCCAGGCCGCACCCGACTGGCAGAACGGCCCGGACCGCCAGGGTGGCCCCGCGTGGGGCGGCGAGTCCCCGGCCGAGCCGCACTTCGACGACCGGGACCGGCCGGCGGCGCCGAACGGGTTCGGTGACGCGGCGTCCCCGCCGCCGGCGTTCCCGCCGGGTGTGCCGTCGTTCGTCGACACGCCGGGCAGCAACCGGCCCGTGAACGGGGTCCGGCCGCAGGCCGGCGCCGAGCGCCCGGCCGACCGGTTCGGCGGCCCCGGGTCACCGGCCGCCGGTACCGCCGCAGTGAACGGCACGCCGGGCTTCGGCGGCCCGGGCTTCGGCGGCGGGCCGGCCACCGAGCCGGCACCGGGCGGCGGCTTCCCGCCTGCCTTCCCGCCGGCGCCCCAGCAGCCCGCGTGGGGCCAGGGAGCCACCGAGTCGGACCAGGGCCGGTTCGACGCGTTCAAGCCGGACGCCGACGAGCCGAAGGCGGAGCCACCGGTGCCGAAGGTGCGCAACGGCCGGGTGCTGGCGGCGGTGCTGATCGCCGCCGTGCTCATCCTGGCGGTGCCGCTCGGCCTGCTGATGCTGCTGGGCAAGTTCGGCGGGGACGACACGCCGGCCTTCGACCCGGCAGTCGGCACCTGCGTGAAGCAGTCCGGCCAGGGCGCCTCGGCGGTCGACTGTGGCGAGGAGGGCGCGTTCACCATCGTTTCCAAGGTGGATGCGAAGGACAAGTGCGCCGACCCGGCCCAGCCGCACGTGGCGCTGCCCGGCGACGGCACCAACCGGGTGCTCTGCCTCAAACCGGCCACCAAGTAGCGCGAACCGACGGCGGGGCCACGGGTGACCGGGGCCCCGCCGTCGTCGTCCCACCATCCCCTGAGTGGGGCGTAGGCTCGCCCGGATTTCGGTGGCTCGCCCCCTCCGGCCGGCGGCGGGCCGGTGATCAGGCACGATGGGGACATGAGCGCACGAGTACGGGCCCCCGAGCTACGCGGTCGGGGCTGGCTGAACACCGGTGGACGCGATCTCAAGCTCGCCGACCTGCGCGGCAAGATCGTCCTCGCGGATTTCTGGACCTTCTGCTGCATCAACTGCCTGCACGTGCTCGACGAGTTGCGCCCGCTGGAGGAGAAGTACGGCGACGTGCTCGTCGTGATCGGCGTGCACTCGCCGAAGTTCGAGCATGAGAAGGACGCCGACGCGCTGGCCGCCGCCGTGGAGCGGTACGGGGTGCACCACCCCGTACTCGACGATTCCGAGCTGGACATGTGGCAGCAGTACGCGGCCCGGGCCTGGCCGACCCTGTCGGTGATCGACCCCGAGGGGTACGTGGTCGCCACCATGGCGGGCGAGGGGCACGCCGAAGGGCTGGCCCGGTTGATCGACGAGCTGATCGCCACCCATGAGGCCAAGGGCACCCTGCACCGGGGCGACGGCCCGTACGTCCCGCCGCCGGCACCGGAAACCACGCTGCGTTTCCCCGGCAAGGCGGTGCTGCTGGCGGACGGCAACCTGCTGGTCTCCGACTCGGCCCGGCACTCCCTGGTCGAGCTTGCCCCGGACGGCGAGACGCCGGTGCGCCGGATCGGCTCGGGTGAGCGGGGCCGGGCCGACGGGCCGGCCGCCGCGGCGACCTTCTCCGAGCCGCAGGGACTCTGCGTGCTGCCACGGCACGTCGCCGAGGTGGCCGGCTACGACCTGGTGGTCGCCGACACGGTCAACCACCTGCTGCGCGGCGTACGCCTGTCGTCCGGCGAGGTCGTCACGGTGGCCGGCAGCGGCCGGCAGTGGCGCGCCTCGGTCGACGACCACGCGCACGACGCGCTCGCCGTGGATTTCTCCTCACCGTGGGACCTGGCCTGGTACGACGACAAACTGATCATCGCCATGGCCGGCATCCACCAGCTCTGGTGGTTCGACCCGATCAAGCGGACCGCCGGCATGTACGCCGGCACCACGGTCGAGTCGCTGCGCGACGGCCCGCTCGCCGAGGCGTGGATGGCGCAGCCGTCCGGGCTCTCCGTCTCCGCCGACGGCACCCGGCTCTGGATCGCCGACAGCGAGACCAGCGCCGTCCGGTACGTCGAGAACGGAGTGCTGGGCACCGCCGTCGGGCAGGGCCTGTTCGACTTCGGCCACGTGGACGGGCCGGCGGAGTCGGCGCTGCTCCAGCACCCGCTGGGCGTGTGCGCGCTGCCGGACGACTCGGTGCTGATCGCGGACACCTACAACGGCGCGGTGCGCCGCTTCGACCCGTCGACCGGCCAGGTGTCCACGGTCGCCGACGGGCTGGCCGAGCCGAGCGACCTGGTGCTCACCCCGGCCGGCGAGGTGCTGGTCGTGGAGTCCGCCGCGCACCGGCTGACCCGGTTGGCCCCGGGTTCGCTGTCGGCGGCCGGCGCCAGAACGGTGGGCGGCCCCCGGCGCCGCACCGAACGGAAGCCCACCGACGTCGCGGCCGGTGAGGTCACCCTCGACATCGTCTTCACCCCCGCGCCGGGGCAGAAACTGGACGAGACGTACGGGCCGTCGACCCGGCTGGTGGTCTCCGCGTCCCCGCCCGAGCTGCTGGTGGAGGGCGCCGGCACGGGCACCGAGCTGTCCCGCCGGCTGGTGCTCAACGGCGAGGTCACCGCCGGGGTGCTCCAGGTGACCGCCCAGGCGGCGACGTGCGACGCGGACGTCGAGCACGCGGCCTGCCACCTGACCCGCCAGGACTGGGGCGTCCCGGTCCGCGTGGTCGACGGCGCCGCGGCCCGGCTCCCGCTGGTGCTGCGCGGCCTCGACGCCTAGCTGTTGGGAAGGGCCCCTTGTACAACAAAATCCGATAAGAAGGGGCCCTTCCTTTCACGCGAACGGGGCTAGTGGGACGCCGGCGTCGATGAGGCTGGCGCGGACCAGCTCCGTGGCGGAGACCGCGTTGTGGGTGTCGCCGTGCACGCAGATCGAGTCCGCCGGGCAGGGAATGACGGTGCCGTCCACCGCAACCACGGTCCGTTCGGTGGCGATCCGTACCGCCCGGGTGGCCACCGCGTCCGGGTCGGTGATGAGCGCGCCGGGGGTGCCGCGGGGCACCAACGCCCCGTTGGGCAGGTAGCCGCGGTCGGCGAAGGCCTCGGCGACCACCGGCAGGCCGGCGCCGACGGCGAGCTGGGCGAGCGTCGAGCCGGGCATGCAGAGCACGGGCAGCTCGGGGTTGTGGCCGGTCACCGCGGCGACCACCGCCGCCGCCTGGGACTCGTCGGTGGCGGCCGCGTGGTAGAGCGCCCCGTGCGGCTTGAGGTAGCGGACCCGGGTGTTGAACAGCTGGCAGAACGCGCTGAGCGCCCCGAGCTGGTAGGTCACCTCGTCGCGCAGCTCGGCGAAGTCGTACGCGATGTGCCGCCGGCCGAAGCCGGCCAGGTCCCGGTAGCCGACCTGCGCGCCCACCGCCACCTCGCGCCGGGCGGCGCCCTCGCAGACCCGTCGCATCGTGGACGGGTCGCCGCCGTGGAAGCCGCAGGCGACGTTGGCGGATGTGACCAGGCCCAGCAGTGCCTCGTCGTCGCCGAGTCGCCAGATGCCGAATCCCTCGCCCAGGTCAGCGTTGAGGTCCATGGAATCTGACGGTAGTACCTGGCCGGGCCTGCGCGAGCGGGGTCACGTCGCTGACCACCCCGATGACCGGGTATCCGCCGGTGGTCGGATGGTCGGCGAGGAAGATGAGGGGTTGCCCGTCCGCCGGCACCTGTACCGCGCCGAGCACGATGCCCTCGCTGGGCAGTTCGCCGGCGACCGCGCGGGGCAGCGGTGCGCCGGCGAGCCGCGCGCCGACCCGGTTGCTCACCGGGCTGATGGTGTACGCGGTGCCGAGCAGCCGGTCGAACGCGGTCGGGGTGAACCAGTCGTCGCGGGGGCCGGGAAGCAGGATCAGGTGCAGCTCCGCCGGGGGCGCGGGGCCGACGGTCACGTCCACCGGCGCGGGCTCGTCGAACGGCTCGCCGAGCGGCAGCCGGTCACCGTCCCACAGCGGGGGCGGGCCCAGCCCGGAGAGGGTGTCGGTGGCCCGGCTGCTGAGCACGGCCGGCACGTCGATCCCTCCCGCCACGGCCAGCCAGCTCCGTAATCCCCGACGCGCCGGGCCGATCCGCAGCACCGTTCCGGCCGGCACGGTGAGCGGGCGTCCGGTGTCGCCGGGTCGGTCGCCGGCACGGATCGGCACCTCGGCTCCGGTGACCGCCACGGTGGTGGCCCGGGTCAGCCGCAGCACGCAGCCGGTCAGGGTGATCTCCAGGCCGGCGGCCTGCTCCGGGTTGCCCACCAGCCGGTTGGCCAGCCGCAGGGCGGCCGGGTCGAGGGCCCCGGATCGGGGTACGCCCAGGTGCGCCCAGCCGGGCCGGCCCAGGTCCTGCACGGTGGTGAGCGCGCCGGCGCGGAGCACCTCGATCTCGGCAGGACGGGTCACGCCGCCGCCAACCGGACGCGGGTGCCCGGGCCGAGCCGGGCCGGCGGGTCGGCGTGTACGTCGAAGAGGACCAGTTCGGTCCGGCCCACCAGCAGCCAGCCGCCGGGGGACGCGCTCGGGTAGATGCCGGCGTACGGGCCGGCCAGGGCGACCGAGCCGGCCGGCACGCGGGGGCGAGGGGTGGCCAGCCGGGGCAGCGCCAGCTCGGCGGGCAGCCCGGTCAGGTAGGGGAACCCGGGGGCGAAGCCGCAGAAGGCGACCCGGAACGGGGTGCCGGTCAACCGGCGCAGTGCGGCCGGCACGTCGATCCCCCAGTGCTGGGCGACCGCCGGCAGGTCGGGCCCGTCGAAGTCGACGGGGACGGTGACCTCGCCAGATTCCCGCTCGCTCTTCCGGTGCGCCGCGCCTTCGGCGTCGTTGCTGGCGGCGGCGACCGTCGGTGCCCAACGGGACAGCAGGTCGGCCGTGGCGGCCGGATCGGGCAGGCCGTCGAGCAGGATGGTGTTGGCGGCCGGCACGATCTCGACGGCGAGCAGCTCGCTCCGCTCGCGGCGGCGCCACAGCTCGGCCCGCCACGCGTCGACCAGGGCGGCCTGGGCCACGTCGGCGGGCGCGGAGCAGTCGAGCAGCAGGGCGTGCGCCCCGACGGGTCGGATCCGCATCCGCTCATCCTCGCCGATGTCGTGCCGGGGGGTGTGCCGGCGACGGTGCCGGGCGTCACCGGCGCGACTACTTGCAAGTAACCTACGGTGCCGTAACCTAATGTCGTGACCACCTCCGCCCCGCTTCGCTTGAAGCCGGTCGACATCGGTAAGCCCCGGATGCGCGGCTGGCTGCACACGTACGCCTTCTTCGTCGCCCTGGTCTGCGGCATCGTGCTGTGCTCGATCGCCGCCACCCGGCCGGGGTGGGCACCCCTGCTGAGCTGCGTCATCTACAGCCTGACCGTCTGTGGGCTCTTCGGCACCAGCGCGCTGTACCACCGTCGAGTGTGGTCGGAGCGCGGCTACCAGGTGATGCGCCGGATGGACCACTCGATGATCTTCGTGTTCATCGCCGGCACGTACACACCGTTCTGCGCGCTGCTGCTCGCGCCGCGACCGGCCACCGTGATGCTGGCCCTGGTCTGGGGTGGCGCGCTGGCCGGCGTGGCGCTCAAGATGGTCTGGCCGCACGCACCACGCTGGGTTTCCGCGCCGCTCTACCTGGCGCTCGGCTGGGTGTCGGTGGCCATGCTGCCGGACATCCTGCACGGCGGCGGCGTCGCGGCGCTGGTGCTGCTGGCCGTCGGCGGCGCGATCTACAGCGTCGGCGCCGTCTTCTACGCGTTGCGCCGACCCAACCCGTGGCCGACCGTCTTCGGCCACCACGAGTTCTTCCACGCCTGCACGCTGCTGGCCGCGCTCTGCCACCACATCGCGATCTACTTCGCGCTGTTCGCCTGACCCAACCGGCAGGACCCGAGCCGGGGCCAGGGCTCGGGCGAGCCACGAGCGGGCAGACGCGAGCCGGGGCCCCGCGATGCTGCGGAACCCCGGAGTGCGCGAACGACGGTCAGACCGGCCGGCCCGGCCGGCGCACCTCGCGGTACTCCCGCATGACCCGGTCGTCCTGGACCGGCACCACGCGATCGGTCACCACGCGGTCCTCCCGGACCGGCGCGGCGACCACCGTGCGGCGGCGACTGTTCCAGAAGTAGAGGGTGACGAGCAGGCCGGCGACGCCGGCCAGCATCAGCACCCAGCCGACCACGGCCAGGTTCAGCCAGCCCAGGTCGGCCTCCACGGCGAATGCGAAGATCGCGCCCAACGCGATCAGGAAGATGCTGCCACCAATGCCCATGTCTCGCTCCTCGGCTCTAACCTGGCGTACGTCCCGCCGCGGCCGTCGGTAGGGGTGCGGCATCCATCGACTTACCCCGGCACGGAGATCGCCAATCGGGCAAGCTGGTGACATGACGGACGCCCATCCCGAGACACGGACTCTGGTGCTGCTCCGGCACGCGAAGGCCGAGCAGGGCGGCGAAGGGACGGACGACGCCCACCAGCCGCTCTGTGCGCGGGGGCATGCCGACGCGGCGTCGGCCGGCGCCTGGCTTGCCCACCACGGGCTGCTGCCCGACGTGGTGATCTGCTCGACGGCGCTACGCACCCGACAGACCTGGCACGGGGTGGCGATGGGGATGACCGGTTCGCCGCCGGAGGGCGGCCCGGCCGGTCCCCGCCCGACCGTCCGCTATGAGCCCGGCGCGTACGACGCCCACCCGGAGGAGTTGTTGGCGCTGGTCCGCACCATCGACGCGGCGGCGCGGACCGCGCTGCTGATCGCCCACAATCCGGGCATCTCGCTGCTCTCGGCGCTTCTCGACCCGGAGGGAGCGGACGCGGAGGGGTTGCGGACCACCGAACTGGCGGTGCATCGCGGCACGCTCAGCTGGACGGAGCTGGCCCCGGCCCGGGCGCCGATCACCGCACGGCACACCGCACGCGGCTGAGCCACCCGCCGGTGGTCGACGGGTGGCCCGGGCGTACGCGGCTTCAGGAGGGTGGCGCGGTCGGCGGCGGCGGATCGGGCGGCGGCGGCATCATCGCCGTCGGGTGCGAGAGCCGGTTCTCCTCGACGATGAGGGTTCGGGCCCGCTTACGCCGGTCCTGCCAGAACCAGAGCGTGGTCAGCAGTACGGCCAGCCCGGCCAGGATGAACACCCAACCGACCGCGCGCAGGTCTATCCACCAGACATTGGCTCTTATCGCGAAGGTCAGGATGGCGCCGATCGCGATGAGAAAGATGCCGCTTCCTACACCCATGTGCGCTGCACTCCCCCGTGCGGTGGCTCTGGGCGTTCCCTGTCGTGACCACGCGACGGTTACCCGTCCCGCTGCCGGCCTATCGGGGTCGGGCCACGGAATAGCGGGAGTGGTACGGGCAGCGCGACGGCCGGCGGAGCAGTCGCCCCACCGGCCGTCGGTGTCGGATGTCGGATGTCGGATGTCGCTCGGAACCTTCAGGCGTGCCGCGGCACGCTCAGAAGGCCTCCTCCGGGAGGTCCATGATGTCGAGGTCCGCGCCCTCGATGATGCGCCGGTCCGCGCCGATGCGCGGCAGCACCTCGCGGGCGAAGAACCGGGCAGCGGCCACCTTTCCGGTGTAGAACGCCTTGTCGGTGGCGGAGAGCTCACCGGCCAGCGCGGTCAGCGCCACGTCGGCCTGCTTCTGGAGCAGCCAGCCGACCACCAGGTCGCCGATGGCCAGCAGGAACCGCCGGCTGCTGAGCCCGACCTTGTAGAGGGCGCGGGTGTCGCCGCCCTGCGCCTCACCGAGCCAGCCGGTCAGCACGCCGAGCATGTTCTGGATCTCGGCGAGCGCCTTGCCGAGCGCCTGCCGCTCCTCCTTGAGCTGGCCGTTGCCCGCCTCGGAGGAGATGAACTCCTGGATCTCGCCGGCGACCGCCATCAGCGCCTTGCCGTTGTCCCGGACGATCTTGCGGAAGATCAGGTCCAGGCTCTGGATGGCGGTGGTGCCCTCGTACAGAGTGTCGATCTTGGCGTCCCGGACGTACTGCTCCAGCGGGTAGTCCTGGAGGAAGCCGGAGCCACCGAAGGTCTGCAGCGCCTCGTGCCCGAGCATCTCGTACGCCCGCTCCGAACCGACGCCCTTGACCAGCGGCAGCAGCAGGTCGTTGACCCGCTTGGCCAGCTTGGTGGCCTTCTCGTCGCCGGCCGCCTCGGCGATGGCGACCTTGTCCTGCCAGGTGGCGGTGTAGAGAACCAGGGCGCGCAGGCCCTCCGCGTACGACTTCTGCAGCAGCAGCGAGCGGCGCACGTCCGGGTGGTGGGTGATGGTGACGCGCGGCGCGGTCTTGTCGGCCTGCTGAATCAGGTCGGCGCCCTGCACCCGGTTCTTCGCGTACTCCAGGGCGTTGAGGTAGCCGGTGGAGAGGGTGGCGATCGCCTTGGTGCCGACCATCATCCGGGCGTACTCGATGATCATGAACATCTGGCGGATGCCGTCGTGCTTGTCGCCCAGCAGCCAGCCCCGGGCCGGCACGCCGTGCTCGCCGAAGGTCACCTCGCAGGTGTTGGAGACCTTCAGGCCCATCTTGTGCTCGACATTGGTGGCGTAGACGCCGTTGCGCTCGCCCAGCTCGCCGGTCTCCTCGTCGAAGTGGTACTTCGGCACGACGAAGAGGGAGAGGCCCTTGGTGCCCGGGCCACCGACACCCTCGACGCCCACCGGGCGGGCCAGCACGTAGTGGACGATGTTGTCGCTCAGGTCGTGCTCACCCGAGGTGATGAAGCGCTTGACGCCCTCGATGTGCCACGAGCCGTCCGGCTGCTGGATGGCACGGGTGCGGCCGGCGCCCACGTCCGAGCCGGCGTCCGGCTCGGTGAGCACCATCGTGGAGCCCCACTGCTTGTCGATGAAAAGCTTGGCCCACTTCTTCTGCCGCTCGGTGCCCTCGACGTGCAGCACGTGCGCGAAGGACGGGCCGGAGGCGTACATCCAGACCGGGGCGTTCGACCCGAGCACCAGCTCGGCGAGGGCCCACCAGAGCGCACGCGGCGCGTTGGTGCCGCCCAGCTCGGGCGGCAGGTCCAGCCGCCAGAACTCGGAGTCCATGAACGCCTGGTAGGACTTCTTGAACGACTCGGGCAGCGGCGCGGTGTGCGTGGCCGGGTCGAAGACCGGCGGGTTGCGGTCACTGTCCGTGTAGCTGGCGGCCAGATCCTCGCGGGCGAGGCGGTCGACCTCGGCGAGGAAGCTCCGGGCGGTGTCGGTGTCGAGATCCGAGTACGGCTCCTGGCCGAACGCCCGGTCAGCCCCGAAGACCTCGAACAGGTTGAACTCGAGGTCCCGGAGGTTGCTCTTGTAGTGGGTCATGCTCACTGGCCCCGCTTCCGGACAGGTGTTACCGATCAGTAACCCCGACTCTATTACTCGCGGGTAGCCACCGACAAGCCGATCACGTAAGTGACAGGCATTACACACTTCCGTGCCGCGCCCGCGTCCAGCCGACCGGTCAGCTCTCGGCGGCGCCGACCTCCCAGCTCGGCACGGCCGCCGCCGCGGCGGTCCGCGCGCCGGCGTACTCCATCAGGACCAGGGCGATGTCGTCGTCGAGCCGGCCGTGCACCCACTCCACCAGGGCCGTCTCCAGCGAGGCCAACCCGTCGGCGACCGTGCCGTGCCCGAGCAGTCGCCAGGCCCGGTCCGCGGTGGGGAAGAACTCGCCGTCCCGCCGGGCCTCCCCGAGACCGTCGGTGAACAGCAGCAGCCGGTCGCCCGGCTCCAGGCGTTCCACCCGGGGGCGGACCACCGGCATGAACCCGAGCGGAGGGGCCGGCGCGGGCGGCTCCAGTGGGATCACCGCGCCCCGGCGCAACAGCAGCGGTGGCGGATGCCCGCAGTTGACGATGGTGAGCGTGCCGCCACGCTCCTCCACCAGTGCGGCGGTCACGAAGTCCTCGTCACCGACGTTGCGGGCCACCGCGCGGTCCAGGTCGGCCACCACGGCGCGCAGGTCGGCCCGCTCGTAGGCCACGTGCCGGTACGAGCCGAGGACGATGCTGGCCAGCCGGACCGCGTCCAGACCCTTGCCGCGCACGTCACCGATGATCATGCGAACCCCGTAGGGCGTGTCGATCGCCTCGTACAGGTCCCCACCGATCTCGGCCGTCGCGGTGGAGGAGATGTAGCGACCGGCCACCGACAGCGTGCCGACCTGTGGGCCGAGCGAACGCAGCACCGCCTGCTGGGCCACCGAAGCGAGCTTGGTCAACTCGGCGATCTTCACCGCCTGCCGCTGCCGCACCGACGCCACCGCCATCGCCAGCCCGGTGGCGAGCGCGACCCCGACCACGTTGACCGAGGTGACCAGCGACATCTTCGGCTCGACCAGGGCGAAGCCGGCCCCGATCAGGGTCGCCGCGGCGCCCACCCCCAGCACCACCTGCCACGCCGCCAGCGCGGCGGCCAGGATCGGGGCGGCCGCCAGCAGCGCGACGTAGTGCGCGGGACGGCCGTCCGCCAGCTCCACCGCCGAGACGATCGCGAGCAGAACGAGGGCCGCGCCGAGGCCGGCGCGGGATCCGGGGCTCAGCGGGCGACGGCCCGACTGGAGGAGTCGCGTGGGTACGAGGGACAGCATGCCTGATCCACGTGAGCGGGTGAATGAACCTGGCCCGTCGTCCGAGGAGGTTCTGTCCGGCTGGCGGGGGTGTCCGGCCGGAACGGCATCGCCCGCTCCGCTCAGCCGAGCACCTCGTACCTGACGGTGAGCGCGCCCACGTCGACCGAGGCGATGGTGGCGAACGCGGTCCGGGAGAGGTCCAGGCAGCGGCCGTCGATGAACGGGCCACGGTCGTTGATCCGTACCACGACCGATTTGCCGCTGGCCGGGTTGGTCACCCGGACCTTGGTGTCGAACGGCAGGGTCTTGTGCGCCGCGGTCAGCTCGTTCGGGTTGAACGACTCGCCGTTGGCGGTGAGCTGCCCGTCCGAGTAGAAGGAGGCGCCGCACGAGCCGCTCTCCAGCACCTTCGCCGCCGGCGTCTTCTTCTTCGCGGTCGGGCTCGGCTTCGGCGCGGTGGTGCGGGTCTTGTTCCGCGAGGCGGCCTGCGGCGACCGGCTGGCCGACGGGCTGGCCGTCACACTCGGCGAGGCGCTGGTACTCGGGGAGGCGGCCAAAAAACTGGCGGCGGGGCTGCTGACAGCGATGGTGGGGGCGAACTCGATGGTGGCCTGCTCCGGCCGCGCGGACCCCGAGGTCAGCTGCACGGCGCCGACGGTGCCGCCGACGGCGAGGGCGACGGCGGCCGCCGCGGTGGCCGCGATGCCCGCCGGGGAGGAGAAGATGCGCGTACGGGAGTGCCTACCTGCCACCGGCCCGGTCCTTTCGCCGACTGAACAAACCGGGTCGGACCGTAACGAGAGAAGCACTTCCGACGTCAACGTGATCATTCTGGTATGTCCGTATTTGGACTGGTACGTGTAGCCGATCATCCGAGCCGGGATGGGCCGGCCGGCCCGGGTGCCCACACGCCGGACACGCGTGCCGCAGGATGGACCGATGCCCGCTGAGCTGACCGAACGCCTCACCACCCTGTTCCGGTGGATCGACCCCGGGCCGGGCACCAGCCACCTGGTCAGCGACATCTCCGGCTGGTGGCGGGATCCGACGGTGCTGGCCGAGCTGGGGCCGGCCCTGGTGGCGCCGTACCGGTCCGCCCGGCCGACCGTGGTGCTCGCCCCCGCGGTCACCGGGCTGCTGCTCGGGCCGCTGGCCGCCACCGCCCTCGGAGTCGGCTTCGTGGCCGCGCACAAGCCCGGCGACGGGCGGCTGCCGGCCGGGCCGCTCACCTGGGCGCAGAGCCCGCCGGACTACCGGGGCCGGCAGGTCGACCTGGCCGTACGGGACCGCCACCTCGGCCCCGGCGACCGGGTCCTGGTGGTGGACGACTGGGTACGCACCGGAGCGCAGATCCACGCCCTCTACGACATCTGCGCCGCGCGCGGCGCAGATGTGCTGGGCAGCGCCGTGGTGGCCGTCGACTGCCCGCCCGACGTCGCGACCGAACTCCGGATCACCGGCCTGATCAGTGGCGCGGATCTGCCCGCTTGACCTGAACCATGGTTCACCTCCGACGATCGACGCATGAGCGACGGGATCCTCGACGAGGCGTACGAACGGCTGCACCGCACCGGCCCCGAATACCAGGGCTGGCTGACCAACCACGGGCCGATGGCCGTCGAGGCGCTGGCCCGGCACGGGCACCAACAGCGGGTGCACCGCTGGCTCGACGACTACCTCGGTCGCCTCGACGAGCTGCCCCGCGGGCTCCGCCCGATCGACGACTGGCGGGTGGCGCTGGGCGATGCGAAGCGGGCCGGTGACTGGCTGGCGTACTTCGACCGGGAGCTGCGCAAACACCCGTGGCGGGAGGTGCTCGGCACCTGGTGGCCCCGGCTGCTGCCCGGCATCGCCGCCGGCGCCACCCACGGCGTGATCCGGGTCGGGCACGCCGTGCGCGCGCTCGAGCCGGCAGGCGGGAACCCGCAGCGGCTCGCCGAGCTGGGCCAGGCCCTCGGCTACTGGGCCGCCCGCTGGCAGCCGGTCCCCGGGGCGGGCCGACTGCTCGACCCGACCCTCGTCGCGGGGGCGTCGGGCCGGTCCCTCGCCGCCGAAGCGGGCCAGCCCGACAACGATGGGGTGGACGTGGCCACCGCGCTGGCCGGACTGCCCCGGATCGACGACCAGTCCGGGGGCATCCTGGCCCGGCTGGGCCGACTGCCGGACGTACCGCGATGGGAGCCGGCACTCGCGGCGCTGCGCCCCGCGCTGACCCCGGACGAGGCGGAGCGGGGGCTCGCCACGCTGGTGCACCGGGCCGGCCTGGACTACCTGCGCTTCGGGCACGCCGCGCCGGTCATGCTGGTGCACGCGGTCACCGCGCCGACCGCGGTGCTGCGTACCCTGCCGGCACTCGATCGGGCGCTCTGGGCGCCGAGCCTCGCCGCCGCCTGGGCCGCGACGGCGGCCGTGACCTCGGTGTACGCCCCGACCGACGGGACGACACCGCCGATCGTGCCGGCCGCGACCCCGGCGGAGGTCTTCGCCCGGGCGGCCCGGCACGGTGACGAACACGTGGTCAAGCTGGCCGACGCGGTGCTCGACGCGCACGCCGCCACCGGCGACGAGCGGCTGCTCACCGCCGCCGGCTACGCCGGTCAGCTGATCTGACCGGGGCCGGCATATTGCGGCGGCGGTACGGGCCGCGCTGGCCTAGCCTCGGCAGGATGTGGCCACGGATCGGTGAACTGCGCGCCCTCGCCCTCGGCACCCCGGGCGAGCTGCGGGCGACCCTGAACACCCTGGTGCTGGCCGGCGTGAAGACCGCCACGGCCGGCCGGCTCGCCGAGTACGCGGAGGAGGGCGAGGAGCTGGAGCGCGTCGGCGAACGGCTGGCGCTGGTCGACGACGACGATGCGCTGGCCGGCGTCGTGGAGATCACCGGCGTCGAGGTGGTCCGTTTCGCCGACGTGCCCTGGGACTTCGCCCGCGCCGAGGGTGAGGGCGACCGCTCGATCGAGGAGTGGCGGGCCGGACATTCGGCCTACTGGGCGCGGCTCGGCACCCCGGTCGACGACGACACCCCGATCGTCTGCCTCCGCCTACGGCTGGTCTCCGGTGGCGAGGGTGGCGTGGCCAGCGGCGACCTCGGCACCTGACCCGGTTGTCGCTCGCGGCGCGGTCTCAGCCGCTGACGCTGCGCCCCGCTGCTGGCGCCGCCGGCTCAGCCGCGCAGCTCCGGCAGCAGCCGGGTCGCCACGTCGGCCAGGACGGCCTCGTCGCCGGCGTACCAGCTGCTGGCCCGGGGCCAGTGCGTCACCACGTCGGTGAAGCCGAGGTCGGCGGCCCGGCCGACCTGGTCGGCGAAGAACTGCGCGCTGCTGAGCGAGAAGACCGGCGCCGCGTCCAGCGAGAGATACCGGTCCAGGGTGGCCGGGTCGCGGCCGGCCTCATCCAGCGTGCGGTCCAGCCGCGCGGACAGCGCCGACACGGTGCCCCACCAGCCCTCCACGTCGTCGGCGTCGGTGCCGGTGGTCACCCAACCCTGGCCGAACCGGGCCACCAGCCGCATCGACCGCGGCCCGTTGGCGGCCACCACGAACGGCACCCGCGGCTGCTGCACGCAGCCCGGATTGTTACGGGCGTCCACCGCGGCGAACCAGGCACCGCGCCAGGTGGTGCCGTCCTCCCGCAGGATCAGGTCCAGCAGCTCGGTGAACTCGGCGAACCGGTCGACCCGCTGACGCGGCGGCAGCGTCTCGCCGCCCAGCACCGCCGAGTCGAAGCCGATACCGCCCGCGCCCAGGCCAAGCAGCAGCCGGCCGTCCGAGACGTCGTCCACCGTGGTGATCTGCCGGGCGAACGCGGCCGGGTGCCGGAAGTTCGGCGACGCCACCAGGGTGCCCAGTCGGATCCGCGAGGTGACCGTGGCGGCGGCGGTCAGCGTGCTCATCGAGTCGAACCACGGACCGTCCACCAGGTCCCGCCAACCCAGGTGGTCGTACGTCCAGGCGTGGTCGAAGCCCCACTCGTCGGCCTGCCGCCAGCGACGCTGCGACTCCGCCCAGCGCTGGTCCGGCAGGATCACGATGCCAATCCGCATGATCGCCAGCCTAGCCGCGCCGACCCCTCGTGACCGGCACCGTTCGGCGCGGACCCCACGTGTGGCCGGACCCCGATCCGGACGCCACCTACCTCGTCACTCGGTGCACCGAACTTCGTCGTAAGCCGCTGGCCGATTTCACGGCCGAGGACCTCCGCATCATGCTCGGGCAGGCGATCGGCGTGCCGTCCCTGCTGCCTCTCGCGGTGGGCGTCCTGCGCGACGATCCGCTGGTCGAGGCCGACTACCACCCGGGCGACCTGCTCCTGCAGGTGCTGCGGCTGCCCGACTCGGCGTGGTCGGGCCTCGCGGCGGAGCGGGAGCAACTCAGGGCGGTGGTGGCAGACCTCGTCGCCGGTCCCGCCCTCTCCGACCCGGATCTCTCAGCTCGTGAGGCCGAGAGGCTTCGCCCTGCCATCGAGCAGTTTCTCGGCTGATTCAGTGTGGCATCTGTCACACCACCGCCCGGTAGGGCGTGTCCGGTCGGCTCCGACCCATCGGTGAGCGGGCATCCGAGCCGGGTGCCGCCCGAGGAGAGGAATGGCGCGAGATGACGAAGGTGACCGCACAGCTGTCGGTGTCGATGGACGGGTTCTACGCCGGCCCCCAGTTCGCCGGCGAGGGCGACTGGATGGACTCGGCCGAGAGCGCCGGATTCTTCCGGGTCACCCGCTGGGTGACCGAAGCGATGTCGTGGCGCGAGCGACAGGGCTTCGCCGGTGGCGAGCAGGACACCAACTCGGACGTGGTCGCCGAGTCGTTCGACTCGGCCGGCGCGTACGTGATGGGACGGCGGATGGCCGACGGAGGTGAGATTCCCTGGGGCGAGGAGCCGCCGTTCCGCGCGCCGGTCTTCGTCGTCACGCACCGCCCCCGCCAGCCCCTGCTGCGCGGCGGCGGCACCAGCTTCACCTACGTCACCGATGGCGTGGCCAGCGCCGTCGAGCAGGCGCGCGCCGCGGCTGGCGGCAAGGACGTCGCGGTGGCCGGGGGCGGCAGCCTCGTGCGGCAGGTCCTCAAGGCCGGCCTGCTCGACCAGTTGGAGCTGCACGTCGTACCGGTCGTGCTCGGCACCGGCCTCCGGCTGTTCGACGCGGACCTCGACCTCGGCGAGAAGGAAGCGATCGAGCTGACACCCACCCGGGTCATCCACACGCCGCAGGTCACCCACATCCGGTACGCGGTGCACGGTCGCGCCCCGCTCGTGCTCGACGACCGGGGCAGCGGCGGCGGCCCGACGGTGACCGGGTGAACGGCGGTAGCCGGCACCTACAGCCGTGACAGCACCAGCAGCCTGTTGCC
Source organism: Micromonospora sp. U21 (assembly GCF_018070045.1). Lineage (GTDB taxonomy): Bacteria > Actinomycetota > Actinomycetes > Mycobacteriales > Micromonosporaceae > Micromonospora. The sequence goes on from NZ_JAGPYK010000015.1 coordinate 77,718, forward strand.
GTCCGGGTCTTCGACCCGGGCGGACCGCTCACCCCACGGCTGATCGACCGGCTCCTCGGTGACGATCGCACCAGCGGCCCGCAGCGTGCCCACGGCTGCGTCGCAGTCGTAGGCGTAAACGCACAGTTCCCAGCGGTGCGAGACGGAGGGGTTGCCGGCCTTCGGGTCGGCGGCCAGGCCCAGCTCGCTGTTGCCCAGCCGGAGTGCGACGAACTCCGGGTCGCCGTCATCCGGGAACCGGTAGGTCTGCTCGAAGCCGACGACATCCCGATAGAACGCGATCAGTCTCGGCAGGTCGGGCGTAGTCACGATCGGAAAGGCTTCGGTGAACACGGGACCACCTCCGAACCGGACACTAGCTGGCAGGAGGGCTCAGCGGCATCAACCTCGGTGACATCCCGGATGCCCGGCGCCGCTCACTGTCGACCGACCCGCTTGTGCTTGGAACGGCTGGTGAACCCGACGCCGTCCCTGCTCGTAGCGCCGGTCCGCCGTGGCGCCGCACGCCCGGGCAACCATCTCCGGAACGGTATGCGGGAGAGTGTCAGCGGAACCGCCACGACCAGGATCACGAACCCGGCCGCGCCCAGGACGCCCTGGATGCGGCCTCGGTGCCCGCTGAGCGCGTCGAAGTCGGTCACGAAGTCGCTTGGATCGGCGCGGTTCACCCAGATCGGCACCACATCGCCGGCTGGCCGGCACACCTCGAAGCAGCCAATCTCCTGCTCGTACGTCCGGCCGGCCATCTCGTACCGGAGATACATGGTGGTGGAGGTGCCACCGCGCTTCGTCACCCGGTCGTGGACGACCGCCCGCGCCGGTACACCTCTGGCTCGCAGTTCGGTCTTCCAGTCGTCGAGCGCGGACTGGGTGTGCATCGGCAGCCAGAGCAGCGCACCGCCGGCCACCACCAGCAACACGCAGCCGACGGTCGCCCAGACCGGGCGCCTCAGCAACATGATCACGCGGCTCACCGGGTCATCGTGCCGCTCCGCCGCAACCCTGGAAGCGGTGCAAGGCAACGGAGTCGGACAGAGCGTGGCCGGTCGCCCGGATGACGGAACGGCTCGCGGATGGCCGTCTCATGTTCACAGCTATGGAAACTGAAAGGCCCGGGCTCGGATTTCGCATCCTGACCAGGGCCTTCGTGGTGGAGCGGGTGACGGGAATCGAACCCGCACTGTCAGCTTGGGAATTGTCGATCTACGGCACGTCACCGGCCTGGCGGCCTGGTCTCGGCAGTCTCGCGTGGCCTCGGCTGGCCCCTGCTGTCCTCGCCCAATGGCACGCTAATGGCACGCCGGGTTGCTCCCCTCGGCTACCAGGAGATCGGTGGATCGCACGGGCAATGGCTACTCCAGTCCGCCGTCCTAACGAGCACGAGGCCAGCGGCAACCATCCCAACGACGGCACCGACGGCCCATGCCGTAAGCATCCCCGCCAACGCCTTGTCTCGATGACCTCTCACCAGACGGCGGACCGCGACGCCAAGCGTGACGACTGATCCGACAACACCTGTCAGGACTGACAGACCTACTGCGGCTGCGGCACGGTCGGCCGGATCCTCGGGGTCGAGCAGGAAGACTCCCAAGAAGACGAGGATGGCGAGGGTGTGACCTACCAGGCCATACGCGATTCCGCGGCGAGGTGACATAGAGCCCCCCTGGGCTGATTCGCCCTCGTCCATCACGCCAAAGACCGTACATCCTCGGGCGGCAACCGTCAGTTTGGAAGAGCGCGCTCACGTGACCGCGATGCCCGAAACGCCTGCCGTGGAGGGTCGGCCAAGCTGCGTCTCGTGCCCGTTCGTGACCGCTACGCCTCGCGGCTACTGGCCCATGGATGGCCCATCATGGGCATGCTCCCGGCGCGTCTGCGGGATCTCCTCGGTCAGGCAGGCTCGTCCCTGCGCGAGGTTCCCCGGTCGTGTCAAGGCTCGCCGCAGGCGACCGCGAAGCGGCTTGGCCTTGGCGCGGCCGGGGGTTCTCGCGTAGCCCTCGTGGTGCCTGACCGAGGAGATCCCGCCTGGCACCCGTCTGCCGCCGATCTCTGAGGGAAGGCCGGGGTTCGGGGCGGAGCCCCGAGATTGCTCCGGGGGACGGTCGGGCGCTGGGCCACCCGATGAGCCACATGCTGTTACTCAGCTGGTGGTGCAGTCAGGTAGACAACGCCGCCGCCGACTACGAGTAAGCCGAAGAGCATGAACCCGATCCCAGCGATGTACCGGCCGAGGAGGAACCCGGGCTCGTGCTTCATCTCCTCCGGGGTTACCTCGTGGCCGCCCGTCCAGCGAGTCATTCGGCTCCGCGCGATCCGGCGCGCGTGCTCGTCTGCAACCCCGAAGAGGTTCGCTGTCCAGATGAGGCCGACGAACCCGAGGAGCAGCCCGAATCCGATGAGGCCGAGCCCTCTCTGGATGTGCAGGGGCATGACGACTCCAGGCGTGTGGGCATGGGTTTGGCGACGGGGCGAAGCCAGGGTAGGTGATGGTGACAATCGATCGCATGCGTGGCCGGCCGGCCCGGCCGATGCCGGCCGGAGGTCGCCAGCAGGCCGGGGCCGGGCCGGTGCGGCCCGCTTTGCGGGCCGCCTTGATTCTTAAGAGGTCAATTCGGCAGTTGAATCGGCTCGCAAATCGGCTCGCTGAGCTGGGTGCAGTGGGCCAGCGTGGCGTCGTCGTGGGTCTTGCCACGTGGCCACTTCCTGCCGTGCGGATCACTGGCTTCCGCTGCTCGGACTTGCCGGATGACTTCGGCTGGTCCCGCCTTGGTGATGAGGGCGAGAACTTCGGGCGACAAGATCGGCAAGAGGCGGGCAGCGAACCCGGACGGGGTTGGGGATGACCGGGGCTAATGGCACGCCAATGGCACGCGGCATGATCGTTGACCTTAAGACGTCGAAGGCCCTGGCGGGGACTGACGTCCTGACCAGGGCCTTTCGCGTGGAGCGGGTGACGGGAATCGAACCCGCACTGTCAGCTTGGGAAGCTGATGTTCTGCCATTGAACTACACCCGCAAGCGGCACCACTGTACCCGAGTCACCCGGCCAGTGCACCCAGGTACCCCACCCCACCCGACGGCCCACCACCCGCCCCGTCGCGCCGGATCGACCTCGCTCCCGTGAGCCACCACTCGCGGAGAGTAGTTTCCTGGTGCCAACATATGGCTATTCTCAAATATGTCGATGAGTTGTAACGTCTGCCACACGTTGTCAGTCACGGCGTGACACACCCCCTGCCACGCCGCCAGAAAGAGGTGGGCCCATGGGACTCCGTCCCAACCTGCTGACCCGGCGTGCCGCCGGAGTCGCGTCGACGACCCTCGCGCTGCTGCTCAGCACCGCTGCGGTGGGCGTCGTTCCGGCTGCCTCGGCATTCTCCGCAGCCCCCGGTGGCGCCTGCGTGGAGCCGACCGACAGCCACGCAAACGCCCGGCTGAAGCCCGGTGCCGCGGCCAAGCACGAGCCGAACGAGCTGACCGCGAAGCAGGTCCGCGAGCGGGACGCCGACCTCGCCGCGGCGCTGCGCGAGCGCGCCACCTTCCGGACCGGCGCCGGCACCGCGCCGCTGGCCACCGTCACCATCCCGGTGGTGGTGCACGTGATCCAGGAGAACAGCACCCGCGCCGGCGGCAACATCCCGGACTCGCTGATCACCGCCCAGATCAACGTGCTCAACCAGGCCTACGCCGGCGCCACCGGCGGCGCGGCCACCGCCTTCGCCTTCCGGCTCGACGCGATCAACCGGGTGACGAACCCTTCCTGGTACCCGATCGTGGAGGGCTCGTCGGCGGAACGATCGATGAAGTCGTCGTTGCGGGTGGGCGGCAAGAACACCCTCAACATGTACCTGGGCGAGTTGAGCGACGACCTGCTGGGCTGGGCGACCTTCCCACAGCGGAGGCTGAACAGCATGGACGGCGTGGTCGTGCTGAGCGAGTCGCTGCCGGGCGGCACCGCCACCAACTACAACCAGGGCGACACCGGCACCCACGAGGTGGGCCACTGGCTGAACCTCTACCACACCTTTCAGGGCGGTTGCGGTGGCTCGGGTGACAGCGTCAGCGACACCCCGGCCGAGGCGTCGCCGGCGTACCAGTGCCCCACCGGTCGGAACACCTGCTCGGCGGCCGGGCTGGACCCGATCACCAACTTCATGGACTACACCTACGACTCGTGCATGTACCAGTTCACGCCGGGGCAGGCCAGCCGCATGCTGACCGCGTGGAACGCGTACCGCGCGGCGTAGCTTCCCCGCGTACCACCGGTGCCGGCCCCGTCACGACGGGGCCGGCACCGGCGTCTTCCCCAAAACCGGATCGGTGGGCCGCGGTCAGGCGGCCGAACGCTGGACGTCACGGCTGCGGCGGGCCGGGCGGGCCTGCGGTACGGAAGACGGCCCGGCCGCCGCGGGTGGTGCGTGCGGGTCGAGCCAGACCTGAACGGCCGGCCCGCCCGGCGCGCCACCCGGAACACCGGTGCCGTGCTGCTCGCGGCGAGCCAGCATCGCCACGTCGACGGTGAACTCGAACAGCCGCCAGTCGACCTGCGGGGCCGCCCGCGCGCTCTGCGCCAGCCGGGCCACCTGGGCCGGATCGGTCACCGGCCAGGCGCGCCCCGCCACGTACGCCTCGTCGTCGCTCTCCTCCGGCGGGAACGAGTGCAGCGCGTAACGGCCGTCCCGTTCGAGGTCGCGGCGCTTCGGCGAGTCGAGAATGAAGCAGAAGAGACCCTCGTCGGTGATGACCGGGGAGACCGGATGGACCCGCGGCCCGCCGTCGGCGCGGACCGTGGCCAGGTAGCCGAAGCCCGGCCCGTACTGCTGGAGGAGAACGCGGATCCCGTCGGCGAGTCGGGGCTCGTCGGCGGCGAATTCGGACCAGGAAGCCATGCCGGCATTCTATCGAACAAATGTACGACCAGCGACCTCGACGCGCTGGTCACCGGCACCAGATCCGGCTGTTGCCGGCAACGCCGCTATGGTGGTCCGATGCTGCTCTCCGACCGCGACCTGGTCTCCGAGATCAAGGCCGGTACGCTGGGCCTGGAGCCGTTCGAGCCCACCCTGGTCCAACCGTCCAGCATCGACGTACGACTCGACCGGCTGTTCCGGGTCTTCAACAACCATCTCTACACCCACATCGACCCGGCCATGCAGCAGGACGACCTCACCTCGGTCGTCGAGGTGCCCGACGGCGAGCCGTTCGTGCTGCACCCGGGGGAGTTCGTGCTCGCCTCGACGCTGGAGGTGATCTCGCTCGGCAACCAGCTCGCCGGCCGGCTGGAGGGCAAGTCGAGCCTGGGCCGGCTGGGCCTGCTCACACACTCCACCGCCGGCTTCATCGACCCGGGCTTCTCCGGGCACGTGACGCTGGAGCTGTCCAACGTGGCGAACCTGCCGATCACCCTCTGGCCGGGCATGAAGATCGGGCAGCTCTGCATCTTCCGGCTCTCCTCGCCGGCCGAGCACCCGTACGGCTCGGTGGTCTACGGCTCGCGCTACCAGGGGCAGCGCGGGCCGACCCCGAGCCGCGCGTGGCAGCACTGGCGCACCTGGCCCACCCGCTGAAGTCACTCGTCGGGCGTTGCGCCCGCCGGATGTCAGTAAGGGGCCCCTCCTATACCGGAGGCGTTAAGAAGGGGCCCCTCCTTACATCTCAGCCTGGGCGGCCGTAGCTGTGGATAGGGCCGTCGTCGACCTTCTTCATCTTGATCGGTTGACCGGCCTGCGATGCGTGCACGACCCAGCCACCGCCGACGTACATGCCGACGTGGTGGATGTCGCTGTAGTAGAAGACCAGGTCACCGGGGCGCAGGTCGGCCCTGCTGACGTCCCTGGTCGTTCGGCTCTGCTGGGCGGCGTTGTGCGGTAGTGACACCCCGGCCTTGGCCCAGGCGGCCAGCATCAGCCCGGAGCAGTCGTACGAGTTCGGACCCTCGGCACCCCACACGTAGGGCTTGCCGATCTGCGCGCAGGCGAACTTGACCGCCACGCCGGCACCACCGCCGGGGTAGCTGGCCGGGCAGGGCGCCGGACGCAGCGGGCCGCCGCCACCGTTGCCGTAGACCTTGAGACGCAGCTTCTGCAGGCGGTCGATCTCGTCGTTGATCTGCTTCTTCTTGGCCGCCAGCTGGGCCTCGGTCCGGGTCAGCTGCGCCACCATCTCGTCCAGTGGTGCCTTCTGCCGGGCCAGCTCGTCACGCAGGTCGGACACCTGCCGCACGTCCTGCTGCTGGTCGTGCGCGAACCGGTCGAGCATCTCGAGCTGCCCGACGACCTCGCTGGGCGACCGGCTGCCCAGCACGGCGTTGACGGTGGAGACGTTCTCGCCCTTGTACGCGCGGACGGCCAGGGAACTGACCTTGTCCATCGCAGCGTCGACCTGGCGCTCCAGCGGGGCGATCCGGGCGGCCAGCGCCCCAGCCTGCTTGCGCTTCGCGGCCAGGTCGGCCCGGGTGGCGTTGTGCCGTTCGATGATCGGTTCGAGCTTGTTCCAGTCGGCGTCGATCTGGCGCTCGATCTCGGCGACGGACGGGTCGGCGTGGGCCGCCGTGGCGCTGCCCGTCAGGACGACGGCAACGCCGACCAGGGCGGCGAGGGCGGTGGTGAAGCGGGACCAGCGTGGGCGCGGCACGATCGACGTCGGGCCGGCTGACGCCGACCGCTCGGACGACGGCCGCGGGGCATGGTGGGCCACCGGGTTCCGTACTCCTTCTTCCTGACCGCCTACCGGGTTAGCTGACGGGTTCGGGCGGGAAGGTGGACGCCCTACCGCAGTGGCTGCGGATTCACCCCGGGAAACCTGGGTCCCCGGCTCGCTCGAAAGCGACTCGGCGGTGTCGGTCCGTTACCGCCCGGGTGGGCGGAGCTGCTGTCGGCCCGACGAATGACCAGAGTAGAGACGGCCGTTACCGATCCGCAACCGGCGGGGCCGTGACACTCCGTACCGATTCCGGGGGACGACGACGGCCGACGAAGGTTTCCTTCCGAGAAACGCGGCAGATGGAAAGGTATTGACGGGAGCTCCGGGCGGGACGAAGGTGACCTCACCTTCGCCCGTCAGATCTAGGGGGTTCGATGCACCGTCCAACCCTGTCCACCGGCCGGCGTGCCCTGCTCGCCGCCGCCGTGGTCGCCGCCGCGACCGCGGTACCACTACCCGGCGGCCCAGCCGTGGCCGCACCCACCGCCGACCGCCAGCAGCAGTACGCCGCAGCGGCGACCGAGTACGGCGTACCGGCCGACGTGCTGCTCGGTGTCTCCTATCTGGAGTCGCGCTGGGACAGCAACGCCGGCACGCCGAGCACCAGCGGCGGCTACGGCCCGATGCACCTGACCGACGCCCGGCACGTGGCCGCCCTACCGGGGCGCGGCCACCACGATGCCGGCGACGAGGACCCGCGCGGCGACGACTCCCGCCCCGCCCGGTCGTTGGCGCCCCGACCGGCCGAGGATCCCGCGCCGCCCGCCGCCGCGTTGCAGACCGTGGACGCCGCCGCCGCACTGACCGGTGCCGCCCCCGAGTCACTGCGCACCGACGCGAGCGTCAACATCCGTGGCGGCGCGGCACTGCTGGCCGCGTACCAGCGGGAGATCGGCGCGCCGGTTGGCGCCGACACCGACCCGGCAGCCTGGTACGGCGCGGTGGCCCGCTATGCCGGCGCGGACAGCGCGGACGCCGCGGCCGCCTTCGCCGACGAGGTGTTCACCACCATCGGCGCCGGCGAGTCCCGGGTGACCGACGACGGCCAGCGGATCACGCTGCCGGCCCGGGCGATCCAACCCCAGCGTTCCTGGCTGGACCGGCTGGGACTGCGCCGGCTCGCCCGCCCCGACGGGCTGGAGTGCCCCCGCACCATCTCCTGCGAGTGGATCCCGGCGCCGTACGAGGCGTTCGGCGCCGGGGACTACGGCAACCACGACCTCTCCGACCGACCCGGCCGGCAGAAGATCGAGTACATCGTCATCCACGACACCGAGGCGAGCTGGGCGACCACGCTGCAACTCGTCCAGGACCCGACCTACGTGAGCTGGCACTACTCGCTGCGTTCGGCGGACGGGCACATCGCCCAGCACGTGAAGACCAAGGACGTCGGCTGGCACGCCGGCAACTGGTACGTCAACGCCAAGTCGATCGGGCTGGAACACGAGGGCTTCGCCGCGCAGGGCACCTGGTACACCGAGGCGATGTACCGGACCTCCGCCAAGCTCGTCCGGCATCTCGCCCTTCGGCTGGGGATCCCGCTGGACCGCCAGCACATCATCGGCCACGACAACGTGCCCGGTACCGTCGCCGCGAACGTGCGCGGGATGCACTGGGATCCGGGCCCGTACTGGGACTGGACGCACTACTTCGACCTGCTGCACGCGCCGCGGCTGGACACCGGCACCCCGGCGACCGGGCTGGTCCGGATCGACCCGGACTACGCCACCAACCAGCCGGCGTTCACCGGCTGCGTCACCGCCGGCGTGCCATGCGCGCCGCGCGGCTCATCGGCGGTGGTGCTGCGCAGCGCGCCGTCGGCGGGCGCGCCACTGGTCAACGACATCGCACTGCGTCCCGACGGCACCCCGAACACGATGACCGTGTCGGACCACGGCGCCCGGGCCTCCGCCGGCCAGACGTACGCCCTCGCCGGCCGGCAGGGTGACTGGACGGCGATCTGGTACCTCGGACAGAAGGCGTGGTTCCACAACCCGGCGTCCGCACCGACCGCCAGCTGGACCGTCGGCATGGTGGCCACCCCGAAGCCTGGGCGGGCCACCATCCCGGTGTACGGGCGGGCGTACCCCGAGGAGACGGCGTACCCGTCCGGGGTGCCCTACCAGCCGATCTCGCCGCTCCAGTACACCCTGGCGGCCGGCCAGCGGTACGCCGTCGGCGCGGTGCTGCCGGGCGAGTACTACCGGGCCACCACGTTCGACGGCTCCTCGCCGGGCGACTGGACGGTCATCCGCGGCCAGAACCGGTACGCACAGATCCAGTTCGGTCACCGGATCATGTACGTCGATCTCGCCGACGTGCAGCTTCTGCCGTCTCCGGTGGGAGCACCGCGCTGAACCGTGTTGAACGGCACGAGGGCCCCCGGTCGTCCGACCGGGGGCCCTCGTCGTGACTGCTGGATCAGCCGGGTCTGCGGAACCCGGCGACCGGCATGTTGTTGATGCTGGCCACCTGCACCGGTTTGCCGGCGCGTGGCGCGTGCACCATCTTGTCGTTGCCCAGATACAGGCCGACGTGGTGCAGGTCGCTGAAGAAGAAGACCAGGTCACCGGGTCGTGCGTCGGCCCGCGAGATGGCCTTGCCCTCGTGCCACTGGTCACCCGTGTGGTGGGTCAGGTAGATCCCGGCCGCCTTGTACGCGTACTGGGTCAGGCCCGAGCAGTCGAACGAGTTCGGGCCGGTGGCGCCCCAGACGTACGGGTCTCCGACCTGCTGGCAGGCGGTCTTGATCGCCTTCTGGGCGGCCGCGTTGGCCACCCCGTTGATGGTCGGGCAGCCCTCGGTCTTGATCGTCGTCTTCGGCAGCGAGGCCTCGAGCCGCTTGATCTCGCCGTCGATCTGCTTCTTCTTCGCCGCCAGCTCGTTCTGCTGCTTGGTCTGGGTGACGATCAGCACGTCCAGCTTCTGCTTCTGGCCGTCGTACTTGGCCCGTACGGCCAGCACGCCCTCGACCTCCTTGCGCTCCCGCGCGGCGAGCCGGTCGAGGACGGTGAGCTGCTCGGTGAGCGTGTCCGGCTTGGCGCTGACGAGCAGCGCCCCGATGTCGTGGGAGGGGCCCGACATGTAGTACCGGGAGGCGAGGTCACCGACCCGGTTGAGCGCCAGCTCGCTCTGCAGGGCCAGCGGCTCAATCTTCTTCTGCAGCTCGGACGACTTCTTCCGGTTGGCCTTGAGCTGCGACCGCACCTTGTTGTACTGCTCGATGGTGGGCTCCAACTGCTCCCACTGCTTGTCGATCTGCGCCTCGATCTCGTCGACCGTGGGCGCGGCCTGCACGGGCGCGGAGAGCACGCCGGCGCCGACAGCCGCGGCGGCGACCAGGACGAGTAGACGGTGGGCGACCCGGCGCAGACCGCCCGGCCGAGCGGGCAGTCCCGGGGCGTGACGATGAGGGGGCATGGTTGCCACCGGCACCGACTCCTTTGCAACCGACCGCCGGGCGCCTCGCGTGAGGGAAGGGCCGAGGCAGACGACCCACAGCGGTCGGTGCCCCACATTAGGGAAGCGCAGCACCGGAATCAAGGCGGGAGGCGTCACCGTCACTGTCACGCAACTGCTTGCACACCAAGGGTATCGGCCCATCAACCAACGATTGCGGTCAATACGTCGTCGAGCGTGACCACGCCGAGCGGGCGCCGGCCGTCGCTGACCAGCACCATGTGCCTCCGCTCGCGGCGCATGGCCAGCAGCAGATCGGCGAGCGTACGCTCCGGCGGCACCACCGCCAGCGGCCGGTAGACCTCCGCCGGCACCGGTGCCCGGCGAGCATGGCCGGAGTACCCGAGCACGTCCTTGACGTGCACGAAACCGAGCACCCGCCGGGTGGACCGCTGCACCACCGGGAACCGGGACCGGCCGGTCCGGGTCGCCAGCACCTCCAGCGACGCCGGCGAGACGTCCTCGGCCACCGTCACCACCGTCGACCACGGCTGCCACGCGTCCGCCGCCGTCCGGGTGTGCAGCGCCAGGGCGCCGGTGATCCGGGCGTGCTGCTCCGCGTCGAGCAACCCCTCGGTGCGCGCCTGGGAGACCAGCCCGGCCAACTCCTCCGCGGTGAACACCGTCTTCACCGCCTCGGACGCCTCGATCCGCCAGAACCCGAGCACCTGCCGGGCCGCCCACTTCATCGCCAGCAGCAGCGGCTTGGTGGCCACGCAGAACGCCAGCATGGCCGGGCCGAGCCAGAGCGCGGAGAGTTCCGGACCGGCCAGCGTGATGTTCTTCGGCACCATCTCGCCGACCACCGTGTGCAGGAAGACCACCACGCCCAACGCCAGCACGAACGCCACCGGGTGCACCGCCCGCTCGGGCAGACCGATCGCGTGGAACGGCGACTCCAGCAGATGGGCCAGCGCGGGCTCGGCGATCGCCCCGAGGCCCAGGGAGCAGACCGTGATGCCGAGCTGCGCCCCAGCGATCATCAGGGGGATCTGGTTCATCGCCGACAGGGCCCAGCGGGCCCGCTTCGAGTCGGCGGCCAGCGGCTCGATCACCGTACGCCGGGACGCGATGAGCGCGAACTCGCTGCCCACGAAGAACCCGTTGCCGAGCAGCAGCAGCACGGTCACCAGCAGCTCAGTCATCGTCGTCCGGCTCCGCCGGGCGCAGCACCCGGACCTGCTCGATCCGGTGCCGCTCCACCTCCACCACGGTGAACTCCCAGCCACCCGCCTCGACCGTCTCGCCGGCCAGCGGGATGTGCCCGAGCCGAGCCATCAGGTACCCGGCCAGCGTCTCGTACGGCCCCTCGGGCAGCCGGAAGCCGGTCTGCTCGGCCAGTTCGTCGGAGCGCAGCACCCCGTCGACCAGCACGGTGCGCTCCCCGCCCGGCACGGTGAGCTCGACCGGGCCGGCGTCGTCCACACTGGCCGGGTCGAACTCGTCGGCGATCTCCCCGACCAGTTCCTCGACCAGGTCCTCGATGGTCACCACGCCGTCCGTGCCGCCGTACTCGTCGACCACGATGGCCAGGTCGGCCCCGGCGGCCTTCAGCGCGGCCAGCACGCCGTCCAGGTCCAGGCTCTCCGGCACGTACACCGGCTCCCGGGCCACCGAGCCGACCATGGTCGACGCCCGGGCGGCCAGCGGCACACCGAGCGCGTCCGGCACCCCCGCCACACCGGTGACCAGGTCCAGGGTCTCCTCGTACACCGGGAACCGCGTCCGTCCGGTTTCCCGGGACATCTCGAGCAACGCCGCCACCGTGGCCGTGGCGCGCAGCGCGACCACGTCCACCCGGGGGGTCATCGCCTCGGCCGCCCGCTTGTCGCCGAAGCGGATGGTGCGGCGCAGCAGCATCGCGGTGTCCGTGGGCAGCGCCCCCGCCCGGGCGGAGATGGCGGCCAGCAGGCCCAGCTCCTCCGGTGAGCGGGCACTCCGAAGCTCCTCCTGCGGCTCCACCCCGAGCGCCCGGACGAGTCGGTTCGCCGAGCCGTTCAATCCCCGGATCACCCAGCCGAACGTCCGGGAGAAGGTGTGCATGGGGCCGGCGGTGGCCAGCGCGGCCGGCATCGGCCGGGCCAGCGCCGCGTTCTTGGGCACCAGTTCGCCGAAGAGCATCGAGATCAGGGTGGCCAGGGCCAGCGCCAGGAACGGGGTGAACCGCTCGGTGCTGTCCCCGGCCACCGGCCGCAGCAGCGGGGAGAAGATCCGGGCCAGGGCCGGCTCGGCCAGGTAGCCGGTGAGCAGCGCGGTGATGGTGATGCCGAGCTGTGCCCCGGAGAGCTGGAAGGACAGCTCGCGCAGCGCGGTGCGTACCGTCAGGGCGGCCTGGTCGCCGGCGGCGGCACGGCGATCGATCTCCGCACGATCGACCGTGACCAGGGCGAACTCGGCCGCGACGAAGAACGCGTTGCCGGCGGTCAACGCAGCGAAGCCAACCAGGGGCAGCAGCGTGGTCAGGAGAATCCCGTCGATGTTCGCCTCACCTCGGCGCGATTGTGCCACGGCGGATGCCCGGCCACCGGCCGGTCCGGCTGACCGGCGACGGAGGCGGTCCCCGGTGCCCGCAGATGGTCCCGGTGCCGCCATCGCCCCTGCCACGACGACGGCGGTGGCACCCCGTGGGTGCCACCGCCGTCCGGTGCTTCTGCGCGGTACGCGGCTCAGCCGGCGACCGGCGCAGCCTCCTTACCGCCCTGCGATCGTTCCGGCTTGACCGAGCGGAGCAGCACGCTGGCCACGTCGATCACCTCGACCTGCTCGCCGGCGCCCTTGCCGTTGACCCCGTCGCTGAGCATCGTCGAGCAGAACGGGCAGCCGACTGCGACCGTCTTCGCTCCGGTGGCCATGGCCTCCTCGACCCGGTCCACGTTGATCCGCTTGCCGATCTTCTCCTCCATCCACATCCGGGCGCCGCCGGCGCCGCAGCAGAAGGAGCGCTCGCTGTTGCGCGGCATCTCGGTGATCTCGCCCTCGATGGCGTCCCCGAGCACCTCGCGGGGAGCAGCGAAGACCCGGTTGTGCCGGCCCAGGTAGCAGGGGTCGTGGTAGGTGACTCCGCCGTCGACCGGCTGCACCGGGGTGAGCTTGCCGGTGGACACGAGGTGGGCCAGCAGCTGGGTGTGGTGTACCACCTCGAACTCGCCGCCGAGCTGGCCGTACTCGTTGCCGAGGGTGTTGAAGCAGTGCGGGCAGGTAGCGACGATCTTGCGCTTGGCCTTCTCCCGGCCCTCGAACGCCTCGTTGAGCGTCTCCACGTTCTGCTGGGCGAGCATCTGGAAGACGAACTCGTTGCCGATCCGCCGCGCCGGGTCACCGGAGCAGGTTTCGCCCTCGCCCAGGATGGCGAACTCGACGCCCGCCTCGTTGAGCAGGGTGGCCACGGCGCGGGTGGTCTTCTTGGCCCGGTCCTCGAACGCGCCGGCGCAGCCGACCCAGAACAGGTATTCGAAGTCGTCCACCTCGCCGACCCGGGGCACCTCGAAGTCGAGGCCCTTGGTCCAGTCCTCGCGGGTGTTCTGCGGGGCGCCCCACGGGTTGCCCTTGTTCTCCAGGTTGCGCAGCATCACGCCGGCCTCGGAGGGGAAGCTCGACTCGATCAGCACCTGGTAGCGGCGCATGTCGACGATGTGGTCCACGTGCTCGATGTCCACCGGGCACTGCTCGACACACGCACCACAGGTGGTGCAGGACCAGAGCACGTCCGGGTCGATGACGCCGCCCTCCTCGGCGGTGCCGATCAGCGGACGGTCGGCCTCGGCCAGCGCCAGCACGTCGAGGTGCGCGAGCTGCGCCGCGGTGGCCTTCTCCTCGCCGGTCAGGTCGTTGCCGCCACCGGCGAGCAGGTAGGGCGCCTTGGCGTACGCGTGGTCGCGCAGGCTCAGCACGAGCAGCTTGGGCGAGAGCGGCTTGCCGGTGTTCCAGGCCGGGCACTGCGACTGGCAGCGACCGCACTCGGTGCAGGTGCTGAAGTCCAGCAGACCCTTCCAGCTGAACTGCTCGACCTGGGCGACACCGAACTGGTCCTTCTCCGGGTCGGCCTCCTCGAAGTCGAGCGGCTTGCCCTGGCTCGTCATCGGGCGCAGCGCGCCGAGGCCGGAGCCGGCCGGCCGGGCCGGCTCGCGCTTGAAGAAGATGTTGGGGAACGCCAGGAAGCGGTGCCAGGCGACGCCCATGGTGACGTTCAGCGAGATGACGATCAGCCAGGTCATCGAGATGACGATCTTGATGAGGGCGGCGACGCTGGCCCCGTCCTGCCAGTCGGGCAGCACCGCGCCGACCGCGTGGCTGACCGGGGTGGCCCAGAGCGGGTACTCGAAGTGGTCGGTGGCGACCTTGAAGCCCCGGATCACGAACCCGAAGATCAGGACCAGCAGCACGATCCACTCGACGAAGTAGCCCTGCCACATGGTCGAGCCGGTGAACCGGGACCGTCCGCCCGGCCGGGTCGGCCGGTTGCGCAGCCGGATCGCCATCAGCACCAGGATGCCGACCAGGCCCAGGACGCCGATGATCTCGGTGGCCAGCCCGAAGACCACCCAGTGCCCGATGATCGGCAGGCCACCGGTCGGCGTGACCACCTCGAAGTACGCCTCGAGCACCAGCAGCGACAGCACGATGAAGCCGACCATCACCAACCAGTGCGCCGCACCCACCACGCCCCACTTGAGCATCCGGGTGTGGCCGGCGGTCTCCACCAGCATGGTCTTCGTACGGCTGACCTTGTCGGTGAACCGCTCCGGCGCGGGCTGCCCGAGCCGGATGACTGCCACCATCTTGAGGACCGCGCGTGCCGCAAGCCACACCGCCACGGCGGTGATGGCGGCCGCGAGGATCGTGGTGACGATCTGGACGCTGCCCATCGAGTTGGCCTCCCCGGTCTGCTGCCTGTCGAGCGGCTCGGCGACCGGGGGCCGGGTCAGGACGGAGCCAGCGTCGCGCCGCTGCCGCACCTGCGACCGGACCGGTCGATGACCTCGCTCCGCTCGGTCATGCAGTGCAGCCTACGCGCAAGGTTACCCAGCAGTAACGTGAGTCATCTCGCAGCGGGCCACGCCGCCCTGCGGACACCATAGGGTGCCCCGCCCGGTCCTGCCGGGCAGGGGCTCCGTGGGGTGACGTGGATCCTCCGGCGTGGCGACCCGCCGGCCGGGCCGGCTCAGCGCCAGCGGGAGAGCAGTGCCAGTGAGGCGACCATCGCGCCGAAGCCCACCGCGAGGTTCCAGTAACCCCACGCCATGACCGGGTACTGCTGCTCGGAGAGGTAGTAGACCACCAGCCAACCGATGCCTGCGACGATCAATGCCACCGCGGTGATCGGAAGCCACACCGGGCTAGGCTTGCGCGACGATGGCGCCGTCGTCGGACGGACGTCCGTCGGCGGGGTGTACACCTTCTTCTTGCGGACCTGAGACTTGGGCACGACGCTCTCCAGAGGGGTGACGACCTCGTCCGGCCTGACAACCGGGCGCGGGGGCGACGGTCCATGGCCAATAATGTTCAAAAGCTAGCGTAGTCCGGAACGCCCGCCCGGACCACGAATGGGGTCAGGCCGGTGCGCGGAGTGACCGAAAAAGGCGGGACTGTTCCCATCACCGGCCGAGCCGGGACGGACCGATCCCCGAAACGCGGAAGGAACGCTCGGTGGAGTACACATCCGGCGCCGCCTCCTGGCAGAAGGTCCTTCGACGGGCCGGTGCCGGGCTGCTGCCCCGGCGACCGCGTCAACGCCGACCAGGCTGGTCGATCGGGGTGCCCCTGATCGCCGCCGCAGCGGGGCTGCTCTTCACCACCACCGCGACCACCGCCGGCGGCACCGCCCTGCGAGAGGACCGCCGGCCCCAGCTCAACCAGCTCATCGAGGACCGCCGCGAGCAGGTTGCGGCGAGCGAGCGCCGGGCCGCCACACTACGCGGCGAGGTCGAGCAGCGGACCGACGCGCTGGCCCACTCGGACAGCCCGATCAAGGCCCAGCAGGACCGCGCCCAGGGCAGCCTCCAGGCCGCCGGGTTCACGGCACTGGCCGGCGCCGGGGTGACGGTGGAGCTGAACGACGCGCCGCCACGACGCAGCGACCAGACCCCCACGGACGCCAGCAACGACGACCTGGTGGTGCACCAGGGTGACGTGCAGGCGGTGGTCAACGCTCTCTGGGCCGGAGGGGCGGAGGCCATGTCAATCATGAACGTCCGCGTGCTGGCGACCAGCGCGGTACGCTGCGTCGGTAACACCCTGCTGCTGCACGGGCGGGTGTACTCCCCACCGTTCAAGATCGTAGCAATCGGCGATCCCGCTGCCCTCCAGCAGGCCCTCGCCAGCTCTGAGGGAGTCCGGTTGTTCAAGGACGCAGTCGACGATTACCAGCTCGGGTACGAGGAGACCGTCTCCGCGGTGACAGTCCCGGCATTCGAGGACTCGACCGCCCTGCGCTCGGCGACGGTGCCCAGGTGAGCGGCCCGGACGACCGGCGCGACGGACGACACCGGGACCAGGCCGACGAACCCACAGCGTTCCTGCCGAAGGTCGACCGGCCCGAGCCCAGGGCGGACCGGCCGGGCCTGGCCGGCAACTGGCCCGATCCGGTGCTGCCCACCCGGCCCCGGGCGGCGCGCCCACCGGCCGCACCCGAGCCTCCGGTCGCCGGGCCTCCCCAGGGCGACCGGTCGACCACCCCGCCGGCCGGCCGCGCCGGCCACCTTCCGCGCACCGACCGGCCGGCCCCGCCGAGCGCCGGCCGACCCGACCCGCCGCAGAGTCCGGGCTACCCGGGCACCGGCGCGCCTCCGCCCTGGCCTGGGGCCGCGCACGGGTTGGGCCCGCAGGGCGAGCCCGGTCGTCCCCCCGCTGCCATCCCCGGTCGACCGACCGCCGACCCCGACCAGGGACCGGCCCGGCCGGCCGGACCCGGCAACGCCTCCATCCGGCCGCCGGCGCCGCCCAGCGCCCCGTCCGTCCGCCCGCCGGTGAGCGGCGGCACGCCGGGACGGCCTGGCACCACCCCGACCAACCCGGGTACGCCCGGTGGAACGCCGACCCGGCCGGCCACTCCGGGTCCTTCGACGCGGCCGACGACTCCCAGCACCCCGACCGCTGCCGGTGTGGAAGCGCCCACCGCGTTCATCCCCAAGGTCGGCGCCGGGCCCACCCGGGCCACCGGCTCCCCGGCCGCTCCAGCCGGGCCGGACCGCGCCGCCGACCCGGGCGCGACGGCGCTGATTCCGGCCGTGCCCGCCGGGCCGTCGTCCCGGCCACCGGCCATGGACTCGACGGCGCTGATGGGTGCCGTCCCCCGCACGGCGACCACCGACGAACCGGCCGGTGCCGGCGACGGTCCCGCCGAGCCACCGCGGCCCCGACGCGGCGAGCGGATGGTGCAACTGCGGCCACACCATACCGGCGAGGGCTACAGGAGCGTCTACTCGGAGCTGACCCGCCCCTCGCTCGCCTCCCGGCTGCGCACCGGCATCCGGGTCAGCGGCGAGGTCCTGATCACCTTCGGCCTGGTGGTGCTGCTCTTCGCGGGCTACGAGGTCTGGGGCAAGTCGGCCATCGTCGACGCCCACCAGAACGACCTCAGCCAGCAACTCGCCCAGGCGTGGGGCCCGACCGACGACCCCACGGTCGCCCCGTCGGCCACCCCGAGCGTCAAACCGTCGCCGCCGGTGCGCGGCAAGCCGATCGCCGGCCTCCACATCCCCAAGCTCGACAAGAACTGGGTGGTGGTCGAGGGCGTCACCCAGGCCGACATCCGGTACGCCCCGGGCCACTACCCGACCAGCGCGCTGCCCGGACAGGTCGGCAACTTCTCCGTCGCCGGCCACCGCAACCGGGCCACCTTCTGGCGGCTGGACGAGCTGGACGACGGCGACGCGATCGTGGTCGAGGGCAAGACCGACTGGTACGTCTACCGGGTGTCGCAGTCCCGGATCGTCAAGCCGACGCAGGTCGAGGTGGTGGCGCCGGTCCCCGGTGAACCGGACAAGAAGCCGACCAAGCGGATGCTCACCCTGACCACCTGCAACCCGAAGTTCGACAACTACCAGCGCCTGATCATCCACGCCGAGCTGGACCGGACCCAACCCAAGTCGGCGGGCCGCCCGACGGAGCTGGGAGGCTGACCGATGTACGCGTTCATCTGGCGCAAACTACCGTTCGGCCTGGCCGGCAAGCTGACCGGTTCGGTGCTGCTCGTTGCCGCCGCGGTGGCGCTGCTCTGGTACGTGGCCTTCCCGTGGGCCGAGCCGCTGCTGCCCTTCGACGACGTGCAGGTCACCCAGGACTCCGGCGTACCCGGGGCCCCGGGTGGCGGGGACGCGGTGACCGGGGAGACCCCGGCCGGCGACGAGCACGACCTGCCCTACGACACCGACCGGAACAACTCCGCGCCGCCCTCCCCGGACAGGTGACCATGCGCGTCCTGGTGATCGACAACTACGACTCGTTCGTCTTCAACCTGGTGCAGTACCTCGGCCAGCTCGGGGTGGACTGCGAGGTCCGCCGCAACGACGAGATCGACGTCGCCGAGGTGGGCAGGGTGGGCGCGGCCGGCGTCCTGCTCTCGCCGGGGCCGGGCAGTCCCGACCGCGCCGGCATCTGCCTGGACGTCATCCGGGAGTACGCGGGCCAGCTGCCGATCTTCGGTGTCTGCCTCGGCCACCAGGCGATCGGCGAGGCGTTCGGGGCGACCGTCACCCGCGCACCCGAGCTGCTGCACGGCAAGACCTCCGAGGTGCGGCACCACTCGGTCGGTGTGCTCGCCGGTCTGCCCGACCCGTTCACCGCCACCCGCTATCACTCACTGGCCGTGCTGCCCGAGACGCTCCCCGACGAGCTGGAGGTCACCGGCTGGACGGGCTCCGGCGTGGTGATGGCGATGCGGCACCGTACGCTGCCGATCGAGGGTGTGCAGTTCCACCCGGAGTCGGTGCTCACCGAGGGCGGCCACCTGATGCTCGCCAACTGGCTGGCCGGCTGCGGCCACCCGGAGGCGCTGGAGCGGGCCCCGGAGCTGGCCGCGGAGGTCGACGCCCGCCGCCGCGCCGCCTTCGCCACCGCCTGAACCGGCGTGCCCCTACCGGCTCAGGACTCCTTAACACTTCTCCGACGGGTACCCGCACCGAGGAGTGTGGCGGCGAGGACTGTCAGCGAGACGACGCCGAGGGCTTGGCCGAGCCGGTCGGTGCGCTTGGAGTTGCACGTCCGGTACGCCTTTTCCCAGTAGTTCCCGTCCGACGGCCCTGTCCAGTAATCCAGATCCATGCTCAACGCGTTCCCGCAGGACTTCTGCTCGTGATCTCCTGGCCCGAGGATGTGGATCGGAAGGGTCAGGAGGAGCACCACCACGACAGTCCCGACCCATACGACTCGGGGCGCTGTCACCCAGGTGCGAAGTCTCGAACCGTCTCGCTCGGTCCTGGTGCTCATCGAGGAAATGATAGAGCGCTGGTCACCGCCGCACAAACGCGCGGGATCGCCCATCGGGGGCCGACGATGCCTCGGAACCGTAGACCTCTCAGACCTCGGGCACCCTGTCGTACGTCCCACCGCCCTCTGCGGTCAGAATTCCTCAGGCTCGGATCACCTCACGTGAATGCCATGGAATGTCCGATCTGTCGCCCCCCGCCGTCGTAGATCCTGTACTAACATTCCCTTGTCGCGCCGAAGACAATTCACTTTCGGCCAACCCTTGCGTGAGCATTGGGTTGGCATTCTGCCGATCAACAGGCCGGCACCACCTGCGGATCTGCAACTGATGACCCACGCGTGCGACTGGTTCCGTCGCCTCCCCTGCCCCTACTGACTCGATTCTTGGGTGAAACGAGGAGCAATGCCGATTACCATCAACAGTCGTGCCACCTGGGCCCCCTATGTACCCGCGGATAAACGCGACCATGCAATCTACGGGCCCATACCGAGCAGCAATCCTGAATGGAACCCGGTCGGCGGGGTGTTCATCCACTATCGCGGAGGCGGTGGTGAGGAGAACGACTACCCGACGGAAGAAGACTGCCGCCGCGATGTGGCCGCGGTATACGACATGCACACCAGCAATGACGACTTCGAGGGAGACATCGGATACAACTTCCTCATCTGCAAGCACGGCAACATCTACGAAGGCCGGGGTTACGAGCGCGGCGAGGCGAACGCTCCGGGATACATCAACGGACTGGGCCGCAACGCGGGATTCTACTCGATCTGCGCCCTGATGCGGTTGAACCACACTCCGAGCGAACCCATGCTGCAGGCGTACCGGGCGCTCATCAAACACCTTCGCGAGGAGGCCCCCAGGAGGACCGGCCTCCAGATCTACCCGCACTCCTTCGGATACGACACCCAGTGCCCCGGCCACCTCCACATGTACGCAAAGCCGGGATCAACCATCGACCCGGCGGCACCCTGGATCGGCGCTGGCGACGTCCACGTGTACGCGGCTCAGAAATGGGTCAACGCCACGTACGCGAGTGCTCCGGGATACATCTCGTGCCCGGAGAACGGGAAGACCGGATGGTCCACGGTGCTCTCCCTGACCCAGGCGCTCCAGCATGAGCTTGGCATTTCCCCGACGGTCCAGAGCTTCGGACCCGGCACGTTCGAGGCTGTCAAGCAGCGCAACACCCTGCCCGGCAACGAGCCGAAGCCGAACCTGGTCCGCATCTACAACAGCGCCCTGTTCTGCAAGGGATACTGGGCCTCCACGAACTACTTCCTCTGGAACACCGCCTCACAATCCTCACTCGAGCAGCTCTACCGGGACGCCGGCCTGACGTACAACCAGGCGGGGATGTGGCCGCACATCGTCAAGGCGCTGATGCGGATGGACCAATTCCAGTTGGTACCGGGTGGTGACATCAATATCCAGAACGTGCAGAAAAGGCTCAACTCACGCTACGTCGCCGGAGTCCGCATTCCCGCGATGGGCCTGGTTCCCTGCGACGGCATCTACTCCCGGGATGTCCAGCAGGGCTTCATGATGGCGGTCCAGTACGAGATCGGCATCGCGCTCAACTCCATCAACGGATACTTCGGTCCCGGCACCCAGTCCGGCCTCAGAGGAAGGGGCTCGGGAACGCTCACCGGCGACCTGAGATATCTGTTCCGCTCGGCCTGCTACTTCAATTCGCCGACCATGCTGCCGGGCAACCCCCAGGTGCCGCTGATGTACCGCCCGGAGGATATCGGCACCGACACGCTGACCAGCACCCACCTGAGTTGGGTGCAGGCGTTCCAGCGCTTCTCGCAGATTCCCGTGACAGGGCACAACGACTACACGACGTGGGCTCAACTACTCGTCTCCAGCGGTGACACGGATCGGCCCGCCACCGGCTGCGACTGCATCACCGAGATCACCGCCACCCGCGCGGCCGCACTCAAGGCCGCCGGTTACCGGATCGTCGGGCGCTACCTCGACGAGCATCTGCCGCCCACGGACCCGTACTACCTCGGCAAGGCGCTGAAGCCCGGCGAGCCGCAGACGATTCTCAACGCGGGAATGAGGTTCTTCCCGATCTTCCAGTACAACGGCCGGGAGTTGTTCAACTTCACGTACGAGAAGGGGTTCGACCAGGCTTGGATCGCCTATCAGAAGTCGCTCGAACACCGGATCCCGGCCGGTACCTGCATCTACTTCGCCGTCGACTACGACGCGATGGACTCGGAGATCGACAGCAACATCAAACCGTACTTCGAGGGCGTCAAGACGCTGTTGACTAATCACGGCAACCCGTACACCTTTGGTGTCTACGGGTCCCGCAACGTGTGCAGCCGCATCTCGCACGAGGTCGGCGCCCGCTGGTCCCTGGTCTCCGGCATGTCCTGGGGCTTCTCCGGCAACCTGGGTTACCCCCTGCCAGCGAACTGGTCGTTCAATCAGATCAAGGAGTACATGTTCCAGTCGAACTGGGGACTGGACCACAACGTTTGGCGCGATGGTAGTGACCCCGGCGTGTCCGCCCTCAGCGACTAGTTAGGAATCCACATGGTAACCAGACGCAGTCTCCTCGGGGCCGCCGCCGGCACCGGCGTCCTCGCTCTCGCGCCCAGCCTGCCGGCCAACGCCGCGGGCAAAGGCCCCGCGCGCTGGACACGTGGAGTGTCCGCCAATGGTTGGAAGATCGACCCTGCCGCCATCACGACCTACCGGGTCGAGGGATCGAACGCCACGGTTGCACTGCGACAGGGCCGTGCCGCTGCGGTGTTGCTGCACGTCGCCCGCCGCTGGCACTACGAGATCGCCCCACTGGACACCGGTGAAGGCGGAGGAATCACGGGGCACACCACGCGGCGCGCGGTCCTGGCGGAATTCGAGTCGAACTACCTGTCCGGCACCGCCATCGCCCTGCACCCGACCGCCTACCCGGTCGCCGGCAGCGAGCGGCTGTGGCCGCACCACGAGGCGATCGTGCGGGACATCCTCGCCGACTGTGAGGGCACGGTCGTGTGGGGCGGTGACCTAACCCCGATTAAGACCTCGCACTTCGAAATCGTCACCCGGCCGGGCGACAAGGTCCTGGCCAGCGTCGCCGCCCGATTCGATATCAGCGGGCAGACCAAGTTCCGGATGCAGACCGCTGGTGTGGTCGCCGACCCGGCGACGCCGGCGCGCCGCGAAAAGGCGCGGAGGCTTCCCCGCCCGCGCTGACCCGGGTACCGCCGACCAGGGCGATGAGGCACTCCGGGCCACGCCGCGACAGCAAGGACGGGCTCCTTCCCTCAGGGAGGAGCCCGTCCTTCTCGTTCGGCGCACGCCCCGGTCACCTGCCGCGCGCCTCCACCGGAACCGTGTACGTCGACTCGACCTGTCCGTGCGGGCGTCACCGGCATCGGGGCTGACCACCCACCGGCTACCGTTGCAGCGCCGCCACCGGCTCGATCCGCATCGCCTTCAACGCAGGAATCAGCCCAGCGATCAGGCCCGCGGCGGCACCGACCGCCGTTGCGAGCACGGCTTGCTTCAGATCTATCACCGGTTGCCACCCGTTCCACAACGAGGCACCTACCGTGACGGTGGCCCCCAGGAAGGCACCCGCCAGGCCGCCCGCCAAGCCGAGAACCGTGGTCTCGCCCAAGAGCTGCGCGAACACATGCACGGGCCGCGCGCCCACCGCACGGCGCAGGCCGATCTCGGACGTTCGCGCGGCGATACTTGCGCTCGCCGCATTTCCGATCGAGACGGTACCGATCGCGAGGGCGACGATGCTCAGCAGAAGACTCAACTTGGTGACGTTTCCTTCGACGCTACGACGCAGCGTCATCGGGTCCGGTGGCGCGATCGCCCGCAATGACTCCGGGCTCTGGGGATGGAGCGCGAGCGGTGCCTGCCGCCCTATGTACTGGGCGGCACCGGGCGCAGTCTCGATGAGCACCTCGCGATCCACTTGGTCGGCACTGATGCCGAAGGAAAGTTCCTCCGCTACGCGGAACGGAACGAGAAGCGAGATCATCGCCTCCGGGCTGCGCTCAACTTCATCGAAGATCCCGATCACGCTGTACGCCTGATCATCGACGAAGACCGCGACCCCGGTACGCTGCACTCCCAACTTGTCGGCAATGGTCTTGGGCAGCAGGGCGACTTTCGCCGCGGTCTCCTCGTGGAACTGGTCCGGCAGGCGCCCGGTGGTGAGTCTTGGCTGGATGACCTTCAGCGCCTCCGGGTCAGCCCCGACGATTCGCGCAGAGGCGGTATCACCACCGAGCGCTGCCGTGCGCTGGACCCGCCGCTCGAAGAGCGAGACTCGTGCGCCGGCGGCCTGGACACCGTTGAGTGAGCGAAGCACCCCGAGTTTCTCGGATTCCTGCCACTCACGCGAGACCTGCGCGTCCTCGGCGCGTACGACAACCTCGGTCGCCCGGTAGACGTCGAACTCCGCGGACACTTGTCGCCCAAGCGTCGAGCTGAGTCCGAGGGTCGACACGAACGCGGCTGCTCCGAGCACGGTGCCGAGCGCCGTCACGAGCGACCTGCCGGGGTTGCCCGCGATCGAGATCCACGATTCTCGGATCAGGTCGACCCCGCGGAGCTTGGCAACGCGCACTCCGAGCGCCTCGAGAACCCGGGCGTTGTTCCGGCGCCTCACCTCTGCTCCTCCCGCACCCGGCCGTCGGTCACCGAGAGTCGACGCGTGCCTACCGAAGCGACATGGGCGTCGTGCGTGACGACCACGACCGTCAGGCCATCCCGGTGCAGTTCCTGAAGGACGTCGAGCACGTTTGCCGTGTTCTGACTGTCCAAATTCCCGGTTGGCTCGTCGCAGAACAGCACGGACGGTCTGGTCGCGATGGCACGGGCGATTGCGATCCGTTGCCGCTCACCACCCGACATCTGACGCGGGTCAGCGTGCATGCGATGCGACAGTCCGATTCGCTCCAAAGCCTCCGCAGCGACGTCCCGCCGCCTCCGCGCCCGGTGCGGGCCGTAGAGCATGCCGAGTTCCACATTCTCCAGCGCGCTTCGCCGAAGCACGAGATGGTAGGACTGGAATACAAATCCGAACTTCTGGCCGCGAACCGCACCTCTCACCTTCTCGCCGGCCGCCGCTATGTCAATCCCACCGAATTGGTAAGACCCGGCGGTCGGACGGTCCAGCAATCCGAGGATGTTGAGCAGGGTCGACTTACCGGATCCCGACGCCCCTGTTATCGTGACGTAATCACCTGCGAATATATCGAGGTCAGTTGGTCGCAGGGCATGGATCGGGTGGCCATCGTCATAAACTCGCTCGACGTCTTTGAGTTGCAGACAAGCCGTGGCACTCACGGATGAACGGTTCTGTCGAAGCCCACGACGACATGAACGTCGGGCTGCAGACGGCCAGATGGCGCGCTCTCCAGGATCTCCACCCAGCCTCCGGCGGTCCTTCCCACCTTGACCGCGATGTCCGGCCCGGCCTTGCCACTCTCCGCTAACGTGACGAACGTGTCTCCGTCCGGCTTTGAGAACACCGCCGTCACCGGCACCGCCAATACCAACTTGGCCTCGTCGGAGTTGGTGAGGGTGATTCTCAACGACCGGTTCGGGGCATTCAGCGGTGAACCGGCGAAACTAAGCCGGATCGGGAAGCCGGAATTCCCATCAGCGTCGGTCACGGGCTCCTGACCGATCGCTACCACGGTCACCTTCCGGGTCTCGCCCGTCAGATCGTCGTACGCCTCGCCTGACTGCCCTTCGACGACAGAGCCTAGCTGAGTCTTGGTGGCGATAGCCGTGATCCCACTCGCCGCGCCGTCCAACTCGAAGAGGACGTCATCCGACTGACTGAGCCGTGTACCCACCTTGACTGCGACTTTCGTTACCTTGTGGTTGTCGCGGGCGAGGACGACCACGGACGACTTGGGCAGCATGACGCCTGGCTGCGGCGCCGAAACCGTGTCCGGGGCGGCAGCCGCCACCCCCTCGGACTGGCTCGGTTCCGCTCCCGTCTCCGCTCCCGTCTCCGCTCCCGTCTCGGCGCGCGGCGCCGTATAGCCACGATCGCTGTAGAACCCGGTGAGAGCCTTCTGGGTCCGTGCATCGAAAACTCCCGCCACCCCGGACCGGTAACCCAAGCGCCGTAAGGAGGTCTGCATCTCCCGCACATCCGGGCCTTTCATGCCCGGCGTGATGTCCCGATAAGACGGAAAGCGCCACACCATCGCGAACACCGGTGAGCCGGAAAGTTCCAGAAGGACTTGGCCGACCTTGATCCTCTGTCCCTTCTTGGCATGGACCGCGGTCACAACGCTTGAGTCACCGGCCGCGCCCGGCGGCGGCAGGACCTTGACGCTGGCACCGACGACGACCTTGCCCCTGACGATTGCGGGTTCGGTGACAGCGCGACGTTCAGCGGCTGCCGTCACCAGTGACGGTGACGGCGGTAGAGCTTCGGCCGCCGCCTGCTCCGGCGACCGGAGACCTGGCGCTACCACGATCGTGGCCAGCACCAGGAGCACCGTCATCGTGGAGACGGCAGTCAGAACGGGCCAGAGGCGGCGGAACCGCCTAGGCGAGGAAGGCGCAGGTTGACTGGGCATATCACGGTCCGTCACTGATTCACTAGCTCCGTGGCCCGCCGAGCCGCCTGTTCGATTTTCGGATTCATCTCGGCGAACCTGGCTTCGTACCGCCCGACGATCGCCCGCTGGATCTCGGTGCTCTTCTCGTCGAACGCCTGCCGGACGCCCACCTCTTGGGAGCATCGGAACATCGCGACTGCGAGGTCGGACTCCTGCTGACTCGGAATGTAGCGCTGGGCCGGCCACGGCGGACTCACCTCGACCGTTCCGGGGACGCGCTTCGGCTTCCAGTTGAGGGGATTGTCGCCGCCCTCGTAGCGCCCGGGAGGCAGGCCAAAAGAAGTGAGGTCGTCTTCCTTGACGTAACCTTGCCGGTCGAACTTGAATTTCTTATCCTCCAGGCAATCGGCGATCTTTGCCCGCTGCGGTTCGAGAAGCTCGTTAATCTCGGCCCGATAGGCCTCGTACACGTCATTACCTAGCATTGCGTAGGAGTTGACGGTCTCCTGGGCGCCGCCGAGGGCCTTCGATGCCTCTTTCAAGCACCGCTCGTTGACCGCATCGAAGTTTTTGTCCGAACTCACCACCGAGGTCGGGGTAGGGGGCCTGTCCTCGCGAAACCCGGACCGGCGGGCCTGCTCCTCAGTCATGGGTCCCAGGCCGTCGTAGTCGGCGGCCAAATAGTAGAACGGGTTGTACGGCTTCTCCAGTGCGCCTTGCAACACCTGTGGATAGCCCCGGGACGCCACACACTTGTCGGTGAGTTTGATGCGCGCCCAGTCGATCAGTCCAAGCTCTTCACCGAGAAAGAGATCGAAGGGACGTTTCGCACCCGCGAGCATCGACGACTGATCCGCCTCCGACTCGGATCCACCCCCGCCACAAGCCCCTGTCACCGCGATCACCGCGAGCCCGAGCGCCCCACTCGTCAACCAGCGTCCCACACCGCGCCACTTCACCAAGGTCATCCTCGTTTCGCTTCTCTCCAGCGCATTTCTCATGGCAGATGCGGATGGTTTGTCACAGGGTTCCCCCCGCAGACAAACCATCCGCATCCAAAGATGTGCGGGCGCCCTCCGGTTACGCGCCCTCCGCCGCGCATATCCGCACTTGGTTCGAAGGCCCGAAGTGACGGCCCGTCATCTCAGCTGTTACTAGAGCTGAGAGCTGCAGCGCTTGTGTTCGTTGTTCACGTCATTCCACGTACCCGAACTGGTGTGCGACGCCGACCTTTGGCTCAACGCCTGGGAACCGCCACCGGTGGGCAGCCAGAGCGAGTGGTCGAAGCCGGTCCGATAGTCGTAGAGGTAGATGCCGCAGCGGGTGTCGCGGACCCAGACCCACGAAGCCTCGTCCATGAGTGGGTACCCGGTGTGGAAGTCCAGGTCAGTGTGGATGGCGTTGTACCAGAAGTGCTTCCGGCCACCCTCGTGCCACTCGTGCTGCGAGAAGCAGATCTCGCCGGAGTTGCAATCGAGGGAGCCATCACCGACATCCGCAGCCTGGGCAGCAGCGGCCGGGGCAAGAACGAAGGCTGCAGCAGCCATCACTCCCGCCAGCATAAGCGAAACGCGTTTCACCGTTGTTCCTTTCATGGACGGTTAGGACATGCGACGACTGCGGCGCGTTAGCTGGTGACGCAATCATCCATGAGTCCACGAAGGATAGTTGATCGAGCTAAACCTCGCTGCCCCGCTCGACTCGGGGAAAGGTGGCCCTGCGATCTACAACCATCAGCGGCCACGTGGAAGGACCACCTCTACCGAGATAGGTGCTGGTCATGACGTGGTGCGGGCGTTCCCACCGACTCCGACCGCTCCAGCGCCCGGATCGCCTCCGCCGGGCTCGACCCAGCACCGCGAGTACGCCGACCGCGGCGAAGGTGGCGATCAGTCACGAAGACGCATTGCGCCGGCGTGGGTCGCCACCCCGGCCGGGATCCGACGGGTCTGCGACCCTCCTGCACCGGCCGGGTACCCCCTGCCTGGGTCAGCTGGGTCGTCTGGTCCTCCCGCAGGACCGGCGTGGCCAGCAGCGGCCGGCCGGGGGCCGCGCGGACCAGGTGGCCCGCATGCTGCACGGCAAGATCTGCCCGACCCGTTCACTGCCACCCGCTACCACTCACTGGCCGTACTGGCCCGAGACCCCGGTCGGGAGAGCCGGCCTTCGTGGTCACCGGCGCCGAGGTCAGCCCCGCAACGCGTCCTGAACCGCCGGATCCACGGGCGAGCTGACCGCGGGCGGCCGGCCCAGGGCTGCGTCCCAGGCCGCCTTGCCACTGGCGAAGTAGTCCCGGATCGACTTCTCGACCAGCAGGGCGGGGCCGCAACCGGTGCAGCGGGCATTGACTCCGTCGACGTCGAGGCCGAGGTGTCGGCACAGCGTCACGGCCCGGGACAGGTGGTAGGACTGGGTCACGATCAGGGCCCGCTCGACCCCGTACACCTCGCGCGCACGGACGCAGCTGTCGTAGGTGTCCAGGCCGAACGGGTCGGCCACCACGCGACGCGGATCGACACCCAGCTCGGTCAGGTACGACGTCATCACCGCCGGCTCGTCACCCGACGTGCCACCCCCGTCGCCCGACACGAGGACCACCCGGGCCCGCCCACTGTTCACCAACTCGGCGGCGGTCTCCAGGCGGCCGGCCAGCCGGTCACCCGGTTGACGTCGATCTGCCGCCACGGCGGTGCCGAGGACGATCACGACGTCGGCGGCCGGCGCGTCGGCCTCGTCGTGCACGTGGCCGCGCGCGGCGATGGTCGTCCACAGCCAGGGAAGACTGACGAGGAGCAGCGCGGCCAGCCCCAGGGCGGCGGCCCGGGTCAGACGCCGCCGCCACCGCTTCTCGCGGCCCGGACGATCGGTCGCCGAGGCTCCGGCAGCGGTCACGCCGACGGTCCCCGGAACCGAGCCATCGGGTCTACTCCTCGTTGAGCCGGGTCGGTGGCGACGGGAACGGCCAACCGGAACCGCCGCCATTGCCGTCACCGGGGGTCGGCGTGACGGTCGGCGTCGGGGTCGGGGTCGCTGGCGGACTCGGAGTCTCATCCACCGGCTCGGGCTGGGAGACGACGATCGTCACCGTCTTCCCCTGGGCCAACGGCGTGCCCGGCCTGGGGCTCTGATCGGTCACCTTGCCAGCCTCCGCCGCCGGCACAAGCTCGCCGAGGTCGACGTTGACCTTGTAACCCGCCCGCTTCAACTCCTCCTCGGCCGCCTTCTGCGAGGAACCACGAACGTCCGGCACGCCACGGATGTTGCCCTTGGAGTAGGTGACCGTCACCTCGGTGCCCTCGGCCACCCGGCTCCCGGAGGTCGGCGTCACCTCCAGGACGATGCCCTCGCTCTCGTCGTCGTCGACCGGCTTGGGCTTGACCTTCAAGCCCAGGCCCTCGAGCCGAGCCTTGACCGAGTCGTACTTCGAGCCGACGAGGTCGGCCGGGATTGGCACCTCGGGCTTGCCACCACACACCTGGATGGTCACCGTGCCGTTCTCCCCCAGCTCCGTCCCGGCCTCCGGAATCTGCGTGACGACGGTGTCTTTCTCGCAGGTGGCGTTCAGCACCTGCTCGCCCGCCTGCGGCTGGAAGCCGGCGTTGCGGATCTCGGCGAAGGCGGCGTCCTGGGTCTTGCCGGTGAGGGTGGGGACCGACTTCAGGTCCTCGTCCTTCTGCTGGCTCCAGATCAGGGCGGCGACCAGGGCGATCACCGCCAGCACGCCGACCGCGCTGAAGGTCGCGATCAGCCAGGAGGACGCCTTGCGCTGGCGCGGATCGCCGACCCGGGCCGGGATCTGGCGGGTCTGCGGCCCACCGGCGGCGGGCGGATAGCCGCCCCCGCCACCGGCCGGGGCCATCGCCACGGTCTCCGCCTCGCGCATCACCGGAGTGGCCAGCACGGGACGGCCAGCGGCGGCGCGGAGCAGGTCGGCGCGCATCTCGCCGGCGCTCTGGTAGCGGTTGAGCGGGTTCTTGGACAGCGCCTTGAGCACGATCGCGTCGACCGCGGGGTTGACGTCCGGGTTGATGTCGCTCGGCGTCGGCGGCGTCTCCCGCACGTGCTGGTACGCGACGCTGACCGGGCTGTCCCCGACGAACGGCGGGTGCCCGCAGACCAGTTCGAAGAGCACACAGCCGGCGGCGTACACGTCGGAGCGGGCGTCCACGGCCTCACCGCGCGCCTGCTCCGGGGAGAGGTACTGGGCCGTGCCGATCACCGCGCTGGTCTGCGTCATGGTGGTCGCGCCGCTGGCCAGCGCCCGGGCGATGCCGAAGTCCATCACCTTGACCTGGCCGGTCTGGGTGAGCATGACGTTGCCCGGCTTGATGTCCCGGTGGATGATGCCGTGCCGGTGGCTGAACTCCAGCGCCGCGCACATGTCGGCGCAGATCTCCAGCGCCCGGCGGGGCTGCAACCGGCCCTCGGCGCCGAGCACCTCCTTCAGCGTCCGCCCGTTGACGAACTCCATGACGATGAACGGCAGCGTCTCACCGGTCGGCGCGGTCTCCTCGCCGGTGTCGTAGACCGCCACGATCGCCGGGTGGTTGAGCGAAGCGGCGTTCTGCGCCTCCCGACGGAACCGCATCTGGAACGTCGCGTCCCGGGCGAGGTCGGTGCGGAGCATCTTGATCGCGACGTCCCGACCGAGCCGGAGGTCGCGACCGCGGTGCACCTCGGCCATGCCGCCGTAGCCGAGCAGCTCGCCGACCTGGTACCTGCCACCGAGCAGGCGGGCCTGCGCTGTCATCGCGTCTGTCGTCCTTCGCTCGTCGTCGTCCCGCCGTCGTCCGGCTGGAGTCGTACCCCAAGACGGTACGACGTCCGGGTCGCATCGTCGCGTCCGTCGAGCCGCAGCACGCCGGACGTCACGGTGTGCGGAGCCAGCGCACCGGGTTCACCGGCTTGCGACCGCTTCCGCAGGTTGTAGGAAATCACGCCGGAGCAGAGCAGGACCAGTACGGCCAGCAGGATGGCGAGGAGCACCATTCCGGGCCGGGACCGGCGGGGATCGGATGTCGGCAGTGCCGGACCGGCCTGCCGGGCGTACGCCGGCTGGTGCTCCTGCCGAATCGGCGCCGCCGGCACCGCCGCGGCGCCCCGCGGATAACCGGCGGGAGCGACGGGCGGGCGCGCGTGCGGGACCGCCGGCGCGACGGCGGTCGGCCGCTGTCCGGCGACCGGCGGGCGGTGCGGGGCGCCCGGCGGGCGAAGCTGCTGCGCGGACGGCACCTGGGCCCGGCCGGGTGCGGCGGGCGAGGCCGGCGCCGCGGAGACCGGCCCGGGGTGGCCACCGGCCCTGGCCTGCTGGGAGAGCGCGGCCTTGAGCTGGCGGGCGACCCCGGCGAGGGCGGCGGCGCTGGGCCAGCGGGCGGCCGGGTCCTTGGCCAACGCCCGTTCCACCACCGCGCGGACCTGCGGCGGGATGTCCGCCGGCAACGGTCGGGGGGTCTCCCGGACGTGCCGCATGGCGATGTCGAGCGGGTTGTCGCCCTCGAACGGTCGCCGGCCGGCCAGGCACTGGTAGGCGACCACGCCGAGGGCGTAGACGTCGGACGCCGCGGTGGCCACGCCGCCGGTGGCCTGCTCGGGCGAGATGTATGAGGCGGTGCCGAGCACCGAGCCGGCGGCGGTGAGCTGACCGACCATGTCGGAGCGGGCGATACCGAAGTCGGTCAGCACCAGCGTGCCGTTCGGCCGGACCAGCAGGTTGCCCGGCTTCACGTCACGGTGCACGATGCCCTTCTCGTGCGCGGCGTGCAACGCGTCCGCGGCCTGCGCGACCAGTGCCATCGTCCGGGCCGGAGTGAGCCGGCCGACCCGGCTCAGCGTGGACGACAGGGCGTCGCCCTCGACGTACTCCATGACCAGGAAGGCGATCTGCTGGTCGTTGCCGAAGTCGTAGACGTCCACCACACCGGGGTGGTTGATGGTGGCCATGGTGCGGGCCTCGCCGCGGAACCGCTCGGCGAAGTCCGGGTCGTCGAGCAGCGCCGGGAGCAGGCTCTTCACCGCGACCGTCCGGCCGAGCACCTGGTCGGTGCAACGCCAGACGTCGCCCATGCCGCCGCTGGCGATCCGCTCGTCGAGACGGTAGCGGTTGCCGAGCTGGACGCCGGGGCTGAGCATGTCAGCGGCCCCCTGGATCGGCGATGGCGGCCCGCATGATCTGACCGCCGATCCGGGCCGCCTCGGCGCTGCCGCGGCTGCCGGCCTCCTCCAGTACGACGCAGACCGCGGAGACCGGGGTGCCGTTCTTGTCCAGGGCGAAGCCGATGAACCAGCCGTGGTCGGGCCGGTCCGGGGCGGACTGCGCGGTGCCTGTCTTGCCGCCGACCGTGTAGCCGCTGATCGCCGCGTTCTCGCCGGTGCCCTTCTTGACCACGCTGACCATCATCTCGCGCAGGTCGCCGGCGACCTGACCGTTGACCGGCTGGCGCAGCTCCCGCGGCTTCGCGGTGTAGTAGCTGGTGGTCCGGTCCGGTGCGAGTAGCTGCCGCACCAGGTACGGCCGCATCTGACTGCCGCCGTTGGCGACCGCCCCGGCGATCATGGCCCCCTCCAGCGGGGTCATCCGGACGTTGTTCTGGCCGATCGAGGACTGGGCCAGCGCGGCCGGGTCGGTGCTGCCGTCCGGGTTCTGCATGTCCCCGGTCCGGCTGGCCGCCGTGCGCAGACCGTCCTCGCCGAGCTGACCGACGGTGAGATCGTCCTGCTCGAAGCCGAACTGCCGTGCCTTCTCCTTGATGGTGTCGGCGCCGAGCCGCACCCCGAGCTTGGCGAAGCCGGTGTTGCACGAGTAGGTCACCGCGTCCAGCAGGGTGACCTGATCGTTCGGGCAGATCGACGGGCTGGCGTTACGGATCGGGCTGCCCGAGGTGGGCGGGGTGTAACTGGGTCCGGCCGGGATCGCGGTGGACTTGGTGATCCCGTTCTCCAGCGCGGCCGCGGCCACCACGACCTTGAAGGTGGAGCCCGGCGGCAGCGTCTCGGAGAGCGCCCGGTTCTTCAGTGGGCCGTCCGGGTCCTGCTCCAGCTTGTTGTACGCCGCCGCCTCCTCGGTGCCGTTGTGGCTGGCCAGCGGGTTCGGATCGAAGCTGGGCATGGAGACCAGCGCCTGCACCGCGCCGGTACGCGGGTCGATGGCGATCGCCGCACCCTTCTTCGCCCCCACCTGGTTGTTGCGCAACTGGTCGTACGCCACGTCCTGAGCCCGCTTCGAGAGCGTGAGCAGCACGTTGCCGCCACCGGTGTCGTCGCCGGTGAACATGTCCTTCAACCGGTCGCCGATCAACTGGTCGCTGGTGCCGGCCAGGAAGTCGTTCTCCACCTCCTCGATGCCCTGGTCCGCCAGGTTGACCGGCTTGTAGCCGAGCACGTGGGCGTACTTGGGGCCACCTGGATAGGTGCGCTGGAACTTCAGCTTGCCGGTGGTCTCCTTGCTGGTGGCCACTGCCGTGCCACCGGCCTCGATGTTGCCGCGCTTGCGCTTGTAGTCGGCAACCTGGACCCGGCCGTTGTAGTCGCTGGTGCGGTACTCGTCGGCCTTCTGGAACTGAATCCAGTTGAGGTTCGCGAAGAGCAGGCCGAACAGGACCATGACGACGACGCCGACGCGGCGCAGGGGTGCGTTCACGGCTTGATCACCTCCGTGGGAGCACCGTGCAGCTGCTCCGGCGGGCCGCCGGTGGGTCGGGCCGCCTTGCCGCCGCCCCCGATGACCGGTCGCCGGGCTCCGTCGGACACCCGGAGCAGCACCGCGATGAGCAGCCAGTTCGCCATCAGGGACGAGCCACCGGCGGACAGGAACGGGGTGGTCTGACCGGTCAGCGGGATGAGCTTGCTGATCCCGCCGACGATCACGAAGACCTGCAGGCCGAGGGTGAAGGCGAGACCACCGGCGAGGAGCTTGCCGAACGAGTCGCGCACCGCGAGCGCGGCACGCAGCCCCCGCTCCACGATCAGCAGGTAGACGACGAGCAGCGCGGAGAGCCCGAAGAGGCCGATCTCCTCCCCGATGCCGGCGAAGATGAAGTCGTTCTGCACCTCCGGCAGGATGTCCGGCTGACCGCCGCCCGGCCCGGCGCCGAAGAGCCCGCCGGTGCCCAGGGCGAGCAACCCCTGGACCAACTGGTAGCCCTTGTCGGTCGGGTCGGCGAACGGGTCCAGCCAGATCTCGGCCCGCAGGTAGAAGTTGGCGAACGGCCCACCGACCATCTCGCCGAGGACGTAGGCGAGGTACGCGCCGCCGAAGAAGAGGACCAGGCCGATCAGCAGCCAACTGACCCGCTCGGTGGCGATGTACAGCGTCACCACGAACATGCCGAAGTAGAGCAGCGAGGTGCCCAGGTCCTTCTCGAAGACCAGCACCAGGAGGCTGATCAGCCAGACCCCGACGACCGGGCCCAGGTCGCGCCCACGCGGGAAGTCGATGCCGAGGAAGCGCCGGCTCGCCAGCGACAGCACCTCACGCTTGCGCACCAGGTAGTAGGCGAAGAAGACCAGCAGTGCCAGCTTGGCGAACTCACCCGGCTGGATGGAGAACGAGCCGATCCGGATCCACAGCTTGGCGCCGTTGATCTCGGAGATGCTGCTCGGCAGCACCGCCGGGAGCATCACCAGCACGATGCCGGCCAGGCCCAGGGTGTACGCGTACCGGGAGACCGAACGGTGGTCGCGCATGATGGCGAGCAGACCGGCGGCGAGGATCACCGAGACGAGCGTCCAGGCCAGCTGCCGCCCGCCGATGCCGGCGAAGATGGCCAGGGTCTCCCGGTCGGCCACGGGAGCCTCGCCCAGGTCGATCCGGCGCAGGAAACCCACCCCGAGGCCGTTGAGCAGCGCCACCGCCGGCAACAGGGCCGGGTCGGCGAACGGGGCGAGGAACCGGATGACCAGATGCAGGCCGAGGAAGACCGCGCCGAGCGCCGCGGCGGGCATCCAGAAGTCCGGTGTCACCGTGTCCAGCAGGTTCGCCTCGACGGTCGCCCCGTACGCGGCCACCAGCACCATCGCGAGCAGCAGCAGGGACAGCTCGGCGTTACGGCGCGACCGGGCCAGGCGTACGCCGGACGGCCCGCCCGTGGTGGCGGGCGAGGGTGCCGGTGTGGCCGCTACGGTCACGGGTGGAGTCCTCGGGATCTCAGCTGACGCTCACTCGGGAGACCGGCAACCGGCCGGGTCGAGCCCTGGCGTGGTCGAGTCGGAGGGCGTGGCGTCGGGTGTGGTGGTCGGGCCGGTCACGCCGACAGTGGCGGTCGCACCGGTGATCGGGCTTGCGCTGACGACCCCGTTGGGGGTCACCGACGCCTTGGCACTGGGGCTGCCGTTCGGTGCCGGCGTCGTACCGATCGGCGTCGGCGTCGGCGTCGGCGTGCCGCCCACCACGGCGGTCGGGTCGGGCGGGCAGAGCGGCTTCAGGTTGGGGTTGCTCGGGGTGTCGCTGGTCAGCTCGGCGAGTTGGCGCTCGGCATCCGGCTCGCTCTTGGCCCGGATGCCCACCTTGACGGTGTCCTGTGCCGCCACGGTGAGGTCGTCCAGCCGGGTGCCACTGGTGCGGTGCACGGTGGAGAGGTCCATCCCGGCGACCTGACCCTGGATGCCACGGAAGACGGCGACCTGGCCCTCCTCGGTGGCGCCCACGTAGTACTGCCGCTGGGTGTAGGTCCAGCCGGCGAAGAGCCCGCCGCCGAGGATCACCAGCAGGGCCAGCGCCATGGCGGTGGCCCGCACCGGCCGGCGCTTCGGCCGCTCCGGCTCGTCGTCCGCCGGCGCCGGCTCCTCGGGCGCGGCCGGGCGCGGCGCGGAGAGCGCCGAGGCCCGGGCGGCCGGGGTGGAGACGTCGGCGGAGGTCGCCATGCCCCGGTCCCGAGCGGCGGCGCCGCCAACGATCGGGGTCGCCTCGACGATGTCCTGGTCGGTGGCGTCGGCGATGATCACCGTGATGTTGTCCGGCCCACCGCCGCGGAGCGCGAGCTGCACCAGCCGCTCGACGCACTGCTGCGGGTCGGTGTACTCCCGCAGGGTCTCGCCGATGGTTTCGGTGCTGACCACGCCCGAGAGGCCGTCGCTGCAGATCAGGTACCGGTCGCCGGGCATGACCTGGCGGACCGAGTATTCCGGGTCGATGTCCCGACCGTCGAGGGCACGGGTGAGCAGCGACCGCTGCGGGTGGCTGCTCGCCTCCTCGGCGCTGATCCGGCCTTCGTCGACGAGCATCTGGACGTACGTGTCGTCCTTGGTGATCTGCGCGAACTCGCCGTTGCGCAGCAGATAGGCCCGCGAGTCGCCGATGTGGACCATCCCCAGCTTGCTGCCGGTGAAGAGGGTCGCCGTCAGCGTGGTGCCCATCCCCTCCAGCTGTGGGTTGGCGTCCACCGTGTCGCGGAGTTGTTGGTTGGCGGTGCCCACGGCCGAACGCAACGCATCGACGAGAGCGTCACCCGGGACGTCCTCGTCGAGCGGCGCCATGGCACCGATGACGATGTTGCTGGCGACGTCACCGGCGGCCATACCGCCCATGCCGTCGGCAACGGCGAGTAACCGCGGCCCGGCGTAGACGGAGTCTTGATTGCCGTCTCGGATCAGACCGCGGTCGCTGTGGGCCGCATAGCGCAGGGTCAGAGTCATGGCCGTAATTCGAGGGAAGTGCGGCCGATCCGGATCGGCACGCCGAGGGGGACGGGGGTTGGTCCGGAGACCTTAGCGCGATCGAGGTACGTGCCGTTAGTCGAGCCGAGGTCCTCGACGTACCACTGCCCGTCACGCGGCACGAGCCGGGCGTGTCGCGCGGAGGCGTAGTCGTCGGTGATGACCAGGGTGGAGTCCTCAGCCCGACCAATGGTGATCTGCGCTTCACCGAGAGTGATCCTGGTGCCGGCCAGCTGACCGGCTGTCACCACCAGCTGGTGCGCCGCTCTGCCTCGCTTCACCTTCGCTGGCTTGGCCGCCTGCCCCGTCGAGGCGCCCACCGCGCGTGGCGCGGCCACCAGACGACCGGACCGGGCGCCCGCGAAGAGGTCCCGGCGGATCACGCCGACCACCGTGAACACGAAGATCCACAGCAGGATCAGGAACCCGAACCGGGCGACGGTGATGACCAGTTCCGGCAAGGCGGGTCAGCCGTCCACGCGGAAGGTCAGCGTCGTCGTGCCGAGCTGGACCATGTCACCGGGGTTGAGTGCGACGGCGGAGACCCGCTGCCCGTTCACCATGGTGCCGTTGGTCGAACCCAGATCGGTCAGCACGACCTGGCCACCGTCGAAATCCAGCCGGGCGTGTCGCCGGGAGATACCGACGTCGGGCAGGCGCAGGTTGGCCTGGTCGCCGCGACCGATCACCGTCGACCCCATCTGGAGGGGATAGGTGCGCCCGTCGCCCGAGACCAGCCGCACGTTGCGGCCGCCACCCTGCCCGGGCGGCGGACCGTAGCCGCCACCCTGGTCGTACGCGGGGTAGGCGGGGGGGCCGGCGTCGTAGCCGGGCGCCGACACCGGGGCGACCTCGCCGCCGGTGTAGACCTCGGCGGTGACCCGGAACATTCCCGTGTCCAGGCCCTCCCCCCGTTCGATCTCGACGATCACGTCGCCGTAGACCGTCCAGGCCTGCTCGCCGATGAACTCCGCCTGCGACTGGGCCAATTCCTGGGCCAGCGCGGCGGCGTACGGCGCCAGCCGACTGTGGTCGAACGGCGAGAGATCGATCACGTAGCGGTTGGGCACCAACGTGCGCCCACCGGCCAGGATCGCCTTGTGCGCCTCGGCCTCCCGCTGCATGGCGTTGAGGATCTCCACGGGGTGGACCACCCCTTTGAAGACCTTGGCGAAGGCCCCTTCGACCAGGCCTTCCAGACGCTTCTCGAAGCGTTGCAGCACGCTCACCGGCTCCTCCTCGGGTCCCGAGGACATGATGGTATCCGGCCGGCGCGCGCGCAGCTCACACGCCGCTCGGCCGCCTGCTACCGGCCCGTTCGGATGGGCCGGGACTCCCGTGCTAGTCTTTCGTCCGCCACGAACGGTAACCGCTCGTGGCGAGCGCCCTGGACAGCGTAGTATCTCCGAGGCCTGTTGGAGACAGCGGGCTCGGGGCGGCTACAGTGTTCCGGGTCGTGCCACGGGGATGTGGCGGAATGGCAGACGCGCACGGTTCAGGTCCGTGTGCCCGAAAGGGCGTGGGGGTTCAACTCCCCCCATCCCCACCACCGACGAGGGCTCCGCAATGCGGGGCCCTTCCGTCATGTCGGGGCCGTGCCCGCCGTCACGCTATGCTCCGATGGTTTCTGCCTCCGATGGACCAGGAGTGGCGTGTGAGTGTCGCGTTGGTGACCGGGTCGGGTGGTCTCATCGGCTCCGAGGCGGTCCGGCACTTCGCCGGCCTCGGTCTGGACGTCGTCGGCATCGACAACGACATGCGCCGGTACTTCTTCGGCGAGGACGGTTCCACCTCGTGGAGCCTGGAGCGGCTCAGCCGTGACCTGGGCACCGCGTACACCCACTTCGCCGTGGACATCCGGGACCGGGACGGCCTGGAGCAGGTGTTCAAGAAGTACGGCTCGGACATCGCCGTGGTGATCCACAGCGCGGCGCAGCCGAGTCACGACTGGGCGGCCAAGGAGCCGTACACGGACTTCGACGTGAACGCCGGCGGCACGCTCAACATCCTGGAGAACACCCGACGGCACGCGATCGACGCGCCGTTCATCCACTGTTCCACCAACAAGGTCTACGGTGACCGGCCCAACAGCCTGCCGCTGATCGAGCTGGAGACCCGGTACGAGCTGCCCGAGGACCACCGCTGGTACCAGGGCATCACCGAGGACATGTCGATCGACAACTCGCTGCACTCTGTCTTCGGCGCCTCCAAGGTCGCCGCGGACGTGATGGTCCAGGAGTACGGGCGCTACTTCGACATGAAGACGGCCTGCTTCCGGGGCGGCACGCTGACCGGCCCGGCGCACTCGGCGGCCGAGCTGCACGGGTTCCTGGCCTACCTGATGCGCTGCGTCATGGAGGGCCGGACGTACAACCTGTTCGGCTACAAGGGCAAGATGGTCCGCGACGCGATCCACTCGCGGGACGTGCTGACCGCGTTCGAGGCGTTCTTCCGGGCACCGCGGTCGGCGGAGGTCTACAACCTCGGCGGAGGCCGGCACTCCAACACCTCGCACATCGAGGCGTTCCGGATCGCCGAGGAGATCACCGGCCGCGAGGCTCAGGTCAACTACGTCGAGCAGAACCGCACCGGCGACCACCAGTGGTACGTGAGCAGCATGGCCCGGTTCGAGGAGCAGTACCCGGAGTGGAAGATTACGTATGACGTCCCGATGATCCTGCGGGAGATCTACGAGGCCAACGTGGACAAGTGGGTGCCCCAGGCATGACCGCCCAGACCAAGCGCAACGTGCTCGGCGTCCTGGTCGACGCCACCGACTACGCCGCGGCGACCGATGCCGTGGTGACCGCGGCGCACGAGCGGCGCCCGCTCGCGCTGACCGCGCTGGCCGTGCACGGTGTGATGACCGGAGTGCTGGACCCGGCGCACAACGCCCGACTCAACTCCTTCGACGTGGTCACTCCCGACGGCCAGCCGGTGCGCTGGGCGCTCAACCTGCTGCACCATGCCGGGCTCACGGACCGGGTCTACGGGCCGACGTTGACCCTGCACGTGCTCTCGCGCTTCGCCGACGAGGGACTGCCGGTCTACCTGTACGGCTCCACGGAGGAGACGCTGGCCAAGCTGATCCCGGCGCTGGAGCGGATGTTCCCGGCGCTGAAGATCGCCGGGGTGGAGCCGTCCAAGTTCCGCGCGGTCCAGCCGGGCGAGGACGCCGAGATCGCCGACCGCATCCGGTCCAGCGGCGCCCGGCTGGTCCTGGTCGGGCTCGGCTGCCCGCGCCAGGAGGTCTTCACGTACGCCATGCGGCCGTTGCTCGACATGCCGCTGATGGCGGTCGGCGCGGCCTTCGACTACCACGCCGGGCTGCTGCGCCAGCCGCCGTCGTGGATGCAACGCGCCGGCCTGGAGTGGTTCTGGCGGCTCGGCCTGGAGCCGAAGCGGCTCTGGCGCCGCTACGTGATCCTCAACCCGGCCTACCTGGCGCGGCTCGCCGGCCAGAAGACCGGCCTGTGGAAGGCCCGCCCACCGGCGCCCGCCACCGAGCGGCCGGCCACCTTCGCGGTCTGAGCCCGACCCGTACGGCACGAGGCCCCACCCGGCGTTCCGGGTGGGGCCTCGGCCGTGGGAACCAGGTCAGAGGGTCAGGGTCCAGGTGTTGATGTAGCCGGTGTCCCCGGAGTAGACATCCCGCACCTGCAGCCGCCAGGTGCCGTTCGCCGCCTCGCTGGAGACGTTGGCGGTGTAGGTCGTGTTCACGTTGTTGGCGCTGTCGAAGTAGCTGCTGTTCTTCAGCCGGTACGCCGAGCCGTCCGGGGCGACCAGGTCGACCACCAGGTCACCGCGGTAGGTGTGCACGATGTTCACCGCGATGGTCGAGGACGCCGAGGCGTTGCGGCCGCAGCCGGCGATCGTGATCGAGCTGGACACGGTGGCGCCGGTGTCCGGGATCGCGACGTCGGTGCCGTTGCTGCCGGAGCAGCCGCCGCCACCCGAGCCGGTCACGGTCAACGTGTACGTGGCCGTACGGGTGCCTGCCGCGCCGCTGCCGGTGATGGTCACGGGGTAGCTGCCGGCGGGGGTGCTCGCCGAGGTGGCGATGGTGAGGGTGGACGAGCCGCCCGAGGTCACCGTCGACGGGCTGAACGACGCGGTCGCCCCGGCCGGCAGGCCACTGGCGGAGAGGCTGACCGACTGGGCGGAGCCGGCGGTGGTGGCCGTGCCGACGGTGGCCGTCACCGAACCGCCCGGCGCGGTGGAGCCGGAGGTCGGCGACACCGAGACCGAGAAGTCATTGGCCGGCGGGGTGCCGTTCACGACGTAGAGCAGCCGGTTCGGGGTGCCGGTGCCGACGTTGGTCACCACGTTCGGGGTGGAGTTGTTGACCAGGTTGTCCCGGACCTGCTGCGGGCTCCACGACGGGTTCGCCGAGAGCACGAGCGCCGCGGCCCCGGCGACGTGCGGCGACGCCATCGAGGTGCCGCTGATGGTGTTCGTCGCGCTGCTGCCGGTGTACCAGGCCGAGGTGATGTTGACGCCCGGGGCCAGGATGTCGACGCAGGTGCCGAAGTTGGAGAAGCTCGCTGCGGCGTCGTTGTTCTGCGTCGCACCCACGGTGATCGCGGAGGCGACCCGGGCCGGGGAGTAGTTGCAGGCGTTCTGCCGGACACCGAGGGCGTTGCCGTTGCCGGCGGCGACCGCGTACGTGACGCCGGAGTTGATCGAGTTGGTGACGGCCGCGTCGATCGAACTGTTGGCGCCACCACCGAGGCTCATGTTGGCCACGGCCGGCTTGACCGCGTTGGCGGTCACCCAGTCGATACCGGCCACCACCTGGGCGTTGGTGCCGCTGCCCTGGCAGTTGAGCACTCGGACGCCGACGATCTGGACGCCCTTGGCCACCCCGTACGCCGAGCCACCAACCGTGCCCGCCACGTGCGTGCCGTGGCCGTTGCAGTCGTCGGCGGAGCCGCCGTCCACCGCGTCGAAGCCCGAGACGGCTCGCCCGCCGAAGTCGTTGTGCCCGTACAGCACGCCGGTGTCGATGACGTAGGCGCGGACGTTCGACGCCGTGTTCGGGTAGGTGTACGAGCTGTTCAGGGGCAGGTTCCGCTGGTCGATCCGGTCCAGGCCCCAGGATGGCGGGTTGGGCTGGGTGCCGGCGATCGAGACGGTGTGGTTCTGCTCGACGTACGCCACCGCCGGGTCGGCTGCGATCCGTGCGGCGGCCTTCGCGCCGACCCGGATCTCGAAGCCGCGCAGCGCCGCGCCGTAGGTGCGTGCCACCGTGCCACCGTGCCGGTTGGCCAGCCGGTCCGCGTTGTCGCCGACCGTGCCCCGGCTGACGGCGGTGTCCTCGAAGACGACGATGTAGCTGTCCGCGACGGCCGTGTCCCCACCCGCCGCCCGGATGGCTCCGGTCGGTTCGGCGGCCAGGGCGGGTGTGGCTGCGGCCAACAGCGTCAGTGCGGCCACCCCGACGAGTACGGACCTGTGGGCAAGATTCATCTCTTACCTCCCTCCGACCGGCAGCCGCCCGACGCGGGTCCCGCTCAGATCCATGACCGCCGATCTTTCCGAGAGTAGATCAGTGCAGTGACGGAGATAAACATGTCGGATCTTCCATAACGCGGAAAGGATGCCCCTACGGGGACGGCGTCCGGGACGAACGAGGGCTGCGCCCGGATTCGCGGACGGCCGCGATCGGAGAGGCTGACCAGCATGGAGAGCCCCCTCGCCGCCCTGCTGCCGATCGCCGTCCT
This sequence comes from Micromonospora sp. U21, assembly GCF_018070045.1. Classification (GTDB taxonomy): domain Bacteria; phylum Actinomycetota; class Actinomycetes; order Mycobacteriales; family Micromonosporaceae; genus Micromonospora. Next base: position 120,242 of record NZ_JAGPYK010000015.1, read on the forward strand.
GTGGCTGGCCGCCGGCGTGGTCGCGGACGGCCTGCCCCGGCTGGACCGCGCCCGCGCGCTGCGCCGACGCGCTGGACACCTGCTCATCCTGACCCTCGTGGGCCTCACGCTCACGGTGACCGTGCTTGCGGCCGGGTTGTTCACTGCCGGAAACAGCCCGGCCGATCAGGCCGCCGCCGCCCTCAACATCGCCGGGCTTCCCACCCTCGTGGTGGCGGTCTGCACCGTACGCCGGGTGCGCCGGCTCCAAGCCGGCGCGGGAGCGTTCGCCGCAGCGCCGGAGACGCCCGCGCCGCACGGCCTTCGGGCCGCCGCGGCGCACCCTCTGATCGGGTTGCCGTTGCAGGTCACCGCTGTGCTGACGGTGCCCGCAGTGGTCGCGGCGAGCGGCACCGATCTGCTCGCCGCACCGGGCGTCACCGGTCCGGCGATCACCGTCGGCGCGCTCGGGATCCTGGCCATCGGCGTCCGGCACGCGCTCCGGCACAGCAGGCTCGCCGAGCGGGCCCGGCCGGACCCACCGCGGTCAGCGCGAGCGACCGGACCCCTGCACGTATAGCAGCTCCAGGATCGCCCGGGTCGCCTCGAACCAGCGGTCCAGCCAGCCCGGCGGCGGCACGCTGCCCTTCGGCGGCAGCTCCATCAGCAGGCCGCGCAGCAACGGGTGGTCAGCCAGCGACCCGGTAGGCTCCATCGGCCAGCCGCTCGGCGGGAAGGACGGCTCGACCAGTGGGTTCGGGTCCAGTGAGGGCAGGGAGAGCGGCGTGTCGCTCGCCTCGGCCGCCGGAGCCTCCCGCCCGCTCATCTCCTGGTCGGTCGAGACCACCTCGGTCAGTACGGTGTCCCGACGCGCCCCGCGGTACTTGCCACCGAACCGCTCCGGCTTGCCCGGACCGTTGGTGAGGTTGTCTGACCCGATCGTCGTCATCCGTCTCGCCTGCCTCGCTGGGTTGCGGATCGGTGCGGCGGGTCGTCGTCGGCCAGCGCCGTACCGACGGGTTCAACGAGACGGACCCGCTGTGGCGACGGGATTCCCGATGGAACCTCGCCGACCGCACCTCCGCGCGGCGAGCGGGGCCCGGCCAGCCCGGCCACGCGAAGGTCCCCGTCCGGTCGGGACCGGACGGGGACGTCACGTGACCGCTCGGTCAGGCCGAGCCGAACGCACCACCTCTGGTGCCGGCGACGAAGGCATGCCAGTCACCCGGGGCGAAGACCAGGGCCGGGCCGGCCTTGTCCTTCGAGTCCCGCACTCCGACCGCCCCGGTCACGTACGCCACCTCCACGCAGTTGTCACAGTTCGGCCCGCTCTTCGAGCTCTTGAACCACGTTGCCTGCGTCAGGTCCACGGGGAACCCCTTGGTCGCCATTTCCACAACGGCTCCTCTGCCAGTTTTGCGATGTGTGCGACGGACTCCTCCGGACGAATGGCCGCGGCGCGGATGTGATCGAAGATGAAGCTGTACTTCTGTAGTTCGTCGCTCTTCTCAAGGAAAAGCCCACCCGTGGCGTTCTCCGCGTACACGACATCCGGATCACCGGGCTCGGGGAAGCTGAGGATCGTGAAGGTGCCGTCCATGCCGGCGTGCGCACCCACCTCGAAAGGCAGGATCTGCAACGTCACGTTCGGCAACTCGGCCACTTCGACCAACCGCTTGAGCTGGCCACGCATCACCTCGTCCCCACCCACCGGCCTGCTTACCACCGCCTCATCGAGCACCACCCACAGATCGACCGGATCGTCCTGAGTCAGCAACGACTGACGACCGAGGCGGACACGGACACGTTGTGCGACCTGGTCCGGGGTGAAGTCCGGCCGAGCGGCGCGGATCATCGCCCCGGCGTACTCCTCGGTCTCCAACAGACCGGGCACCACCTGCTGCTCGTACGCCCGGATCGAACTCGCCGCGGCCTCCAGCCCGACGTACGCGCCGACGAGCACGGTGCTGTACGGGTGCCACCAGCCCTTCTGCCGGGCCTCCCGGGCGATCTGCACGAGTTCGTCGCTCTCGGCACCGACCACGCCGTAAATCCGCAGCATGTCCCGGACGTCGCGCGGGGTGGCCGTGGTGTGCCCGGTCTCGATCCGGGAGACCTTCGACGCCGAGCACTCCAACTGCTCGGCGACGACTTCGATGGTGATCCCGGCGGATTCCCGCTGGCGGCGTAGCTCGGCACCGAGCCGCCGCCGCCGGATGGTGGGGCTGCGCCGCTCACTCATGGCGCTCCCCGGTCACTGGTCCCCGCCGCTGGCTGCTCGACCCCACTCGGGCTACCTCCGGTCGACGCGCCACTGGCTGCCGCCCGCCGGGGGCGCGACCGTCGACCGGCGAGCGTTCGCGGCGAAGGGGGTGGTGCCGGTCATCGGCCGGCCGCGACGGGCGAAACCGGCCCTCAGTGTGCCGCCCGGACACGGATGGCTTCAAGCGCCGCTTTGCGGAAGGGACTCACGTATCGGCAAAAGTCGACGTGCAACTTGCATGAAGCACGTCCCTGATGCACTCTGTCCGTATGGCACGGATCACTCAGCGTCTCCGTCCGGTCCCCCGGTGTGGTGATCCCACCGACCCCGGGAAGCCGGGCACGACGCGGGCCCGGCCGGCGACACCGAGAGCTGCTCCGGGGTGAGGACCCCGCCGCTGCAAGCCAGCCGGCTGCGGCGGCGGGCGCGGTTCCCGGAAGCAGCCGGGTGATGGTCGGGTGGCGGCACGCCACCAGCGCAGTACGGCCCGACCACCACCACCCGCACCACCGGTCCACGAGGCGCGACCCCGTCACCGGGCCGAGACGTTCCCCCGATCAGTCACCGCCGGCACGCCTGCCGGCCGACCTTCCCAGGAGCCCATGTGCTTCCCCGCTCCGGTGACGTACTGCACGTGACTCGCGCGGCGAGTGTCCAGTTCCTCAGGCCCATCAAGTTCCGGGTGATCCGGGTGCTCGACTGGCCAACCTACGACGGTTGGCTCTGGCTCGACGGCTACGAGTTGAACACCGCGGGCGACGCGGTCACCCGTCGGTCGATCTTCGTCCAGCGGGACGGGCTGCAACAGGTGCACGCCGCACCGGAGCCCCGCCCGCACACCGTACGGAGCCGGCGACCGGTCGTCCGTACGCCGGTCCGGGTGGGCTGACCAACGCGATCCGCCGCCGGTGGGCGTGCCAGCGCCATAGAATTGGTACGCCCACCCCGGCACCGTTCCACCCGCGCGTCCAGGGCCCTGAGCCTGGGATGGTCATGGTCAATCAGCCCGCCATGCGGCGGCACCACCGCTCCCGTACCGCCTACGCTTTTGGACTGCTCGCCCTGCTCGGGGCCGTGACCATGCTCGTGGTCCTGGCCCGCGACCCGGCGCTGTCGTCCACCCGGCTGACCACTCCGGTGCCGGCACCGGAAATCACCGTGGTCGACGCCGACCCACCGACGGACGACGAACCCGGCTGGTTCGACACCCACGCCCCTGACGGCCGCGCCGACGCGATCGACCCGACCGGCCCGGCGACCGGGGCCGGCGCCGGCGGCGGTCAGTCCGACGGGCGGCAGGAGATCACCGAAGCCGGTCCGGCACGGCACACCGCGACGGACGTCCGCCGCTCGCTGTTCTGGTCCGGGATCTTCGGCCTCACCATCTCGCTGGTCGGCCTCGGCCTGGTCGGCACCCGCCGCCGGATGTGGTGAGCACCGGTCAGTCACGGCGTGCGCGTCACCGTCGGGCTCGGCCTGGCCGGGCTGGTCCCGGTCGAGGGCCGGGCCTGGGAGACGACCAGCAGCACCTCCTCGTCGGTGGGCACGGTGCTGCCGGAATCCGGTTCGGTGCCCACCACCGTCCCCGGTGGCAGCTCGGACGGGCGGTACACCACCCGGTAGCTCAGGCCGAGCCGGTCCAGCAGCCCTTCCGCGGTGGCCTGCGGCAGACCGGCAAGTGGCGGCACCGGCACCGCGGCCGCCGCCGTGGTGGCCGCCGGGCTGCTCGGCGCCGCGCTGGTCGGCGCCGCCGAGGTCGGGGCCGCGCTGGTCGGTGCGGCGCTGGTCGGTGCGGCGCTGGTGGCACCGGGCGGCGGTAGCGACGGAGTGGACCCCGGATCGTCGTCCCGGTCGGAGTCCTGCGCGGCGAGCGCCACCCACAGCGCGGCGCCGAGCAGCCCGGCGAGCAGGAGCGCGAGCACTCCCCAGAGGATCGGCAGCCACCAGCGTCGGCCACCCTGTTCCTCGGCGTACCACTCTCCGGAGGGCTCGGCCGGTCGGGGCGCCCGTACCTCCGCCCGCCCGGACCACGGCGCCGGGCTCACCCGCTCGGCAGGCATCCGCGCGGTCGGGTCGACCGGTGTGCCCGGCTGCGCCAGCGCGGCACGGTCGATCGGCATGGTCTGGTCGGGCGACGCAGCGGGACCCGTCGCGGCACGGTCGATCGGCGCGGTCTCATCCGGCGACGCGGCACGGTCGATCGGCATGGTCTCGTCGGGTGACGCGGTGGTAGGGGTGACGGGTCCGGGCGACGGTGGCGGCTCCGGCCGGTCGGCGGTGGGGGGTAGCGGGCGCGTCCGGTCGTCGTGCTCCCCGGCGGGCGGCTCCTGGCGGTCGTCGCTCATCGCACGTCCTTTCCCGAACCGGGCGGGCGCCATGGCCCTCGACCGCCAACCTAACCGCCCGCACGGTCATCGGCCGGGATCAGCGGCCCGAACCGCCCGGCCCGGTCGGGCACCGAGGGATGCCCGGCATTCGCCCGCCGCTGAGGGCCGGACTCCGGGGCGGGATCGCTTGTACGCGCCAGATCAGCGGTGGAGATGGGTTCGCGGACCGGAGATCAGAGAGGCGGATTCGTGCCCTGCAGGCTCGGCGGCGTCGCGCCGCACCAGATGCTGACCTCGTCGTTCCAGCGGGCCGAGCCGTCCTCGGCCGGTTCCTGCCGGCTCACCTTGCCACTGCGGCCGCTGCGGTAGCGCGGGTAGAGCCCCTCGTCGACCAGGTCGTCGGCGGCCTTCGCGCAGTCGTCGCCGACCACGTCCGGCACCTCGGCCTCGGGCGGCGGACCGGCAATCCGCAGTTGCACGGTGGCGCCCCGGGCCACCTCCGTGCCGACGGCGGGCGAGGTGCTCTCGACCGTACGACCGGTGCCGGTGCCGAAGACCAGCCGCCAGCCCAGCCGCTGCTTGCGCAGGGCGTCCCGGGCCTCGACGAAATCGGTGCCGACCACCGGGGGCACGGTCAGTCCGGTCCCCTTGGTCGCGGTGGCGGAGGTCCGGGGGGCGGAGGGTGTGGTCCGGCCGGTGCTCGGCCGGGGTGCGGTGGCCCGTCCGGTCGGCGTACGGGTCGCCGTCGCCACCGCCAACGGATCCGCCGGAGGCGCCTCGCCCTCGCCGGCCAGCAGCCAGCCACCGGTCGCACCGACCGCGGCGAGGAGCACAGCGACCAGCCCGCCACCCAGCAGCACGCTGGCCCGGCCCGCACCGCCGCCGTCCCGGCCGGCGACGGAATCCTGCCGACCCGTGTTCGCGTCCGTCATTGCGCCCACCGCCTCATCACCGGCGACCGTACCGGTCGTCGCCCAACCCGTTGCGTCTGCGGTCCACCCCGGCGGGTAGTTGCCCCTCGCCGCGCCGACGACGGGACGTTACGCTGCCCGGCATGGCCAGACGGGGCTGGGGAGTATCGATCGTGACGGCGATCGGGGTCGCTGCCGGCGCTGGCGCCGCGCAACTTGGCTTCGGCTACGGGCTCGGCGTCATCACCTGGACGCCCACCGATGCGGGGGCCACCGACACGGCCTGGGCGGATGGTCTCGCCTGGGCCACGTGGCTCGCTGCCAGCTCCACTGTGCTGGGTGCGGTCTGTGCGCAGCGCCTGCACTCCAGGGCCGTGCCGCCAGCGGCCGAGCCGACGGTGAGCGGCCCGGCTCCGATGCCTCCCGTCGCGCCGGCCCCGGCGGGCGGTTCGGGGCCGGCAGAGCGGTCGGAGCCGGTGACGCTCGGAGCCGCGCGTCCCGCTGCGGTCGAGGGCACCGGCCCGGCGGCGGACCGGGCGAGCGCCACGGACGGCACGTCGGCACAGGTTGCCGAGGTTCTGCCCAGCGAGCGTGGGGGCCTGCTGCGACGGGTGTCCGTGGCGCTCGGCGCCGCGATCGGCGGGCTGGTCACCGTGCTTCTGGTCGCCGTACCCGCGCGGGTCGCGGTGGGCGCCGACACCGGTGCGCCGCAACGGGTGGCGGCCGTACACGCGGGGCTGGGCATCCTGATCGGGGTGCTCGTCTCGCTCTGGGCGCTGCGCTCCCGCGCCGCCGCGGTGAACGTGACCGCGACGGCCGCCTGGCTCTGGCTGCTCGCGGTGGTCTCGGTGATCGACGGGGTACGCGTCGGGCGGGGGCTGACCGGCGCCCAGCTCGGCACCTGGCAGCTCGACCCGGACCACCCGCGGTACTGGATCGGAGACCAGCTCTACTGGCCCGGTGCGCTGCTGGCGCTCGTTCCCGCGCTGCTGATCGGCGCGCTGGCCGCCCGGCGAGCCGCCCGGTCGACCGGGCACCGGGTCGGCGCGGCGGCCTCCGGCGCGGCCGGCCCGGTGCTCGTCGCGCTCGCCTACCTGACCACCGTGCCGCGCTGGTCGGCGCTGGGCCCCGCGCAGCTGTCCACCCAGCTGATCGCCCCGTACGCGGTGATCGCCGGCGTCGGCGGCTCGGTGCTGGTCGCCGTCCTCGCCGAGCGGGCCACCCGGAGCCGGCCGGCCGACCCGGACGCGACCGTCCCGGTCCGAGCGGACGCGAAGCGGGCCGCCGAGCCTGACTCGACCCGGGCCGGCGGACAAGACGCGGATCCGGTGAGCCCCACGACCGAGGCCAGCACGGGACGGGGAACGGACGCAGCCGGTGCACCGCCGGCGGCGGGGACCGTTCCGCGAAAGCGGGACGCGGCCCGCGTACCCCGGGTGCCGGCGCCCCGCACGGATCCGGACGCCGAGCCGACCGGTTCCATGGACGGCGAACCGGTGGAGGGCGCGGCGCCCGGCGGCCGGCGGAGCCGGTCACCGCGGCGGACCGGGCGGCCCGTCGCCGACTGAGTCCCGGACGACCGACGGTGAGCCGGCGGCCGGTCGGGCGTGCAGGGTCAGTCGACCGGCCAGGTGTGGACCGGCTCGTTGCCGCGCTGGAGTTCCGCGTAGCGCTGGACCATGTGGTGCAGCGCGGCGGCGCGGTCCATGCCCCGGTGCCGCTCGGCCGCCCAGACCACCTCGGTCTGCCAGACGGCGCCGTTGCGGCCGGTCCGGCAGCGCTGCTCGATGATGCCGAGCAACCGGTCGCGCTGCTCCGGGGCGACGCCGAACCCGTCCAGGCCGGCCGCGGCGGTGGGCAGCAACTGCTCCAGCACGAGCCTGGTGACCGGCACATCGCCGACCCGCGGCCAGTGCAGCACGGCGTCCAGGCCGCGCCGGGCGGCGGCGTGGAAGTTCTCCTCGGCGGAGCTGAAGGTGAGCTGGCTCCAGATCGGGCGGTCCGCCTCGGCCAGGCCGCGGGCCAACCCGAAGTAGAAGGCCGCGTTGGCCAGCATGTCCACCACGGTCGGGCCGGCCGGCAGCACCCGGTTCTCCACCCGCAGGTGCGGACGGCCGTTCATGATGTCGTAGACCGGGCGGTTCCACCGGTAGACCGTGCCGTTGTGCAGCCGAAGCTCGCCGAGCTGGGGCACGCCGCCGGAGTGCAGCACCTCCACCGGATCCTCGTCCTCGCAGATCGGCAGCAGCGGCGGGAAGTACCGGACGTTCTCCTCGAACAGGTCGAAGATCGAGGTGATCCAGCGCTCGCCGAACCACACCCGGGGGCGTACGCCCTGGGCCTTGAGTTCGTCCGGGCGGGTGTCGGTCGCCTGCTCGAACAGGGCGATCCGGGTCTCGGCCCAGAGCTGACGGCCGTACAGGAAGGGCGAGTTCGCCCCGATCGCCACCTGCACCCCGGCGATGGCCTGGGACGCGTTCCAGTAGTCGGCGAAGCTGTCCGGGGCGACCTGGAGATGGAACTGGAGACTGGTGCAGGCGGCCTCGGGCGCGATCGAGTCGGTGTGCGTCCGCAACTGCTCGACGCCGCGGATGTCGAGCTCGATGTCCTCGCCCCGGGCGCCGACGATCTGGTCGTTGAGCACCCGGTAGCGCTCATTGGTGGAGAGATTGTCCTCGACGAGGTGCCCCTCGGTGAGGGTGGGCAGGATGCCGACCAGGACGATCTTCGCGTCGGACTTGGCCGCACGCTCGTCGGCTCGGGAGAGGCTGCTGCGCAGGTCGTGTTCGTAGTCGGCAAAGCCGGTGCCCTCGATCAGCCGGGGCTCGGCGTTGAGTTCCAGGTTGAACTGCCCCAGCTCGGTCTGGAAGAGCGGATCCGCGATGTCGACGAGGATCTCCTCGTTGCGCATCGCCGGCTCGGCCGCCGAGTCGACCAGGTTGAGCTCGATCTCCAGGCCGGTCATCGGCCGGTCGGCGTCGAAGCCGAAGTCGTCCAGCATCAGGGCGAAGACGTCCAGGCACCGCCGGACCTTCTGCCGGTAGCGGACGCGGTCCTCCCGGGTGAAGGCGCCCTGCGAGACGTCCCTGCCCATGTGTCCTCCCGGCGGCCGGCGCGGTCGGGATCCTGCCGTCCCGGAAAGCGCATTGTGAACCATCCACGTTAAGAGCGCCCACCTGACCGGAGCCAGGGGCCGGTACCGATGATGCGAAACCGGCCGGCACGGACGCGCTCGTGGCGTCATCTGTACCCCGCTGGGAGGGTGCCGGACCCACCCGAGGTGCGAACAACCCGTGACAATTCACACCCAGGCGAGGGCAGGCGGAGACGGCGACGGGCCCGCGCCGACATGCGGCGCGGGCCCGGACGTACCGGCGATCCGAAGGATCAGGCCTGGCGGATGGCCTCGCCCTCGATCTCGATCTTGATCTTCCTGCCGACCAGCACGCCGCCGGTCTCCAGCGCGACGTTCCAGGTCAGGCCGAACTCCTCGCGGTCGATCTCGGTGCTCGCGGAGAAGCCGAAGATGTCCTGGCCGAACGGGCTGCGGCCGACGCCCTCGAACTCGACCTCGAGGTCGACCGGACGGGTGACGTCCTTGATGGTGAGCTCACCGGTGAGCACGAACTCGTTGCCGCGACGGGACTTGACCCCGGTGCTACGGAACTCCAGCGTCGGGTACTTCTCGACCTCCAGGAACTCGGGGCTGCGCAGGTGCGCGTCCCGGTCGTCCTGGGTCGTGTCGATGCTGGCGGCCTGAATGGTCGCGACGACCGACGACTGCAGCGGGTCCTCGGCGATGGTGATGGTGGCGGCCGCCTCGTTGAACACGCCGCGGATCTTGCTCACCATCATGTGCCGGGCGACGAAGCCCACCCGCTTGTGTGCCGCGTCCAGCGCGTAGGTGCCGGCCGCCGGAATGGTGAGGCCGTCCCAGTCGCGGGTAACCGCATCGGTGCTGCTGGTCATGCTGATGTCCTCCAGAAGGATGTTTAGTAGCCCAACGACTGCCTCAGCAACTATAGCCATAGCAATATTCCTCGTGTCAAGTACTGGTAGGATGAACGAGTGACCAACGTGTTCGACGATCCCCGGATCACCGCCGTCGGCCTGCTCTACGAGGTGCATGCCGGGCTCTCGGCCCGGTTCGCTGCGCAACTCGACGAGCAGGGCCTCTCCGTGGTCGAGTTCGAGGTGCTCACCCGACTCGCCCGCTCGCCGGGCAACCAGTTGCGGATGACGGATCTCGCCGCGCAGACCTCCCTGTCCACCAGCGGGGTGACCCGCGTCGTGGACCGGATGGAACGCGACGGACTGCTCACCCGCCGGGCCTGCCCGTCCGACCGCCGCAGTTCGTTCGCCGTGGTTACGGCCGCCGGCATGCAGCGGCTGGACGAGACGCTGCCCGGGCACCTCCGGATCATCGAGCAGTGGTTCACCGGCCAACTCGACCCCGAGGCCCTGGCCGCACTGCTCGACGGCCTGCGCCGGGTGCGCGACGCCGTCCACCCGTACGCCACCGCCGGCAGCACCGATGCCGCCCCCGAGCAGGAGATCGCCGCCGCCGACGGAGCCGGCCGACCCTGACGGCCGGCGACCACCGGCCCCACCGGCACGGCAGTGCGCGGCGAACGGACCGGCCTGAGCGGTGTCACGCCACCGGCAGAAAGACCGGCAGAACTGACCTTGGCAACCGGACCTATCGCTCGGAATAGACTTTCCGCCCGGATAACGGTGGCAGGCTTCCTGCACCGGGGATTCACCGGGGGGTGACGGCGCGGGCGAACAGCGAGGGGTAGCACCAAGGGGGCTTTCGTCCGCGCCACTCCCGCCCGACCGTCCGCGCGATGCCACCCCACCCCGCGACGGCGGAGCGGGCCGGCCCGCCGCGACTACCCCGCGCCCGGCCCACCCCGGGCGGCGATCAGCGCATAGAGCAGTCCCGACTCCTGCGGCAACAGTCGGATGCCACTCTCCCGGCAGACCTCGTCGAGCCGGTCCAGGACCGCCGGGTCGGCAGTGCTCGCGGCCAACCCCACCAGCGCCTCCACCACGTCCCGTCGATCCTGACCGGCGTCGGCGGCGGCGGCGAACCACTCGGCAGCCAACTCCCGGTCACCCCGGTGCAGCGCCAGGTTCCCCTCGATCAACGCGCAGATCCCCGCCTCTGGCCCGCCCGGGGACAGCACCGCGTCCGCCCGGGGCCGTGGCGGGCCGGCCCGCTCCACCCACGATCGCGCCGGTACGGCCACCGCCACCTCGGCGATCCCCGCCCGCAGTTCGGTGAGCACCTCGGTCGCCTCGGCACCGCGACCATCCTGGGCGAGCGCCAACCCGACCGTGCCGAGCACCCGGCGCCGATGCCGCGGATCACCCAGCTCGGACAACGCCGCCACGGCCCGCCAGCCCTGGTCGACGGCATCGGCGTACCGGCCCTCGAGACGGGCGACCTCGGCACGGTTGGCCCAGGCCAGCACCCGCAGCCGCTGCTCCCCACTCTCGGCGGCGAGCCGGTCCACCGCAGCCAGCCGGCGACGCGCCGCGGCCAGGTCACCGACCCGGATGTCATGCCAGGCGAGGCTGTTCTGGGCCACCGCGAGGTGCCGGGTCCGACCGTTGCGGGCCGCCAGCCGCAGCACCGCCTCGGCCTGCTCGCGGGCTTCGTCGTGCCCGCCGACGGTCACCAGCAGCGCGCCGAGCACGGTCCGCGCCTCCAGCTCTCCGGTCACGTCGCTGGCCTGCCGGAACAGGTCCAGCGCGGACCGCGCGGTCGGCAGCTCGTCGGGACCCGCACCGTGCTCGGCGGCGAGCCGCGCCACCCCGAGGGTGGCCCAGCCACGCAGGACGAGATCAGCGTCGGCGGTCCGCGGGTCGGCCAGCAACCGGCGCAGCCACTGCCGGCCGGCGACGTCCCGCCCCCGGAACCGCCACCAGCGGGTCAGGCAGGCCGCCAGGCGAAGCGCGGTCACCGGGTCGTCGGTGGCCGCGTGGGCCAACGCGGAGCTGATGTCGCTGCTCACCTCATCCAGCCGATGCACCGCGTCGGGCAACCGGGGACCGGCCAGGTCGGTGGCGGTCCGCGCCACCAGGCGGGCGATCACCTCCGCGTGCCGGCGCCGGACACACGTCAGCTCGCCACCGCCGGCCGCCTGTTCGAGGGCGAAGTCGCGGACCGCGTCGATCAGTCGGAACCGGAACGGCCCGGTGCCGCGCACGCTCAGCAGGCCGAGTTCGACGAACCGGTCGAGCAGCGGGACCGGGTCGATCGCCACCGTGCCGTCCCGGTCGGCCTCGTCGGCGAGCATCTCCTCGGCCATCTCCACCGACCAGCGGTTGCCGAACATGGCGAGCCGCCGCAGCGCATCCCGCTCGTCCGGCGCGAGCAACCGGTAGCTGGTCGCCACCGCGTCCCGCAGGGTGACCGCGACCCCGGCCGGGTTGGCAGCGGTGGCGTTCGAGCGGTGGGTGGCCGCGTCCGGTCCGTCCCAACCTGGGTGGACCGACGGGTCGACAGGCGTCGCCAGGTCGAGCACCCGGTCGCCGTACCGGTCGAGCAGCTCGGGGAGGTCGAGGAGCCGGCCCCGGGCGGCCAGCAGCTCGATGGCCAGCGGCAGCCCACCCAGCCGGCGGACCAGCGCGGCCAGCGCCGGCAACTCGTCGGGGGTGGGCGGCTCCCGACGGACCTGGGCGAGCCGGGCGGTGAACAGCGCTACCGCCGGCGACAACCCGAGCGTGGCCGGACCGGACCGCTCGGCGTCCGGCGGCGGCACGTCGAGCGGCGCGACCGGCCAGACCCGCTCGCCGGGCAGCCCGACCGGGTGCCGCCCGGTGACCAGCACCCGCAGCGAGGGCAGCGCGCCGGTCAGCCGGTGCAGTGTCTCGGCCACCGGGCCGGGCGCGCGCTCCACCGCGTCCATCAGCAGCAGCGCCGGACGGCCGGCGAGCCGGGCGGTGAGCTCCGGCAGCCGGGCCGAGCCGAGTACGGCCATCGAGGCGGCGAGCACATCCGGCCCGTCCGAGCCCTCGCCGATCAGCACTCCGGCCACGCCGGCCGGGTGGGCGTCGGCGGCGACGTGCGCGACGGACAGCGCCAGCGCGGTCTTGCCGACCCCGGCCAGCCCGACCAGGCTCACCAGCCGGGGGCCGTGCTCCGCGGTCAGCATCGCGGCCAACTCGGTGACGTCGCGGTCCCGACCGATCAGCGCGACCGCCGGTGGGAGGGCGACCGGCGGGGCAGACCCGACCGGCTCGGCTGCCGACGTGGTGGGGCCGGTGACCGCGAGGGCCGCCAGGGTGACGTCCGGCCGGGTCGACTCACCGCCGGCCTGGCCCCGGGCAGCGGCCAGGAACGCCGCCCGGGCGGCCCCGGTCAGCTCCAGAGCCCCGGCGAGCAGCTCGACGGTGGTGCGCTGCGGCCGGACCGACCGGCCGCGCTCCAGGTCACGCACCGTCCGCACACCCACGCCGGCCCGGGAGGCCAGCTCCGCCTGGGTCAGGCCGGCGGCGCGCCGGTGCCCGCGGAGCAGCTCCGCCAGCCCGCCACGACCGGCCGGGCTCCGCGACCGTTGATGATCCGGAGTCATGGGCACGAAGAGTACGGATGGACTCCGACCGTCGGCAGTCGAACGTCGGGCTGCCGACGCCCACCCGCCGATATCCGACAACCGGGCCGGACAGCCCTGCCGGAGGGCGGGTCGACCGGCCGCCGGCCGTCTCCAGCTCCGGTCAGATGCCGAGGTCGCGCGCGATGATCATCCGCTGCACCTCGCTGGTGCCCTCGCCGATCTCCAGGATCTTGGAGTCCCGCCAGAACCGGGCCACCGGGGACTCGTTCATGAAGCCGTAGCCTCCGTGGATCTGGGTCGCCTCCCGGGCGTTGTCCACCGCGATGGTGCTGGCGTGCAGCTTGGCGATGGCGGCCTGCCGCTTGAACGGCTCGCCGGCCAGCATCCGCGCGGCGGCGTCGTAGTAGGCCAGCCGGGCGGTGTGCGCCTTCAGCTCCATGTCGGCGATCTTGAACTGGATGGCCTGGTTGGCACCGATCGGCCGGCCGAAGGCGTGCCGCTCCTTCGCATATTTGATCGACTCGTCGACGCAGCCCTGGGCAAGACCGACGGCCAGCGCGGCGATGGCGATCCGGCCCTCATCGAGAATCTGGAGGAACTGGGCGAAGCCGCGCCCCCGCCCGCCGAGCAGGTTCGCCGCCGGCACCCGGCAGTCGTCGAAGGTCAGCTCGTGGGTGTCCGAGGCGGTCCAGCCGACCTTGGAGTAACCCGGCGCCACGGTGAACCCCGGCGTGCCGTTGGGCACGATGATGGTCGACAACTCCTTCGAGCCGTCCGGGTTCGTGCCGGTCACCGCGGTGACGGTGACCAGGGTCGTGATGTCGGTGCCCGAGTTGGTGATGAACGCCTTCGAGCCGTTGATCACCCACTCGTCGCCGTCCAGCACCGCCCGCGTCTGGGTGCCGGCGGCGTCCGAGCCGGTGCCCGGCTCGGTGAGCCCGAAACCGGCCAGCGCCTCGCCGCTGAGCAGCTTCGGCAGCCAGGTGGCGCGCTGCTCATCGGTGCCGAACCGGTAGATCGGCATCGCGCCGAGCGAGACCGCCGCCTCGAGCGTGATCGCCACGCTGGAGTCGACCCGGGCCAGCTCCTCCAGGGCCAGGCAGAGCGCGAAGTAGTCGCCACCCATGCCGCCGTGCTCCTCGCCGAAGGGCAGGCCGAACAGGCCCATCTTGCCCATCTGCCGGATCACCTCGTACGGGAAGGTGTGCTGCTCGTAGTGCTCGGCGATGACCGGGGCGACCACCTCGCGCGCGAAGTCCCGCACGCTCTCCCGCAGCGCCGCTTGTTCGTCGGTGAGCCGGAAGTCCATCTCATCCTCCTGTGTGGACGGGGCCGCCGGGCGCTCGTGACGCCGGGACGGTTCGCTGTGCTGGCCCGGTCGAGGGGTCAGACCGGGGTGACGCCGTGCCGGCGTCGGGAGAAGTGCCGATCCTTGGTACGGGCCGCGGCGAACCGGCGGACCAGCTCGGTACGCAGGTCGTGCGGCTCGACGATGGCGTCCACCACCAGCTCGCTGGCGAGCCGGACGACGTCGATGTCCTGCTCGTACTCGGCCCGCTTGGCAGCGACGAAGGCGGCCCGCTCGTCCGCGTCCGGGATGGCAGCGATCTTGTTGGCGTAGACCGCGTTCACCGCGGCCTCGGCCCCCATCACCGCGATCTTCGCGGTGGGCAGCGCGATGGTGGCGTCCGGCTCGAAGCCGGGGCCGGCCATCGCGTAGAGGCCGGCGCCGTACGCCTTCCGGACCACCACGCAGATCTTCGGCACCGTCGCCTCGGAGATGGCGGTGATCATCTTCGCGCCGTGCCGGATGATGCCCTGCTTCTCCACCACGCTGCCGACCATGAAGCCGGGCACGTCGCTGAGGAAGAGCAGCGGCACGTTGAACGCGTCGCAGAGCTGCACGAACCGGGTCGCCTTGTCGGCCGAGTCGACGAAGAGCACGCCGCCCTTGAACATCGAGTTGTTGCCGACCACGCCGACGACCTCGCCGTTGAGGCGACCGAAGCCGATGGTCAGCTCCTTGGCCCAGAGCGCCTGGATCTCGAAGAAGGAACCCTCGTCGAGCAGGCCCTTGACGTACCGCCGCATGTCGAACGCCTGCCGCTCGCTGGCCGGCACCAGCGCGACCAGGTCGGCTTTCGCCGGCGCGGCGACGGCCTCGGCGGCCGGCGGCGCCTGGGTCCAGTTCGCCGGCAGGTACGACAGGTAGCGACGCACCACGTCCAGCGCGTCGGCCTCGGTCTGGCAGAGGAAGTGCCCGACGCCGGATTCGGCGGTGTGCACCTTGGCCCCGCCCATCGCCTCCAGGGTGGTCTTCTCGCCGGTGACCATCTCGACCATCCGGTCGGAGCCGAGGTACATGCTGGCGTTGCCGTCGACCATGGCGACCACGTCGCAGAACGCCGGGATGTACGCCCCACCGGCGGCACTCGGGCCGAACAGCGCGCACACCTGCGGGATCGAGCCCGAGGCGCGAACCTGGTTCCAGAAGATCTTGCCGGCGCCGCGCCGGCCGGGGAAGAGGTCGACCTGGTCGGTGATCCGGGCGCCGGCCGAGTCGACCAGGTAGACCATCGGCACGCCGGCGCCGTACGCCCGCTCGATGATCCGGATGATCTTTTCGACGGTGCGGGCGCCCCAGCTGCCGGCCTTGACGGTGGAGTCGTTGGCCATCAGGCAGACCTGCCGGCCGTCGATGGTGGCGGTGCCGGTGACCACGCCGTCGGCGGGCAGCCCCTCGGCCAGCGCGTTGGCGTAGAGGCCGTCCTCGACGAACGAGCCCTCGTCGACCAGGAGCGCGACCCGCTCCCGGGCGAAGAGCTTGCCCTTGGCCGCGTTCGCCGCGTGGTACTTGTCCGCGCCGCCGGACCGGGCCCGCTTGCGCAGCTGCTCCAGCGCCTCACCGTCGAGCGTCACGCTGACTCCTCACCCGTACTGACCTGAACGATCGTTAGGCTATCGCATTCGCGCGACACGCGGCGACCCCTGGGCGGGCCGGGCGTCGGGTGGCATCGGGAGACTGTGAATTCGAACCAAACATTGAAATCTATTAATCTCTGCGATTAGGCTCCTGGCACCCCCCTCCGAGATTGGAGTCAGCGATGACCTCACGACTCAATCGGCTCGCGGTCGCGTTCGTCGCGACGGCGCTCGCCACCCTCGGCGTCACGGTCGCCAACCCGGCGCCCGCGTCCGCCGCCATGACCATCTGCTACAACACCAGCCAGGCGGGAAGCTACGCCAGCGTCGCCAACCAGGCCGCATCGATCTGGAACAACGCCACCGTCAACCTGACGCTCTCGGCGAACTGCGGCTCCAACCTGCGGATCTACCGGATCACCGGCGGCGGCTCGTACGCGGTGCGGACCAGCCTCGGCAACGGCCGGGTCTACATCGACACCCAGCAGGCTGCCCAGTACAGCGTGCTGCGGATCATGACCCACGAGATCGGGCACATCCTCGGCCTCCCGGACAACTACAACGGGAACTGCGCGCTCCTTATGTCCGGCGGCAGCGCCGGCACCAGCTGCACCAACCCGTACCCGAGCACCGCCGAGGCGAACCGGGTGAGCAACCTCTTCGCCGGCACCCGGATCGCCACCGAGCGCAGCACGGACCGCACCGGAGCGGACATCTTCCGCGACAGCTGGCCGGCCGCGCTCACCACGGTGGGCTGACCGAGCGAGCAGACACGACGGAGGGGCCGGCACGTTGCCGGCCCCTCCCCGCGTTCCCGATCGCTCAGCTCGGCATCGGGGTCAGACGGGTACGGGGGCCGGCGCGCAGCACGCCGGACGGGAGCTTCTTGCCGAGCAGATGCTCGGCCAGCTCGGCCGCCTCGATCAGGGCGGCCAGGTCGATGCCGGTGTCGATGCCCATGTCGTGCAGCATGTGCACGGCCTCCTCGGTGGCCAGGTTGCCGCTGGCTCCCGGGGCGTACGGGCAGCCACCCAGGCCGCCCACGCTGGCGTCGAACTCGGTCACCCCCAGCTCCAGCGCGGTCAGCAGGTTGGCCAGCGCGGTGCCCCGGGTGTTGTGGAAGTGCAGCAGCACCGGCACGTGCGCGTTGCGGTCGCGTACCGCGGTCAGCAGCTCACGGACCCGGCGCGGAGTGCCCATGCCGGTCGTGTCGCCGAACGCGACCCGGTCCGCGCCGTCGCGGACCACCCGGTCGACGATGCCGGCCACCCGCTCCGGGTCGACGTCCCCCTCGTACGGGCAGCCGAAGCTGGTCGCCACGATCACCTCGACCCGTGCGGAGGCGCCGTGCAGCAGGTCGATCAGCTCGGCGATGTCGTCCAGCGACTCGTCGGTGGAGCGGTTGACGTTGCGCCGGTTGTGCGTGTCGCTGGCCGAGACCACCACCTCGATCTCGGTGAACCCGGCGGCCAGGGCCCGCTGGGCGCCGCGAGTGTTCGGCACCAGGGCCGAGTAGCGCACCCCTTCGACCCGCGCCGCCCGCCGCCACACCTCGTCGGCGTCGGCCATCTGCGGGATCGCCTTCGGGTGCACGAACGACACCGCCTCGATCCGGCGTACCCCGGTGCCGGAGAGCGCGTCGAGCAGCCGCACCTTGGCGTCGGTCGGGATCGGGTCCTCGTTCTGCAGCCCGTCCCGCGGCCCAACCTCGCGGATCGACACGGAATTTGGCAGCTGGCTCATTGGTCACCTCGCTGTGACGTCGGATCGGGGCGGGATGTCGGCCTCTTTGCTCTGCTTCAACCGACGCAACGGCGACCGTCCGGTATCCGGACAACCGCTGTTGCGTCCAGGTAAGCAGAGCAAAGGGCGCAGGTACCAGTCTCGTGAGGCCGTTGGGACGACGACCTGGCCGGTCAGCGCATGCGGGAGACGATGGCCGTGTCGTACGCGCCGGAGAGGAACTCCTCGTTCTCCAACAGCTCGGCGAAGAACGGCAGATTGTTCTTCGGGCCCTCGATCTGGAAGGCGGCGACCGCCGTCCGGGCCCGCTCGATCACCTGCTCCCGCGTGTCACCGCTGATGATCAGCTTGGCCATCAGGCTGTCGTAGAACGGGGTGACCGTGTTGCCCTCGGTGTAGCCGGAGTCCACCCGGACACCCTCACCCGCCGGCTCCACCCAGGTCCTGATCACGCCGGGGCCGGGCAGGAAGCGCTTCGGGTCCTCGGCGTTGATCCGCATCTCGATGGCGTGCCCACTCGGCGCCAGCGCGTCCGGATCGAAGGTCGGCGCCAGCCCCGACGCCACCCGCAACTGCTCCTCGACCAGGTCGACGCCGTAGACGTACTCGGTCACCGGGTGCTCCACCTGGAGCCGCGTGTTCATCTCCAGGAAGAAGAACTCGTTGGAAGCGGGATCGAGCAGGCACTCCACCGTGCCCGCGTTGCGGTAGCCGACCGCTTCACCGGCGCGCACCGCAGCCGCCAGGAAACGCTCGCGCAGCTCCGGCGACACGGCCGGGGACGGGGACTCCTCGACCAGCTTCTGGTTGCGGCGCTGCACCGAGCACTCCCGCTCGCCGAGCGCCACCACCCGGCCGTCGGCCAGCCCGAGAATCTGCACCTCGACGTGGCGTACCCGGGGGAAGTACCGCTCGATCAGCACCGAGCCGTCACCGAACATCCGCTCGGCGAACGCGCGCACCTTGTCGTACTCGGTGCGCAGCGCGGCCTCGTCCACGGCCACGCCCATGCCCATGCCACCGCCACCGGCGGCGGCCTTGACCATCACCGGGTAACCGATCTCGGAGGCGGCGGCCACCGCCGTGTCCAGGTCGACGGCCGGGTCGGTGGTGCCGGGCGCGACCGGAACGCCGGCCGCCGCCATCAGGTTCCGAGCGTTGATCTTGTCGCCCATCGCGGTGATCGCGTCCGCGCCGGGGCCGACCCAGATCAGGCCGCTCGACTCGACGGTACGGGCGAACTCGGCGTTCTCCGACAGGAAGCCGTACCCGGGGTGGATGGCCTGCGCGCCGGTCGACTTCGCGGCGGCGAGGATCGCCCCGGTGTCGCGGTAGCTCTGCGCCGGGTTCGGCGGGCCGATGAGGACGGCCTCGTCCGCCTCGGCGACGAACGGCAGGTGGGCGTCGGCCTCCGAGTACACCGCGATCGCGCGGATGCCGAGCCGCCTGGCGGTCCGGACGATCCGGCGGGCGATCTCGCCCCGATTGGCGACCAGCAGTGACTCGATCATGTTTCCTCCCGGCGTCCGGATGTTGGGACGGATGTCAGGGAACCATGACCGGCACGCTTCTGACGAGTCGGGTTCAGGCGAGCAGCGCGGCCAGCGCGGCGTCGCGCAGCAGCTCGGCACGGCGTCGCCGGTCCACCTCGCCACCGAGGAAGGGGGTCGAGTTCATCAGGCCGAACGCGGCGTGCGCCAGCACCCGCGCCTCACCGTCGGGCATGCCCGGGTGCAGCGCGGTGAGCACGGTCACCCACTCCTCGACGTAAAGTCGCTGAAGGCGGCGGATCCGCCGTCGCGGCTCGTCCGGCAGGCGGTCCAGCTCGTGCAGGTGCAGCGCGATCACCGCCGGGTTGGCCAGCGCGAACTCGACGTGGAAGTCGATCAACGACTCCAGTACGCCGCGCGGGTCGTCCGGGCGCCCGGTGGACCGCTCCCGCCCACCGGCGAGCAGCCCTTCGCTGACCGGGATCAGCGCGGCGGCCAGCATCGCCTCCTTGCCGGCGAAGTGGTGGTAGAGCGCCGGACCGGTCACCCCGGCGGCCGCGCCGATGTCGTCCATCGACACCCCGTGGTAGCCCCGGGCGGCGAACAGGCCGACCGCGATCTCCAGGATCTCGTCCTTGCGGGACCGGCGCCGGCCCGCACCCGCCGCGCCCCGTGCCTGCTGCTCCACCGTCACGGGGCAAGCGTAGACCGCGAGCTGCGTGCGGTGGAGCGGTGGTTACCGGTCGGTTGCGCATGCCGCACCGCCGGTCGGGTCAGTCGTCCGGGTCGAGGTCGTGCTCCGCCCGCAGCGCCGCGGCCTCCTCCGGCCGGTCCAAGAGGTCCAGCGCACGGGCCAGCAGCCAGGCGGTCTGGCGCACCGGTCGCGAGTCCGCCGGAAGTCCACCGAGCACCCGGCGCAGCAGCGGCTCCGCCTCGGCCGGCCGGTCCAGGCGCAGCAGCAGCTCACCGGTGAGGATCTCGACCTGCGCGGCCTCGCCGAACGCCTCGATCGACCGCAACCGGTCGGGCACCCCGGCGAGCCGGCCCAGCGCCTCGTCCGGCCGGTCCTCCCCAGTCAGCACCCGCGCCCCGGCCTCGGCCGCCATCGCCAGCTCATACGTCACCGGCGGCGACTGATCCGGCTGCCCGGTCAGCGTCGCCGCCAACCCGTCCACCAGCTCGATGGCGCGTACCGCTGCCGGCCGGTCATCGGACCAGAACCAGGCGTACGCCTCCCGCCGGCGGGCCCGCAGCTCGTCGAGCGGCAGGTCGGCGAGCCGGTACGCCGTGGCGGCAGCCGCGAACCGCTCGGCGGCCACCGCGTCCCGGTCGGCGTCGTAGAGGATCCCGCCGGCCTCCTCCAGCACCTGCGCGCGGTGCGGGAGGTTGTCCGGGCCGTCCAGATTGTCGGCCAGCCGCTCCAGCAGCGCCAGCGCCGGGTCGATCTCGCCGAGCCCGGCGTAGACGCCGGCCAGGAGGTGCCGGCAGCGGTCCGCCTCCGCCTGGGCGCCGAGCCGGTCCAGACCGAGGACGGCCTCCTCGGCGACCTCGGCCGCCTCACCGAGCCGACCCACCACCCGGTACGCGTTCGCCAACTCCCAGCGCAGGAAGGCGTCCCCCTCCGCGCCCCGCTCCACGCAGAGCGTCACCGCCTCGACGAAGTCGTCCACCGCGTCGGCGGCCCGCCCGGCGGAGAGCAGGGCCCGGGCCCGGGCGACCCGGACCGGCAGCTCCGCATTCGCCGGTGCCACCCTCAACGCCTCGTCGCAGGCGGCCACCGCGTCGGCCGGATCGTCCACCGTCCTGACGTACGTCAGGCAGGCCGCCGTGGTCAGCTCGCCGACGCCCAGCTCACGGCCGATCCGGCGGGCCTCGTCGGCGGCCGCGCGAGCCTCGTCGACGCGGTCCGACTGCTCCAGCAGATGCGCCCGGTGCAGCGCGATCCGGGCCGCCAGGTGCCGGTCGCCGCCCGCCTCGGCCGGCACGCGGTCGAGCGCGGCGAGCGCCTCCGCCCAGCGTTCCCGGTGCAGCAGCGCCAGGGCCACCCGGTCGTACCCCGCGGCCCGCTGTCGGGCGTCGCCGAGCCGCTCCAACGCCTCGGCAGCGGCCCGGACCAGCGCCAGCCCCTCCTCGGCGTCGTCGTCGGAGCGGGTCAGCAGCACGCCGAGCCGCCCGGCGACCACCTGGGCGGGCACCTCCTCGGCCGCCTCCCGGTACCGGCTCAACGCCGCCCGGTTCATCTCGATCGCGCCCGCGATGTCGTCCTCGTCACCACGCTCGGCCGCCCGCAGCGCCAGCCGGTGCGCGACCGTGCGCGGTGGCAGGTCGTCGGTGCCGAACCGTTCGTCGCAGGCGGCCAGCGCCGCCCGGAAGGTGGCCCGGTCGTGCCGGCCCCAGCTCTCCTCGGCGAGGGCCAGCAGCTCGTCCGGGCCGGCGTCGGCGGGCAGGGTCACGGTGGCCTCGTCGCCGGCGCGCGTCCGGTCTGCGACGGCCGGTGACGCACCCCGGTCGCGGCGGACGCTCGGCTCGTCCCCGGCCGGGCGGGCCGGACGGCGGCGGACGCTGGCGGAGAGCGGCAGGTGCTCACCGCTGGCCCGCACGGCGAGCCGTTGGGCGATCCACTCCGACTGGTGCACGGTGCCGTTACGGGCGTCGAAGCGCGCGGCCAGGGTGGTCGCGGTCTCCGCCAGTTCGTCGGCGAGCGCCAGCGCGGGCACCTCGCCGGCCGGCCGACCCTCGGCGGCACGGCGGTACACGGTCGGCGCGCCTGCCTGGCCGGCCTGGCGCAGCGCGGCGGCGGCGGTCGCCGCGAAGTGCATCGCGGCGGCCGGCGACGGCGGCCGGTCCAGCCAGTCCAGGTGCCGTTCGACCAGCTCGACCGCACGCGCCTCGTTGCCGGTCAACGTGCAGAACTCGATGTGGTCGCCGATGTCCCACAGGTCGGCGAGGTTGCCGCGCAGCCGGCGGTACGCCTCCCGGTGCGCGTCCCGCGCCGACTCACCCCGCCCGGTGCGCAGGTACGGCAGGAGCAGCGCGGTGAGGATCGCCTGCGGCTGCTCGGTGCAGGTGAGTCGACCGGCGAGCACCGGCTCGGCCAGCGTCACCGCCTCGGCGTCCCGCCCCGTGTCGGCGAGGTAGCCCACCTGGCTCGTCGGGTCACAGCCGGCGCAGTCGGACAGCTCGTCGCGCGGGGTGGTCTGCCAGAGCCGGTACCAGTGCGCGGCCGCATCGGCGTCGCCCACGTGGTCGGCGACCCGGAACCGGTGCTTGTGGACGGTCTGCAGGCTGTGCCCGCCGGCCTTGTAGCGCCGCTCCATGTCGTCCAGCACCGCGTACGTGCGGTCCAGCGGCACCTCGGGGAACTTCAGCAGGCCGGACACCATGTACTTGAAGTGCCACAGCAGCTGGTGCAGGTGGCGCTGGTGGTAGGGCTGCGGATCGCGGTCGAACTCGGACAGGCACCAGGAGAAGGTCACGAAGGACTTCGCCGGCTCACCGCCGTAGACGTACCCGGTGGTGGCCTGCATCCGGGTGACGAAGGCGAGGTGCCGGTCGTCCGCGGCGTCCACCCGACGCAGCAACTGTTCCAGCGCGGCGATCTGCCCCGCCCCGTACGGCATGTCGGCGATGCCGCGCAGCACACGCCAGAGATCCTCGTCGCTCATGCTCACTCCCGTCCCGGAACGGCCCGGCCGAGCAGGCCGAGGAACGAATCGTTCAGCAGCGCGGCGTCGGCCGCGCGGATCGGATGGTGACCGAGCAGCAGCGCCTGCCCGTACAGCGCCTCGACGGCGAGCCCGACCAGTTCCGGGTCGGCCAGCATGGTGACCCGGCGGACCAGCGGGTTGCGGTGGTTGAGCACCAGCTGTGGGCGGTCCGGCGGGGCGGTGGCGGCGAGCGCGTCGAGCACGCCGCCCCACAGCTCGTCGGCCCGGTCCCGGCTGGCCGCGAGCTGGTCGTTGAACGCCGCCGACCGGCTGACCAGGTAGAGCGCGGGCAGCGAGACGGGGTCGTACGCCCGGATGACCACCTCGCAGCCGGAGCGCTCGACGGCCCGCTGCGCCGCCGTGAGGAACGGTCGCAGCGCCAACTCCACCTGCGGGTCGAGCGCGTCGAACCGGGTGGTGAGGTCGCTCGGCTCCAGCCGCTCGATCAGCACCGAGCGGTCCACCACCGGCAGCCGCTCGATCAGCTCGGTGTCGTACGTGTAGCCGGCGTTGACCACCGCCAGGTCCTGCGCGGCGGCCACCGCGGCGAGCTGACGGAACTCGTCGAGGCTCGCCGCGTAACGGACCACGCCGTAGCGCTCCCGGAACTCGGCGAGGGTGAGCGTGCCGACGTTGGTGTCCATCGGCCACCACCGGTCGACCAGCCGGAGCATCTCGTCGTCGTGCAGCGCCAACGCCTTCACGCCGAGGTGGTGCACCTGGAGGAACTCGGCCAGCCGGTGCGGGTCGTGCCGGGCCAGCCGGACCAGCCAGCCGCGTACCTGGTCGCCGAGCGCCTCCCGGGTCGCGGTCAGCAGGGTGTCCTCGTAGAGGGCCTCCCGGCTGGCGGTCGGGCGCAGCTCGGTCGCGTCCACCACGCAGTGCGCGAAGAACGCCCAGTCCGGCAGCAGCCCGTCGGCGTGCTCGGTGAGCAGCATCCGCTTGAGGTAGACCCGGTGCCCGGCCCGGGCCGCCGGGTTCACCGGGGTGGGCAGGATGAAGGCGACACCGGTCACCCCGGCCTCCGGCACGGTCAGTGGCACCACGTCGAACGGGTCGACGCCGAGCATCTCCCGGGCGTACCGGATCAGCGCCGCCCGGTCGACCGGCGCTCCCGCCGTCGTCGGCCAGGGTGGTTCGCCGGTGGTGGTGACCACGTCGCCGACCCGGACGGTGACCGGCAGCAGGGAACCGAACAGCCGGGCCAGGTCGGTGACGGTCGGGGTGCTGAACCACTGGTCGGCGTCGCGGCGGGGCACCAGCGTGACCGTGGTGCCCGGCTCGGAGCGGGCGGCCTCCGGCGGCGCCACCGTCACCGCGTAGCGGCCGTCGGCGTACCCGGTCCAGCGGACCGTGGGGTGGTCCCCGTGTCGGGTGAGCACCTGGATCTCGTCGGCCACCAGGAAGCAGGAGAGCAGGCCGATGCCGAACTGGCCGAGGAACTCGTGCCGGGAGAAACCCAGCTCGTCGCGCTTGGAGCTGCGGCCGATGGTGGCCAGCAGCTCGTGCACCTGCGCCTCGGTGAGGCCGATGCCGGTGTCGTGCACCCGCAGCGTGCCGTCGCCGGTGCTGTCCGGCGGCTCGATGCGGACCAGCGCGGGAGCGTCCGGCTCACTCGCACGCCGCGCGGTGATCGCGTCCACCGAGTTCTGGAGCAACTCGCGGACGTAGACCCGCGGGCTGCCGTAGAGGTGATGACTGAGCAGGTCGACCACGCCACGGAGGTCAACCTGGAAGGTGTGGTCCACGCCTGAGTTCTCCCCGGTCCGATGCCGGCGCCCACCGTACCGATGATCACCGACGCGTGCGTCCCCCTTTCGCCCGGTGGCTTGACCCTCGACCCGGTCGAACCCGCACGGTCACCGCCATGACCTCCTCCGCTCTCGGCCGGGACTTCCGGCTGCTCTGGTCCGCCGCCGTCTCCTCCCGGCTGGGGGACGCGCTGCGTACCCCGGCCCTGGCGCTGCTGGCCGCGACGCTGACCCACGACCCCCGGGTCATCGCGGCGGTCACCGTGGTCGCTCAGCTGCCGCCGCTGCTCCTCGGCCTGCTCGGCGGCGTGTACGCGGACCGCTGGGACCGCCGGCGGACGATGGCCCTGGTGGACGGGGTACGCGCCGTCGTGGTGGCGGCGCTGGCCGTGGCGGTCGCCTTCGACCGGGCCGGCGTCCCGGCGCTGCTGGTGGCCGCGTTCCTCCTCGCCGCGCTGGGCACCCTCTTCGACGCGGCCTCGTTCGCGCTGCTGCCCGCGCTGGTGCCGCCGGCCGCGCTAACCCGGGCGAACGGCCGGCTCCAGGCCGGTACGGCGGTGGCCGGCGGCTTCCTCGGCGCGCCCGCCGCCGGCATTCTCTTCGCCGCCGCTCCCGCCCTTCCGTTCACCGTCGACGCCGTCACCTTCGCCGTGGCCGCCCTGCTCGTCCTGGCCCTCACTCCGACACCCGCTCCGCACGCGGTGACCGGAGCTCGGCGGGGGTCGGTGTGGGGCGAGATCGTCGAGGGGGTGCGGTGGCTGCGCGGGCACCGGACACTGTGGCGGGTCACTCTGCTCACCGCCGCGAGCAACCTGGCGATCAGCGGCGTGCTGGCGGTGCTGGTGCTCTACGCCCTGGACGTGTTGCGGGTGCCACCGGCCGGGTACGGGCTGTTCGCCGCGGGTGCGATCCTCGGCGGCGTGGCCGGGGCGCTCGGGGCGGGTCGGCTCGCCGCCCGACTCGGCACGGTGCCCGCGCTCGGCGCGGTTCTCGCCGTGCAGACCGTCGCGCTGACCGGGTTCGCGCTGGCCCGGCATCCGGTGCCCGGCGGGATCGCGCTGGCCGTCTTCGCCGCCGGCACCGTGGTGTGGAACAGCCTGTGGGCGTCGTACGGGCAGCGGCACGTGCCGAGCGGACTGCTCGGTCGGGTGGGTGCCGCCCAGCGGATGGTCGGGCTGCTCACCGCACCGGTGGGCGCGGCGCTCGCCGGGCTGGTCGCCTCGGCGTACGGAACCGTGCCGGTGGCGGGTGCGGCGGCCGGGACGTTCGCACTGGTCACCCTGGCGGCGTGGCGGACACTGCGGGCCTAGCCCGGCGTTCGTTCCCGGTGGGACAGCCCGGACAGGCGCAGCGCGATCTGGCGCCGGGCCGGCGGTAGGGCACCGAGCAGCCGGAGCAGCACGTCCCGGACCGGCCGGCGGGCCGGGGAGAGGGTGGCCAGCCGGGTCAGCCCGGCGGCGAACCTCAGCACGTCCTCGGCCATCGGGCGCTGCCGGGCGGTGTACTCGTCGAGCAGCGTCTCCGGGCCGCCGCCGAGCACATCGGCCAGTGCGGTGCCGAGCGCCACCGCGTCGCAGATGCCGAGGTTCATGCCCTGCCCGCCGGCGGGGCTGTGCACGTGCCCGGCGTCGCCGGCCAGCAGCACCGGGCCGGCCCGGAAGGTGTCGGCGATCCGGTGGTGCACCCGGAACCGGGATCCCCAGAGCACCTCCGTCACCCGGTCGGGTCGCCGGGCCGGGCCGCGCTCGTCGAGCAGCGCCTGGAGGTACGCCGCGTCCGGCTCGGCCGGTGCCGCCGGCACGGCGGCGACCAGCCGGACCACCCCGTCCGGGAGCGGCGCCCAGATCAGCGGCCCGGAGCGGGCGAGGAAGAGCGCCGCCTCGTCGCGGGGCAGGGTGCTGCGCACCCGGGCGTCGGCCAGCACGAACGACTCCTCGTCGCTGGGGCCGGTGAAGCCGATGCCGGCCAACTGCCGGACCGTGCTGTGCAGACCGTCCGCGCCGACCACGAACCGGGCACGCACCCCGGCGCCGTCGACCTGCGCGACCACCCCGTCCGCGGTCCGGCTCAGACCGGTCAGCCGGCACGGCCGCCGCACCTGGACGCCGACGTCGGCCAGGCGTTCGGTGAGCACGGCCTCGGTGACCGACTGGGAGACCATCAGCGCGTAGGGAAAGCGGGACGGCAACTGGTGGAACGGGACCGACAGCAGCACCCGGTCCCGATCCCGGACGGTGAAGCGCGGCGCCCGCACCCCTTGGGCGACCAGCGGCGCCGCGGCGCCGATCCGGTCCAGCACCTCCAGGGTGTACGCGTGCACGACGGCCGCGCGGGAGGTCACCGGCGGGCTGCCGAGCTGGTCCACCACGGCCACCTCGACTCCTCGGCGAGCCAGTGTCAGCGCGGTGGCGAGGCCGGTTGGGCCGGCGCCCACCACCAGGACGTCGGTATGTGTGGGCAGCATGGCCACCTCCCGAACGACGTTGCCAACACTTGTTGGCAAACACTTGTTGGCAACGCTAGGTCGCCGCTCATTGTGTGTCAACAGGTGTTGGCATACGGTCGTTGACATGACAGCGCCCGCCCACCCGACCCGACCCCGCCGCTCGGACGTCACCCGGGCCGCGATCCTGCGAGCCGCTCGCGAACGGTTCGCGGCGGACGGGTACGAGCGCGCCACGATCCGGGCCATCGCCGCCGACGCCCGGATCGACCCGTCGATGGTGATGCGCTACTACGGCAGCAAGGAGGGGCTCTTCGCAGCTGCGGCCGAGTTCGACCTCCGGCTCCCCGACCTGACCGACGTGCCACCCGGGCGGTTCGGTGCGGTGCTGGTACGGCACTTCCTCGCCCGGTGGGACGGCGACGAGACGCTCGTGGCACTGCTCCGGGCCGCCAGCACCAATCCGGGCGCGGCGGAGCGAATGCGCGGCATCTTCGCCGACCAGCTCACCGCGGCCGTGGCGACGTTCGGGACCGACCCGGCCACCACCGCTCGGCGTGCCGGCCTCGTGGCCAGTCAGATCCTCGGCCTCGCCTTCACCCGCTACATCGTCCGCCTGCCGCCGATGGTGGAGCTGGATCCGGAAGAAATGGTTTCCTGGGTCGCACCAACCCTTCAGCGCTACCTGACCGGGCAGCCGGACAGCTGACCCAACCTTTTCCCCCTCCCCGTGCGTCTGCCAGGTGAGGCCGAACGCGACGGCCGGGAGGTGGGCGGATGGGACCGGCGGCAAGCGACGGACGCGACGGCTACCTCGCCTTCGTGGAGAGCCACCAGCACCGCCTGCTGCGCGCGGCCTACCTGATCTGTGGCAACCGGCACCAGGCCGAGGACCTGCTCCAGGACGCGCTGCTCAAACTGGCGCTGCGCTGGACAACGGTCCGCGACGGCGATCCCGCGGCGTACGTGCGGGCCATCCTCTACCGGGACACGGTGTCGTGGTGGCGCCGCCGGCGGCGGGAACGGCTCAGCGCCGAGCCGCCGGAGCAGGTGGCCCCGGACCGTGACGGCACGCTCCGGCTCACGCTGCACGACGCGCTCGGCCTGCTCCCGCCCCGGCAGCGGGCCGTGCTGGTGCTGCGCTACTACGAGGACCTGACCGAGGTGGCCACCGCCGAGGCGCTCGGGGTGACCGTCGGCACCGTGAAGAGCCAGTGCCACGCGGGGCTGCGCCGCCTTCGCGAGGTGGCCCCGGACCTCGCCCGGGACTCCCGGCCGACCCAGGACCCGGCGGCGCGCGGCGACCTGGCCACCGGCCTGGAGGTGAACCCGTGAACGAGCAGGAGCTGCGCCGGCTGCTGACGGTCAGCGTCGAGGACGTCCGCCCCAGCCACCCGGCGGTGGCCGGCTGGGAGCGGGCACGGCGTACCCGGCGTACCCGACGGGCGGTCGGCGCGGTCGCCCTGGCCGTGGCACTGATCGGCGGCGGCACGGTGGCCGCCCTGCGACCACCCGCCGAGCGGCCGCCGGACCTTTCGGTGGCACCGGACCTTCCGGTGGCGCCGGAGCGTTCGGTGGCACCGACCGTCGAGCCCAGCCATGCCCCGCCGGTGGTGCGGGCGCCCGCCGAGCTGACCTTTCCGCCCGACCCGCTGGCCCGGCTCGTTGACCCGGCGACCGTGCCACTCTCCGCGCGACCAGTCCAGCGGGCGTTGGCCCTGTTCCAGCCAGTGGATCAGGAGCACCGCGCGAACGGCCCGATCCGGGTCCTCGGCGACGACGGCGTGGTGCGCAGCCTCGACGTCGTGACCCCGGCGCCCACCCGGGACGAGGGCGGCAACGAAGCGCTCCCCGTGAAGCCGGGAGTGCTGTCACCCGACGGTCGATCGGCCGCGTTCGCCCAGACCGACGAACTGATCATGGTCGACCTCACCAGGGCGACCGTGCGCCGGATCCCCCTTCAGGGCTACCTGGAGCTGGTGGTCTGGGCGAGCGACCGGGTGCTGGTCGGCGGCGACGACCGGACGTACGCGGTGGACCGGGTGACCGGCGCGGCGAGTGAGGTCGACGTTTCGGCCTGGGACCTGGTCGCACCCGATCCGGCGGCCGGCCGCGAGGCGGCGCTCGTCGAGGTGGGCGGCGAGCGGGGCGGCCTGATGCTGCGCAGCCGCACCCGCGAGGGCACGATTCGCTCCGAACAGCGGATCACCGGCTCGGCGCTGCCCTCGCCCTACCAGGTCAACGAGTTCTACGGCCGGGGTTGGTTGCACGGCGAGCGGCTGGCCCGGGCGGCGTGGATCACCAGCGGCGAGATCGACGGGGCCGAGGGGGTGGCCGTGCTGGACGCCCGCACCGGCGCCGTGGCCCACGTGCTCGACCTGGGTCGGGACCGGTGGAAGGGCTGCTGCGAGGTGCTGGGCTGGGACAACGAGGGCGCCGTGCTGCTCCGCCTGCAACCGGCCGGCGTGGCGCGCTGGCACCCGGAGACCGGCGAGATCACCGGCGTGGTCCGCGAACTGCCCGGCGTGGTGGCGCTGGCCGGTTGAGCACCGTCCCCGCGAGACCACAACGGCCGCGCGGGGACGGTTGGGCTGCTCAGGCGGCGAGGCCGCCCGGCTGGTCGCCCTTCACGACAGGGGCCCGGACCAGGTTGCCCCACTCGGTCCAGGAGCCGTCGTAGTTGCGCACCTGCGGGTAGCCCAACAGGTGCCGCAGCACGAACCAGGTGTGACTGGACCGCTCACCGATCCGGCAGTACGCGATCACGTCGTCGTCCGGGCTGAGCCCGAGCTGGTCGGCGTAGATCGCGCGAAGCTCGTCGGAAGACTTGAACGTGCCGTCCTCGTTGGCCGCGGACTTCCACGGCTTGTTCACCGCACCCGGGATGTGCCCGCCACGCAGCGCACCCTCCTGCGGGTAGTCCGGCATGTGCAGCATCTCGCCGGTGTACTCGCCCGGGGACCGGACGTCGACCAGCGGCCGACCCGAGGCGATGTGCGCCATCACCTGCTCGCGGAACGCCCGGAGCGGCGTGTCGTCACGCAGCGGCACCGGGTAGTCGGCGCGCGGACGGGACGGCTTGTCCCGGGTCACCTCACGCCCCTCGGCGATCCACTTCTGCCGGCCACCGTCGAGCAGCCGCACGTCGGCGTGCCCGAAGAGCGAGAAGACCCAGAGGGCGTACGCGGCCCACCAGTTGAAGTTGTCGCCGTAGAAGACCACCGTGTCGCCTCGGCCGATGCCCTTGGCGGCGCACATCTCAGCGAAGCTCTTCGCGTCGAGGTAGTCCCGGGTCACCTGGTCGTTCAGCTCCAGGTGCCAGTCGATCTTGATGGCGCCGGGGATGTGACCGGACTCGTAGAGCAGTACGTCCTCGTCGGACTCGACCACGACGAGGCCCTCGTCGCCCAGGTGCTCGGCCAGCCAGTCGGTGGTGACGAGCCGCTGCGGGTCCGCGTACGACTGGAGGCGGGGATCAGGATCGTTCGGCACAGACATGATCCCCAAGGTACGCCGCAACCCTGCCTGGCGACCGGCCATCGGGTGCGACGCCGCGCACTGGTCAGGCGCGGCGGTGGGCGATCCGACCGGCGACCACGGTCACCAGGCAGGCACCGTCGGCGTCGAGGACCGCCAGATCGGCGCGCCCGCCCCGAAGCAGGGTCGGCGGTACGGCGGCCGGCAGCACCAGCAGGTCACTCCTGTCGACGGCGGCCCGCAGCGCCGGGTCGGCGAGATTCTCCGCCAGCACCGCCGTCACCCCGCGCCGCAGCAGCGCGTACACCCGCTCGCGCGGGGTCGGCGCGGCCGGCAGCGGCTCGTCGCTCAGCAGCCCCGGCCCCAGCGTGCCGGGCCAGCGGCGGACCCGGACCCCGGCATACGTCCCGCTCAGCTCGGCCCGTGGGCCGACGGCCTCGATCCGGTCGCCGCTCACCACCACGGCGTGCTCCGGCACCGGCTCGCCCTCGGGGGTGAGCCGCAGCAGCGGTGCGGTGTGCAGGGTCAGCATGGTCAGTCGGTGACCGGGCTCAGTGAGGGGCGCTTCGCGGTGACCGTGTCGCCGGACGAGCGGCCGGTGAGCCGGCGCTTGATCCATGGGGCGAGGTGCCGGCCGGCCCAGCGCAGATCGTCTCCCCGGGAGGCCAGCCACGGCTTCGGCAGCGGTCGCTCCGGAACGAGCAGCCACTCCTCGTCGCAGCCGACGCCGAGCGCGTTGAGCACCTGCCCGGCCACCCGCCGGTGCCCGGCCGGGTTCAGGTGCAGCCGGTCGGTGCTCCAGAGCATCGGGTTGAGGAAGGTGTCGTCGGCGTAGAGGTCGACCAGGATGGTGCCGTGCCGCTCCGCGGTCTCGCCGACCGCCTGGTTGAGCAGCTCCACCCGGGGGGCGACGAGACGCTGGCCGGGCAGCCGGGCCATCACGTCGGCGAACCGGAAGAGCAGCACGTCCGCGCCGCCCGAGCGCAACTGCCGCACCACGTTGTCGAAGCGGGCGACCATCGTGTCCGGATCGAAGGTGCGGCGCAGCACGTCGTTGCCGCCGGCCGCGAAGCTGATCAGGTCGGGCTTCATCGCCACCGCCGCGGGCACCTGCTCGGCGACCACACTGGGAAAGAGCCGGCCCCGGATGGCCAGGTTGGCATAGCGGAAGTCGGGGCCCACGTCGGCGGCGAGCCGGGTCGCCACCAGATCCGCCCAACCGCGGTAGGTGCCGTCCGGGTAGGCGTCGTCCATACCCTCGGTGAAGCTGTCCCCGACCGCGACAAAACTGCGCCAGCGCACCCGCGCCTCCCTCACGCCACTCGTTGCCTGCGGCGACCAGTCTGTCACCGGAGACGCGGCCTTCGGTGTCCCCGGAGGGACGACGTGGCGGAGGTCATCAGTCGCGCCCGGAGTGGCGATGTGCTGCCATCCCAGACGCGAGCTGGGGCGGCCATGGTTGCCACACCCGCGACGCCCGGGTCGCAATCATCGGTCCGGCTCGACGATCGGTCGGCGGTACGGCCCCCAGGCGACGAACCGCTCGAACAGTTCGCGCGGCGTCGGGCCGTCGTGCGGGTTCAACCGGAACAGGTCGTGGGTCGCCTCGTGGTAGAGCCCGGAGAGGTAGATGGCCAGGTCGACGTGGTGATCGTCGTACTCGACCTTGAGCAGCAGCCGCGCTTCCGCGCAGGGCCAGGGCAGCCCGCAGCTCCGGCACAACCACAGCGGGCGGATCGGTAGGTGCGGCCGGTGGCCCGGCGGGTACGGCCGAGGCCGATCGGCGTGCGGACCGAGCCGGGGTACGGGCAGCTCACCGGAAAGGCGCTTGCGCATCTCGACCTCCTTCAGGCGCTACGTGACACTCTGCTGAGTACGGCACTACTGTCGGAAGGCATCGACGGTGGTCGGGGCAAGGTCGGGTCGGTCCCCGGCGATCGTCCGGACCGGCCGGGGCAACGCCGGAAAGAGCGTGGAGGAAGTGTGGAAGGTGAACCGACCGCCGAGCTGATCCGGGCACAACTCCGGCGGCTGCGGCTGCGCGCCGAGCTGAGTCAGGAGGAGTTCGGGAAGCTCGTCCACTTCTCGGGCTCACAGGTGTCCGCCGTCGAGCTGGGTCAGCGCCCCCTCGACCGGTTCTTCCTCAAGCGGGCGGACGAGGTGTTGGGCACGGGTGGGCTGCTGACGTCGCTGCTCAAGCTGGCCGAGCGGGACGGTCAGCCGAGCTGGCTGCGACCGTGGCTGGAAGCCGAACGCCAGGCCCAGCAGATGCGGTGTTACCAGCCGACTCTCGTTCCAGGGTTGCTACAGACGGAAAATTACGCCCGGGCAGTGATCCGGAGCGACAACACGATCAGCGACGACGAGGTCGAGAAGCGTCTCGCGGTCCGGATGGATCGGCAGACCATCCTTTGCCAAGCCGACCCGCCCGTGTACGTCGCCGTCGTCGAGGAAACCGTTCTGCGCCGTTCAGACGAGAGCTTCCAAGCGCTCATGGCGGAGCAGGTGACACGCCTTGTCGAGTGTGCGGACCGCCCGCACATCAGCATCCACATCATCCCGGGCGACATCCCCATGCACGTCGGACTGGTGGGCCCGTTCGCTCTGGCGCGAGGTGGCGACGGTGGCTGGGTAGGCCATCTGGAGACTCAGCTCGGCGGCGTGGTGGTCGACCGGGACGAGGATGTGGCTATCCTGCTCGCCAGGTGGGAGAGCGTCCGCAGTCAAGCGCTGCCTCACCGGCAGTCGGTCGAGCTGATGAAGGAAGTGATGACGTCATGGAGCTGATCGGCGCTACCTGGCGCAAGTCCACCCGCAGCGGCACGCAGGGCGACTGCGTCGAGGTGGCCGACAACCTCGTCGGCGTCGTCGGTGTGCGGGACAGCAAGGACCCGGCCGGCCCGGTGCTCACCTTCGACCCACAGTCCTGGCGAGCCTTCGTCACCGCGGCCAAACGACGCTGACTTCGCCGCACGGGCGCTGACCCACTCGGGATCCCGGAAACCGGGGCATCCCCACGACCTGGACACCCCGACATCATGAAAGCCGAGTCGATCAGGCGGAACATCAGCCGGTCGCTACTGGCCGAAATACATCGCTCATCCCACCGCACCGGTCGTAGGCTGCGCTGATGCTGCTACGCATGTCGACCCTGTTGCTGCGGACCCTGCGCGAGGACCCGGCCGACGCGGAGGTGCCGAGCCACCGGCTCCTGCTGCGCGCCGGCTACATCCGCCGCGCCGCGCCGGGCGGCTACACCTGGCTGCCGCTGGGAAAGCTGGTGCTGGACCGGATCACCGAGGTGGTACGCGGCGAGCTCATCGCGATCGGCGACCAGGAGGTGCACTTCCCGGCGCTGCTGCCGGCGGAGCCGTACCGGACCAGCGGCCGGTGGACGGAGTACGGCGACGACATCTTCACCCTCGCCGACCGGCGCGGCGCCGAGCACCTGTTGGCACCCACCCATGAGGAGCTGGCGGCGCTGCTGGTCAAGGACCTCTTCACCTCGTACCGGGATTTTCCGGTGACCCTGTTCCAGGTGCAGACCAAGTTCCGTGACGAGGCGCGCCCGCGGGCGGGTCTGCTGCGCGGCCGGGAGTTCCTGATGAAGGACGCGTACTCCTTCGACCTGGACGAGGAGGGGCTGCGGGACGCGTACGGACGGCACCGGGCGGCGTACCGGCGGATCTTCGACCGGCTGGGCCTGGACTACACGGTGGTGCACGCGATGTCCGGGGCGATGGGCGGCTCGGCGTCGGAGGAGTTCCTGGCCGTGACGCCGGTAGGCGAGGACACGTTCGTCGGCTGCACCGCCTGCGACTTCGCGGCGAACACCGAGGCGGTCACCACCCGGGCGCCCGCTGCCGGCGACCCGACCGCGCAGCCGGCCGTCGAGGTGCACGACACTCCCGAGACCCCGACGATCGCCAGCCTGGTGGCACTGGCCAACGCCCGCCGCCTGGGTGGTCGGGACGGCTGGACCGCCGCCGACACCTTGAAGAACGTCGTGCTGGCCGTGCGCCAGCCCGGCGCGGACCGCGCCGAGCCGCTGGTGGTCGGCGTTCCTGGTGACCGGGAGGTCGACCTGAAGCGGGTGGGCGCCGCGCTGCACCCGGCCCAGGTGGCCATCTTCGAGGGGTGGGCCGACCACCCCGAGCTGGTTCGCGGGTACATCGGGCCGCAACTGCTCGACAAGCTGGGCATCCGCTACCTCGTCGACCCGCGGGTGGTGCCCGGCTCAGCCTGGTTGACCGGGGCGAACGAGCCGGGCCGGCACGCGACGGACGTGGTCTGCGGGCGGGACTTCACGCCCGACGGCACGATCGAGGCGGCCGAGGTGCGTGCCGGCGACCCCTGCCCCGGCTGCGACAGCGGCGAGCTGACCATCCGGCGGGGCATCGAGATCGGGCACATCTTCCAACTCGGCCGCCGGTTCACCGACGCGTTCGCGGTCGACGTGCTCGGCCCGGCCGGCAAGCCGGTCCGGCCGACCATGGGCTGCTACGGCATCGGGGTGTCGCGGGCGGTGGCGGCGATCGCCGAGCAGCACCACGACGACCGGGGGCTGGTCTGGCCGGCGGCGGTCGCGCCGTGCGACGTACACCTGGTCGTGGCGGGCAAGGGGCCGCAGCTCGACGCGGCGCTGGAGCTCGGCGGGCAGCTCGCGACCGCCGGCCTGCGGGTGCTGCTCGACGACCGGACGCACGTCTCGGCCGGGGTGAAGTTCACGGACGCCGAGCTGATCGGCGTTCCGCGCGCCGTCGTGGTCGGCCGCCGGCTGGCCGACGGGTACGTCGAGTTGCGCGAGCGGGCCGGCGACGGCCGCACCGAGTTGCCGCTGGACGGTCTGGTGGAACGGTTGGTCGACGAGGTGCGCCGGGAACGTGGGAACGTGGTGTAGCCACCGCGTCACGGGGTACCGCAGTTCGATCGGGTGGAAACGTCTTCGGAGGCTCTCATGACCGGTTACCGGGTCAGCGACGTGATGACCAAGCAGGTGGTGTACCTGCCGGCGGAGACCACCCTGGACGAGGCGGCCAGGGTGATGAAGGAGGCGGACATCGGCGACGTGGTGGTCACCGACGGCGCCAGCCTCGCCGGCATGCTCACCGACCGGGACATCGTGATCCGGGCGGTGGCCGAGAACAGCTCGCCGGCCGCCACGACCATCGGCTCGATCGTCACCCGCGAGGTGGTCATGATCGAGCAGCACTGCACGGCGGGCGAGGCGGCTGCGTTGATGCGGGACCGGGGCATCCGGCGCGTGCTGGTCTGCGACACCGACCGCAAGCTGGTCGGCATCGTCTCGCTCGGCGACCTGGCCATGCAGCTCGACCCGACGAGCGCCCTCAGCGAGATCAGCGAACAGTCCCCCACGGTGTAAGGAAGGGCCCCTTCTTATCGCCTGAGGTAGAGGAAGGGCCCCCTGTTGACAGCGGTAGCCTCGACGCATGGCTGACATGCCGGCCCGACTGGCCGAGATCGTCGACGAGTTCGCCTCCGCACCGCGCGACCTGGTGCTGGAGATGCTGCTCGAGTACGCCGACGTCATCCCGCCGCTTCAACTGGAGGCCGCCGAGCGCGAGGGCATGGAGCAGGTGCCGGAGTGCCAGACGGCGTTCTTCCTGCGCGCCCGGGTGACGCCGGACGGGGTCGTCGAGACGCTCTTCGACTGCCCGCCGGAGGCGCCGACCACCCGGGCGTTCGCCGGAATCCTCGCCGAGGGGCTGGCCGGCGCGAGCGCCGAGGAGGTGTTGGCCGTGCCGGACGACCTCTACCAGCGGATGGGCCTGGCGCAGGCGATCAGCCCGCTGCGGGTACGCGGCGGCACCGCGATCCTGGGCCGGCTCAAGCGCCAGGTCCGGGAACAGATCGGCTGACCGGCGAGTTGGCACCGATCATGGAGATCGAGATCTACGCGGACGTCGTGTGCCCGTGGTGCTACATCGGCAAGCGCCGGCTGGAGGAAGCGCTCGCCAGCTACGGCGGCGAGGTGACCGTCCGCTACCGGCCGTTCCAGCTCGATCCGTCGCCGGTGGCCGAGCCCCGGCCACTGGTGGAGGCGATGGCCGCCAAGTTCGGCGGCCCGGAGCGGGCCCGGCAGATGTTCGCCCACGTGACCGAGGTCGCGGCGGGTGACGGGCTCCGGCTGGACTTCGACCGGGCGGTGATCGCGAACACCTTCGACGCGCACCGGCTGGTCTCGTACGCCACCGACCACGGCCGGGCGGCCGACATGGTGGAGGCGCTCTACCAGGCGCACTTCACCCAGGGCGTCGACGTCGGCTCCCGAGAGGCCCTGGCCACGCTGGCCGGCGGGATCGGTCTGGAGGCCGCCGATGTGCGCAGGTTCCTCGACTCCGACGAGCGGACCGCCGACATCACCGCCGAGTTGGCCGCCGCCCGTGAGCTGGGTGTCACCAGCGTGCCGACCTTCGTGCTGGCCGGAAAGTACGCGGTCACCGGCGCCCAGGAGACCCGGACGCTGCTCGCCGCGCTGGCCGAGGTCGAGCAGCGCGAGTCCGGAGCGCACTCGCACTGAGTCAGGCCGCAGCCAGCCACGGCACCGGCATCGACCGGCGTGATGTTTCACGTGCAACGGTATCGATGCCGATGCCTGGTCAGGCCGGTCGGGCCAGGCCCTCCACCACCTGCGCGCCGGGCAGTACGCCCAGCGCCGGCCCGGGCAGCGCGATCTTGCTGTGCCGTACGCCCGACCCGATGATCACGTGCGGCGTGGCGATCACCCGCGCGTCCACCAGAATCGGCCACTGGGCCGGCAGCCCGATCGGGGTGATGCCGCCGTACTCCATGCCGGTCAGCTCGACCGCGTCGTCCATCGGAGCGAAGCTCGCCTTACGCACGTCCAGTGCCCGGCGAGCCACTCCGTTCACGTCGGCACGGGTGGTGGCCAGGATGATGCAGGCCGCGTAGCGGACCACACCCTCGCGCTTGCCGGCCACCACCACGCAGTTGGCCGAGACGTCCAGCCCCACCTCGTACGCCGCGCAGAACGCGGCCGTGTCGGCGAGGTCGGCGTCGATCGGCGCGACCAGCACCTCATCGACATCCACGGGCGCGTTGGCGGGCCACTGCGCGATCGCCTCCGCCACCGGCGGGGCGAGCAGGTCCAGGCGGGCACGGGCCGGTTCGGTCTTCAGCGTTCCCATCACGGGTGCGATCCTCGCACCCGCCACGCCGAACCGCCCGGCGACTCCCGAACCGCCGGCGACTCCCGAGCCGCCACGCGGCACCGCCCGTCCGGGCCGAGCGGACCGGCGGCTCAACTGCCGGCGAGGAAGGCGTTCTCGCGCAGGAAGGTGCGGTCGCGGGAGGCGGCCAACTCCTCGGCGCGCTGGGCCTTGGCGCGGTACAGCTCCACGTCCTCCAGCGCGTGCCGGACACCCAGCCGGATCACGCCGTAGAGGAAGACGAAGCCGAAGACGTAAAGGATCACGGTGGTGACGACAGCGAACATGGCGTCACCGTAAGACGAACGTGAACCGGTGTACGTCTCATCTCCGCCCGGTTCCCCCGTACGTGTCAGCGAGATGGTCGGCCCAGGTGCGAACGCCCCGGGGCAGCGCCTCGGTGACCAGGCCGCCGGCGCGCAGTTCACGACCGAGCCGGCCGGGGATCCGAACCGGCAGCAGGGGTCGACGCGATCCCCGGGCCTCTCGCCAGGCGCGTACCGCCTCGTCGAAGCGGAGCACCTGCGGCCCGCCGTACTCCTCGATGCCACCCAGCGGGCCGGCGACCAGGCGAGCCGCCAGCCGCGCGGCCACCTCGCCCGGGTCGACCGGCTGGGCGAGCACCGCCCGGTCCCCGATCACCACCCCCAGCCGCGCGCTGGCGGTCAGCAGGTCGTCCAGGAGCTGCGGAAACTGGGTCGCCCGCAGCACCGACCACGGCACCGGGCCGGCCGCGATCACCTTCTCGGCGGCAAGCTTGTGCCGGTAGTACGGGATCGGCACCCGGTCCACGCCGACGATCGAGACGTACACCAGGTGCTGGACACCCGCGGCGCCAGCGGCGGCCACCAGCCGGCGCGTGCCGAGCACGTCCACCTGGTAGGCCTGCCGGCCCTGGGGCGCGGACGCCAGGTGCAGCACCGCGTCCATCCCGGCCACCGCCTCGGTCAGCCCTTCCCCGGTGGCCAGGTCGATCACCACCCACTCGACCTCACCGCCGGTACGCGGCCGTCGGCTGGTGGCCCGGACGCTGACCCCGTCGTCGCGCAGCCGGGCCAGCACCTCGTGGCCGAGGCGACCGCTCGCCCCGGTGACCAGAACCCTCATCCCGTCCTCCCGTCCCGCCGCGAAACCACGGCATCCACCAGCCCACCGATCCGTCCGACGCTGCCCGCGTCGCCCGTGGGCCACCTGCTGTTGACGGCGCGCCGGAACGACCCGTGACCGGGTGTGCGGTGGGTCATCCCGAGCGGATCAGGTCCAGCACGGTCAGCAACGCGAAGAATGCGATCAACACTTCACTGACTACCCAGGCGTGCCCCTGGGCCCACTCCCGCATCCGCGCCAGCACCCGTGCCGCTCGCTGCCCGAGCAGGAGCAGCACCAGCAGGGGCAGAGCGAGCAGCGTCACCGTGAGCAGAACGAACGGCAGCAGGTGCCACCACGGCAGGTTGTGCCGGGCCACGCTCGCCCCGACGGCGGCCATGGTCAGGTCATCGGTGGGCGTCACCACGAAGAGCAGCGCACCCAGTCGCAACGCCCAGGCCGGGTCGGCGTGCCCGATGCTCCCCAGCCACTTCGGTTGCCCGGCCCGGCCCCGGCGCAGCCAGACCACCACGGCGAGGCTGACCAGCAGGACGAGCACCACCAGATCGATGACGGGCCCGCGCTCGAGCCGGCCGGCGACGGCGGTGGCATCGGCGGCCAGGCCGCCCACCAGCCGGACGAGCAGCCACGCCACCGTCACCCCGGCGGCGACCACCAGCCCGGCGCCGGCGAGGAAGCCCAGCGACGCGGCCCGGGGACGGTCCGACGAGGCGAGGAAGACCGCCACGACCAACTGGGTCCCGGCGACCATCACCACGGCCAGTGGCAGGACGGTCAGGAAGCTCATCGCCCGCCATCCTCCCGGCCCACCGGCGTCGGACGCCGCGGAATCCACGGATCACCCGCCCGGGCGCGCGCTCCCGCCAACGACCACCCGGCCGGCCAGCAGTGCACCGAACAGCGCCAGCCCGGCGGCCACCACCAGGGTCGCCGCGTAGCTGGCCGGGCCCGGCGCACTCCCGGCGGCCAGCACCGCGCCGGTGAGCGCCAGCACGGTCGCCGCGAACAGCGAGTCGCCCAGTTGCAGCGAGGAGCTGTTGCGGCCCTGCTCCCCGGGGGCGGACAACTCCAGGGTGAGCACCGACAACGACGGATAGAGCAATCCCATGCCGAGGCCGGCCACCGCCCAGCCCAGCACGGCGACGGCCACCGGCAGCTCGGGCCGGACGGCCAGCGCCACCGTGGCGGTGCCGATCGTGATGCAGCTCAACCCGGCCCGCGGCAGGCTGGCGCGGGAGGCCGGCAGCGGGATCCGGCCCTGCAACCAGGAGCCCACCGACCAGGCCAGCGCCCCGACCGTGAGAACCAGCCCGGCGGCGGTCGGCGACAGACCCCGCTCCCGGGACAGCATCAACGGGATGACCACCTCGGCGCCGACGAACGCCGCCGAGGCCAGACCCCGCAGCCCGACCACGGTGGGCAGACCCCGGGCCGCCCGCAGGAACCCGGGCGGCAGCAGGCGCGGGGCGCAGACCAGCAGGCCGGCCACCGCGAGCGCGATCAGGACCACGGCGACCGCACCGCGCTGCTGTCCCCCGATGTGCAGCAGTGCGGCGCTCACCCCCGCCCCGCACGCCCACCCGATCCGGGCCGCCGCGCCCGCCGGCGGCCGGGTCGGCACACTCCGGTCCAGCGACCGCAGTCCGGGATGGATCAGCAGCACGGCCGGCACGGCCACCGCCGGCACCGCCAGGAAGACCCACCGCCAGCCCAGGTACTCCACGATCAGGCCGGCCAGCGCCGGCCCGACGAGCGACGGTACGACCCACGCCGCCGCGAACGCGGCGAAGATCCGCCGGTGCAGCTCCTCCGGGTACGCCTGCGCGACGATCACGTAGAGCGCCACCGAGAGCAGTCCGGAGCCGAACCCCTGCACCACCCGGCCGACGACCAGCGCACCCATCACGGGGGCGGTCCCGGCGATCAGCAGCCCGACCACGAACCAGGCGACGCCGTGCCACATCGGCCCCCGGGGCCCGCGCGCGTCGCACCAGATCCCGGACACCACCATCGCCAGCACGCCCGCGGCGAACGGGCCGCCGAAGGCGATGCCGTACAGCGCCAGCCCGTCCAGGTTGCGGGCAACGGTCGGCATCGCCGTACCGACCGCCAGTGCCTCGAACGCGAGCAGCGAGATCAGCGCGACGCTGCCCACCGTCATCGCCCGCAGCCGGGGCGCGAACAGTCCCGGCGGGGCCGGTACGGCGGTGGCGGTCACCGCGCACCCGCCGAGCTGTCGTCGGGCGGGCGGGTCCCCAGCGGTGTCCTCGGCATGCGCCCAGCCTGCGACCTCAACCCGAATTCATGTCAACCGGTGGTGACCCGCCTCTCGTCAGGCGTTCTCCAGTGCCTGCCCGACGCCCCGTACGAGTCCCGAAAAGTGCTGGTCCGACAGCAGGTGGCCGGCGGTGATCACCAGGGCCAGCGGCCACTCGATCACCTGGAGTGCGGCGAGCACCCCCAGCCCCGCGTAGTACGCGATCCGGTCCGGCGGTGGCACCGCCACCTCACCCAGCATCGGCACCTCCACCCGCCGGCTGTACGTCCGGACGGTCTCCTGCGCACCGTTCAGGTGTCGCGTCAGCGTGCTCATTCCGGCCTCCCCGTATCCGTTGACGTTCGCCGGATTCCACCGCCCATCCCGTCCATGCGCCGCCGACGGCGGAAAGTTCCGCTGCTCGCAGGGCATAACGGATGGCAGGCCGGGAAGCCAGGCCGCCGGACGTGAGGCGGTGGGAGGGCGGCGATGGGCGAGCGCAGGACCAGCGGCGATGGGGAGTCGGGCCGGCGTCCGTCCGGCCGTACGCCTCGATGACGGCCGCAGGCCGAAGCATCGGCCGCCTCCTGCCCTCCATCGGCGTGCCGAGTCTGGTCGGCGAGGCGTCCCGGACCGTGGGCTCGGCCGCGACCCGGCTGGCCCGGACGGCCGGCCTGACCCGGCGTCGGGTCTGGTCCCGGCCCGGCCGACACCACATCGAGGTGCACGGTGTCTGCCAGGACGGCGGTGACCGGCTGGCACGGCAGGTGGAGAGCGCGCTGGAGCGGCTGCCCGGGGTGGCCTGGGCGCGGGTGAACGCGCCGTCCGGTCGGGTGGTGGTGGCCGTGCAGGCACCCGAGCCCAAGCTGCGCGACCTGATCGCCACGATCGCCCGGGTCGAGCAGACCTGTGACCACGAGCCGGACCCGGAGATCCCGCCACCGCACCCACCGGAGGAGGGGCCGCGCACTCCGCGCACCCTCGGCGCACTCGCCTCGGACGCGTTGGGCCTGACCATCTCGGCGGCGACCCGGATCCTGCCGTTCGCGCCGTTGCCCGGCGAGGTCGCCGGCCTGCTTGCCGCAGTGGACCTGCAAC
Organism: Micromonospora sp. U21; assembly: GCF_018070045.1. GTDB lineage: Bacteria > Actinomycetota > Actinomycetes > Mycobacteriales > Micromonosporaceae > Micromonospora. Next base: position 162,472 of record NZ_JAGPYK010000015.1, read on the forward strand.
CGAAGCTGCACGCGTTCGTCGGCAAACGCCTGAGCTCCGACCCGCGAGCCGACATCTTCTTTCCCCTGGCCGAAGCGGTGGTGCAGGGCCTGACCGGCCGCTGGACCGGGATCGTCCTCGATGGCGCCCAACGGGTGGTGCAGTGGGGCGAGGCGCGGGCCCAACTCTCCGCGTGGGAGAAGGCCGAGCCGCGGCTGACCGGCGACCCGGAGCGCGCTACGGCCCCGTGGCCGGTGATGGACCGCCCCCGGCCGAAGCCGCACGGCCCGGTCGAGCGGTACGTCAACCGGATGCTGGCCGCGGGCGCGGCGGCTGCCGCGGCCGCGGCGCCGTTCGCGGGCCCCAAGCGGGCCGCCGCGCTGGGCCTGTCCGCGCTGCCCAAGGCCCCGGGCGGCGGCCGCGAGGGGTACGCCGCCCAGCTCGGCCGGATCCTGGCCCGCCGCGGCGTGATCGCGATGGACCGCAATGTGCTGCGCGAACTGGACCGGATCGACACGCTGGTGTTGGACGCCGCGGTGCTCGGCTCGGACCGGGGCGTGCTGGCCGACCTGGCCCCGGCGCGGGGAGTGGACGTCGAGCAGGTGGCGGAACAGGCGTTCGCGTTGTTCGACCCGGCTGATCCGGCCGGCTCGCGGGCGGTGGACGGCTGGCGGCTCGCGCCACTCGACCAACTGCCCTCCGGCGACCCTGATGACACTCCGGACAGCGACCGGCTGCGGGCGACCGGTGGTCAGCTGCTCGGCCTGGCCCATGGCGACCGGCTCGCGGCGCTGCTCCGGGTCGAACCGGAGCCCGCGCCGGGTGTCGACGGCCTACCGGCCGCGGCCCGACAGGCCGGCCTGCGGCTGGTCGTGGCCGGCGGTGACGAGCAGCGGTACGGCTTCGCCGATGCGATGCTGCCCGGCGGGGACCGGCTGACCGACTCGGTACGCGCGTTGCAGCGCGACGGGGCGGTGGTGATGCTGGTCTCCGCGGACCGGTCGGCGCTCGGCGCGTCCGACTGCGGCCTCGGGGTGTCCGCTCCGGAGGAGCTGCCGCCGTGGGGTGCGCATCTGCTGGTCGGGGCGGACCTCCGGGTGGTGGCGCTGCTGGTGGAGGCGACCGGGGTGGCCCGGCGAATGACCCAGCAGAACATCCGACTGGCCATGGCCGGCACCGGTCTCGGGGCGCTGGGCGCGTTCACCGCCGCCCCGACCCAGTTGCCCGGCAGGTCACTGGGTGCCGTGAACGGCGCGGCCGGGCTGGCCTTCGCGCACGGCGTCTGGCGGGCTCGGCGGCTGCCGGACCGGTCGGACACCCCGGCGCCAGTGGCGACCGCCTGGCACCTGATGCCGGTCGGCACCGTGTTCGACCGGCTCGGCACCGGACCGGACGGGCTGGACAGCGCTGAGGCGCAGCGTCGACAGGACGGGCACGGCGGGCGCGGCGGCGACGCACCCGGAAGTGGTGGCCTGCTGCGTGCCTTCGTGGACGAGCTCGCGAACCCGCTCACCCCGGTGCTGGTCGCCGGCGCGGTGCTGTCCGCGTCGTTCGGCTCGCTGGTCGATGCCGCGCTGGTGGGCAGCGTGGTCGGCGGGTCCGCCCTGATCGGGGCCGTGCATGAGCGCAACACCGAACGGTCGCTGGCGGAGCTGCTGTCCCGCTCGGCGGTGACCGCCCGGGTCCATAGGGACGGCGCCGAGCGGGTGGTCGCCGCCGAGGACCTGGTCCTCGGGGACGTCATCACCGTCGAGCCGGGTGATTCCGTGCCCGCCGACTGCCGGGTGCTCGAATCGGTGGGGCTGGAGGCGGACGAGTCGTCGCTGACCGGCGAGTCTCTGCCGGTCGCCAAGAGCGACCGACCGGTGGTCGCCGCCACCGTCGCCGACCGGCACTCGATGCTGTACGAGGGCACCACCGTCGCCGCCGGGCACGGCACCGCCGTGGTGGTGGCCACCGGCGCCGACACTGAGGCCGGCCGCAGCCTGGCGCTGGTCCGGCAGGCGCCACCGGCCAGCGGGGTGGAGGCCCGCCTGGGCTCGTTGACCAGCGCCGCCATCCCGTTGGCGGCCGGCTCGGCGGTGGCGGTGGCCGGCGCTGGCCTGCTCCGGGGCGTACCGCTGGCCGAGACGGCGGCGACCGCCGCGAACCTCGCCGTGGCGTCGGTGCCGGAGGGGCTGCCGTTCCTGGTCAGCGCGGCGCAGCTGGCCGCCGCCCGCCGGCTGGCCGAGCACGGCGCGCTGGTCCGCAACCCGCGCACCATCGAGGCGTTGGGCCGGGTGGATGTGCTCTGCTTCGACAAGACCGGCACTCTCACCGAGGGCCAGTTGCTGCTCGCCGGGGTCGGCGACAGCGTCGGCGACCGGTACGCGCCGGTGGACCGGCTGGACGACCGCCTCCGGTTGACGCTGGCCGCGGGCCTGCGGGCCACCCCCGCCGCGAATGACCCGGAGGAGCTGGCGCTCCAGACCGACCGTGCGGTCCGGCGGGGCGCCCGGGTGGCCGGGGTGGTGGAGCAGACCGGTGCCGCAGGCTGGCGGGCCGCCGGCGGGCTGCCGTTCGAACCCTCGCGCGGTTACCACGCGAGCATCGGGGAGACCGACGGGCACCTGCTGTTGAGCGTCAAGGGTGCCCCGGAGACGGTGCTGCCGCGCTGCTCGGCCCGGCGCACCGATAGCCGCCAGGAGCCGCTGGACGACGCCGGCCGGGCGGAGCTGCACCGGATGCTGGCCGATCGGGCCGGTGCGGGGCACCGAATCCTGGCCGTCGCCGAGTGCGAGGTGGACGACCCGAAGGTGGCCGACGGGGACGTCCGGGACCTGACCTTCGTGGGCTTTCTCGCCCTCGCGGACGGGGTCCGGGAGAGTGCCGCCCCGGCGGTACGCCGGATCCGTCAGGCCGGCGTACACACCATCATGATCACGGGGGACCATCCCGCCACCGCCGAGGCGATCGCCGCCACCATCAGTGAGCACGACGAGCAGCGGGTGGTCACCGCCGGCGAACTCGACCAGCTGGACGACGAGGCGCTCGCCGAGCGGTTGGCCAACACCGACGTGGTGGCCCGCTGCACCCCGACGCACAAGGTACGGATCATCCAGGCGTTGCAGAAGTGCGGGCGGACCGTGGCGATGACCGGCGACGGTGCCAACGACGCCCCGGCGATCCGACTGGCCGACGTCGGGATCGCCCTCGGCCAGCGGGGCACCCCGGCGGCTCGGGCCGCCGCGGACCTGGTGGTCACCGACGACCGGCTGGAGACCATCATCGCCACCCTGGTCGAGGGGCGGGCGATGTGGTCGTCGGTGCGGCACGCGCTCAGCATCCTGGTCGGCGGCAACCTCGGCGAGATCGCGTTCAGCGTGCTCACCGCCGCGGCGACGGGCCGTTCCGCGCTCACCGGACGGCAGTTGCTGCTGGTCAACCTCCTCACCGACCTGGCGCCGGCGCTCGCCATCGCGATCCGCCCGCCCGCGTCGGACCGCACCGACGGCCTGCTCCGGGAGGGCCCGGACGCGTCGCTCGGCGAGACGCTCACCAGGGAGATCGGGCTGCGCGCGGCGGCCACCACGCTGGGCGCCACCGCCGGCTGGACGTTGGCCCGGTACACCGGCCGCCGTCAGCGGGCCGGCACGGTCGCGCTGGTCTCGCTGGTCGGCACCCAGCTCGGCCAGACGATCCTGGCCGGCGGCACCAGCCCTGCGGTTCTGGCGTCCACGGCGGCGTCCCTGGGGGTGCTGGTCGTGGTGGTGCAGACGCCGGGGGTGAGCCAGTTCTTCGGCTGCACCCCGCTCGGACCGGTCGGCTGGACCATCGGGGCCGGGTCCGCGCTCGGTGCCACCTTCGCCAACGGTGCGCTCACCAAGCTGGTGGAGCACCTGCCGCAGACCCGGCCCCACGGCGGTGGAGCGAGCGACTCCGAGGGCTGACCGCCCGCCCGCGCATGCCCGCCCCATGCCGGGGTACCGCAGCACGGGAGGAGGTGGGCACGGTGACGGAGCAGCCGCGGGTGACGTTCATCGGTACCGCGACAACGGTGCTACGGATCGGCGGGTTCACCCTGCTGACCGATCCGAACTTCCTGCACCGGGGCCAGCGGGCGTACCTGGGCAAGGGCATGTGGTCGCGCCGACGCACGGATCCGGCACTGCGGATCGCCCAACTCCCGGAGCTGGACGCGGTGGTCCTCTCCCACCTGCACGGCGACCACTTCGATCGAGTGGCGCGCCGCGACCTGGACCGCGAGCTGCCCATCGTCACCACCCCAGCGGCGGAACGCAAGCTGCGTCGCTGGGGATTCCGGGCCGCGGAGGGCCTGCCGACCTGGTCGTCCCGGGAGCTGCACCGCGACGGTGCGACCCTGCGGCTGACCTCGATGCCCGGCAAGCACGGCCCGGGTCCCCTGGACCGGCTGCTGCCCGATGTGATGGGCACGATGATCGACGTGGAGCGCGCCGGGCGACGCGAGTTCCGGCTCTACGTCACCGGCGACACGCTGAACCGGCCGCTGCTCGCCGCCATCCCCGAGCGGTACCCGGACATCGACGCGATGCTGATCCACCTCGGCGGCACGAAGGTTGCCGGGATTCTGCTCACCATGGACGCCCAGCAGGGCGCCGACCTGGTGGAGTTGCTTCGGCCGAAGCTGACCGTGCCGATCCACTACGACGACTACGGGGTTTTCCGCTCACCGCTGGCGCACTTCGTGGACGAGGCCCGACGCCGGGGCTGGTTGGCGCAGGTACGCACCATCGCCCGTGGTGAGACCGTCCCCCTCACCTCGCCCGCCTGACCGCCTGCGGCCCGCGCACCCCACGACCGGCGGCGGACGGCCACCTCCACTCAGGAGCGCTATACCTCAGAGTCATATTGATACCTCAGAGTCATCACGCTCGACACGGACTCACCCCCGCGGCGGCCCTCTCGGCCCGACCCGCCGATCGAAGCAGGCACCAGCACACCGATCGTCGTCACCGGCCGGCCGGTGACGACGATCGAGGGACGGACGACGGTCAGCTGCGCTCGGAGATGGCCTCGATGAGGTCACCCACGGGTCGCTCCGGCAGGGACCGGGCCACATCGGCCACGGCCACGATGCCGACGAGCTGATGCCCGTCGATCACCGGCAGCCGGCGTACCTTGTGCCGGCCCATGGTCCGCAGGATCTCGGCAGCGTCGTCGTCCGCGCCGATGGTCACCGCCTCACCCTGGGCCAGCTCGCCGGCGGTCACGTTGGCCGGGTCGCGACCCTCCGCCAGCACCTTAACGACAATGTCGCGGTCGGTCAGCATGCCCTTGAGTCGGTTGTCGTCGCCGCAGATCGGCAGCGAGCCGACCCCCAGCTCGGCCATCCGCTTCGCGGCCGACTTCAGGTCGTCCTGCTCACGTACGCAGCTCACGTCGTTCGTCATGATCTCGCGTGCGGTCGGCATTGGTCTGACACCTCACTTCCGAGGGGGGTTGTTGCTGTTCCTCCTACCCCGACCGCCCTCGACCATGCGAACGAACCGGCCGCGCGCGGCTCACTGCTCCGCGCCATGGGCGCAGTTCGACGGAGGGTCTTCACCGGCCACAGTGAAGTCCGCACAGGTGACAAAGCGGTAATTGAAGTGCCCGACGAGAAGGCCGGTCAGCGCCACGGTGGCGACGATCGCCGCCACCGTGAGTTTGAGACGACGGCCAGGGAGAGTGAAGTACTCGGGCGCGAGCAACCGTAGGACAATGGCCGCCACGAACGGCACCACGGCGAGGGAAGCGACGTTCAGCACCCGGTCGGCGATCCGCCCCACGTCCCCGAGGGGGTGTGGCACGGCGAGCCGCAGCAGCAGGAGCACAAACGGGGGCAGGAAGAGAAGCAGCACCCAACGGTGGGTGTGCACCTGGCGGCGAAGCAGGATAACGCTCAGCAGCACCACGAGGGACAGCACGAACAGTTCCTGCCGCCGGTAGTAGAAGATGGTCCGGTGGGCGCCGAGGGTGAACGCGACGTCCCAGGCGTACAGCGAGGCACCGAACGCGATCGCGTAGAAGCCCCCCAGCTTCTGTTCCGCGGTCCCCCGAAGGAGGTCGTCCTCCTCGGTGAGTTCTCGCGACTTCTCGGCGGCTCGCTTGGCCGGACGCTCCCCGCTCATGCCCCCTGCAAATCGTGCTCGTCGCCCAGCCGTGGCGGTTCAACGCCTCCGAGTGCCAGAGCGGCATGGAAGCACGAGAATCGAGCGGGCGGCTGGTTCCCCGCGCCCTCTATGCCGGTAAACGATCGCGAGTCGCGTTCCGCCTCGGGCCAGGTCGGTGCGGCTGCTGGCGTGGTGACGGCCAGCCCGATGATGACGTGGCCTCTGCCTCGGCCGTCGATCAGATGCTGAGCGACGTGGTGGCGGCGTGACCGCTCGGCTGCACCCGGGACCGAGATCAACCGAAGTGCTGGTGGAGCCCAGGGGACTCGAACCCCTAACCCCTGCCTTGCAAAGGCGGCTCCATGGATTGGGCGCTTGCCGATAGGTGCCGGCGGGTGGCGTTGGCGTCAAGAACCTTGCTGTCTTGTGCCGGCGGTTGTCGACCGTTGTTGCGCGTCTCGCTGACGTCTTGCTGACGGAGGAGGGGAACGCCGGAGGCAAGAGGTACCCAAACAGCTTCGGTCACAGCCACCCCAGCTGGCACCCGGGTGGGGAACCAGGCTGCCAGGTGGATCACCGTCGGTGGCGCGACAAGGCTTGTCGCGTGGCTCTTATCCAACGACCGCCAGAAAATCCGAGTAGAACAGGCCCAGGCCGACCGCCACGCACACGCCGGCCACGATCCAAAACCGGACCACAATATTGACCTCGCTCCATCCGGCCAGCTCGAAGTGGTGGTGCAACGGCACCATCCGGAAGACGCGTCTACCGGTGGTCCGGAACGAGACGATCTGGATCACCCAGGTCGTCGTGATGATGACGAAGAGCCCGCCGATCATGATCGAAAGCAGCGTGGTGCGGGTTACCACCGCGAGCCCGCCGATCAGGCCGCCGAGTCCGAGCGCGCCCACGTCACCCATGAAGATCCGCGCCGGGGACGTGTTCCACCACAGGAAGCCCACGCAGGCGGCGGCCGCCGCCGCCGCGATTATGGCGATCTCCAGGGGATCCCGGACCTGGTAGCAGTAGTCGTTCACGCGGCCGTACGCGTCGTCGGCGCACCAGTGCCGGTACTGCCAGAAGCCGATCAGCGCGTACGCGCCGAGCACCAGGATCGACGCGCCGGTGGCCAGGCCGTCGAGGCCGTCGGTGAGGTTCACGCCGTTCGACATCGCCGTAATCACGAAGACGATGACCATGACCGCGCCGACCTTGCCGACGTCGAGCCAGCTGATGTCGCGGATGAGCGAGATGTGCTCGCTGGCCACGGTCTGGCCGTTGGTGCTCGGCACGTAGAGCGCGGCGATGCCGAAGCCTGCGCTGACAATCGCCTGCCCGAGCAGCTTGCCTTTGGCGGACAGTCCGTCGGAGTTACGCTGGCGCACCTTGAGGAAGTCGTCGAAGAAGCCGACCGCGCCGCAGAAGACGAACAGGCCGAGCAGCACCAGGGCCGTCATTGTCGGGCCCTCCTGCGCGATCTGCCGCTCAGGCAGGGTGGTCAGGGCGATGTGCCCGGCGACGTAGGCAAAGACGGTCGCCACGATGAAGACGACGCCGCCCATCGTGGGCGTGCCCTTCTTGCCCTGGTTGCTGGCGAGCCCGATGGATCGGATCGGCTGGCCTGCCTTGAGCGCGGTGAAGACGCGAATCGCCACCGGCGTGCCGAACAGGGAGATGATGAACGCGACCGCGGCCGCGACGATGACCGCCCTCACGGGCGAACCTCCACGCGATCCGGACTTCTCACGGCGTCCCCACCGAGCTTCCAGATCAGCGCCTGACGTCTCGACCTGAGCTGGCGGTGCAGATAGTCCTTAGCGAAGTCATGGATCATGAGGCATGAGCTTGCCATCCGACGGCGAGCGGAGCAGCCCGGGACCTCACAGCGCCGTGGTCCGTAAACTCGCCGACGCGCATCCGACGACGATCTTGCAGGCCAAGCCCGCTTGACCCGCTGGAGGAGTCCGGAGGTGTTGCTTGGGGGCTCTGAGTCGCAGCTCAGGGCCCCCATATACGACCGTTACCCAGTCCACGCGTTGAGCCAAGCAATCGGTCTGAAGCTGACCGGAGCTGAGGCCGCGGCCATCATGGTCGCCGCTGCTGGTCTGCTTCAGTCGATGCGCAGAGAGAACACCAAGCGGTCCAGGCGTTAGAGCGGCAGCGCCAAACTGACGGCGTAATGCCATCCCGATGCTCCTATGGAGGTCAAGGGGTGAGGGCGGCGAAGTCGGCGCGTAGGGCCGTGTAGACGTCGCGGACGATGTAGCGCTTGAGGCAGCGCAGGATCTCCTGCTTGCTGAGGCCTTCTG
>NZ_JAGPYK010000016.1 GCF_018070045.1 Micromonospora sp. U21
GCCCGGGGGGCCGGGCGGGCCCGCGCCGGGGTACGTCAGAGGGTCTGCGGCACGTCGATCTTGTCGATGTCGGGGGAGTACCAGGTGCCGCTGTCGAACGTGATGGTGTTGGCGCCGGCCTTGAGGGCCAACTGGACGCTGACGGTCTCGGCCGTGCCCCAGTCGCCGGTGGAGGGGAACTTCAGGCTGGTGCCGTTGCCGCTGTTGGAGGAGACGGTCACCGAGCGCGCGTCGCCGCTGACGTAGGCGACGGTGATGGTGTAGATCCCGTCCTTCCGCACCCGGACGTCGTTGAACCGCACCTTGCCGCCGAGGTAGAGGTTGCCGACCTTCCTGCCGCCGGAGCAGGCGTCGCACCCGCCGACGGAGGCGTTGCCGCTCAGGGTGTTGGCCGCGGACTCGGCCTCGTAACTCGCCGGAACCAGAGTGGTGCCGCCGGGCCGGACGGTGAACAGTCGGGAGCCGTGCGCCGGCAGCGTAGCGGTGATCTTGTTCTTCTGCGTCCCGAGGTTCCTGCTGTTCCACACGTCACGGACCGACGCGTTGCCGGTGAACCCGAAGGCCGCCCAGTGGGCGGTGACGGACGCCGGCGCGTCGCCGAGGTTGAACAGCGCGACGGTGTAGCTGCCGTCGGGGTTCTTCGAGCCCCAGACCTGCTGGTCGCCGGCCGGTGTGACCGGCCGGGCCGGCGCGGCGCCGTTCTGGTCGATGGCGATGACCTCGCGGTTGGTCAGCAGGGACAGCCCGTAGTCGTCGAGGCGGGTGAGGTCGTCGCCGCTGTACAGCGGCGACTTCGAGATCGCCCACAAGGTCGCGTACGTCTGTCGCTCGGCCCGCGTGAGGCCGTCCATCTCGCCGTTGCCCACGTTGAGCGAGTCGAGGTCGTTCCAGCCGCCGGGGCCGGCCTTACGGCTCCAGGCCGGCGCGTCGTCGAACCGGTCGTCGACCGAGTTCTCCCAGGTGACCAGGGTGTTGCAGTAGCACTCGACGTCGGTGTCGATCCGCCAGCCGTTCGAGTACCGCTTCCAGTCGGCGGCGTGGTTGATGTCCAGCGACCAGGACAGTTCGAGGTGGATCGGGCGGCCGGCGGTCGCGATGGCCTGCTGCCAGGCGGCCACGTCGGCGACGTTGTCGTAGTTGTCGCCGGACTTGAACGAGCCCGGGCCGACGCCGTCGAGCTTGAGGAAGTCGTAGCCCCAGTCGGCGAACATCTGCGCCTGGGAGTCGATGTACTTCTGTGCGCAGGGGTTGTCGAAGTTCAGCTTGTAGGCGCTGTCCCAGCCGTTGGTGGTGCGCAGGTCCGGGTAGACGATGTCGGCGGTGGTGCAGCCGTCGGCGTTCCAGATCGGTGCGACGCCGTTGGCGTACGCCTCCTTCTCCAGCCCGACCGGCAGGTAGATGCCGGCCTTCAGGCCCTTGGCGTGGATGTGGTCGGCGACGGGCTTCATGCCGCGGGGGAAGCGCGCCGGGTCGGCCGCCTGCCGGGCGTGCTGGTCGAACTTCGGCACCCAGCCGGTGTCGCGCCACCAGCCGGCGTCGATGTTGACGTACTCGTAGCCGTACGGCTTCAGCTTGGCGGCGAGAGCGTCCGCCTGCTTCAGCACGTTCGCCTCGGTGAGGTAGCTGTAGTCGCCGTCGGGGTTCAGGCCCGGGTACTTGGAGGACTGCATGCTCCAACTGGTCCACCCCATGAATGGACGCTCGGCGACGGCCGCCGCCGGCACCACGTCGTTCGACCTGGGCGACTCCGTCGGCGCGGCCTGGGCCGGGACGGCGCCCGCGCCGAGGAGCACGGCCACCGCCGCGGCGATGAGAGGGGAACCGGGTCGGCTTCGCCGGCCGACGCCTTTCTGCGGCTCGTTACGGGGTGTCGACGGTGACTGCAAGGTCAACCTCCTGGGGGCACGGTGGGTCGAGTCGAGCGCTATGGACGGCCGATGGCCGGGTTGACGCCGTGGGTCAGGGGAGAACGAGCGATTGGATGCTGACCGCGGCCGCGCCGCGGGCCCACTCCTCGAAGGGCAGCGGACGGATCGAGAGGGGGCACCGCGCGGCGGCGCCGAAGGCCTGCCGCTCGAAGCTCGTGCGGATGTGGCTGTCGAACAGGTCGTACGCGGCCAGGCCCTCGCCGGACACGACGATCCGGGTGGGGCCGACCAGGTTCGCGACGGCCGCGATGCCGCAGCCGATCGCGCTGCCGGCGCGGGTGAAGACGGCCCGGACCTGCTCGTGGCCGCCGCGCGCGAGCGCCACGGCCTCGTCGATGGTGAGGTCGGGGCGGCCGGTGCGGACGCGGGCCTGCGCCACGATGGCGTCCGTGCCGGCGATCGACTCGACGCAGCCGCGACCACCGCAGTGGCAGTCGGGGCCGGTGGCGTCGACGGCGAGGTGGCCGATCTCGCCGGCCACCCCGTACGAGCCGGACACCAGTCGGCCGTTGACGACCAGTCCGCACCCGATGCCGGTGCCCACGGTGACCAGGGCGAACGACTCGGCGCCCACCCCCTCGCCGAACCAGTGCTCGGCGGCGGTCAGCGCCTTGACGTCGTTCTCCACGGTGACCGCGAGACCGGTGCGCTGTGCCACGAGCCGGCCCAGCGGCACGTCGCGCCAGTGCAGGAACGGCGAGTAGCGGACCAGGCCGGTGGTGCGGTCGATGTCGCCGGAGAGGGAGAGCCCGAGCCGACGGATCCGGGCCCGGTCGCCGGGGAAGGCGCCGAGCAGGTCGTCGGTGAGCCGGCCGACCTCGATGAGGACGGCCTCGACGTCAGGGTCGGTCAGTGGCCGGCGGGCGGTGGACCGTACCTGCGCGCGCAGGTCACAGACCACGCCGATCAGCTCGTCAGCGGTGATCTTGACACCGATGAAGAACTCGCGGTCGGCCCGGACGGCCAGCGGGCTGGCCGGCCGGCCGGCGCCCGGTCCGGTGCGCTCGGTGGCGGCCAGTTCGTGCAGGTAGCCCAGGTCGATGAGGGGGCGGGCGGCCTTGGTGACGGCGGCGGAGGACAGCCCGAGTCGACGCGCGAGTGCGACCCGACTGACCGGCCCCTCGGTCAGCACGGCCGTGAACACCGCCGTCGCGGCCGGTGCCGCCGGCGGCCCGGCCAGCGTGTCGCTTCCACGAAACATGGACGGAATCTAGGGCGAATATTTAACTTCTTCAAGTATTGATTCTGCTCAGTGCTCCGCCCTAGAGTCGGCCTCAGCTACGGGAGCGCGGCAGGCAGTCCTTCTTGTACTTCAGGCCCGAGCCGCACCAGCAGGCGTCATTGCGCTCCGGTGGCCAGGGGATCCGCGCGTCGGGTCGAGCCGCGAGTTCGCCGGCGTAGCCGGCCCGGGTCTGCGGGTCGGACGGATCGCCGTTCCGTCGGTTGGCGTGGGCGTCCAGGCCGGCCACCGTCGCGCTGAGCACGCCCAGACCGGTCCCGCCAGCGTTCGCCAGCCGGACCAGCTCCTTCTCCAACCGGGCCCGGTGCGCGTCCCAGTCCGGCCCGTACGCCTCGGTCAGGGCGGGGTGTTCGGCCAGCAGGCGGTCGAACTCGGCCCGGGGCCAGAAGAGCAGGTCCGGCTGGCCGCCCTCCCGCTGCGCCGCCCGACGGACGAGCTGGGACTCCAGCCGGTCCGCGAGATCGTCGTGCCGGTCGTGCGGCAGGTTGAGATCCCGGCGTACCCGGTGCCGCTGTTGCAGCAGGAAGAAGAGGACACCGGGCGATTCCGGGGGGCCGACCTCGACCGCGGGCTCCACGGCGGTGATGGCCTGCGCCGGGGCTCCGGCGACGGTGGCGCGCTCGCCGAGCAGGGTGTCGACCGCCTCGCTCAGCCACCTCTCCGCGATCGCCGAACGGCCACCGGAGTCCAACGCCGCGCTCACGTAGGCGGCGGCGTCGGGCTGGACGAGCAGGAGCGGGCGAAGCGCGGTCAGCTCCGCCATCGCCTCGTCCTCCCGGCCGGCGGCCTGGAACAGGGTCCGGGCCCGCAACGCTCGGGCGAACCCGGCCCGGGGATCGTCCCCCGACGGGTACGCCGCCAGGGCGCGGTCCGCGTACCGGAGCGCGGCATCCGATCTCCCCCGGATCTCGGCGATCTCGGCGGCCAGGGTCAGCGCGTCCCCGGCGTCATCCGGATCTTCCAGCCGGTCCCGCTCCACCGCATCGGCGATCTCGGCGGCGACACCGAGCGGATTGGCCGTCCCGAGCGCCGAGCGGCGAAGTTCGGCGAGGTCAGCCTTGGTGAGTACGTCTTTCGTCGGCACGATCTCACGCTACGTCGGGGTGCTCCCGGTGTGCCGGCAGATCAGCTGTAACGCCGCTCTCACGCTTCTCGGTGTTGCGACCACGCGCATTCAGGCGAACCGGCCCGGATGCCGGGTGACATCTTTCCACCCGCCGTACCTCCGCCCTTCACATGATCTTCAGGAGACGGGCGGACGGACTGCCGAGGCTGTCGGGACGATCTCGTCTCGATCAAGGCAGGTGTGGCAGTGCCCGACCCATCCACCATCAGCCGTCGACGGTTCCTGACCATCGCGGGCGGTACCGGCGGCGTGATCGCGGTGAGCCAGCTGGTCGCCGAGCTTCCCGCGGCGTACGCCGACGACCTGGACCCGGCGCCGTTCACCCTCGGCGTCGCCTCCGGCGAGCCGGACCACACCGGCGTCGTGCTGTGGACACGCCTGGCCCGGGACCCGCTCGACGCGGCGGACGGCGGTATGCCGCCGGAGCCCGTACAGGTGCGGTGGGAAGTGGCCCGCGACCCGCAGTTCCGCCACGTCGTCCGGTCCGGTGAGGTGACGGCCACGCCGACGGCGGCACACACCGTGCACGTGCTCGTGGACGACCTGGCCCCCGACCGTTGGTACTGGTACCGCTTCTTCGCCGACGGGGTGACCAGCCGCACCGGGCGTACCCGGACCATGCCGCCGCTAGGCGCAAAGGCCGACCACATGCGGTTCGTGTTCGTCTCCTGCCAGTCCTGGGCGGGCGGCCCCTACCCCGCGTACCGGGACCTGGCCGAACAGGAGCTCGACTTCGTCGTGCACCTCGGCGACTACATCTACGAGACCACCGACGGCAGCCTGACCGAGTTCCGCCGGCTGCACGCGCTCTACAAGACCTCGCCCGACCTGCGCGCCGCGCACGCCCGGTTCCCGTTCGTCATGACCTGGGACGACCACGAGGTGCAGAACAACTACGCCGGTGCGGTGCCGTCCGGGGCGGGCGATGGCCGGCCCTTCCTGGAGCGCCGCGCCAACGGCTACCAGGCCTACTACGAGCATCTGCCGCTGCGGCCCGAGCAGCGCCCCAGCGGGCCGGACATGTTGATGTACCGGCGGGTCGACTTCGGCCGGCTGGCCCAGTTCAGCGTGCTCGACACCCGGCAGTACCGCAGCGACCAGGCGCTCGGCGACGGGCGCAAGGAACCGACCGGCGAGGTCTTCGACCCGACACGCACGATGACCGGCCCCGAGCAGGAGCGCTGGCTGCTCGACGGGCTGCGCCGGTCGAAGGCCCGCTGGAACGTCATCGCCCAGCAGACCATCATGGCCGCCTTCGACTACGACCTGGGGCCGGGGCGGATCGTCAACCTCGACCAGTGGGACGGGTACCCGCCGGCCCGCTCCCGCATCCTCGACTTCATCGCCACGCACCGGGTGTCGAATCCGGTGGTCCTCGGCGGAGACTGGCACACCCACTGGGTGAACGACCTGAAGACCGACTTCACCGACCCCGCCGCGAAGACGATCGCCACCGAGTTCGTCGGCACGTCGATCTCCTCCGGCGCCGGCTGGGACGCCGACGTGCGGGCCGGCCTCGCCGCCAACCCGCACGTCAGGTTCTACAACGGCAGCTACCGCGGCTACGTGATCTGCGACGTCACCGAGCGGCGCTGGCGTGCCGACCTGCGCATCGTGCTGGACGCGCGGGACGCCCTCTCCCCGGCGTACACGATCGCGGCGTTCGAGGTGCGCGACGGCGTACCCGGGGCGTACCGGATCGACGCCGGGGACGGCATCGTCGGTCGGGTCACCGACGCCACGACCGGCGCCGCCCTGCCGAACGTGCAGGTGACCGTGTTTCGGGCGGACGGCAGTCGACTGGTGGCGAGCACGACCGACCCGTCGGGTGAGGTCCTCGCCTTCGCACCGCCGGGCAGTTACACCGTCGCCGTGAACGGGGTCGGCTACGAGCCGGTGAGCCGTCAGGTGACGGTCGCCCAGGGCACGCCGACGAAGCTCGACTTGCGGCTGACCCGGGCGGCGACCACGGCCGGAGTCGGCCGCGTCATCCCCGGCCCGCAGGCCGAGGCGAAGGCATCCGATCTGGTGCTCGGCAACGACCTGGTGGCCCTGGCCGTCTCGGCCGGCACCGACGACCCGCAACTGTCGGGGGTCACCGTCGGCAAGCCCCTGGACCTGGCCGCGATCGGACGCCTCGACCAGCTCGACTGGATCAACCTGCCGTACGCCTCGGCGACGCAGCCCCGTGGCACCAGCGCATGGCAGCAACGGACCGTTCGCTCCAGCGCCGTCGAGGTGCTCTCCGCGACCGGCCCGCTGGCGTCCGTCCGCGCCACCGGCGTCAGCACGGCCGTCGCCGACCTCCAGGTCGTCACGACGTACACCATCCGGCCGAACGAACCGTGGGTGCTGGCGGAGAGCGTCTTCACCAACCTCGGCACGGTGCCGCGCACCTTTTGGACCGGCGACGCGCTCGACCACGACGGCGCCGGCCAGCGCAGCGGGATCCCGGGGCACGGCACCATCACCAGCAGCACCCCGGCGGACTACCCGCCCGCCGCGCCGTGGATCGGCATGACCGGCTCCGACCGGCAGACCTACGGCCTGCTCTACGAGGATGCCGGGTTCGTCGCGTACGCCGCATACAACTGGGTGATGAGCCAGCGCCAGGTGACCCTCGCCCCGGGCGGGACGTTCACGCTGCGGCGCCGGATCGTCGCCGTCGACAGCGGCCCCGGCGCCGACCCGTTCGCGGTGCTCGGCCAGCTCTGACGGCTGGCGTGGGCGGGCGGCGGCGAGCCGCCCGCCCGCGCTGGAACTGGAGAAGGCGCAGGTTGAGGTCGGCGGGGTCACGTGGCAGGGTCGTGCCTCCTGCGCGAACAGTTCGACGGCTTAACCGGGACAGCAGCCTGGGACACCAAGGCCCAGCGCGACGCGGCATTCTGGGAGCCGGTCCGGTTCGAACGAGTGGGAGGCTCAGGTCCATGGCCGACGATGACGTGGAGTGGTATCAGAAGCTGCTCGAAGCGAAGCCGGAACTGATCGACGAGGTGCAGTGCTGGACAGTCATCCAGCCGTTGACGAAACCAATCACGGTGGCCGAGGTGGTGTGCCGGCTCGGTGGGGACCCAGCGGAGATCGAGCACCGGACCGGATGGGACCCCGATGCCCCGACATCGGTGGTGCACCTCAACCAGGTCGGTCCGGCCGTGGTCATGGCGGAGGTGATGGACGCCGAGGGTATCCGCGAGGAGGTGCTGCGGTGGCTGTCCGACGGCGCCGTCGTGCACAGCTCGTGGTGGGGTTCCGGCAACGGACGCAGTTTCCTGTGCTACGCCGCCTTCGGCCGGTTGATGACCCAGTTGCAGCATCTCGATGACGACCGGCCGGGCGGCGAGCAGCCCGAGGCCCTCGACGAAGATCGCGCCGCGCTGCGCGGGCTCACCGACGATCCAGACCTGGACTATCCGGCGCAGCTGGCCCTGGTGGAGCGACGCACCGGGGTCCGGCTGGACGCCGCCTGGTTGGACCAGCCGCACCCGACAGTCGTGCTGCGCAAGCCGATCCCGGACGACCCACGCCCACCGGGCAGCTTCGCCGCAACAGACCCGGACCTGGCGGCCATGCTCCTCATGGCCGACGAGCCGACACGCCGCGCCGCACTGCGCTGGGTGCTCGACCTGCTCGCCGACGAGCAGGGCCTGCGTGGCGAGCCACTGGTCAACGCGGTGCTCGAGACGTTGACGCACGACTGGCCCGCCAGCAGCGACCTGGGGCAGGAGTCTCACGCCATGAATATCCGACTGAGCGAAGAAGTCAACAACAGCCCGGGAATGTCGCCTGAACGCTGGCGACGGTACTACCGCATGCGCGCCGGTCAAGCCTTCGCCGCGACGGTCATCGACCCCAACGACCGGTTGAAGCCACTGGACACGCTCTGGTACGCCCAACAGGCGCTTCAGGAGCGATGGCCCGCCATCCGCGCCGAACTGTGGCGGCGGGCACGGCACCAACGCAGCACGCTGTAGTGCCGCCGCTGCATCGCCCGGCGCAACGAGCACACCGTCGACGAGTGGCCACACCAGGTCAATGTGGTGCAGGTGCTATCGATGTCGCCGGTGGTGGGGACGGTACTCAGTGGAACGCGTTGCGATCGACGGCCTTGATGAACTCACTCCAGGCGTGCGGCCGGAAGGTGAGGACGGGGCCCTGCCGGTCCTTGGAGTCCCGGACAGCCACCACGCGGAGAAGGTTCGTGGCGACCTCGACCCAGTCGCCGCCGTTGTCGCCGCTGCGGGTGCTCTTGCACCAGGCGGCGCCGGTCAGGTCAGTCATGCCGAATCTCACCAGCGATACTTTTGATCATGTCTCTCGATTCCGCCTCGAGAAGGGCAAGCGCATCCAGTCCTCGCCAGACGCGTTCGTAGGCGGCCAACTCGTCGGGCTTGTCGAGGATCACGAAGGAGCTCGCAACCGCCCCGGGCACCGCCTCAGACAGCACGGGCTCCAGCCGGGGGCGGCCGGCAACCGCCGAAAGAGCGACGCCTGCCGTTGAAGTCGGACCTGTACCGCCCGGTCGCGTTCTTCCTCGCTCAGCATCCCGCCAAGGCGGTAGAGCGCGTGAGCGTACTCCTTGGTTTGAACAAGCTGCTCCGGTGCGGGCCGCGCGTCATCCTGACCAGCGGTCGCCTTGTGCCCGAATCCGGACCACGTGGCGATCAGGTCGAGGAAGATTGTCCCCGTGACGAGCGACGACCCGCGCCGGGGATGGTCCGCCCGGACCGCCTGGGTCGGCCGGTTCAACTCCCCGCTGCGCTCGTTCCTGCACACCGAGACCGGCGGCGCACGGGTGGTGCTGGTCGCCACGGTGCTGGCGCTCTTGTGGGCCAACCTCGACGTGTCGTCGTACGAGTCGCTCTGGAGCACCTCCTTCTCCGTCCAGCTCGGCGACTGGCGCCTGTCACACGACCTGCGTACCTGGGTCAACAGCGGACTCATGACGTTCTTCTTCCTGGTGGCCGGGATGGAGTTGCGCCGCGAGTTCGACATCGGCGAGCTGCGGGAGCGACGTCGGCTGGCGGTGCCGGTGCTGGCCGGGCTCGGCGGCATGCTCGTGCCGATCGTGATCTACCTCGCGTTCAACGCCGGGCGCACCACGGCCGCTGGCTGGGGTGCGGTGATGGCCACGGACACGGCGCTCGCGCTCGGCGCGTTCGCCGTCTTCGGGCCGCGCTTCTCGGATCGGTTGCGGGGTTTCCTGCTGACGGTCTCCGTCATCGACGACCTGGTCGCGATCGCGGTGCTGGCGATCGCCTATCCGGAACATCCTTCGCCGCCGGCGCTGATCGTCGCGGCGGCGATCTTCGGCGTCGTCCTGCTCGTCCGGGCCTGGGGCGTGCGGTTCGGGTTGGTCTACGCGCTGCTGGGGGTGGCGGCCTGGGTAGCGGTCTCGGAATCGGGTGTCGACCCGGTCGTGGTGGGTCTGGTCATGGGGTTGCTGATCTACGCCCACGCCCCCGGGCGCAGCGAACTACAGCGGGCGAGCGACCAGTTCCGCCTCTTCAGGGAACAGCCCACCCCGCAGCTCGCCCGTGTGGCCCGGGCCGGGCTCGCCTCGGCGCTGTCGCCGAACGAACGGCTGCAGATTCTCTACCATCCGTGGGCGAGCTACGTGATCGTGCCGCTCTTCGCGCTGGCGAACGTCGGGATCGTGATCGACGGCGAGCTCCTGGCCAGGGCCGTGACCTCGCCTGTCACGCTCGGCGTCGTGGCGGCGTACGTCGTCGGCAAGCCGGCCGGGATCGCGGCCACCTCGTGGCTGGTGGCGCGACTGAGCCGCGACCGGTTCCGGCCACCGGTCGGCTGGCTCGCCGTCGCCGGGGTCGGCACGGTCTCCGGCATCGGGTTCACCGTCGCCCTCCTGATCGCCACCCACGCGCTGAGCGGCACGGCCCTGGAGGAGGCGAAGCTCGGCATCCTCGTCTCGACGATTGGTGCGTCCGTCGTCACCTGGCTGGTGTTCCGCTCTGCTGCCCGGCTCGCGCCGGCGCGGCGTGCGCGCGCGATGCTGGGCGTCGCCGAGGGCATCGTCGACCTGATGCTGCCGGTCGACCCGGAGCGCGACCACGTGCGCGGGCCGCGCGAGGCGCCGGTGACGGTCGTGGAGTACGGCGACTTCGAGTGCCCCTACTGCGGGCAGGCCGAGCCGGTGGTCCGGGAGCTGCTGGCCGACTTCGCCAACGTCCGGTACGTCTGGAGGCACCTGCCGCTCACCGACGTCCACCCGCATGCCCAACTCGCCGCCGAGGCCGCGGAGGCGGCGGGCGAGCAGAGCGCGTTCTGGGAGATGCACGACCTGCTGCTCACGCACCAGGACGCCCTCAGTCCCGCCGACGTGCTCGGCTACGCCGAACAGATCGGCCTAGACCTCGACCTGTTCCGGGAGCACATGGTCAAGTTCAAGGGCGCGAACCGGATCGCCGAGGACATCGACTCCGCGGACCTCAGCGATGTCACCGGAACCCCGACCTTCTTCATCAACGGCCGGCGCCACCACGGCGCGTACGACATCGCCGCGCTCTCGGCTGCTGTGAAGTCGGCGTTCGACAGCGCGAAGCTTCGCCCCGAGTACCGTCGCGATCCCGGGCGCCGCGGCGGGGACGGACCAGCGAGCTGAACGCGCGGGCGCGTTGCCGTCAACCGGCCACGTGGTCGACGAGGGCCGCGGTAACCTCCCGGGTGTCGGCGGTCCCGCCGAGATCGCGGGTACGGGTCGACTCCTCTCGCAGCGTCGCCTCCATGGCGGTCAACACGTCCCGCGCCGCCGCCGGGTGCCCGAGGTGGTCGAGCATCATCGCCGCCGACCACACCGCCCCGACCGGGTTGGCCACCCCCTTTCCGGCGATGTCCGGCGCCGACCCGTGTACCGGTTCGAACATGGACGGGTAGGTGCGGGTCGGGTCGAGGTTGCCGGAGGGAGCGATGCCGATCGAGCCGGCCACCGCCGCGGCGAGGTCGCTGAGGATGTCGCCGAACAGGTTGGACGCCACCACCACGTCGAAGCTGCCCGGTTGGAGGACGAATTTCGCGGCCAGGGCGTCGATGTGCTCGCTGCGCCACCGCACGTCGGGGAAGGCCGCCGCCCGTTCGGTCACCACCTCGTCCCAGAACGGCATGGTGTGCACGATGCCGTTCGACTTGGTCGCGGAGGTGACGTG
This sequence comes from Micromonospora sp. U21, assembly GCF_018070045.1. Lineage (GTDB taxonomy): Bacteria > Actinomycetota > Actinomycetes > Mycobacteriales > Micromonosporaceae > Micromonospora. Next base: position 11,455 of record NZ_JAGPYK010000016.1, read on the forward strand.
GCGGCGGCGGGTACGCGCGAGTTCGAAGGCGTAGTCGGCGATCCGGCTGACCCCGGCCCGGGTGAACACCGACTCCTGCACGGCCATCTCCTCGGGGTGGCCGCGGCCGAGCCGGCCGCCGATCTCGCTGTACTCGCCCTCGACGTTCTCCCGTACGACGACGAAGTCGACCTCGCCGGCCCGGGCGTCCCGCACCGGGCTGTCGACGCCCTCGAACACCCGCACCGGACGCAGGTTGACGTACTGCCGGAACGCACGCCGGATCGGGATCAGCAGGCCCCACAGCGAGACGTGGTCGGGCACGCCGGGCGCGCCGACCGCGCCGAGCAGGATCGCGTCGTACGGCCGCAGCACGTCCAGCCCGTCGGCCGGCATCATCGAGCCCGCGCGCAGGTAGCGCTCGCACGACCAGTCGTACTCGTCGTAGCTCAGCTCGATACCGTGCCGCCGGCAGACGGTGTCGAGCACGGTACGCGCGGCCGCGGTGACCTCGGTGCCGATGCCGTCGCCGGGGATCACGGCGATCCGCTGGCTCATCGGCCGACCCCGGTGACGGCGAGCATCAGCGGCAGGAGAAGCAGGATGACGATCGCCCCGATGACGTCGAACGAGGCGCCGGAGCGGATCATCCGGGTGATCGGTACCGTGCCGGAGCCGTAGACCACCGCGTTCTGCGGCGTCGACACGGGCAGCATGAAGCCGAAGGACGCCGCGAAGGTGGCCGCGAGCGCGGGCACGAACGGATCCACGCCGGCGGCCACGGCGACCGGGATGATGATCGGCACGACGACCGCGGCGGAGGCGGTGTTGCTGGTCGTCTCGGAGATGATGATCGCGAGCAGCACGGCGAAGGCGGTGATCGCGAAGACGTTGCTCAGGCCGAGCCAGTCGGAGCTGGCGTTGCCGATGGTCTTGGCCAGGCCGGTGTCGTCGAGCAGCGCCCCGAAGATGATGCCGGTGCCGAAGAGCAGGATGGTGCCCCAGTCGATGCGGGCGGCGTCGCTCCAGTTGAGCGTGTACTCGCGGTTGCGCCAGTTGGTGGGCAGCAGGAAGAGCAGGGACGCACCGAGCACGGCGACGATGCCCTCGTTGAGCCGGCCGCTGACCGTCTCGTAGACGCTGGACTCGGTGCCCGCGACCAGGGCGACGATGCCCGGCAAGATCCACAGTGTCACCGTCACCGCAAAGGCGATCAGGGTGTTCTTCTCGGCCCGGGACAGCTTGCCCAGCCGGGCCCGCTCGGCGGCGACGTACTCTTCCACGCCCTCGATCCGGCGGATCTCCGGCTTGTTGAGCAGCAGCAGGATGGTCGCCAGGGCCAGGAACATGATCAGGCAGATCGGGAACGCCGTGGCCATCCAGCCGGCGAACGAGATCCGCTCCCCGGTCGCCTCCTCGATGAGGGCGCGGCCGATCAGGTTGGGTGGCGAGCCCACGGGCGTGAGCAGGCCGCCGACGCTGGCCCCGTACGCGAGCATCAACATCAGCGCGAACCCGACCCGCAACCGGGTCGGGTCCCAGCCCGGCTTGGTCAGGCCGCGGCTCTGCAGCAGCTTGGCGATGACGGCGAGGATGCCCAGCGCGGTGGGCAGCAGCATCGCCACCGTCGCGGTGTTGGAGACGAACGCCGACAGCAGGCACGTGATCACGCCGAAGGCGATGATCACCCGACCGGTCGTCTTGCCCACGCCGGGCAGCGACAGGATGCGGTACGCGAACCGTTGCGCCAGCCCGTGCTTGAGCATGGCCTGGGCGAGGATGAAGGCGCCGACGAAGGTGAACACGGTCGACGAGCCGAACGGCTGCAGCACGTCGCCGGCCGGTGCGACCCCCATCAGCACGATCACGCCGACGCCGATCAGCCCGCCGACCGGGATCGGCACCGCCTCGGTGATCCACAGCGCGATCACGCCGATCAGGATCCCGGCGAGGGTCTGCTGGCTGGGCGGCATGTCGAGCGGTAGGGCGAGAAAGATCAGCGCCAGTGCGGGCGCGAGGACCAGGCCGACCGTGCGGCGCCGCTTCTCGAACCGCTCCTCACCCTCGGAGAGCCGCTGTTCGGCGACGCCGCGATAGGTGGCACCACCGAGCAGCGCCTCGTCGACGTCGACCCGGGCCGCGTCGTCCGCCCGGTCGTCTCGTCGTTGCTCAGGCACGATCGCCCGTGATTCACGTCCATCTGCGTCGATGTCTGCCATCCGTCGATGGTCCGACTGTGAGCCGGGTCACGCAAGGGGCTGATCGCCAGATCCGAAACGGCCGCGACGAGCCCCGGCGAGGTCGTCAACGAGCCTGATATCTCAGGGTCATATTCATGACTCTGAGGTGTACCGCTCACAACACCGACCGCGCCTCGCCGTGTCCACCGCAGGATGCGGACGAACCGACGACCACCAGCGGGTGCCGCGGCACCGGGCTACGGCCCTCGTAACCGCCCGGCGGTGAGCCCTGCGCCACCTGATGAGGGCGTTTAGGGCCGTTGCCGCACCTCAGTCGATGGCCACGGCGCATGCTGCACGGGGGCCAGGTGCCGCCGACGGGAGGGTGCGGGCGGAGAAGGCCCGCAGCGGGGTCCGAGCCCGGAGGGACCGATCATGTCCAACGCCGGTGGCGCGATGGCACGGTCCAGTTCCACCTCAGGCGCCGTGCGGGTCGCGTTCGCCTTCTGGATCACGCTGGTGGGCACGACCGTGCCGACCCCGCTCTACCCGCTGTACGAGATGGAGTTCGGCTTTTCGTCGAGGACCGTGACAGTGGTCTACGCGGTGTACGCGCTCGGCGTGGTGGTCGGTCTGCTGGTTTTCGGCCGGCTCGCGGACCAGATCGGCCGCCGCCCGGTCATTCTCACCGCACTGGTCCTGTCCGTCGCCGCCGACGCCGTGTTTCTGGCCGCCATGGACCTGGCGATGATCGTCGTGGGCCGACTGCTCGCCGGTCTCTCCGCCGCGCTGGTCATCGGAGCGGCGACCGCGGCGCTGACGGAACTGATCAGCCCGCGGCATCCGAGGCGGGCCGCCACCGTGGCGATCTTCGCCAACCTGGGTGGTCTCGCGGCCGGCACCCTGCTGGCCGGGATCGTGTCGGACGTGGCGCCCGAACCGCTGCGGCTGCCCTGGGCGATCGTGCTGGTCCTGGCGGTGATCGCGATCATCGCGATGGTCGGAGTGCCGGAGACGGTGGCGCAGCGTTCCCCGATGACCCTGCGTCTTCAGCGGCTGTACATACCGCCGAACATCCGTGGTGACTTCCTCCGCGCCGCGATCACCGCCGGCGCGGGCTTCGCCGCGCTCGGCGTACTCACGGCGGTGAGTGGGTTGTTCCTCGGCAAGGTCCTGCACGAGTCCTCGCACACCCTGGCCGCGCTGGTGGTCTTCCTGGCATTCGCCGGCGCCGCGTTCGGGCAGCTGCTGACCCGCGTACTGTCCTCGCGCGCCGCGCTGGCCTCGGCCTGCGCCGGCCTGATCGTGGCGGCTGGCCTGCTCGCGTTCAGCATGTGGATGGCGGTGCTGGCGACGTTGATCGTCAGCGCGACGATCAACGGGGTTGCGTCCGGAGTGGCGGCCGGGGAGGGCATCGCGACGATCACGATGAACGCCCCTCCGCAGCACCAGGCCGAGGCGGTGTCGACGTTCTTCGCCATCCTGTTCACCATGCTCGGCCTGCCGGCGGTCGGGGTCGGCCTGCTGATCCAGGTCGTCGGCCTGCGCCCCGCCGGCGAGGTCTTGAGCGCGGTGGTGGCGGTGCTCGCGCTGGTCGTCCTGCTCAGCCTGCTCCGGGCCCACCCGACCCGAACGCGGGCCGCCGGCTGACGCAGTCTGGTTTGTCCACGATGCCCCGACGGGGCGCGGTGCCCGAGAGGCATCCACGAGGGTCTTGCGTGGGTCATCGTATACAACATACGCTCCCCGGCATCGCCCACTCGAGGAGCTCCCCATGACGAACCTCTCCCTCAGCGAAACGAGCCTGCCCCGGCGCCGTTCACTCCGGGCCGCGGTGGTGGCGGTCGCTGTTGCCTGCGCGGTCGTTGCCTGCTCACCGGTGTCGAACGACGGGGATGGCAACCAGTCCGGCGACAACCAGTCGGCAGGCCAGGATTCCTTCGGTACGCCGGCAGACCCCGCCGCCGTGAAGCAGGGCGGCAAGCTGCTCATCGCCCTCTCGGCAGAACCCGACGCGCTGGACCCGACACTGTCGCGAAGCCTCTACTCCCGCTACGTCTTCCAGGCGATGTGCCAGAAGCTCTACGACGTGAACGAGCAGGCGCAGGTCGTACCGCAGCTGGCGACCGCCCTGCCCACCACGAGCAGCGACGGCCGGACGGTGACCATCCCGCTGCGCCAGGGCGCCCGCTTCGCGGACGGGACGCCGTTCGACTCCGCCGCGGTGAAGGCCACCATCCAGCGGCACCTGACCAACGCCCGGTCGGCGCGCAAGAGCGAACTCGGTCCCATCGACGGCGTCGACACCCCCGACGCGCAGACCGTCGTCCTCCGGCTCAAGCAGCCGTTCGCGCCCCTCCTCGGCGCTCTCGCCGACCGCGCCGGCATGATCATGAGCGCCAGGGCGTTGCAGAGTCTCGGCGACGACTTCGCCACGGCGCCGGTCTGCGTCGGACCGTTCAAGTTCGCCAAGCGGGTGCCGCAGAACTCCATCGACGTCGTGAAGGACCCGAACTACTACGAGGCCGACAAGGTCCACCTCGACGCCATCTCCTGGCGCATCCTCAGCGACGCCAGCATCCGCGCGGCCAACCTGCGCTCCGGCGACGCCCAGGTCGCCGACAGCATCTCCACCCAGGACGTCGCCTCCCTGCGGCAGGACGCCTCGGTCTCCGTCCTGCAGTCGCAGTCCCTCGGCTACCAGGGCCTCACGATCAACATCGGCAACGTCGACGGGGTCGGCAGCGCACCCAAGCCGATCAACCGTCCCCTGGCCCAGAACGCCAAGGTTCGGCAGGCCTTCGAGCACGCCATCGACCGGAAGGCGCTGGTCGACGCCGTCTTCAACGGCATCCACACCGCCGCCTGCTCACCCATCTCGCCCGCCAGCCCGTTCTCGTCCCCGGAGGCGCAGAACTGCCCGGCGCACGACCCGGCCAAGGCCAAGCAGCTCCTCGGCGAGGCGGGCGTGCAGACGCCGTACACCATCACGATGCTCGCGTCGAACACGCCCGACACGCTGCGTCTCGCGCAGGCGCTCCAGTCCATGCTCAAGGACGGCGGATTCGATCTGAAGATCAACCCGGTGGAGTACTCCTCCCTCCTCGACGAGCAGGACCGCGGCAACTTCGAACTGCTGCAGCTCGGCTGGAGCGGGCGGATCGACCCGGACGCCAACATCACGAACTTCGTCGGCACCAGGGCGAGCCAGAACGTCGCCGGCTACAGCAACCCGCAGCTCGACGCCCTGCTGACCCAGGCCCGCCAGTCCGGTGACATCGAGGAGCGCAAGAAGCTGTACGGGCAGGCGGTCACGCTGCTCCAGCAGGACGACGCGCTGGTCTACCTCTACCGGCAGCGGAACCTCACCGCCGTCAGCAAGCAGATCCAGGGCCTGCAGGTCTTCCCGGACGGCGTGATCCGCGCGGCCTTCGCCGGATTCACCAAGTAGGTCGCCGTGGCCCGGTATCTCCTCACCCGCGCCTGGCAGTCGGCGCTGACCCTGCTGTTGTCGACGATCGTGGTGTTCTTCGGTGTACGGGCGCTCCCCGGCGATCCGGCCCTCGCGCTGGCCGGGGAGGACCGGTCGCCGGAGGCCCTCGAAGCCATCCGTCGGCACTACGGGCTCGACCAGCCGCTGCCACTGCAGTTCGCGCAGTACGTGGAACGCATGGCGCAGGGCGACTTCGGGGTGTCGATCCGCACCGGTACGCCGGTCTCGTCGATGCTCACGACCGCCCTGCCGGTGACCGTCGAACTCTCCGTCCTGGCGATCCTGCTCGCCACGGCGCTCGGCGTCGGCGCCGGGGTGCTCGCGGCGGTACGCCGCGGGCGCCCGGCGGAGTGGGTGGCCAACGGCATGGCCCTGATCGGCCTGTCGGTGCCGCACTTCTGGCTCGGGCTGCTCGCGATCCTGTACCTGTCCGTGGCGACCGGGCTGTTTCCCGCCTCCGGCTTCGTGCCGATCCTGGAGGACCCGGTGGACAACCTGCACCACATCGTCCTGCCGGCGGTGATCCTCGGGACCGGCCTCGCCGCCATCATCATGCGACAGACCCGGTCGGCGATGCTGGACTCGCTCTCCTCCGACTACGTACGGACGGCGAAGGCGAAGGGCCTGCGGCCGCGAGCCGTCATCACCCGGCACGCCCTGCGGAACAGCCTGATCGTGGTGGTGACCGTCGTGGGCCTCCAACTCGGCGGCCTGATCTCGGGCGCGGTCGTCACCGAGCAGATCTTCGGGCTGCCGGGCTTCGGCAAGATGACCATCGACGCGGTTTTCCAGCGGGACTACCCGGTGATCCAGGCCGTCGTGCTGCTCACCGCGACGGCGTACATCGTGATCAACTTCTTCGTTGACCTGCTCTACTCGGTCATCGACCCACGCATCCGGGTGACGGGAGATCCGGCATGACCGTCCTCACCGTTCCCATGGCGGAGACCGGTTCCGCCAGCATCACCCGGCGTACGCGCGTTCTGCGGCGGCTGCGACGCAACCCGCTCGCCGTCGTGAGCTTCGTCGTGCTGGCGCTCGCCGCCGTCATCGCGCTGCTCTCGCCGTGGATCGCCCCCTACTCCGTCGACCAGACCGACTTCGCCCGCACGTTCGCACCCCCCGGCAGTCCCGGCCACGTGCTCGGCACCGACGACCTCGGTCGGGACGTGCTGTCCCGGATCATGCTCGGGGCGCGGGCGTCGCTCCAGGTGGGACTCCTCGCGGTGGCCACCTCCCTGGTCATCGGTGTCCCGCTCGGTCTCGCCGCCGGTTACTTCCGCGCCTGGGACGCCGTGATCTCGCGCTTCACCGACCTGCTGCTCGCGTTCCCGTTCCTGATCATGGCGGTCGGGCTGGCGGCCATCCGGGGCGCCAGCCTCGGCAACGCCGCCGTGGCCATCGGCATCGCCCAGATCCCCGGGGTGATCCGGGTGGTGCGTTCGGACACGCTCCGGCTCAAGTCGCTGGACTTCGTCGCCGCCGCCGTCGTGGACGGCGCGAGCGACCTGTGGGTGCTCGCCCGGCACATCCTGCCGAACGCGACATCGGTGATCCTGGTGCAGGCGACGGTTGCGATCCCGGCCGCGATCCTGGGCGAGGCGGTGCTCTCGTTCCTCGGCCTCGGCATCCAACCCCCGGCCCCCAGCCTGGGCACCATGCTGGCCACCGCCCAGCAGTTCGCCGCCCGGGCCCCGTGGGCGGCGGTCCTTCCCGGTGTCGTGATCATGGGGCTGGCGCTCGCGTTCAACGTCTTCGGCGACGCGCTCCGGGACGCACTCGACCCGAAGGGAGACCGGGGATGACCACGGCCGAACGGGCAGGAGCCGTTGCGGCGGTCGCCACACCCGTCCTGGCGGTACGCGACCTGTCGGTCTCGTTCCCTACCGAAACCGGAACCGTCTCGGCGGTCGACGGGGTCAGCCTGGATCTCGCATCCGGGGAGATCGTCGGGATGGTGGGCGAGTCGGGCTGCGGCAAGAGCGTCACCGCGATGAGCATCGCGGGCCTGCTCCCCGGCAGCGCCCGGATCTCCGGGTCGGTGCGGCTGGACGGCACCGAGCTGGTCGGCACCCGCGAGTCGGCGCTTCGCCGTGTACGCGGCAAGGAGATCGCCTACATCTTCCAGGAGCCCATGACATCGCTCAATCCCGTGCTCACCGTCGGGCGTCAGATCGGCGAGGTGCTCCAGATCCACGAACGGATGTCCCGGCGAGCCGCCCGGGCACGCGCCGTCGAACTGTTGACGCTCGTCGGGATCCCGTCCGCCGCGAAACGCGTCGACAACTATCCGCATCAGCTCTCGGGAGGCATGCGCCAGCGCGTGATGATCGCGATGGCGGTCGCCTGCGGCCCGAAGGTGCTGGTGGCCGACGAACCGACCACCGCGCTGGACGTCACGGTCCAGGCCGGTATCCTCCAGGTGCTCCGGGACCTGCGCGACCGCCTCGGCACGAGCATCCTCATCATCACGCACGACCTCGGCGTGATCGCCGACATCGCGGACCGCGTCGTCGTCATGTACGCCGGGCGGGTGGTGGAGCGGGCACCGGTCACCGACCTGTTCGCGCACCCGTACCACCGGTACACGGCAGGGCTCCTGTCGGCGTCACCGACGCCGGGGAGACACGCGGGCACCGAGCGGTTGCAGGAGATTCCCGGTCTGGTGCCCGTCCTGTCGGTCCAGCCGGATGCGTGCACCTTCGCGGACCGCTGCCCCGCCGCCGACGCGCGGTGCCGCGAGTCCGCGCCGCCCCTGGAGGTGGCGAGGACCGGCGGCACACTCGCCGCGACCGGGCACCTCGCGGCATGCTGGCACCCCTGCCCGCAACCCCGGACGCAACCCGAGGAGGCGAACCGATGACGCCCCAGCCGGACGCGCTGGAACTCGAGGACCTGGTGATGCACTTCGGTCCGGTACGCGCCGTGGACGGGGTGTCCCTCACGATTCCGAGGGGTCGGGTCACGGCCCTGGTGGGGGAGAGCGGTTCCGGAAAGTCGACGGTGGGCCGATGCGTGGTGCGGCTCGTGGAACCGACCGCGGGTGTGGTCCGGATCGCCGGGACGGACGTCACGCACCTGTCCCGGCGACAGCTACGCCCGCACCGCAGTGCGGTGTCGATCGTCTTCCAGGACCCCGCCGCCTCACTGGACCCCCGCATGCTGGTGGGCGAGGTGGTGGCCGAGCCGTTGCGGCTGTCCGGGAGGCGGATCCCGCGGCGTGACCGGGAGGCCCGGGTCGCCACCGAGCTCGAGCGGGTGGGTCTGCGCGCCGAGGTGGCGCGCCGGTACCCGCATGAACTCTCCGGCGGGCAACGCCAGCGGGTCAGCATCGCGCGGGCCCTGATCTCCGAGCCCCGGTTGCTCATCGCGGACGAACCGACGAGCGCACTCGACGTGTCCGTGCAGGCGTCGGTGCTCAACCTCCTCGCCGACCTGCAACGCGACATCGGGTTCGCCTGCCTCTTCATCACCCACGACCTGTCCGCCGTCGAGTACCTGGCGGACGACATCGCCGTCATGTACCTGGGCCAGCTCGTCGAGAAGGGCTCGCGCGAGCGGATCTTCGCCCGGCCAGCCCACCCCTACACGCAGGCGCTGCTGTCGGCGGCGCCGGTGGCTGACCCGGTCCGTCAACGGCAGCGTCAGCCGGTGCTGCTCGGCGACGACCTTCCGTCCGCGCTGGATCCGCCGTCCGGCTGCCGGTTCCGCACCCGGTGCCCGCTCGCGTTCGACCGGTGCGCGTCGGAGGTGCCGGCACAGGTGGGGATCGGCGACGGCATGGCCGCGTGCCACCTGGTCCAGCCGGACGGCAGCGGGCCCGACGTCCGGGCCGCACAAACGAGTGAGGTGTTGTCATGACGTTCACCACCAGACCGACGCTGCAGGGAACCTTCGGCATGGTGTCCTCGACGCACTGGCTCGCCAGCCAGGCGGCCATGGGGATCCTCGAACGCGGCGGCAACGCCTTCGACGCGGCGGTCACCGCCGGGTTCGTCCTGCACGTCGTCGAGCCACACCTCAACGGGCCGGGCGGCGAGGTGCCGGCCATCGTGGCGACCGCCCAGGACCCGACCCCGAAGGTGCTGTGCGGGCAGGGGCCGGCGCCGGCCGGTGCCACCATCGCGCACTTCCGGTCCCTCGGGATGGACCTCATTCCCGGATCCGGCCCGCTCGCGGCCGCCGTGCCCGGCGCCGTGGACGCCTGGCTCCTCCTGCTGCGCGATCACGGCACGCTCTCCCTCGACGAGGTTCTGGAGCCGGCGATCGGCTACGCCGGCGCCGGCCACCCGCTGGTGGGCCGGGTCGGGGACACCGTGGCGGCCGTGCGGTCGCTGTTCGAGGAGCACTGGCCCACCTCCGCCCAGCTCTGGCTGCGCGACGGCCGGCCCCCGACAGCGGGGGAGCTGTTCGCCAACCCGGCCTACGCGCGTACCCTGCGGAAACTGGTTCAGGCCGGGCAGGCGGCCGGCGCGGACCGGGAGGCGCAGATCGAGGCCGCGCGGCGGGCCTGGAGTACGGGGTTCGTCGCCGAGGCGATCGACCGGTTCAGCAGGAGGCCGTTCCAGGACTCCAGCGGGAGCCCCCACGCCGGGCTCGTCACCGGCGCCGACCTGGCCGCCTACTCGGCGACCTGGGAGGAACCGGCCACCCTCGACTGGCACGGCTACTCGGTGGCGAAGACCGGCTTCTGGGGTCAGGGCCCGGTGCTGCTGGAGACGCTGTCCGTCCTCGACGCGCTCGACGACGCCGGCGCGTACGACCCGTCGACCGCGGCTGGCATCCACGCCCAGGTCGAAGCGCTCAAGCTCGCCTTCGCCGACCGCGAGGCCTGGTACGGCGACGGCGCCGACGTGCCCGCCAAGGCACTGCTCTCCCGGGAGTACGCGCGGGAGCGGGCAGCCCGGATCGGCGCCCGAGCGTCAGCCGAGCTGCGACCGGGGCGCCCCGACGCGGCGGAACCGCACCTCCCGGCCCACGTCCGACCCGGTGCCGTGCGTCGTGCCGACCCGGCCGACCCGACCACGGGGGAGCCGACGGTGCAGTCGGACGGGGTGACCCGCGGCGACACCTGCCACGTGGACGTGGTCGACCGCTGGGGCAACATGATCTCCGCTACCCCGAGCGGTGGCTGGTTGCAGAGTTCGCCCACCATTCCGGAGCTCGGCTTCCCGCTGGGCAGCCGGCTGCAGATGTTCTGGCTGGAGGAGGGGCTCGCCTCGTCGCTCGCCCCGGGTCGACGACCGCGCACCACGTTGAGCCCGACCATGGTGCACCGCGACGGGGAGCCGGTGCTGGCGTGCGGCACACCCGGTGGCGATCAGCAGGACCAGTGGCAGCTGCCGTTCCTGCTCCGCCACCTCGTCGGCGGCCAGTCCCTTCAGGAGGCCATCGACGCGCCCGCGTGGCACACCGTCAGCCTGCCGGGGTCGTTCTACCCGCGGGCCATGGAGCCCGGTGTCCTGGTGGTGGAGGACCGGTACGACGAGGACGTGCTGGCGGCGCTGCGGGCGTACGGGCACGAGGTGCGGCTCTCCGACGCGTGGAGCCTGGGCCGGCTCTGCGCGGTGACCCGCGACCCGGCCACGGGCGTGCTCGCTGCCGGCGCGAACCCGCGAGGCATGCAGGGCTACGCGTGCGGTCGTTAGCGGGCGCCGTAGCCGCCCTCGGCGTTCTCGTAGGCGGCCGCGGATGCCGCGTCGAGATGGGCGAGGGCGGCCCGCTCGGCGCGGTCGCCGTCACCTGACTCGATGGCGTCGACCAACTGGATGTGCTCGGCCCACGAGTGTGGCGCCCGTTCCGCGGCCCCCAACCGGAAGACCCACTGGACATGGAGGTACAGCGCCTTGGCGATCGACGACAGCCAGGGATTACCGCTGATCTGGAGGATCCGCAGGTGCAGGGCGCTGTTCAACTCGGCGACCCGGCGCAGGTCCTGCCGCTCCGTCGCCGCACGGCCCTGCTCCAGCAGCACGCGCAGGGCGGCAACGTCCGTCGCGGTCGCCCGCTCGGCCGCCAGCCGGGCGGCCAGTGCTTCCAGGCGCTCGCGGACGACGAACATGTCCGAGATGGTGCCGCTGCTCGGGGAGGCGACGACCGCACCGCGGCGGGGGAGGATCACGACGAAGCCCTCCGCCTCGGCGACGCGCAGCGCCTCCCGGACCGGGTTGCGGGAGACGCCGAAGTCTTCGGCCAGCCGGTCCTCGGTCAGCCGCTCCCCGGGCAGGTAGTCGCCGTCGATGATGGCGGCCCGCAGGGCGGCGAGGACCTGGTCGCGTAGCGGCAGATGTTGAGCGCCGAGCTTGTCCCGCAGATCTTCAGCCACCTGGATCGCCTCTCCGTGAATCGTCCGGGGCAAAGTGTATACGAAGAACAATCTCTGGAGGATAGCCGACAGTGTCGAGCACAGCGCCCCACGTCATCAGCCCCTCCACCACAGCGCCGGGACGGCAGCGCCTTCTGCGGCGCCGGCACGCCCTCGTGGTCGTGCTCACCTTCCTGACCGGGAGCGCCGACGCCATCGGCTTCCTCGCCCTGGGCGGAGCCTTCTCCAGCGTCATGACCGGCAACATGGTCCTGCTCGGACTCTCGGCCGGTAGAGGTGACGCCGAGCTGGCCCTGACCTCGGGATGCGCCATCGTCAGCTTCATCGTCGGCGTCCTCGCGGGTGCCCGCCTCGTCGGCTCGGCACAGCCGGACGACCCCGTCTGGCCGCGGCGGGTCACCTGGGCGCTCGTCCTGGAACTCCTGGTCTTCGTCGTGTTCCTCATCGTCTGGGAGGTCAACCTTCCCCACCACGACGACCATGTCGATCTCGCGCTCCTGTTGCTGTCGGCAGCGGCGCTGGGCGTGCAGAGCAGTGCGATTCAACGCTTCGGCGTACCGGGCCTGTCCTCCACGTACCTGACCGGGACCCTGACGAGCCTGATCGCCGGCGTCGCCGCGCGGAGCCCGTGGGGCAGCCTGCGGCCCAAGGCGCAGGTCCTGCTGGCATTGATCACCGGCGCGGCGATCGGTGCCCTGGTCGCCCTGCACCTGCCCGTGGTCGCGCCGGCGTTGCTGATCGTGCCCCTCGTGCTCGTCATCGTCGTGTCCGCGCGGATGAGGTCCTAGACGTCCAGCGAGCCGCGGGACGCGCGGGTCAGGCGCCGCGGGCGAACAGGGCCAGGCGTACCCGGTTGGGGCTGTCGGTCTTGGTCATTAAGTTGGTGATGTGCGTCTTGACCGTGGTGACGCCGATGTGCAACCGGTCGGCGATCTCGGTGTTGGACAGGCCCTCGGCAACGAGGTTCAGCACGTCCTGCTCGCGCGCGGTCAGGCCCTGTACCGGCCGCGGCGTCTCGGCGCGGGCGTGCACCGCGCGCTGGACCAGGCGTTGCAGCACCTCGGGGCTGAACGGGCTGTCACCCACGGCGGCCCGGCGGATGCCGTCCAGCAGCTCGGTCGGTGGTGCGTCCTTGAGCAGGAAGCCGCAGGCGCCGGCGGTCAGGGCGGGATAGAGGTGGTCGTCGTCGCCGAAGGTGGTCAGCACCAGGACGCGGGTGGCGGGGCGCTCGGCGAGGATGCGGCTGGTCGCGGTGATTCCGTCGACGCCGGGCATGCGCAGGTCCATGACGACGACGTCGGGGATGAGCCGTGCGGCGAGCGGGATCGCGTCGCGGCCGTTGTCGGCCTCACCGACCACCTCGATGTCGGGTTGGGCGTCGCAGAGCATGCGCAGGCCCGCGCGGATGAGGTGCTGGTCGTCGACCAGCAGGACGCGGATCACGCCGGCTCCGGCGCGGGCGACCCCGCGGGGGCCTCGCGGTCACGGGGCACCGACACGCCCGACGTCCCGGCGGGTGCGGAGGCCACGGCCGGGAGGACGGTGCGCACCCGCCACCCCGTCCCGGTCGCGCCCGCCTCCAGCCGCCCGCCGAGCACCTCGACGCGTTCGCGCATGCCGGTGATGCCGTGACCGCCCCCGGACGGCACCGCCGCTGGCACCGCGCCGCGCCCGTTGTCCGAGACCTCCCAGTGGACGGCGCCGTCGCAGACGGCGACCACGAGGTGGGCCAGCGCGGACGTCCCGGCGTGCTTGGCCACGTTGGTCAGCGCCTCCTGGGTCAGTCGCAGCACGGCCAGGCCGCGTACCGCGTCGAGTGAACCGATCGCCGGGTCGATGTCGGCCTCCACGGTGATACCGGCCTGACGGGCCCGGTCGACCGTCGCACCGAGTGCCGCCGGGAGCGCCGACGGCTCGATCGCGGTCAGCGCCGCGTCACCGCGTACCCCGTCGGGGTTGCGCAGCACCGTGACCAGCCGGCGCATCTCGGCCAGCGCGGCGGTCCCCGTGCCGTGCACGTCGTCGAACACCTCGCCCACCCGGGGGTCCAGATCCGTGAGCACGTGCCTAACCACACCGACCCGCAGCACCATCGACGCCACGTGATGCGCGACGACGTCGTGCAGCTCGCGGGCGATCGCGCTGCGTTCGTCGGCGCGCGCGGCGCGGCTCTCCGACTCGTGCCGGCGCTGCTCCGCCTTCGCCCGCTCCACGGCCTGCCGGCCGAGCTCGCGGTTGGTCCGGATGACCAGGCCGAGCAGCAGCGGCACGCCGACCTCCAGGGTCAGCCCGAACACACCGGAGGCGACCCGGCCGATCGAATCACCGATCGAGTCGGTCAGGTCGACCACGGCCAGCAGCCCGGTGGCGAGCCAGATGGTGCGTGCTCGACGCACCCGCATGGTCACCTCGAGCAACGCCCAGCTGGCGCCCACCTGGTTGATCGTGACGTCGTCGATCAGGGGGAAAGCGACCACCAGCAGCCCGGCCTGCACCGCCAGGTTGACCAGCGGCCGACGGTGCAACACCAGCCCGAGGGCGAACGCGACCACCGCGAGAACCCACTGCGTGACCGTCGGCGGGCGGCCGGCCTGCGTACCGAAGACCAGGTAGCCCACGCCGCTGAGGTCGAGCAGCACCATCCGCACGAGCGTGTCCCGTGCGTCGAAGAGCCGTCCCGCCCACCTCACAGAGGTCAGCCTAGGCGCTGCGGCTCGGGGCCATGAGCGACCGTCGGCCGCCGCCACCGGGCGCGAACCGCGAGGTAGGCGGCCAGGCCGAGCGGTCCGAGCAGGATGGTCAGCACCAGCACCGGAGCCATGACCAGCGCCGGCACCCCCCGTTCCCGGCTGTCCAGCCACGCCCACCTGCCGACGAACAGATCGAACGCGATCATGTGCGCCCAGGCCGCCGCCGCGCCGTCGGAGGTGCCAAGCAGGTCGCGTACCCCCTGCAGGGTCGGCGACGCCACGGCCGGCAGCACGTCGCCGAACGCCGGGATCACCAGCAGCGCGTAGATCACCACGACCGGCAACACGATCAGCGGCGAGGAGATGATCCGGAAGGTCCACGACCAACGCGGCAGCAGGATCATCAGCGCCCAGAACGGCGCGGCCACCGCGAACGTCAGGGTGAACAGCGTGGCGGTCATGCGGCCAGCGCCAGTTCCGGGCTGCGCCGGCGAGCCAGCACCAGGCCGGTGGCGGTCGCGGTCGCGACCACCAGGGCCGCGACGGCGGCCAGCGTGAGCGCGTCCGGGCGCAGCAGCGGCTGTCCGCGCAGGGCCTGCCAGGTCAACAACACCGTGAGTACGCCGTACGCCCCGCCCGCCACGGCCACCAGCCGTGCCCGGGTGTGCTCGTCCAGCCGCGTCCCGAGGAACCGGCTCAGCAGGATCGCCAGGATCGGCAGCGCCTGCAGGGCGTGCAGCCCCACGAAGTGCCCGATCCGCAGGTCCCCGCCGGTGGTGCTCCAGCCGACCAACGGCAGCCCAGGCCCGCCGTCGAGTACGCCGACGGCGTGCGCCCCGGAGACCCCGTCGATCCCCGGCTCCTGCATCGGCAGCACCATCGGCACCGCCGCGAGCATGCCCAGCAGCGACAGGCCGAGCCCCCACCCGACCGCGCGAGCGGCGGCCCGATCGGGGATCCGCCGCAGCAGCACCACGATCCCGATGACGAAGTGCGCGGCGAACAGCACCATGATCGCCGCACCCATCGCCGTGAAGAGGGCGGCGTTCAGTGGGCTGGTCCCGTTGTAGTGGCTGGTCGTACCGCGCAGCACCTGCCCGACGATCACCACCATCTCGATCAGCGCCATCGCGACGATGACCGTGCCCGCCCACTCCGCGACCCGGCTCCGGCGCGGCAGCAGGGAGAGCATCCAGGCGAGGGTCGTGCCGTACACCACGAAGGACACGGCGAACTTGAACGGCTTGAGCCAGATCGGCGACCCGGTGAGGACGCGCGAGTCGACGGCGATGCCGACCGCGGAGATGACGGTGAGCACCGCCATCGCGTAGACGAAAACCATCAGTGGGCGGTGCCAGTGTGCCGCCCGGCGCAGCGCGATAGTCATGTCTGTAGATGCTCCCGACCGCGCGCGCCGATCGCGTCCGACCGCGAGCCCCGGTTGCGGCCACCGGTCGGAGTGGCGCCTCCTCCCTGGGTAGGAGACGAAACACGGTCGTTCCCCTTCGTCGACGCTGGCACAATGTCCGCTCTGTCGACCGGACCGGGAGTGGCGATGACGATCAACGAGGGCCGTGTCCAGCCGAACGAGACCACGGTGCCGCTGCTGCACTGCGTGTCGCCCGAGGAGACCCTGGCATTCTGGCGTGCCCTGGGGTTCGAGGTGACCTACGAGCAGACGAAACCGTACGTCTACCTGGCCTTCCGGTGGAGCGGGTTCGATCTGCACTACGGCCGCGCGCCGCTCGGGCTGGACCCGTCGGCGGAGAACACCGGCGGTTGCCTGGTGATGGTCGACGCGGTCGCGGCGTACCACGCGGCGTTCACCGAGGCGATGCGCCGCACCTACGGCAAGGTGCTCGCCAAGGGACTGCCCCGGATGACCCGCTACCGGCCCGGCGCGTCGCGGTTCAGCATCGTCGACCCGTCGGGCAACACCATCATCTTCATCCAGCGGGATGAGCCGGCGGAGCTGGAGTACGGCGGGTCGAAGACGTTGCAGGGGTTGACCCGGGTGCTCGACAACGCGCGGATCCTGCGCGAGTTCAAGAATGACGACCGGGCAGCCTTCCGGGCGCTCAACTCGGGGCTGCGCCGGCACGGCGACAGCGCCCCGGCGATCGAACAGGGGTTGGCGCTCGCCGGGTTGATCGAACTGTCGGTAGTGCTGGGGGAGCCGGAGCGCGTGCCTGACTGGGGGACCCGTCTCCGGGCTCTGGAGCTGACCGCTCAGGAGCGTGCGCAGGTGGCGAAGGCCGTCGCCGACCCCGCCGCGCTCGGGCCGTGGTTGCCCGACGCGAGCTGAGGCCCCCCCGCGTGGTGACCTCCTGGAGCTGCCTGCCCGGGCGACAATCGTTTCGGTCGGCTCGTCGCAGGGCATGACTGGGCAGAGCCGAAGAGGTGATGATGAACCGCCACACGCCGCCACTGACCGTCCGCGCACGAAGGACGCTCGCGCTGATCCTGCCGATGCTCGGCACCGTCGCGCTCACCGCTGCCTGCACCGTTGGCGAGGACCAGCCCGGTTCGGCTTCGTCGACCCCGCAACCGACGACCGCGTCGACAGCAGCGACCCAGGTCGACCAACCGTCTCCGAGCGCGAGCACCCAGGCGACGATCCCGACGTCGGCCTTCGTCGAACTGCCACCCGACCTGCGCAAGTCCCCCCGACGGGCGACGCCCGTCGCGGACGCCCTGCCGACGATGTGCGGCAACGAGTTCGGCACCGGAGGCCGACAGGTCACCGCGAGCGCCTCGATGACCGTCACCTACAGGACGCCAGGCGAACCGGCCAGCAACGTGCCGCAAGGCATGATCCACCAAACGATCTTCACCTTCGATGGCGACGGCGCCTCGGACTACATGCGACGGCTCCGCGCTGCTGTGGAGGCCTGCCCCTCCTACCAGGAGGCCGGGAACCCCGTCGACGTCGAGGGGCGAGCTGTGCCCGGTGTCGGGGACGAGGCGTTGCTGCTGACCAGGACGTGGGCCGAGACGAGCCTGAACGGAGAACGCACCGGCGGCACCGCGTCCAGCCAGATCGCCGTGGCACGCGTCGACGGGGCGGTGACCGTGCTCAACGATCAGGGATGGGAGGGCACCAGCGGCAACCCCGCCATCCTGGACCGGGTCTTGCGCGACAGCGTCCAGACCATCGACGCCTGGCAGCGATAGCCCATGACCAGACAGGCGTCGGCGACTACTTCTACGTGGCCAACGCCGGCAGCTCCACCATCAGCGCCTACCGCGTCGACGACCACGGCAAGCTCGAACTGGTCAAGGCGGTCGCCGCCGACACCGGCGGCGGGTCGATCGACATGACCACCAGCGACGGCTTCCTGTACGTCCAGAACGCCGCCGCCGGCAACGTGCAGGCTACGAGGTGAACAAGGACGGCTCCCTGACCCTCGTCACCACGGTGGAGGGCCTGCCGAAGTTCGCCGACGGCATCGGCATGGAAGGCATCGCCGCGTCCTGACCCCGCCACGCGCTGGTCCCGGTCCTCGCCGACCGGGACCCGCGCGTGTTCGCGCCCCGCACGCACGTCGAGGGGTCACTCGCGGCTCGTCGTACCGCGTACCCTCCCCGCATGGACGTCGTCGATGATCTACCGCGTGCCGAGTTCGCGTTCCCGGGGCCGCTGCGGGACCAACTGGTGGCCGCGATCCTGTCCGGTGCGAAGACCTCGACGTCCGCCCTGCTGGTCGGATACGAGGTCGGGAACGAGCCGCTGCCCGAGGTTGGCCAGCGATCTGCGGTAGTGGACTCCGAGGACCGACGGGTCGCCGTGATCGAGCTGACCGAGGTGCGGGTGCTCCGGCTCGCTGACGTCGACCTGCAACACGCCCTGGCCGAGGGCGAGGGAGACGAGTCGGTGGCGCAGTGGCGAGCGGGGCACGAGACGTTCTGGCACAGTGCGGAAGTGCGCGCGGAGTTGGGCGATCCCGGCTTCACGGTGAACGACGACACCCTGGTGGTGACCGAGCGCTTCCGGCTGGTGCACGTCGTCTGAGCCCCGCTTCGCGGCCTTTCCAGCTCCGCTGACCGCATGCTCGGCCCTGCCGGGACAGCACCGGTGGTCAGCGGTGCCTACTCTCACAGCCGTGGGAGCAATCAAGCCGTGGCACCTGTCCATCCTCACCCTCTGCTGTCTCCTGCCAACGGCGGCGGCGATCGCTGGTGGAATCTGGGCGGTGCGTCGAGGACGCACCCGCCGCTGAGCGGTCGACGAGGCGGCCGGAGGCCGATCCCGCTGCGGGGCAGGTTCAGCTCCGCAGCGGGGATCAGAAGGCCACCGGTCGCGGGAGGCGGCCTCGATGAGCGGGATCATCGCGAACGCGGCGTCGGACAGACCACCGAATCCCATTCCGTAGAAGTAGCCGCCGCCCTTGAACCGTCGTACCGCCGCCAGTACCGACTCGTCCGCCACCCCCGGGAACACCCGGCTGGCATTGGAGAACGACACCACCGTCGCCGCCTGCGCCCAGGCGGCGAGCGCGAGGCCGAACACCGTGGCGGCGTCCCAGCAGCGCTGTGTGCCGTCCTTGCTGAATAGACTCTTCATCGAACCGGACGTGTCGATGAGGATCAGGGTCCGCCCGTCCAGGGTGGGAACGCCGGCAAGCCGATTGGTAGAGGGGCGAGCCAGGCGGGCGGGCTGCCAGGGCAGCGTTGCGCAGGCTCTGCGCCGGGGCTGTCACACACCGTGGGGCAGGACGAGGGTTGCAGGGGATGATCCTGCCCCTTCACATCGCGCCGCCACATCGGTTGTCAGATTCAAGCGGCGCCGTTCGATCGAGATGCCGGCGTAGCGGGTGGAGAAGGCGTCAGTCGGTCAGTTAGTTGTCCATTCAGCCGACCTTACCACAGCTTCACCCATAGATCGAACGGCCGTGCTGGTACTCCCACAGAAGCTCATAGTTGTGCCCGATCTTCGGGTTCTTCTTGACGAAGACTGCTGTCGGGCTTCCATTTCCCAGCTCGCCCTGATCTCTGCGGACAACTTTCGCGCCCGGCCCAAATCCCGTCCGCTCGATACGCCAAACTGCCAGCGGACGCAAGTGCTGCGGAAGGCTGATGGAAAGCGTCAGTTCGTCGATGCGTTCCTGCACCGTTTTTGCAATGAAAGGGTCGAACTTCTCTCCAGAGTCAGTCAGCCGCTGCACGATCTCCACGCAGGATCTTTCACCCTTTTGCATCTCGTGACCGAGGTCGACGTAGTACGCGGCCCAGCCTGACGACTTCTTCACCTCGCCAAGAAGACGGTGGCCCTTCGATGTGACCTCCAAGGGAGCCTCCGAGCCACTCCCAGACCACAGGTATTGATTGCGGAAGAGGAACGCGCCGTCTCTTGTCGCCTCAATGTAGATCTTCACAAAATGGGTATGCTGGTGCGGGTCCTGCTCATCGATCTCGTAGTGGAATTCTGCACTGATCCACTTGTATCCGCGCTGGATTTCCACGATGCGTGATCGGCGTTGGAGAAGAAGGGTGGCTGAGAGGGCGCCGAGCGCCAGCCCAGTCAGGAGCCCGACGGCGAGCATGATTATGGAGGTGCGGGTTCCAGCCTCGTCTGGGAGTTGCGTCACCAGCCAGCCAGCAAACCCAACCGCCAGTATCGCTAGGGCGATCACGCCGCCGACATCTGCCCAGAATGACAACGTTCGCCGCGAACCAGTCAACTCAATCCCAATTTATAGCTCCAGCCGCCGGGCGGTAGCACAAGGGGAGGATAAGAACAGTCGACGGAATGCTGACACCAGCTGCTGTCGCTGTCAATCCGACTTGGAGTTCCAGTACTGTCAGCTTATAGATTCGGCAGCCGAGCGACGAAGCCCATCGGTGCGCGGCTGCGGCACCGAACTGGCCTGCGCTCGGGTGAACCGGCGCTGGCGGCGGGGCAGCCCAGCGGGGGATGATCGAGGTTCGTCTCGATGGAGAGCCGAGCCACGCGATCGGGCGGGGAGGTGGGTGACGCCGATGACCCCGACGCAACTGCGCGCGTATGTCGCCGTGGTCCGGCTGGGGTCCGTCAAGCAGGCCGCCGCTGAGCTTGAGGTGTCCGAGTCGGCCGTGTCGCTCCACGTCGCACAGTTGCGCAAGGAGTTCGGGGACAAGCTGTTCACCAAGACGGCGGCGGGGCTCGCGTTCACCCCGGGCGGGCTCCGGCTGGCCAGTCGCGCGGCGGAGCTGTTGGGTCTGCAGGATCGGACGATCCTCGAGGTGAGCGCCGCGAAACGCGGCCGGCGGCTGCTGCGGGTGGCCGCGTCCAGCCTGTTCGCCGAGTTCGCCGCGCCGGGGCTGATCGAGCTGTTCGCGAAGCGGGCCGCCGACCTCGATGTCGAGCTGAGCGTGCGCAACCCGGGCTCGTTCGAGTCGTTGTTGCTGACCCGGTCCGCGGACATCGCGGTCGGGCCGCAGCCGCCGGTTGTCGACAAGGCGATCACCTGCCGGCCGATGATGAACTACCGGCTCGTGGTCGTGGTCGGCCCGGATCATCCGCTGGCCGGTGTGTCGGCGTCCCCGGGGCAGTTGCGGGAGCAGACCTGGCTGCTCGGCCCGTCGGCGGCCACCGACCTGGGCGCGGTGCCCGCGATGCTGCGCCGGCTGGCCGTGCCCGACGACCGGCAGCAGATCTTCCAGAGCCACGCGGCGGCGCTGGGCGAGGCGAAGCGGGGCAGGGGTGTCTCGCCGGCGCTCTCGTTCACCGTCGCACCGGACGTGCGCGAGGGTCAGCTCCAGCAGGTGACGGGGCCGCACGCGACCGTCGAGGCGGTGTGGCACTCGCAGGTGCTCGCCAGTCCCGGCCCCCTGTCGGCCGCCGCCGAGCTGTCGCGGTTCTCGTCGACACCTCGGGCGATTCAGGCGATGATGCGCGGCGCGGGCGTCAGCATCGGTCACTTCAAGCCGTCGGTGCACGTGACGCTCTGGAGCTGACGGGCGGCGAGCAGCAGGTCCTGGAACGTCCCGGCCGGCAGCAGCCGGTCGCAGTAGGGGAGCGCGGCGGCCATGCCGCCCGCGCGGGGAGCGAAGCCGGGGGCGCCGGCGCGCGGATTCAACCAGACGATCCGGTACGCGCGGCGGCGCAGTCGGGCCATCACGGCGGCGAGTTCGTCGGGCGGGTCGCTGTCCCAGCCATCCGAGCCGATCACCAGCACGGCCCCGCGGGCAGCGTCCCCGTGCGGGGAGCTGAGCAGGGTGCGGAGGTTCGTGGCGATCCGGGTGCCGCCGTACCGGTCGGTGACGGCCGCGCTGGCCTGCGCGACCGCCTCGGCGGCCGAGGTGTGTCGCAGCACCACCGTGAGCCGGGTCAACGTCGTCGCGAACGCGAACGCCTCCGCCTCGGCGACGACCGCGAACGCCCGCATCAGGTGCAGGTACGCGGTCGCCTGCGCCCGCATCGAGTCGCTGACGTCGCAGAGCAGCACGACCCGGCGCGGTCGCCGCACCGGCCGCTCGCGGACGACCTCGACGGGTTCCCATCCGGTGCGGCGTGCCTGGGTGATCGTGGGCCGCAGCGCGATCCGCCGTCCGGTCGGGCTGACGGCGTGCCGCCTGGCGCGGCGGGTCGGCCAGCCGGCGACGGCCTCGCGGAGGGCGTCGCCGAGCAGCGTGAGCCGTGCGGCGTCGAGCTCGTCGAACGGCCTCTCGGCGAGCCCGACGAGGGCGCTGGGGCGCCGCTCGGGCAGCCGCAGCGCGGTGTCGGACTCCGGCGCCTGGGCGACGGCCGGCGGCAGCGTCGCCCACGGCAGTCCGCCGCCCGGACCGTCGTCGGCCGTGCCGGTGGGCACCGGCACGTGTACGTCGTCGCGGTCTCCCGTCGGGATCGCGGACCGGTGCGGCGGTGGCAGCGGCGACGCGTCCCCGAACACCGCTGCGAAGACAAGGTCGAACGCGTTGAGATCGGCGTGCCGCCGGACGAGGCTGATCCGGGCGGTCCAGTAGAGCGTGGACCTCGAGTCGGGCGGGCTGGCGTCGAGCGCCCGGACGAAGTCGTCGATGTCGGTGAGCCCGGCCGGGATGCCGGCCTGCCGCAGTCGGCCGGCGAACGCCACCGCGAACGCGGCCCGGTCGATCCCGCGCAGCAGGGCAGGACTCACCGGCGCGCGACCAGCCAGACGATCACCGCGCCGACCGCGACGAGGCCGACGATCACCGGTACGAGCCGCTTGGTGATCGAACC
This sequence comes from Micromonospora sp. U21, assembly GCF_018070045.1. Taxonomy (GTDB): domain Bacteria; phylum Actinomycetota; class Actinomycetes; order Mycobacteriales; family Micromonosporaceae; genus Micromonospora. The sequence goes on from NZ_JAGPYK010000016.1 coordinate 34,304, forward strand.
GCCGGCGATGCTGAGCAGGTCGAGCGCTTCCGGTTCGGCAGCCCGCGTGCCACGCAGGGTGGCGGTCGAAGGCTCGGCAGCCGACGGCTCGACCGGCGACTGCACCCGGGTCACGGCGGCTCCGGCGGCCGACGGCGCCTGCTCGGCCGCCAGCTTGGCCTCGAGGTTGGCGACGAACTGGGCCAGCAACCTGCCCGACACCTCCTTGATCATGCCGCTGCCGAACTGGGCCAGCTTCCCCGAGATCTTCAGGTCGGTGTCCACGCTGACGAGCGTCCGGTCGCCGTCCGGTCGCAGGTGGGCGGTGACCAGCGCGGAGGCGTTCCCCGTCGACCGGGCGTCACGGCCCTTCGCGTCGATCACTCCGTGGTACGCCGCGTCGTCCTTCTCGACGAACTGCGCGGTGCCCGCGAACTCCGAGATGACCGGCCCGACCTTGACCTTCACCCTGCCCCGGTAGACGTCACCGTCGACGCCGGTCAGTTGGGCGCCCGGCAGGCACGGCGCGATCCCTTCGAGGTCGGTGAGCACGGCCCAGGCCCGCTCGATCGGAACGGCGACCGCGAACTCATTGGTGATCTTCATACCTGACTCTCCTGGTGGCTGCCGAGCGCGGCGGCGACGACGGCGCGGTCGTCGGCGGTCTTGGCGATGGTGCCGATGGTCCGGGAGACCTCGGTGGTGGCCAGGTCGGCGGCGCCCAGCACGGACAGCGCGGAGACCCAGTCGATGGTCTCCGCCATCCCCGGCGCCTTCTCCAACCCCAGGCCCCGCACGCCGCCGATGAACTGGACCGCCGTACGGATCAGCGGCTCGGTCGCACCCGGCACGGCTCGGCGGACGATCTCCACGGCCCGGTCCGGTTCGGGGAAGTCGATCCAGTGGTACAGGCAGCGGCGACGCAGCGCGTCGTGCAGTTCCCGGCTGCGGTTGGAGGTGAGCACCACCACGGGCGGCGTGCGAGCGGTGAACGTACCGAGTTCGGGGATCGTCACCCCGGCCTCGCCGAGGAACTCGAACAGCAGCGCCTCGAACTCGTCGTCGGCGCGGTCGATCTCGTCGATCAGCAGGACCGGCGGTACCGGTCCCTGATGGCGTACGGCCCGCAGGATCGGCCGTTCCTGGAGGAACTCGGCGCTGAACAGGTCCGCGTCGGTGAGCCGGGCGTGCTGCGCCTCGGCGAGCCGGATCGCCAGCAGTTGCCGCTGGTAGTTCCACTCGTAGAGCGCCTCAGCGGCGGTCAGCCCCTCATAGCACTGCAGCCGGATCAGTGGTGTCTCCAGCGCCCGGGCCAGCGCCTTCGCGGCGGCGGTCTTGCCGACACCGGGCTCGCCCTCCAGCAGCATCGGCCGGCCGAGCCGCAACGCCAGGAACAGAGCCATCGCCATGCCGTCATCGACCAGGTAGTCGACGGCGTCGAGGCGGTGCCGGACGGTCAGCGCGTCCTTCACGGCTCTCCCGCCAGCAGCCGCTCGTAGTCCGCGCGGGTGTCCACGTCGATCGGCACCGGCCCGTCGGCGGGCACCTCGGTCACCGGGTGGCGGCCGGAGTGCAGCAGCTTCCACACGGCCTTGTCGCCGTGCAGGTCGTACAGCTCGGGAAGGACCTCGCGGCCGAAGCGGAACGGATGGCCCAACCCGTCGGCGTACCGGCACACGGCCAGCGGGGTGGCCGCCGCGGCGACCCGGCGGACGTCGGCGGCACGTACCCCGGGCTGGTCGCCGAGGAGCAGCACGAGCGCGTCGGCGCGCGGGTCCACCGCCCGGGCGGCCGTGCTGACCGACGACCCGCAGCCGCTGCTGAATGCCGGGTTCTCGACGACCTGGCACCCGGTGAGGTCCACCCGGTCGCGGATCCCGCTCGCCGCGCCGCCGAGGGTCACGAGCAGTTGGTCGAAGCCACACGAGCGGGCCAGGTCGAGGGTCGCGTCGAGCAGCGTCCGTCCCCGGTACGGGAGCAGCTGCTTCGCCTCGCCGAGACGGACCGACGCCCCCGCGGCGAGCACCAGGCCGGTCGTGAACACGGGCTACGCCGCCGTGAAACGCGCGAGGCAGCCGGCGCAGCAGAACCAGACGTCCTGCCCGTCGATCCGCACGTGCGGCGTTTCCGGCCCGACCAGCACGGTCATCCCGCACACCGGGTCGACGGCCTGCTGCGGCCTCGCGGCCGGCGCGCCCGACGACGGGCTCAGCCCGTCCACCCGGATCGCCCGGACCACCTCGGACATGATGGACAGTGCGATCTCCTGCGGCGTACGCGCGCCGATGTCCAGCCCGGCCGGCGAGTGGACGCGGGCCCGCTCGGCGTCGGTCAACCCCAGTTCGTCGAGCACGACCGCGCCCCGTTTGTGGCTGGCGACCAGCGCGACGAACCCCACGCCGGCGTCCAGCGCGGCCCGGATCGCGTCCTGCTCGCCCCTGCCCAGCCCGGCCACCACGACGGCGGTGCAGCCCGCGTGGTCGTCGGACGTGACGACGTCGAAGTCCAGGAACGCCGCCAACGTCGCCACCGCGGCGGCGATCGGTGTGCCACCGACCAGCCGCAGCGCCGGTGCCGGCAGCATCGGCCGAAGGAAGACCTCGACGGCGCCACCGGAGTGGCACGGGTTCACCACCACCCGCGCCCCCGGCGCCTCGGGGAACGGGGCCGCGCCGTCCGGCAGCACCCGCAGCAGCAGGGCGTCACCGTCGCGCAGGGCGTCGAGCGCGGCGGCCCGCACCGAACTCTCGGCGCACACCCCACCCACGAAGCCCTCGATCGAGCCGTCCGCCCGGATCACCGCGGCGTCGCCCGGCCGGGCCGACGTCGGCTCCTGGGCGCGGACCACCGTGGCCTGCACGAACGGCTCACGGGAGGCGGTCAGCTCCCGGGCGCGGTCCGCGATGGTGGTCATCCTCGGCCCCTCAGACCGGCGGCCGGGCCTGGCCGCGCATCGCGTCCCAGACCCGCGACGGCGTCAGCGGCATGTCGGCGTGTCGTACGCCGAAGGGCTTGAGGGCGTCCACGACCGCATTGACGATCGCCGGGGGAGAACCGACCGTCGCCGACTCGCCGACGCCCTTCGCGCCGATCGGATGGTGCGGCGACGGGGTGACGGTGAAGCCGGTCTCCCAGTCGGGCACCTCGAGTGACGTCGGGATCAGGTAGTCCATCAGCGACGCGCCGAGGCAGTTGCCGTCCTCGTCGAACGCGATCATCTCCATCAGCGCCATGCCGACCCCGTCGGTCAGCCCGCCGTGCACCTGCCCCTCAATGATCATCGGGTTGATCCGGGTGCCGCAGTCGTCGACCGCGATGAACCGTCGCACCTTCACCTGCGCGGTGCCGGGATCGATGTCCACCACACAGATGTACGCCCCGTGCGGGTACGTCAGGTTCGACGGATTGTAGCAGATCTGCGCCTCGAGTCCGCCCTCGATGCCCTCGGGCAGGTCACCCGCGCCGTGCGCGCGCATGGCGATGTCCTGGATCGTGACGGACGTGCCCGGGTCGCCCTTGACGTGGAACGCGCCCTTCTCCCACTCCAGGTCCGCCACCGAGACCTCGAGCATGCCCGAGGCGATGATCCGGGCCTTGTCGCGGACCTTGCGCGCCACCAGGGCGGCCGCCGCGCCCGACACGGGCGTCGAGCGGCTGCCGTACGTGCCGAGGCCGAACGGGGTGTTGTCGGTGTCGCCGTGCAGCACCTCGATGTCGGCCGGCGGGATCCCGATCTCCTCGGCGACGATCTGCGCGAACGTGGTCTCGTGCCCCTGGCCCTGGGACTGCACGCTGAGCCGTACCACGGCCTTGCCGGTCGGGTGGACGCGCAGCTCGCAGCCGTCCGCCATGCCCAGCCCGAGGATGTCCATGTTCTTGCGGGGTCCGGCGCCGACCGCCTCGGTGAAGAACGCGATGCCGATCCCCATCAGCTCGCCCCGTGCTCGCTTCTCCTCCTGCTCACGGCGCAGCTCGGCGTAGCCCGCCATGTCCATCGCCAGCCGCATGGTCGGCTCGTAGTTGCCGGAGTCGTACACCCAGCCGGTCCTGGTCGTGTACGGGAACTGCTCCGGCTTGATGAAGTTCTTCAGCCGCAGTTCGGCCGGGTCCATGCCCAGCTCGTCGGCGAGACAGTCGACGATCCGCTCGACCAGGTAGACCGCCTCGGTGATTCGGAACGAGCAGGCGTACGCGACGCCGCCGGGCGCCTTGTTGGTGTAGACCGCCGTCATCCTGCAATAGGCGGCCTCGATGTCGTAGCTGCCGGTGAAGACCCCGAAGAAGCCGGCCGGGTACTTCACCGGCGCGGCGGTGCCGTTGAACGCGCCGTGGTCGGCCAGCACGTTGGTACGGATGCCGAGGATCCGGCCGTCCCGGGTCGCCGCGATCTCACCGCGCATGATGTAGTCGCGGGCGAAGCCGGTGCTGATCAGGTTCTCCGACCGGTCCTCCATCCACTTCACCGGTTTGCCCGTGACGATCGAGGCGACGATCGCGCAGACGTACCCGGGGTAGATCGGTACCTTGTTGCCGAACCCGCCGCCGATGTCCGGCGAGATCACCTGGATCTTGTGCTCCGGGATGCCCGCCACGATGGCGTAGAGGGTGCGGTGGGCGTGCGGCGCCTGGGTGGTGGACCAGAGCCGCAGCTTGCCGTCGACGGCGTCGAAGTCGGCGACCGCCCCGCACGTCTCCATCGGCGCGGGGTGCACCCGGGGATAGACGAGATCCTGGCTGACCACGACGTCCGCGCGCGCGAACACCGCCTCGGTGGCCGCCTCGTCGCCGGTCTCCCAGTCGAAGCAGTGGTTGTTCGCCTTACCGTCGAGGTCGTCGCGGATCAGCGGGGCGTCCGGCTCCAACGCGCGACGGGCGTCGATCACCGGGTCGAGGACGTCGTACTCGACGTCGATCAACTCCAACGCGTCGCGCGCCGCGTACCGGTCCTCGGCGACGACGAACGCGACCTCCTGGCCCTGGAAGCGCACCTTGTCGGTGGCGAGCACGGCCTGCACGTCGTTGGAGAGGGTCGGCATCCAGGCCAGGCCCTGCTGGGCCAGCATCGCCCCGGTGACCACCGCCCTGACCCCGGGCGACGCCTCGGCGGCGCTCGTGTCGATGCTGACGATCCGGGCGTGCGCCACCGGAGCCCGGAGGATGGCCAGGTGCAGCATGCCGGGCAGTTGAACGTCGTCGACGTACCGGCCGCGACCGCGGAGAAACCGTGGGTCCTCCTTGCGCAGCATCCGGCCGTACCCGACGGGTTTCTGGTCGTTGTCGTGGAACGTGTCCGCGCGCTCGTGCACGGTGGTCATGCGACAGCCCCCGCAGTCTGGCCGGCGTCGGCGATCTCGCCAGCCTCGCTCGATTCGGTGGTCTCGGCGACCCGGGCGGCGGCCTCCGCCTCGGCCACGGCGGCCCAACGGACCGAGCGCACGATGGTGGCGTAACCCGTGCATCGGCAGATCTGACCCGAGATCGCCTCCCGGATCTCCGTCTCGCTCGGATCCGGGTTGCGGTCGAGCAGCGCTCGGGCGGTCATCAGCATCCCCGGGGTACAGAAGCCGCACTGCAGGCCGTGGCACTGCATGAAACCCTCTTGGACCGGGTCGAGCTGGGCGCCCGTGGCGAGGCCCTCGACGGTACGCACCTGGTGGCCGCCGGCCATCGCGGCGAGCACCGTGCACGACTTCACCGGCTCGCCGTCCAACCAGACCACGCAGGTGCCGCAGTTGCTGGTGTCGCAGCCCCAGTGCGTGCCGGTCAGACCCAGCACGTCCCGCAGGAAGTGCACCAGCAGCAGTCGGGCCTCGATCTCCCGGGTGACCTCGACGTCGTTGACGGTCATCGTGACCTGCATGCTCAGCTCCTCGCCCGCTCGACGGCCCGGCGCAGGGTCCGTCTGGTCAGCTCGGCGGCCAGATGCCGCTTGTAGTCGGCGCTGCCGCGCTGGTCGGTCGCCGGATCGCAGCTACCCGCGGCGATCGCTCCCGCCTGCTCGAACAGGCTCTCGGAGGGCTCCCGCCCGCGCAGGGCCGCCGAGATCTCCGGGATGCCCGTCGTGTTCGGGCCGACCGCCGCGAGCCCGACCCGGGCGTCCACGATCGCGCCGCCGTCGAGCCACACCGCCGCGCCGGCTGACACCACGGCCCAGTCGCCGGCCCGGCGCTCGACCTTCTCGTACGCGCTGCCGCATCCGGGCCGCACCGGCAACCGCACCTCGACCAGCATCTCGCCGTCCGCGACGGCCGTCTCGTACGGCCCGACGTGGAACTCCTCCATGGACACGACCCGTTCGGCGCCGCCCGGGCCGCGAATCACGCACCTCGCGTCCAGGGTCGTGCAGACCGCCGAGAGGTCCTCGGACGGGTCGGCCTGGCAGAGCGAGCCGCCCAGCGTGCCCCGGTTGCGCACCACCGGGTCCGCGATCACCCGCTCGGCGTCGGCGAAGATGGGGAACGCCGCGGCCAGCTGGGCGGACTCGAGCAGCTCCCGATGCCGGGTGAGCGCGCCGATCCGTACCTCGTCCGGGCCCGTCTCGATGTAGCCGAGTTCGGCGTGCAGATCGTTGATGTCGATGAGGTAGTCGAAGTTGGCCAGCCGGAGCTTCATCATCGGCAGCAGGCTGTGCCCTCCGGCGATCAACCGCGCCGTGCTGCCCAGCCGCTCCAGCAGGCCGATGGCATGGTCCACACTGGTGGCTCGCTCGTACTCGAACGGTGCCGGCACCTGCATGTCGCACCTCCGTGGTCCCGGAAAATCTGATCCGGACGCCGGCCGAAGTCAACGGCGACCTAAGCAACTGCTTAGGTCGCCGTTGACGGTGCCGCCGACACTCGCGGATCGTGCGGCCATGAGGGACATCGTCGACGGACTGATCGGCTGGCGCGCCGGCAGTGTCGCGTTCGCCGTCGCGACCGTCGTCCGAACCTGGCGGTCGGCGCCCCGGCAGGCCGGCGCCGCCATGGCCGTCTCCGCCACCGGCGAGGTCCTGGGCAGCATCTCGGGCGGGTGCGTCGAGGGCGCCGTCTACGAGCTCTGCCGGGCGGCGGTCGAGACCGGCCGGGCCCACACCCAGACCTACGGCGTCAGCGACGACGACGCGTTCGACGTGGGCCTGACCTGCGGCGGCACGATCGAGATCCTGATTCAGCCGGACGTCGCGATGACCGAGCCCGACGAGGTGCTCACGGCGATCCGGGACGGCCGGCCGGTCGCCACGGCAGCGGTCGAGAACGCGCAGCTGGTGGTCTGGCCCGACCGGGTCGCGGGCAGCCTCGGCGCGGCCGACCTGGACGACGCGGTGGCCCGCCACGCCACCGGCATGCTCACCCTCGGTACCACGGGCATGATCCACCTCGGCCGGCAGGGGGAGGAGCGACTCGACGAGGTGTCCGTGTTCGTCCAGTCGTACGTGTCCCCACCCCGGATGATCATTTTCGGCGCGATCGACTTCGCCGCCGCGACGGCCCGGATCGGCCGGTTCCTCGGCTACCACGTCACGGTCTGCGACGCCCGCCCGGTGTTCGCCACCCGTACGCGTTTCCCGGACGTCGACGACCTCGTCGTCCAGTGGCCGCACACGTATCTGGAGTCGACGACCGTCGACGACCGCACGGTGCTCTGCGTCCTGACCCACGACCCCAAGTTCGACGTGCCGCTGCTCCAGGTCGCCCTGCACACCCCCGCCCGCTACATCGGCGCGATGGGCAGCCGTCGTACGCACTCCGTCCGGCTGCGACGGCTGCGCGAGGAGGGCGTGAGCGAGGCCGCCCTGGCCCGGCTCTCCTCGCCGATCGGGCTGGACCTGGGCGCGCGGACCCCGGAGGAGACCGCCGTGGCAATCGCCGCCGAGATCACCGCTCAGACCTGGGGTGGGTCGGGTCGCCCGCTCAGCGACCTGGCGACCCCGATCCACCACACCCGACCGACCTAGATCATCATGCGCAGGGCCAGCGCTGCGGTGACCGCCAGCTCACCCGAAGGGTGCTCATCGCCGGCGTGCCGTGCCGTGCCGGCCGCGACGCGGGCGGTTGCGGGCCGCGAGGCGCGTGCCTGGATGCGGCATCCGCCGCGGCTGCAGTATCTGGCGTTCGCGGTGGTGTACGGGGCGCTGCTCGCCGGCCTTCCGCTGTTGTCCGACGTGGATCTGCTGCTGCCGTGGGCCGGACCGCTCGCCGTGCTCGGCGCGGCGGCGATGTCGGCTGGGCTGGTCGGACTGGACGGCACCGCACTGTGGCTGCCGCTCACCACACCGGGCGGCGAACGTGCCGAGGTCCGGGGTCGGGCCTTGGCGTGGTTGCTTATGGTCGCCCCGATCGGGGTGCTGCTGACCGTCGCCGGCGTCAATCCTCGCGCCCCAGGTCGACCCGCTGACCGTGCTCTCCACCCTGCCGGCTCTGCTCGGCGCGGGCGCGTCGGTGCCGGTGTGGGTGTCGCTGCTGCGGGTGCGCCCGGTAGCCGACCCACGGCATCCCACCTCGGCGCGCGCACGACGGTGGGGTTGAAAATGATTGGTGTGGGCGTCGCGATGCTGCTCGCCGGCCTGGTGTTGTGGGATCGCCGGCCCGCGCGTTGACGCCCGTCGGGGCGGTGCCGCTCCGGTAAGCGATATACCTGTGAGGTATGAATATGACTCTCTGGTATACGGCTTACCAGCGACACTCCCACCGGAGAGGGCACGGAGGCTGCTGTCGCAGCCGGTCCGACCGGGCGACCTGACGTCAGGGCAATGTCCCCGCCGGTTCCATACACCATGCCTTTCCCGGCCTGTGCAAAAAGGGGCGGGGGAGGCATGTCTCTTCTGATCTCGCTGCGACCGGCCTGGTACCTCGTCTAGTGTCAGGCTGTTCATATTTGGTGTGATTAGTCTGGAAGGTGCGGCGATGGGGGTGCGGAGCTGGTTCGAGGGCTGGCCGGTCTATCGCCAGCTGACCGGCACGGACCCGCTCGGCCGGGGCGCCGCGTCCAAGTCCGCGGGCTCCCTGTCGCTCACCGCCCGCACCGACACCGCCGACTCGATGGCCAAGTCCGTCTGTCCCTACTGCGCCGTCGGCTGCGCCCAGCGGGTGTACGTCAAGGACGGGCAGGTCAGCCAGATCGAGGGCGACCCGGACAGCCCGATCTCCCAGGGTCGGCTCTGCCCGAAGGGCGCGGCCAGCAAGAGCCTGGTGACCAGCCCGCTGCGGGAGACGAAGGTCCGCTACCGCCGGCCGTACGGCACCGAGTGGGAGGACCTCGACCTCGACACGGCGATGAACATGATCGCTGATCGGGTGCTGGCGGCCCGGGACGAGACGTGGGAGGACGTCGACGCCGAGGGGCGGCCGCTCAACCGGACGTTGGGTATCTCCAGCCTGGGTGGGGCGACGCTGGACAACGAGGAGAACTACCTCATCAAGAAGTTGTTCACCGCGATGGGGGCGCTCCAGATCGAGAACCAGGCCCGTATTTGACACTCCGCCACCGTCCCCGGTCTGGGGACCAGCTTCGGTCGCGGGGGCGCCACCCAGTTCCAGCAGGACCTCGCCAACTCCGACGTCATCGTCATCCAGGGCTCGAACATGGCCGAGGCGCATCCGGTGGGCTTCCAGTGGGTGATGGCGGCCAAGCGGCGCGGCGCGAAGGTCTTCCACGTCGACCCACGATTCACCCGGACCAGCGCGCTGGCTGACTCGTACCTGCCGATCCGGGCGGGCACCGACATCGCGCTGCTCGGCGGGGTGGTGCGCTACATCCTGGAGAACGAACTCGACTTCCGTGAGTACGTGGTCTCGTACACCAACGCCGCCACGATCGTGACCGAGGAGTACCTCGACACCGAGGATATGCACGGCCTCTTCTCCGGCTTCAAGGAGGAGAACGCCAGTTACGACCAGAAGAGCTGGCGGTACGAGGGGATCGGGCAGAACGCCGCGACCCGGGACACCGAGACACAGCGGGAAACCGCTGCCGGGCTGGAGCACGAGTCGCACGGCGCACCGGTGAACGGGCAGACCGAACGGGACGAGACGTTGCAGCACCCGCGCTGCGTCTACCAGATCCTCAAGCGGCACTTCGCCCGTTACACGCCGGAGATGGTGGAGCGGGTCTGCGGCATCTCGCAGGAGAAGTTCCTGGAACTGGCCCAGGCCTGGACGCAGAACTCCGGCCGGGAGCGGACCGGCATGCTCGTCTACTCGGTGGGTTGGACGCAGCACAGCGTGGGCGTGCAGTACATCCGTACGGGCGCGATCATCCAGCTGCTGCTCGGCAACATGGGCCGTCCGGGTGGTGGGGTCATGGCGCTGCGGGGGCATGCCAGCATCCAGGGCTCGACGGACATCCCGACCCTGTTCAACCTGCTGCCGGGTTACCTGCCGATGCCACACCACGCCGACCACCCGACCTTCGACGAGTGGGTGGACAGCATCCGGCACCCGGGGCAGAAGGGCTTCTGGGGCGACGCGCGCACCTACGGGGTGAACCTGCTCAAGGCGTACTGGGGGGACGCGGCCACCGCCGAGAACGACTACTGCTACGGCTACCTGCCGCGGATGACCGGTGACCACGGGACGTACCAGCAGGTGCTGAACATGATCGACGGGAAGGTGAAGGGGTACTTCCTGCTGGGGCAGAACCCGGCGGTCGGTTCGGCGCACGGCCGGGCCCAGCGTCTCGGCATGGCGAACCTGGACTGGTTGGTGGTGCGGGACCTGTTCATGATCGAGAGCGCCACGTTCTGGCAGCACGCGCCGGAGATCGAGACCGGCGAAATCGTGCCGGAAGAGTGTCGTACCGAGGTGTTCTTCCTGCCCGCCGCCTCGCACGTGGAGAAGGAGGGCAGTTTCACCCAGACGCAGCGGCTGTTGCAGTGGCGGGAGAAGGCCGTCGAGCCACCGGGCGACGCCCGCTCCGAGCTGTGGTTCTTCTACCACCTCGGGCGCATCATCCGGGAACGGTTGGCCAGGTCGACCCGACCCCGCGACCGGGCGCTGCTCGACCTGAGCTGGCACTACCCGACGCACGGGCCGAGCGCCGAGCCGAGCGCCGAGTCGGTTCTCTACGAGATCAACGGCTACGAGGTGGCCAGCGGCCGGCCGTTGTCGACGTTCACCGAGATGAAGGACGACGGCTCCACCGCCGGCGGCTGCTGGATCTACACCGGTGTGTACGCCGACGGCGTGAACCAGGCCGCCCGGCGCAAGTCCCGCCACGAGCAGGACTGGGTGGCCGCCGAGTGGGGTTGGGCCTGGCCGGCGAACCGGCGCATCCTCTACAACCGCGCCTCCGCCGACCCGGACGGTAATCCGTGGAGCGAGCGCAAGAAGTACGTCTGGTGGGACCCGGACAAGGCCGAGTGGACCGGCTACGACGTGCCGGACTTCGAGAAGAAGAAGCCGCCGTCCTATCGGCCGCCCGCGGGCTCCTCAGGCGTGGCAGCACTCGCCGGTGACGACCCGTTCGTCCTTCAGGGCGACGGCAAGGGCTGGCTGTACGCGCCCACGGGCGTGCTCGACGGGCCGATGCCCACGCACTACGAGCCGGTCGAGTCGCCGGTGCGCAACCCGCTCTACCGGCAGCAGGCCAACCCGACCCGCAAGGTCTACACACACCCGATCAACACGCTCAACCCGAGCCCACCGGAGGAGCACAGTCAGGTCTTCCCGTACGTGTTCACGGTCAGCAGGCTCACCGAGCACCACACCGCGGGTGGGATGAGCCGGACGGTCCGCCCGCTGGCCGAGCTGCAACCGGAGATGTTCGTCGAGGTGTCCCCGGAGTTGGCCGCCGAGGTCGGGCTGGCGCATCTGGGCTGGGCCCACCTGGTCACCACGCGCGCCGCCATCGAGGCGAAGGTGCTGGTGACCGACCGGCTCACGCCGTTGCGCGTGGACGGCAGGATCATCCACCAGGTGTGGCTGCCGTACCACTTCGGCTTCGAGGGCCTGGTGACCGGCGACTCGGCCAACGACCTGTTCGGCATCAGCCTCGACCCCAACGTCCTGATCCAGGAGAGCAAGGTCGGCACCTGTGACGTCCGGCCCGGTCGACGGCCGAGGGGCCAGGACCTGCTGGACCTCGTCGTCGACTACCGGCGGAGGTCCGGGGATCTCGGCCCGCACTATCCACCGCAGGTCACGACCGACGCCGCCGACAGCGGCCGCGACCGGGAGGTCTGACGATGCCCCATGTCAACAGCCTGTACGGCCCGCTCGACCCGGCGCTCGACGCCGGCTACGTCGATGCGCCGCCGCGGATGGGGTTCTTCACCGACACCAGCGTCTGCATCGGCTGCAAGGCGTGCGAGGTGGCCTGCAAGGAATGGAACCTCGTGCCGGAGAGCGGCCTGGACCTGCTGGGCATGTCGTACGACAACACCGGCGCGCTGACCGCGAACTCGTGGCGGCACGTCGCGTTCGTCGAGCAGCCCCGCTCGGTCGGCTGGGCGACGCCGGCGTTCCGCGACACCCCGGACGGGCCGCCGGTCAGCCCGGAGACGGCGGCGGTCGGGGCGCACACCAGCACCGACACCGGGACGTACCCGGGTCTGCCGCCCGGCTCGCCGGCAGCGGCGGCCCGGATGTCGGGTGGGCCGGAGTTCCTCGGGATGCCGGGTGCGCAGCCGCCGGGTCGGGGTGCCGGTGCGGAGGGGCGTACGGATTTCCGTTGGTTGATGATGTCGGATGTGTGCAAGCACTGCACGCACGCGGCGTGTCTGGACGTCTGCCCGACGGGTTCGCTGTTCCGCACGGAGTTCGGCACGGTGGTGGTGCAGGAGGACATTTGCAACGGGTGTGGTTACTGCATCTCCGCCTGTCCGTACGGGGTGATCGATCAGCGTAAGGACGACGGTCGGGCGTGGAAGTGCACGTTGTGCTACGACCGGTTGGGTGTGGGGATGACCCCGGCGTGTGCGCAGGCGTGCCCGACGGAGTCGATCCAGTACGGGGAGTTGGACGAGCTGCGCGAGCGGGCCGCCGCGCGGGTGGCGACGTTGCATGAGCGGGGGGTGCCCGAGGCGCGACTGTACGGGCACGACCCGAACGATGGCGTCGGTGGTGACGGGGCGTTCTTCCTGCTGTTGGATGAGCCGGAGGTGTACGGCCTGCCGCCGGACCCGATCGTGACCACCCGCGACCTGCCGGCCATGTGGAAACGCGCCGGGCTCGCGGCGATGACGATGGCCGCCGCCACGGCAGTCGCGTTCCTGGGCAGGCGGCCATGACCGACACGACGTCACCCGTGCCGCCGGCCGACTTCAGCTCCTACTACGGCCGGCCGGTCCTCAAGCCGCCGGTGTGGAAGCGCGACATCGCTGGCTACCTGTTCACCGGCGGCCTCGCCGCCGGGAGTGCGCTCATCGGCGCGGGCGGCCAGCTGACCGGACGGCCCGGGCTGCGGACAGTGAGCCGCTGGACAGCCCTCGGCGGCGTCGCCGCCAGCACGTACCTGCTGGTTCACGACCTCGGGCGGCCAGCGCGGTTCCACCACATGCTCCGGGTCGCCAAGCTGACCTCGCCGATGTCGGTCGGCACCTGGATCCTCACCGCGTTCGGGCCCCTGGCCGGCGTGGCCGCGGTCGCCGAGCTGGCGCCGCTGCTCCCGCAGCACGGTGCGCTCGGCCTCGCCCGCCGATTGGCGCCGCCCATCGGCAACGTCGCCGGCCTGGCCGCCGCGGCCACCGCGCCGGCGCTGGCCACGTACACCGGGGTGCTGCTCGCCGACACCGCCGTGCCGTCCTGGCACGACGCGTACCCGTCATTGCCGTTCGTCTTCGCCGGCAGCGCGCTCGCCGCCGCGTCCGGGGTCGGGCTGATGGCGGCGCCGGCTGCGGAGACCGCCCCGCTGCGACGGCTCGCCCTGGCAGCCGCGACCATCGAACTTGTCGGCGGTCGCCGCATGGAGAGGCTGGGCCTGACCGGCGAGCCCTACGCGCACGGACGCAGTGGCCGACTGGTCCGGGCGGGGCGCGCGCTGCTCGCCGTTGGGACCGTCGCGGCACTGGTCAGCCGGCGCAGCAGGATCCTGTCGGCGGTCTCCGGCGCCGCCCTCGTGGCATCGTCCGTCGCCACCAGGTTCGGCGTCTTCGAGGCCGGAATGGCGTCGGCGCGGGATCCGAAGTACACGGTCGTGCCGCAACGGGAGCGGCTCGACCAGAACGGGCCGACGGCCGGCCGTTAGCGCGGAGCGCGTCGGTGTCCGTCACCCGGGCGCCATCATCCTGGCCGGGGCGTGGACGACCTCAGCCGGTGAACAGCTTCGCGGCGGTGATGGCGGTCTGGACGATGCCGTACCCGAGCAGCGCCGCGACGAGCAGCCAGGAGATCCAGAGTCGCCCCGTCTGGTTGCCGACCTGCTTCGGCACCGGTGGTTGACTGTCCGAACCAAGGGCGACCGGCTCGGTGACAGTGGCACGCGCGACGGGCGAGGTCGGTCCCCGGTCAGGCTCGTGGAACCGGTCCGGCACGGGACGGACCAGCAGGTTGGCGATGAACCCGATGGCGAGGACGCCGACCATCGTGAACAGCGCGGGCCGGTACGCCGACGCGGTGAGGGTGCCGGGCTTGCCCTGCGTGTCGAGGATCCCGTTGACGATCAACGGCCCGGCGATGCCCGCCGCCGACCAGGCGGTCAGGAGCCGGCCGTGGATGGCGCCGACCTGGAAGGTGCCGAACAGGTCCCGCAGGTAGGCGGGAGCAGTGGCGAAGCCGCCGCCGTAGAACGAGATGATGGCGGCGGCGATCAGCACGAAGACCGCCGTCGCGGCGTGGCCGGCCACGGCGAGCAGCGCGTAGAGCACCATGCCGACGCCGAGGTAGACCATGTAGATGGGCTTGCGGCCGATGAGGTCGGAGGTCGTCGACCAGACGAAACGCCCGGCCATGTTGAACAGCGACAGCACTCCCACGAAACCGGCAGCCGCCGACACCGAGACGGCGCTGACCCCGTTGTCCCGGAAGAAGTCCTGGATCATCGGGCTGGCCTGTTCCAGGATGCCGATGCCCGCGGTGACGTTGCAGAACAGCACGATCCACAGCAGCCAGAACGAACGGGTGCGCACGGCGTTCGACGCGGACACGCTCGCCCGTGTCACCAGCGGCCGGTTGGCGACGCGCGCGGGGTCGAACCCGGCGGGCCGCCAGTCCGGCGCGGGGACGCGGACGTTGAACGGCCCGAACATCATGATCACGAAGTATCCGATGGCGAACGTGACGAAGAGCGCCACCAGGGCATGCCCCGACGCCACTGCGGCCGGGTTGGCGGGGTTGTAGCCGGGGTCGTAGAGGGAGAGCAGTTGGCGGGCGAGCGGGCCGGCGACCAGGGCTCCGCCGCCGAAACCCATGATAGCCATCCCGGTGGCGAGGCCGGGCCGGTCCGGGAACCACTTGATCAGGGTGGAGACCGGCGAGATGTAGCCGATGCCGAGCCCGATGCCGCCGATGACGCCGTACCCGAGGTAGAGGAGCCAGAGTTGCTGGGTCGCGATACCGAGCGCGCCGACAAGGAACCCGGTGGCCCAGAAGCAGGCCGAGACGAACATCGCCCGGCGCGGTCCGTTCCGCTCCACCCACCTTCCACCCACGGCGGCGGACGAACCCAGCATGACGATGGCGATGCTGAAGATCGCCCCGATCGCCGTCTGGCTGGTGTCGAAATGCGCGATGAGGGAGTTCTTGTAGACGCTTGTCGCGTAGACCTGCCCGATACAGACGTGCACAGCCAGCGCTGCGGTCGGGATGAGCCAGCGGCTGTACCCCGGCGGGGCGACGGTGTGCCGAGGATCGAAGACCGAGAGCATGGGCATCGTCCGCACCTCCTGCGGCTGCGTGGGCCGGCATCAGCGCAGAACCGGCCGAAGCCTCGCACCGTCACAGCGCCCACTGGGCAGAATCCGCGCATTACCCGGATCACCACCGGGTCGGGGAATTCGTCGGAGTCCCCGCGGGTGGCCGAGCGGCTCTCGCCGCCACAGGGGCGGCCTGACGCAGGTCCGGCGTCAGCCGTTGATCGGCTGTATCCCACGTTACGTGGCAACCCGTCGACAGCTCGTCGTTACGGCAAAACGCGACCACGTCATCGGCGGCGCAGCGGCATGGCCGAGGGCTCGCTACGGAACCAGACCGGCTCGCGGGGAGGGCAGGGCACGACGCCCGTCCTCTCGCCAGCGGAGGAGCCAGTGGTCAGCTCGCACCCTTTGCTCTGCTTCAACCGATGCAACGCTCACGGCCCGAAACCGTTGCGCGGGTTGAAGCAGAGCAAGGCGGCAGCGAATGCCCACGCCGGTCCAGCGGTGTGGGCGCAGGTCGGGCGCGGGTCAACCGACCCGCCCCCGACCGATGCCGTACAGCTCAGTGAGTCGCGGCCTTCGCGGCCGCCTCCTCCTGGGCGCGTCGTTCGTCCCCACTGAGGGTGTGTAGCGGCTTTTCCTTGATGAACAGCACGACGATCAGTGCGATCAGCGCGATCGGGGCGCCGACCAGGAACAGGTCCGCGGTGGCGGTGCCGTACACGTCCTGCACGATGCGCAGCACCGGCTCGGGCAGGGTGGACAGGTCGGGCACCTCGGCGGAGCCGCCGCCGGCCGCGGCCGGGCCGAGCCGCTCGGTCGTCAGTGAGGTCACCCGGTTCGCCAGGACCGCGCCGAGGGCACTGACCCCGATGGCGCCGCCCATGCTGCGGAAGAACGTCAGTACGGAGGTTGCGGCACCGAGCTCGTGAGCGGGCACGTCGTTCTGCGCGGCGAGCACGAGGTTCTGCATGAGCATGCCGACCCCGATGCCCAGCACGGCCATGTAGATCGACAGGACGACGACGCTGGTGTCGGCGTCGATGGTGCCCAGGAGCAGCATCCCGACGGTCATCACGGCGGCGCCGGCCACCAGGTAGGCCTTCCACCGGCCGAACTTCGTGATGAGCTGACCGGCCACCGTCGACGAGACGAGCAGACCGAAGATCATCGGAAGGCTCATCAGGCCCGCGACGGTCGGCGACTTGCCCAGCGAGATCTGGAAGTACTGGGACAGGAAGACGGTGCCACCGAACATCGCGACACCGACCAGCACGCTGGCGGCGGTGGCCAGCGAGACCGTGCGGTTGCGGAAGATGTCCAGCGGAACGATCGGCTCCGCCGCCCGCGATTCGACGAAGACGGCAAGCGCCAGCAGGACCAGACCGCCGAGGACCATTGCGGCCGTCCAGCCCGAGGCCCAGGCGAACTTGTTCCCGGCCAGCGACGACCAGACCAGCAGGGTGCAGACGCCCGCGGTGATGAGCACGGCGCCCAGCCAGTCGATCTTGAACTTGCGGCGAGCGACCGGGAGGTGCAGCGTGCGCTGCAGCAGGACGATGGACAGGATGGTGAACGGGACCCCGATCAGGAAGCACCACCGCCAGCCCAGCCATGACGTGTCGACGAGCAGGCCCCCGATCAGCGGCCCGGCGATGGTGCCGACCCCGAAGACCGCGCCGAAGATGCCGGCGTAGCGGCCCAGCTCGCGCGGCGGGATCATCGCCGCCATGACGATCGTGGCCAGCGCCGTCATGCCGCCGGCGCCGATGCCCTGCACGACCCGGCTGATCAGCAGCACCTCGACGTTCGGCGTGAAACCCGCGATCAGCGAACCCACCACGAACAGGCCCAGCGACAGCTGGATCAGCAGTTTCTTGCTGTAGAGGTCGGCCATCTTGCCCCAGAGCGGCACCGTCGCCGTCATGGCGAGCAGTTCGCTGGTGACGATCCAGGTGTAGACGGTCTGGCTGCCGTTGAGGTCGGCGATGATCCGCGGCAGCGCGTTGGCCACCACCGTGGAGGCGAGGATGGACACGAACATGCCGACCATCAGGCCGGAGAGGGCCTGGAGAACCTCGCGACGCGACATGCGCGTGCTGACGTCGGCTACGTCAGCGGGCGGGGCGGTGGTGGTCATTGACGCTCCCTTGTCGGGGTCTTGTTGGAGGGCTGGCCCCGGCACAGTTGCACCGGAGCCGGGGGCTGGTGTGGTCAGGACGGGTGTGGTGGATCCGGCAGGCCGGCGGCGACCGCGGCGAACGCCTCGTCCACGAAGTCGCGCAGGGGTCGGCTGTCGTCGCCGGCAGCCCAGCGCAGCATCGCGGTGCGGAAGGTGGCGCCGGCCACAGCGGTGACCAGCGCCGGGTGGCCGTGGTCGGGATCGACGCCGAGGCGGACGGCGATGGCGGCGATCATGGCCCGCTCGGTCTCGATGTTTCCCGCCATCAGCCGGGGCAGCAGCGCGGGGTTCTGGGCGATGACGGCCAGCCGCAGCCGCCACAACTCCCGGTCGACCTGCATCGTGTCGACCGCCTCATCAAGGGCGAGTCGCACGGCCTGCAACGCCGGCACCTCCTGCGGAGCGGTGGCCAGCCGCGCCACGACCGGCGTGCCGTCCAGCGCCGGGTCGTCGGTGAGCGCCTCATCCTTGCAGGTGAAGTAGTTGAAGAAGGTACGCGAGGAGACGTCGGCGGCCTCGCTGATCTCCTCCACCGTCACGTGCTCCAGGCCGCGTTCGGCGACCAGCCGCAACGCGGCGGCGGTCAGCGCGGCCCGCGTCTGCCGCTTCTTGCGGTCACGACGCCCGGTGGCAGCCTGGTCGGTATCGGTCACCCGGGGAGGCTAGGAGGGAACTTGCGGAGCCTGCAAGTTTTTATTCTGTGAAGTGATGTTCCTGACTCCGCGTCGGGCCGTAGCCGGAGGGCCCGGCGGCGCCGAAGGCACGGCACCGGTGGTCTCCAGGATGAGCGTGGCGACCAGATCCGGGTCGTCACTCATCGGCACGTGGCCGCAACCGGGCAACGTCACCACCCGGGCCGCCGGCAGGCCGGCCCGGGCGCGCTCGGCCTGGTGGACGCCGAAGATGCGGTCGCAGTCACCCCAGCCGATGGTCACCGGCACCGTCGTGTCGGCCAGCCGGAGACCGTCGAAGCGGTAGTCGCGGGCGGCCCGGGCCACGGCGTTGAAGCCGAGCCCACGCCGCAGGGCGAGCGCGTCGCCCAGCGCGCGGTCGACGTCCAGCAGCCTCGGGCGGGCAACCAACGGCGCGAAGCACATCGTCCGCAGGTACGCCGAGCGCAGCGCGAGCCGCATGATCGGAGTGGGTAGGTGCGAATTGACCCGCAACATCGTGAGGATGGCCAGTGCCCGGCGGCGCTCAGCGGGGGTGAAGAAGCCGGCGGGGGAGAAGGCGGTGGCCGAGGCGACCGCCCCGGTGGCGGCGAGCTCCAGGCTGATCGCCCCACCGAGGCTGTAGCCGGCCACGTGCGGACGCTCCAGCCCCCATCCGGTCAGGACCGGCAGGATCCCGGCGACGGTGGCGGCCATGTCGGCGGGCATGCCGGCGTCGGGCACCGGGGAGTTCCCGAAGCCGGGCAGGTCGAGCGCGATCACCTCGTGGTGGGCGGTGAGCCGGTCGAACACCGGTTCCCAGGCCTGGTGGCGGTGACCGATGCCGTGGATGAGCACGAGCGGGTCACCGCCGCCCGCGCGACGAAAGTGAACGGTCATGACTACCCCTCCACGGACGTCCTGCCGAAGGAACGCCCGAGCTGGCGTACCTCGTCTTCCATCTGGTTGACCATGCTGTGCCCGCCGAACCGGGTGATCAGCGCGTCCGAGAGCCCGCTCAACACCACCGGCCGCAGCGCCTGCACCACGGCGAGCGAACGTGGCACGTAGACCTTGCGCTTGCGGCGCTCGATGCCCCGCAGCAGGGCGTCGACGCACTGCTCGACGGGTACGACGGTGGACAGCGGCCACGGCAGCCGGCGCAGCGCGCTGCGGAACGACGCCAGGTCGTCGCGGATGTCGCGGACCAGGTCGGTGTCGATCCAGATCGGATGCGCGGTGCCGACGGTGACGCCGCGCTGGCGGGCCTCCAGGCGCAGTACGTTCGCGAACTGCTCCACGCCCGCCTTGGACGCGCAGTAGGCGGCCATGCCGGGCATCGCCGCGAAGGCGGCGGCTGACGAGACGATCAGGACGTGGCCGCGGGCGGCCGTGACGTGGGGCAGCGCCGCGCTGACCGTGCGGATCGCGCCGCAGAGGTTCACCTCGACGGTACGGACCAACGCGTCGACCGGCCCCACAGCGACGGTGCCGAGGTTCGCGATGCCGGCGTTCGCCACGACCACGTCGATGCCGCCGAGGCGGTCCACGGTGGAGGCGACGGCGGCGTCCAGAGCCGTCTGGTCGGTGACGTCGCACTCGTACCAGTGCGCGTCGAGCTCGGCGCTGAGCTGCTTGAGCAGTTCGGCTTCCAGGCCGACGAGGGCAACCTGGGCGCCACGGGCGACGGCCGCGCGGGCCAGTTGAGCCCCGATGCCACGTGCCGCACCGGTGATGAGCAGGGTTCTGCCCGCCAGGTCATACCGCATCAGCGTGCTCCCGTTCCGGTTCGTTCGGGATGTTGCCGGCCGTGGCTGTCCGGTAGTCGGCCGGGCGGAAACGGCGCAGCCGCATCCGGAAGCTGGTGGCGAAGCCCGGCCAGATGGTGGTGTTGCGGCCGGTGGTGTCGAGGTACCAGCTCGAACAGCCGGTCTGCCAGACGGTGCCCGCCATCTTCTGCTCGATGCGTTCGGTCCAGCGCCGTTGGGCGTCGTCGGTGGGCTCGATGGTCTGGATGCCCTTGGCTCGCATGTGCCGCAGCGCCGCGAGCACCAGGTGCAGCTGGGCCTCGATCATCAGGACCACGGAGGTGTGCCCGAGCCCGGTGTTCGGGCCGAGCAGGAAGAACAGGTTGGGGAAGCCGGCGATGGCGGTGCCCCGGTACGCATGCATGCTGGGGGTCCAGGCCTCGGCGAGGCTGCGCCCGCCACGGCCGTGGATGCGCGCCACGATGGGGGAGTCGGTGACGTGGAAGCCGGTGCCGAGGATGACGGTGTCCGCCGGGTGGTGAACGCCATCGGCGGTGACCAGGCCGTCGGGCACGATCCGAGCGATGCCGGCGGTGACCACGTCGACGTTCGGCCGGGTGAGCGCGGGCCAGTAGTCGTTGGAGATGAGGACCCGCTTGCAGCCCATCGTGTAGCGGGGGGTGAGCTTGTCCCTCAGGTGCGGGTCGGTGACCTGGCGCCGCAGCGTACGTAGCGACAGCCGTGCGGCGAAGCGGTTGACCGCCGGGTGCAGGAAGCCCAGACCCATCGTGTCGCGTACCAGGTAGAGAGCGGCCCGGACGGCCCGCTGGGCCCCGGGCACGGTGCGGAACACGGCCTGCTCGACCCGGCTGATCCGGCGCGACAGCCTGGGCATGATCCACGCGGGGGTGCGCTGGAACAGCGTCAACGTCTCGGCCATCGGCTGGATCTGCGGCACGAACTGGATCGCGGATGCGCCGGTGCCGATGACCGCGACGTGGCGGCCGGTCAGGTCATGGTCGTGCTGCCAGCGGGCGGAGTGGAAGACCGTGCCGGCGAAGTCGTCCATCCCGGGCAGGTCCGGGATGGCGGGGTCGCTGAGCGGGCCGGCCGCACAGATCAGGACCCGTGCGGTGTGGTCGCCGCCGGAGGTGCGCAGCAGCCAGCGTTGGCGCTGGTCGTCCCAGCTCGCCTCCCGGACCTCGTGGCGCAACCGCAGCTTGGGCCGTATCCCGAAGCGGTCGACGCAGCCGCGCAGGTAGTCCCAGATCTCCCGCTGACTGGAGAAGGTGTTCGACCAGCGGGGGTTGGGGGCGAAGGAGAAGGAGTAGAGGTGCGACGGGACGTCGCAGGCGCAGCCGGGGTAGCTGTTGTCACGCCAGGTGCCGCCGACGTCGTCACCCCGGTCGAAGACGAGGTAGTCGGTGAAGCCGGCACGCTGCAACCGGATGGCGGCGCCCAGGCCGCCGAAGCCGGCGCCGATGATGGCAACGCCTGTCTCCATCACTCCTCCAGAGGCTCGGGCACGGCATCCGGTCCGGTTGCCGGCGGCCAGGGCGGTTCGCCCACGCCGGTGATCCGTACGCCGCCCCACGGGTCGACCTCGGCCAGTCGGGCGGGCCGGACCCGGTCGGCGATTCGCAGCTCGACGTCACGCTGGCCGGAGCGCAGCAGCTGGGCCACCCGCGGGTCGGGCTCGATCCGCCCACCCCAGTGGTAGCGGCCGTCGACCGGCTCCCACCTCCCGCTGAGGTGCACCCGGACCGTGGTGCCCGCGACGCCCGCCGGGCCGTGGTAGCTCACGGCGCGATCCGTTCGTGGGCGCGGGTGAGCTCGCGCGGCAGGTCGGCGCTGGCGCGTACGCCCTCGATGCCGTTCCAGAGCAGAGTGGTCAGGTAGTCGGTGAGGGCGGCCCGGCTGATCGGCTGGCCGTGCGTGGTCCACCAGTCGCCGACCGCCTGCACGAAGCCCACCAGGCCGTACGCCCACGGTTCGGCGGGGCCGGCGTCCAGGCCCAGCGCGCGCAGCCGGTCGCCGATGACGCGAGCCAGCCCGGCGGCGACCTGCTGGCTGGTCCCGGCGACCACCTGGTGGATGGCGGGGTGGCCGGACTGGTGCATCAGGAACCGGTAGAGCGTGGGCTGCGCCTCGATCACCCCGAGGTACGCGTCGATGGTCGCCTGCACCAGGCCGCGTTCCTCGCGGACCTGCTCCACCGCGGGCGCCACGGTGTCGATGATCCGGGCTGCCACCACCTCGCTCACCGCGACCCAGAGCTGAGACTTGTCGGCGAAGTAGCGGTAGAGGACCGGCTTGCTGACGCCGGCGGTGGCGGCGACCTGGTCCATGTCGACCTCCGGCCCGTGCCGCAGCAACGCCTGCACGGCGGCTCCGATCAGGTCGCGCCGTCGCTGCTCACGATGGTCGGCCCACCGGTCCCGGCGGCCGTTGGCCTTCGCCTTGCGGCCCTCGTCGAGGGCCGGGACGGCCGGATCGGTTCCATTGACATCCTTGAGCGGCGATTGCATGCTACTACTCGTAACAGTTACCCGACGTCACGTCAATATGGAGGAGCCATGGACGCGGGGCCGGCGGAATCCGAGCGTGCGGCGGTCGCCGAGCGACTGCTCACCTCATCGCTACGCACCAGCTACGACCCGGTCGTCGAGATTGACTGGGACGCGCCGCACATCCCGGGCGCCTACTGGCTCCCGCCGCACCGCAGCAGCCTCTACGGCACCCCGCTCTGGGCCCGGCTCAGCGAGGAGCAGCGCGTCGAGCTCACCAAGCACGAGGTGGCCAGCGCGGCCAGCGCCGGGCTGTGGTTCGAGACGATCCTCATGCAGATGCTGATCCGGCAGTACTACGACGCCGACCCGACCAGCCGGCACGCCCAGTACGCACTGACCGAGGTCGCCGACGAGTGCCGGCACTCCATCATGTTCGGTCGGCTGATCGACGCGATGGGCTGCCCGGTCTACCGGGCGAACCCGGTCGACCAGATGCTCGGCCGGTTCCTCAAGGCGACCGCCAGCGGCCCTCGGATGTACGCCGCGATCCTCATCGCCGAGGAGATCCTCGACGCGTTCCAGCGCGAGATCATGGCGGACGAGTCGCTCCAGCCGCTCATCCGGATGGTCTCGCGCATCCACGTGGTGGAGGAGGCACGGCACGTCCGGTTCGCCCGCGACGAGCTGGCCCGCCAGGTCGAAGCCGCCGGTCCGCTGAGCATGTCGTACGCCCGGCTGTTGGTCGGCCGCGCCGCCCACACGATCGCCAACCGCCTGGTCCATTCGGATGCGTACGCGGCGGTGGGCATCCCGCCGGCGGTCGGCCGGGCCGCCGCCCGCGCCAACCCGCACTGGCGTGCCACCCTGCGCTGGTCAGCGGAGCGGGTGCACGCCCACCTGGCGGGCGTGGGCCTGGTGGCCGGGCCGGGGCGCCTGCTGTGGACCCGTGCCGGGCTGATCTGACCGATCGCCGCTCCGGTGGCTTACCGGGGCGCTGCCCACATCAGGCAGCCGCGTCAGGCCCGCCCGATCCTCGGCTCCTGGCGGTCGGTCAGCCGCAACCCGACACCGCGGACGGCCTCGATCGTCGCGCCGGTGCCGAGGTCGTGCAGCTTGCGTCGCAGGCGCTTCACCAGCGACTGCACGTCCGCCTTGCGCTCGCGCCCTTCGTCGCGCCAGACCGATCGGTGCAGCTCGGCGTAGCTCCAGACCCGGATCGGTTCGGTGGTCAGGCAGATCAGCAGGTCGTGTTCGAGTCGGGTCAGGTCGATCTCGCGGTCCTGGCAGCGGGCCACGGAACGGGGTGAGTCGATGACCAGCGCGGAGTCGGTCGCGGCGGTGGCGCGCGCCGGCTGGGACGGTATCCCGGCAGGCCGCTGCGGAGTGGCGATCAGTCGGCGCAGCTCGTCGAGGTCGGCCACCAGCAGCAGCGGCGCGATGCCCTCGAGGCGCTCCGCGAGCCGGATCCGCTCGGTCGGCGACGAGGTCACCGCGATCAGCAGCGGGAACGGCTCGTCAATCGGATCGGACCGGTCCACCGCCGCTTCGTCGTCCTCGGCCACAGCACCCACCCGGGGTCCATGGGCATCATCCTGCCCAGCTCTCGTCATGGTCCTGACAGTTTTTGGCAAGCGTGCCGTCAGCCTGGCAACCGTTAGCGACAAGTTGCTCACGGCAAGTTCTTGATCGTCCTTTCTTCTCGATCATAGTGTCCATTCGGGCAACCGGCGTGACCCGCGCGGTGCATGGGGGGGCATGGAGGGGTTCGTCCGCTCGGTTCCATCGAGACGAATCTCCTGCACCTTCACCATGGCTCATTTTCACCCTGGGTCGTTCTGAGGGAGGCAGCACCGATGTTCAGACGTCCACGATGGAGGCGCACAGCCAGATCACTGGTGAGCGCTGGTGCGGCGATGATCCTCGCCGCGACATGCCTGGCCAGTATCAGCTCGGGCGCACAGGCGGCGCCCGGCGGAACGGGGGCTGGCGCCGCTCCGGGAGACAAGATCCGACCGGAGCTCGCGAAGCAGTTCCAGGCCAAGAGTGAAGGGGACTTCTGGATCCGGTTCAAGGACCGTGCCGACCTGAGCAAGGCCAGTGCCATCAAGGACTGGTCGAAGCGTGGCACGGCGGTCGCGGAGGCACTGCGCAGGACCGCTGCCGACAGCCAGGGCAAGATCCGGGCCGAACTCGACGGCTCGGGCGCGAAGTACCAGACCTTCTGGGCCACCAACGCCATCAAGGTGAGCAGCGGCTCACTGGCGATGGCGCAGAAGTTCGCCGCCCACGCGGAGGTGGAGGGTCTCTACGCCCCGGTCGCCTACAAGGTGCCCGAGGTCACCAAGGGCACCGATGAGAAGACCGTGAACGCTCTCGAGTGGGGCATCGCGAACATCAACGCCGACGACGTCTGGACCCAGTACGGCGCCACGGGCGAGGGCATCACCATCGCGAACATCGACACCGGGGTCCAGTTCGACCACCCGGCGTTGGTGGGCTCCTACCGCGGCAACAACGGCGACGGCACGTTCGACCACAACTACAACTGGTTCAACGCCGCCGGGACCTGCGCGGCCGCGCCCTGTGACAACGATGGCCACGGCACGCACACGATGGGCACCATGGCAGGCTCCGACGGCGCGAACCAGATCGGTGTCGCCCCCGGCGTCAAGTGGATCGCGGCGAACGGCTGCTGCCCCAGCGACGCCGCTCTGGTCGAGTCCGGTCAGTGGATGCTCGAGCCCATGGACCTCAACGGCCAGAACCCGGACGCGAGCAAGCGACCGAACATCATCAACAACTCGTGGGGCAGCCAGAACCCGTCCAATGAACCCTTCATGGAGGACGTGACGCTGGCCTGGGCCGCCTCCGGAATCTTCGGGGTCTGGTCCAACGGCAACAGCGGGCCGGCCTGCCAGAGCAGTGGCTCACCAGGCAGCCTGGTCAGCAACTACTCGACCGGCGCGTACGACGTCAACAACAACGTCGCCGGCTTCTCGGGCCGGGGCGCCGGGCAGAACGGGGAGATCAAGCCCAACATCTCGGCGCCGGGCGTGAACGTCCGGTCGAGCATTCCGGGCAGCTCCTACGGCAGCATCAGCGGTACCTCGATGGCCGCTCCGCATCTCGCGGGCGCGATCGCCCTGCTGTACTCGGCGGCCCCGTCGCTGGTCGGTGACATCAACGCGACCCGTGCGCTGCTCAACGGCGCCGCGATCGACAAGGCCGACGACCAGTGCGGTGGCACTGCGGCGGACAACAACGTCTACGGCGAAGGCCGACTGGACGCCCTCGCCCTGCTCAACGCCGCCCCGACCGGCGACACCGGCACCCTGGCCGGCACCGTCACCGACGCGACCACCGGCAGCCCGATCGCCGGTGCCACCCTGACGCTCACCGGACCGACCGGGCGCGAGGTGACCACCGGCGCCGACGGCAAGTACTCGGCCACGCTCCCGACCGGTGACTACCAGGTCGCCGTGGCGGCGTTCGGATACGCCAGCACGACGAAGCCGGCGACCGTCACGGACGGCGCTACCACGACGCTCAACGTCGCGCTGACGGCGGTGGCGAGCGTCAACGTCACCGGGGCGGTCACTGACGGCTCCGGCCACGGCTGGCCGCTCTACGCCAAGGTCACCGTGACGGGTGTGTCCGGCGTGTACGACTACACCACGCCGGTGAACGGCCGCTACAGCATCAAGCTGCCGGCCGGGCAGACCTACACCCTGAGGTACGAGTCGCAGTACCCCGGCTACCAGAGCGTCACCAAGGAGGTCGTGGTCGGCTCGGGCAACGTGACCGCCAACGTCGCGGTGCCGGTGGACACCACCACCTGCACGACGGCGCCCGGCTACACCTTCGGCTCCGACGGTGAGTACGAGACCTTCGACGGCACCACCGTGCCGGCCGGCTGGTCCGTGGTGGACAACAAGGGCAGCGGCCAGGTCTGGAAGTTCACCGACGACGGCAGCCGCGGCAACCTGACCGGTGGCACCGGCAACTTCGCGATGATCGACAGTGACGCGTACGGTGCCGGCGGGAGCCAGGACAGCTCCCTGGTCAGCCCGGTGGTCAACCTGACCGGTGTCACGGCCCCGGTCATCCGGTTCAACCAGGACTTCAACCAGTTGGCCGACGACACCGGCGATGTCGATCTCAGCATCGACGGCGGTGCCACCTGGACGAACGTCCTCCGGCAGGAGACCGACGTCCGGGGGCCGAAGGTCACCGAGATTCCGATCCCGCAGGCGGCCGGCAAGGCGCAGGTCCAGGTTCGGTTCCACTACTACGACGCCTCGTACGAGTGGTGGTGGGAGGTCGACAACGTCCTGATCGGCAGCCAGGTCACCTGCGTGCCGGTCGACGGCGGTCTGGTCGTCGGCAACGTCCGCGACAGGAACGACAACAGCTACGTCAACGGCGCCACCGTCACCAGTGACGACCGGCCCACCGAGAAGGCCGTCACCGTGGCGACCCCGGACGACCCGGGGCTGGCCGACGGCTTCTACTGGCTCTACTCGACGCTGACCGACACGCACAAGTTCACCGCGAAGGCCGGCAACTACGTCAGCCAGAGCAAGCAGGTCGACGTGCAGGCCGACTGGGCGACCACCGCGAACTTCCAGCTCGCGGCCGGCCGGCTGTCGGTGACGCCGACCCAGGTGAGCGCGACGGTGCAGATGCCCGGCGGCAAGGCCAGCAGGACGTTCACGGTGACCAACACCGGCGGGGCGCCGGTCGACGTCGAGTTCAGTGAGCGTGACAACGGGTTCGAACTCCTGCGGGCGGACGGGTCCCGGATGACCAGTCAGCAGGTGCTCGGAGCCACCGGCGCACCGGAGCAGCGGCTCACCGTTCCGACGTCGTTCGCCGCCAGGGCGTCCGGCAAGTCGGCCATGGCGACCCCCGCCGCGGTCGGCCCGCAGGCCGCCCCGTGGACGGACATCACCGACTATCCGGCCAACATCATGGACAACCGGGTGGTGACCCTGGACGGCAAGGTGTACTCGATCGGCGGTGGCGACGGGTCGAGCTCGACCACGAAGAACTACGCGTACGACCCGGTGGCCCAGACCTGGACGTCGGTCGCCGACCTTCCCGGCGCCCGTAACGCCCTGGCCGTGGGCGTCGTGGACGGGAAGATCATCGCGACCGGCGGCTGGGCGGACGGCGGCCCGGACGCGGCCACCTGGTCGTACGACCCGGCGGCGAACACCTGGACGGAGCTGGCCGACAACCCGGCGCCGAGAGCTGCCGCCGGGCAGGCCGTCGTCGACGGCAAGCTGTACGCCATCGGCGGCTGCACCACGGCGGCCTGTACGCCGATGTCGAACACTGTCGTCCGGTACGACCCGGGCAGTGACAGCTGGGAGACGATGGCCAACTACCCGAAGTCGGTGGCCTTCGCCTCCTGCGGCGGGATCGACGGCACGATCTACTGCACCGGCGGCAACGACGGGGCCGCCTCGCAGAAGTCCAGCTACGCCTTCGACCCGGGTGCCAACACCTGGACCGCCATCGCCGATGCGCCGGCCGACAACTGGGCCAGCTCGTTCGCTGTCGCGAGCGGCAAGCTCCTCGTCGTCGGCGGTTCGCAGGGTGGAGCCATCAGCAACGCCGGCTTCGCCTACGACCCGGCCACCAGCTCGTGGTCCAACCTGCCGAACGCCAACACCGCGCGGTACCGCGGTGGCGCGGCGTGCGGCTTCTACAAGATCGGCGGCTCGTCCGGCAGCTTCAGCGCGGCGCCGGACAGCGAGGTGCTGCCGGGGTTCGAGGGTTGTGCCGAGGCGGCGGCCGATGTCAGCTGGATGACGATCGACAAGTCGGCGGTCACCCTGACGCCGGGTCAGAAGGTCACGGTCACCGTCGGGATGACGGCGAACGTGGACCAGCCGGGCACCTACTCCGGCTCGGTCGGCATCAAGGAGAACACGCCGTACACCGTGGCGCCGGCGGCGGTGACCATGACCGCGACGCCTCCGAAGACCTGGGGCAAGCTGATGGGCACGGTGACCGGGACCAGCTGCGCGGGTGCGACCTCGCCGATTGCCGGCGCGGTGGTCCAGGTCGACTCGTGGGCGATGTCGTGGACCTTCGCCACCGACACCCAGGGCAAGTACGCCTACTGGGTGGACCGTCGGAACAACCCGCTCACGATGATCGTCGCCAAGGACGGCTGGAAGCCGCAGACCCGTCAGACGAAGATCAACACCACCACGCCCACGGTAGAGAACTTCGGGTTGTCGCCCGTCCGGTGCTGAACGCCTGACCGGTAAGTGACAGATCCGGCCCGCCTGGTCACCGACCAGGCGGGCCGGACCCTGTTCGGCGGCGGTCAGACCGGGGCGAGCCGGAAACCGACGCCGCGGACCGCGTGGATCGTCGCCGCGGCGTTGAGCCGGGCGAGTTTGCGGCGTACGCGGCGGACCACGGAGTGCATGTCCGAGCCACGGCCGAGGTGCCTGTTGCCCCAGACCTCGAGGTGCAGACGCTCGTAGGTCCAGACCTGCCCGGGCGCGTCGACCAGGCAGAGCAGGACGTCATGCTCCAACCGGGTCAGGTCGATCTCCCGGTCGCGCCACCGCAGCACCCGGCGGTCGGAGTCGACGGCCAGGTCGGGTGGTGGCGGCGTCTGCGGGCTCTGCGCCGCCTCAGCGATCACGCTCTGGGCGGTGGGAATCACCGTGGCGGCGGCCGGCATCTCCACCACCCCGAGAAACTCCCGCGCCTGGTCGACATTCGAGACGATCAGGAAGGCGTCACTCCCGCCGAGCAGTCGGGCCAACTGCCTGCGCTCGTCCGGCGAGGACGCGATGCCGATGACCAGGGAGGCGACCGGAATCCCCTGCATTTTCCCCAACCCCTTCCGGTTCCCCAACTCACTCCGGATGGTTTTCGTACTGCCGACCGAAATATTGCCTGATCGGCTTCCTGACCTTAGTGGTATTGCGTCTCGGCAGGGTAAAACATAGTTGCATGCAAGCATATGAATGACCTTTCACGCTTCGCATAAGCCATTCGCGGCGACTTGGCCGGGTTTGCCGGAGAATTTGTGGTCACCGACGCGCTGCGACATCCACCGGCCGCGAGCTGCGCCGGCACCGGTCCACCCGTTCTCCTCCGGCCGGCGCCGGAATCTGTGACAGAACCAAGACAATCCGCGGACGGCTTCCGGACCTGGCGGGACGACCATGTCGGTATGTCGCTCGGATCGTCGTACCAGATCGGACGGTCGGCGCCTGGCCCGCGGCCGGCGCAACCGCTGCCACATGTCCGCGCAGCCACGCCGCTGGGCCGGCTGCTGCTCGGGGCGGCCCTGGGCCACCTGCTCGCCCTGGGCCTCACCTGCGCCGTGTTCGTGCGGACCTACCCCGGTCAGTGGCTGGACGGGCTGCTCCTGCCGCGCGCCGAGCGGGGTGGGGGCTACGAACAGCAGACCGTCCTGGTGGGACCGGCCCGCGCCGTGCTGGCCACCTTCGGCAGCCCGACGCTGCTGGCCGCCCTGCTCGGCGCGGTGCTGCTGGTGGGAGTGCTCTACCGGCGGTTGCTGGCGGGAGTGGTGGGCGTCGGCATGGTTCTCTGCGCGGTGGTGGTGGCCGGTGTGGTGAAGTCGGTGCTTCCCCGCCCGGACCTCCAGATCGTCAGTTCCAGCACCCACAACAGCTTCCCCAGTGGTCACGTCGCGGCCGCGACGACCCTGCTGCTGGCGTTCATGCTGGTCCTGCCCGGGTGGGCCCGGCGCTGGCTGGCGGTGCCGGGCGCGGCCGGCGTCTCGGTGATCTCCTCGGCCACCATGATCACTGGCTGGCACCGGTTCAGCGACGCGCTCGGCGGCGTCCTGCTGGGTGTGACGCTGTTCTGCCTGGCCGCGGCCGCGCTGGCGGCGGGTCGGCGCGGTGGCGCCGATCAGGTCGGCGCCGCCGGTTCGCGCCGCGCACCGGACAGCGCCGTGCGGCGCAGGCTGGTCGAGGGGGCTGCGGGGCTGGCCGTGCTGCTCTGGGCACTTCTGGTGGCGATGCCCGGTCTGGCCGCATCGGTGCAGCCCGGGCTGCTGGTCGCCATCGTGGCGGTGACCGGGGCGACGATCCTGGCGGTGGGCTCGGTGGTGTTCCTGGTGCGGTCGGCGGACTTCGTCTCCCCGACCCGCCTGCGGCACCGCGCCCCGCGGCATCCGGGGGCGGACAGCCGGGACGGCGGGACCCTCCAGGGTTGATACCCGACCGCCCGGACATCGACCGAAAGCTGAATCTAATCATGATGGGATACTTGGTGACATGTCCCAGGTCCTGCTGATCGAAGACCACCAGACGGTGCGCGACGGGCTGCAACTGGCGCTCACCCGACAGGGCCACACGGTCGACGCCGTGGCAACCGGTGAGCAGGGGTTGGAACGGTTGCGGGTGGCCTCGTCCGACGTCGTGGTCCTCGATCTCATGCTGCCCGGGATGGACGGGTTCGAGGTCTGTCGCCGGATCCGGCAGCTCGGCGACCTTCCGATCATCATGCTCACCGCCCGCAACGACGACATGGACGTGGTGGCGGGCCTGGAGGCCGGCGCCGACGACTACGTGGTCAAGCCCGTGCAGGCCCGGGTGCTCGAGGCGCGTATCCGTGCGGTGCTGCGGCGGACCGGTGGCGAGTCGCGGCGCAGCGGCGGCGAGCGGTCCGGCCTGGAAGAGCACGGTGCCCTCACCATCGACCGGGCAGCGCTGGTGGTCAGCAAGGGTGGGCTGCCGGTCAGCCTCGCCCCGACGGAGCTGCGCCTGCTGCTCGAACTCGCGCAGACGCCGGGCCAGGTGCTGAGCCGCCAGCAACTGCTGGAGGCCGTGTGGGAGCACGGTTACCTCGGCGACTCGCGGCTGGTGGACGCCTGCGTGCAGAGGCTGCGCGCCAAGATCGAGGATGACTCGTCGGCGCCGGTCTTCATCCAGACGGTCCGCGGGTTCGGGTACCGGTTCGGGCCGCTGTGACGCCGTGGCGCTGGGCCAGTGGCCGGGCGTCCGGCCTGCGGGTCCGGTTGCTGCTGGCCTTCGCGTTGCTGGGCGTGACCACCACCGCGGTGGTGGCCAGCGGAAGCTACTTCCAGGCCCGGACGGTCATCCTCCAGCAGGCGCAGGACGCCGCGGTGGCGTCGCTGACCGATCAGCTCACGAAGGTCTACCCGGTACGCCGGCTCCCGCCGTCCCAGGAGGAACTCGACACGTTGGCCCATCGCCTCTCCGACCGGGAGGGATACGCGGTGGTCCTCTATCGCGACATGCGGGCGCAGGGCGCTCAGTTGCCCGAACCGCTCACCCCGGAGCTGCGGCGGGCGGTCGGGGATGGCGTCATCGCCTGGCAACGCGTCTCACGCGACGGAGAACCGGTGCTGCTCATCGGGACCCAGCTGCAGATTGACCGGCCCGATGGCACGCCTGTGCCGTCCGGCCTGGAGGTCTACTCGGTGCGCAGCCTCGCTTCCGAGCAGCAGAGCATCGACCGGCTCGCCACCCTGGCGTGGCTGACCGGCGGGCTCTCCCTGGTGCTCGCGGTCCTGCTGGCCCTGCTGGCCGCCCGGGGGGTTCTGCGGCCGGTCCGCGAGCTGGGCCGGGCGGCGCGCCAGCTCGGTGAGGGCGACCTGACCACCCGGCTGGCGGTCCGGGGCGCCGACGAGCTGGCCGACGTGGCGCGGACCTTCAACGACACCGCGGGGACGCTGGAGCGGCAGGTCGGTGAGCTGCGGCGGATGGAGGCCGACGCCCGCCGCTTCGTGGCCGACGTGTCGCACGAACTCCGCACGCCCCTGGCCGCGATGACGGCGGTCACCGACGTGCTCGACGAGGAGGCGGACCGGCTGCCCGGAGATGCCGGCCGGGCCGCCCGGCTGGTCAGTCAGGAGACGCAGACCCTCACCCAGCTGGTCAACGATCTCATCGAGGTCAGCAGGTTCGACTCCGGCACGGCGCGGCTCTCCCTCGACGACGTCGACGTGGCCGCGGCCGTGACCGCGACCCTGCGGGTCCGGGGCTGGGCCGATCGGGTGCGGGCGGAGCTGCCGTCCGGAGTCTTCGCCCGGCTGGACCCCCGCCGGCTGGACGTCATCGTCGCCAACCTGGTCGGCAACGCGTTCCGGCACGGCGCCGAGCCGGTGTCCGTGCGTCTGTGCGCCGAGCCGGACTGGATCACCATCGAGGTCCGCGACCAGGGGCCGGGGCTGGACCCGGAGGTGCTGCCGCACGTCTTCGACCGCTTCTACAAGGCGGACACCGCCCGGACCCGCTCGGAGGGCAGCGGCCTCGGCCTCGCCATCGCATGGGAGAACGCGCGCCTGCACCAGCACGCCGGGCAGACCGGGAGTCTCGTCGCGGGCAACGGCCCGACGGGCGGCGCGGTGTTCACGCTCCGGCTGCCCCGGGTGGTCACGGACGCGGCGGACGCCGGAGGCGTACGGTGACCGGCCGCCGGGCGGCCCGGGCGTCGCTCGCCGGCGGGCTCCTGTTCGCGCTGCTCGCGACGGGCTGCGGGGTCCGACCCAGCGACGTCATCACCGGCCGCTCCGCGACGTCCGGCCCGGCCGTGGGCGTCGGTCTCTACCTGCTGTCGCACGGACAACTCGCGCTGGTCATCCGCGAGACCAAGGGGATCACCGCCTCGCCCGAACAGACGCTCGGCATGCTGGCGGCAGGTCCGGACGACTCCGAGCGGAGCCAGGGCCTCGTCAGCGAGGTGCCGGTTGGCCTGGTCCCGGCCACACCGGTGACGGCGACAGCCGACGGACCCGGCGTCACGGTGACCATGACGGGTGCCGTGCTGCCCTTGTCGGCGGCCGCGGCCGACCAGATCATCTGCACCGTGGCCACTGCCGTGACGCTCACCGGCCAGGTGGACAGCTTCGCCCCGGTCACGATCGCCGGGCCGGACGGCGTCCGTGCGCCGCGGTCCTGTCCGATCAAGTGACCGGGGCGACGGCCCCTCAGACCAGGTCGACCGCCCGTGCCGGCCGGGGCAACCCGACGGAGCCGACCCGGCCTTGGTCGGCCAGGGCGCCGGCGATCAGGATGTCGAGCAGGGTGGCGAACCCGATCCCGGCCTGCTGCCAGATCTGCGGGAACTGCGAGGCGGTGGTGAATCCGGGGAAGGTGTTCACCTCGTTCACGATGGGCTCGGCGGACCCCTGCGTGGGCAGGAAGAAATCGACGCGGAGCAGACCGCGGCAGTCGAGGGCGTCGAAGGCGCGGATCGCGCGGTCCTGGAGCACCTCGGTGGTGGCCGGGTCGAGCGCGGCGGGGATCTGGAAGACCGCCCCGCCGTCGTACTTCGCGTCGTAGTCGAAGAAGCCGGCGCCGGTCACCCTGATCTCCAGGGGCGGACCGGCCTGCACCCGGCCGTCGGGATGCTGGAGCACGGCCACGTCGATCTCCCGTCCGCGCGCCCCCTGCTCGACCAGCACCTTCGGGTCGACCTCCCGGGCCTGCTCGAGCGCAGCGGGAAGTCGCGACCAGTCGGTCACCCGGACCACGCCCAGGCTGGATCCCGCGCGGGCGGGCTTGACGAACACCGGCAGGCCCAGCCGTCGCTGGTCGGCCCGGGACAGCTCCTCGCCGGGACGCAGCGTCACCCCGGGGCTGACCCGCAGGCCCTCCGCGGCGAGCAGCCTCTTGGTGACGCCCTTGTCCATGCCGGCCGCGCTGGCGAAGACGCCGTTGCCGACGTACGGCACCCCGAGCCATTCCAGCAGCGACGAGACGGTGCCGTCCTCGCCGTACGGGCCGTGCAGGGCCGGGAACACCACGTCCTGGGCGCGCAACACGCGCAGCGCCAGGGGGAGTGGCACCGAACGGCCGTCGACGTGCCACCCGCCGTCCGGACCGATGAGCACCTCGGTGACCTGGTACCTGCCCCGGTCGAGGCCGGCGAGGATGCTCCCCGCCGAGCGGCGGGACACCTCGTGCTCGCCGCTCTGCCCGCCGTACAGCACTGCCAGTCGGATCGTCATTATGTTTCCGCCCTTTCGTGGAGGTGGTCGCGGGCCACCCGGGCCCCGACACCGGTCAAGATCTCGTGCGGGTTCGTGCCGGCCCACCGCGCCCACTCGGCGACCGTCGGTTGGGCGCGGTCGTCCCGGTGGGGGCCGAACACCACGACGCGATCCCCGATCGCCACGGGAAGATCGCCCGCGTCGACCACGCACTGGTCCATGGCGATGCGTCCGACGATCGGGCGACGCCGGCCGCCCAGCCACACCTCGGCGCGGCCCTCGGCGGCCCGGGTCAGGCCGTCGGCGTAACCGAGCGGCAGCAGGGCCAGGGTGGTCGGCGCGCCGGTCACGTACCCGGGTCCGTAGGAGACACCGGTGCCGGCCGGTACCCGCTTCACGTTGACCACGCTCGTGCGCAGGGTCATGGCGGCGCGTAGCCCGGCTTCGCCGGGCCCGGTCCCGCCGAACGGGTCCACGCCGTACAGCGCGACCCCGATCCGGCAGAGGTCGAAGCGGGTCCGGGGTGCCGCCAGCGCGGCCGCCGAGTTGGCCAGGTGCACCAGGTCCGGGTCGAGGCCGGCGGACCGGGCGACCCGCAGCGCCTCCTCGAAGCGCGTCACCTGCGGGCCGAGCCCGGGGCTGCCCGGTACGTCGGCGTCGGTCAGGTGCGACCACACGCCGCGCACCCGGACCCCGCCCTGCACCTCGTACTTGCGCGCCCAGCCGACCAGCTCGGGCCAGTCGTCGCCGGCGGCCCCGTTGCGGGACAGCCCGGTGTCCGCCTTGAGCTGCACCGTCGCCGGCACGCCGAGCCGGTGGGCGGCGTCGACGACAGCGTGCAGGTGGGTCGTGGTCGACACGCCGATGTCGACGCCGGCGGCGATCAACTGCTCGAAGTCGTCGTCGGGGCGGTGCAACCAGCTCAGTGTGGGTGCGGTGATGCCCGTCGAGCGCAGTGCCAGCGCCTCGGACGCCGAGGTGACCCCCAGCCAGGCGGCGCCGGCACGCAGCGCGGCCCGTGCGACCGGCACCGCGCCATGGCCGAACCCGTCCGCCTTCACCACGGCCATCAGCTCCGTACCGACGACCGACGCGATGGTCCGCACGTTGCTGGCGATCGCGTCGAGGTCGACCACCGCCTCGCCCAGGGCGCTCATCCGGCCGCCTCCGCCCGCCGGGGGCCGGGGACGGCGAACAGCCAGCGTGCGTGGACCGCAAG
Source organism: Micromonospora sp. U21 (assembly GCF_018070045.1). GTDB lineage: Bacteria > Actinomycetota > Actinomycetes > Mycobacteriales > Micromonosporaceae > Micromonospora. The sequence continues at coordinate 70,323 of NZ_JAGPYK010000016.1, forward strand.
GAGCCCGCGGTGGACGGCCAGGCTCACGCCGATCACGAGCCCGTTCAGCAGGATCGGGTAGCCGAGCACGAGCAGGCCTTGGCCGACCCGGTCCAGCCCGGAGACCGGCCCGAGCAGCAGCCGGTGCAGCAGCGCCAGCACCGGCATGTGGATGACGTAGACGGGCAGGGTGATGCGGCCGAGCGTGGCGAGCCGGTTGCTGAGAGCGGGCCACCGACCCAGCTGGGCGGCGGCGGTGATGCCGAAGGCGACCGCCACGACGGAGACCACGGGCCACACGCCGAACCATCGCTGCGCGCCGACCGCCGCCATCGCGGCGAGCACGAGGACGTAGGCGCCCGAGGTCACCGCGAGCCGGCGCCCGGTGGCGGTGGCCGCCCACCGCTCGATCCGGGATCGCAGGTACAGGCCGGCGAGAAAGAAGATGAGGTTCTGGTACAGGCCGGCGCGGTTGCCCGGCGTGTCGAGCAGGCCGGCGGCAGCGACGGCGGACAGCGCTGCGGCGGGTACCAGGACCAGCGGGCGACGGGCCCGGCGGACGGCCTTGGCGATCGTGAAGTAGAGCGCCAGGGCGTACAGGTACCAGAGGTTGGAGGGCGTGATGGTGAGCTGCTCCAGCAGCCCGAGGGCGGACCTGGCCCGGTCGGTCGGGAAGTCCGGGGCAGCGGCGAGGACCGCGGTGTGGATCAGCAGCCAGACGGCGTACAGGTAGAGGAACCCCGCGATCCGGCTGCGGGCGACGACCCGCCAGGGCCGCTGGACGGCGTTCGCCGCGAAGACGCCGGAGATGGTGAAGAACAGCGGCATCCGCAGCGGCAGGAACTGCTCACTGACCGTTCCCCACAGGCCCGGCACCGGTACGCCGATGTGCCAGTCGATCTGCAGGTAATCCTTGACGACGACGTGCCACAGGACGACCAGGATGATGCTGACGCCCTTCGCGGCGTCGGCCCACTCCGCTCGGTGTGGTCGTCCCGGGGTGGGGCGGGACAGCGTCAGGTACCGCCGGTGGCGGAGGCGGACGTGCGGCACGTCGGGCTCGTGCTCGGGTGGCCGGGCGTCGGTAGATGTCGGCTGTCGGATCACCCGACCGAAGGTGTCAGTCGGATATCCCGGGGTGATCCGCGAATTGTCATGAACCGGTAATGGATGTCGGCGGGCCACTAGGCTCGGTGCGGAGGTGGCGAGGGATGAAGCTCGGACTGCACTACTGGAGTTACTCGACCCCGGCCGAGCCGGCGGCGATCGCACCGACCCTGACCGAGGCGGCCACCACCGCCGAGCAGGCCGGTGTCGCGTCCTTCACGGTGATGGACCACTTCTTCCAGATGGAGGCGGTGGCGGCGGCCGAGGAGCCGATGCTGGAGGCGTACACCACGCTGGGCTTCGTCGCGGCGAAGACGCAACGGATGACGCTGGGCGTGCTGGTCACCGGAGTGATGTACCGGTACCCGGGCCTGCTCGCCAAGACGGTGACGACGCTCGACGTGCTCTCCGGCGGCCGGGCCCGCCTAGGGATCGGCGCGTCCTGGTACGAGCGGGAGCAGCGCGGGCTCGGCGTGCCCGTGGTGCCGATGACCGAGCGGTTCGAGCGGCTGGAGGAGACGCTGCTCATCGTCCGGCAGATGTGGAGTGACGACAACGGACCGTTCGCCGGGCAGCACTACCAGCTCGCCGAGACGATCAACTCGCCGCAGCCGTTGAGCCGGCCGCATCCGCCCGTCATGATCGGCGGCGGTGGCGAGAAGAAGACCCTGCTCCTGGTCGCCCGGTACGCCGACGCCTGCAACCTGTTCGGCACGGCCGCCGGGGCCGACGACGTGGCGCGAAAGCTGGACGTGCTGCGCGGGCACTGCGCCGCGGAGGGCCGTGACTACGACAGGATCGAGAAGACGGTGGTCGCCCACCGGCCGCCCCTGGCCGACGTCGACGCGTTCCTCGCCGAGGTGTCCTCGTACGCCGCGCTCGGGGTCAGCGAGGTGCAGGTCACGCCGGATCGCCACCCGGTGGAGTTCGCCCGACGGCTCGGCGACGAGGTGCTGCCACGGCTGGCCGACATTGGCTGACTCTGCACTCGTGGTACGCCGTCAAGCGCCCGAAAAGCGAGTCAGTGGCAGTCCGGCGCGTTGACGTCGGGCGCGGTCGACGGGAATTATCCGAGTCACAAAAGGCCGGCGTCATCCGTCGAAAACTGCTGTCACGGCCGGCCAGGTAGCCTCTCCGGCGTGCCGCAGATGTCACCAATTCCTGTTACCGATCGGTGTGAAGTCCTGGAGTTCCTCGGCCAAGACGGAATGGGTCGAGTGTGAAATCCCGCGACCGAATGTTTCAGCGGGACGTGGCAATCGGGGAAATCATTCCACCGCCTGGTTCGACCGCGGATCGTGATGGTGCGCCTGCCATCCAGTTCGCTGCCGCTCCAAGGGCGGCGGCGGACGCAGCATGACCTCTGACGAGCCGCAGGGCGCGGTTGCCCTGAGCTGTTCCAGGTCAGGGACGAGTTCAGGTGAGCCGACAACGCCTGGTGAACCGCGCTGACGAGGGCTGACCTCCGGACGAGCCGGAGGACAGCCCTCGTCAACGGTCGGTCTCAGGCGACCGAGGCGGGGAACCGTTCCCACACCCGGTGTCTGGCCATCAGCTGCCGTACCGCGGTCAGGGCTTCGACGGCGGTGCCGGCCGTGACGACGCCGGGGGTGCCGGTCACCCCCGCCTGGTTCAGCACGGAGCCGCCGGGGCCCCAGGCGCCGATCGCCTTGGCGTGCCGCCAGCATTCCTCGACGAGAAGCAGCACGCGGGGATCCACGGCCGCCGAGGCCGGCGTACCCGCCTTGTCGTCGCGGGCGGGGATGGCGTCCGGTGCGGGCGCCGGCGCCCCGGCCAGCAGGAGCGCGTCGAACTCGACAGATCGACCGGTGGCGAAGGTCCGCTGTACGGGCAGGTCACCCACCACGCCGCCGTGCGGAGCGATCAGGAGGGGAACCATGCCGGCCTCGAACACGGCTTCGCGTACCTCGTTGACGCCGTCAAGGTCGGTGTCGGGGTCGACGACGATCCCGATCGTGCGGCCGTCGGCCGGCCACTCCCCGCCGACCTGCGACAGTGCCGGGCTGGGTGTGGCGTCGGCGAGCGGCACGGTCGGCTCCGGCGCGGGCAGCCCCAGACCGGTGGCGACCTGCGCGCACAGCACCGGGTCGATGTTGGCGAGGCACTGGAGCTGGCGTTCCTTGATCGCCTGGTGGTAGCACTTGCCGAGCTCGAAGGTGTAGGCGCGGATGATGTGCTCCTTCTCGACCGGCGACATGCTCAGCCAGAACAGGCGCGCCTGGCTGAAGTGGTCGTCGAACGAGACCGGGTTCGCGCGGACCTTGGGTGCCTCCGCCACCGTCACCGGCACGTCGAGGAGCGCGTGTTCGTCGTCGCCCGCCGGGAACGGGTTGCCGCCGTCGAGCGAGTTCGGCCGGTACGGCGCGACCCCCGCGTGGACGGCGTGCTGGTGGAATCCATCGCGGAGCATGTCGTTGACCGGGGCGTGCGGTCGATTGATCGGAATCTGGGAGAAGTTGGGCCCGCCGAGCCGGGTCAGCTGCGTGTCGACGTACGAGAACAGCCGGCCCTGCAGCAGCGGGTCGTTGGTGACGTCGATGCCCGGCGGGAGGTGACCGAGGTGGAAGGCGACCTGCTCGGTCTCCGCGAAGAAGTTCGTCGGCGTCCGGTTGAGCGTCAGTGTCCCGACGGGCTGCACCGGTGCCAGCTCCTCCGGCACGATCTTGGTCGGATCCAGCAGGTCGATCCCGGCGAAGGTCTCCTCAGGAGTGTCGGGGAAGACCTGGATGCCGAGTTCCCATTCCGGAAACGCGCCGGCCTCGATGGCGTCGTAGAGGTCCCGGCGGTGGAAGTCCGGGTCCACGCCGCCCAGCATCTGTGCCTCCTCCCAGGTCAGGGAGTGCACACCGAGCCTGGGCTTCCAGTGGAACTTGGCCAGCGCCGTCTCCCCGGCCTCGTTGACGAGACGGAAGGTGTGGACGCCGAAGCCCTCCATCGTCCGGTACGACCGCGGGATGCCACGGTCGGACATGTTCCAGAGCGCGTGGTGCTGCGCCTCGGTGTGCAGCGAGACGAAGTCCCAGAAGGTGTCGTGCGCGCTCTGCGCCTGCGGTATCTCCCGGTCCGGGTGCGGCTTGCCGGCGTGGATGATGTCGGGGAACTTGATGGCGTCCTACATGAAGAAGACCGGGATGTTGTTGCCGACCAGGTCGAACGTGCCCTCGTCGGTGTAGAACTTCATCGCGAAACCGCGCGTGTCGCGGACCGTGTCGGCGGAACCGCGCGAGCCGAGGACGGTGGAGAACCGGACGAAGACCTCGGTCTTCCGTCCCTTCTTGAGGAAGCCCGCTCTCGTGACCGCTTCCGCGGTGCCGTAGGCGGTGAAAACGCCGTGTGCGCCGGCGCCACGGGCGTGCACCACGCGCTCCGGAATGCGTTCGTGGTCGAAGTGCGTGATCTTCTCGCGCAGGTGATGGTCCTGGAGCAGGACCGGGCCGCGTGGTCCGGCCTTGAGCGAGTGGTCGGTGTCGCGGAGCCGCCCTCCCTGCGCGGTGGTGAGGAAGGCGCCCTGCTGACCGTTCGCGATCGTCGGCGCTCCGGTCTCCGCTCCGGTCGGTGTGCGGGTCTGCGGGGCGCCCTGCTCCTTCTTCGGCGGGAGCGGGTCGCGCGGCGTCGTCGGTTCCTCGACGGTTGGCGGCGCGCTGCCCGGTGCGCCAGGGACGTCCGGCGTCAGGATGTCGGCGATCTTCTCTGAGGCTGTCTTGACGGCGTTCTTGACCGCCTCGGCGGGCTTGCTGGAATCCACTGAACGAACCCCTCCATGGAGCGTTTGCGAGCAGGCTCTCGACTCCCTACCCCTGGCCAGAGGGTCAAAACGCATCAAACGTCCCGCCGCGCGATCACCGCGGGCGAGGGGGTCCGAATGTGAGCACCGCGTCGTGGTGGTCGCGCCGGGCTCGTTGCCGGGTCGACCCTCGGGACTGGTGATTTCACCGATGCGGTGACCGGGCGGGGACGCCAAAACTGACGCACGTCGATATCCCTCGACTCTAGGGAGTGCCTGACGTGTCGTCACCAACCACCACCCGTCCCCGTTCCGTGGCCGTCCGAGCCGCCCGGCTCGCGCTGGCCGCCCTGGTCGCCGGCGGCGTCCTGGCCGGTCCCTCCGGCGTCGCCCAGGCGGCGGAGAACCCGTACGAGCGGGGCCCCGCCCCGACCACCGCGATCCTGGAGGCCAGCCGCGGTCCGTTCGCCACGTCCTCGCAGAACGTGTCCTCGCTCAGCGTCACCGGCTTCGGCGGCGGCGTCATCTACTACCCGACCAGCACCAGCGAGGGCACCTTCGGCGCCATCGCCATCTCGCCGGGCTTCACCGCCGCGTGGTCCAGCATCAGCTGGCTCGGGCCGCGGCTCGCCTCGCACGGCTTCGTGGTGATCGGCATCGAGACCAACAGTCGGCTGGACCAGCCGGACAGCAGGGGCCGCCAACTACTCGCCGCGCTGGACTACCTGGTCCAGCGCAGCTCGGTGCGTACCCGGATCGACAGCAGTCGACTCGCGGTGGCCGGCCACTCGATGGGCGGCGGCGGAAGCCTGGAGGCGGCCTCGACGCGGCCGTCGCTGCAGGCCGCGGTGCCGCTCGCGCCGTGGAACACGGACAAGAGCTGGTCCGAGCTCCGGGTGCCCACGCTGATCATCGGTGGCGAGAGCGACACCGTCGCGCCGGTCTCGTCGCACTCGGAACCCTTCTACAACAGCATCCCGGCGTCCGCCGAGAAGGCGTACCTGGAGCTGAACGGGGCGAGCCACTTCTTCCCGCAGACGGTGAACACGCCGACCGCACGGCAGATGGTGGCCTGGCTGAAGAGGTTCGTCGACAACGACACCCGCTACGAGCAGTTCGTCTGCCCCGGCCCGAGCGGCCTGCAGATCCAGGAGTACCGCAACACCTGCCCCAGTTCCTGATCGCGATCCCGGGGCGGTCGCCGGTGGCGGCCGCCCCTTCCGCGCGCAGGCGACAGGGGGCATTGAAGGTCTTGACGCGGTACCCGAGAAACGTACACTGCGAGTGTAAATAACACCCGCCACAACAGAGGGATGGGTGATGGAGGGCGGTCTCGAACTGCACCACATCGGCGTACGTTTCGGCGGCCTCACCGCCCTCGACGACGTTTCGCTGCGGGTGGCACCCAACCAGGTGGTGGGCGTTATCGGGCCCAACGGCGCCGGCAAGACCACGCTGTTCAACGTGATCTGCGGCTTCGTCGCGCCGGAGACGGGTTCGCTCACCCTCGACGGCCGGCCGCTGCGGCCGCGGCCACACCGGCTGACCCGGCTCGGCATCGCCCGGACCCTGCAGGGGACCGGGCTCTTCGCCGGGCTGACCGTGCTGGAGAACGTGATGACCGGCGCCTCGCACACCGCACGGGCCGGCTTCGTCCCGGCGCTGCTCGGTCTGCCCAGCAGCGACCGCGACGAGCGGCGGCTGCGCCAGCACGCCCTGGACATTCTGGACGACCTGGGCATCGCCGGGCACGCCGACGCCGCGCCGACCACGCTGCCCTTCGCCGTACGGCAGCGGGTCGCCCTGGCCCGTGCGCTCGCCGCCCGGCCCCGGCTGCTCCTGCTCGACGAACCCGCCGGCGGCCTCGGTGACGACGACATCACCGAGCTGGCGGAGCTGGTCCGGCAGTTGCCCCGGCGGGACGCCGACCCTTGCGCGGTGCTGCTGGTCGAGCACCACATGGACCTGGTGATGGCTGTCTGCGACGAGATCGTGGTGCTGGACTTCGGCAAGGTGATCGCCGCCGGCACGCCCGACGAGATCCGCGACGACCCGGCGGTCACCGACGCCTATCTGGGAGCCACTGTCGACGAGGTCACCGCGTGAGCGCGAGGAGTGAGCCGGATCTGCGAGCCCCGCAGTCGCGAACGAAAGGCGGTGCGGCGTGAGCGCGAGGAGTGAGCCGGATCTGCGAGCCCCGCAGTCGCGAACGAAAGGCGGTGCGGCGTGAGCGCGAGGAGTGAGCCGGGTCTGCGAGCCCCGCAGTCGCGAACGAAAGGCGGCACCGCGTGAGCGCCACCGACCTGCTCGTGGTGCGCGGGTTGGTGGCCGGCTACGGTGCCGCGCCCGTGCTGCAGGCCATCGATCTCACCGTCCCGGCCGGCACCATCGCCGCGGTCGTCGGCGCGAACGGCGCCGGCAAGACCACCCTGCTGCGCGCGCTCTCCGGCATGATCCGTCCGGCCGCTGGTCAGGTCCTCCTCGCCGGGGAGGACCTGCGCGGCACGCCCGTGGAGCAGCTCGTCCGGCGTGGCATGGCGCACGTGCCGGAGGGGCGGGGTGTGATCAGCGAGCTCACCGTCGACGAGAACCTGCGGCTCGGCGGGCTGTGGCGACGCGACCGGGCCGACGCCGGCCGCGCCCTCGACGAGGTCTACCAGCTCTTCGAGCCGCTGGCCCGGCGCCGTCGGCACCTCGGCCATCAGCTCTCCGGTGGCGAGCGGCAGATGCTCGCGCTCGGCCGGGCGTTGGTCGGCCGGCCCCGGCTGCTCCTGCTCGACGAGCCGTCGCTCGGCCTGGCGCCGCGGGTGGTCGCCCGGACGATGGCTCTGCTCCGCCAACTGCGCGACCAGACCGGCCTGACCGTGCTGCTGGTCGAGCAGAACGTGCGCAGCGCGCTCGCCGTCGCCGACCAGGGCGTGGTGATGGCCCTCGGCCGGGTGGTCACCGCCGCGCCGGCGGCCGAACTGCGCGACGACGTCGAGCTGCGGCACGCCTACCTCGGTTTCTGACCACCTCGTCCCCGGGAGGGAGAACTGTTGGACCGCTTCGTCTTCCTCACCGTCGACGGCCTGTCCCGCGGTGCGGTCTACGCCGCGTTCGCGCTGGCCCTGGTGCTCATCTGGCGGGCGGCGCGGGTCGTCAACTTCGCCCAGGGGGCGATGGCCGTCGCCGCCGCGTACGTCGCCTACACCGTGGCCGCGCAGACCGGCTCGTACTGGCTCGGCTTCGTGGTCGCGATCGTCGTCGGGCTGCTGCTCGGCGCGCTGGTGGACCGCGCGGTGATGCGCTTCGTCGACCACACGTCGCCGCTCAACCCGGTGATCGTCGCGCTCGGGCTGGTGCTGCTGATCCAGGCCGTTCTGGGCATGGTGTACGGCAGCGAGTTCCGGCCCGCCGAGGCGCCGTTCAGCCGGTCCGCGCTCAGCGTGGGCGGGGTCGCCGTGCTGTCGCCGTACGACCTGTTCGTCTTCGCGGCGATCGGGGTGGTGGTCAGTGGGCTGGCCTGGATGTTCGCCCGTACTCCGGTCGGGCTGCGGATGCGGGCGGCGGCCTTCGCCCCCGAGGTCTCCCGCCTGCTCGGGGTCAACGTCGGTGGCATGCTGACCCTCGGCTGGGCGCTCGCCTCGGGCGTGGGCGCGCTGGCCGCCATGCTGGTCATTCCCACCGAGCTGGGCCTGCACCCGCACGCGATGGACCTGGTCTTCGTCTCGGCGTTCACCGTGGCGGTGGTCGGCGGTCTGGACAGTCCCCCAGGGGCGGTCGTCGGCGGCCTCGTGGTGGGTCTGCTGCTCTCCTACGTCAGCGGCTATGCCGGCAGTGACCTCACCCCACTGGCGGTGCTGGTCCTGCTGCTGGCGGTGCTGCTGGTCCGGCCCGGTGGGCTGTTCGCCCCGGTCGCGGCGAGGCGGGTGTGAGCGCCACCCGGGCGGCCCTGCCGCCGACGCGCGAGCCGGCCGGCGCCAGCGAGCGTCCGGTCGACCGGCGACGCGGCTCCACCCTGCTGCGCCACCTCGCCTTCGCGCTCGCCGCCGGGCTGCTGCTGGTCGGGATCAGCTACGCGGTCGAGCCGTTCCGCAACTTCCAGCTCGCCACTGTGGCCGCCTACCTCTGCGCCACCGCCGGGCTGACCGTCCTCACCGGGCTCAACGGTCAACTCTCGCTCGGTCACGGCGCGTTGATGGCGACCGGCGCGTACACCGTGGCCTTCTGCCAGAACGCGTTCGCCGACCGGGGGATGACCGGTGGTTGGCTGCTGCCGCTCTCGCTCGGCGCGGCGATCCTCAGCACGGTCGTGGTCGGCGCGGTGGTCGGCGTCGCCGCGGCCCGGCTGCGCGGCCCCTACCTGGCCGGGGTCACCCTCGCCGTGGCCGTCGTCGTGCCGGCGCTCGCCGTCACCTTCGACGGCGTCTTCAACGGTGAGCAGGGGCTGTCGGTGCCGGTGGAGCCACCGCCGGCTTCGCTCGGCCCCTACTTCCCCTATGAGCGGTGGCAGCTCTGGCTCGCCGGGGCGGCCACCCTGCTCGCCCTGCTGCTGCTGGCGAACCTGATCCGCAGCCGTTTCGGGCGTACCTTCCGGGCGGTCCGTGACGACGAGGTGGCCGCCCGCCTCGCCGGCATCCACGTGGCCCGCACCCAGGTCCTCGCGTTCGTGGTCAGTGCTGCCACCGCCGGCCTAGGCGGCGCCCTGCTCGCGGTGCTGGCGCAGAGCGTCTCGCCCGGCGCGTTCTCGCTGACGCTGTCGCTCTTCCTGCTGATGGCCGTGGTGATCGGCGGTCTGGGTCGTCTCACCGGCGCGCTGTGGGGGGCCGTCCTGCTCGTCGCCCTGCCCGATCTCACCCATTCCGCGACCGAGCTGCTGACGCTCTCGCCCGCGGTGGCGCAGCGGCTGGAGGGCAACCTCCCGCTGGCGATCTTCGGAGTCACCCTGATCGTCGTCATGATCGCCGCACCCGGCGGCGTGCAGGGTCTGCTGTCGCGTGTCGGCCGGGCCCTGCTGGCGCGCTGGCCTGCCCGGCGGTCCTGAGCTGTCCCCTGTCCGGCCTCGGCCGGGCGCCCCACCACCAAACCGTTCGATTTGAGAACCGGACCGAGAAAGGTCGGTGTTTCCGATGCACCGTACGGCACGACGCGGTCTTGCGATCGCCAGCACCATCGCTCTGCTGATCACCACCGTCGGTTGCAGCGGCGACGACGGTTCCGGTCCCGGCGGGGGATCGGTGCCGGGCGTCACCGACACCGAGATCGTCGTCGGCACCCACATGCCGCTCACCGGACCGGCCTCGGCCGGCTACTCCAAGATCGCCCCGGCGACGAAGGCGTACTTCGACTACGTCAACGCCAACGGCGGCGTGCACGGTCGGAAGATCACCTACAAGATCATGGACGACGGCTACAACCCGGCGAACACGCAGCAGGTGGTTCGCCAGCTCGTCCTGCAGGACAAGGTCTTCGCCATCCTCAACGGCCTCGGTACGCCGACGCACACCGGCGTGCTCGACTTCCTCAAGAGCAACCGGGTGCCCGACCTCTTCGTCGCGTCCGGCAGCCGCAGCTGGGACCAGCCGGACAAGTATCCCGGCACGTTCGGCTTCAACCCCGACTACACGGTCGAGGGCAAGATCCTTGCCAACTACGCCAAGGCGAGCCTGGCCGGCCAGAAGGTCTGCTTCCTCGGCCAGGACGACGACTTCGGCCGGGACAGCCTGGCCGGCGTGGAGAAGGTGCTGGGCGCGGGGGGCGTGGCGGTCAAGCAGACCTATGTCACCAGCAACACCAACGTGGCGCCGCAGATCGGCGCGTTCAAGGCGGCCGGTTGCCAGGTCGTCATGCTCGCCACCGTGCCCGGCTTCACCGCGCTCTCCATCGGCACCGCCGCGCGGCTGGGCTTCAAGCCGCAGTGGCTGGTCTCCAACGTCGGCGCCGACCATCCGACGCTGGCCAAGCAGCTCGGCGCCGCCGCCCCACTGCTGGAGGGCGTGGTCGGCACCAACTACCTGCCGATGCAGAACGACACCGCGAACCCGTGGATCCAGCTCTTCACGAGAATCAACAAGTCGCACAACGGGGACGCGCCGTTCGACGGCAACACCGTCTACGGCATGTCGGTCGGGTACCTCTTCGTGCAGGTGCTGCTCGCCGCCGGCAAGGACCTCACCCGCGAGAAGGTGCTCGAGACCGTGCAGAAGGGCGGCTTCCAGGGCCCCGGGCTGGTGCCGCTGCGCTTCTCCGCCGACGACCACTCCGGCTACGGCGGGCAGCGGCTGAGCCGGGTGAGCGGGGGAGTGCAGAGCTACTTCGGCCCGGCGTACGAGACCGACGAGGCGGACGGGCCCGTCAACGAGTACACCGCCGCACCGGTGGCCCCGCCGGCGAACGGGGTGCCGACCGTCTCCTGACGACCCGTACGCCCGGCAGTCGACCGGGCGTGGTCGCGCGGCACACCGCCGTGACCACGCCCGGTCGTACGGCTGCCCGCCGCCCTGACCGCACCTGATCCGGCTGCCGGCGGGCGGTGGGAGAGTGCGGCCTGCCCGAGAGCCGCCGCTGCCGTCCAGGCGTTGACCGACACCGATCGCTGCTCCTACTATCTGCACTGTGAATGCAGATTCAGGTCGGCTCGCGGGTCGGGTCGCCATCGTCACCGGTGCGAGTCGGGGGATCGGTCTGGCCATCGCCCAGCGGCTGGTGGCCGAGGGCGCGCGGGTTGGCCTGACGGCCCGGCGTCCGGAGGCGCTGGCCGAGGCGGTCACCGCGCTCGGCGGCCCGGCGTACGCCGTGGCCGTGCCCGGGCGGGCCGACGACGCCGAGCACCGGGCCGCCGCGGTACGAGAGGTCACCGCGGCGTTCGGGCCGGTGGACCTCCTGGTCAACAACACCGGCATCAACCCGGTGCGCGGCCCGCTGGTGGGGCTGGACCTGGCGGCGGCGCGCAAGATCCTCGACGTCAACCTGGTCGCCGCGCTCGGCTGGGTGCAGGAGGTGTGCGCCGCCGGTATGGCCGACCGGGGTGGCTGCGTCGTCAACATCTCGTCGATCGCCGGCCTCGGCCCGTCGCCCGGCATCGCCTTCTACGGGGTGAGCAAGGCCGCGCTCAACCACCTCACCGCCAGCCTCGCCGCGGAGCTGGGGCCAACGGTCCGGGTCAACGCCGTCGCGCCCGGGGTGGTGAAGACCCGCTTCGCCTCCGCGCTGTACGAGGGCCGGGAGGACGAGGTCGCCGCACGGTACCCGCTCGGGCGGCTCGGCCTGCCGCAGGACGTGGCCGGCGTGGTCGCCTTCCTGGCCTCCGCCGACGCCGCCTGGATCACCGGGCAGACCATCGTCTGCGACGGCGGCGTCACGCTGACCGGCCGCGCCGGGTGACGGCGGCCCGGGTACCGATGATCACCGTTTGTCTAGACTCGGCGGTGCGTCGGGGGACGTCATGGCGGTGAAGGGGCGGGGGCGGATGGACGGGGTCGAGGTCGCGGGCCGGGTCGACGGGCGGACCGCGCGGGCCGAGCGCACCCGTGTGGCCATCGTCGAGGCGCACCTCGCGCTCATCTCCGAGGGTGACCTCCGGCCGACCGGGGAGCGCATCGCCGAGCGGGCCGGCATCTCGCTGCGCACCCTCTGGACCAACTTCAAGGACATGGAGACGCTCTTCGAGGCGAGCGGCGCCGAGGTGCTCCGCCAGCAGGACGCTGCCTACCGGCCGATCTCCTCAGGGCTGCCGCTGGCGAAGCGGATCGACGCGTACTGCCGGCAACGGGCCCGGCTGCTCCAGCTCATCGCGCCGTCGGCGCGGGCCGCACAGATGCGCGAGCCGGTCTCGGACCAGTTGCACCGCAACCGCCTCAAGCACATCGACCGGGTCCGAGATGAGGTCGAGCAGCTCTTCGCCGCCGAGCTGGCGCAGGCCGGGCGGGGCCGGGGGCAGCTGCTCAACGCACTGGTGGCGGCCAGCATGTGGCCTGCCTGGTCGATGTTGCGCGACGGCCTGGAGCTGAGCGTGGACCAGGCCCGCGGCGTCATGGCCCGCACGGTGGGCGCCCTGCTGGCCGAGGTGACGGCCGGCTGAGCGCAGCCCGGTACGAAGGTCGCCCACCTCTTTCCATCCGGTTACCGATAGGTGACACTGAATACATGGTTACTGCATCAAGAGTGCAAATAACCGTGCTGCGCGGCCGGGACGACGAGTGCCGGGCTGTCCGGAACCTGCTCGGCGGTGTGACCGACGGCGGTGGTGCCCTGCTGCTGCACGGCGAGCCCGGGTCGGGCCGGACCGCGCTGGTCGGCTACGCCCACCGGTACGCCGAGGGCTGCACCGTGCTGGCCGCGACCGGCCTGCCCGAGGAGGCCGCGCTGCCGTACGCCGGCCTGCAACGCCTGCTCGACCCGGTGCTCGACCGGGCCAACGCCCTGCCCGAGCAGCAGTGGCACCTACTGCGGCGCGCGCTGGACGGCGAGGGCTGCCCGACCGACCGCCAACTGGCACTGTCGATGTCCGTGCTCGGACTGCTCGCCGCCGCCGCCCGGGACCGCCCGCTGCTCGCCACCATGGACGACGTCGACCGGGGGGACCGGCGGACCGCGAGGGTGCTGGCCTTCGTGGCCCGCCGGTTGCGGCACCTGCCGGTCGCCGTCCTGCTCACCGCCGACGTCACCGCCACGGTCGACGGGATACCGGCGCACCGGCTCCGGCCCCTGGACGAGCGGGAGAGCGTCGCCGTCCTCACCGACCGGCTGCCCGAGCGACCCGCCGCGCCGGTCGTGGCAGCGCTCGCCGCGGTCGGTGGCGGCAATCCGCAGGCCCTGGTGGACCTCGCCGAGGTGCTCACCCCCGCCCAGGGGCGGGGGGAGGAGCCGCCGCCCACCGCCCCACCGGCCGACGGCGTGCTGGGCCGCGCCTACCGGGCCCGGCTGGACCGGTTGCCGCCGGACACCCGACGGATGCTGCTGCTCGCCGCGCTCGACGAGGACGGGCAGCCAGCCACCCTGATCCGGGCGGCGGCGGTCGCCGGCACCGCGGTCGAGGCGCTCGCCCCGGCGGAGGTCGCCGGCCTGGTCCGCGTCGAGCCGCGGAGCGTCACGTTCCCCCAGCCGCTGGCCCGTGCGATGGTCGCGGCCGGCGCACCGCTCGCGGAGCGCCGCGCGGCGCACCGGCTGCTCGCCGGCGTGCTCGATTCCGACGGGCAGCGGCTGCGCCGGGCGATGCATCTCGCCGCCGCGACGGCGGGTGCCAACCCGGCCCTCGCCACCGAGCTGGAAGAGGCGGCGGCCGGTGGGGAAAGCGGCTGGGCCACCGCCTCTGCTGCGCTGTGCCGGGCCGCCGAACTCAGTGACCAGCCGGCCCGCGCCGCCGCCCGCCTGCTGGCCGCTGCCCGGTACGCCTGGGCCGCGGGCCAACCCGGTCGGGCCCGGCTGCTGCTCGACCGCCTCCGCGCCATCCCCGCGGACGGGACCGTCACCGGTCACGCCGAGCTGCTGCGCGGCGAGCTGGAGCTGCGGTGTGACGGCGCCTCGGTCGCATCGGCCACCCTGCTGGCCGCCGCGGGGGCGGTGGCCCACACCGACCGCGCCCTCGCGTTGGCTGCGCTGGCGCGGGCCGGCGAGGCCGTCTGCTTCGCCGGCGACCAGTACCGGTACGCCGAGGTCGGCCGCCGGGCACTGGCGTTGCGGCGCCCGAACGACCCGCCGGCGACAGAGTTGATGAGCTCTCTGGTCGCCGGGGTGGCGGCCACCCTGCGAGGCGACCATGAGCGAGCCGGCCCCGCGCTGCGACGCGCCGTCGTGCTGGGTGGGCGTCTGGCCGGGCCGGCGCTGACCCCGACCGCGCTCACCTGCGCGGCGGCGGCCGGCCTGGTGGTCGCCGTGGACGGCGCGGCGCACCGGCTCGCCGAGCGCGCCGCCGGGTTGGCCCGCGACCGGGGCGAACTGTCCATGCTGTCCCGGGCACTGGAGCTGCGGGCCGTCGCCGAGTACTGGCTGGGCCGGCACGAGGCGGCGGCGGAGACGTCCCGCGACGGCCTGCGGGTCGCGCGTGCCACCGGTCAGGTCAACTGCGCCAACGTCCACCTGGGCATGCTCGCCGTGCTGGCCGCCATCCGGGCCGACCGGGCAACCAGTCTGCGGCGGATCCGGGAGATCGGCGAGGCGCCGACGCCGGGCAGCCGGCCACACGCGTTCGCCGGGTGGGCGCTGGCGGTGCTCGACCTGGTCGACGGCCGGCACGCCGAGGCCGCGGCCCGACTGGCGTCCCTGGCCCGGCTCGGTACCGGCCGGGGTCAGGTCCTCGTTCAGGTGATGGCCACCCCGTACCTGGTGGAGGCGGCCGCCCACCTGGCGCACCGACCGGCGGCGACGGCCGCGCTCGCCGTCTTCGACCGGTGGGCCAGCAGCACGGCGAGCCCGTTGCGCCGGGCGCTCTCCGCCCGCTGTCACGCGCTGCTCGCACCACGGGGCAGCGCCGAGGCCGAGCGGGAGTTTCGGACGGCGCTGCGGCTGCACCCGACGGAGGCCGGCACGTTCGAGCGGGCACGTACCGAGTTGCTCTTCGGTCAGGAGCTGCGCCGCAGGAGACGTCCGCGCGACGCCCGCGCACACCTGCACCAGGCCCGCGAGACGTTCACCCTGCTCGGGGCGAGCTGCTGGGCCGAGCAGGCCACCGCGGAACTGCGCGCGGCCGGCGAGTCGGTGGGCCCGCCGGACCTGCCCGCGGCGCGGCTGCTGACCGGCCAGCAACTACGGATCGCCGAACTTGTCGCGGAGGGTGCCACCAACCGGGAGATCGCCGCCCGGATGTTCCTCTCCACCCGCACGGTGGACCATCACCTGCGCAACGTCTTCCACCGGCTCGGCATCCGCTCCCGCACCGAGCTGGTCCGCGCGTTCGCCGCCGAGCGGCACGCCGGGCTGGCCTCCGACCGGTGATCGCCGGCCGGTCACCGTCCGGCCTGGACGACTTAAACTATCACCGCTAGTTTAAGGGCCATGGAGCTCACCCTCTCCGCCGAGCAGGCGGCGGTCCGCCAGCTCGCCGCCGAGTTCGTCGACCGGGAGCTGGTGCCGCACGCGGCAGCCTGGGACCGCCGCGAGTCGGTCGATCCGGCCGTCGTCGGCATGCTCGGCGACCTGGGCTTCCTCGGGCTCACCATCGCCGAGCCGGACGGCGGCTCCGGCGGTGACCACCTCGCGTACTGCCTGGTCCTGGAGGAACTCGGCCGGGGAGACTCGGCCGTGCGCGGCATCGTGTCCGTCTCGCTCGGTCTGGTCGCCAAGTCGATCGCCGCACACGGGTCGGCCGCACAGCGGTCCGAGTGGCTGCCCCGGCTCTGCTCCGGGGCCGCGCTCGGCTGCTTCGCGCTGACCGAGCCGGACAGCGGCTCGGACGCGGCCGCGCTGCGTACCCGCGCGGTCCGCGACGGCACCGACTGGCTGCTCACCGGCACGAAGACGTTCATCACCAACGGCACCACCGCCGACGTCGCGCTGGTCTTCGCCCGCACCGGTGACCCGGGGCACCGGGGCATCACCGCGTTCCTGGTGCCCACCGGGAGCCCGGGGCTGACCCGGCGGGAGATCCACGGCAAGCTCGGCCTGCGCGGCCAGGCCACCGGTGAACTGCGCTTCGACGAGGTACGGGTGCCCGACGCGGCCCGCCTCGGCGCCGAGGGCGCCGGCTTCCGTCTGGCGTTGGCCACCCTCGCCAAGGGCCGGATGTCGGTCGCCGCCGGCTGCGTCGGCATCGCCCAGGGCTGCCTGGACGCCGCGGTCGGCTACGCCGGGCAGCGGGCCCAGTTCGGCAAGCCGATCGCCGGCCACCAGCTCGTCCAGCAGCTGCTCGCCAGCATCGCGGTGGACACCGCCGCGGCCCGGCTCCTGGTGTGGCAGGTTGCCGACCTGATCGACCGCGGCCAGCCGTTCGCGACCGAGGCGTCGATGGCCAAGCTGTTCGCCAGCGAGGCCGCCGTCCGGGCGGCCAACAACGCGGTCCAGGTGTTTGGGGGGTACGGCTACATTGACGAGTACCCGGTCGGCAAGTACCTTCGTGACGCCCGGGTCGCCACCCTCTACGAGGGCACCAGCCAGATCCAGGAGCTTCTCATCGGGCGCGCGCTCACCGGGGTCAACGCCTTCTGACCCGCGTCCGCAGTGGGCTATCGCGGATCCGATAGCCGGCGTTCGACTGAACGGTGGCGCGGCGGTGGAAGCATCAGGCGCATCCGCTTGTCCCGGCCACCACTGGGGAGACTCCGATGCATCGTCTCGTTCGACGCACCTTGGCGGCCGGCGCCGCCGTCGGCCTGCTGGCCACCGCGGCCGTCGTGGCCGCGTCGCCCGCCACCGCGTTCCCCCGTCCGCCAGCGCCGTCGTGCGCCATTGAGACACTGCCGCAGCCCGCGGACATGTACCGCACCGAGGCCTACGCCATCGACGCCACCGGCCGGTACGTCGCCGGGGGAGCGCTGCGGGTCACCCACGAGAGCCCGACAGAGGCGTTCATGCTGCTCTGGGACCGGGGTCGGCTGACGACCGTGCCCTGGCCGAACGGCGACGGCGTCGTCGACGTCAACGCTCGCGGCGTGGTGATCGGCAACGGAAACGCCGACGGTCGGACCTCGCCGTGGAGCTACCGGAACGGTGTCTTCACCCTCCTGCCGACCCCGTCGGAGCTGGTCTACGTCTCGGCGATCAGCACCGTTGGTGACGTGGTGGGATACCGCTTCGACGACGCGACCGGCGGATTCGTCGCGCTGCGGTGGCCGGCGTCCCGCCCGGGAACGGTCGAGGAGCTGGCCGCCCCGGCGGGAGCGCTGGCGCTGGGCGTCACCCGCGATGGCAGCATCGTGGGCACCGCTTCCGGCCCGGAATACTTCACGGGCTGGGCGCGGCACCCGGACGGCCGGTACTCGGAGCTGACCGTGCCCGGCGCCCGGTCCACCCAGGTCGTCGCGGCCGAGGGGCGCTGGGCGGTCGGCCGGGTCGACCTGGGCGATGATGACCAGTTCCCGGTGCGGTGGAACCTGCGCACCGGCGCGTACACCGAGCTGGACCGGCAGGCATACGTGCTGGACGACGTCAACGCGCGCGGGGTGGCCGTCGGTGGCGACCGGGTGGTCCGTGGTGCCACCTCCCGCCAGTTGCCGGGCGGTGGCGACAGGCTGACCGTGGCCGGCCGGGCGATCGCCGACGACGGGACCATCGTGGGCTTTCGCAACAGTGCCGGCAAGGTGACCGCGGTGCGGTGGACCGCCTGCTGACCTGGACGTGTTCGACCCGGAGCGTCGCTGCGGACCGGCTTCTCGCCGGCCCGGCGTGCCGCGTCAGTCGCGGCCGAGCACCGTACCGAGCCAGCGCAGCTGGCGCCGAACGTGGACGGCCTCCCCGCCCTCGTGGCCGTTGAACGGGTAGACGTGCATCTCCCGCTCGGGCGTCAGCGGCCGGCCGGTCGCGGAGCCGTACTGGTTGTAGGCGGCGAAGCCGGTGCTCGGCGGGCAGACGGTGTCACGCAGGCCGATCCCGAAGTGCGCCGGGGCCGTCGCCCGTCGGGCGAAGGACACCCCGTCGACATAGGACAGGGTGCGTCGGACCGCCTCCTCGGCCTCCCGGTGCACCGCCAGGTACCGGGCGATCTCGCCGTACGGCGAGGCGTCGGTCAGCCCGATGGCCCGCTGGACGTCGCAGAGGAACGGCGCGGTGGTCACCAGCGCCGCGACGTCGCCGACGAGACCGGCCACCGCGAGGGCGAGGCCGCCGCCCTGGCTGTTGCCGGCCACGGCGACCCGGCTCGTGTCGACCCCCGGAAGGGCCCGGGCCGCGTCGACGGCCCGGACCGCGTCGGTGATCAGGCGGCGGTAGTGGTAGTCGCACGGATCGAGGATTCCCCACGTCGCCGGCCAGGGGCCGCCGGGAGCGCCGTGCCGGTCCGGGGTGTCACCGGCCCCGTACTGCCCCGCCTGGCCCCGGTTGTCCATCAGCAGGTGCGCGTACCCGGCCACCGGCCAGGTCAGCCGTTCGTGTGACAGGCCGCGGCCGCGCCCGTAACCGGCGTACTCGACCACGGTCGGCAGTGCCGTCCGCACCCCCGCCGGGCGGGTGTACCAGGCCCGCACCGGGTCGCCGTCGAAGCCGGCGAACGTCACGTCCCAGGAGTCGACCAGCCGCAGGTCGGTGGGTTCCGGACGGACCTCGACGAGCACCGGCCGTTCGGTCGCGGCGGCGAGGGTGTCGCGCCAGAACCGGTCGAAGTCCTCGGGTTCGACGACGGTGGGCGCGTACCGCTGGAGCTGGTCGAGGGACGGGTCGGAGTGGGGCACGTGTCCTCGCATGGTCCGGGTGTCAGCGCAGGTGGGCGGGAGGTGCGGTGCTCTCGCGTACGACCAGCTCGGTCACCAGGTCGATCCGGCTGGTCGCCGGCTCGATGCCCCGCGCCAGCCCGAGCAGCATCTGGGTGGCGATGCCGGCCATGTCATGCAACGGCTGGTTGATCGTGGTGAGGGCCGGATCCGTCCAGGCGGCGACCGGCAGGTTGTCGTACCCGATCACCGACAGGTCCTCGGGCACCCGCAGGCCGCACTGCCGGGCGGCTCGCAGCACTCCCATGGCCTGGATGTCCGAGCCGGCGAAGATCGCCGTCGGGCGATCCGGCCGGCGCAGCAGCCGCAGGCCGTGGTCGTGGCCGGCGGTGGCGGAGAAGCTGCCGTAGCGGACCAGCTCGCGGTCGACCGCGACGCCGGCCTCGTCGTGGGCGGACTGGAAGCCGGCCGCCCGGGCCCGGCTGCAGAGCACGTCGGGTGGTCCGGAGATGAGCGCGATCCGCCGGTGTCCCAGGTCCAGCAGATGCCGGGTGGCGAGCAGGCCGCCGTTCCAGTTGTTCGACCCGACGGTGGGCACCGAGGCCGAGGTCGCGCTGTCGGTGTCGACGACGACGAACGGGATCCCCTGGCGCCGCAGGTGCTGTTGCTGGGCCTCGGCCAGGTGACAGAGGACGAACAGCAGGCCCAGCGGTCGGTCGGTGAGCAGCGCGTCCAGCCACCGTGCCGGCGGGCGGTGCGCGCCGTTGAGCTGGGAGACGGCGAGTCGGACCCCCGCTTCGCTGGTCACCGCCTCGACGCCGCGCAGGATCTCCATGGCCCATCCGGCGTCGAACTCGTGGAACACGAGATCGACGCGGCCGTCGCCGGAGGGCGGCTTCCTGCTCCGGCGCTGATACCGGTGGCGGTCGAGGCTGGCCTCGACCCGGGCCCTGGTGCCGGGGGCGACATCCGTGCGTCCGTTGAGGACCTTGGAGACCGTGGCGACCGACACGCCGACGTCGTTGGCGATCGTCGCGATGGTGGTGGAGGCAGGTGGGTCGAGCGGGTGGTGCTCTGTCATCGCAGCCTCATACAACATCCGAAAGTTTCGGGAGACCCTAACACGATCTGGTGATCTCGCCAGCCGGCGCGGCGGTTGGGATCGCTGTGCACGGACCTGAACGGCTGTCGATGTGGGACGGGGCGCCGGAAGCGCCGCGACGGAGCGCAGGCAGGGATTGCCGAGGGTCGAGATGAGACCCTTGACACGCCCCGACGGTGCACTTAGGTTGCCGAAAAGGTTGCGCGGGTTTCCGGAAAGTTTCGGCTTGCGGACCACTCGCCGTGCAACCGGTCCCGATGAGGGCGCGGGCTGCGGCCCGAGTAGGAGGCCGAGGATGACATCCGAGACGTTACGGCCGTCGCCGCCGTCCCCGGACCCCGCTGCGGCGGTAACCACCATCCCCGCCTCGCTGTCACCGCGCCGTCGCCGGAGCTGGCGGCAGGCGCTGCGCCGGGACTGGCAGCTCTACTCGCTGGCCGTGCTGCCGCTGCTGTTCTTCCTGATCTTCCGGTACCTGCCGATGATCGGGAACATCATCGCGTTCCGGCGGTTCAAGCCGGGCGGCAGCATCTTCGGCGAGTACTGGGTGGGTCTGCGGTACTTCCGGATGTTCTTCACGGACCCGACGTTCTGGGAGGTGTTCACCAACACCCTGGTGCTCGGGACGTTGACCCTGCTGTTCTGCTTCCCGTTGCCGATCGTGCTGGCGCTGCTGCTCAACGAGGTGCGTGCCCGCCGGTTCAAGCGGTTCGTCCAGTCCGTGTCCTACCTGCCGCACTTCCTGTCGATCGTGATCGTGGCGGCGATGGTCATGCAGCTGACCGCGATCGACGGCACGGCCAACCAACTCGTTCGGCTGTTCGGCGGTGACGCGGTGGCGTTCCTGCAACAACCGGAGTGGTTCCGCACCATCTACGTCTCGTCCGAGGTCTGGCAGACCGTCGGCTGGGGCACGATCCTCTACCTCGCCGCCCTCACCACCATCGACGAGGACCTGTACGAGGCCGCCCGGATCGACGGCGCCAACCGGCTTCGGCAGACCTGGCACGTGACGTTGCCCGGTATCCGGCCGACGATGGTGACGCTGCTGATCCTCAACATCGGCAGCTTCATGGCGGTCGGGTTCGAGAAGATCCTGCTGCTCTACAACCCCCTGACGTACCCGACCGCGGACGTGATCTCCACCTACCTGTTCCGGATGGGCTTCCAGTCCAGCAACTTCAGCTACGCGGCCGCCATCGGCCTCTTCGAGGCGGTGATCGGACTGGTTCTGGTCCTGTCGGCGAACCTCATCTCCCGTCGCACGGTAGGGACGAGCCTGTGGTGATCCTCGGTACGAGGAGAGACGCCCCGCAGACCCGTGGGCCGGTGGACAGCCGGGGTTACCGGATCTTCCGGGTGGTCAACACGGTCGTCCTGATCGGCGTCGTGGTCGTGACGCTGTACCCGTTCCTCAACATCGTGGCCCGCTCGCTCAGCGAGGAGGCGTACATCATCGCGGGGAAGGTGAACCTGGTCCCGCGCGGGTTCGACCTGACCGCGTACAAGCTGCTGATGTCCGACCCGATGTTCTGGACGAACTACCGCAACACCGTCGTGTACACAGTGGTCGCCACGCTCATCTCGATCGTGCTGACCACCTGTTACGCGTACGTGTTGTCGAAGCCGCAGCTCAAGGGGCGCGGCGTCCTCGTCGGCATCGCGCTGTTCACGATGTTCTTCTCCGGCGGCCTGATCCCCAACTACGTGCTGGTCACCAGCCTGGGGATGAAGAACACCATCTGGGCCGTGGTGATCCCCAACGCCATCAGCGTGTTCAACCTGCTGGTCATGAAGGCGTTCTTCGAGAGCCTGCCGACCGAGTTGGAGGAGGCGGCGGCGGTCGACGGGCTGAACACGTACGGCATCCTGCTGCGGATCGTGCTGCCGTTGTCGAAGGCGATCATCGCGACGATGGTGCTCTTTTACGCGGTCTCCTTCTGGAACTCGTGGTTCACCGCGTTCCTCTATTTCGACCGGCAGGACCTGCTCCCGGTCACCGTGTACCTGCGCAACCTCATCGCGGGCGCCACCAGCGCGGAGTCGGCCGCCGCCGACGCCGACAAGGTCCAGGCGGCGGCCACCCTCCAGGCCGTGACGATCGTGCTCACCACCCTGCCCATCCTGGCGGTCTACCCCTTCGTCCAGCGGTACTTCGTCCGCGGCGTGATGCTCGGCGCGGTCAAGGGCTGACGCCGGTGGCGCGCCGCTCCACCTCCAAACCCCACCACCGAAAGGACGAGCCATGCTCCACAAGACGTGGCGCCGCGTGGCGATCGCCACCGCGGGTCTGCTCGCGCTCACCCTCACCACAGCCTGTTCCGAGGACCCCGGCGAGTCGACGGACCTCTCGGAGAACCGGGCCGGCGCAATGGCCGACTACGGCGTCGGCGACCAGTTCAAGGCCACCGAGGCACTCTCCTTCTCCACCCTCTACAACAACCACACGTTCTACCCGCTGAAGGACGACTGGCTGTTCTGGTCGGAACTCACCAAGCGGACCAACGTCAAGATCGAGCCGGTCGCCGTCCCGTTGAGCGACTACGAGCAGAAGCGCAGCCTGCTGATCGGCGCCGGGGACGCCCCGCTGATCATTCCGAAGACGTACCACCCGCAGGAGAACGCGTTCGTGTCCTCGGGGGCGATCCTCCCGGTGAGCGACTACCTGGATCTGATGCCCAACCTCAAGGACAAGATCGCCAAGTGGAACCTCAAGCCGGAGATCGACGACCTGCGGCAGTCCGACGGCAAGTTCTACCTGCTGCCCGGCGTCCACGAGAAGCCCACGCAGGACTACACGGTGCTGGTGCGCTCCGACATCCTCCAGGAGCTGAACCTCGCGGTTCCGAAGACCTGGGACGAGCTGTACACCGTGCTCAAGGCGATGAAGGCGAAGTATCCGAGCGTCTACCCGTACTCCGACCTCTTCAGTAAGCCCACGCCGACCGGCGCCCTGCTGAACATCCTCAGCGCCTCCTTCGGCACCCGCGCCGGCTGGGACTACCAGCACGCCAACTGGGACCCGGCGGCGGAGAAGTTCACCTACACCGGCGCGTCCGAGCAGTACAAGCAGATGCTCACCTATCTGCACAAGCTCGTGGCCGAGGGCCTGCTCGACCCGGAGAGCTTCACCCAGACCGACGACCAGGCACGCCAGAAGCTGGCCAACGGAAAGTCCTTCGTGGTCACCGGAAACGCGCAGACCCTGGTCAACAATCACCGGCCCGACCTGGCCAAGACCCTGCCGAACGCGAAGATGACCAAGATTCCGCTGCCGGTGGGTCCGGCCGGCGAGATCAATCCCTTTCCCCGGCTGGAGAACGGCATCATGATCTCCGCGAAGGCCCGGGAGAGCAAGAACTTCGTAGCGATGATGCAGTTCATCGACTGGCTGTGGTATTCGGACGCCGGCCAGGAGTTCGCACGGTGGGGCGTGGAGGGGACGACCTTCACCAAGGACGCGTCCGGCAAGCGCTCGGTCACCGCCGACGTCGACGTCCTCGGGCTCAACCCGAAGGCCCCCAAGCACCTGCAGAAGGATTTCGGCTTCTACAACGGCGTCTTCGCCTACGGCGGCAGCCCCGACCTGGTCCGTGGGTTCTTCTCCCCGGAGGAGCTGGAGTTCCAGAAGGTGATGGACGCCCGTACGCCGAGGCTGGTGGCCCCGCCCTACCCGTTCACCGATGAGGAACGCGAGCAGGTGTCGCTCTGGGAGACCCCGCTGAAGGACTTCGTCGCCCAGAACACCCTGAAGTTCGCCCTCGGCCAGCGGCCCCTCAGCGAGTGGGACGCGTACGTGGCCGAGCTGAAGGCCAAGAACTCCGAGCAGTACATCGAGATGGTCAACAAGGCGTACGAGCGCTTCCAGAAGAACAACGGCTGATCGGCGGAGGTCCGGGCGGGCAGCGCACCCGCGGCCCGGCCGGGTCTCCGGCCCTCCGGCCGGCGCGGCCAGCCCGACCGCCCGGCACCGGGTAGGACGACCAGAGGACAGCAATGCGCATCACCGTTCCCGATCAGGCCACCGGCCGCCTCACCGACGCCTGGCGTCGCTGCGTCGGCACCGGCCGTTTCGAGTTGGCCCTGCGGCGTGACTACCAGGACTCGCTGGCCCTCATCCAACGCGACATCGGTTTCCGGCACATCCGAGGGCACGGGCTGCTCAGCGACGGCGTCGGTGTGCACCGCCCGTACGAGCACCGGGGTGAGCGCCGGGTGCACCACTCGTTCACCTACGTCGACCAGGTCGTCGACGCCTACCTCGACCTCGGTGTCCGGCCGTTCGTCGAGCTGGGGTTCATGCCCTCGGGCCTGGCCTCCGGCGACCAGACGGTGTTCTGGTGGCGGGGCAACGTCACGCCACCCCGCTCCTTCACGGAGTGGGCGGACCTGGTCCGCGGCACGGTCGCCCACCTGGTCGACCGGTACGGCCTCGACGAGGTACGCGGCTGGCCGATCGAGGTGTGGAACGAGCCCAACCTCGTGCCCTTTTGGCAGGGCGCCGACCGAGACGCGTACCACCGCCTGTACGAGGTGAGCGCGCACGCGGTCAAGGAGGTCGACGCGACGTTGCAGGTCGGCGGCCCGGCGATCTCGCCCGGGGCGGACGAGTGGCTGATGCCCTTCGCCGAGTTCGTCGCCGACCGCGACGTGCCGGTCGACTTCGTCAGCCGCCACGCGTACACCTCCGGGCCCGCCCAGCACGTGCCGTTCGGTACCCACCAGACCCTCGCCCCGGCGGCGGAGCTGCTGACCCAGTTCGCCGCACCGCGCCGGCACCTGGCCGGCACCGCGTTGGCGGAGCTGCCGGTGCACATCACCGAGTTCAACTCCTCCTACCGGCCGGACAACCCGGTCCACGACACGGCGTTCCACGCCGCGTACCTCGGGCCGGTGCTGGCCGCCGGCGGCGACCTGGTCGACTCCTTCTCGTACTGGACCTTCAGCGACATGTTCGAGGAGGTGGGGGTGCCGACCGCGTTGTTCCACGGCGGGTTCGGTCTGCTCACCCACGGCCAGATCAAGAAACCCACCTACCACCTGTACGCCTTCATGGCGCGCCTCGGCGACGAGGTGCTGGCGCGTGGCGACGACCACCTGGTCACCCGGCACCCCGACGGGCGGGTCGCCGTGCTGGCCTGGGCCCCGGTGGACGTCACCGGCCGGTCGCCGGTGCCCGACCGGCACCCGCTGGCCCTGTCGATCCCGCTCGGCCCGCCCGGTACGACGTCGGCGTTCCTGCTCCGGTCGTCGGTGAGCGAGGAGGCGGGCAACGCCTGGGCGGCCTGGGCCGAGATGGGCCGCCCCCGCTCACCCCGGGCCCGGCAGCTCGACGCCCTGCGGGAGGCCGCCGAGCCGGCCCGTACCCACCGTGCCCTGCCGGTCGCCGCCGGGCGGGTCGAGGTGGACCTCACCCTCACCCGGCACGAGGTCACCCTCCTCGATCTGAGCCCGGTGGTGGACGAGACCCCGCCGTGGTGGGACGACGACCGCCTGCTCGGCCTGCCGGCCGGGGCCGACCGGAAGGAGCAGCCGTGAGCGGTGCCGCGCACGCCTGGCGACAGTTCGGCGACGGGCCTCTGTCGCGCGCCGCCGCCCGCGTCTACACCCTGCTCGTGGTCGAGCTGCTGTTCCTGCTGACCACCCTGCCCGGCCTGCTCCCGCTGCTCCTGCTGAGCCGTGACCCGAGCAACCTGCCGCTGGCGGCGGCCCTGCTGGTGCCGGTCGGCCCGGCGGTCTCCGCCGCCCTGTACGCCCTGCGCCACCAGCGCCCCGACGTGACGGATCTGCGGCCCGCCGCCGTCTTCTGCCGTGGCTACCGCGCCAACCTGCCCGGTGTGCTGCGGGTCTGGGTGCCGACGCTGCTGTGGCTGACCATGCTCGCCGTGAACCTCGCCCACCTCGGCGCGGCGGCCGTCCCGGGCTGGTGGGCGGTGCCGCTGGTCCTGGTCGGGGCGGGGGTGACCCTCTGCGCGGCCAACGCGTTGGTGATCACCTCGCTGTTCGACTTCCGCACCCGGGACGTGCTCCGGCTGGCCGTGCACTTCCTGGTGCGTACCCCCGGTGTCACCGTCGGCAACGCCCTGCTGCTGGCCGCGGCGGCCGGGATCACCGCGGTCTTCTCCGAGGCGGTGCCGGTGCTGTTCGGCTCGGTCGTGATCCTGGCGTTCCTGCGCACCGGCGACCCGATGATCCACCTGATCCGGAAGGAGTTCACCGCATGAGCCTGCCCGTCACAGCCAAGGTGCCCTTCGGCGGCGACTACAACCCGGAACAGTGGCCCGAGGACGTGTGGAAGCAGGACCACCAGCTCTTCGACGCCGCGCACATCGACCTGGTCACGGTGGGGGTCTTCGGCTGGGCGCTCACCCAGCCGGCCGAGGACGTGTACGACTTCTCGCTGCTGGACCGGATCGTGGAGCGGGCCGGTGCCCAGGGGCGTGGGATCTGCCTGGCGACCGGCACGGCCGCCCACCCGCCGTGGCTGGCCCGGGCCTACCCGGAGGTGACCCGGACCGACTTCGAGGGCCGCAGGCACCGTTTCGGGCAACGGCACAACTCGTGCCCCAGCTCTCCGGTGTTCCGCCGGCTCTCCACCGAACTCGCCCGCCGGGTCGCGAGCCGCTACGCCGACCACTCGGCGGTCGTCGCCTGGCACGTCGGCAACGAGTACGGCGGCGCCTGTTACTGCGAGCTCTGCGCGGCCGGGTTCCGCGACTGGCTGCGCCACCGGTACGGCACCCTCGACGCGCTGAACGCGGCCTGGTACACCACATTCTGGTCGCACACCTTCAGCGACTGGGCGCAGATCGAGCCGCCGTCGGCGCTGACCGAGCACTGGCGCGGGCCGGACCACACCGCCTTCCAGGGCGTCACCCTGGACTACCTGCGGTTCTGCTCCGACGCCATGCTGACCAACTTCCGCGACGAGAAGGCCGCCATCCGGGAGTCCAGCCCGGACCTGCCGGTGACCACCAACTTCATGGGCATGTACCGGCCGATCGACTACCACCGCTGGGCCCCACACCTGGACTTCGCCTCCTGGGACAACTACCCGCCGGACGACGAGTCGGCGGCCCGGATGGCGCTGACCCACGACCTGATGCGCGGGCTCAAGGACGGCCAGCCGTTCTGGCTGATGGAACAGACCCCGAGCGTCACCGCCTGCCGGGACGTCAACCCGCTGAAACGGCCCGGCCTGATGCGGCTGTGGAGCTGGCAGGCGGTGGCGCACGGCGCGGACGCGGTGCTCTTCTTCCAGTTGCGCGCCTCCCGGGGGGCCAGCGAGAAGTACCACGGCGCCGTCATCGGCCACGCCGGCCGCGCCGACACCCGGGTCTTCCGGGAGGTCGCCGAGCTGGGGGCGGAGCTGGCCCGGCTCGGCCCGGCGTCGCTGGGCGCGCGGACGCCGGCCCGGGTGGCGCTGCTGTTCGACTGGGACAGCTGGTGGGCGTTGGAGATCTCCGACGGCCCGTCGCGCCTGGTCCGGTACCAGCAGGTCGTGCTGGCGTACCACCGGGCGCTCTGGGAGGCCGGGGTCGACCTGGACGTTGTCGCGGTGACCGCCGACCTGTCCGGCTACGACGTGGTCGTCGCGCCGGCCCTGCACATGCTCAAGGGGGACCTGCCGGAGCGCCTGGAGGCGGTGGCCGCGCGCGGCGGTTCGGTGCTGACCACGTACCTGTCGGGTCGTGTGGACGAGAACGACCAGGCCTTCCTGATGGACGTGCCGGGCCCGCTCGGGCAGCTGATGGGAATCCGGGTCGACGAGTGGGACGCCCGCGGCCCCGAGGTGGTCAACCCGGTCCGCCTCGGCGCCGGCGTCGACCAGTTCGACGTCGAGGCGCGACTGCTCTTCGAGCTGGTGATTCCGCAGGGCGCGGAGGTGCTGGGCACCTACCAGGCCGACTTCTACGCCGGCACCCCGGCGGTGACCCGCAACGCCCACGGCGACGGGCACGGCTGGTACGTCGCCGCCGGGCTGGACCGGACCGGAGTCTCCTGGGTGGTCCGGCAGGTGCTGGCGCGGCACGACCTGCTCGGGCCCTACCCGGACGTGCCGGACCTGGAGTCCGCGCTCCGGGTCGCGCCGGACGAGACGCGGCTGCTGTTCCTGCTCAACCACCGCCCTGAGCCGGTCGAGGTCACCGCCCGGACCGGCGGCGTCGACCTGCTCACCGGTGACCGGGTGGAGGCCGGGCAACCGCTGCGGTTGCCGGCGTACGGGGTCGTGATGCTGCGGGAGGACCGGTGAGCGCCGAGGAAGCGCGGGTGCACGCCGCCTGGCTGCCACCGGAGGCGTTCCGGGCGCTCGGCTCGCGCCGCGTGCTGGTGCACGGCGACGGGATGCTCGTCGACACCGTCCTCGACGAGGTCGCCCGCGCCTGCGCGCGGTACGGCGGGCGGGTGTGGCATTCCCCGTCCTGGGACGTGGACGCCGATCTGGTGCTCGCGCTCCGCGGCGCCGACGAGTTGTCGAGCGCGGCGGTGGAGGCGGCCCGGGCGGCGGGTGAGGCGGCGCTGGCGAAGGTCGGCGCCGGCGCGGTGCTCGGTGACGAGGGGTTCGTGCTGGCGCGGGCAGGCGACGTGACCGCCGTGCTGGCCGACGCGCCCGCCGGCCTGTTGTACGGCCTGTTCCACCTGGTCCGACTCGGTCCGGCGGCGTTCGACAGCACCCGTCCGACGGAACGGCACCGTCCCGCGCTGCGCCAGCGGATGCTCAACCACTGGGACAACGTGGCCGTGCACCCGGTGATGGGCCAGGTGGAGCGGGGGTACGCCGGCGGCTCGATCTTCTGGCGGGACGGCCGGCCGCGCGGCGACCTGGCCCGGGTCCGGGAGTACGCGCGGCTGCTGGCCGCCTGTGGCATCAACGCGATCTCGGTGAACAACGTCAACGTCGCCCGGACGGAGGCGCGGCTGCTCACCAACCGACTCGGCGACGTGGCCGAGATCGCGGACGTGCTGCGCCCATACGGCATCCGGGTGCACCTGTCGGTCACCTTCGCCGCACCGGTGGTCCTCGGCGGCCTGCCGACCGCCGACCCGGCGGACGAGGCGGTGCGGGCGTGGTGGGCCGCGACGACCCGGCAGGTGTACGAGCGCATCCCGGACTTCGGCGGCTACGTGGTGAAGGCCGACTCCGAGGGGCAACCGGGCCCGTTCACCTACGGGCGCGACCACGCCGACGGCGCGAACCTGCTCGCCGACGCCCTCGCCCCGCACGGGGGAGTGGTGCACTGGCGGGCGTTCGTCTACAACCATCACCAGGACTGGCGGGACCGGTCCACCGACCGGGCGCGGGCCGCGTACGACCACTTCGTCCCGCTCGACGGGCGGTTCCGCGCCAACGTGGTGCTGCAGGTGAAGTTCGGCCCGGTGGACTTCCAGGTACGCGAGCCCGTGTCCCCGGTGCTCGCCGCGATGCCGGCCACCCGGCTGGCGGTCGAGGTGCAGGTCACCCAGGAGTACACCGGCCAGCAGCGACACGTCTGCCACCTCGGTCCGTGGTGGAGTGAGGTGTTGCGGTTCGCGCCGTGGGGTCCGGGTGGACGGACGGTTGCCGACGTGGCCGCGGGGGAGGGCGGTGGACTGGTCGCCGTCGCCAACGTGGGCGACGACCTCTTCTGGACCGGGCACCCGCTGGCGCAGGCCAACCTGTACACCGTCGGCCGGCTTGCCTGGGATCCGCGGCTGGATCCCCGGGCGGTCCTCGACGAGTGGATCGCGCTGACCTTTCCGCCGTCGGCGATGGCCGACCCGGAACTGGTCGGGCGGACGCTGCACGAGATCATGGATGATTCCTGGCGTACCTATGAGCGGTACACCGCCCCGCTGGGTGTCGGCTTCATGGTTCATCCCGGTGACCACTACGGCCCGGACGTGGACGGGTACGAGTACACCCGGTGGGGCACGTACCACTTCGCGGATCGCGACGGCGTCGGTGTGGACCGCAGCCGCGCGTCCGGCACCGGCTTCGCCGGTCAGTACCCGCCGTACTGGTCCCAGGTGTACGAGTCGCCCGAGCGGTGCCCGGACGAGCT
The DNA here is from genome assembly GCF_018070045.1 of Micromonospora sp. U21. Taxonomy (GTDB): domain Bacteria; phylum Actinomycetota; class Actinomycetes; order Mycobacteriales; family Micromonosporaceae; genus Micromonospora. The sequence continues at coordinate 100,578 of NZ_JAGPYK010000016.1, forward strand.
GCTGCTCTTCTTCCACCACGTCCCGTACGGACACGTCCTGCACAGCGGTTCCACGGTCATCCAGCACATCTACGACACCCACTTCGCCGGCGTCGAGGAGGTGGCGGCGATGCGGGGGCGGTGGCGGACGCTGAAGGGTCTGATCGATCCCGCCGTGTACGAGCGGGTGGAGCAGCGCCTCGACGAGCAGGTGCGCAGCGCCACCGAGTGGCGGGATCAGATCAACACCTACTTCTTCCGCAAGTCCGGGGTGCCGGACGCGCGCGGACGTCGCATCCACTGACCCGGCCGCTTCCGGAAGCGTCCCGGTAACACCGTGCTCGGTCGGTCCCGCTGACGGCTCCGTCGGCGTCCGTCGATGCGCTGGTCGCGGCCCGATCCCGGGCGCCGGAAACTTCCGGAAGTCTTGACAATCGAGGTCGCTCGATTGAAGCTGACAAGGTCACGCGAGCCGCGGTCAGGGTCGGGCGAAGGGCAGTCCTCGACTTACTCCCCTTCCATGCGTCCACTCTCCCTCAGGAATCGCGAATGAGATTGACGACAAGAATGCTGGGCGCCGTCCTGGCGACCGTGACCCTGGCCGCCGCCGCCGCCGCGACGACGTTCGCCGCGCCGGCCTCGGCGGCCACGTTGACCGAGGTGACAGGGTTCGGCACCAACCCCACCAACCTGCGGATGCACCTGTACGTCCCGGACCGGGTGGTCGCCCGGCCGGCGATCCTGCTCGCCCTGCACTACTGCACCGGATCGGGTCCGGCGTACCACTCCGGCACGCAGTACGCGTCCCTCGCCGACCGGTACGGGTTCGTCGTGATCTACCCGTCGGTGACCCGCGGCAGCCTGTGCTGGGACGTCTCCTCGCCGCAGGCGCTGCGCCGTGGCGGCGGCAGCGACCCCGTCGGGCTCATGTCGATGGTCGACCACGTGCGGCAGCGGTACGCCGCCGACCCCGAGCGGATCTTCGCCACTGGCACCTCGTCCGGCGCCATGATGACGAACGTCCTGCTCGGCGACTACCCGGACGTGTTCGCGGCGGGTGCGTCCTTCGCCGGGGTGCCGTTCGGCTGCTTCGCCACCGGGGGCAGCTCGGAGTGGAACAGCCAGTGCGCCAACGGCCAGCTCATCAGGACCCCACAGCAGTGGGGGGACCTGGTCCGGGATGCCCACCCCGGCTACGCCGGCCGCCGTCCACGGATGCAGATCTGGCACGGCACCAACGATGAGACGCTGCGCTACCCGAACTTCGGCGAGCAGGTCAAGCAGTGGACCAACGTGCACGGGTTGAGCCAGACCCCGACGTACACCGACACGCCACAGTCCGGCCACACCCGTACCCGCTACGGGAGCAGCGGCCCGACGGCCCCGGTCGAGGCGATCAGCATGCAGGGCGTGTCGCACAACCTGCCGGTCGACGCCGCGCAGGTGATCCGCTTCTTCGGGCTGGACGGCGCCACCCCGCCGCCGACGACCCCGCCCCCGACCACTACGCCGCCGACGACCCCGCCGCCGACCGACGGTGGTTGCCGGATCGGGTACGCGGTCAACGCCTGGAACGCCGGCCTCGCCGCCAGCGTGACCATCACCAACACCGGTACGGCGGCGGTGAACGGCTGGACGCTGACGTTCGCCCTGCCCGCCGGCCAGCGCCTCACCAACGGCTGGAACGCGCAGTACTCCACGACGAGCGGCACGGTGACCGCCCGCAACGTCTCCTACAACGCCGCCATCGCCCCGAACGCCTCGGTCGACATCAGCTTCCAGGCCACCCACGAGGGCGGCACCGGGAAACCCTCGACCTTCGCCCTGAACGGAATCGCCTGCTCGGTGGCCTGATCACGCCGACACCACCACCACGGATTGGAGTTCCACGATGAGAAACGCGCAATGGAAGGCGGCATCGAGAGCCGCCCTCGCACTGACCGGGGCGAGCGCCCTCGCCGCCGGCATGGCGATGGTTCTGGCTGCTCCTGCCGCCGCCGGCACCACGCTCGGCGCGTCCGCCGCCGAGCAGGGTCGGTACTTCGGCGCCGCGGTGGCCGCCAACAAGCTGAGCGACAGCGCCTACACCACGATCCTGAACCGCGAGTTCAACTCGGTGACGCCCGAGAACGAGATGAAGATCGACGCCACCGAGCCGCAGCAGGGCCAGTTCAGCTACGGCGCCGCGGACCAGATCGTCAACCACGCGCGGAGTCGCGGGATGCAGGTGCGTGGGCACACCCTGGCCTGGCACTCGCAGCAGCCGGGCTGGATGCAGAACATGAGCGGCACCGCGCTGCGCCAGGCGATGCTCAACCACGTCACGCAGGTGGCGACGCATTTCCGGGGTCAGGTCGTGGCGTGGGACGTGGTGAACGAGGCGTTCGCCGACGGCAGCTCCGGCGCCCGGCGCGACTCCAACCTCCAGCGCACCGGCAACGACTGGATCGAGGCCGCATTCCGGGCCGCCCGGGCGGCCGACCCCGGCGCGAAGCTCTGCTACAACGACTACAACACCGACGACTGGACGCACGCCAAGACCCAGGCCGTGTACACGATGGTGCGCGACTTCAAGCAGCGTGGCGTACCCATCGACTGCGTCGGTCTCCAGTCGCACTTCAACAGCGGCTCGCCGTACCCCGGCAACTACCGCACCACGCTGTCCAGCTTCGCGGCCCTCGGCGTGGACGTGCAGATCACCGAGCTGGACATCGAGGGGGCGTCGGCGGCCACGTACCGCAGCGTCGTGCAGGACTGCCTCGCCGTGGCGCGCTGCAACGGCATCACCGTCTGGGGCATCCGGGACAGCGACTCGTGGCGGGCCTCGCAGACCCCGCTGCTGTTCACCAGCGGCGGCGCCAAGAAGCCGGCGTACGACGCGGTCCTCGCCGCGCTGAACAACGGGACGACCCCGCCTCCGACCACCCCGCCGCCGACCACTCCGCCGCCCACGACCCCGCCTCCGGGGCCGGGTGGCTGCACCGCGACCGTGTCGGTGAACCAGTGGACGGGTGGCTTCGTGGCGACGGTGAAGGTGACGGCCGGATCATCGGCCATCAGTTCCTGGGCGGTGACGATCACGTTGCCCTCGGGCGCGACGGTCACCAACGCCTGGAACGCCAACCGCAGCGCCGACGCCGGCACGACGCGCTGGACGAACGTGGCCTACAACGGCCAGGTCGGCGCCGGCCAGTCCGCTGAGTTCGGATTCCAGGCCAACGGCACGGCCGGCGGCCTGACCCCGGCCTGCGCCGCGGGCTGACGCACACCGGCCGGTGTGGAGGAGGGTCTCGAATCCTCCACACCGGCCGATCCGGCGCCAGCGCCGCGGACACCGGGCCCCGGCTGGGCGGACGAGCTCAGACCTCTCGGAACTCCCGGGACCTCCTACTCTCGACTCGTGAGAGTCGCTGAGATCCGCCGCTACCCGATCAAGTCGATGCTCGGGGAGGCGGTGCCGCTTGCCGAAGTAGGTGAGCGGGGCTTGGCCGGCGACCGGCTGTGGGCGGTGCGCGACCTGGACGGCAAGCTCGGCAGCGGCAAGAACACCCGCCGGTTCCGGCGGATGCCGGGCCTGTTCCGGCTTCGGGCGTACGTGGCGGACCCGGCTCCGATCGTGGAGTTTCCCGACGGTCGTCGCTTCGCGGCTAACGATCCGGTCGGGCACCGCGCCGTCGGTGAGGTGCTCGGCCGGACGGTGACGCTCGCCGCGGAGGAAGCGGTCTTGCACCATGATGAGGGGCCGGTCAGCCTTATCACGACGGCTGCGCTGCGCCGGCTGACGGAGCTCAGCGGCGGCGAACCCGGCGGCATGGGCGTCGACCCGCTGCGGTTCCGGGCCAACCTCCTGATCGACATTCCCGGCAGCGGCTTCCCGGAGGATGGCTGGCCGGGGCGCCGGCTGCAGGTTGGCCCGGACGTCGTCCTGCGGCCGGTCCGGCCGCTCACTCGGTGCGTGATGATCGACATGGCACAGGATCGGGCGGGCGAGCGGAACGATCTGCTCAAGACCCTCGCTGAGTACCACGAACTGACCTTCGGGGTTTTCGCCACGGTCGAGCGGCCAGGCCGGGTCGCCGCTGGCCATGTGTGCTCCTGGGCGTAGGTCGAGAAGGAGCGCCGCGACATCCGCAACTGCCGCTGATGGCGCGAGTCGCGCCGCGTCGGCACGGCCGTCCGCGCAGCCCGCGAACTGGCGTTTGGGACTCAGGCTCCGATCCGGATACTCAGCTGAGCGCCAAGCTGACGGAATCCCAGCGCCCGCGCCACTCGGCGTGACGGGTCCGGTCGAGCCCGCCACTGCGGCAGCACGACGAACGCCTGGGAGGTGATGTCGACCAACCCGCATTCGTCGGCGTCGTCCGCCGGTACAGAGGCCAGAAGCGTGGCGAGATCGGCATGTTCGCCAGGGACCACATCCACGGAATCGAGTCCGGCCGGCTGGAAGTCGCACTCGGCGAGATAGGCCAGCCTCGCCGCACCGGCAGCACCTGTCCCGCTCCGATGACTGGGACGACTACGCCGTTGTGGCTCCGGCACCGGCTGCGTGCTGGCTTTCTGCGGTGCGCCGGACGACCTGAATACCGGCGGTCGTGGTGATCACGAGTGCCACGGACGCGGCGACCAGCAGCAGGGTGGTCTCGCCCTGGACGGTGCGCATGTACGCGCCCCCGTTCGCGGTGGCGTACAGGTACTGCACAGCTGCGATCAGGTTGAGGGGTACGGCGACGATGGCGCTCATCCGCCATCGGGCCACTGGCGCTGCGGGCGCGACCGGTGGCTCGGTGCCACGGGTCCGGGTGAACCAGTTGGCGACGCCGGCCCAGGCGGTAAGCAGGGTGAGAAGCAGCAGACAGAACATCGCTGCGGACAGCTCGCGAAGCGGCACGATGATGTCGAGCATTTCCACCGTACCGGACCCGTCGTGGGTCACTACGCCGATCCGATGCTCGTACAGCGCGAGGGCGACCATGGTGTGGAGGACGTCAACGATCGTGAGGGCGACAAGGGCCGTCACGGCAGTGCGGGCAGCGGGCACCTGGCGACGATAGCTGAAGGTGAACCCATCGCTGGAGGGCTGATCCTTGCTTCGCGGGTTGCCTTCGTGGAGTCCACGATCGGGTGCACGGATCTGCCGCTGACCGCGCGGTTGTATCGAGATGTACGAGCACGGGCCCGTATGGTGGCGCCATGATCACCTGCGTCGTGCACTACACCATCAACCCCGCTCAGATCGAGGCGTTTGAACGCTTCGCCCGCGCGTGGATGCGGCTGGTGGCCAAGCACGGTGGTGTGCACCACGGCTACTTCCTACCCGCCGAGGGAGCCAGCGACCAGGCCGAGGCGCTGTTCAGCTTCGAGAGTCTGGCAGCCTACGAGCGTTACCGCGCGCGGTTCGGTAATGACCCGGAGTTCGTCGCGGCTGACAGCATCCGCGACGACTCGGGTTGTGTCGTGCGGTACGAGCGAACGTTCATGCGCCCGATCCTTCCGACTGATTGAGCACGCACTCTTTTGGCACTGAGGACGTTTGAGCTGCTCGCCGCCGTCGACGCAGGGTCAGCGGTCAGCGGCGGCCGGTGGCCAGGGCGACGAGGTACTGTCCGCCGCCAGCGTCGACGCTTGCGGTCACCGGCAGTCCGGGCACCAGCCGGGCGAACCGGTCGACCAGCCAGTCCGCCGCCTCCTGGGCGTCCTTCTTGCTCGGACAGCGGGCGACCAGCTCGCGGCCACCCTTGCGTTCGAGTCGCTCGGCGACGGTGATCAGCGGCGCGGGCTCCACCACGTGCAGATGGTCCGGTCAGGCGTCGGCTGGGCAGCTCAGCCGTCGATGCGGGTGATGTTACGGATCTTGTTGGACGCGTCCAGGGCGGCCACCTTGTACGCCTCGGCCAGCGTCGGGTAGTTGAACACCGCGTCGACCAGATAGTCGATGGTGCCGCCGCAGCCGATCACCGCCTGCCCGATGTGGACGATCTCCGTCGCGGCCGTCCCGAACACGTGCACGCCGAGCAGCCGGCCGTCGTCGGGGGAGACGAGCAGTTTCAGCATGCCGTACGAGTCACCCACGATCTGACCACGGGCAAGCTCGCGGTAGCGCGCGATGCCCACCTCGAACGGCGTCGAGGTGTCGGTCAGCTGCGCCTCGGTCCGCCCGACGAAGCTGATCTCCGGAATCGTGTAGATGCCGATCGGCTGGAGGCCGTGCATCTCCCGGATCGGCTCGCCACAGGCGTGCTGCGCGGCCAGCCGGCCCTGCTCCATCGACGTGGACGCGAGAGCCGGGAAGCCGATCACGTCACCGACCGCGTAGATGTTGTCAACCGAGGTGCGGTAGTTGGCGTCGACCGTGATCCGGCCGCGCCTGTCCGCCTCCAGCCCGGCTGCTTCCAGAGCCAGGTCGTCGGTCTGGCCCTGCCGGCCGGCCGAGTACATGACCGTGTCCGCGACGATCTTCTTGCCGCTCTTCAGGATGCACAGCGCCGCCGTCTGGTGCTTTTCGACGGCGGCGACCTCCTCACCGAAGCGGAACGCCACGGACAGGTCACGCAGGTGGTACTTGAGCGACTCGACGATCTCCTCGTCGCAGAAATCGAGCATCCGGTCCCGGCGTTCCACCACGGTCACCTTGGTGCCGAGCGCGGCGAACATGGACGCGTACTCCATCCCGATCACACCGGCGCCGACCACGACCATGCTGCGGGGCACGGCCTGGAGGTTGATGACGCCGTCGGAGTCCACGATGGTCCGGTCGTCGAAGTCGACGCTGTCCGGACGGGCCGGGCGGGTGCCGGCGGCGATGATGATTTTGTCGAAGGTGACCCTGGACTCGCGCCCGGAGCCGCCGTCGACCCAGATCGTGTGCGCATCGGCGAACCTGCCCGTGCCGGTGATCATCGCGACCCGGTTGCGGGCGAGCTGGTTGCGGATGACGTCGGTCTGCCGGGTGATCACATGCTGGGTCCGGGCGGCCAGGTCGCTGACCGTGATCTCCTCCTTGACCCGGTAGCTGCTGCCGTAGAGGTCCCGCTGGCTCAGCCCGGTCAGATAGAGCACGGCCTCGCGCAGCGTCTTGGACGGGACGGTGCCGGTGTTGATGCACACGCCACCGATCATGTCGCGGCGGTCCACGATGCCGACCCGCCTGCCCAGCTTGGCGGCGGCGATCGCGGCCTTCTGCCCACTGGGTCCGGAGCCGAGCACCACCAGGTCGTAGTCATACACAACCGCTAGCGTCGCAAGATGCCGCGACGTGCGCCAGACCCGGGCGGCGAGCGACGGCCCGAGACTGCCGGCCGCCGCCTCTGGCGCTGAATCGTCCACGACATCAGCTCCAAAGGCACCACACCCAACATCCCCATCCCGCCGGGTGAAAAGAGCTGGGCGGCGATCTCGGCGTTGGTCAGGCCCCGGGCGACGAGCTTCACGACGTCGAGTTCCCGCGGCGACAATCCGGCGTCGTCGCGCGCCGGAGCGGGCGAGCTGAGGTGTTCCAGCAGTCGTACCGTGATGGACGGGCTGATCAGCGCGTCACCGGAGACGGCGGCGCGGACCGCTTCCACGAGCAGCGCCGGGCCGGAGTCCTTGAGCAGGAAACCGCAGGCGCCGTTGGAGAGCGCGGTGTGCACGTACTCGTCGAGGTCGAAGGCCGTCACCACGACCACTCGGATGGCGTCGGCGACGCCCGGCCCGGCGAGCAGCCGCAGCGCTTCGAGGACGTCGAGGCTGGGCATCCGGATGTCCAGCAGCACCACGTCCGGCGTAGCCGCCGGGCCAGCTCGACGGCGACGACGCCGGGGTGCTGCCGGCCCGGCGGGCGTCGCGGGTCAGCCCCGTGGTGGCACGGTCAGTTGGGAGCCGATGTGAACGGTGTTCGTCGTGCGCGTCGCTACGGCTGGACCGGCCGGCGGAGCACCATCTTCGAGGTGTCGACCAGGCCGAGCCCGGCGATGCCGACGACCGGTAGGACGGTCAGCTGCCACAGTCCGGCGCCGTCCCAGCCGAGACCGGCCACCAGCCGCGCGAAGAGCAGCCCGGAGAACGCCGCGGCCACGTAGTGGGAGAGCATGAACAGGCCCGCGCCCCGCCCGACGTGTTCGGGTCGGACGGCTCGTTGCATGGCGGTCGTGCAGTTGGTGAAGAGGAAGCCGCTGGCGAAGGCGCCCATCAGGAAGGCGAGCACGTACTGGGCCGGTGCCGACGTGGCGAGCTGGTAGGTGACGTACGCGGTGGCGGACGTGGCGACGAAGGCGAAGGCGAGCAGGTAGCGCTGGTTGACCCGGTCACCCAGCCAGCCGGCCGGCAGGGCCATCATCGCGCCGAAGCCCGAGACGGACACGGCCAGTGCCGCCTGCTCCGGGGTGAACCCGAGCTGCTCGCGCAGGAACGTGGGGTACAGGCCGAGGAAGCCGTAGAACACCAGCCCGGACACCGCGCAGGCGATGCCCAGGCCCAGGGTGTTGCGGTTGTACGGGCTCGCGGGCACGTGGTCGAAGCTGCCCTGCGGCCCGGCGTTGGCGCCCGTGACGGCCTCGGTCAGTCGCTTGTTGACGATCACAGCGATGAGCAGGCACATCACCAGGCCGGCCGCGGCGAAGACGAAGAACGGCGCCCGCCAGGTGTCCCACACGTTGGCGAGCCTGGTCCCGACGAGGGGGCCGAGGAAGATGCCGGCGCCGAACGCGACGCCCACCACGCCGGCGGCGACCGCCCTGCGGTGGAAGAAGAAGGCGCCGATGACGGCGTAGAGCGCGGTGGCCTGCACGCCCTCGCCGACGCCGGAGATCAGGCGGTACACGCTCATGTCGACGAAGCCGGAGGCGAGCGGGATCGCCAGCGTCCCGATCGAGTAGACCAGGACACTGATCAGGATGATGGTCTTGCGGGAGACCCGGTCGACCAGGTACCCGGCGGGCAGCCCGGCCAGGGCGAGGCCGAGCGTGAAGCCGGTCGCCAGCAGCCCGCCCTGACCCAGGGAGAAGCCGAACTCGCTGCGGATCTCGGGCAGCAGCGGGTAGAAGATCTGCCGGTCCATCGCGTTGAGCATGTACGAGGCGCACAGCACCGCGAATCCGACGGCGATCGACACCCGGGTCAGGCCCGTGGCCGTTCGAGTGGGCGCGGGCTCGGTCGGGCCCTTCAGTGTCTCGGTCATGGTGGTGTCTCCCCTTCAGTCGACGGCGGCGCGCGACGTCCCGCGGTGAGGATCTGGTGGGGTGGGGCGGTCGAGTGCTTCGCGCTGCTGATCCGGACGGTTGTCCGTATGACGATCCGCGAGAACGTTGGCGTAACGATGGAGCCTCTCTATCGGCCTGTCAAGAGGCGGTTGTTGACGTAGCTGTTACGCGGATTTCACGGCTGTCCGTCACGCGGACAACGGCTTGGTCAAGGCTTTTCCCGGCCTGCCGGGCGATGTTGCCCGTCGACCTGGGGCCACCAACGTGACTGCGGATGAGCAGGGCGTTCGCATGCCTTTTCGCCGCGCCGACCCTGCGGAGGTTCGGCCCGGTCGGCGGTCGCGCCATCCACGCGGTGCCGTCTCGCGGTTGATCGTCCGTACAGCGGACAGGACGCAAACAAACGACGGCTCCCGGCGCACCCGCGCCGGGAGCCGTCGTTGCGTCGGGGCCTATCGCAGCCGGGCACGTCGATGACGATCAGCTCGGTGTCGTCCGCGCGCCCCGGGATGCGCCCGTCGTTGCTTGGGAAGTTGTTGTCGTTGGCGACGAGCACCCGGTCACCGCCGAACGGCAACACCGACTCGACCGACAAGACCGCGCAGCTCGTCGCGAACGCCAATGAGATCTACTACCCGGGCGCACCGCACGGCATGACGGCGACGATGCAGGACCAGGTCAACAAGGACCTGCTGGCGTTCCTGAAGGAGCTGATCGGGGTCAGACGCGCTGAGCGCCGATGACGGTGAGCAGCCGCAGCTTCTCGTCGCTCTCCGAGCCGGGCACGGCGGTGAAGACCAGCAGCGTCTGGGACTGGTCGGGATCAACCAGGGTCTGGCAGTGCAGCTCCAGCGGCCCGACCTCGGGGTGGACGAAGTGCTTCGGCGGGCAGTAGCCGCCCGGCACCGGGTGCTCCCGCCACAGCTCGCCGAACTCCGGGCTCGCCGCGAGCAGGGCATCGACGATCGCCGCCGCCCGCGATCCCCGGCCGTCGCGGGTGTACGCCGCGTGCAGGTGCGCCACGAGGAGCCGGCTCTGCGTGGCGTGGTCCTCCGCCGGGTGCAATCGCCGGGTCTGCGGGTCGGTGAACCAGCGGTGGTGCAGGCTGCGGGCCAGCCCGGTGTGCCTTGTCTCGTCGCCGAGCAGTGCGATCGCCGGCGCGGTCTGCGCCAGGGTCTCGCCGAGGTGGTTCACCACCTGGGCGGGAGTGTCGTGCAGTCGGTCGAGGATCCGCATCATGCCCGGGTTGACGTGGTCGGCGCGGACCGTGCGGTGCGGGACGGCGTGACCGGCGAGCTGGAAGAGGTGGTCCCGCTCGGCCAGGGAGAGTCGCAGGCCACGGGCCAGGGCGGCGAGCATCTGCTCCGAGGGGTGCGGCCCCCGCTGCTGCTCCAGCCGGCTGTAGTAGTCGGTGGACATTCCGCTCAGCGCGGCCACCTCCTCGCGTCGCAGCCCTCCGGTCCGGCGGCGTTGACCCCGGGGCAGCCCCACGTCCTCGGGCTGGAGCGCCTCGCGTCGGGTGCGCAGAAAGCTGGCGAGCTGGGCGCGGTCCACGGTGACTCCTCGATCGGTTGGTGCCGACGGTCAACGGGCACGTGGGATGTAACAGGCGGGCAGGGGCGCGCTGTTCCGCACCGGCGCTGGGAACCTGGACGTGGCGGCCCCGCACTGCGTCCTTTGCTCTGCTTCAACCTACGCAACACCACACGTCGGCTATCCGGACAACCGGCGTTGCGCCGGTTGAAGCAGAGCAAAGGACGCACCGAGGGCGGACGGGACCGGACGGCCCGGCCCGAGGGCCCGACGGTGCGAGCCGGGCCGTCCGGCGCGGTCAGCGCTGAATGGACTTGATCTCCAGGAACTCCTCCAGGCCGAAGCGGCCGAACTCGCGGCCGTTGCCGGACTGCTTGTAGCCGCCGAAGGGGGCGAGCGGGTTCCAGTGACCGGCGTTCACGTCGACCTGGCCCACCCGCAGCCGCTTCGCGACCGCGAGGGCGTGCTCCGGTTCGCCGAAGACCCCGCTGGTCAGGCCGTACAGCGTACCGTTGGCGATGGCCACGGCCTCGTCCTCGTCGGCGTACGGGATGATCGTGAGCACCGGGCCGAAGACCTCCTCCTGGGCGATCGCGGAGGTCGGGGCGACGTCGGCGAAGATCGTCGGCTGCACATAGGCGCCCTTTGCCAGGCCCTCGGGTCGGCCCGGGCCACCGAACACGAGCCGGGCGCCGTCGGCGACGCCCCGCTCGATGTACCCGACGACCTTCTGCCGGTGGGCCTCCGAGGCCATCGGACCGATTCGGGTCGCCTCGTCGGTGGGGTCGCCGACGGCGAACTGCCTCGCCGCCTCGACGGCCAGCGCCACGATCTCGTCCTGCCGGGAGGCGGGCACCAACATCCGTGGCCACGCGCCACAGACCTGGCCGCCGTTGGCGAAAGACATCAGCACGCCGGTGGTGACCGCCTTCGGCAGGTCGGCGTCGTCGAGGATGATGTTCGCGCCCTTGCCGCCCAGCTCCAGCGCGACCCGCTTGACGGTCGCCGCCGCCACCGCCCCGATCCGCCGCCCGGCCCGGGTGGAGCCGGTGAAGGAGATCATGTCGATGTCCGGGTGGGCGGAGATGGCCTCGCCGACGACCGCGCCGGTGCCGTACACCACGTTGAACACTCCCGCCGGTACGCCAGCCTCGGCGGCGACCTCGGCGAGGATCCGCGCGGTCAGCGGGGCGTTCTCGGACGGCTTGAAGACCATCGTGTTGCCGGCGAGCAGCGCCGGCGCCAGCTTGGAAACGATCTGCTGCAATGGAAAGTTCCACGGCGTGATCGCACCGACCACGCCGATCGGCTCACGGACGATCAGCGAGTTGCCGACCTCCTCGGTCCAGGCGAAGTCGTCGGCGAGGCCGGCGACGGATTCGAGCACGGCGGCCGGGAAACCGACCTGGGCGGTACGGGACATGCCGATGGGGGAGCCCATCTCGGCGGTGATCGCCCCGGCGATCTCCTCCTGCCTGGCGGCGAGGCCGGCGCCGAGTCGGCGCAGCACGTCCGCCCGGTGCTGCGGGGTGGTCGCCGCCCAGGCCGGGAAGGCGGCCCGGGCGACGGCGACGGCCCGGTCGACGTCGGCGGCGGTGCCGGCCGGTGTCTCGGCGACGATGTCGCCGGTCGCCGGGTTCACGACGGGAAGGGTGCCGGCCGAGCCGGCGACGATCCCGCCACCGATCCAGTGGCCGGTGACGGTGTAGGTGGAAGGTGTCATGCACCGACCGTGGCACCGGAGCCGAGCCCCAACCAGGTGCGGTCTATCCAGGGTTTCGCGATCCCTGGCTGCGGCCGGGGCCGGTCAGAGCGCGAGGACGACGCGGCCGGCCGCGGTGCCGTTGTCCTGTCGGGACCAGGCGTCGGCGACCGAGGCGAACGGCACGATCTCGTGGTCGACGGTGAGCCGGCCGGCGGCCGCGTGCCCGGCCACCACGGCCAGCGACGCAGCCCGCTGCTCGGTCGACAACCCGTTGTTGGTGTAGCCGATCATCCGCAACGAGCCGCTGCGCAACACGGCGGACTCGATCGGCGCAGTCGCTCCCGCGGCGCTGCCCAGGTTGACCAGGCGGCCACCGGGGCGCAGCACCCGTAGCGCCGCCGCGGCCGGGACGCCGAAGACCGGATCGAGAACGAGGTCGACCGGACCGTCGGCGGCGTCGCGCAGCCTGTCGGCCATCGACGCGACGTCGTCATCCGGGAGCAGCGGGACGGCGACCGCGGCACCGAGCTCCTCGGCGCGGGCCCGCGCCGAGGCGGAGCGGGCCACGGCGATCACGCGCCGCGCCCCGCCGAGCAGGGCCAGCTGGACGGCCGCCTGGCCGACCACGCCGCCGGCGCCCAGCACGATGACCTGCTCACCGGCCACCAGCTCGCCGGAGCGGGTCAGGGCCGCGTGCGCGGCGACCGCGGAGAGGCCCAGAGCGGCGAGCAGGGTCAGCGGTACGTCGGGCGGCAGCGTCACCACGTCGGCGGTGGGCACCGCGACCGTGGTCGCCATGCTGCCGTCGACCCCCGGCCGCATGCCGGCCGAGGTGCCGAACCAGACGGGGGTGCCGTCGGCGAGCCGGCCGACGCCCTGCACGCCCGGCACGTACGGTGTCGCCGGCGTGCCGAAGTAGCTGGTGCCGGTGGCGCACAGCACGTCGAGCGGGGTGATCGGCACCGCCTCGACGGTGATCGCCACCTCGCCGCCGGCCGGCACCGGGGCCGGCCGCTCGGCAATGGCCGGCGGAGTGCCGCAGGCGGTGAGCAGGGCCGCGCGGATCACGTCGCGATGTCCGGGTAGGGCATCGCGAAGTGCGCCAGCCGTGCGCCGTAGGACTTCTGGTACTCCAGCGGCTCGGTGTTGTCCCGCTCGAAGAGGGCGATGAAGAGGGTCAGCGTCAGGAACGGGTGCGCGCCCAGCTCGAACAGCTTCACGTGGTCGTGGGTGGCAAGCGCCTCCCGCTCCACCTCGTCGAAGCGCAGCCAGGTGCTCGCCTCACCGCCGTGGCAGTTCAGCACCGTGTTGGCGCACTCGGCCTCCCACCAGGCGACCAGCTCGCGCGGCTCGCTGCGGTAGCGCTCGACCAGCTCGGGGTCCCGGTCGACCATGAAGAGGAACTTGTTCAGCAGGTATTTGCTCATGCCGCCGGCGCTCCATTCGGGTACCAGGTGAAGTACGCCTCCATGGTGTGGAACAGGTCGAGGGTGTCGACGTAGTCGGCCTTCACGCCGGCCCCGGCCACGCCCATCATGAGCATGAAGTCCATGAAGCCGTGGGTGGCGTTGCCGGGCGAGTGCAGGCTGTCCAGGGTGACCTCGCGCAGGCACCCGTCGAGGTCGCCGTTGGCGATCCACTCGACGGCCCGTTGGTCGAACTCAGGATCCGGGCCGTGCGGGCCGAACTGACGGGGACCACCCAGTTCCAGCGAGAGATGACCGGTGCCGATGACGGCCACCCGCAGGTGCGACGGCCACGACTCGACGATCTCCCGGATCGCCGCGCCGAGCTGGACGAAGCGTTTCGGCTGTGGCAGGGGCGGCGCGAAGATGTTCGTGTAGATCGGCACGATCGGCAGGTCCGCCTCGGGCCGAAGCGTGATGATCGGGCAGGTGATGCTGTGGTCGATCCGCAGCTCGTTGCTGAACGCGAGGTCGAAGCCGGCGTCGAGACCGGCCCGCAGGATGTGCCCAGACAGGTCCTCCTGGCCCTTGAGCAGCATGCGGGGCAGGCCGAACTCGCGCTCCTCGTTGTACCAGTTGGCGTCGTAGTGGGGCGCCTTGCCGACCAGGAACTGCGGCATGTTGTCCAGCCAGAGCTGGTGGAAGTGGTCGGAGCCGACCATCACCAGCACGTCGGGCCTGGCCCGGGTCAACGTCTCGCGGAAGGCCAGGATCTTGCTGGTCCACTCGTCGGCGAACGGTGGCCGGTCCTCGCCCGTGGCCGTGCTGGCCCGGTAGTAGAAGGGGTGGTGGGTGGAGGCGATGACCGCGACGACGGTGGCCATTCCGCTCCTTTCGCTGCAGCAGAGGGGTCAGGGTTCGTAGACGGCGTTGCGGTCGACGGTGCGGTAGATGTCCATGCCGAGCGGTCGGCGCCGCTCCTCGGCGAGGTGCCCGAGCAGCCCGGCCGCGCGGGCCAGCAGGGCGAAACCGCGCAGCATCTCGACGGGGAGCCCGAGGTCGGCGAGCGCCGCGCCGCAGACCCCGGCGCCGTTGAGCGGCAGGGTCCGGCCGAGCACCTGCGGGTGCACCCGTCCGATGGCCTCGAACAGTCGCAGGTGCGGGCCGTGCAGACCCTCCTCGGTGGCGATCCGGATCAGGACGGGGGTGCGGGGGTCCTGTTCCTTGTGCACGGGGTGGCCGAGCCCGGGGACCAGCCGGCGCTCCTGCCTGGCCCGGGTGACAGCCTCGAGCGCCACGGCGTCGTAGTCGGTCACCTCGCCGGCCTGTGCGAGTGTGTCGGCGAGGAAGCGTCCACAGTCCTCGGTGACGCCGAGGAAGCGGGAGCCGCCACCGAGCAGGCCGGCGGCGAGCGCGCCCTGTAGCGACTCCGGCGCGGACAGGTAGGTGAGTCGTGCGGCGATCGCCGTGGGGGTGAAGCCGTGGTCGGCGAGTGCCACCAGCACCGCCTCGAAGACCCGTACCTCACCCGGGGTGGGACGGCGGCCGGCGACCAGCCAGTACGCCAGCTCGCCGAAGCCCACCGTGCCCATCAGGTCGGCGGCCAGGTCCTGCCCGAGCAGCGAGATGGTGGTCGGGTCGGAGGTGCCGATCCCGGTGGGGAAGCTCAGCTCTTCAGCCACGCGCGGATCTCCTCGCCGTGTTCGTCGAGCCCGGGCGGCGGCAGCTCGTACCGGGCGGGGGTGTCGGAGAAGGTGATGGGGTTGCGGACCCCCGGCACGTCGCCGACGGCGACCACCGGGTCGAGCCCCAGCTCCTCGGCGAGTGCCACGCCGCCGTCGATGGTGTTGATCGGTGCGCACGGTACGCCCGCGGCGAGCAGGTCACGGAACCACTCGTCCTTGGTCCGCTTGGCGAGCCGTTCGACGAGCAGGGGCCGCAGCTGCTCGCGGTTGGCGGTGCGGTCCTGGTTGCGCCCGAAGCGTGGGTCGTCAGGCAGGTCGGGCAGGTCGAGCACCTGACAGAGCTTGCGGAACTGCCCGTCGTTGCCGGCGATGACGATCAGCTCGCCGTCGGCGGTGGGCAGCGGCTCGTACGGGAAGAGGCTGGGGTGCGCGTTGCCCATCCGGAACGGAACGGTGCCACCGGCGACGTAGCCGCTGGAGTGGTTGACCAGGCCGGACAGCGCCGAGCCGAGCAGGTTGACCTCGACGTGCTGCCCCTTCCCGGTCGCGCCCCGGTGGTGCAGCGCGGCGAGGATGCCGATACTCGCGTGCAGCCCGGCCATCACGTCGAACACGGAGATGCCGGCCCGGTACGGCGGGCCGTCCGGGTCGCCGGTGAGACTCATCAGGCCGGAGATCGCCTGCACCATCAGGTCGTAGCCGGGGAAGTCCGCTCCGGCGCCGGTGCCGAAACCGCTGATGCTCGCGTACACGACCTTCTCGTTGCCGGCGGTGACGGTGTCGTAGTCCAGGCCGAAGCGGGCGAGGCCGCCGGGCCGGAAGTTCTCGATCATCACGTCGGCCCGGCGGGCGAGTTCCTGCGCGGCCGCCAGGTCGTCCGGCTTCTTGAGGTCGAGGGCGACCGACCGCTTGTTGCGGTTGATGCCGAGGTAGTACGTCGAGACGCCGTCGCGGGTGGGCGGCATCCAGGTGCGGGTGTCGTCGCCACCGGGGCTCTCCACCTTGATCACCTGGGCGCCCAGGTCTGCCAGGAGCATCGTGGCGTACGGCCCGGCGAGGATCCGGGAGAAGTCCGCGACGAGCAGGCCGGCCAGTGGCCCCGTCGATTGCTGCACCATGTTTCCGCCCGTTCTGCGGACACCTGTCCGCCGAAACAGCTTGCGTCACCGGCCGGGACCTGTCAACGGCCACTTCCTTGTGCCGAAACACGTCCTTGACACGACTCGTGACCGGGACCACACTGGCGCCACTCGGGCTGACCGCAGAGCGGACAGTGGTCCGGATCCCTCGTACCCGGAAAGGAAGGGGTGGCGATGAGCGCAACCTCCCGGCCGGTGATCTTCCGCAACGGCCTGGTTCTCACCATGGACGACGCACACACGGTGCTGCCCGGCGCCGACGTGCTGGTCATCGGCGACCGGATCGCGGAGGTCGGCGTCGGCCTCACCGCCCCCGACGACGCCCTGGAGATCGACGCCGCCGGCGGCATCGTCATGCCGGGAATGGTCGACACCCACCGGCACATGTGGCAGACCGCCATGCGGGGGTACGGCGCCGACTGGACCCTGACGCAGTACTTCGTCTGGTACTACCTGGAATCCGGCAGGCTGTTCCGGCCCGAGGACGTGTACGCCGGCAACCTGCTCGCCGCGATCGAGGCGGTCGACGCGGGCGTCACCACCACCGTCGACTGGTCGCACGGCCTCCAGACGCCCGACCACGCCGACGCGGCCGTCGACGCCCTCGAGGCGGTCGACGGACGGTTCGTGCTCGCCTACGGCAACATCCAGCAGGGCCCGTGGGAGTGGGCCACCTCGCCGGAGTTCCGTGACTTCCACCGCCGCCGCGTCGACGGTGGCAAGCTGGCCGGCTTCCAGATGGCGTTCGACGTCACCGGCGATCCCGCCTTCCCGGAGCGGGCCGCCTTCGAGGTGGCCCGGGAACTGGGCGTCGCGGTGACCACCCACGCCGGCGTGTGGGGCGCCACCAACGACGACGGCATCCGGCTGATGCACGAGCACGGCTTCATGAGCCCCTCAACCGTCTACGTGCACGCCGCGACGCTCACCCATGACTCGTACAACAGGATCGCCGCCACCGGCGGCTCGGTCTCCGTCTCGACGGAGAGTGAGCAGAGCGCCGGGCAGGGCTATCCGCCCACCTGGCAGCTGCGCCACCACGACATCCCGGTGTCGCTCTCCATGGACACCAGCGTCTGGTGGAGCGGCGATCTCTTCTCGGCGATGCGGAGCACCCTCGGCGCCGACCGCTCCCGCGAGCACCTGGAGGCGCACGCCAAGCAGGACACCATCACCCACTGTCACCTGCGCGCCGAGCAGGTCGTCGAGTGGGCCACCCGGGGCGGTGCCCGCGCCCTCGGCATGGACTCCACGATCGGCGCCCTCACCCCCGGCCGGCAGGCCGACATCGTCCTGATCAAGAACGACGCCTCGCCGGTGATGTTCCCGATCCTCAACCCAAACGGTCACGTCGTCTTCCAGGCCCAGCGCGGCGACGTGCACACCGTGCTGGTGGGCGGCCGGATCGTCAAGCGGGACGGCCGCCTGGTCGACGTCGACCTCGCCGCCGCCCGGGCCGGGGTGGCGGCCACGATCGACCACCTCCGCGAGACCATGGGGGAGGAGGCGTGGCAGCGGGGCATGAACCCGGACGTCCCCGAGACCGCGATCCTGGAGAACCCGTACCAGTACACCGAGTGGGACGCCGGCTCCGCGCAATGGAAGCATTAGGACATGAGTGACAACGGAAGGGGCGCCGGGCCCGACTTCATCGAGGCTCTCGCCCGTGGTCTCGACGTCCTGCGCTCCTTCCGTCCGGCCTGCCCGTCGATGACGCTCAGTGAGATCGCCGCCGCCACCGGCCTGGCCCGGCCCACGGTCCGGCGCATCCTCATCACCCTCGAGTCGCTGGGCTACGTCCGCGCGGTCGGCCGTGGCCACACCCTCACCCCGCGCGTCCTGGAACTGGGGATGGCGTACGTCAACGCGCTGAACATGTGGGACGTGGCCCGCCCGCACATGGAGAAGCTCGTCGCGCAGACCAACGAGTCGACCTCGATGGCGCAGCTCGACGGCAGTGACATCGTCTACGTCGCCCGCGTCGCCGTACCGAAGATCGTCACGCTCGCCGTGACCATCGGCACCCGCTTCCCGGCCCCCGCGACGTCGATGGGCAAGGTGCTGCTCGCGGGGCTGCCCCCGGAGGCACTGGCCGCCGTGCTCGCCGAGCCGACCCGCTCCGGGATCACGCCCCGCTGGCAGCCCTCGCCCGGCGAGTTGGACGCCGTGTTGCGCGAGGTGCGCGCGAAGGGTTGGGCGCTCGCCGACCAGGACCTCGCTCCGGGGATCCGGTCCGTCGCCACCGGCGTCCGCGATGGAGACGGCCGGGTCATCGCCGCGATCAACGTGACCGTGCACGCCGCCGAGACGTCGCTGGAGACGCTGCTCGACGACCATTTGCCCCTGCTGCTACGCGCCGCCGCCGACATCGGGCACGACTGGGCGCTGACGGCCGCGGTGCCGGTGACCACCGCCTGAGGGTCAACCTCGCCGGCCGGGTGCGCTGAGCCGCGGCTCGCGGCGCGCAGCTCGCTCGCGGCTCGCGGCTCTGCGTCCTCCTCCTCCGCGTGCGGCCGCCGGGCCCCGGCCCTCTCTCTGTGCGCCCTCTGCTCTGCTTACGCCCGCGCAACAGTGCGGGCCCCTCGGTGTTGCGTCAGGTCAAGCAGAGCAAAGGGCACGATCGGGGGTCAGCCCCCGGCACGTAACTCGCCGCGCCTCCACGTGGGAACCGCCCTTGGCGACTGCGTCGACGGTGGCTCGGTCGGCCCATCGCTGACCGACACCCCGACGACCGGTTGTAATCGGAGGGCCGTTCGGACGCGCGGCCGGGCGGTCACGAAATCCGGCGGCGAATCGTCACAACCGGCGGATAGTCTGCCTGCGCGCGTCGTCGCTTCGGTACGCCGCGCCCCGCGACTGGTCGGCGCGGCACCGCCGCCACCGCCCACCAGACGCCGGCTCAACCGACTTCAGGAGCGTTTGTGACACAGCAATCTGTCGCGACATCGGACAAACTCGACGCCGCGGTGCTCAAGGTGGCAGGCGTCGTCGTCCTCGGCGCGATCATGTCGATCCTCGACGTGACGGTGGTCAGCGTCGCGCTGCCGACGTTCCAGAGCGAGTTCGACGCGTCGTACGCCCGCGTCGCGTGGACGATGACGGCCTACACCCTCGCCCTGGCCACGGTGATCCCGCTGAGCGGGTGGGCGGCCGACCGGTTCGGCACCAAACGCCTCTACATGGTGGCGTTGGCCCTGTTCACCATCGGGTCCGGGCTCTGCGCCACCGCCGACACGATCGGCGAGCTGATCGGCTACCGCGTTCTGCAGGGCCTCGGCGGCGGCATGCTCATGCCGCTGGGCATGACCATCATGACCCGGGCCGCCGGGCCGCACCGGATCGGTCGGTTGATGGCGGTCCTCGGCATCCCGATGCTGCTCGGGCCGATCGGCGGCCCGATCCTCGGTGGCTGGCTGATCGACACCGCGAGCTGGCACTGGATCTTCCTGATCAACCTGCCGATCGGCGTGATCGCGCTGGTCTACGCGCAGATGGCGCTGCCGAAGGACGCTCCCGAGCCGTCGGAGTCGTTCGACTTCATCGGCATGCTGATGCTCTCACCGGGGCTCGCGCTGTTCCTCTACGGCGTCTCGTCACTGCCGGAGACGGGCACCTTCGCCGAGACCAAGGTGTGGGCGCCCATGCTGGTCGGCGCCGCGCTGGTGGTGGCGTTCGTGCTCTACTCCTTCAAGCCCCGGCACCCGTTGCTCGACCTGCGGCTGTTCACCAACCGCAACCTGACCATCGCCTCGGTGACGCTGTTCGTGTTCATCATCGCGTTCATGGGCGCCGGCCTGCTGTTCCCGAGCTATTTCCTCCAGGTGCGCGGCGAGTCGACGCTGGCCGCCGGTCTGCTGATGGCCCCGCAGGGCATCGGCGCGATGATGACCATGCCGATCGCCGGCATGCTGGCCGACCGGGTGCCGATCGGCCGTACGGTCCCGTTCGCGCTGGCGCTCATCGTCGCCGGGTTCTTCAGCTTCACCCAGGTCGACCCGCAGACCTCGTACTGGCTGCTCGGCGGGTCGTTGTTCGTGATGGGCCTGGGCATGGGCGGCACGATGATGCCGATCATGACGTCGGCGCTGCGGACGCTCCAGGCCCACGACGTGGCGCGCGGCTCCACGCTGGTCAACATCCTCCAGCAGATCGGCGGGTCGATCGGCGCCGCGGTGATGTCGGTGATCCTCACCAACGAGCTGAACGGCTCCCGGCCGATCCCCGGCCTGGTGGACCCGAGCGGCAAGCCGGTCACCGAGGCCGGGCTGGCCATCGCCGCCCAGCAGCGGCCGGAGCTGCTCCAGCAGACGCCGGTGGACCCGTCGCTCATCGAGCGCGGGCTCGACTTCGCCGCCAGGTCGTTCGCCACCACGTTCTGGGTGGCGTTCGCGCTGGTGCTGCTCACGTTCGTTCCGGCCGCCCTGCTGCCGCGTCGGCGGAAGCCGACGCAGCCGCTCGACGACCAGGCCGAGCTGGTCAAGGCGCCCGTCGTCATCCACTGAGCGACCCGCCCGCCGCGCTCGACGCCCCTCGTGGTGCCGAGCGCGGCGGCGCGGCGTTCAGCGAAGGGGGCCGTCCCCGGGCCCGTTCGGGTCCTCGATGATGTGGATCGCAGCCTCCTCGGCGCTGGCGGCGCCTCCATCGATCCCGACGTCCCACGCCACCGACTCGGCCTCCTCGTCCTCGCCGAGACCCTCGTCGTCGGCGACGAGGCGACCCGCCCGCGCCTCGCGCTCGTATCCCCGTCGGGTCAGCTCATCCTCGTCGTCGACGCTCTCGGCGTACGGGTCGGTGTCCGGTTCCTCCTGGGCGAGGTGCTGCTCCAGGGACTCACCCGCCCGCTCCTCGGCGGGCGTGGTGCCGAACCGGTTCGCCGCCGTCCAGTGGTCCTCGGCGATGATGCCGGTGTCGAGTGGGTCGCTGACGCGATCGTCGTCCAGGGTGTCGGAGGCGTCCAGCACCCCGTCGTCCTCGGCCACGTTCCACTCGTCGACGGAATCCATCCGCTCGGCCTGGCTCACGATGGTCTCCTCTTCGTTCACGGCGCAGCGACGGGACCAGCCTATGACCGCCCACCGGCGCCGCACCCCCGAGGCCCCCGGACACGACGGGCGGACCTCGGGGTACGACTCGCGGCGCGGGATCAGCGCTCCAGCAGCTCCATCACGGCGCGGGTGAACTCCGCCGGCTGCTCGATGTGCCCGAAGTGTCCGCTGCGCTCCAGCAGCACGAGACGCGAGTCCTTGAGACCCTCGTGCAGCTGCCCGGGCGCCGATCTCCCGGAGGTACGCGATCAGCTCCGGCGGCTCGTGCACCTCGATGTCGCAGCCGAGGGTCAGCAGGCGCCACGCCAGCCAGTCCAGGGTGTCGGCGTGACCGCGCAACCGGCAGGAGTTGACGTCGATCGGCTCCAGGTCGACCGAGGCGCCACCGAGCGGGCCGGTCATCCGCTGGACCGGTGCGTGCAGGGTCACCACCGCCCGGTAGACCGGCGTCAGTTCGAGCAGCTTCGTAGCCCACCAGATACCAGCGGCGGCCCGCAGACACCAGCTTGTAGGGCTCGACCAGCCGCTCACCGGCCGCGCCGTCGCGCCGCCGGTAGGCGAACCGCAACTGCTCGCGGTTGGTGACGGCGGCGGCCAGCGCGGTCAGCCGCTCGGGGTTGACCGTCGGCCGACCCCAGGTGAGCAGCGGTTCGACAGCAGGCCCAGCAGCCGGGCGGGGGTGTCGGATTTGGCTCACCTGACATACCTAGGTCGTAACGTGGCCGGCATGGCGCCATCCCGCATCGACATCCCGCAATCGGACCTCGACGACCTGCGTGACCGGCTCTCCGGGACCCGGTGGCCCCGTTCGTTGCCCGGCGCCGAGTGGAGCCGCGGGGTGCCGGTGGACTACCTGCGCGACCTGGCCGACCACCAGCCGCTGGCGCACGCGGCGGACATCCGCGCCTTCTTCGGGAGCCTGCGGTGACCCGCCTGAGCTGGGCGCAGGTGTGCGCCCGACGCCTGGAGCGGCACGCGCTCTCGGCGCCGGCGTCGACCGCGGCCGGGTTGGCGCCGGAGGCTGAAGCGGTCGCCGCCGTGGTGTCCGCGATGTGCGGCGCGCATGCCCAGATCGCCTCCGCCGCCGAGCTGTCCGTCGGGCTGCGGGTCCCGGGCGCCATCCGTACCGTGGTGCGCCAGGCACTGTGGACGGACCGCACCCTGGTCAAGACCCGCGGGCCACGCGGCACCGTGCACCTGCTCGCCGCCGCCGACCTGCCGATGTGGACCGGCGCGCTCTCCGAGCTGCCGGTCGCGTCGCACGAGCAGAGCCTGCTGACCCCCGAGCAGACCGAGCGGGTCCTCGCGGCCATCGCCGACGCCCTGGCAGAGGCCGAGCTGACCACCGCCGAGTTGACCGAGCAGGTCGTCGCCCGCACCGGGCCCTGGGCCGGCGATCGGGTCATGGAGGCGTTCCAGGACAAGTGGCCGAGGTGGATCTCCGCGATGGCGGCCGCCACCCGGGGCGGGGTGATCTGCTTCGGCCCGAATCGCGGCCGCTCCACCACCTACACCAGCCCGGCCCGGTGGCTGCCCGGGTTCGCGCCGATGGGCGGTCGGGCCGCGCTGGCCGAACTCGTCCGGCACTACCTGTACGCGTACGGGCCGGCCACCCCGGCGCAGTTCGCCCGGTGGCTGTCGGCACCCGCGACCTGGGCGGCGAAGCTGTTCGAGTCGCTGGACCTGACACCCGTCACGGTGGAGGGCGCGCGGGCGTGGGTGGCGGCCGGCGACACCGACTTCCCGGACGACCAGCCGGCGGGGTTGCGTTTGCTGCCCTACTTCGACGCGTACACGGTCGGCTGCCACCCGCGTGAGTTGCTCTTCCCCGCGGCGGCCGCCGACCGGGCGCTGGCGCGTGGGCAGGCCGGCAACTACCCGGTGCTGCTGGTCGACGGGACGGTCGGCGGGGTGTGGCACCAGCGCCGCTCCGGTCGCACGATCCACGTGACGGTCGAGCCGTTGCGGACGCTCGGCGCCCGTCGACGGCGGGCGTTGGAGGAGCAGGTCGAGCGGGTCGGTCAGATCCTGGAAGGAACAGCGTCGCTGACCATCGGCGCGGTGGATGTCGGTCCACACGCCTGAGCCGGGGCAGGATGAGGCTGTGCACATCGAGCCGGTCGACTCCGCGCCCCAGCGGCTGTTCCCCTGGGCGATGCTGCGGCAGCGCTGGCAGGATCTCACCTTCCTGCACTGGCCCGTCGCACCGGAACTCGTCGCGCCGCTGCTGCCGGCCGGGACCCACCCGGACACCCTCGACGGGGTCAGCCACGTCGGCCTGATCGGCTTCCGGATGGTCGGGCTGGGCCTCGGCCGTGGGCCGGGGGTGCCGTACTTCGGCACCTTCTGGGAAACCAACGTCCGGCTCTACTCGGTGGACGACACCGGCCGGCGGGCGGTGGTGTTCCGGTCGCTCGACGCGTCCCGGCTGGTGCCGGTGCTGGTCGCCCGGGCGACGCTCCGGCTGCCGTACCTGTGGTCGTCGATGCGGTTGGACCGCGACGGTGACCGGCTCACCTACCGGTGCCGGCGGCGCTGGCCCGGCCCGGCCGGTGCGACGAGCCGGATGGTGGTCCGGGTGGGGGAGCGGATCGCCGACCCGACCCCCCTGGAGCATTTCGTCACGGCCCGTTGGGGGCTGCACACCCGGGCGTACGGGCGCACCCTGCACCTGCCGAACTGGCACCCGCGCTGGCCGCTGCACCGCGCCGAGCTGCTGCACCTGGACGACGAACTGGTGGCCGCCGCCGGGCTGCCGGCGCCGATCGGGCCCCCGGTCAGCGTGCTGTATTCCCCCGGTGTCGGGGTGCGGTTCGGCCCGCCGGTCACCGTGCGCCGGCCAGGCTGACCCGCTGGTGCCGGTCCCGCCGGGCCGGTCGCGATGGCACGTCGGGCGTCAGTAGCGGCCACCCTCGGGCGCGGGCAGGGCGTCGAGGTCGGCCAGGTCCTCGGCGCTGAGCCGCACGTCCCCCGCCGCGCAGTTGTCCACCAGGTACTTGGGAGTCTTGGTGCCGGGGATGGGGATGACGTGGCGTCCCTGGGCGGCCACCCAGGCCAGCGCGACCTGTGCGGGGCTGACGCCGGCCCGATCGGCGATCTCCCGGACCCGGCCGACGATGGCGAGGTTGGCGCATAGCGCCTCCTGCTGGAAGCGCGGCAGGCCACGCCGGAAGTCGTCGGTGGGCAGATCGTCGAACGAGGTGAACCGGCCGGCGAGGAAGCCCCGGCCCAGCGGGGAGAACGGCAGGAAGGCGATGCCCTGCTCGGCACAGTACGGCAGCACCTCGGTCAGCGGGTCGCGGGTCCACAGTGACAGCTCGGACTGCACCGACGCCACCGGGTGCACCGCCTGCGCCCGCACGATCTGGGCCACCGTCACCTCGGACAGACCGAGGTGCCGCGCCTTGCCCGCCGCCACGACCTCCGCCATCGCACCCCAGGACTCCTCGATGGGCACGTCGGGATCGACCCGGTGCAGCTGGTAGAGGTCGACGTGGTCGCTGCCGAGCCGGCGCAGGCTGTCGTCGATCGCCGCGCGGATGTGCTCGGGGCGCCCGTTGTTGCCGATGGTCGGCGAGTTGCCGGGGCCGCCGGTCGGGGAGGTGACGACCAGCCCCACCTTGGTCGCCAGGACGGCCCGGTCCCGGTGCCCACCAGCCAGTGCCCGGCCGACCAGCTCCTCGTTGGTGTACGGCCCGTACACGTCCGACGTGTCGATCAGAGTGGCCCCCAGGTCGAGCGCCTCACGGATGACGGAGATCGACGTGTCGTCGTCGCGAGGGCCGGTGATGTCGTATCCGTGGCTCATGCCCATGCACCCGAGGCCGATGACACCGACCTCGGGACCTGCACTGCCCAGCGTGGTGGTTCGCATGCGCCCTACGCTACGGCGGGCTCCAGCCTCCGGCGAGCGCGCGGCGGCGCCCCTGCCGATCGGACGTCACCGGTCGGATACTCGCGGTGATAGCCTTCGATACTGTCGGGGCATGCGCCAGCCTCGTCAGCGAGTCACGGGACGCGGGTCGGGTCCGGCCGAGTGCGCCGGCCGTGTCCGCTGAGACCGTCGCGGTCCTGCGGCTCGCTCCACTGGCCGTCGGGTGGCCGAGTGTGTACCGGTACGTGCGCCGCGAGGTCGACCAGGTCATCGGGGTCTTCGACCGGACGGTGGGGCCGATCGTGGATCGGAGCATCGAGGGAGCCCGCCGACGACGGGAGGTCTCACGAATCCTGCTGAGCACCAGCGTCAAGGTGTGCCTCGCCATGTCCGGGTACGCACAGGCCATCGGCATCGCGTTCCAGGCCGACCGTGCCGTACTGGGTAGTTCCTTCACCCGGGTGTACGACGACCTGTTCGACAATTTCCGCAGCCCACGGCTGGATGAGCGGCTGACGGTCCTGTTCGACGGCGGACCTTTCCGGCCCCGGTCGGACGCGGAGTCGCTGCTGTTGGCGTTGTACCGCACAATCGAGATCGCGCTACGGCGCGAGGATTCCGAGCCGGTGTACGCGGCCCTGCGGCGGATGCACAGATTCCAGATCCAGTCGCGGCAGCAGCGGGGCTCCGAGGTCTCCGGGCCGGACCTGCGCCGGATCACCCGCGGCAAGGGCGGGCTCGGCACGACCGCCCTGTTCGGGCTGCTCCGGCCGGCGCTGGCGCCGGCCGACGAGCGGTTGCTCCTGGAGCTCGGCGACATCCTCCAGGTGCTGGACGACTACCACGACGTGTCCCTGGACCGGGCCACCGGAGTCGTTACCGAGGTGACTCTCGGTACGGTCACTCTCACCGAGACCGCCCGGCGGATCAGGTACCTCCGCCGGGAGTTCGACCGGCAGTACCCCCGGTGCAGCGGTGACCGGCTGTTCGGCATGTTGTTCATGATGCTGGCGGGCGCCCTGCTCCAACATCTGGCTGACCGGCGCCGCCGCCCGCCCGGTGCCCCGTCCCGGCGGCGGTCCGGGGCGGGGCTGACCGGATCCCATCCGGACGATCGCCGACCGCACCGGTTGCTGCTCTGGCCGGCGGGGAACATCCATCCCGCGGCGGGCACCGCGCCGGCACGCGAGTCAGACTGATTGTGCGCATCATGCCAGCTTGCTGGATTCACATTCGGTGGCCGCGCGGTGGCCGGCGGTACAGTGAGCGCGGCGGCGCATGCTCCGCGGTCGCCCGCGCGCTCGGGGCCGACAGGCCGGGCTCACCGCCATGACCAGGTCGCGGCACGGCCGGCGACGGTGCGGGCACGGCGCCGGGGGAGAGGCGGCAGGCGGTGCGGACGACAGAGGTGGTGCTGGTCGAGCCGGGCACTGTCCGGCCGGAGGTGCCGATACCGTTGGCACCACTGGGCGGCCCCGCGCGGCTGTTGCGCCGGCTCGCCGTCGGACCCGGCCGGTCGTCCTTCCAGCGAGCCCGCAATGTCACCCTGGGTTGGCTGGTGGCCGCCGTGCTGGCCGTGATCGTCGACCGTCTGGTCGTCGCCCACGTCCTGGCGATGTGGGCCGCCGTCGCGCTGGTCGTGTACGCGGTCGCACGCGTCGTCGCCCTCGTGGTGGTCGAGCGGCGGCAGTGCGCGTTCGAGTGGCGATGGCTGGACGACCAGTCACGCCTGCTGCGCCGGCATCCCTTCGAGGTGGTCGCGGTGCGGGTACGGGTGACGTCGGCCGGGACCGGGCCCGCCGTCCGCACCCTCGACCTCACCGACGCCGCCGACGTCGGTTGGCTGCTGGACCGGCAGACCGACCCCGGGGTCGACGTCTCGTCCCAGGCGCGGATCGAGTTCGGCTACTGGGCCGTCAATGGCTCCGGTCGGAGCAGCGACAGCGTACGGAGGGGCTTGTGGGATCTCCAGGTGCATCCCGTGGACGCGCCCGTCACCCGTGCACGCATCCGGTTTCCGCAGGCCCGGTATGTGACTGTCGCCGACAGCGGTGGGGCGGGTGGCCAATGGCCCGGCCGCGCCGCGCACTGGTCGCTCGTCGGGCCGGTGCGACTCACCACCGCACGGGCGGCGTAGTCCACCTCGCCGGTCACCCGTGGATCGCCGTCTGCGCTTCCGGCGCGCCCCTCGATGCGGGCTCGGGCTGCGCCAGCCGCTCCTGGAGCAGCGCGTGCCGGAACTGGTAGAGCGGTCCCACCTGGCGAAGCACGCCGAGTTTGTGCGCGTCCTGGAGGAACGTCATGAGCCGCAGCGGGGTCCACCCCCGGTACGCCAGCCACAGCCGCGCGACCACGAGCTGGGACCACGCGCTGGTGGTATACACCATCAGCCCGAGGCCGGCCGCCCCGAGCAGCAGCCCGACCGCCGCGCCGAGCAGCCCCTCCAGCGGTGGGCTCAGCTGGACGATGAGCCCGTACTGCTCGGCGCCGACGACGCCGCCCAGGAACCCGCCGACCAGTGCGCCGGCAGCCCCGCCCAACGCGGTCCCGTACAGCACGGTGCTGCGATCACTGTGCAACACGTTGCTGGGACTGGCCGGTTCCTTCGGCTCGGTCGGCTCCGTGAACCGGCGCACCAACCCGAAGACCAGCCCGAAGAACAGGCCGATCAGCACGCCGTACCCGACGCTGAACAGCAGACCGACGATGAGCCCGCCGACCAGAGCGCCGATGATGCCGAAACCGAGGTCACGCACCAGCAACGTCGGCGCCAGCTCCGCACGACGAAGGAACCGGGGTACGAACCGGCGTGGCCTCCTGGCTCGCAGCCTGCCCAGCGCCAGCACGGCGAAGAAGCCGACCAGCAGGCCGAAGGTCACACCGAGGTAGGGCCGACCGAACAATCCGAACATCACCCAGCCCAGCAGGCCGCAACTCAGGGGGCCCACCGTCAGCCGCACGGCCTCGTGGACCGCCCGGGGCACCGCGCCAGGCAGCTGCCACCAGGCGAGGTCGCGGGTCCCCAGGGTCTGCAGGTGTGCGGCCAGGAACGCCAGAGCCCGCTGCGCGACGACCGGATCCCACCGACGGGAGACCCGGGTCGGACTGGGCACTCCCCGGTGTGGGCGGGTGCGGAACGCGCTGGGGATGAACCGATCGAGGAGGTACTCCTCGACGTCGTGCTGTCGGGGGAACCGACGCCTGTCGAGCAGTTCCCGGGGTGACACCTCCTCGGCCTCGTAGACGGTGCGGGCGAGCGCGAGCATCAGCGGGTTGGTCAGCGTCTGCGCCAGCTCGTCCGACGAGTGTTCGACGAGGTCCGCCAGGACCGGCTCCCACTCCTCCAGCCGGGTGTCCGCGGCGGCGTCGAGCAGGAAGGTCGCCGCTGCCTGCGGCTCCAGCGGTTGCAGGCGGACGACGAGCACGCCGACGAGGAGGTTCTGCGCGTTGGCCGCCTGGAACTCCTCCGTACGGCAGGTCAACACGAAAGGCCGGTCGGCTGACCAGTCGTCATCGAGCGCACGTAGCGCGACGGGCCGTAGCTCGGCCGGCATCTCGTCCAGCCCGTCCAGGATCGGCAGCACCAGGCGCTGGGTGACGATCTCCCGGCAGGCAGTGGCGCCGAACCGCGCCTCGTTGCCCAGGAACGGGTAGTCCTCCAGCAGCCGGCGGACCAGCCAGTCGTCGAGGTTCTCGTCCGGGTCCCAGGACGCGATCTGCAACGGCACCGGCAGTCGTCCGGACGCCTCCCGCAGCAGATCCAGTGTGAGGATGACGCACAGACCCGTCTTGCCCGACCCGGGTTCGCCGATGACGACCAGCGGGCGGGGCTGCCCGACGAACTCGTCGATCAATCGAGGTAGCTGACCGGCCGGCGGGAACCGCAGCCGGTCGTTCGGCCGGTCCACCACCTCCCAGCGGACCGGCATCTGGCGTGCCTCCTGAAGCTGCCGCCGGCGCGCCTCCTCGTCCCACTGGTTGCGCACCTCGACGGCCAGCACCTGCACGGCGTCGTCGATCTGCTGCTGGGTGCTCTGCCGACCCCGCGCCAACCAGCTCAACGGGCCAACCCTCATCACCGGCAACAGTGCGACCAGGGTGGACACGATCGTCAACACGGTGGTGAGGTCGGAACTGCCGAACCGTATCCACGCACCCGCGATGATGGCGGCCAGCGCGAACCAGAGGAGCAGGGGATAGGCGGTCCTACGTCGCCACATGTTCGCCATCGGCTCCCCGCTCGTCCTTCCGTCCGCACCGCCCCGACGCGCGCGAGTACTCACAGGACACACGAAGCGTGCCATGTTGGGCGCAACGGGTAAAGAGTCGACCCGGCCAGGCTGAAGCTCACCAGCCAGGCGGCGAGATCGACGGGAGCTCACGCCGACCGGATCGGATGCGTCCCATCGACGCCTCGACGCTCGTCGTAATCGGGAACGCGTCATCGCGGCCGCGCTCCGGCCCTGAGGGGTTGGTCCGTAGCGAGTTTCGCATCAGCCATCGGTTAGGGCTTGACCTAAGTGACGTGCGCGGGGATAGTTAGGCACATGCCTAAGCATGTGGGGGAGGGGAGCGGCTCAACCGACGCCGCCCTGGACAGCGTGTTCCACGCACTGTCCGACCCCACCCGCCGCCAGGTCGTCGAGCGGCTCGGTCAGGGGCCGGCCACCACGAGCGACCTGGCTCGCCCGTTCGACATGGCGCTGCCGTCGTTCACCCAGCACCTGCACGTTCTCGAGCGCTCCGGGCTGGTGACGTCGGAGAAGAAGGGGCGGGTGCGCACCTATCGGCTCGCGACCCAGCCGCTCGAACGCGTCGACACCTGGCTCGCCGTCCAGCGCGCGCGATGGACCCGGCGCCTCGACCAACTCGATGCGCTTCTCTACGACCTCAAGGAGCAACAGCGATGACCACCTACACCGCCAACCCCGCACTCGACCTCGTCCTGGAGCGCACCGTCGACGTGGCGCCCGAGCAGGTCTGGCGTGCCTGGACGACTCCCGAGCTGCTCATGCAGTGGTTCGCACCGAAGCCCTGGTCGACGACGGCCTGCGAGATCGACCTGCAGCCCGGGGGCCGGTTCGACACCACCATGCGCTCGCCCGAGGGCGAGGAGTACCCGAGCAGCGGCTGCATCCTGGTGGCCGAGGAGGGCAGGACCCTGGTCTTCACCTCCGGCCTGGGCCCCGGTTTCCGTCCGCAGGTCTCCGAGGACGGCTTCCCGTTCACCGCGGTGATCAAAATCGAGCCGCATGGCGACGGCACGAAGTACACCGCCATCGCGATCCACGCCGACGCTTCGGCGAAGAAGTCGCACGAGGAGATGGGCTTCCACGAGGGCTGGGGCGCGGCGCTGGACCAGCTTGTCGAGGTCATGAAGGCCGGCTGACCGGCGTACCCGTACGGCCGAACGGCCGCGTGGCGCAGGGCGTCTGATCGCCGGACGGCGCTGGGCGAAAGAATTTCGGCGGAAGCGTCGAAGAAGCTGCTGCCGGCTTCGACCCTGGGGTGAGGGCCGGGCACGCCGGTCCCACCGGCGGGCTGACCCAGACCAAGGGAGCGGATCGATGACGAAGGTGACGACCGGGGCGACGATGTCGTTGGATGGCTACATCGCGGACGCGTCCCACGGTGGCTTCGAGTACCTCTTCCAGTGGTACACCAACGGCGACGTCGAGACGCCGACGGCCAATCCCGACATGACCCTGCGTACCTCCGCCGCGAGCGCGCGGCACCTGCGCGACCTGAACGGGCGGACCGGTGCGCTGGTCGTCGGCCGGCGGCTCTTCGACATGACCAACGGATGGGGCGGCCGGCATCCGATGGACGTGCCCGTCGTGGTGGTCACGCACAGCGTGCCGGACGGTTGGGCGCCGGAGAACGACTCGTTCGTCTTCGTCACCGACGGCATCGAGAGAGCCATCGACCGGGCGAAGGCGCTCGCCGGCGACAAGGAGGTCGGCGTCAACGGCGGCACGATCGCGACGCAGGTCATCCAGGCCGGTCTGCTCGACGAGGTGCACGTCGACCTCGTCCCGGTCCTGCTCGGAGAAGGCATCCCGCTCTTCGCCGACCTGAAGATCGCGCCGCTCCAGCTGGACGGGCCCGTCAGCGTCGTCGAGGGCGACGGGGTCACCCACCTGGCCTACCGGGTACGCGCGGGGGCCTGACCACCCCGGGAGCCGGCCGATCCGGGTCGGCTCCCGGTCCGTCCGCCCCGCGTGGGCCCTCGCGACCCGTCGGCGTGTGGTCGACTGTCCGGCATGGAGCCTTCCGGATTTCTCGACTGCCTCGCGGACGACTTCGCCCGGCTGCGCGCGGTCGCCCCGACCGACCTCACCGCGGCGGTGCCCAGCTGCCCCGGTTGGAGTGTCGCCGACCTGACCCGTCACGTCGGCGAGGTCTATCTGCACAAGACCCTGGCGATCCGTGACGGCGCCGAGCCCGAGCCCTGGCCGCCGGCAGAGCTGGCGACAGAGGAGCCGCTGGCACTGCTCGACCGGGCGTACGCCGGGCTGCTGGCCGAGTTCGCGGCCCACGACCCGGAGGACGCGGCGGGCTCCTGGTACGCGCCGGGCCAGACTGTGGGTTTCTGGATGCGGCGGATGGCGCAGGAGACCGTCATCCACCGCATCGACGCCGAGCTGGGCGTCGGTGCGCCGGTCGCGCCCGTTCCGGATGACCTCGCCGTCGACGGCGTCGACGAGCTGCTCAAGGTGTTCGTGGAGTATGCGGTGGCCCAGTGGGCCGACTACTTCACGGAGATCCTGGCCGGCTCGCCGGGCTGGACGTACACCTTGCGTACCGACGGCGCGGCGTGGTCGGTGCGTACCGGGCCGGGGGTGTTCCGCGTGACCGACGGCGCGGCCGACGCCGCCGACGTGACCGTCACCGGCCCGCCGGCGGCGATGCTGCGCTGGGTGTGGGGCCGGGAGCTGGCCGGTGAGCCGAGCGGCGTCACGATCGAGGGTCCGGCCGGGGCGGTGACGCAGTTGCGCCGCTGCATCGTGACGGCGACACAGTGAGTTGTCCCTACGGCTCTGCGCCGTCACCACCATAGAATCGACGACATTCACTGCCGCAGGCCGGCGGTGTGACGGGTGGCCAGCGCGGAGGGCGGTGCGGGAGATGGGACCGGACGAGCGGGAACGGCTGTTCGAGCGGGCGCGGGAGCACTCGACGCGGCAGGGCACCTGGGCGGAGGCGGACCGGCTCTGGGTGCGGGTGATCGACGCTTACCGGCAGGCCGCGCAGGGCTCGGGCCGGGTGAGCCGTCGCGACCAGCAGCAGTTGGCCCGGGCGCTGTGGCGGCGCGGGATGCTGCTGTCGGCGCTGGGCCGGGCCGCCGACGGGATGGCGCCCGGCGGTGAGGCGGTCGCCCTCTTCGAGCGGGTGCACGACGCGGTGGCGGCCGAGGGTGGCGATGTGGCCGCTCCGGCGTGGGACGAGGCGCTCGCGGAGCTGATCACCGCGCTGGTGGACCTGGCGGAGGTCGCGTTCGCCGCCGGTCAGCCCGTCACCCGGCTGGAGCTGGTGGAGCGGGCCGTGGCCGTGGGTCTGCTCACCGTCGCATCCCCGCCGTCCGCCGGGCCCCGGACCAGGGAGGCGATGGGCACCGCCTATCACAACCAGGCCGTCGCGTTGCTGCACCGGTCCGTCACGCGACCCGCCTCGGACGACTCCAACCGGGAGGCGGCGCTGGCCGCGTCCCGGGCCTGCGAGCTGCGCCAGGGGCTGCTCGATCCGCTGCGTCCGCTGAGTCTGTGGGAGATGGCCAACACCTACGGGGTGTACGCGCAGTGCCTGGCGCTGATCCGGGACTTCGACCGCGCCGGGATGGTGCTGGGGCTCGGCAATCGGCTGGTGGAGCTGCTGGGGCCGGCCGGCGCGCAGCCCGCGCAGGCCCTACGTGTGGCGACCGAAATGGTGGCCCGGGAGAAGTCGGCGTCGGGCGTGCCCGGCTCGCGCCGCTGGGGGTGGCGGCGGCACTGACCTCCCGGCCAGCGGGAATCCGCTCGCCCCACCTTGCCGCACATAGCTGTTGATCGATACTGTGCGCCCAGGCGCCGCCCCGCCTCAGGCCATCACAGTCGATCGACCGAAGCGGGTTCAGCATGCGCACTCTGAGACTTGTCACGGCCCTGGCCATCGCCGGCCTGCTCGCCGGTGCGGTGGCGATCGCCGCCACACCGGCCAGCGCGGCGACCGCCCTGTTCTCCGTGACGAACAACTGGGGCAGCGGCTATCAGGGCCAGGTCACCGTCACCAACAACACCTCCGCACAGATCACCAGCTGGCGGGTCGAGTTCGACCTGCCGTCCGGCTCGAGCATCAGTCAGTCGTGGAACGCGCAGCAGGCCAGCGTCGGCAGCCGTCACACGTTCACCAACCTCTCCTGGAACGGGACCCTCGCCGCCGGTGCCTCGACCTCGTTCGGCTTCCTCGTCGCCGGCTCCGGCACCCCGGCCAACTGCACGGTGAACGGCGCGTCCTGCGCGGGCGGGCCGCCCCCGACGCCCACTCCGACCACCCCGACGCCCACCCCGACCGATCCGCCGCCGACCTCGGGCACCCCGGTCGAGCGGTACGGCCAGCTGCGGGTCTGCGGTACCGGGATGTGCGACAGGAACGGCGCGCGGGTGCAGCTGCGCGGCATCAGCAGCATGTGGCTCAACTGGGAGAGCGCCCCCTACGCCGAGAACCTCTCCGCGCTGACCTGGATGCGCGACAACTGGAACCTCCAGGTGATCCGCGCGGCGATGGGCGTGGAGCCGGCGGGTGCGTACCTGAGCGACCCGGTCAAGGCGCGTTCGCAGGTCGAGACCATCATCAACAACGCGGTCAGCGCCGGGGTGTACGTGATCGTCGACTGGCACGCCCACGAGGCGCAGCACAATCAATCCGAGGCGGTGGCGTTCTTCGCCGACCTGGCGCGCCGCTACGGCAACCTGCCCAACGTCATCTGGGAGCCCTGGAACGAGCCGCTCCAGGTGAGCTGGACGGGCGTCATCAAGCCATACCACCAGGCGGTGGTGTCCGCCATCCGCGCCGTCGACCCGGACAACATCGTCGTGCTGGGCACCCCGACGTGGTCGCAGGACGTGGACGCGGCAGCGGCCAGCCCGGTCGCCGGCACCAACCTGATGTACACGCTGCACTTCTACTCGTGCACGCACGGCGCGTCGCTGCGCGCGAAGGGCGACGCGGCCATCCGGGCCGGCCTGGCGCTGTTCGCCACCGAGTGGGGTGCCAGCCACGCCGACGGCGGCCTCGACGGCCGGGCCTGCCTGCCCGAGGCGCAGACCTGGGTCGACTGGATGAAGGCGAACGGGATCTCCTGGACCGCGTGGAAGCTCGACGTCGGCACCGACACCACCAACCTGCTCAGCCCGGGCGCGCCGGTGACCGGCGGGTGGAACAACTACCTGCACGGTCACGCGCCGTTCGTGGTCGCCAACATGCGGTGACCCCGACGGTCGGGCCCAGCTCCGGCCGGGAGCTGGGCCCGAGCGGGCGCGACCAGACCGTGATCGACTGCAGGTCGGCGATGGCGGGGTATCCGCGCGTCGGTTGGACCCTCCGACATCGCCGATCCCGTGTCGATCAGGAGCCACCCCGCCGCGGCTGGTCGCTGGCGAAATCGATCCGCATGACCACCCGCCGCAGCGTGGGGTGGCTGACCTCCGTGAACCCGGCGTCCTCGAAGATCTGCCGGACCCCGACGTGCGCCTCACCCCAGGTGATCTGCTTGCCCGCCTCGGCGAGCATCGGGTACGCCTCCAGCGACCGCGCGCCGCGCTCCCGAGCGAAGTCGATCGTGGCGCGGGCCAGGGGATAGGTGAGGCCGCGACCCCGGTAGCCCTTGCGCACCACCAGGCAGGTCACCGCCCAGACATCGCCGTCGTCCTTGTCCTCGTCGCGGCCGAGCCAGGGGACCCGTTGGTTGCGCAGCTTCGGGTACGCCGTCCTCGGCTCGACCGCGGCCCAGCCCACCGGCTGGTCGTCGAGGTACGCGACCAGCCCGCTGGTGGTCGGGGCGTCCGGCTCGCCGCAGCCGGTCTGCTCCCGGCACGACGCGACCCGCTCCTCCTGGGTGGAGGCCCGCCACAGCCAGTCCGCGACCTTGAACCACTGGCACTGGCACCGGCCCGCGTCGGCGGTGCCGAGGATGTCCTGGAGGTCGCCCCACGACGCCTCGTTGGCCGGCACGATCCGGAGGGCCGGGTCGGCGGTCGGAGCGCCGGTCAGCTCAGTCATGCCGCGTCTCCCCGGACGATCGTCGTGATTACGCCGTCCGATTCTGCCTCGTCGAGCGCCAGCGCCGCGACTGCGACCACCGCCGCCTGAGGCGTTATCCTGCGCCGGTGGACGTCACGGCGGAGGGCGAGCGGCTGGCCGACGACCTGGGCCGCTGGCTGAACGACCTGACCTTTGTCGACCTGGACACCGACGAGGTCACCGCGCGGGTGATCGACTCGGTGGTGCGGTGGGCCGAGGCCCAGGGCTGGCGGGTCTACCGGCGCGCCCCCAGCGTCCTGCCGCTGCCACCGCCACTGGAACAGCGGCTCTCGGTCCTCGACGTGGCGTGTGCCCGCCCCGACGGCCCGCCGGTGGTCGTGGAGGTCGACCACACCGATCGGGCCAGGACGGTGCATAAGCTGCGGGCGGAGGGTGACGCCGGCCGCATCCCGATCTGGGTGCGTTGGGGCGTCGGCCGTTTCACCGCGCCCCCACCGCCGGTGCGGATGGTGACCTGCGAGGTGACCCGGCGCGCCGGGCCGACGGGGCGCGGGCGGTTGCACAGCCGGACCGGCGAACGCCCCGCGCCGGCGCACTCGACCGGCGGCGGCACGGCGGACACGCAGGCGCTGCCGATCCCGTTGACCGACCCTGAACGACCGGCTTGACCGACGCGTCACGGACGCGGGTAAGGGCACCTGAAGCGAATCGTAAGCGCGTGCCGGCAGAGTTCTGGGTGTCACCGGAGAACACGACCGACAGCCAGGAGATTCCGATGCGCAAGCTCATCAACTCGACCTACGTCACCCTCGACGGCGTCATCGAGAACCCCATGTGGACCTCGCCCTACTTCGACGAGGAGGCCGCCAGCTTCGCCGGCGAGCAGACCGACGGCGCGGACGCGATGCTGATGGGCCGGGCCACCTACGACGGCATGTCCGTCGCCTGGCCGAGCATGGACGAGAACGACCCGAGCACCGGCGCCGCGTACTTCAACAACGTCAAGAAGTACGTCGCCTCGACCACCCTGACCAACCCCACCTGGAACAACACGGAGGTGCTCCAGGGCGACCTGGTCGAGGCGGTCACCAAGCTGAAGGCACAGGAGGGCAGGGACATCATCCAGTACGGCTTCGGCTCGGTCACCGCGCAGCTGATCCAGGCGGGGCTGGTGGACGAGGTCCGGTTCTGGATCCACCCGGTGCTGGAGGGCACCCCCAGCCTGACGGTGCCGCTGAAGGACTTCAAGGCGTCGTTCGATCTGGTCGACACCCGAGTGCACAAGAGCGGCGTGATCATCGCCTCGTACCGGCCGAAGACGGCCGCCTGACCACCGATCAGAGCTGAGCCCGCGCCTCGCCCGGGCTCAGCTTCGCGCCCTCGGCGACCAGCGCGTCGAAGCGTTCCCGCCCGAGCGCGGCCAGCAGCCGTTCGGTCACCCGGTCGGTGTCGTCGCGTTCGGCGGGGGCGGCCGGGGCCTGGACGGCGAGCCGGGCGGCGGCCGCGGCGCCGAGCAGCCGGGCGGCGACCTCGGGGGAGCGCACCGCCGACGCCATCCCCTCCAGGGTGCTGACCGCGTCCCGTGGAATCTCCATCGCCTCGGCGGCCTCGAACGCCTCGATGTGCAGGGCCAACGCGGTGTCCGGGTCGCCGCCCTGCTCGACCGCGTAGCCCAGCTCGACCAGGACCATTGGCAGGTAGAGAGCGGGCTGTGCCTCGCCGCGTCCCCGCTCGGCGAGGCGGGTGAGGTGGATGACGGCCACGTCGAGCTTGCCGTCGCGGCGGGCGGCCAGCCCGAGACTCATCTCCGCGAAGACCAGCGCACTGGGCATCGCCTGCTCCACCGCCAGCTGGTACGCGCGTTCGGCCAGCTCCCGGCCCTGCATGTAGTCGCGGGTCTGCACCGCGAGCCAGGCCAGCCACGACAGCTCGGTGCACACCTGCGGCCACAGCGCCAGATCCTCGGCCCAGCGCAGCCCCTCCCGGTGCAGGGCGGCCGCGCGTTCGTGCTCGCCGCGCATGTCGGCCAGCCCGCCCATCCATTCGGTCGCCTGGAGCCGGCCCCACCGGTCGCCGATGCCGGCGAACAGCGCGGCGCTGCGGGTCGCGGCGCTCTCCAGCGCGGCCTGGTCGCCGTTGGCGTGCGCGATCTTCGCCCGGGAGCTGAGCACCGCGGCCTCGGTCCACGGGTCGGCGGCGGACGCGCCGGGCAGCAGCTCCGCCGCCAGGGCCAGGTCGCTGTGTTCGATGACCGCGCTGGCCGCGAACCAGGCGGCCCGGCCGTCCGGGTCGC
The DNA here is from genome assembly GCF_018070045.1 of Micromonospora sp. U21. GTDB lineage: Bacteria > Actinomycetota > Actinomycetes > Mycobacteriales > Micromonosporaceae > Micromonospora. The sequence continues at coordinate 138,652 of NZ_JAGPYK010000016.1, forward strand.
CGGCCAGCGCGGCGCGCACCTCAGCCGGCACGATCGGGTCGCCCTGCAACAGCGCGAAGCCGACCCGCCAGGCCGCCGCGCGGGCCTCCTGTGCCGGGTCTCCGGGCACCGCCAGCGCCTGCCGCGCCTCGGTGAGCCGGCCGCGCAGATACCAGTACCAGCTCAACGCGATCGCCAGTCGCAGCCCGCCGCCGTGGACCAGCGCAGTCCGCAGGTTCGCCGTCTCCGCGTCGAGCAGCGCCAGCCACCGCTGCTGGTCGGCGCCGCGCAACTGCGGATCGGCGCGTTCGGCCAGCTCGGTGTAGTACGCGGCGTGCCGCGCGCGTACCTCGTCGGCGTCTGCCACGCGCTCCAGGCAGAACGCGGCGACCGATTCGAGCAGCCGGTAGCGCGGCGCCACGCCGGAATCGTCCAGCACCACCAGCGACCGGTCCACCAGTCGGGCCAGCGCGTCCAGATCGGTCTGACAGACCCGCTCGGCGGCCTCCGGGGTGCAGCCGTCGCTGAACAGCGCCAGCCGGGCGAGCACCACCCGGTCGGCCTCGTCGAGCAGGTCCCAGCTCCAGCCGATCACCGCGGTCAGTGTCCGCTGCCGCGGCGGCACGTCCCGTTGCTGGGTGGTGAGCAGCCGGAACCGGTCATCCAGCCGGTCCACCACGCCACGCACACCGAGCGCGCGGACCCGGGTCGCCGCCAACCCCAGCGCCAGCGGCAGGCCGTCGAGGCGGCGGCAGAGCTGAGCCACCACGGGAGCGGTCCGGCCGTCGAGTCGGAAACCCCGCTGCTGCGCGGCGGCGCGGGCGGCGAACAAACGGGCCGCCGCCGAGCGCCGGACCGCGTCCAGGTCACCGTCCTCCGGCACGGACAGTGGGGGTACCTCCCAGAGCACCTCCCCGGTCAGGCCGAGCGGCTCCCGGCTGGTGGCCAGCAGGCTCACCCCGGGCGCGTCCCGCAGCAGCCGGGCCACCACCTCGGCGACGGGCTCGATCACGTGCTCGCAGTTGTCCAGGACGAGCAGCAGCTGTCGGTGCCGCAGCGCGGCGGTGAGCCGGTCGGCGGGGGACAGGCTCGTACCGGCGGTCTCGCGGGTGTCCAGCGCGCCGAGCACCTGTTCGGCGACGCGCGGGTCACCGGGCGGCAGCGCGGCCAGCTCGACCAGGTGGACACCGTCCGGAAGGAACTGCGTGCGGGCGGTCTCGGTGGCCAGCCGGGTCTTGCCGACGCCGCCCGGCCCGACCAGCGTGACCAGCCGCTGCCGCGGCAGCAGGGCCCGCAGCTCGGACAGCGCCTCGGACCGCCCGACCAGCTCGTCCAGCTGCGCCGGCAAGCTGTTGCGGATGATCGCGGCCTTCGGCGGCGCGCTCAGGCCGGCGTCCTGTTCGAGGATCCTGCGGTGCAGGGCGACCAGCTCCGGCCCGGGGTCGAGGCCCAGCTCGTCGGCGAGCCGGTCGCGCAGCTCCGCGTAGCTGTCCAGCGCCTCGGACTGGCGGCCGGCCGCGTACAGGGCGCGTAGCTGCACCGCCCGCAGGCCCTCGCGTAACGGGTGCCGGGCAACCAGCTCCGCCAGCTCGGCGGCGACCAGGTCGTGCTCGCCCCGGGCCACCCGAGCCTCGGCCAGCCGCTCGTGCACGGTGAGGCGCTGCTCGGCGAGCCGGGTCGCCTCCGCGCGGACGAACTCCGCGTCGGCCACGTCGGCGTACGCCTCGCCGCGCCACAGCGCGAGGGCCTCGGTCAGCCGCTCGACGTCCGTGCACCGGGCCAGCTCGGCGAACCGGTCGGCGTCGATCGCGCCGGCCCGCAGCAGGTACCCGGGCGGCCGGGACTCGATCATCTCGCGGGCGCCCGGCTCGGCATCGTTGAGCGCCTTGCGCAACTGCGACACCCGCACCTGGAGGGCGCCAGCGGGATTGGCGGGTGCGTCGTCGCCCCACAGGTCGTCGATGAGGCGGTCCGCCGAGACCACCTGGTTGCGGTTGGTCAGCAGGTCGGCCAGCAGCGCCCGCACCTTGGTGCCGGGCACCACCACCGGCTCGCCGGCGTCCGTGCTGACGGCGAGCGGTCCGAGCACCCCGAACTGCACGGCGGTCATCCTAGGGCAAGCCCTTCCCCGGGTAAGGCGACCTGAAGCCGGCTGTAAGCGCCCCGGCGCACGGTGTGGCCATGGACATCCACCACGAAGAGCACGGCAGCGGCGAGGGCCGCCCGCTGGTGCTGATCCACGGCGCGCTCTCCGGCATCGGCACCTCGTTCGGCACGATCCTGCCGCTCCTGGCGAAGACCCGGCGGGTGATCGCGGTCGAGTTGCAGGCACACGGTCACACGCCGGATCTCGACCGTCCGCTGACCGTGGAGCACTTCGCCGCCGACGTGGTCGAGCTGCTCGACCGGCTCGGCGTCGCGCGCGCGGACGTGTTCGGCTGGAGCATGGGCGCGGCCGTGGCCCTGCGCCTGGGCACCGACCACGCCGCCCGGGTCGGCCGGCTGGTGCTCGCCTCGGTGAGCTTCGACGACGCGGGTCTGCATCCCGGGCTGCTCGACGGGATCCAGGATCTGCGACCGGGAGCACCTGCACGGCTCGGAGTTCCACGAGGAGTACCTGCGGACCAGCCTGACCCGGCGGGCTGGGCCAGTCTGGTCACCAAGATGAAGGTGCTGGACGCGAACCTGCCGCAGTGGACCCCGGCGCAGATCACCGCGCTGGCCGCGCCGACCATGATCGTGCTGGCCGACGCGGACATCGTCCAGCCTGAGCACGCGGTGCGGATGTTCCGGCTGCTCGGCGGCGCGGTGTCCGGCGACCTGACCGGTCTGCCGGCCTGCCGGCTGGCCATCCTGCCCGGCACCACCCGCATCGGTACTGCCCCTGCACCGTCCGTTCGCACCCGGCTCGCACCGAAGCTCGCCGTCCGCGGTCATGGCGTGCGGCCGATTTACCAGGTAGAAACATGTCAACCCTTCGCTTCGGTCCGATCCCGCGCGAAGGCGTCAGAGAGCGCTCTCACGCCCCAGCTGCGCCGGGAGTACGTCCGGCCAGCGGAGAGGACGAACCGCATGACAACCCAACCCCGACGGGTGCGCCGGAGAACCGGTCGTACCCTCTTCCTCGCACTGGTGCTGACCACCGTCGTCACGGCGACCAGCACGGCCGCCACCGCCGGCCGGCCGACGCACGGCGCCCCGGACTTCGGGCCCAACGTCACCATCTTCGACCCGAGCATGCCGGTCACCGAGATCCAGCAGACGCTGGACGCGGCGCACGCCCGGCAGGTCGACAACGAGATGGGCACCGCGCGGCACGCCTACCTGTTCAAGCCGGGCACGTACGGGACGACCGAGCAGCCGTTGCAGGCCAAGGTCGGCTACTACACCGAGGTCTCCGGCCTGGGTGCCTCGCCCACCGACGTCACCGTCAACGGCAAGATCGAGGCGTACAACCGCTGCCTCGCCGACGGCGGCACCGGCAACTGCCTCGCGCTGGTCAACTTCTGGCGCACCCTGTCGAACCTCTCGCTCACCATCAACGCCGCCGGCCAGGACGGCTGCCGGTCCTCGGCGAACTTCTGGGCGGTGTCCCAGGCGGTGTCCATGCGCCGCCTGAACATCAGCGGCGGCGGGCTGTCGCTGATGGACTACTGCACCGCGGGCCCGCAGTACGCCAGCGGCGGCTTCATCGCCGATTCGCGGCTGCCGGCCACCACCAACGGGTCGCAGCAACAGTGGCTGACCCGCAACAGCGAGGTCGGTAGCTGGTCCAACGCGGTGTGGAACCAGGTCTTCGCGGGGGTCGAGGGCGCGCCGGACGACGCCTCCTTCCCTGACCCGCCCTACACGACGCTGGAGACCACCCCGCTGAGCCGGGAGAAGCCGTACCTCTTCGTTGACGGCGAGGGCCGTTACAACGTCCGGGTGCCCGCCGCGCAGCGGGACAGCCGGGGCGTCTCCTGGGCCGAGGGCATGACGCCGGGGCGGACGATACCGATCCGCGACTTCTTCATCGCCAAGCCGTCCGACCCGGTGCACGTCATCAACAGCCAGCTCGCGCGCGGCAAGCACCTGCTGCTCACCCCGGGCACGTACGACATCGCGCGCAGCATCGAGGTACGGCGTGCCAACACCGTGGTGCTCGGCATCGGCCACGCCACCCTCACCGCGGTGAACGGCGCCATCCCGCTGGACGTCGCCGGCGTCCCCGGTGTCGTCGTCGCCGGCGTCACGATCGACGCCGGTCGGGTCGAGTCACCGGTCCTGCTGCGGGTGGGTCGGCAGCACGGCCGCAACGTCAGCAGCGCGGCCAACCCGACCACGCTGTCCGACGTGTACTTCCGGGTCGGCGGCCCGCACATCGGCCGGACGAACACGGCGCTGGAGGTCAACAGCGACAACGTGCTCATCGACCACACCTGGGTGTGGCGCGGCGATCACGGCGTCGAGGGCTTCACGGAGGGCGTCAACGGCGACACGGATCGCTGGCGGACCAACACCGGCCGCTACGGCGCCGTCATCAACGGCGACCATGTGACCGCGACCGGCCTGTTCGTCGAGCATTTCCAGCGGTACAACACCGTCTGGAACGGCGAGCACGGCACGACGATCCTCTACCAGAACGAGCTGCCGTACGACCCGCCGACGCAGGCGGATTGGATGCACGGTGGCGTCGAGGGCTGGGCCGGCTACAAGGTCGGCGACCGGGTGCGGCACCACACCCTGTACGGCGGCGGTGTCTACGTCTTCAACCAGAACAATCCGTCGATCCACACCGAGAACGGCTTCGAGGTCCCGGTCACCCCGGGCGTACGGCTGCACCACATCATGACCGTCAACCTCAGCGCCGGCACGATCGACCACGTGGTCAACGGCGTCGGCGACGCGGCCGACATGACCAAGGTCGGCGCGCCGGTCTACCTCACGCAGTATCCGACTCCGTAGGGGATCCCGGGCATCGAACGGGGGCCGGAGCCGGCGCGGCTCCGGCCCCCGTTCGCGCGGCCTTCGGCGTGCGAAGCACTCGCATACTTCCGATCCGTTGGCTAACAATTTCATCGATCAGTTTAACTCTTGCGTGGTGGCGATCGGTACTGCCACGATGACCGTCAATGCCTTCCGTCCCGAAGGAGTGGTCGTCATGGCGGTCTCCCGCCGCAGGTTCGTCACATCGGTGATGGCGGGGTCCGCCCTCGCCGCCGCCTCCACCACCGAACTGCTCACCACCCTGAGCGGCCCGGCCCGCGCAGCCAGTCCTCCCGGGGACGTGGTCGGCAAGGTGACGGTCGGCTACCAGGGCTGGTTCAGCTGCCCCGGCGACTCCGCGCCAATCGGCGGCTGGTGGCACTGGAGCCGCGACCGGTTCCAGCCGCCCTCGCCCAGCAACACCACCATCGTGTCCTGGCCGGACATGCGCGAATACACCCGCAGCTACCCCACCGCCTACCCCAACCTCGGCAACGGCTCGCCGGCCACCCTCTTCTCCTCGTACGACCAGCAGACCGTGGACACCCACTTCCGGTGGATGCAGGAGTACGGCTGCGACACCGCCGCGTTGCAGCGGTTCAACCCGATGGGCGACGAGGGGCCGACCCGCGACGCGATGACGCAGAAGGTGCGCTCCGCCGCCGAGCGCCACGGCCGCAAGTTCTACATCATGTACGACGTCACCGACTGGTTGAACATGCAGTCGGAGATCAAGACCGACTGGACGACGAAGATGTCCGCGCACACCGCGTCCAGCGCGTACGCCCGACAGAACGGCAAGCCGGTCGTCTGCATCTGGGGCTTCGGCTTCAGCGAGCCCAGCCGGCCCTTCACCCCGGGACCCTGCCTGGAGGTCGTCAACTGGTTCAAGGCGCAGGGCTGCTACGTCATCGGTGGCGTGCCCACCTGGTGGCGGCAGGGGATCGAGGACTCCCGCCCCGGCTTCCTCGACGTCTACCACGCGTTCAACATGATCTCGCCGTGGATGGTCTACCGGACCACCACCCTGGAGGGGCTCGACTCGTACTACAACAACGTCAACATCCCCGACATGGCCGACTGTGTGGCGCGGGGCATCGACTACCAGCCCTGCGTGATGCCCGGTGACCTCGCCGGGGGGCATCGCCGGCACGGCGACTTCTACTGGCGGCACATCTACAACATGGTCCGGCTCGGCTCCCAGGGCCTGTACGTGTCCATGTTCGACGAGTACAACGAGGGCAACCAGATCGCCAAGACGTCCGAGACCCAGGCCACCACCCCGGCCGGCGCGAACATCCGTGCCCTGGACGAGGACGGCGTGGCCTGCTCCTCGGACTACTACCTGCGGATCACCGCCGACGGTGGGCGGATGCTCAAGGGGCAGCTCGCACTCACCCCGGTGCGCCCCACGCAGCCGATGCTCGACGGGCCGCCGCCGACCGGCGGAAACCTGGCCGCCGGTCGTCCCACCTCGGCGAGCAGCCAGAACGGTCCGTTCCCGGCGTCGAACGCGGTGGACGCCAACGCCTCCAGCTACTGGGAGAGTGGCAGCGGCGCCTTCCCGCAGTGGTGGCAGGTCGACCTCGGCGCCAGTCACCAGGTCGATCGGCTCGTGGTGCGGCTGCCCGCCGGCTGGGGGGCGCGTACCCAGACCATCACCGTGCTGGGCAGCGTCGACGGCAGCTCCTTCGGCACCATCGCCCCCGCCGCCGGCTTCACCTTCGACCCGGCGACCGGCAACACCGTCACCCGTACGTTGCCGGCCACCGCCGCCCGGTACGTCCGGCTCAGTATCGGCGGCAACACCGGGTGGCCGGCCGGCCAGCTCGCCCAGGTCGAGGTGTACGCCGCGACCGGCACGCCGGACACCCCACCGACCGCGCCGACCGGCCTCACCGTGACCGGGCGGACGGCGACCAGTGTGTCGCTGGCCTGGACGGCGGCGACCGACGACACCGGCGTGAGCGGCTATCAGGTGCGTCAGGGCGGCACGGTGGTCGCGACCGTCACGGGCACCACGGCGACCGTGAGCGGACTCAGCCCGTCCACCGGATACAGCTTCACCGTCACGGCGCGGGACACCGCGGGCAACACCTCCGCTCCGTCGAACACGGTCACGGTCACCACGGACGCGCCGGCCAACGCGGACCTCGCCCGTGGCCGACCCACCGCCGAGAGCAGCCACACCCAGAGCTACGGGTCGGGCAACGTGGTCGACGGAGACCCGAACAGCTACTGGGAGAGCGTCAACAGCGCCTTTCCACAGTGGGTGCAGGTCGACCTGGGCGCGGCACGCACGGTCGGGCGGGTGGTGCTCAAGCTGCCGCCGGCGGCGGCCTGGGCCACCCGGACGCAGACCCTCGCCGTGCAGGGCAGCACCGACGGGGCCAGCTTCGGCACGCTGGTCGCGTCGGCCGGGCGCACCTTCAACCCGGCCACCGGCAACCAGGTGACCCTCACCTTCACCGCCGCGCAGACCCGCCACCTGCGCATCACCGTCACCGGCAACACCGGCTGGCCGGCGGGGCAACTGGCGGCACTGGAGGTCTACGCGAGCTGACCACGAGTGGGCGGCCACCGGAGCGGACCGGTGGCCGCCCTCCGGTCACGATGGTTTGCGTCAGCCCGCCGGCTGCGCATCCGGCGCAGGTCGTCCGCCGGGTGGATGGTGCGCACCGGGTTGGGCACCGGCCCGCGCCGCCGCCACTCGCGCGGGTAGCCGAGGGAGACCTCCTCGAAACGCACCCCGTCGTGGAACGTCGTCCGGGGGATGTGCAGGTGCCCGTAGACCACGGTGGCCGCGCCGAAGCGCAGGTGCCAGTCCCGGGTACGCACGGTGCCGCACCACTGGGCGAACTGCGGATACCACAGGACATCGGTTGGTGCGCGTACCAGCGGATAGTGGTTGACCAGCACGGTCGGCAGGGCCGGGTCGCGCTCGGCCAGCCGGCGCTCGGTCTCGGCGACCCGGGCCTCGCACCACGCCTCCCGGCTCGGGTGGGGATCGGGGTGCAGCAGGGCCTCGTCCGTGCACACCACCCCAGCCTCGTACGCCAGGTCCAACGACTGCTGTTTGGTGCTCGCCTCCGGCACCCGGAACGTGTAGTCGTACAGCACGAAGAGCGGGGCGATCGTGGCCGGACCGCCCTCGCCGTCCCACACCGGGTACGGATCCTCCGGGGTGACGACCCCCAGCCGCCGACACAGCCGCACCAGCTCTCGGTAGCGCTCCTCGCCGCGCAGCTGCACCGGGTCGTCGGGCGGTGTCCACAGCTCGTGGTTGCCGGGCGCCCAGACCACCCTCGCGAACCGGCTGCTGAGCAGCGCGAGCGCCCACTCGATGTCGGCGTACCGCTCGGCCACGTCGCCGGCCACGAGCAGCCAGTCACCGTCGTTGCCAGGGCACAGATCCCGCACGAACGAGCGGTTCTCCGGATAGCCGATGTGCAGGTCGCTGACGGCCCGCAGCCGGCGCGGAAGGCTCACACCCCGAGGCTAGGGCCTGTGTCAAAGCCCTGGCCAGCCGGTGTCGCGGCATGCCGGGCGGTCAGCAGAACCAGCCGTCCTGCACCCAGCCGCGCCGGTTGATGTGCCCGTAGGCGAAGCCGTAGATGTAACCGCCGCTGCGGGGACCCTCGACCAGGAAAGTCTGGCCCTGGTAGAGGGTGCCCATCCAGGCCCCGTTGGGCTGGGTGCGGACGAACAGGTCGGTCGCGCACACCGTCTCCCGCTGGCCGATGGTGCCGTTGGCGGCCAGCGCCGGAGCCGGCGCGGTGAGCGTGGCGGCGATGATGCCGGCCAGTAGGCCGGCCGTCGCACGGGTGGCGAACCGGCTCACCATGAGTCGTACCCGCCGACGCACTCGGCCCGGAGGTAGCCCCAGTCGTTCGGACCGAAGTCGAACGAGGCCGCCCACCCGTTGTAGACCGGGTGCGCGCCCGGGGTGTGGCCGATCTTGTTGCCGTACCCGAGCGTGCGTTTCAGGCCGGTGGGGCCGCTGGCCGAGTCGTAGTTGGCGTAGAAGCTGGCGCTCTGGCAGACCACGATGGCGTGCCGCGGCACCACCGGGTCGGCGTGGGCCGGCGCGGCGCCCAGGGCGGCCGTGGCCGCCCCGATGGCCAGCGCGGCGATCCCGGTGTGGATCCGACGAGGCATGCCCACCTCCCGTACGCCGAAACTTTCCACCGGCGACCTTAACAGCAGCGTCGATAAATGTCGATGGAGTTCGGCCGGCCTGCCGGTCTGCGGCCCAGGGCCCGGCCCTCCGGTGAACCGGCATATGCGGCGATCGGGCGGGAACGCGCTGACGTCCGATAGCCCGAACGGAGCGGGAGAAGAACATGCCTTTCATCACCGTGGGTACGGAGAACTCCGCGCCCATCGACCTGTACTACGAGGATCACGGATCGGGTCAGCCGGTGGTGCTGATCCACGGCTTCCCGTTCAACGGGGCGACCTGGGAGAAGGAGACCAACGCACTGCTCAACGCCGGATACCGGACGATCACCTACGATCGTCGCGGCAACGGCAACTCCGCGCAGCCGGCGTTCGGGTACGACTACAACACCTTCGCGGCGGACCTCGACATCCTGATGACCGAGCTGGACCTGCGCGACGTGATGCTGGTGGGTCACTCGATGGGCACCGGCGAGGTGGTTCGCTACCTGGGCAACTACGGCTCGCAGCGGGTGAGCCGGGCGGTGCTGCTCAGCCCGCTGCAACCAATGCTGGCCAAGGCCCAGGACAACCCGGAGGGCGTCGACAGGAGCCTCTTCCAGGGGTTCCAGCAGGCCATCACCAAGGACCGCTTCGCCTACCTGACCCAGTTCTGCGACGCGTTCTTCAACTACAGCGAGAACAAGGGCAAGCTGGTCAGTGAGGAGGCGTACCGCGCGCACTGGCAGATCGGCGCGATGGCCTCCGGCAGAGCCACCCACGACTCGGTGGACGCCTGGCAGGAGGACTTCCGGCCCGACCTGCCGAAGATCGACGTGCCGGTCCTGATCATCCAGGGCGACAAGGACAACGTGCTGCCCTACCCGGTGACCGGCCAGCGGCTCGCGCCGATGCTGCCGACCAGCCAGCTCATCACGCTCAAGGGCGCGCCGCACGGTATCCCGTGGACACATGCCGACGACATCAACAAGGCGATGTTGAAGTTCCTCAAGCAACCGGCCAAGGCTCGGGCCTGATCCGTACCGGAATCTGATCGGACGCCAGCGCGGCGATTTCGCCGCCACACCCGGCCCACGCAGCCCCTCGGGCTCGCGTGGGCCGCGTGGCGTCGGCGGTCAGGCCCGGCGGGCCACCACCGCGCCGTTGGCGCCGGGGGCGTCGAACGGCACCGTGCGGACGTCGACGAAGCCGGCGTCGGCGAGCCAGGCGCTGTACTCGGCGCCGGAGTAGTTCCGGCCACCTTCGGTCTCGACCAGCATGTTCATGCCCATCAGAGCGGCTTCCGGCGGTCCGGTGCGCTCATCGTTGAGCAGCAGTTCGCAGACGACGACCGCGCCGCCGGGCGGGAGCGCCGCGTGGCACCGGGCCAGCAACGCGCGATTCGTCGGCTCGTCCCAGTCATGCAGGATCATGCTGAGCAGGATGACGTCGTGCCCGCGCGGTAGCGCCGGGTCGGCGAGGAAATCGCCGGCCAGCGTGCCGATCCGCCCGGTCAGACCGGCCGCCGCGATCCGCTGCTCGGCCCGTACGCAGACATGTGGCAGGTCCAGGACGGTCGCCCGCAGTCCGGGCAGGCGGCGGCAGAACTCGATCGGAAACGCGCCGGCTCCGCCGCCCACGTCGAGCAGCCGGTGATGCGCGGAGAAGTCGTACGCGTCGGCCAGCGCGGCGGCGGTGAAGCTGGACGTGGAGTACATGGCATCCCAGAACTGCGCCAGCATCTCCGGGTCGGTGGTGTCGAACATCGACTGCTGAACCTGCGGGTCCCAGGTCAGTGGCCGGTCGGTGCGCAGCGCCTCCCCGATTCGGTGCCAGGGCAGATAGGTACGCAGGTCGGAGTAGCGGACCTGGGCTCCGAAGTAGTACGGGCGGCCCTCGACCAGGAACTGCTCGGCCAGCGCGGAGTTGCGGTAGCCGTCGCCGGCCTTTTCGAGCAGGCCGAGCGAGGCGCTCGCGGCCAGCAACAGGTCCGCCGGGCGGTCGGCCAGGCCGAACTCGGCGGCCGCCTGCTCGACGGTCATCGTTCGGCCGTCGGCGAGCCGGGTGAACAGGCCGAGTTCAACGCCGACCGCGAGGGTCTTGAAGCCCCAGACGCCGGCAACCAGGCTCATGAGGGGAGTCGGAGTGATCATGGGCACATGAGATCACACCTGACCTCCGTCCACTATGGGCGGTTGACGACGAAGGGCGATCCCGGCCGCGGCCAGCACGCCCTAGCTGGGTCGGTGGGCCAGGCGCCGGCTGAGCCAGTGCGCGCCGAGGCTCACCAGCATGCTGCCGACCGCCATCCCGACCAGCACCAGGATCGCCCCGACGGCCCACAACCCGCTGTCGTCGGACGACAACGCACCCCACGACCAGGCCACCGTGAACGCCACCGTCATCACCGGCGCCACCAGCCACGGACTCAGCCGCGTGCCGGCGAGGGCGGCGAGCAGCGCGAGGGTCAGCACGCAGCCGATCACCTGCCACGGCTCGTACGGGCCGCTGCGCGAACCGGTCTGCGGGTCGACGGTGTACTCGGTGTCCCAGCCCAGCCAGAGCAACCACACCCCGACCGTGGCCACCGCCAGGAACAGAGCCCCGAGCGATGCGCGCGTACCCCTCGTCGCTGTCATCCGGCGATCATCCCCCGCGGTGGCGCGGTTCCGAAATGGGCGGATCGACCACCGCAGGCATGTTTGAACGTGGATCCGTGCTGCTGGTAGGGCGGGGGATCTTCACCTGCCAGCTCCCGGTGTCGGCGTCCCGAGCGGCCGGGTCGTCGCTGAGGGCTGGACACGGGTGAGGAAGTCGCGGACCAGCCGCACCACCTCGTCGAGGTGCGTCTCGAGCAGCCAGTGGCCACCGTCGAGCAGGTGCAGGTCGGCGTCGGGCAGATCCCGCAGGTAGGCGCGGGCCGCGCCCGCCGGCATGTAGCCGTCGTGCGGCCCCCAGACGATGAGCGTGGGCGGCCGGTGGGTCCGCAGGTACTCCTGCTGCCGGGGGAACCACGCGACGGTGCTGCCCTGGTCGGCGAGGAGCCGGAGCCAGGCGTCGCGTCGCCGCGGATCCGCGACCAGTGCCCCGGAGAGCCGCCACAGGTCCGGGCTCACCCGGTCGGCCAGTCGGTCCGGCAGCTCGCCCAGGAACTCGCGCCGGAAGCCCTCCTCGTTGATCGCGGCGGCCAGCTGGTCCCGGCCCTCGTGGGTCGGCTCACGCCAGAATCGTTTGAGCGGCTCGTACCTGGGCCCGTGCTGGTCCGGGTAGATGTCGCCGTTCTGGATGATGAGACCGGCGACCCGCTCCGGTGCGGCCATCGCCAGTCGCAACCCGAACTGGCTGCCGTAGTCCTGAAGGTAGATCACGTAGCGGGTCAGCCCCAGCGTCTCGGTGAACCGCCGGAGCAGGTCGGCGTGCGCATCGAAGGTGTACGCGAACCGGCCGGGGTCGGGCGTGTCGCTGTAGCCGAAGCCAGGGTAGTCGGGCGCGACGCCCCGCCACCGGTCGCCCAGCGCGGGCAGCAGGTGGCGGAACTGGAACGATGACGACGGGTAGCCGTGCGGCAGCAGCACCACCGGCGCGTCCGTGGCACCGGCCTCCCGGTAGAAGATCGTGATGCCGTCGACCTCCACCGTCCGGTGGCGCACAGCGGACCCGGCCATGACGTCTCCTCAACCACGGATGGGCGGACCCCTCGACGGTGCCAGAAGCGGTGCAGGATTGCCGCCGAATCCGGCGGGCCGCGCTCCGCCGCGTCAGGCCGTCGGCACGGGGCCGGTCGAGTCGCGGACGACCAGCAGGTGCCCGGTGGAGCGGCGTCGGGGACGCGCCGAGCGGGGCTTGAGTGCCAGGCTGAGCGCCGTACGGCCCATCTCGGTCATCGGCAGCCGGATGGTGGTGAGGCTCGGCGCGAGGTCGGCCGCCACCGAGACGTCGTCGAAGCCGACGACCGACATCCGCCCGGGCACCGGGATGCGGCGGGAGCGCAGCGTGGACAGCACTCCCATGGCCATCGCATCGTTGAGCGCGATGATCGCGGTCGTCTCCGGGTGTTCGTTCAGGATCTGCTCGGTGACCGTCCGGCCGCCGCCGCGGGTGAAGTCGCCGTGCACGACGGCGAGGTCGGCCGGGGGCAGCCCGCGCTGCCGCAGCGCCGACGAGACGCCGGCGAGCCGGTCGGCGACCGTGGTGAGACCGGCGCTGCCCGCGGCGACCGTGATCCGCCGGTGGCCGAGATCTATCAGGTGGTGGGCGAGCGCGTTGCCGCCGGCCTCGTTGTCGGGCAGGACGGCGTCGACGCCGAGCGCGTGCCGCCCGATCGCGGCGACCCGGCCGCCGTGGTCCTGGAACGCCGCCAGCTCGGCCCGCGCCGCAGCTTCCACCCGGGGGTCGTCGTATCCCGAACCGCTGATCAGGATGATGCCGACCCGTTGGGCGATGAGGTGGCGTAGCTGTTGCAGCTCGTAGTCGGGATCCCGGCCGGACTGGCAGATCTGCACCAGCAGCCCCTGCTCGGCGGCGAGCTGGATGACCCCGCCGGCGATCTCGGAGAAGTAGGGGTCGTCGACCTGGTGGACGATCAGGCCCACGGTGGAGCTGGCGCCGCCGGCGAGCGTGCGGGCGTACGGGTTGGCGACGTACCCCAGCTCGCGGGCGACCTGGCGGACCCGGTCGGCCACCTCGGCGCTGACCCCGTCACGACCGGCGAGGGCCCGGGAGGCGGTCGCCAGCGAGACGTCGGCGCGTTCGGCCACGTCCACGAGGCGCGGCCGCTGGCCAGCCCTGGGCATCCGCAACTCCCCGGAAACATCCATGTCACCCGATCTATTGCCAGTGACGCTGATCGAAGCCTAGGGTACGTAAGCGCTTACGTAAGCGCTTACGTACCCGGCACCGGCGTGCCGCGAAATGAGGTGAACGCGATGTCCAGCGTCAGAAGAGCCGCCATCGCCGCCGTCTCCCTACTGGCGATCGGCGCACTGACCGGCGTTGGAGCACCCCGGCGCAGGCGGGTCGGGACCGCCCGTCCGACGTCCACCCCGCCCTGCGCGCGCACCTGGTCGCCGCCTACGACTTCGACCACCCGGTGCCGGGCGACCCCGCGCTCGAGCGCGACCAGGGCCGATCCGGCACCGAGATCGAGCTGGTCAACGGCGGTGCCGCCATGCGGGTGCGGGACCACGCCTACCGGGGCAGCGGCAACGCGGTGCAGACCCGGCAGATCGACCCGACGGTGGCCGGCAACGACGACTGGAAGGCCGGCACCTGGTCGGCCAGCGGGGTCCGCACCCTACGCGCCTTCAGCGCGACCGCGGGCACCACCGTGATGGGCTGGTTCAAGCTGGAGATGGACAGCCCGCTGCCCAACTCCACCACCGCCGACCCGAACGACCGGTACAACGCCATCGGCCTGGCCGGGGTGCTGACCGGCGACTCCGACGGCCACGGCGTCCGGGCCCTGCTGGAGCTGATCGACGTCAACGGTGAGCTGCGCCTGGTCGCGCTCGGCCGTCGCCTCGACGGCGGCAACTCGCAGACGTTCGCGGCGAGCCAGGACTGGCGGGACCTGCTGCCGGCGGGCGAGTGGGTGCACCTCGCCGCCACCTTCGACTTCGGCACCGGCGCCCTCGCCCTCTACCGCAACGGCGAACCGGTGGACGGCTTCTACACCCGCACCGACGACCCGTGGCTCGTGTCCGGGCCCGGCCCGCACGTGACCACGGCCTCCGACCCTCGGGGCATCAAGATCGGTGGAAGCTTCCCCCAGGACACGGTGGAGCGGAACCCGTGTGACTGCCGCATGGACGGCCTGATGTTCCTCGACAGCGTGGTCTCCGCGAGCGATGTGCGGAGGCAGCACCGCCACCTGGCCCGCTGACCACCCTCGGCACCGTCCCACCGAGAAGGAGACACGCGTGCTCATCCTCCACGACAGCGCCCGCAGGATCCGCAGATCCGTGTTGACGGCCGGCCTCACCGCCGTCGTGCTGATCCTGTCCACCGTGCTCGCGACACCCGCCCGGGCCGCCGACGCGGTCTACGACCCGGTCCCCGAGATGCCGATCCAGTCCCGGCTCGGGCTGGTCCTCACCGAGTACGCCAGCTTCCCGCAGTCGCACCCGAACCCGGCCCCGACCGATCAGCGGCTCATGCGTACCGCCCGGATCAACACCATCATGGAGGTGCCCGACGGCTCCGGCCGGCGGGCGGTGCCCGACCTGAACGGCAGCCTCTACCTGGTCGAAGGTGGCGTGCCGCACGTCTACCTCGACGTGGCGGCGACCTTCGCGCCGCAGTTCTTCTCGGGCCGTGGCCTGGGCCAGGGCTTCGGGTACGTCGCCTTCCACCCCGAGTTCGGCGCCAACGGCCGGTTCTACACCATCCACACCGAGCTGGCATCGGCGACGACCACCCCGCCGGACTACGCCCAGGCCGGCACGATCTACCACGGTGTGATCACCGAGTGGACGGCGACCGACCCGAGCGCCGACACGTTCGCCGGCACCCGGCGGGAGGTCCTGCGCATCGGGTTCGGCGGCCAGGTGCACGGCATCCAGGAGATCAACTTCAATCCCACCGCGAAGCGCCACGATCCCGACTACGGCCTGCTGTACCTGGCGGTCGGCGACGGTGGTCTGGGCGTCCGCAACACCGACCCGCAGAACCTGGGGATGCCGCACGGCAAGCTGCTGCGGATCGACCCGCGGGGCACCGACTCCGCCAACGGGCGGTACGGCATTCCTGCCACGAACCCCTTCGTCGGCCACGCCGGCGCGCTCGGCGAGATCTACGCCCTGGGCTTCCGCGACCCGCACCGCTTCAGCTGGGACCGGGCGACCGGTCGCATGTATCTCGGGCACATCGGTGAGCACGCCATCGAGGCGATCTACGAGGTTCGCGCCGGCGACAACTTCGGCTGGAGCGAGCGCGAGGGATCCTTCGTCTTCGACAGGACGGCCACCAACCCCTGCGACCGCCTCTTCCCGCTCCCCGCCGACGACGACCGCTACGGATACACCTACCCGGTCGCCGCGTACGACCACGACCCCGCCGCGGACTGGAACTGCACCGCGGACGTCGGCGTCGCGGTGGCCGGCGGCTTCGTCTACCGGGGACGCGCGCTGCCCGCGCTGCGCGGCAAGTACGTCTTCGGCGACCTGGTCGACGGCCGGGTGCTCTACACCGAGGCGAACGAGATGCGCCGCGGGCGGGGCCTGGCCCCGATCCACCAGCTCGCCCTGTTCGACGCCGCGGGCGCTCCCGTTCGCATGCGGGACCTCTCCGGGCCTGGCGCCCCCGGTGACCCGAATCGCGTCGACCTGCGCTTCGGCACCGACGCCGCCGGCGAGCTCTACGTGCTCGCCAAGGCCAACGGGAAGGTCTGGAAGGTCACCGGCACCCGGGTCTTCGCCAGCGGCGACGTCGGGAACACCACCCTGCGCCGCACCGCCGGGGCATCGAACTGGGCGCCGGTGACCCCGGCGAAGTGGCAGTTCACCCACGACCAGGTCATCCTCGCCGAGGCCGGGGTCAGCCGGCCGGGCCCACGCCGGCCCTTCGAGTACGCCGTGCTGACCGCCGGGCCGGCCTGGTCGTCGGTCGAGGTCGAGGCGCGGGTACGGCTCGACACGCCGGTGGAGGTCACCAACCGGGACGTGATCATCGTCTTCGGTTGGCGTTCGGACACGGAGTTCTACTACGCCCACCTCTCCACCGACAACACGATCTACCCGCACAACGGCATCTTCAAGGTCGACAATGCCGACCGGGAACGCATCGACCACCAGTGGAACGGCCGGTCGCGCGGCGCCAACCCGGCGATCACCGATGCCGACTGGCACCGCGTACGGGTCGTGCACCTGCCGGCGACCGGCGAGATCGCCGTCTACATCGACGGGCGACGGGACCCGTTGATGACCGCGAAGGACAGCACTTTCGGCTCCGGGCGGGTGGGTTTCGGCTCGTTCGACAACGTGGGTCGGCTGCGTAACCTGACGGTCACCGGCACGCCGGCCTGAGCACCGACGGGGACGGCGGCACCCGTGCCGCCGTCCCCGTGCGCCTGCCGGACGCGTGATCGCCCGTGGCCGCTCGCCGGCCGGGAACGCCGAGCCGGCCCGGGGTGCGTCATCCGGTTCGTAGAATCGCTGCCATGCCACAGATCGTCGAGTTGCTGGCCTCGCCCGTGCACCGCTTCCTGGGCCGGCCCACCGCCGGCCCGGCGCCGGCCCCGCCCGGTGAGCTGGTCGACGTGGTGCGGATCCGGGCCGGCCTCGGCATCGTCGGCGACCGGTACTTCGGCCAGCCGGCGCACCGCGACGCCAGCGTGACGGTGATCGCCCAGGAGTCGCTGCCGCCCGGCATCGGTCTGGCGGCTGTCCGGCGCAACGTCCTCACCACCGGTATCGCGGTGGACGAACTGATCGGCAAGGTGCTGGTGCTGGACTCCGGGGACGGCCCGGTCAGCCTGCGGGTGAACCGGGCCGCCCGCCCCTGCGCCTGGATGGACGTCACGGTCGGCCCCGGTGCGTGGAAGGCGCTACGAACCACCGGCGGCATCCGCTGCACGCCGCTCAACGACGGGGTCCTGCGGATCGGCCCGGTCGACGCCACCGTCGAGCGGGTGCCCGCGTCCTAGCGCTGGTCGCGGGCGGGTCAGGTGCTCCGCGGGAGGCGTCGAGGTCCACAATGCAGATCTGGGACAGGTACCGGCCGCACGACGAGGACCGGGCTCAGCAGGTACCCCCGATCCGGATGGAGGTGGTGACATGACCCCCGAGCTGCACCAGCTCATCGAGGAGCTGCGGGCCGACCTGGCCGAGGACCAGCCGGCAAGCCTGGGGTACGCCCAGTTCGGCGACGGCGCGGCCACCGACGCCGTGCCGGCGGACGTCCCGGCCGACCTTCGGGATCTCCTGCTGGTGGTCGACGGGCTGCGCGCCGGCCGGATCGAGCTGGCGTCCACGTCCACCCTCGCCGGCATCCAGTACCACCTGGACTACGCGCCGGACTTCTCGTCCATCCCGGATGACCGGACGGGCTGGCTGGTGATCGGCACCCGCAGCGACGAGCCGATCTTCTTGGATCGTGGCACCGGCGCCATCTGGTACTTCCCACCGACCGGCACCGAGTGGTTCATGTCGGACGCCTTCGAGGAGCTCGCCCCCGACCTGGATTCCTTCGTGCACTACTACCTGCTCGGCCCGGGCTACGCCGACCTGACCCCCGCGGACGACCAGTGGTACGCCTTCCTCGACCAGCAGGGCCTGCTCGACTACGAGGACGACGACGAGTCCGACGGCGACGAGTCCGACGGCGACGCCGGCGCGGGGGGACGGGCGGTGACCGTCACCTGACCTGGTCGCGCCGACGACCACCCGGCCGACGGGTCAGACCGGGCTGATGTGCGCGGCGAGCACCCGCCAGCCGTGTGGGTCGTCATGGATCCAGGTCCGGGTGTACCGCAGGCGAGCCGCGAACGGCGTGCCGTCGAACACTCCGGCCACCCGGCCCAGGAAGAACGTCACGCCGGTCGACCCGGCGACCAGCAGGTCCAGCTCCTCCTCGACCAGTTCCTCGATGACCGAGGTCCGGTCGCGGTGCGCGGCCAGGTCCTCCCGTTTGGTGTGCTTGCCGCCCTCCGGGCCGATGGCGATCAGCTGGTCGACGAGCAACTCGTCGAGGGCCGCCACGTCGCCGGCCCGCTGGGCCGCCTGAAGGGTGCGCTCGGCGTCGAACAGTTCCGCCTCGCGTTCGCTGTCCGGCATGGTGCCGTCCTCCTGATCGGGGTCCACCCGGCGCCACCGTCCACCGGGGCTTTCCGCATTGTGGCAGCCGACGCGGCCCGAACGGGTGCGGATCGGCCGGCGGCCGGTCGCACCCGGCGGCGGGCGCGTGTCGCGTCCAGTCGACGCGGCGGCTGTGGGCCGCGGGCCGACCGGTGGCTAGGCTGCTGGCATGGCGGACCAGGGCGGGCGTGCCACACACGCCGCCGGGGCGGCGCGGCCGGTCGAGGCGGTCGTGCGGGAGATCCTGGCGGTCGTTCCGGCCGGCTGCACGTGGCTGCTGCCGGTGCCGGACGACGGTCGGCCGGTCGCGGACTTCCGGATCGCGGCCACCAGCGGCCAGGGCCACGACATCTACGGCCGGGGAATCGAGCGGGTGGGCGCGCGGCTCACCGAGCTGTACCCGAGCATGGTCGACGGTCCGCTCTGGCGGCTCTACCTCGACGTGCTGGCCACCGGGTCACCCGGCCGGATGGCCGACTTCCGGTACGTGGAGAAGCGCACCGGCGTCGTCGCCGACTCGCTGTTCGACGTGCACGTGCACAGGGTGCTCGGTGGCCTGCTGGTGGCCTGGCAACGACTCGACGAGGACCTGCGTCGACTGGAGCGCACCGAGTTGCTGGGCAGCCTCGGCTGGGCGGAGTACGACCTGGCCAGCGGCGTCAGCCAGTGGTCACCCGGGATGTACCGGATCTTCGAGCGTGACCCGGCGCTGGGCCCGCTGTCGCGAGCCGAGCAGTCCGCCGCCGTGCTCCCGGACGACGACATGCTGCGCGAGGCGGCGTGGCAGACGCTGGACAGCGGAGCCTCCTCGGACGTGACGGTCCGGTTCCAGGCGGCGGGCGCGGTGAAGTACCTACGGATCCTCTCCGACGTGTCGCGGGATGCGGACGGCACACCGTTGAAGATCCACGCCGTGGTGCAGGACGTGACGGCCAGGGTGGACTCGCGGACCGCCATCGAGCAGCTCGGCGACCAGTTGCGGACCCGGGAGATGACGGCGCTGGCCGAGCACCGCCTTGCCGGGCAGTTGCAGAACCTGATCCAGCCGGTGCCCCGGGAGCCGTTCCCGCTGGCCGGCCTGGAGGCGATCGTCAACTACCTGCCGGCGGAGAGCACGGTGCGGGTGGGCGGGGACTGGTACCACGCGCAGACCCTGCCGGACGGGTCGGTCGTGCTAGCGGTCGGTGACGTGGCAGGTCACGGGCTGAACGCCGCCAGCGGGATGGCCCATCTGCGCTTCGCGCTGGTGGCCTGGCTGTCGGTCGGCATCCGCGACCCGGCGGTGCTGCTCGGGCATCTCAACCGGCTCTGCGGTCAGCTCGCGATCACCGGGACCGCAGTGGTCGCGGTCTACGACCCGGGGACCCGGGTGCTCTGCTGGGGACGCGCCGGGCACCTGGCGCCGCTGCTGTCCCGCGACGGCGAGACCGGCCCGCTGGACCGGCCGACGGGCCTGCTGCTGGGCGCCGACGGCGACTCGGTGTACCCGGTGCTCACCCCGCGGCTGCGTCCGGGCGACGTGGTGCTGTTCTACACCGATGGGCTGGTGGAGCGGCGCGCGCCCGAGGAGGACCGGCTGGAACAGGTGCGCTCGATGCTCTCGGCGCTCTCCGCCGCGCCCGGGGAGCAGACTCTCGGCAGGCTGCGTGACCTGCTGCACCACCCCAGCCCGGACGACGACACCTGCACGCTGGCCGTACGCGTGCTGCCCTGAGTCGCCCGGCTCACAGGCCGAGCCGGAGCCGCACCACCGTTCCCTCCGGCTCGGTCAGCACGGCGACCTCGTCGCAGACCTGCTCGACGATCGCCAGCCCTCGACCCCGTACCGCGTCGGCGGGTGGCATGTTCCGGCCGAACGCTCGCGCCGGCGGCCCCTGGTCGATGACGTCGCAGAACAACTGGTCCGCCTCGGCCCACAGCCGGACCCGGCCACCGCCGGTGGTGTGCTGCAACGTGTTGGTGGCCAGCTCACTGACCGCCAACGTCAGCAGCTCCACCCGGTGTGGCGGCAGGCCCCGGGCCAGCGCCCCGGTGCAGACGAACGCACGCAGCGCTCGCAGGTCGGTCGCCACCTGGTACGCCATCGTGGCCGGGGCGTGGGCGGACTGCTCGGCCACGATCCGGATCTCCCGCCGGCCGGCCGACATCAGCCCGCCAGCCGCGGGTCGTCGGCGGGCGGGCGCAGCAGGTTGCCGACGCCGGTGATGTCCAGCACGGCGGCCACCGGCCCGCTGGCGTTGACGGCGTACAACCGCCGACCGGCCGCGCGGGCGGTCTGGTGGGCGGTCACCAGGCTGTGCAGGCCGGTGGAGTCGAGGAAGCGCAACCCGCCCACGTCGACCACGACCACGGGCGCGCCGCGGACCGCCGCGGACAGCACGGTGGTCAGCTCCTCCCGGGTGGCCAGGTCGCACTCGCCGGACAGCGTGACGACGATCCGGCCGGATGCCGTGGACGTCCGGGCCTCGAAGTGCGCCATCGGGCAGCAGCACCTTCCTCGTCGTGACAGCCGTTGTCGGCACATCATGTCACCCTCCGGCCTGCCGGCTGTGTCCTCCGTTCGGCGGCGTTCGGCAGGTGCCGTCGCGATCGACGGGCGTCCCCGGCGGCGATCGGGCTCCACCCGTCGCCGTCGCCCGGAGCCGCGCCGGACAGGGTCATGGGGAGGGGCGAACCGGTCGCTACGGGCGGATGTCCAGGGCGCCGATCAGGTCGTCGCGCAGCGTGAACCGGTACCGCAGCTCGACCGGGCTGCCGGGGAAAGTGCCCGACACCCGGGCGAGGACCAGGTACGAGTCGCCCGCCTGCGGCGTGACCGTCACCGGCTCCACGGCGTACGAGTAGGCCTCCATCGTCCGCTGCCGCCAGGCGCGGATCGCCGCCCGTCCCTCGTGCAGCCGGTCCTCGTCGGCCACGGTCGCGGTGTCCGCGAAGCAGGCGACGAAGGTTTCCAGGTCGCCGTCCTCTGCGGCCCGGAAGTACCGGTCGATCACCTCGGGCAGGTCGACCGCCATCTGCTCCTCCTGCGGCGTGGGCCACCGTCGGGCAGCCGAGTTCCCCGTTCGACCTCACGGTACGAGACGGTGCCGGTGCCGCGCGGAGCAACCGACAGACCCGCCGTCGACCCCATCGTCGCGGTGTCCCGCGCCGTGAGCGGCCCGCCGGCCGCTCACGGCGCGGCGCGGGTCAGGGCTTGCGGCCGACGGCGCAGTAGCCGTCCAGGTCAGCCGGCGGGCCGTCCTGCTCGGGCCGCCAGTGGGTGAACGGCACCAGGCCGGGCTCGACCAGCTCCAGGCCGTCGAAGAACCGGGCGATCCGCTCCGGGCTGCGCAGGTGGTACGGCAGCGCGCCGCTCTCGTTGTACTGCCGGTGCGACTCGACGACCGCCGCGCTGGTGTCGGTGCCGTCGGACAGCGCCAGGTAGCTGCCGGACGGAACCGCGTCGAGCAGGGCACGGATGATGGCGACCGCCTCGTCGTCGTCGCCGACGTGGCCCATCACCCCGAACAGCAGGACCGCGACGGGCTGGCCGAGGTCGAGGTGCTCGCGGGCATGCCCGAGCACCTCCTGCGGGTCGTGCAGGTCGGCGTGGATGTACCGGGTCAGCCCTTCCGGGCTGCCGACCAGCAGCGCCCGCGCGTGGGCCAGCACCATCGGGTCGTTGTCGACGTAGACAACCCGGCTCTGCGGGTTGACCCGCTGGGCAACCTGGTGGGTGTTGTCGGCGGTGGGCAGCCCGGTGCCGACGTCGAGGAACTGGCGGATCCCGACCTCGCCGGCGAGGAAGCGCACCGCCCGGGAAAGGAACGCGCGGGACTCGCGCGCCGTCTCGATCATCGCGGGAAAGAGTTCGCGAACCTGCTCGCCGGCCAGCCGGTCGACCTCGAAGTTGTCCTTGCCGCCGAGCCAGTAGTTCCAGATCCGGGCGGAGTGCGGGACACTCGTATCGATCTTGGTGCCGTCGGTGGCCGGGAGAGGGGCGGTTTCTGCCACGGGCGTCCTTCCGCTGGAGGTGGGGGAAGACACAGAGGACAACCATGCTCGCACAGCCCTTCGGTCGGTAAAGCGGACACCCACGCCGGCCGGTACGCACCGTGACCGGTCCGGGTTTGCCGCCGGTGGACCCGGGTAGCCACGCGTTTCCGGAACGAAGGGCGGGGGCATGGCCGAGCTGGCGTTCGTCGACAAGGTTGCGGCACGGGCGGGGGTCCCGCCCGAGCAGGCGCGACCGCTGACCGAGGCGGTTCTGCGGACCCTCACCGAGCGGCTCAGCGGCGGCGAGGCGGCCGCGCTGGCGCCCCACCTGGCCGCCGAGTTGAGCCCGCTGCTGGTGAAGGCCGCCGAGGCGCCCGAGGCGTTCGGCTACGACGAGTTCCTGCGGCGCGTGGCCGACCGCGCGGGGACCGACCGCCCCACCGCCGAGCGGGGCTCTCGGGCCGTGCTCCAGACGATGCACCGGGTGGTCGGGCACCGGGAGTTCGAGGACGCCCTGTCGCAGCTCCCGGCGGACCTCAAGGAGCTGGCCCAGCCGCTGCCGCAGGGCCCCTGACCGGCCGCCGCGGCCGTCCGGGGACGCGGTGACAGGGGTGCTGGCGCTGCACGCGCTGGTCGCCGACGATCTGCGCCGGGCGGCCCGGGGCGGGCCCTGACCGGTTGCGGCCAGACCCCGCCCCACGCCCGGCGGTCAGGTGGCTACCCGCCGTTGACCACCCACTTCTGGTGGGCGCCGCCCACGTACGTGCCGATCTGGATCTGCGTGCCGTCGGCGGTGCCGGCGCCGGCGGCCTGCAGCACCTTGCCCGACTGCGGGTTGCGGATCGACCCGTCGGACTGCGGCTGCCACACCTGGGAACCAGTGCCGTTGCAGGTCCACAGCTGCACCTTCGTGCCGTCGGCGGTGCCGGCGTTGTCCACGTCCAGGCACTTGCCCAGGGCCCGGTAGGTGTCGCCGACCCGGCTCCACGTCTGGGCGACGGTGCTGTTGCACGTCCACAACTGCACCTTGGTCCCGTCGGCGGTGCCCGCGTTGTCCACGTCCAGGCACTTGCCGCCGACGCCGGTGATGCTGCCCGATCCGCCACCGGCCGCCGCGTACACCTCCAGTTCGTAGATCCGTGCGGCCGGGTCGGTGGTGCTGGTCGGCGCGGTGATGGCCAACCGGACGTAGCGGGTGCCCGGCGCGCTGACGTCGTGCGTGGTGGTGCTCGCCGTGTTGCCGGTCACCGTGGCCCGGGTCGTCCAGGTGGTGCCGTCGGCGCTGGAGGCGACCGTGAAGTCCCGGGTGTTCCAGGCGGTGTTCTCACCGCCGGCGCCGGCGTGCTTGACCACCACCCGGTTCACCGCGTGGCTGGACCCCAGGTCCACCTGGAGGTACTTCGAGGTGCCCTTCGAGCACCACTTGTCGCCGTTGCCGCCGGCCACGCTGCCGTTGACGGCCTTGGCCGGGCCCTCGGTCGTCGAGCAGGAGCTGTCCGCGGTGGCCGCCTTGTTGAGCGCCAGGTTGGTCCCGCCGGTCGGTGGCGGGGTGACGCCCGGGATGCCGTTGAGCGTGTACCACGCCTCGGTGCTCCACAGTGACTGCCCGGTGGTCGAGGTGAACGGACGTGGCGAGCGCAGGTACACCACGTGGCCGGCCTTGCGCCCGTTGACGGCGAGGGTGACCTTCTTGCCGTCCGCCGACAGGGTCGCCGAGGTGACGGTCAGCGTCTCCTCGTCGATCTTCGGGCCGCCGTAGTTGGACGTCGCCTGGTACCGCCACTGCTTGATCTTGTAGTGCGCGGCCAGGTTCGCGGCGGTCTCCGCGGAGACCGGCTGGGTGTACTCCACCTCGAATCCGGCCGTGGTGGCCCGCATCGCCAGCATCTCGAAGGTGGTGGCGCTGTTCGGGGTCAACTTCTGCAGGCCGTACGCCAGCTTGCCGGACTGGCCCCAGTTGCCGCCCGCGCCGAGCCCACCGACGTAGATGGCGCCGTCCGGGCCGACGTTGACCTCGGAGACGCCCGCTTCCAGGCCCTGGGTGAGCCGGAACAGCGCGCCCTGGTACTCGCCGTTGACCTAATGGGCAGAAGTTGAAGCCGCTGAAGTCTGCTGGTCACTCGAGCGCGAGTTCTGAGGGTGGATCGGCTTGGCGACTTCAGCGGGTCCGTCGTCGGCCGGCCAGCGCCAGCACTACG
>NZ_JAGPYK010000017.1 GCF_018070045.1 Micromonospora sp. U21
CCTACTTCGACCTCGCCGACGCCATCATCACCATCCGTAGCCTCATCCGCCAGGCGTGGATCTTGTACCGATGGGACACCCGCCCCACCCGCCGACCATGAAGCCCACCTATTTGCGCGACCACTTAGCCGCTCGCGAAGAAGACCCGACAACCGGCTGCCGGCCTGCTCGTCGTCCGCCGTACGGCGAGCTACGTCAGCAACGGCCACCAGGGCCTGGACCGATGCGAGGAACTGGCCGAGACTGGAGTTGACGAAGCTCGTTGATTTCTCGTCGGACAGATGGTCGGTGACGTACAGCACCCCGGTCCGTCGCTCGATGACAAACCACGAGTAGTCCACCGGCTGGCCCTGCTGTTCTCGTATCGAACCGATGACATACCCATCGATCGGGGAGCCGGGCGGGGTCTCCTGAGCGAAGCGTTCGGCCACGGCGGACGTGAAGACCGTCGGCATCACGCAGCTGATGGCCACCCGGGGCGGCAAGCCCTGGGCCAGGACCTGCTTGGTGGTCGGTGGCAGGTCGAGGTTTGCAAGCCCTGCGGGGTCAAGCCGATGCCGCTCGTGGTCCACCCGGGAATCATGCACGAACCCCTACGAGCTACGTGCCCCGCCAGCTTCCATAGCGGCGACCGTAACTGAGGCGGACAGAGACGGCTCCGGCAAGCGAGGCTGTGGGACCAATGTCCCCACAGGCCACGACTCAGCAGAAAGTCAGCGAACGACGTGATACGTGACCGAGGCCAATGGCCACAGCCGGCGGGACGCCAAGGCAGAACCACGGCGAACGACACCGGCCGACACTGGTCGACAACAGCGAACAGGCTTTCCCAACGGGGGTCATGAACGACAGGTCGGAGGCGCGCCCGACCGGATGAGATGCGCTGCGGCGGGTCACCACAGCTCATCGAGGGCCGCGATCTGCTTGCGGAGGGTTCGGGCGTCCTGCGGCGGAAGGACAGCAACGGCGACGTCCAGAATCCAGCGCAACTCGGGCGGGTTAGGACAACACTCCATCACCCCACAGCCGGCTGTCGGGTCCCACAAGCGATGCCAGGGGTGGCGCACAAACCATGACCAGGCCCGTAGTGCATCAGACACGGCCTGGTTCCAGAGGCGGGTGCGTTCGAGGTACGCGATGGCTTTCAAGCCGCGGGCCGAGAGCCCGGGGATGACGGAGGTGGACCCGTCGAGCGATCGCCGGTAGGTGGAGTCGGCACGCAGTTGTGCGGGGCGCCTACGCGGCATTGCCCTTTCGTGGAGTCGACATGACGATCATCGTTGCACACACCCGTGTTCGGCTCACCGGCCCGACGACCTACGTGCACGGGGACCGGACCACGATGGAAGGCGGGCCGGGCCCAGCATCTTGTCGTGCTCGGGGATCGCCGGTCCTCGTCATCGGCGGTCTCGGTTCCGGTCCGTCGGAGATCCTCAATCATCCGCTGCAACCGATCCTCGTGATTTATGACCGACCGCGTGCCCGGTAGCGATCTGGGCGGCAATAGCCCATGACCTCGGCATGATCATCGGGCACAACGCGGGCACAAGTGACGCCGACAACGGCTGCCAACTGCCGTAAGGCAGCGGAAGATCTCGCCGAGGTCAGGCGGCCAATCCGCCCGATCGGAGTCGATCAGCACCACGCCGGAGGGGTTCAGGATTCCAGTCCCTGGCGGCCCCGCACTGCCCCGGGCCGTCCGCCCTGCGACAGGGGTCGCCTAGTTGATCGAGTCAGATCGTAGCCAGATGGGCCGAGACGGACGGGCCGGGACGTAGGGCACGGTCGTCGTACGAGCACCATTCGAGCATCAAGGAAACGGCGGGCGCCATACCGTGCACGTCACCAGCCGCCGCGGTGGGGGCGCGTAGGATGCTCAGCAGGGTGACTCAGTTCCGCCTGCGCACATCGCGGATCATGCCATAGAGACGCACCATCGGTGGCCAGCGGAGGACAGCTCGGCCTCTTCGTCCCGAAGGAACCACCAGCAGTCGATGCGCTGCTTGAGTCTTGGGACTCGCCTGTCCGAAGGTCCACCGCCATGAATATTGGCTCGTGTCTTGGGAGGCGGACCCCAGCGTCCACGGGCGTCTGACATTGCTCGCGCCCGTTGTCACCCAGATAGTCACTCAGCATCCGTCGTCGCGTCCCTCCTCGGCTGCCATGTCACTGGTACGGTTCGCGCGGGAGGCTCTGCGATGTCCGGATCAGACGAGCATGGGCCGTGGTTCGTGCCCACAGCCGGAAACCTGGCGGCACCGGTGCCGACACCTCCGCGCCGAACCGTGGCAGCGGTGGTGATGAGCCTAATCGGGGCCGTTCCTGGAATGGCCCTGTCGTTTGCTCCGCTGGCACTCATTCATCAGTACGTGGAGGTGTTCGCGGCCACTGCCACACCGGACAGCGGGTTTAACATCTACACCCTCGGGGCGCTAGCCTGCTTAGCGCTCGGCGGCTTCCTGCTGGTGAGCGCGCTTGTGACGTTGTTCTTCCGGCAGACACGGGCGCTCGGTATCGGGTACCTGTCTGGCCTCGTAGTCGGGCCTGTCTCCTTCATGTTTGTCCTTGCGGTCACGAGGCTGGCCGCATAGGGCCTTCAGAGCGGCATCATCAGACACAGGTGCTGCTCACCATCCCGATGCTCCTATGGACCGTCAAGTCAGGGGTCCCGTGTCGTGTCGGCGGTCCACGCGCCCGTTCCGGGAAGGAACGATCATGGCTGGTTGGCCATGAGCAGGGGTACTGTCGTCACACCCGACCGCGTCGCCGGGCCCGCTGACGCGCACAATGCCAGCGTGCGGGTAGTCGCGAAGGATGAGTCCGGCGAATGGACGACGTGGCGAGTAGGGCGCCGACGCCTGGCGTGGCGACCCGACTACAAAGGATGGTTCATCGACGCCGCCGAGATGGCCGGGATCGTGCTCGTGCTAAACGTCATACCGCTGGCCATCTACCTGCTGAACTGGGCTGCTGCACTGCTGGCGACCACGATCGTGTGGCCCCTGCGGGCAACAACCGGCAGCTGGCAAGTGGTGGCCTATTCGACCACGGTCGGTGACAAGGGTTATCGGACCCACGTGCAGGGTCGCAACGCCGCCGATGCGCTGGCGCATCAGTGGGGGCTCGAGATCAAGCAGCATGGTCAACCGCAAGCACCAGCAACCGGTGGTTGACCCCCATCCCGTTGCTCGTATGAAGGTCAAGTGGTCAGGGCGGTGAAGTCGGCGACCAGTGCGGTGTAGTCGGGCGTCCTCGACGTTCACGCCGACGGCACCGGCGTCGAGCACGGCGCGGGTGGTCAGGCCGACCTCCGCGACGTCGCGGACGATGTAGCGCTTCAGGTAGCGCAGGATCTCCTGCTTGCTGAGTCCTTCAGTGATGCGGCGGTGGACGTAGGCGCGGGTTCGCTGGTCGTAGCGCATGCGGCAGAGCGCGATGGTATGCAGGGCGTGGTTGGCGCCGCGGTCGCCTCCTCGGTGCAGGCGGTGGCGGCGCACCCGTCCGGAGCTGGCGGGGATGGGTGCTGCGCCGCAGAGGTGGGCGAGGGCGGCCTCTGATCGCAGACGGTCGGGGTTGTCGCCGGCGGTGGTGAGCAGTTGGGCGGCGACGTCGGGGCCGACGCCGAACAGGGCCGTGGTGCGGGGTGCCGCTGTCTGGACGATGGGTGCTACCTGCCGGTCGAGGGTGGTGATCTCGTCGGTGAGGACGGTGACGCGGCGGGCGAGTCCGGCCAAGGCTGCGGCGGTGGCTTGCTCCGGCTCGTGAAGTCTGGCCGGGTCGTAGGTCAGCGCAGCGGACCGGCTGACCAACGTGACGGCACTGACCCCGGTCAGGTGCGCTCGTAGGGCCTCCGGGGCGGCCGCGACCAGACCGCGCATCTGATTCAAGACGGCGGTGCGGGCCTTGACCGCTCCTCGGCGGGCGACCCTGAGCGCGCGGATGGCCTCGACCGGTCCGGTGCGGGTCTTCGGGGTGCCCATGGCGGTGCCGGCGAGGGTCGCGCGGGCGGCGGCGATGGCGTCGATCGGATCGGACTTGCCCTTGGCCCGGCGGGTCCTGCGGTCAGGGCGGCCAACCTCCCTTACGGCGATCTTTTTGCTGGTCAGATAGCGGGCCAGGCCGGCGCCGTAGCTGCCGGTGCCCTCAACTCCCACGGCAGTTACCCGCCCGAAGGAGCGCATCCAGGCCAGCAGATCCGCGTAGCCGGCGGTGGTCGCGGGGAATTCGACGGCGCGCGTGGCCGAGGGCAAGGTCGTGTTCGTGCCCACCCGCTGAGCCGTCACAGCACAGACCGCGGATCGAGAGAGGGAGTTCGGTGAATCAGCCACGGCGGGACCGGTACTGCACCGCGTGCGGCTCGTTGCTGGTCGCGGGGTCGTGCCCGGGCTGTGGGCGGAGTGTTCTCGGTTCCGGCGCACTCGGGGAAGCCCCTTCCCCGCCTGGCGTGGGCCCGGCTTCCCGCCACCGGTGCCACCGGCTCCGCACGGAAGGCCGGCCATGGCCGGCTCTGGCTGCCCATCGTGATCGCGGCGGCCGTCGGGCTGGTGGGTCTCTGCGCGGCATCGGTGCTGCTGGTGCCGCGATTTGTCGGACCGGAGGCCGCGGTGCGCGCCTACTTCGACGCGTTGACCGACCGGGACGCCGACCGGGCGCGTACGTTGCTCGCCGAGGGTTCCACGGTCGGTCAGTCGGGATCCGTCGCCGGAGTGGACGCGCGGGCGGACTTGTCGCTGTTGACGAACAGCACGCTGGCCAACAGCGGTTACACCCCGCCGCGCAACGTCGAGATCAAGGTCACGAGCTGGACCGTGGGCAGCGCGTCCACGCAGGTCAGCTACGACTTCGGTGGCCCACGCATCACGAGGACCCTGCCCCTGATCAACCAGGGGGGATACGAGGGCTGCGTTCATGGCGGATCACGGACGGGCTGCTCGAACTCACGCTGGCCCACCCGCTGGCGGACCGGCTGGTCGTCGCCGGTACCTGCCTGTTGGTGACCACCACGGTCCATGATCGCCTATCCGGGTGCCTACCGGGTCACCCTCCCCGAGCACCCGCTGTACCAGGCACAACCGATGATCGCGTTTGCCGGTGGCGCGATTCTCGAGCATTCCTCGGCCGAGGTCCGCGACGATGTGCGCCGGGACATCGAGCAGCAGGTGCGGGCCCACGTGGACGACTGCGCGCGCCGCACCGAGCGTGATCCGGCGGACTGCCCCTTCCGGGCGAGCAGCTACGTGGCGACGGTCAAGGCATGGACCATCATCCGGTTTCCAGAACTGGTCCTCAAGGTGGTTTCGGGCGGCATCGTCTCGGTGCAGTCCTCCGCCCAGGGCGTAGCCACCGTGACCCTGGTCCGCTCGCCGAGTGACACCAACTCCTGGCAGGAGTCCGTCGCCTTCGAGATCACCGGAACCGTACGGGCCGTCGACGGTAAGGCGAAGTTCTCGTTCGTACGCTGACACGGATGCGGGCGGCGGTCTTGTCGTGGCCGCCGACGAGCAGACGCATGCCGCCCTGCTGACTCTCATCAGGAACCAGCGCGCCAGGAGGGATTGAGTCGACATCCGCTTCTCGGCACGACAGCGCCCTCAGTGTGAGCCGGCGACCGCAGGGCATCGTTGCGCACGGTGACGGAGGGACGTCTGTCCAGGGCGCTCGCCCGGCACCTCACGAGCGGGTAGCCCGATACCGTTTCGATCCATGGATGACCACTGGCGCGAGCAGGATGGTCACGCACCGTTGACCGGTGCGCAGGCTGCTGACGTCGTTCGGAGACGAATCGACCACGGAATGCTCGAAACGTGGTTCAAGCACGACCGAGGACGACTGCTCGCTGTCGTTAGCAACGGCACCCGCGCCTTGATCATGCTGCTCGAGGAACCGGGCGATCCCGGCGAGCACGCCATCGACCCGACCGGAACCGGTCAACAGGACGGTTTCGTCCTCAGCAACGGGCAGCACGACGCATGCAGCGACCGCGACAGCGTCCCGCTTGTACAGGCGCTCGCAATCGTGGAACACATCGTCGATCACGGTCACCTGCCGGCCAGCCTCGCGTGGCACGTCGACCGGTAGCTACCAGCGGCTAGCCCGGCGATCAGCGCCAGTGAGCGGACGTGTAGTTAGCCGTTTGCGGATGCGGTTCGGCATGCTCGGCGAGCGTTGACGCACGGGCGCCTTCGCCGGAGAAGCTGGATCGGAGTCGGGGATGGGTTTCTGGGGCACCTTCGTAGTCCACCGTGACGAGCGACTGCTGTGGGAGCTGCTCCCCGGCATCGCCGCGTTCGACGATGCTGAGCTCTGCTACGACGGGGTGTCCGGCGGTTGGCAGGTGACCCGGGTCTTCCCCAGGCCCAGTCATCTGCCAACCGGCTTCCTCGCCGACCTCAGGGAGGCGAGCGGGGCGCCGGTGCTGGCCGCCGACATCTTTGACAGCGATGCCGCCTTCGTGCGGGCGCTGGGCCCGGACATGTCGGGCTGGCAGGCGTGGTTGGACCTCGACGCGGCGCTCGCCTACCTCGTGCCACCGCCTGCTCCGTTCGCCGAGGATGGCACCTACCTCGGCGACGACTGGAGTGACCCGGACCACGACCGGAAAGTTAGCGACGTCAGGCAGCGCATGTTGGCGGAGGCACCCGAGGGCGTGGCCGCAGCGGCCGCGGTGGCCTGGGCCGTCGAGGCCGGCTTGGAACCCGGCACCGTCGAGCAGGTGAGGGAGGTGCTAGGCAGCCACGAGGTGTTCGTCGAGGACCTGTTCTTCGCCCTACTCAACCGGCTCGGCATTGCCACCGACGAGGTGGACACGCCGGCGCGACCGGCGATTGTCGAGGTGCTGCGGGGCCTGTTCGGCCACCGGCTGAACGCGGTCGAGATGACCGCGCACCGGCCCGCCTGCGGCGAGCGGCTGGCCTTCCGCGGCAGGCCAGACCTGCGGTTGCACTTCGGCGGTCGGCAAGCGCTGGTCGCTTGCGGTTGCAGTAGGGAATTCACCTTGCTTCCCACCGTCCTGAGCGACGATTCCGCTGAAGCATCGAAGCGGCGCGTCGACGGCTCGCTCGCCCACGCCGCTTCCGTTGTCCTCGGGCGACCGTTGACCGACGCGGCGACCGTGCGCCACCGGTACCTGCCAGACGTCAAGGGCGTCGCGCTCCGCTTCGGCGGCCCCGATCTGTTCGTTGTCACCGTCGACGGTAGGTGGACCGTCGCGAAAGGCTCGACAGCGCCGACGCAGTTGATGAACGAGCTTGGACCGCACCGCCGAGACGAGATCCATGTAAATCCCTGGCTGGCCGGCTGAGCCAGCGAGCTGGGATACCGAGCGGCCGCGACTGATGCCCGGATTCTGAACGACGTGGGCTCTACGCCAGCAACATACTCATATCGGCTACTTGTGCGAACTCGCCCGCCTCTGAAGCGAGAGCCCACCGGTCCTGACGCCTTCGGCTCCGCCGAAGAGGTCACCGAGCAGGATGGCCTGGTCAGCGCACTGTCGATGGGATCGAAGTCTCGGCTCTTGGGACCTGCACCGGCGCCTGAGCGTTTGCCCGCAGAGTCAGGCGTCGATCTAGCAGCCTCGCTCCTGGCCCGTCCAGGCGTTCGACACGGCTATGGACGCCGGTCGATCACGGAGCCGCAGCGGAGTGACCACTTCGGTCTTCACTGGGAGGTCAAGCGAGCCAGACCGCCATATCGTTGCTGCTCAGCGCCGTACCAGCGCCGATGCCGGTTGAGCACTTCGCTAGCGGTGACCACTTCGGAGGCGTGCGCCCAATCTGCTCCCAGCGCAAGGCCCAGCCCGCCTACCGGGTCGTTACCGCCCTGACCTGCGCACACTCCCCCACCAGGTGAAATAGAGCCCAGTTGAAATCCGTTCAGCGCGGTTGAGCCCTGCGTGTGAAGCAGGACGCCACACTGCCTCTGACCTGCGAAAACGAGAACCCGCAGGTCGTCGTGGGTGCAGTTGAGTGCGGTTCGGTGCAGTTGAGCGCTGTTCAACGCCGTTCAGTGCACCCCGTTGCTCCCAAACCTGCTCCCCGGTCTCGGCCTGTATCGGCAGCAGCTGATCCTCTGAACCGGCCCCCAGGGGTCTTGGTGTTTTCCAACGCGTTGGCTGCGGTACCGCTGATGTGTGGGACGGATCGAACTCGGTGCAACGCGGCGACTACCCGATCTTCGTCTATCTGGCCGTAGACCCTCGCTAGATGCCCAGACAGGTCGTGGCGAGGGCCCTGACTTGGTGGTCTTCGTGATCGAGTAGCTGAAGGTGCAACTCCTGCAGCTCTTTCCAGTCCCCGCCGTCGCCGTCGTAGAGCGCGGAGCCGACCATGGCGTCCAGGGCGCGGGAAAGGTCGCCGCGATCGAGCGCCGTGCGCACGTCAGCTGGCACCGCCGGCGGCGGGTTATGGAAGACATGATGCTCATGACGCACACCAAGATCCTTGTACATGGGCTAGGTCGGCGCGGTGGCCCGACTGGCCGCCATGCTCAGTCAGGTCGGCGGCCATGAGCGCGAAACCCGGGACCCTGGCTGGCGACCACGCCTACGCCCGCGGAAGGTGACGGGCCTCCGACAGCCGACGCGCGAGTCGCGGCAGACGAGGCTATGTGGTCGTGTGGTTCTGGTGTCGCTGTACCCTCTTCCGGTGGCGTTACCCAGCAACGAACGCGAGCGTCGGCTGTCGCTTTATCGAGACCGGGTCGATGCCTACGTGGGCGTGGATGCGGAATTCGGACAGCGTTGGCGGAGCTGGTGTCAGAAGCTGTTGTCGTTCGGGGGCTCGCTCGTCGTTCCGCCGGGCAAGCCCGAGTCCGATCTTGAAGAGTTGCGTGCCGGCGGGTCTGCGTTTGGATCGGCAGTGCGATACGTCCAGGGCGATGCCGGTGAGTGTCATCGCAACGTCGCGGCGCTCTGGATTGACGGAGTCATCGAGTCGATCGGCACGGGCTACGCGCTGTCTGCCGACGAACTCTGGCGGCAGCACTCGTGGGGCGTGGAGCGCGACGGCGCGCTGGTGGAGACCACGGACGAGCGGCGCGCCTACGTGGGCATCGTGCTGCCCGCGAGGGCGCCGAGCATGCAGTTCGCCGGGAGCAACGCCCAGGAGCACCTCAAGACGGTGTTACGGCAACGCGGTCCCCGCACCGCAGGGCTGATCAGCATGATTCGCGAACTGGCGAGCGCGGGCAGGTCTCGGTCCTAGCTGGCGTTGGCGCGCCGCTGGCGCGGGACATTGTGTACCCGGCTTCGGACAGCCAACGGTCACCGTAGGTGGCGGGCGTGCGATCGGACAGCGCTCGCGATCGGCGGCAGATCCGGATACTGAGTCCCCGCCGTAGGGACAGGAAGTCCGTCTGCGCGGGCAGAGGGCCTCATGGGCGCGGTTGGGGGTCTCGGTCTTCGGCGAAGGCTGTCTGCTCCGCGGGTGCAACCCAGATGCCGGATAGCTGTCTGACGTGGTGGACCATGGTCTTCACTCGGCAGGTTCCCGACGCTTCGGGCGGCCATCGCTGTCACGCTGCGCGACGCGCAACTTGCGGCGATGCCGTGCCATACTGCGGCGCGTGCACGTGACCGGGGAAGTGCAGATGACGTACGGCCTGCTGCGGCGGATGAGCCAAGACGCACAGGGCCGCTGGCAACGCGTCATGCGGATGCTCCTGCTCGCCCTCGCGGCACTGGTTGTGCTGCTGGCCACGCTGCTCGCGGCAGTGACCGGGTTCAACGGTCGGCTGCTCTACCTCGTGCTGGTGTTGTGTGCCGCGTTCGCCGTGACAGAACTCCTTCCGGTACTGAGTTGGTTGCTGCAGCGCCGCCTCTTCGTCGAGCCGTTCCAATACGGGGTGAGCACGTCGGGCGTCGACATCCAGACCGCGAGCAGCCGGACCCAGATCGACTGGTCCGGCATCACCCGGATTCGGCGGCGACGCCATACCTGGCTGCTGAAGTACGGAATGAGCCAGATCCCGGTGCCGCGGGCGGCGTTCTCGCCCGAGGATCAACGGATCGTGGACGACTTCATCGTCGGGCGCCCCGAGTTCGCCGGGTGACCGTCCCCCGACGCGGCCAGCCCGAGCAGCGCGACCGCCGAATTGTGCAGCACGTCGACAGCGTCCCCGCGCGCAGCAGCCGACTGCTCGGCTACGGCCAGTAACCCGTACGGCAGTTGCGCAACGCACGGATCGCGGAAGAAGAGTAAACCGAATCTTGGAGTCTTGCGGCAACGGTCGTAGGCGCGGTCGGCGAACAGTTCGCCGAGTCGCCGGCGGGGTCGGCCGCGACGGCCTCGGACCCAGGGCTATTGCGTTGTCGGGTAACTGCTGGTCACGGCGGTGATCAGGTCGTGTGATCGGCGGGTGGCCCGGGCAATGTTGGTCGCGCCGGTGGTGCGGTGCCAGCCGATCGCGCTGTTACGCAGCGTTGCGATGACGGCGGGTCCGTTGCCTGTCCGGGCCTGGTGGAGGTCTTCACGGAACGTCACGTCGCGCACGTGATGGATCTTGTTTTCGATGTGCCAGTGTTGGCGGATCCAGCTCTGCAGGTCGACCGGCTGGGCTTGGCCGGCGGGTAGTGACACGGTCAGGTAGGCGGTTTCGCGGCTGGTCCTACCAGCGGCGATGCGGGTTCGGGTGATGCGCACGGCCTGCTGGGCGTGGGGGAAGACGATGCCGCCGGGGGTGGCGACGGTGACGGCTTTGACGGTGCGGGTCTCGCGGCGGCCGTGAGCACGGTCGCGAGTCCTGTCACCGACCGGGATCTGCGCCCAGGGAAGCCGTTTGAGCTGCTTGAACAGAGTCGGCTGGTTGGCCTTTACCTGCACGAGCAGGTGCGCTCGGCGGGCGGTGACCTCGTGGGCGTGAGGGGTCTGGGTGTGCAGGGCATCGGCGATGAACAGCACCCCGGCCAGGGAGCCGAGCACCTGTTCGGCGGCGTCGAGCAACGGAGCGAACGACGTGATCTCATTGCTTTTCGCGTCCACGGTGACCTGGGCGAGCACGATCCCGGTGGTGCTGTCCAGTGCGGACAGCAGATGCACCTGGCGGCCGTCGCCGATGCGGGCGCCGCGCAGCGTCTTGCCGTCGATGGCGATCACCGTGCGGTACCGCCTCGGCCTGGTCACCTCGACGGGAGTGCGGGTACGCAGCCAGCCGGCCGGAGCGTTGCCGAGCAGCGTGTCGTCCAGGCGCGTCAGCAGCCGCCAGACAGTGCTACCGACCGGCACTGCGGCGGTGAACCCGAGCCGGGCCTGGGCTTGTTCTTCCAGGTCGTGCAGCCAATCCGTGATCGCGGCGAACGACGACGCCCCGGCCATGACGGCACAACCCGCCACCGCCAGTAGCGGGGTCAGCGGGTAACGCACGCCTCGCGTGGGTCGCGTGGATCAGGAACAGCGGCGAGCGCGTGCAGCAGCCCGCCGCGTTCACCGTCGGTGACGGGCGCGGCCTCGGCGATGGAGGCGGGTGCTGCCACGGCCAGTGCAGGGATGAGAGAGGATGCCATCGGCGGGTGGGGTCTTCCTCGGAGTCATGAAGCGTCGCAACTCCATGATCACCGATGCGGCCTCACCCGCTTTTAGCGCCTCCACAGAGGCCGAACTCGTCTCGAAACTCCTGGTCAACGGCGCGCCGGCTGACTATGCAATCGCCCTGCGTACACGCCTGGCAGGATGAGCGTGCCGTCCTCGGTGAACAGTCCGGCAAACGCGTCAGCGTCGTGCGCCGCCCATGCCTTCACCATCCGTGCCGACATCGCCGCGACCGCCGCCTGGTCCGTCCCGTCCAGGACTGGAGCGTCCATACTCGTGGTCATCCTCTACCCGCTTTCGTCCGTCGTCTATCGGCAACAACTGATGACCATCGTGGCCGAGATCGAGCTGTCCTGGCGTCTTCCAGCGTGCGCCGAGTGGCCATGACGCGATCCCTGAGCCTCGATCCACCGATGGATGTCGGGCTGGGGGGTACCCCGCAGATAGAAGGCGCCCTCTGAACTGGAAGGACAGAAGTTCTCACGCCTCTATTCCGCCGTTCGAGAGAGCACCTCGCAGGTGAGATCACGCCATGACGCGCCGGTGGTCCGCGCGACGGCGCGAACCCGCGCCGCGGGACCTACCGGCGAAAGCGCCGTGCAGACCACTCCTAATTTGATCGAAGGATAGCGATGATTCCAGGTCGTCGAGCCAGAATTCCGTCCCGGTTGTCGATCTGCCACCCACCCGGCTCGTCGTAGGGTAGAGGCCACCACGGAGGGGCCGGCACACGTTGGGATACGAATGATGGCGAAGTACATGATTCTCATCTATGGCGACGCCCAGCAGTGGGACGCGATGACCGATGAGGAGTGGAAGGCGAACGACGCCGCCCACGAAGCGTTCACGGTCAAAGCAGGCTCACGGATCATTGACGGACAGCAGCTGGAGCCGGCGCCCACGGCCACCTCGCTGCGCACGGACGCGTCTGGCCAGATCAACACGACCGATGGGCCGTTCCTGGAAACCAAGGAAGCGCTGGGCGGCTACTACCTGATCGAGGCGACCGACCTGGACGAGGTTCTGTCGATGGTGACGCTGCTGCGCGAGGTGCACCAGACGCACAGCGGTGTGGAGATCCGTCCGGTGGTCGACCACGGATGACGTGGTGAGCCACGGATGAACGATGAGGTCGTCGCGGCGGTCGCGCAGGCGCACCGCCGCGACTGGGCCCAGGTGCTCGCCACCACTGCCCATCTGACCCGTGACCTCGACCTCGCCGAGGAGTGCACCCAGGACGCGTTCGCCCAGGCCCTGGAGACCTGGGCAGCGACCGGCATTCCCGACCGACCGGGCGCCTGGCTCACCACCATCGCGGGCAACCGGGCCCGGGATGTCCTGCGCCGCGAGTCAGTGTTCCGACGCAAGATGCCCCTGCTTGTCGCGGACGAGACGGTGCCGGGACCCGAGGACGGCCTGGTCGACGACCGTCTGCGACTCATCTTCACCTGCTGCCACCCTGCGTTGTCCAAGGAGGCGCAGGTGGCCCTGACTCTGCGCCTGGTGTGCGGGCTGTCCACGCCCGAGGTGGCCCGCGCGTTCCTGGTGCAGCCGGCCACCATGGCCGCGCGTGTCACCCGGGCCAAGAGGAATATCGCCACGGCACGCATCCCGTACCGGGCACCGGGCCCGGAGCAGCTCGAAGAGCGGGTTAGTGCCGTCCTCCAGGTCGTGCATCTCATCTTCACCACCGGGCACACGGCACCGCTCGGCGCTCA
Organism: Micromonospora sp. U21; assembly: GCF_018070045.1. GTDB lineage: Bacteria > Actinomycetota > Actinomycetes > Mycobacteriales > Micromonosporaceae > Micromonospora. The sequence continues at coordinate 13,244 of NZ_JAGPYK010000017.1, forward strand.
CCTGGTCCGCCGGGACCTGGTGGACAGCGCGATCAGGTTGGCCCGCATGCTACATCTGCTCATGCCGACCGACGCCGAGATCAGCGGCCTGCTCGCGCTGTTACTGCTCACAGCGTCGCGTCTGGACACCCGCATCTCCGACGATGGGCGCCTGGTACTGCTGTCCGAGCAGGACCGCTCACGCTGGGACAGCCAGCTCATCGCCGAAGGCCAGTCGTTGTTGACCGATGCGTTGCGCCGACGGCCACCGACACGGTACGCCCTGGAGGCCGCGATAGCGGCAGTGCACACCGAGGCGCCGACATGGCAGGACACCGATTGGACGGAAGTTGTCGGCCTCTACGATGCCCTGTTCCGGCTGTGGCCCTCACCTGTGGTCGATCTCAATCGCGCCGTCGCGATTGGCCTGCGCGACGGGCCACGGGCCGGACTCGACGCGCTGACGCCGTTGCTCGCCGATCCGGCCCTGGCCGCATACGGATATCTCAGTGCCGCCCGCGCCGACTTCCTGCGCCAGCTAGGGCAGTGGGCGCAGGCCGCGACGGCCTACGAAGAGGCGCTGACCCTCACCGACAACAGCGTCGAGCGCGTCTTCCTCACTGAGCGGTTGACCGAACTGCAGCAGTATCTGTGATCGTCAGCATCTCACGGACGGTCTCGAAGTACCCGTCGATGCCATAGCGGCCGCGGCGGTTAGCGCCAGGGTCATTGCGTAGTTGTATAGCTGCTGGTCACCGCGTCGATGAGGTCGTTTGAGCGTCGGTCGGCGCGGCGGGTGGCTCGGGCGATGTTGGCCTCGCCGTTGCTGCGGTGGTAGTTGATCGCGGCGTGGCCAGAACCGTTCGGCGGGCAACGCTCTCAGAGCCTTCTACCGCGATGACCGGATCCTGTACTCCGAAGGTTCCAGCGACGGGGAGTGGCTTGACCGCTTCTACGTCAGCATTATCGAAGGCGTAGAAGGCAGCGGTGGGGGTGGCGGTGAGGTGCCCATTCCGGATAGGCCGCCGGTGGTCGACGCCGGCCCGCGCCTCGGCGGCAACGAAGGTGCGGCGGTAAACCTCTACGGCTCCGCAGTCGACGACAACGGATCGGTGTCGACGACCTGGTCGTACACGGCCGGCGCTGACGTCGACCCCGGCACCACCTGCTCCTTCGGTAACCCGAACGCCCCGCGCACCACGTTCACCTGCACCGACGACGGTGAATTCACCCTGACGTTGACCGGATCCGACGGCGTCAACGCCGCCGTCAGCGACACGACGACGGTGACGCTGCAAAACGTGCCGCCGCGCATACCAGCCTGAGCCCGGCCAACTGGGACGTGTTCAAAGTCGGCCAGCACGCTGGCAGGCGCCTTCACCGACGCCGCCAACGACACCCACACCTGCCGGGTCACCTGGGACGACACCACCTCCACCGTGTTCGCCCCGGCCGACCGCACGTGCCGCCAGGCGCACGTGTTCACCAACCCCGGCATGTACACGATCAAGCTGACGGTCACCGACGACGATGGCGGCTCCGCAACCGCCGAGACGATGGTGGTCGTCTACGACCCGGACGGCGGCTTCGCCACCAGCGGCGCACACCTGGACTCACCGGCTGGCTCATTGACGTCGGATCCGCAGGCCAGTGGACGCCTCAATGTGCAGATGAACCCGATGTACAAGCCGGGCGACACCGGGCCGGTGCCGGGCGGCGGGCGCATCAGCACGAGCCTGCAGGGCGCCGGCATGGTCCTGGAGTCCACGGCGCTGTCGTGGCTGGTCATCACACCCGACTACAAGGTCGCCGTCAAGGGTGTCGGTACCGTCAACGGTGCCAGCGGCTACGGGTTCATCGTCTACGGCTACGACGACCCCGACAGGCTGCGCCTGGTGGTGTGGCCCCTGTCGGCAGGCGAAAACCCGGGAAGCACCAAGCTGTACGACAACCGTGCCGTCGGCGGCTGGGACCTTGACGTGGCCGATCCGCAACCACTGAGCGGCGGCAGCCTCCAGGTGCATCAGTAACAGTCAGTCGGGTAACCAGATCCCAGGCCGGCGCCGTGCGGCGCCGGCCTGGGATATCCCTGCGGAGGTGACGGTGGTACACCTGCTCGGCGGCGTCGGCGGCACGGTCGCCGCCGACCACGGCCTGTTCCTCGTGCTCGACGAGCGCGCCGACGATATCGGCGACCCCGACTTCAGTCAGGACCGCATCTGCTGGAGCGGGCGCGACGCACTGTTTGTCGTCAGCCCGTCGATCGCCACCTGTCGGGCGTCGGTGACCGTGCAGGCGTGGGACGGAGAACCCGCGGCCGTCGACTCCACGACGTGGCCGGATACCGACAGCACTGAGGTCACCCTGCGGACCGGCACCGTGTACCTGTCGCACCTGCTCGACATGGCCCCCGTAAGCGACCTTCTGCCGGTAGGCCCTCCCGGCCGCTACCGGGTACGCGTCGACGTCGCGGGCCGGGCCCAGACGCGGGCGCTGCTGCGCTCGCCCGACTTCGATCCGGTCGGGCGCACCGTCGGCCCCGAGCGGATAGTGATCGGTTTCTGGCCGGCCTGCTGACCGCGTTCGTCAGGCCAGGCAACGCCCGCCGGGAAGCGTGCCGACAACCCGGGGGAGCCGGACACCGGTGAAGTCCACGGACCCCAGCACGCACCCGGTGCCGGCAGCGACGGCGTAGAAAACCGAGCCGGGCGACGCCGCGTCGGTCGGCTGTCCCCAGCGCACGGTCACGACGGTGAAGCCGCCCTCTGTCAGCACCTGTCGGATGCGCTGCACGCCGTCCGGCCCGCTGGTGGGCGGCACGGAGCCGAGCTGCACCGGAAAGCACGCCTCGGCGCCCGCGTTGGCGCCACAAGCCCGGTTGAGTTCGTCCTTGATTTCCTCGGCGGCGCGCTTGGCGTCCAGGCGCTGCTGCTTGGTCAGCTCGCTGCGGTTCGCCTCATCGACGAGCGGCTGGCGGCACTGCTCGTCCTCCGCGGCTGTTGGCGAACCTCTCCCCAGACGAGAGTGGCTCGCGAACGGAGGCCGCCGGTGATGACGTCCCAGCTGCCCATTCCCAGCGCTGGACCCACGCCGAACCGACCGAGCTACAGGACGCAAACGGCACCTCCGCACACGCCACTACGCCCGATGTGGGCGTGCCGCTCGTGTGGCCAGCCATGGCCCTGCGGTGAAGCGCGTCTCCTACTGACGGCCGAGTACGAGGCTGCCCTCCCCGCCCTGTCGATCTACCTCAGCGGCTTGATGTACGAAGCAATGCGCGACCTCTTTCAGCTGAACCCGCATGACGGGCCAAGCCCGCGCGACATGTTCGAGCGCTTCGTCGCCTGGGGGCCGTTCCGAAGATCAATCCTCGAGGACCGGTGACCATGCCCCGCCGCTACTGGAGGCGGGTGAGGGGACCTCCGCACCGACCCGCCGCGAGTCCACAGCGATTCATGATCGTTCCACGACACCGAATAGACCGACGCAATTCAGCGCCGAAGGTGGCGCGATGGCACCTTCCGCTGATCCGCGCAGGATGAAGGAGGGGTTTTGAGTATCACCGCAGACAGGCCGGTCACGATCGCCGCAGATCCCTGCACTCTCGTCTCGGCCGAAGTCTTCCACAAGATCACCCGCTACTTCGCTACCAGACAGGAGGTAACCCAGACCTACGCCGAGCGCGCGGTCGGGCAGTTCCTCGTCTTTCTGAAGGCATACGCCGATCGCATGGGTAGGACGGACTTCGGGATGCTCCTGCCGACCGGCGAGTCCTACCGGGTCGTCCCGACCCGGCCGGTCGACGCTGTCTGGCACGCCGCCCTGCAGATCAGCGAGCCCTACACCGCCGCCTGCAAGGAGATCGCGGGCCACTACGTGCACCACCGGCCGATCCTGACCGAGGCCATGCAGGACGGCACCGCCATCACCTACACACTCTCGGCGCTGCACGAAACCGGCTACCGGGTAGACATGGAGTTCTGGGGTGGCGAGGCCGAGTCCTGCTGTCCGCCGAACCCGCCTCAGCCAGGCAAGTAGCAGAAGAGAGAGCCGATGCGTAGCGACTGGACCGCTCTGCCGGAGAGCGTCACGGCAGGGATCGCCGAACGGATCGGCGGAACCTTCGACGTCACCCCGGCTTCCAGTGGCAACCACGCCGAGATCGTCTCGACGGTCACCGGACCTGCCGGGCAGATCTTCGTCAAGGCTGCCTCCGGCGAGCTGAGCGTTCGATCGCTGCGCTACGAACTGGCGGCAACCCGGGCCATCGACCGGCAGCCACCCGCAGTCCTGTGGCATTTCGAATCCGATGGCTGGCTGGTGGTGGGGACCGAACATCTTGCCGGCCCCCACCCCGACCTGTCACCCGGCAGCACGGACCTCGATCTGCTCCTAGCCGCACTGAAAGCACTTCAAGAGACGCCGGCACCTGACGAAATGTGGTTCACCCCGGCAGCCCGGCTCGGGTTCGCGCACCCGGCGATGGATGGCGAGACACTTATCCACTCCGACCTCAATCCTGCCAACTTGATCGTGACGCCACTCGGCCTACGGATCGTCGATTGGGCGTGGGCAACCAAGGCCGCCGCATGGGTCGAACTCGCATTGCTCGTCCAATGGCTGATCGGCAGCGGCCACAGCGCCGAACAGGCAGAAGAGTGGCTAACCCAGCTTGCCGCATGGACTGCGACTGACCGTCAGGTCCTGGACGACTTCGCGTCAAAGAACGCAACGAAGTGGGCCGCCAAGTCCCGGCAGAGCACCGAGCTCTGGGTACACGACCTCGCAATGTGGACCGGCGAATGGGCCAACCATCGGACCCACGGCCGCCAGTCAAACCATGAGCCATAACCCGGGGGCGCCCTCTCGCCACGCGGGCACCGGTAGCGGTCGGCCCAACTCCTCAACTAGCCAGCAGGCCCGCTCGGGACCGCAAATCAGGTCACTCAGCCGGGCGGGTCCATGGCGGCCCGAACCGAGAACCAGCCGCGCTGCTCCCAATCTGCTCCCAATGTAAGCCGCACAGACAGCGAAGCCCGTTACCGACTACTCCGGCAACGGGCTTCTGACCTGCACAAACGTACGGTGGGCGATACTGGGATCGAACCAGTGACCTCTTCGGTGTGAACGAAGCGCTCTCCCGCTGAGCTAATCGCCCTCAGCGCCGATGACTCTACCCGATCGTGGAACCGGACCGGAAATCCGGGGTCAGTGCGTCGCGAGGTACTTCATCGCCGCAGCCACCACGTCGATGCCGAGGCTGTACTTGAGCGACAGCCACACCACCATGGCCACGAAGACCAGGCCGACGGAGCCGAGCGCGATCCGTGCCGGCAGTGACTGCCGTTTCGCCCAGTTGGTCCAGCCGTGCACGTGGCGGCGGGTGAAGCCGAGCAGCCGGCGGGCCCAGTGGTATTCGACGGCCCAGATGCCCAGCCCCGCGATGACCAGCAGCCAGCCCGGCCCGGGTAGCGGGATGAGGGCGATGCCGATGGTCACGACCAGCGCCCCGGCGATCGCGATGCAGACCTTGAGGGCGATCCGGCCGGTGGGGTTGGCCCGGATCAGGTCGATGGTGGTGGAGAATCGCTCCCGCCAGCGAGGGCGCCGCGGCCGGTCCGCCACCACGAGGACGCCACCGGCACGGCCGGCCCTGTCCCCGGCGGTGCGATCCGCACCACCGCCGCCAGACCGGCCCGCCTCTCGGTCACCGGGGCGGCCGGGGTCGGAGCCCGGCCGACCGGGCCGCTCGGGCTGCTCCATTGGCACTGCGTACCCCCGCTTTTCGGCTGCTCGGACCGCGACGTTCGGCGGACCGGACGCCGCTGCCTGATCCACTGAGGATCGCTTCGCGACCATTTCACCCCCCAGTGTCGCTCGGGCCCGTCACTGCAACGGCCGACTGGACGTTACCGGAGTAAGTCGACGACTGAGCCACCCGATGCCGGGCGGGATCACGCACTGGGCAGAACCGGAAATCCTACATGAATCCTCACATTCACGCGGCCTTTCCGTCCCCCTTCCCACCACTGGGTGAAGTCAGCGTATGGCGGAGCGTAGCCAGGAGTAGCACCTGAGTATGGGAAAAGCGGGACACGCGCGTTCCGCAGCGGTGCCGGGGGGAGAACGTCCATGAGTGTCATCCGACCGACGACCGTAGAGGTCGAGACGTCGCTAAGGCTCGTCGCGCCTGACGCCACCGCTTTGCCGGTGCGTGCCAGTTTGCGTTACGACCCTGCTGACCCGTATGCGGTCCATGTCCTGTTCCATGCCGAATCGGCCGGCGGCGAGGCGGTGAGCTGGTCCTTCGCCCGCGAACTGCTCGTCACCGGCCTGGATGAGCCAGCCGGCATCGGGGATGTGCGGGTGTGGCCCTGGGCCACCCCGCGCGGAGACTTCGTCGCGCTGGCCCTGTCGTCACCGGACGGCAACGCCCTCTTCGAGGTGCCGCGCAGCGTCCTGGTGCGTTTCCTTCGACGGACCTACGTCGTCGTCCCACGCGGCCGAGAGGCCGAGCACCTGGACGTCGACACGGCGGTGAACCGGCTGCTCGCCGGTCGCTGACCACCGCCCGACCGGGCAACACCGGCCATCACGGGGCCGCGCGGATCTGCCGACCGCGCGGCTCCGGCACACCCTGGGGTACGCGGGCCCGCCCGCCAAACGGGTCGGCCGGTGCTCAGCCGTGCGTGGTGATGCCGCCGTCGACCGGGATGACCGCCCCGGTGAGGTACGCGCCGGCGCGGGACGAGAGGTAGATGGCCGTGCCGGCCATGTCCTCCGGGCGCCCGATGCGGCCCAGCGGCACCTGCTGCTCGATGCTGGCCCGGCTCGTCGGGTCGTTCAGCGCGAACGCCATCATCTTGCTCTCGAACGGGCCGGGCGCGATCGCGTTGACGGTGATCTGCTCACCGGCGAGCTGGTGGGCCAGGCTGCGGGTGAGCATGTGCACGGCCGCCTTGGTGGCCGAGTACGCGTACACCTCCATCCACGGCACCCGGATGCCGTCGATCGACCCGATGTTGATCACGCGGGCCGGGTCGTCGGCGCTGGCGGCTGCGCGCAGCGCCGGCAGCAGCGCGGTGGTCAACCGGAAGACGGCCTTGACGTTGACCGCCCAGAGCTTGTCGAACGCGGCCTCTGGGTAGTTTTCCAGCGGGGCGCCCCAGGTCGCGCCGGCGTTGTTGACCAGCACGTCGAGGCGGGGGAAGCGCTCCTGGACGGCGGCGGCCAGCGACTCGGCCCCGGCGTCGGCGCCCAGATCGGCCGGGATCGCCTCGCAGCGCCCCTCGGCGGAGAGTTCCTTGGCGACCGCCTCGCAGACGTCCGCCTTGCGCGACGAGATGATCACGTGCGCGCCGGCCCGGACGAAGCCCTGGGCGATCATCAGACCGATCCCCCGCGACCCGCCGGTGACCAGGACCGTCTTGCCTTCGACCGAGAACAGCTGCGTCATGCCCATCCCATCGCGAGTCGGCGGGTCCGCCGGTCCGGCGGGCGGCCGGCGGGGCGCCGGGCGGACCGGGGACCGGACGGCGCTACCGCCGGGTAACGTAGCCCGGCCGCCGGGATCGCGACAAGCCCGTGGCGGCGCGCCGGATCCGCTGCGGCGGGCGCGCCGTCGGTCGGGATGCGGTGACCTGCGGTTCGGGCTACCGTCGCAGGCGATGGTCTCTACCGGTCCCCTTCCTGCGGCAATGATCGGAACGGCACCACCCGTCCCCGACGAGATCGCCACGTTCGCGCTGGCCGACCTGGCCCGCGATCGGGGCTGGCGCCGTCCGGTGTTCGTCGAGCGTGAGCTGCTGATCCTCACCACCCGTGGGCACGGCGACGCCGAACTGGATTTCCACCTGCTGCCGTGCCGGCCCGGCACGCTGCTGCGGGTCCGTGCCGGCCAGGTGCTGCGCTGCGCCGGCCCCCAGTTCGACGCCACCGTGGTCGGCTGGGATTCCGAGGCGTTGCGCGGTCTCGACGTCGACCCGGACGCGGCGCCGACCTGGCGGCAGTTGGCCGGCGAGGACGAGGACGCCGTGATCAGCGAGGTGAGCCAGCTGGCGGTGGACTGCCAGCGGCATCGTGACACCCCCGCCGGCCGCGCCCTGCTCCGCCACCAGCTCGCCGTGCTGCTGCTGCGGCTGGCCCTGCCCGGCGGGGACCGGTCGGGGGGCCGGCCCGAGGTGGAGACGTTCCACCGGTTCTGTCGGGAGGTCGAGCACGGCTACCAGCACACCCGGCGGGTGGAGGACTACGCCGCCGGGCTCGGCTGCTCGGTACGGACCCTGACGCGGGCCTGCCTGGCCGTCACCGGGCGCAGCGCCAAGCAGGTCATCGACGAGCGGGTCGCGTTGCAGGCCGGTCGGCTGCTCGCCGCGACCGACGAGCCGATCGCCCGGATCGGTCGGGAGCTGGGCTTCTCCGAGCCCACCAACTTCGGCCGCTTCTTCACCCGCGAGGTCGGGCTCAGCCCCGGCGCGTTCCGGGCCGCCCGGGACCAGCCGGCCGCCGCCCGGGTGGTCCGGCCCCGACCACCGGCCGAGACGACGAACGCCAATACCGGCAGGTTCCGCCCCGGCACCCCCGGCGGGCCGGCCAACGGTGGTCACGCCGCCCGACCCGGGTAGCCCGCCGGGCCAGGTGGCGGCTCCGGCCGGGCATGATGGCAGGGTGCAGATCTCCGCGCGCGGCGACTACGCGGTACGGGCGGCGCTGAGCCTCGCCACCGCGTACCCCTCGCTGCGGTCCACCCAGGCCATCGCCGCGGAGCAGGACATGCCTCGCAAGTTCCTGGAGGCGGTCCTGGCCGATCTGCGCCGGGCCGGCATCGTCCGCGCCCAACGCGGCGCCGAGGGTGGCTACACGCTCGCCCGTCCACCGCGCGAGGTGACCGTCGGCGCGGTGCTGCGCGCGGTGGAGGGTCCGCTGGCCGGGGTACGCGGCCTGCGCCCGGAGGAGACCCGTTACGAGGGCGCGGCGGAGAACCTGCCCGGCCTCTGGGTGGCCGTACGCGCCGCGGTCCGTCGGGTCGTCGACGAGGTGAGCCTCGCCGAGATCATCAGCGGGCGGCTGCCGGCCCACGTCCGCAAGCTCACCGCTCTGCCCGACGCCTGGGAGCCCCGCTGATGCCCACCCCCACCCTGCGCACCGACCGTCTGCTGCTGGAGCCCTACCAACCGGCCGACGCCGAGGATTTCGTCGCGCTGCTCGCCGACCCCGAGGTGGGCCGGTTCATGGGCGACGGGCCGATGACCGTCGCGGACGCCACCGACCTGTTCGGACGCGTGTTCAGCCGGGTCTACGCCGACGACCTCTTCGACGTGTGGGCGGTCCGCCGGGACGGTCGATACGTCGGGCACGCCGAGATCAAGAGGACCGACGACGTCGAGGGCCACGAGCTCGTCTACGCGCTGGCCAAGCCGGCGTGGGGTGGCGGCCTGGGCACCGAGCTGGCCACCGCACTGGTCCGGTACGGATTCGATCGTCTCGACCTGACCCGGGTGTACGCCACGGTCGCCGAGGCCAACCACGCGTCGCTCGGGTTGCTGGCCAAGCTGGGCTTCGTCCACCAGCAGGACGTGACCGAGGACGACGGCAGCGTCACCCGGGTCCTCGCGCTGGACCGGGACACCGCCCCGGCCTGAGCCCGGCCGGCTCGCCGCGCAGCTCCTGAATGGAGCCTGTGACGCCGCATCGGACGACCGTCCACGGCGGACTCCGACGGGGTTTCGGAATTCACCGGTTCGGGAATGTTCGATCTCGACACGGCAGGGAACGGTGACGAGGGGAGACCTCCGATGGGGCTCATGTTTCGCAAGCGCAAGAAGTATGGTCCGATCATCCTGAACTTCACCGAGAACGGCTTCTCCTCGTGGAGCATCAAGATCGGGCGCTGGTCCTGGAACTCCAGGGCCAGGGCGCACCGGGTCGACCTGCCGGGTCCGCTGTCCTGGAAGCAGGACAAGTCCCGGTCGTAGTGTCCCGGGAGTCGAGCGGGGTGCGGGTGATCACGGGCACCCCGCTCGGCGTCCGTGGGCCGGTGTGCGATCGGCCGGGCGCGCTCAACGCGTCGACGTGATGATCTCGTCGCCGGCCAGCCGGCCGGTCTCGCGTTCGCGGCGCACGTCGCCGGCGTCGAGCAGGTCGGTGAGCGCCCGGGTCGCGTCGGCGGCCCGGTAGACGGTCGCGGTGAGGGTGTGCCGGCGCAGCTCGGTGACCGGCCGCGGACCGCCTTGCCGCAGCTCGGCCAGCAGCTCGCGGGCCAGTGGCTCGGGGTCGGGATCGCCGGCCACGTCGACCGGCGCGCCCGCCGGGTCGGCCGGGTCGCGGAAGCGCACGTCGAGGTCCGCGCCGACCGCCCAGAGCGCGTCGCGGACAGCCTCCAGGCTCCGGTCCGAGCGGCTGCCGAATGCGATCACGCCGGCCGCCGCGCCGTCCGGGAGCACCGGCGCCACCTCGGCGACCAGGGGGAAGCCGGCGGCGACCAGCGCGTCGCGGGCACCGCTGCCGGCGTGCAGCAACACCTCCCCGGTGCGGCCGTTGGCCGCGGCGGTGAGCAGCTTCGGGGTCACGGCGCCGGGCAGGTCCATGAAGCAGAACAGCGGGGAGCCGGCGGCGCCGGCCGCCTTCACCGCGACCGGCAGCCGGTCCGGGACGCCCGGCAGCAGGTGCACGGTGACCTCGGCGGGCAGTTCCGCCTCGACCGGGCCGAGCCGGGTCGGCAGGTCAGCCGCGCCGTCGGCGAGCACCAGCACGGTCACCCGCCGGCCGCGCACCTGGTCGGCGTGCCCGGCGATCACCCGGAGCGCGGCCTCCGCGCCGCCAGCGTCGTCACCAGCCCAGGCGAGGGCGACGGTGGCCCGCCGGGAGCGGTGCAGGGCCGCGGGCAGCCAGGTCGTCAACTGGCGGACCAGCAGCTCGCGGAGGAAGTCGGTGGTCCGGTCGGTCGACATCGGTCCGTTCTACCCTACGACCGGTCAGGCCGGGACGGAGATCCCCACCCCGCCCCGGGTCTGCCCGCCGTAGCGCTGCCGCTCGGCGGCCAGGTCGAGCCGGCCGATCCGCTTGCGGGCGGCCAGCGCGTCGTCGTCGAGCCGGTCGGCCGGGACCAGCCAGACCACCTCGAACTCCAGGCCGTCCGGGTCCTGCCCGTAGAGGCTCTTGGTGGTGCCGTGGTCGGAGGTGCCGACCAGAGCGCCGGCGGCCGAGAGCCGCTCGGCGGTGGCGGCCAGCTCATCGAGGGTGTCCACCTCCCAGGCCAGGTGGTAGAGCCCGACGGTGGCCCGGCCGGCGGTCGACCGCCCGGCGCCGGCGCCGATCTCGAACAGGCCGAGGTCGTGGTCGTTGGTCGAGTCGGGGGCCTGGAGGAAGGTGGCGCCCCGAAAGCCGTCCGGGGTCATCGGCACCGGGCGGAAGCCCAGCACATCGCGGTAGAAGGCGACGCTGCGGGCGAGGTCACTGACGTAGAGGACAGCGTGGTTGAGCCGGTGGATTCCCATGGCTCCAGGCTAGCGCGGTTTAGTTGAACTCTCAACTACTCCGCGTATGATGGCGGTCATGACCCGCTGGTTGGACCCCGACGAGCAGCGCACCTGGCGGGCGTTCCTCACCGCCTCCCGCGCGCTGATGGACACGCTCGACCGCGAACTGCAACGCGACGCAGGGATGCCGCACGCCTACTACGAGATCCTGGTCCGGCTCTCCGAGGCCCCCGACCGGCGGCTGCGGATGAGCGAACTGGCCGAGGCGACCGGGTCGTCGCGGAGCCGGCTCTCGCACGCGGTGGCCCGACTGGAGGCGGCCGGCTGGGTGCGCCGCGAGGAGTGCGCCACCGACCGGCGTGGGCAGGTCGCGCTGCTCACCGACGCGGGCTTCGCCACCCTCGCCGCCGCCGCCCCCGGCCATGTCGAGGGGGTACGCCGGCACCTGTTCGACGCGTTGAGCCCGGCCCAGGTCGACCAGCTGCGCCGGATCAGCGAGACGCTGGCCGAGCACCTGACCGGATCCTGACCGATCGGCACCGGCGCGGGTCTTGTACTTACCGTCGTCGGATGAGCACGATGGGGCGTGCCCTCCGGCTTCGGCGAACTGACTGATCAGGCGCACCACCTCGTGTCCGCCGGCGACCTGGCCGGCGCACAGCGGCTGCTCTCCGACGCGCTCACCGACGCCGACCCCAGCCCGGCCAACGCCACCCCCGAGCTGGCCGAGGCCGCCAGCCTCCAGGCGCGGGTGCTGGTCGCGCTCGGCGAGCCGCACTCCGCCCGGGGTTGGGCCGCCTTCGCGTACGCGGCCACCACCCGGTTGCACGGCCGCTCCGACCCGCGCACGGTGGCCGCCGCGGCGACGCTGGCCGCGGTGCTGCACCGGGTTGGCAGCCACGCCCGGGCCGCGCGGCTCTACCAGGAAGTCATCATCGAACTGACCGCACAGGACGGCCCCGAGTCGCTGCGGGTGCTCGCCGCGCACGCCGACCTGGCCACCGTCGAGTACGCCCGCGGCCAGTGCACGGTGGCCCGTGACCGGCTCCAGGACGCCTGGGAGCTGCACCGCGAGGTGTACGGCGACGGGCATCCCAGCGGCATCAAGATGCTGGCCCGGCTCGGCGCGATGCAGCGCGACTGTGGGCAGTTCGCCGAGGCGCACGACAACCTGGCGTTGGCCCGCGAGCTGTGCCGGCAGCACCTGGCCGCCGACGACCCGCTGGCCGCGCAGGTGGCCGCGCTGGCCCGGGCGGCGGCCAACCCCGACCACGTCTGCGCCGACGAAACGCCCCGGGACACCCCGGTCGTGCCGGCCGCCCGGGCTCCGTCACACGCGGACGGGCCGGTCGAGTCCGGCTGTCACCCACCGGAGCCCCCGCCGCGGCACGCCGACCCGGCGGCGGCCGGCCCCGGCATCAGCGACGATGCGGCCCTGGCCGGCCGTGGGGCCGTGGCCGGCGGCGGGGCGGTGCCGAGTCCTCGATCGCCGGCCGACGAGCCGGGCGGGTCGGTGGGCTTCACCTGGCCACCCGATCCGGCGGACGAGCCGGCTCGCCAATCCACCGACACACCGGTCCCCCCGTCCGTTGTCGGGCTCGCCGGCGGCGCGGAAGAGGCTTCCGGGGTGTACCGGCTGCACCGGCCGGGCGCGCCGGCCGAGCCGAGCCCGCCGTCCGAGCCGTCCGGCGCGTACGCCCAGCCGGATCCGTACGCGCGGCCGGATCCGTACGCGCCGCTGGAGCCGTACACACCGTCCCGGCTGTTGCCGGTGCCCGTGCACCGGGCACCGGCGCCGCGGCGCAACCGGCTGGTGCCGGTGCTGGTGGCCGGTGTGGTCGTGGTGCTGCTGGGCACCGCCGCGGTGATCGCCGGGGTGGCCCGGGTCGGCGACCGGGACGACCAGTCCCGCGTCCCGGACACCGGCTCCACCAGCGCCGGCCCGACCGGCACGGGCGCGCCGGCCACCACCAGCGCCTCCCCCTCCGGCGCGGCGCCGCCCGCGGCCGCGCCGGGCACCCCACCGGGCGCGGTGACCCTGCGCGACAACCGGGACAACATCGCCCTGCGCTGGACCTACCCGGCCGGCGGCGAGGGGCCGGTGGTCGTCTCCGCCGGCCGGGCCGGCCAGGGCAAGAACGCCATCGCCACGCTGCCCGCCGGTGCCACCAGCTTCGTCGTCTACGCGCTCAACCGCGCCAACGACTACTGCTTCACGGTGGCCGTCGTCTGGTCCACCGACACCGTCGCCAGCGCCGACGAGGTCTGCACCCGCCGCCGTTGACCACGCTGAGCCGCGATCGGTCAGCGGCCGGCCCGTGGCTCCTCGTCGGTTGGCAGTGCCGGCAGCAGCAGACACACCCGTAGCCCCTGCTGGTCGTCACCGTCGGCCAGGCTGATGCTGCCGCCGGCCCGGCGGACCAGCTCCCACACGATGGCCAGGCCCAGGCCGGCCCCACCCTCGTCGCGGGCCCGCCCGTCGTCCAGCCGGGTGAACCGGCCGAAGACCCGCTCCCGGTCGGCCACCGGAATCCCCGGGCCGTCGTCGGTCACCGTCACCAGGTGATACGCCGCCTCCCGGTTCCTGGCCGACGTCGCCTCCACCGCGAGCAGAACAGCGCCGTACGCGTGCCGGACCGCGTTGTCCACCAGGTTGGCCAGCACCCGGCGCAGCTCGTCGGCGTTCCCGGCCGTCCACAGCGGGCCCGCCGGCGGCACCACCCGCACCGGCGGCGACGGGTACCGGGCGGCGACCTCGGTCAGCAGGTCGCCCAGCTCCACCGGCCCGGTCCCCCGGGCCGGTGGCGTCTCGTCCAGGCGGGCCAGCAGCAGCAGGTCGTCGACCAGTCGGCTCAGCCGGTCCGTGTCGGCGAGCAGGTTGGCGGTCACCGCCGTCCAGTCCGTGCGGCCGGCGAGGCGCTGCGCAACCTCCAGCTCGGTCCGGATGTTGGTCAACGGGCTGCGCAACTCGTGTGCCGCATCGGAAACGAACGCCCGCTGCCGGGCCCGGGCAGACTCCAACCGGCCCAGCATTCCGTTGAGGGTGACCGCCAACCGATGGATCTCGTCGGCAGAGGCGGGCACCGGCAGTCGCCCGGTCCCGGCCCGCCCGGTGATCTCCTCGGCGCCCTGGCGCAGCGCCTCCACCGGCCGCAGGGTCGCGCCCACCACCCGCCAGGCCACCACGGCCAGCAGGGCCACCAGCAGCGGGAACGCCACCAGCAGGATGGTCCGGACCACGTGCGTACTGTGCCGCACATCGGCCATCGAGCGGGCGACCAGCACGGTGAGCGGGTCGGCAGCGGTGCCGGCGGGTACGGCGACCACCCGGACCGGGCCGGCGAGCCCGACCCGCTCCGCCGGCACCTCCAGCCGCTGCCGGCGGTCACCGTTCAGCCGCTCCGGGCGGACCATCGGGACCAGCCGGTCGGCGTCGATCGAGGCGGCCCGGATCCGCCCCTGCGTGTCGATCACCTGGACGCGGACCTGCCCGCCCGCCACTGGCAGCGGGTCGGGCAGCGCGTCCTCGGCGGCGAGCAGGGCGACGGCGTCGGCGGTCCGGAACGCCTCGGTGTCCACGGTGCGCTGGAGCACGTAGCCGAGCGCGCCGAGCAGCACCACCCCGCCGAGGGCCAGCCCCACGGCGAGGCCGAACACCCCGATCGCCATGAGCCGGCCGCGCAGGCCGAGCACCGGCAACCGGCTGCGCCAGGGCCGGCCGGCGCGCCCCGGACCGCCGGAGGCCGCCGGACCGGTGGAGATCGCCTGGCCGGTGCAGGTCGTCCGGCGGTCGGCGGTCGCGGCGGCGCCGGGCGCGGGCGGCACGCCGGTCGTCAGGTCGGCCGGCACGTCCGTGCTCACGTCGCCAGCCGGTAGCCGGCGCCCCGGACGGTCTCCAACCGGTCCCGGCCGAGCTTGCGACGCAGGTAGCCGACATACACCTCGACCGCGTTCGGCGCGGTCTCCAGGCTGGCGTCCCAGACGTGGTCCAGCAGCTCGATCTTGGAGACCACCTGGCCGGGCCGGCGCATCAGGTAGTCCAGCAACGCGAACTCCCGCGCGGTCAACGCCACCTCGGCGTCGGCCCGGGTCACCCGCCGCCGCGCCGGGTCCAGCCGCAGGTCGCCGACCGTCAGCACGGCCGGCCGTTGCGGCGCGCCCCGGCGCAGCAGCGCCCGCAGGCGAGCGAGCAGCACCACGTACGAGAAGGGCTTGGTGAGGTAGTCGTCGGCGCCGCAGTCCAGGCCGTCGGCCTGGTCGTACTCGCCGTCCTTCGCGGAGAGCATCAGCACCGGCAGCCAGTGCTCCTCGGCGCGCAGCCGCCGGACCAGCTCGTAACCGGAGAGGCCGGGCAGCATCACGTCGAGGATCATCGCGTCGTACCCGCCGTGCCGGGCGGCGTCCAATCCGGCCGGGCCGGTCGCCGCCACATCCACCGCGAACCCCTCAGCCTGCAACCCGCGTTGCAGCGCAGCCGCCAACCGGACCTCGTCCTCCACCACCAGCAACCGCACCACTCAAGGGTGCCACCTGGGTCAATCCCGGCGGATCGGCGTCCTCAGCGTGTTCACAGCGCCGAGCGGGCAGGATGGTCGCAGGAGGTTCCCACATGTCCGTTCTGAGAAGCCGTCCCGTCCTGCGCTGGCTGGTCCCGGCGACCGCCGCAGTCGCCGTCATCGGTGGCGGCGCGGCGATCGGCACGTTCGCCGCCGAGGCCGAGCCGAGCCTGCCGCCGCGCACCGCCGCCCAGCTCCTTGTCGATCTGCAGACGTCGCGGCTGGAGGGGCTGTCCGGCACGGTCGTGCAGCGCGCCGACCTCGGTCTGCCACCGCTGGTCGGGCTGGTCCCCGGCAACGACCTGACCACCCTGTTGAGCGGCACGCACACCCTGCGGGTCTGGTACTCCGGTCCGGAGCGGCAGCGGGTGGCGCTGCTGGACACCCTCGGCGAGCGGGACGTCATCCGCAACGGCCGGGACGTGTGGACCTGGGAGAGCCGCACCAACACCGCCAGCCACCGCACGCTGGGCGGCGCCGAGGCCGAGAAGCCGGTGCCCGAGCCGGCGCCGAGCCCGCCGGCGACGCCGCAGCAGGCAGCCGACCTGGCGTTGGGCGCGATCGACCCGAGCACCGAGGTGAGCGTCGGCCGGTCGGCGACCGTGGCCGGCCGGGACGCGTACGAGCTGGTGCTCCAGCCGCGCGACCGCGAGTCGCTGGTGCACCAGCTGCGGATCGCCATCGACGCCAAGCAGCACGTGCCGCTGCGCTTCGAGGTGCTCGCCAGGGGCAGCGACCAGCCGGCGTTCGAGGTCGCCTTCACCCAGGTCGACTACCAGCGCCCCGACGCCGACCAGTTCACCTTCAACCCGCCGCCCGGCGTGACCGTCACCGAGGAGTCGGCCGAGCGGCCGCCCGCGGGCCGGCCCGGCCACTCCGAGCCGGCCGGTGATCCGCAGGTGCGTGCCGTGGGCACCGGCTGGACCACCGTGCTGGTCGCCCGCCTGGACGAGGCCGTCGGCGGCAAGCCGGCCGGCGGGAAGCCCGCCGGTGCCAAGCCGGCCGGTACGCCGGACGTCGACATGTCGAAGCTCCTCGGCGGGCTGTCGGCGGTCAGCAGTGACTGGGGCAGCGGTCGGCTGCTCACCGGCAAGCTGTTCAGCGTGCTGCTCACCGACGACGGCCGGGTGCTCGCCGGCGCCGTCACCCCGGAACGGCTCTACCAGGTCGCTCGCGGCTGATCTTCCGGTGTTGTCGCGCCGGGTCGACCATCGGTCGGCCCGGCGCGTCGTCGTGTCCGGTCCCGGTGGGCGCCACGGTCGAGCGAAGCGGACCGTCAGCTGGCGCCAGCAGGCCGCGTCAGGGGGTGGCGGTCGCGCCGAGGGCGGTGAGGAACGCGTCGGCGAGCACCGCGTGGCCGGGCAGGTGCGGATGTACCCGGTCGTCGGCCCAGCGCTTCGCCGGGCTGACCGCGAGCACGCGGTCGAACGCCGCCTGGCTTGGCACGTGCACCGCGTCGAACTCGGCGGCCAGCGCGGCGACCACGGCGCCGTACCGGTCGGTGTCGGCGCGCTGCGGGTCGCCGCGGTCCGTCTCGATCAGGAACGGGTCGCCGAGAATCAGCCGGCAGCCGGTGGCATCCACCGCACGGCGGAGCAGGTCACGCAGGGTGCGCTCGTACTCGTCGATGGGGACGGCCTCGTCCGGCCAGTCGCCGTAGCGTCGCCAGATGTCGTTGATGCCGATCATGACCGAGAGCCAGTCGGGGCGCTCGGCGATGGCGTCGTCGTCCCAGCGGGCGGCCAGGTGGCGGACGGTGTCCCCGCTCACGCCCCGGTTGATCCACTCCACGTCCAGCTCCGGGTGGCGCGCGCCGACCAGGGCACGAACGAGGCTGACGTAGCCGGCGCCGTAGGGCGCGGCGGTGTCTCGCCGGCCGCAGTCGGTGATGCTGTCGCCGATGAGGACCACCCGTTGCCCGGTCCGCAGGATCATCGCCGCCACCTCGCGATCACCGGGCGCGCCGACCCGGTCAGCTTGGTCGAGGCCGGCGGGACGCGCTATCTTCAACAGTTCGAGGGCACAAAAAAGAACGGCTTTAAAGCCGTTCCTGCAAAGGATTCTAATCTTTAGGGAGACGGCTTGTCAAGGCACTCCGGCGGTTCCGGCGAATTGCCGCTCGATGACGAGATCGGTCGCGAGCAGGAGTACGTCTCGATGCTCTACGACCGGCTGGACGGGCTGCGTGAGCAGGCCGCCTCCCGGCTCACCGACGAGCTGCGCAACACCGGC
Organism: Micromonospora sp. U21; assembly: GCF_018070045.1. GTDB lineage: Bacteria > Actinomycetota > Actinomycetes > Mycobacteriales > Micromonosporaceae > Micromonospora. The sequence goes on from NZ_JAGPYK010000017.1 coordinate 31,488, forward strand.
GGCACCCGCCAGGACCGCTCCCAGCGGGACAGCTCGGTAGCCATGTACGCCGACCAGGTCGAGCAGTTCTCCGCCGTGGAGGACGGGCTCTGTTTCGGGCGTCTCGACGGCGACGACGACTCCCGCCGCTACATCGGCCGGATCGGCATCTTCGACACCACCGGTGACTACGACCCGCTGCTGATGGACTGGCGGGCCCCCGCCGCCCGCCCGTTCTACCTCGCCACCGCCGCCAACCCGCAGGGCGTACGCCGCCGGCGGCACCTGCGTACCCGCCAGCGGAAGGTGACCGGGCTCAACGACGAGGTGCTCGACATCGACACCGCCGCTCCGGACGCCCACGAGGAGCTGACCGGCGAGGCGTCACTGCTCGCCGCGCTCAACGCCGGTCGCACCGGCCGGATGCGCGACATCGTGGAGACGATCCAGGCCGAACAGGACCGGATCATCCGCGCCGATCTGCCCGGGGTGATGGTGGTCCAGGGCGGGCCCGGCACCGGCAAGACGGCGGTCGCGCTGCACCGGGCGGCGTACCTGCTCTACACACACCGGCGGGAACTGTCCAGCCGGGGCGTGCTGCTGGTCGGCCCGAACGCGACCTTCCTGCGCTACATCTCCCAGGTGCTGCCCACGCTGGCCGAGACCGGAGTGCTGTTGCGTACCCAGGGTGATCTCTTTCCCGGGGTCAGTGCGCAACGGGCCGAGCCGGCCGAAACCGCCGCGCTCAAGGGCCGAGCGGTGCTGGCCGAGGTGCTGGCGCTGGCCGTACGGGACCGGCAGTGGGTGCCGGACGAGCCGCTGGAGATCGAGGTGGAGCGGGAGGCGCTGGCCCTCGACCCGGAGACCGTGCGTACCGCCCGGGACCGGGTGCGCCGCACCGGCCGGCCGCACAACCTGGCCCGGGCGCTGTTTGACGTGGAGATCGTGCACGCGCTCGCCGACCAGGTGGCCGAGCGGATCGGCACCGACCCGCTGGGCGGGGAGAACCTGCTCGATGAGGCCGACCGGGCCGAGATCCGCCGGGAGTTGCGTGAGGAACCGGAGATCCAGGCCACCCTCGACCGGCTCTGGCCGGTGCTCACCCCGCAGCGCCTGCTCGCCGACCTGTACGCCGACCCGGACCGGATCGCCGCCGCCGCGCCGATGCTCACCGACGAGGAGCAGGCCCTGCTGCACCGCGAGCCGGGTGGCTGGACGCCGGCCGACGTGCCGCTGCTGGACGAGGCCGCCGAGCTGCTCGGCGAGGACGAGCGGGCCGCCGCCGCGCGGCTCGATCGCATTCGCCGGATGGAACGGGAGTACGCCGAGGGCGTGCTGGAGATCGCCCGGGGTTCCCGCTCGATCGACGTCGAGGACGAGGCCGAAGGCGGTGAGATCCTCGGCGTGACCGACCTGATCGACGCGGACCGGCTGCTGGAGCGGCAGGAGGAGGCCGACCGCCTGACCACCGCGCAGCGCGCCGCCGCCGACCGGACCTGGGCGTTCGGTCACGTCATCGTGGACGAGGCGCAGGAGTTGTCGCCGATGGCGTGGCGACTGCTGATGCGGCGCTGCCCGAGCCGGTCGATGACGATCGTCGGGGACGTGGCGCAGACCGGTGCGCTCACCGGCACGCCCTCCTGGGCGGACGCCCTCGCCCCGTACGTGGCGCAGCGGTGGCGGTTGACCGAGCTGACGGTCAGCTACCGCACCCCCGCCGAGATCATGGCCGTCGCCGCCGACGTACTGGCCGAGATCGACCCGGACCTGCGGCCCCCGCGCTCGGTGCGGGAGAGCGGCGTACCACCGTGGGACCGGGCGGTGCCCGACGAGCAGTTGGCGGCGGAGCTGGTCGACGCGGCCACCCGGGAGGCGGCCGCGCTGGCCGAGGGCCGGCTGGGCGTGATCGTGCCGGCCGGTCGGGTGGACGAGCTGGGCGCGGCGGTGACCGCCGCGCTGCCGGAGGCCGCCGTGGGCGAGCATCCGGAGCTGGAGAGCCGGGTGGTGGTGCTGACCGTCGCTCAGGCCAAGGGGCTGGAGTTCGACTCGGTGCTGGTCGTCGACCCGGACCGGATTGTCGCCGAGTCCCCGCGCGGGCGCAGCGACCTGTACGTCGCGCTCACCCGCGCCACCCAACGCCTCGGCATCCTGCGCCCCGGCCGCTGACGGCCCGGACCCGCGCCGCCCCCGCCGATCTGCCGGTCGGCGGGGGCGGCGTGCAGGGTGACTGACCGCCGGTCAGTCCCGGTCGGTGTCCTGGATGGACTTGGCCGGTCCGGTCGCGGACGTGGACTGGTCGCTGGTGCCACCGCCCATCGGGGTGCTCAGGCCCCCGGTGGTGGCGTCGCCGGTGGTGGTCGGCGCCACCTTGCCCCGGTGCCGCTCCGGCTGCCGGGCCACCCGACGGGCGCTCGCCGGGCCGGCGGTACCGCCGGTCGTGGTCACCGCGCCCTGCCCGCCGACGGGGCCGCCGTCGCGCAGCACCAGCGGGTCGATCCGTTCGTGCGCCGGGTCGAGTGGATCGTCGCGCTGGATCTGGCTCTGCACGTCGGTGCGGGGCACCGTCACCTCGTCGAGAGCGCCCTCGCCGTACACGCCGCCGGCGATCCGGTTCTCGGCCCGGCGGGCGGCGTCCTGCCGCATGTCGTCCTCACGCACGTCCATCACCTCGCAGAAGCTGTGGAACTGACTGCGTGCCCGACCGTCGGCCGGCCAAACCCGCCGGGACCGGGAGGTTGTCCACACCGGTTCACCGTCGCGCCGTCCGCCGGCCGCCTGCCGGCCGTCCCCGGTGTCCATGCTGTCCGGCGACCGGTGGGAGACGCCCGCCGGCAGGAGGGGATGACAGCGTGCGCAGAGTACGCCGTACCGCCATCGCGGCCCTGGTGGCCGCGATGGTGACGACCGGGCTCGCGGTGCCCGCCCAGGCGAAGCCGCGACCGGACCGGACATTCGACGTGCAGGCCCACCGCGGCGGCCTCGGGCTGCGGGTGGAGAACACCCTCGCCTCCTTCGGCAACGCCCTCCAGCTCGGGGTGAGCACCCTCGAACTGGACGTGCAGATCACCGAGGACGGCCAGGCCGTGGTCACCCACGACCGGAAGGTCACCGGCACCAAGTGCGTCGACACCACCCCGGTGGCGCCCGGCGACCCGGAATTCCCGTACGTCGGAAAGTACGTCAACACGCTCACCCTGGCTCAGGTGCGCACCCTCGACTGCGGTTCGAAGACGCTGGCCGACAAGCCCGGTCAGCTCGCCGTGCCGGGCGCCCGGATGCCGCTGCTCCGTGAGGTGTTCGCGCTGGTCAACCGGTACCAGGCGAAGGACGTCACGCTCAACGTCGAGACCAAGGTGGGCCGGCGCGCCGACCGAGACCGCGCCCCGTGAGCAGTTCGTCCGGGTCACCGCGGCCGAGATCCGCGCCGCCGGGCTGCTCAAGCAGGTCACCATCCAGAGCTTCGACTGGGGTGCGCTGATGCGCATGCGCCAGGTCGAGCCGAAGCTGCCGCTGGTTGCCCTGACCAACTACGACTTCCTGCAGACCGGCCAGCCGGGGGCCTCGCCGTGGCTCGGCGGGCTGGACATCGACGACTTCGGCGGCGACCCGATCCGGGCGATCCGCAGCTTCGGCGCCAGCGCCTTCTCGCCCGTGCACGGCTCCCCGCAGAACGGCACGGTCACCGACCCCGGCTACAAGCCGTACGTGACCCGGGAGATGGTCGCCCAGGCGCACCGCTACGGGATCAGGGTGATCCCGTGGACGGTCGACGACCTGCCGACCATGGCCAAGCTGATCGACGACGGCGTGGACGGCATCATCACCGACTACCCGGACCGGCTACGCGGCCTGCTGGCCCAGCGCGGCTACCGGCTGCCGAAGGCGTACGCGGCGCCGTTCGACATCCAGGCGCACCGCGGCGGTCGGGCCACCCGGCCGGAGAACACCCTGCCGGCCTTCGCCAACGCGCTGGCCAACCGGGCCATCTCCACCCTGGAGCTGGACACCGGCGTGACCGCCGACGGCAAGCTCGTGGTGCTGCACGACCGCACGGTCAACAGCTCGCACTGCGTCGACACCGCCCCGGTGCGCCCCGGCGACCGGCAGTTCCCGTACGTGGGCAAGCCGGTGCACCAGCTGACCCTGGCGCAGCTCAAGACCGTGGACTGCGGCACGAGGACCCTGCCCGAGCTGCCCGCGCAGGTGCCCGCGCCGGGTGCCCGGATCCCCACGCTTGACGAGGTGTTCGCCCTGGTGAAGGCGAGTGGCCGGAGCGACATCGGGATGAACATCGAGACGAAGATCAGCCCGGTGGTGAACGACACCGAGCCGTACCGCAGCTTCACCCGGAAGCTGGTCGGCGAGATCCAGCGGGCCGGCTTCACCGACCGGGCCACCATCCAGTCGTTCGACTGGCGCACCATCACCTACGCCCGGCAGCTCGACCGTCGGATCGGCACGGTCGGCCTGATCTGGCAGTACGGCCCGGCCGAGTGCGCCACGCTCGCCGACGAGTGCTCGCTCGAGGCCGTGTACGGCGACCCGTCGGTGAAGAGCCCGTGGACCGGTGGGCTGGACTGGTGGAGGTACCAGGACCTGGGCAGGTTGACCCGCGCCGCGGGCGCCGGCACGGTGTCGGCGAACTGGCAGGTGCACGACCCGCACCAGGGCGTCGTCACCTCGCCCGACTGGTACCTGCGGGAGAACCCGGCATACTTCCACGGACCGGACGTGCGGACGCTTCAGACGCGGTACGACCTGAAGGTGATCCCGTACACCGTCGACGACGCGCGGGTGATGCAGCGGGTCATCGATCTCGGCGTCGACGGCATCATCACCGACGACCCGGACCTGCTGGTGAGCGTCGCGGTCCGCAACGGCCTGCGCTGACCGCACCCGGACCGCCGGCCGGGATCTTTTGGCCGGCGGTCCGGGTGTTACCTGCTCAGGGGCCCCGGGTAGTCGGGGGGTGTCCCCGCCGTGAACACGAACCGTGCCGTGGCCGAAACGCGGTAGCGGGGCGGGAATGCAGGTACGACTCATCGCATCCTGAGGAGGACCAGATGAGCACGCAGGCTGCTTCCACCCGGCCGACGAACCGGCCGACGTCGGACGTCCAGAACCCCGCGTCGATGCGGGACACGCAGACCCGGCAGATGCCGGTCATGCAGGACGGACGTCGGAACGACATTCAGGCACCCGGCACGGAGACCAAGCAGGCGTTCCGGACCACCGAGTTCTGGATCTACATCGCCGCGGTGGTCGCCGTACTGGGCGCTTCGCAGGTGGTCGGGAAGAACTCGGCGGGGGTGGACATCTTCCGCGCCGACAACGCCTGGTTCCTGATCACCCTGCTGACGCTGGGCTACCTCGGTAGCCGCGGGCTGGCCAAGGCCGGCAGCAACTGGCGCAGCAGTGAGGAGCGCAAGGCCCGGCACTGACCGGGTACCGGTAGCACGACGCGCAGTGGCCTCCGGGAGAACCTCCCGGAGGCCACCGTCCCGTCTGGACGACTACTCGCCGCCGAAATCGCCGCCGAAGTCCCCCTCGAAGGCGTCCTCGATCATCTCGCCGGCGATCATGCCGCCGGCGACACCGAGCGCCGCGCCGGCCACCATGCCGCCCATCCCGTGCCCCCGGCCGTGGCCGTGCCCGTGACCCGGCCCGAAGCCCTGGGAGCGCAGGCTGCCGTAGCGGGAGGTGGTCTCCCGGAGCCAGCCGTCGACCACCTGCGCCCAGTCGACCTGGTCGACGTCGGCGTGCGACACCTGGTACCGGCCGAAAGCGTCGTGCCCGGCGCTGAGGAAGCCGCCGCGCTTGTCGCACTCCAGGATCACGTCCACGCCGCGCTGGCTGGTCACGAAGGTCAGCTCGACCTCCCGGATCGTGCTGGCGTACTGCGGCGAGGCGAAGAACTCGATCTCCTGGTAGAACGGCAGCGTCTGCTGGACGCCCCGGATGTGGCCCCGCTCCAGGTCGGCGTGCTTGAACCGGAAGCCCAGCCGCTGGAACGCCTCCAGGATCCGCTCGTGCACCGGCAGTGGGTGCACCGCCACCTGGTCCAGGTCGCTCTTGTCCACGGCGCGGGCCACCGCCAGCTCGGTACGCAGGCCCATCGTCATGCCGTGCAGGCGCTGGCCGTACACGTCGGTGATCGGGGTCTCCCACGGCACCGGCAGCTGGAACGGGATCGAGAGCTGCTGCTTCGGCGCGAGCTGGAGCGGGCCGCTCACGGCCATCCGGTGAAACTCCATGGTGCCCGCGTACTCGGTGTCGTGTCCCTCGACCTCGACCCGGGTGACCAGGCCGATCACCACCTGCTCGATGGCCGCCGGGCTGTCACCGCCGACGAGGTTGACCTGCCCGTCGAGGGTCAGACCAGGCCGGGTGTTGGGGTTGGTCAGCACGGTGTCCACGCTGGGACCGCCGACACCGAACGCGCTCAACATCTTCTTGAAGACCATCGGAACTCCTGTGCGACAGCCGACCGCTCCAGGATGGAGTCGGACGTTGACTCGTGGGCACCCTATCCAGGCGCCCTGTGAGGTGGCTGTGAAGTGCCGACCTTCAGCACCCTGTGTCGCCACATCGGCGCGCTGGGTCGTGTCAACGGCCCGTGCGTCGCCGGAACAGCACGCCGGACACGGCCACACCGACCACCAGGAACCCGACGGCCCAGGCGAGCGCGGCCGGGGCCGACTCGGCGACCGGACCGCCCACCAGCAGCCCGCGGACCGTCTCGACCAACGGCGTCATCGGCTGGTTGCGGGCGAACCCCTGGAGGAAGTCCGGCATCGTCTCCGGCGGCACGAACGCGCTGCTCACGTACGGCAGGAACAGCACCACGAAGGAGAACGCTCCAGCCGCCTCCGCGTTCGTCACGAGCAGGCCGAACGCGGCCGACAGCGCCGATATCCCGGCCATGAAGAGCATCAGCAGCCCGACCAGTGCCACCCAGTCCAGCACCGAGGCGGTGGGCCGGAAGCCGAGGAGGAGCGACACCGCGACGACGATGGTCGTCGAGAGCAGGTTGCGCGCCACGCTGGCCACGATGTGCCCGATCAGCACCGCCGAGCCGAGGACCGGCAGCGAACGGAGACGGGCGATCATCCCGGTCGTCATGTCCTGGTTCACCCCGGCTCCGGTCGAGGCGGAGCCGAAGGCCGCGCAGATCAGCACGATCCCCGGCACGACGTAGGTCAGGTACCGCGTGCCCGTCTCGATCGCGCCGCCGAAGACGTAGACGAACGCGAGCAGTATCAGCACCGGCAGCAGGATCGCGGTGATCAACGCGTCGACGCTGCGGACCGATCGTCGCAGGCCGCGACCGACCAGCGCGCTCACGTCCACGATCACGCCGGGCGTCCGGGTCAGCTCGGGCGCGGTCATCGGGTCACCTCCAGGGTCTGCGGCCGCTCGGCCGGCGGCTGCTCGGCTGCGGGCTGCTCGGTCAGCGCAAGGAACACCTCGTCGAGCGTGGGCCGGTGCAACGCGAGCCGGTCCACCTCGACGCCCTGGGCGTGGAGCAGGTCGAGCAGGTCTCGCACCGCCGCCGCACTGCCGTCGGTGGGCACGTGCACGGACAGCGCCTCGACGTCCTCCCGGGCGGATACCGCGTTCGCGGCGAGCAGCGCCACGGCGCGGGCGAGCGCGTCAGCGTCGGGCAGGACAAGGTGCGCCGTCTCACCGCCGATCCGGGCCTTGAGCTGCTCGGCGGTCCCCTCGGCGGCGACCCGGCCGCAGTGCAGCACGGTGATCCGGTCCGCCAGCCGGTCCGCCTCCTCCAGGTACTGGGTGGTCAGCAGGACGGTGACGCCGCCGGCGGCCAGCTCCGCGATCGAGCCCCAGACGTCGCGGCGGCTGCGCGGGTCCAGCCCGGTGGTCGGCTCGTCGAGGAACAGGACCCGAGGCTCGACGACGAGACTCAGCGCGATGTCCAGCCGGCGGGCCATCCCGCCGGAGTAGGTGGCGACCCGCCGCCCGCCGGCCGCCGTCAACTCGAAGCGGTCGAGCAGCTCGTCGGCCCGGGCCCGCGCCGACGCCCTGGTCAGGTGGCGTAGTCGTCCCATCAGGACCAGGTTCTCCCTGCCGGTCAGCATCTCGTCGACCGCCGCGTACTGGCCGGTGAGGCTGATCGAGCGACGGACCGCCGCCGGCTCCGAGACGACGTCGTGCCCGGCCACCACCGCCCGGCCACCGTCGGGGCGCAGCAGCGTGGACAGCACCTTCACCGCCGTGGTCTTGCCGGCCCCGTTGGGCCCCAGCAGTGCCGCGACGCTGCCGCGTTCGACCCGCAGGTCAACCCCATCGAGTACGGCGACACCGCCGAACCGTTTCGTAACTGATTGAAGCTCGACTGTGTATGCCATAAACACAGTGTATGCCATACACCGGGTATAGGATCAACCCCTCATGGAACGCGCGATGTCACCGCTCGAGGCGGTCTGGACAGCCAAGCCCGCCCCCGAACCACGGGAGGGGCTGTCGCTGGCGCGCATCGTCGGCGTGGCGATCGAGGTAGCCGACACCGACGGTCTCGGTGCCGTGTCGATGAGCCGGGTCGCCAAGAGTCTCGGGTTCACCACGATGTCGCTCTACCGGCACGTCGCGAACAAGGAAGAGCTGATCCTGCACATGCAGGACGCCGCCGTCGGCCCCCCGCCCGCGGACCTGGTGACGGGCCAGGGCTGGCGGCCGGACCTGGAACGTTGGTCCTGGGCCGCGGTACGCAAGCTCCGCCGCCACCCGTGGGTCCTGCAGACGCTGTCGATCTTCGGCCCGCCCGCCACCCCGAACCAGCTCAGCTGGCTCGAGCACGGGCTCCGCGCACTGGGCCCGACTCCGTTGGACGAAAACGAGAAGGTGTCGACCCTCCTGCTCATCCAGGCGCACAGCTTCGCCGACCTGACGTTCCACGCAGCCAGCGCGCCCAGCGCGATCGCCGACACCGACCCTTACGAGACGCTCTTCACCCGGATCATCGATCCGGCCCGGTTCCCCGCGCTGACGGCCGCGTTCAGCGGCGGCGGCTTCGCCTCGACCGACGACCCCGAGGCCGACCGGGACTGGCTGTACCAGTTCGGCCTGCAACGGATCCTCGACGGCGTCCAGGTCCTCGTCGAGCAGCGCCGCTCCGGGGAAGCCTGACGCCCTCCCCGTTCACCCTGTTGCCTGCGTCATGGTCAACTCGACATCAGCGACATGGGGGCATCCCGGCCGCCGGAAACCCCGATATCCGCGATACCGAGCCGATCACTGGCTTCGTCCATGATCCGCCGGTTGGCAGCTGGCGGTGCGGCGCTTGAAACCGGTGGCGCAGCGCCGCGGTGCGCCATTACCGTGCTGCCGAAGCAAGCCGTCTAGTCAAGGACGTCCCGTTGTACACCCTGTGAGACCTCCCGAGCGCTGATTTGTCGCGCGTCGCGCATGTGCGCCGCGCTCCTTCTTGCTGCGGACTTCTCACTGAAACCGGTGTATCTCTGTGCTCAACAACTGGCTGGTCGTGCCCACCTGCCTGCCGCTCGTTCGCCGCCGTTGCCACGCGTGCGCGTCCGAGCGCCTCCAGGCAAGTGGCAAATTTCGCGTCAACGCGAACCACAAGCTCATCGACGTCTGGCTCCTCGCTCTCTGTACCGCCTGCGGGGAAACCGCGAAGCTCACCGTCCTGGAACGGATGACTGTCCGCTCCATCCGACCTGAGCTGCTGGACCGGCTGCATGACAACGACCCTGACCTGACAGCTGAACTGCTCCAGGATCCGGTCGTGCAGCGCCGCAATCGCATCGCCCTCGACTGGGACAACGCCTGGCGCCTCGAGACCGGCGGATCGGATCACCTGGACCGCGAGGTGATCGACGTATCGGTCCGCTTCGCGGCGCGGATCCCTGTCCGGCCGGTGCGACTGATCGCCGAAGGGTGCCGTCTTTCGCGGGCCACCGTCGAGAGACTGATCATGGACGGGAAGCTCGTTTCGGCAGTCCGGCTGGGCGGCAAGCTCTCCGGCGACTTCACCTTCACACTCAAGCGCTGAGCCCTCCGCGGGACCACGGGCCTGTCCGGCATGATCCGTCGGACAGGCCTCCCCTAGGGCGTGACGACCAGCTCGCCGACCTGCTCGCCGATCGCGGTACGCGCCTCCGCCGGCAGCCCGACGTCGGTGATCAGCACGTCGGCCGCCTCCAACGGGGCGATGGTGGCGATGCCGATGGTCTCCCACTTGGTGTGGTCGGCGAGCACCACCAACCGGCGGGCGGCGCCGATGAGGCAGCGGTTGACCCCGGCCTCCAGCAGGTTGGGCGTGGTGAAACCGGTCCGTGGGCTGAGCCCGTGCACACCGAGGAAGAGCAGGTCGACGTTGAGCGCGCTGATCGCCGCCTCGGCCACCGGCCCGGTCAGCGCGTCCGACGGGGTACGGATGCCGCCGGTGAGCACCACCGTCTGGTCGGCGCGCGGATTCTGGTACAGAGCGTCGGCCACCGGGATCGAGTTGGTCACCACGGTCAGCCCCCGTACGTCGGAGAGCAGTGTGGCCAGCGCGGCGGTGGTGGTGCCGGCGGAGAGCGCGATGGCCATTCCCGGCTCCACCATGGTCGCCGCCCGCTCGGCGATGGCCCGCTTCTCCGCCTGCTGGCGGATCGACTTCGCGGCGAAGCCGGGTTCCTCTGCGGAGCCCGGCCCGGCCAGCGTCGCGCCGCCGTGCACCTTGTCCACCAGGCCGCGTTCGGCCAGCACCTCCAGGTCACGCCGGATCGTCATGTCGGACACGCCGAACCGGCTGACGAGCTGGCTCACCCGTACGCCGCCACGCTGGCGGATCAGATCGAGGATGGCGGTCTGCCGCTGCTGGGCGAGCACCTGGGGAACCTCCTTTGCGCCGTGACTGTCACCGGGTCAGGCCGGTCCGTCGGCCCGGTCCTCCCGGACCACGGCCACCTCGCCGGCCGGCACTGTCAGCTCACCGGCGCACCCTGCTCCGGTCAACAACTCGGTGCCGGTCACCGCGAGCCGTACCTCGCTCTCGGTGTGGTTGATCGCGAACAGCCAGCTCCGCCCGCCGTCGCGACGCCGGACCACCTCCACCCCGGTCGGCGCCTGCGCCGCCGGGCGGACGCCGGCCTCGTCGACCAGCCGGGCGACCAGCCGGTCGGTGGCCGGCTCGTCCAGCCGGGTGCCGACGTACCAGGCGGCGCCCGCGCCGACCGGATGCCGGGTCAGCGCCGGCACGCCCGGCAGCGGCCCGTCAGCGTACGAGGTGAGGACCTCGGCGCCCTCCGGGTGGAGCCACTCGGTCCACACGTCGGCCGTGCTGCCGTCGTCCAGCCGCACCTGCTCGCCCTCGCGCAACGGGAAGAACTCCTCGGTCCGTACGCCGAGCAGCTCCCGGAACGCGCCCGGGTAGCCGCCCAACCGGATGTGGTCATTCTCGTCCACGATGCCGCTGAAGTAGGTGATCGCCGCGGTGCCACCGGCCTCGACGAACCGGCGCAGCGCGTCGGCGTCGGCATCGCGGACCAGGTAGAGAGTGGGTGCCAGGACCAGCCGGTAGCCGCTGAGGTCGGCGGACGGGTGGACGATGTCGGCGGTCACGCCGGCCCGCCACAGCGCGCCGTACAGGGCGGTCAGCCGGTCGGCGTAGCGGACGTCCACGCTGGGGTGCGAGTCCAACTCGACGCCCCACCACGCCTCCCAGTCGAACAGGATGGCCACCTCGGCGTCCACCCGGCTGCCGCGTACCTCGGCCAGCGCCTTGAGGTCCGCGCCCAGCTGGCAGACCTCGCGGAACACCTTGGTGTCCGGCCCGGCGTGCGGCACCAGCGCGGAGTGGAACTTCTCGGCGCCGGCCCGGGAGGCCCGCCACTGGAAGAACAGCACCCCGTCGGCACCCCGGGCGACGTGCGCGAGGCTGTTGCGGCGCAGCTGCCCCGGCAGCTTCGCCACGTTGCGCGGCTGCCAGTTCACCGCGCTGGTGGAGTGCTCCATCAGCAGCCACGGGTCGCCGCCCGCGACGCCGCGCGTGTGGTCGGCGGAGAGCGCCAACCCGAGGTGCGCCTGCGGGTCGGCGGCGGTCAGGTAGTGGTCGTTGGAGACCAGGTCCACATCGTCGGCCCAGGACTGGTAGTCCATGTGCTTGATGCCGGTGCCGATCATGAAGTTGGTCGTCACCGGCTGGCGGACCAGCGTCTTCAACAGCTCGCGCTCGGCGCGCAGTTGGGCCCGCTGCTCGTCGGAGGAGAAGCGCAGGAAGTCCAGCTGCTGGGTGGGGTTGGCGAAGGTCGGCGCGGTGCGCGGCGGGTTGATCTCGGCCCAGTCGCCGTAGCGCTGGCTCCAGAACGCGGTGCCCCAGGCGTCGTTGAGCCGGTCCAGGTCGCCGTAGCGCTCGCGCAGCCAGCCGCGGAACGCCTCGGCGCTGACGTCGCAGTAGCAGTGCACGTTGTGGCAGCCCAGCTCGTTGGAGACGTGCCACATCACCACCGCCGGGTGCTCGGCGTACCGGCCGGCGACCGCCCGGACCAGCTCCAGCGAGCGCTCGCGGAACACCGGGGAGCTGGGGCAGTACGCCTGCCGCCCGCCCGGCCAGAGGATCGCGCCGTCGGCCCGGCGGGGCAGCGTCTCCGGGTACGCGCGGGCCAGCCACGGTGGCGGGCTGGCGGTGGCGGTGGCCAGGTCGACCTGGATGCCGCCGTCGTGCAACAGATCGAGCACCCGATTCAGCCAGCCGAACTCGAACCGGCCCGGAGTGGGCTCCAGCAGGGCCCAGGAGAAGATGCCGACGGAGACCAGGTTGACCCCGGCCCGACGCATCAGCTCGACGTCCTCCGACCAGGTCTGCTCGGGCCACTGCTCGGGGTTGTAGTCGCCGCCGAAATAGATGCCGTCGCCCTGCCATCGCCGCATGAGAGCTGAGATTGCACCTGGCAACCCACGGAAGTCAACAGGTTCAAACATCGATTTCTTTTCCAACGTTTACCACGTAACAGCCGTGTCACGACTGGGTTCCGGGCGGCGAACTGCCCTCTTGACAGCGCTCGCCGGACGGGTAGCTTGAGGCCCCAATGGCCGTTCGTGTTCGCCAATGTGGATTCTCGGGGGATCCCGATGTGTGATCACGCCGCCGGATCTGCCTTCACCACCCCTGACGGCCCTTGGGCGTAGCACCTCTTCATCCGCAGGAGGCACAGATGTCCCGTCCCCGATCCCAAGCCGAATACCTGGCTCGGCTCGTACCGCCCTCCGTAGCCGGCATCAACCGACGCTCGCTGCTGGCCGGCGCGGCCGGCACGGGCGCGCTGCTCGGCACTGGCCTGCTCGCCGGCTGCGGCGACGACTCCGGCGGGTCCGACTCGAAGGAGGTGTCCCTCGGCTCGAACCAGTCCGACGCGAAGCCGAAGGACGTCCTCGCCAAGGTCACCGACGGTTTCAAGACCTCGTCCGGCGTCCAGGTCGCGGTGAACACGGTCGACCACAACACGTTCCAGGAAAACATCAACAACTATCTGCAGGGCAAGCCGGACGACGTGTTCACCTGGTTCGCCGGCTACCGGATGCGCTTCTTCGCCCAGAAGGGCCTGGCCAGCGACGTCAGCGACGTGTGGGGCAAGCTCTCCGGCTACTCCGACGCCTTCAAGAAGGCGTCCACCGGGGACGACGGCAAGCAGTACTTCGTTCCGGCGTCGTACTACCCGTGGGCGGTCTTCTACCGCAAGTCGGTATGGCAGCAGTACGGCTACCAGACGCCGAAGACCCTCGACGACTTCACCACGCTGGCCGGCCAGATGAAGAAGGACGGCCTGACCCCGATCGCCTTCGCCGACAAGGACGGCTGGCCGGCGATGGGCACCTTCGACATCCTCAACCTGCGGATCAACGGCTACCAGTTCCACGTCGACCTGATGGCCGGCAAGGAGGCCTGGACCTCCGACAAGGTCAAGAAGATCTTCGACACCTGGGCCGGCCTGCTCCCCCTGCACCAGCCGGACAGCCTCGGCCGCACCTGGCAGGAAGCCGCGCAGTCGTTGCAGCAGAAGAAGAGCGGCATGTACCTGCTCGGTCTCTTCGTCGGCCAGCAGTTCAGCAACGAGGAGCAGAACGACCTCGACTTCTTCACCTTTCCGGAGATCGACCCGGTGATCGGCGCCAAGGCCCTGGACGCCCCGATCGACGGCTACATGATGGCCCGCAAGCCCAAGAACGAGGACAACGCCCGGAAGCTGCTGGAGTACTTCGGCGGCAAGGCAGCCGCGGACATCACGGTCAAGAACGACCCGGCCACCCTGGTCGCCAACACCGGCGCGGACGTCAGCGGCTACACCGCCCTGCAGAAGAAGGCAGCCGAAGTGGTCGGGTCGGCCACCGAGATCGCCCAGTTCCTCGACCGGGACACCCGGCCGGACTTCGCCTCCACGGTGATCATCCCGGCGCTCCAGCAGTTCATCAAGGACCCCAAGGACATCGGCGGGCTCACCTCGAGCATCGAGAACCAGAAGAAGTCGATCTTCACCGACTGACGGCGGAAGGGGGAGGACATCGTGTCCGACCTGCCCCTGATCCAAGCGGATCGCGCCGTGCCGCCGCCGGCCGCGACCACCTCCACGGGTGGTCGTCGCCGGCGGCTACGGCTCCTGTCCCGCACCGACCGCGTGGTCATCACGCTGATGGTGCTCGTCCCGCTGCTGCTCGTCACCGGATTCGTCTGGCTGCCGGCTGTGGCCACCGTGCTGCTCTCCGGCACCAACTGGGACGGCATCGGCCCTCTGAACGAGATCGAGTTCGTCGGCGCCCGCAACTACAGCGACGTGGTGAACATCTACCCGCCGTTCGTGCCGGCGATCCAGCACAACCTGCTCTGGCTGGCGGCGCTGTTCGTCGTCGCGACCCCGTTCGGCATGTTCCTGGCCGTCCTGCTCGACAAGGAGCTGCGGGGCAGCCGCTTCTACCAGACCGCGCTCTACCTGCCGGTGGTGCTCTCGCTGGCGTTGATCGGCTTCGTCTGGCAGCTGCTCTACTCCCGCGACCAGGGTCTGATCAACGCCGTGTTCGGCAGCAACGTCGACTGGTACGGCGACTCGAGCGTCAACATCTGGGCGGTCATGGTCGCCTCCGGCTGGCGGCACGTCGGCTACATCATGCTGCTCTACCTGGCCGGGCTGAAGGGCGTCGACCCGTCGCTGCGGGAAGCCGCCGCGGTCGACGGCGCCTCGGAGAGCCGGACGTTCTTCCGGGTGGTGTTCCCGGTGATGCGGCCGATCAACATCATCGTGCTGGTGGTGACGGTGATCGAGTCGCTGCGCGCGTTCGACCTGGTCTGGGTGGTCAACAAGGGCCGTAACGGGCTGGAGCTGATCTCCGCGCTGGTCACCCAGAACGTGGTCGGTGAGGCGAGCCGGATCGGATTCGGCTCGGCGCTGGCGACCATCATGCTGGTCGTCTCGCTGGTCTTCATCACCATCTACCTGGCGACCGTGATGAGGGAGAACCGGCAATGAGCACCGCGACCGCGACCCGGCGTACCGAGGACGGGGTCGAGGCCCCGGCCCGCCGCAAGCTGACCCCGCTGCGGCTGCTGCTGCACGGTTTCCTCATCACCGTCGCGCTGACGTGGCTCTTCCCGATCGCCTGGGCGGTGCTCACGTCGCTGCGCTCCTACGAGTACACCGCCGCCAACGGCTACGCCTCGTTCGGCGGCTGGACCCTCGACAACTACGTCACCGCCTGGCGGACCGCGGAGTTCGGCAAGCACTTCCTCAACTCGGTGTACATCACCGTGCCGGCGGTGCTGCTGACGCTCTTCCTCGCCTCCTGCGTGGCGTTCGTCATCGCCCGGTTCAGCTGGAAGCTCAACCTCGTGCTGCTCGGGGTGTTCACCGCCGCCAACCTGCTGCCCCAGCAGGCGCTGCTCATCCCGCTGTTCCGGCTGTTCACCGAGGTGCCGCTGCCGGAGTTCATGAGCGACTCGGAGCTGCTCTACGACAGCTACTGGGGTCTGATCCTGATCAACGTGGCCTTCCAGTGCGGGTTCTGCGTCTTCGTGCTCAGCAACTACATGAAGGCGTTGCCGCGCGACCTGTACGAGGCGGCGATGGTCGACGGGGCGAGCATCTGGCGGCAGTACTGGCAGGTCACCATGCCACTGTGCCGGCCGGCCCTGGCCGCGCTGGCGACCCTGGAGGTGACCTGGATCTACAACGAGTTCTTCTGGGCCACCGTCCTCATGCGCACCGGTGACAAGTTCCCGGTGACGAGCTCGCTGAACAACCTGCGCGGCGAGTTCTTCACCGACAACAACCTGGTCTCGGCGGGCAGTGTGCTCGTCGCGATCCCCACTCTGGTGATCTTCTTTATGCTCCAGCGGCACTTCGTCCGGGGCCTGACCTTGGGAGCCTCCAAAGGATGACGATCCTGCACCTGCGCCACGCGCGGACCAGCCTGGTGCTCGACGCGCGCGGCCCGGGGCTGCCCCGGGTCGCGCACTGGGGCGGCGACATCGGCGACCTCGACGACGACGGCCTGCGCCAGCTCGTGGACGCGACCGTGCCGCCGGTGGTGTCGAGCAGCTTCGACGAGCCCACCGTGCTCTCCCTGCTGCCGGAGCCGAGCGCCGGCTGGAGCGGCCGGCCGGGGCTGGCCGGGCACCGCGACGGCACCGGCTGGTCCACCGCGTTCCGCCTGGACGGCCTCGACGTCGACGCAGTCGCCGACGGGGGCCCGGCACGGGTGACCGTACGGGCCAGCGACCCGGCCGCACGGCTGTCCCTGACCATCGAGATCGAGGTGGACCCGACCGGGTTGCTGCTGTTGCGCCACCGGCTGCGCAACGACGGCGACGACGCGTACGAGCTACGGGAGCTGACCCCGGTGCTTCCGGTGCCGGCGGTCGCCACCGAACTGCTCGACCTGACCGGCCGGTGGTGCCGGGAACGGTCCCCGCAACGGCACTCGTGGCAGTTGGGCAGCTGGGTGCGCGAAGGCCGGCACGGGCGCACCGGGCACGACGCCACCCTGCTGCTGGTGGCCGGCACCGCCGGGTTCGGCTTCGGCCACGGCGAGGTCTGGGCGGTGCACACCGCGTGGAGCGGCGACCACGTCACCTTCGCCGAGCGCCGGCCCACCGGCGAGTCGACCCTCGGCGGCGGCGAGCTGCTGGCCCCCGGCGAGGTCCGGCTGGGCCCCGGCGAGTCGTACGCCACTCCCCTGCTCTACGCGGTCTGGTCCGACGCCGGGCTGGACGGACTCAGCGACGTGCTGCACACCCACCTGCGGGCCCGGCCCCGGCACCCACGCTCCCCCCGCCCGGTGACCCTGAACGTCTGGGAAGCGGTCTACTTCGACCACGACCTGGAACGGCTGCGGGCGCTCGCCGACCGGGCCGCGCAGATCGGCGTCGAGCGGTTCGTGCTTGACGACGGCTGGTTCCGCGGCCGGCGCGACGACACCGCCGGGCTCGGCGACTGGTTCGTCGACGAGGGCGTCTGGCCGGACGGCCTGCAGCCGTTGATCGACCACGTGACCGGCCGGGGTCTGGAGTTCGGCCTCTGGGTGGAGCCGGAGATGGTCAACCCCGACTCCGACCTCTTCCGCGCGCACGCCGACTGGTTGCTGGCCGTGCCGGGGCGGCTGCCGCCGCTCTGGCGCAATCAGCAGGTGCTCGACCTGGGCCGGCCGGAGGCGTACGACTACCTGTTGGAACGGCTCGACAAACTCCTCACCGAGCATCCCGGCATCAGCTACCTCAAGTGGGACCACAACCGGGACCTCACCGAGGCCGGGCACCACGGCCGCCCCGGGGTGCACGGGCAGACCAAGGCGGTCTACCGGCTCCTCGACGAGCTGCGCCGCAGCCACCCCGGCGTGGAGATCGAGAGCTGCGCGTCCGGTGGCGCCCGGGTGGACCTGGGCATCCTGGCGCGCACCGACCGGGTCTGGGCCAGCGACTGCAACGACGCCCTGGAACGGCTCAGCATCCAGCGCTGGACCGGGCTGTTGCTGCCGCCGGAGCTGGTCGGCACGCACGTCGGGCCGGAACGCTCGCACACCACCAACCGGGTGCACGACCTCGGCTTCCGGGCAGCCACCGCGCTCTTCGGCCACCACGGCATCGAGTGGGACATCGCGTCGATCAGCGCCGCCGAGCAGGCCGAGCTGGCCGCCTGGGTCGCGCTGCACAAGCGGCTGCGTCCGCTGCTGCACGCCGGGCGCGTGGTCCGGGTCGACCATCCGGACCCGGCCGTCTGGGCGCACGGCGTGGTCGACCACGACGGCACCAGAGCGGTGTACGCGGTGGCCCGGCTGGCCACGTCGGTGGCGCAGTCCCCGGGCGCGGTCCGGCTGCCCGGTCTGGACCCGGGCCGGCGTTACCTGGTGCGACCGGTGTCGGACGTGCCGGCCCCGGCGACCGGCGACCGGTCCGCGCCGGTCTGGCTGGCTGGCGGCGTGACGCTCAGCGGGGCGGCACTGGCCCGGGTGGGCGTGCAGCTGCCCGCGTTGCACCCGGAGCAGAGCCTGGTGCTGGAGGTTGACGCGGTCAGCTGAAAAGATTCGGGGATTCTTTGACCGGGGTGTCGAGAACCGCGTCGTCTGCTTCTACCTCAGGGTGAGAGCACCGACGATGGTGCGCAGGCGTGAGGAGCGAACGATGAAGTACATGCTGCTGATGCAGTTCAGCGCCGCCGGGACCGACTTCCCGGGCATCGACACCTGGACTCCGGCGGAGGTCGAGGCGCACCTCGCTTTCATGGGCGAGGTCAACGACAAGCTGACCGCCGCCGGGGAGTGGGTCGACGGGCAGGGCCTCGGCGGCCCGCAGCAGGCGCGGATCGTCCGCGCCGGTGAGGGCGGGACCCCGGTGGTCACCGAGGGGCCGTTCGCCGAGACGAAGGAGTTCCTCGCCGGCTTCTGGATCGTCGACTGCGACAGCCCGCAGCGGGCGGTGGAGCTGGCCGCGTACATCTCCACCGCGCCCGGCCCCGGGGGCCGGCCGCTGAACATGCCGCTCGAGGTGCACCCGATCATGTCCGCCCCGCCTCAGGAGCTGTGAGGGCTGACCGCCACCGATCCCCGCATCGAGGACCTGCTGCGCGAGCTGGCGCCGCAGGTCCTCGGCGTGCTCGCCCGCCGGTTCGGTGACTTCCCCACCGCCGAGGACGCGGTGCAGGAGGCGCTGCTGGCCGCCGCGACCCAGTGGCCGGCGGACGGGCTGCCGGCGAACCCGCGCGGCTGGCTGATCCAGGTCGGCTACCGCCGGATGATCGAGCTGGTCCGCGGCGAGCAGGCGCGGCGCCGCCGCGAGGACCTGGTCGCCCGCCGGGACCCGGACGACCGACAGCACGCGCCCGCGGCGGACGAGGAGCTGACCAGCGAACGGGACGACACCCTGGTCCTGCTCTTCCTCTGTTGCCACCCGGCGCTCACGCCCGCGTCGGCCGTCGCGCTGACCCTGCGCGCGGTCGGTGGGCTGAGCACCGCCGAGATTGCCCGCGCGTTCCTGGTGCCCGAGGCGACCATGGCGCAACGGATCAGCCGGGCCAAGCAGCGCATCCGCTCCTCCGGGCTGCCGTTCCGGATGCCGGAGCAGGCGGAGCGGGCCGACCGGCTGGCCGCCGTGCGGCAGGTGCTCTACCTGATCTTCACGGAGGGGCACACGAGTACCGCCGGCCCGGACCTGCGCCGGGTCGACCTGGCGGTGGAGGCGATCCGGCTGACCCGTGCGCTGCACACGCTGCTGCCCGGCGACAGCGAGTCGGGCGGTCTGCTGGCGTTGATGCTGCTCACCGAGGCGCGCAGCCCGGCGCGGACGGGGCCATCCGGCGAGCTGATCCCGCTGGCCGACCAGGACCGCACCCGCTGGGACGCGGCGGCGATCGCCGAGGGCGTCGCGCTGGTCACCCGGGGGCTGCCGCGCGGGCCGGTCGGCCCGTACCAGGTGCAGGCCGCCATCGCCGCGCTGCACGACGAGGCACCGAGTGCCGGGGCGACCGACTGGCCGCAGATCCTGGCGCTCTACGGGGTGCTGGACCGGCTCTCCGGCAGCCCGGTGGTGGCGCTCAACCGGGCCGTGGCGACCGCCATGGTGCACGGGCCGGCAGCCGGCCTGGCCGCTCTCGACGCGCTGGCCGACGACCCGCAGTTGGCCGGGCACCACCGGCTCTCCGCCGCCCGCGCGCACCTGCACGAGATGGCCGGCGACCGGGCCCGGGCGATCGCCGACTACCGGGACGCCGCCGGGCGGACGAGCAGCCTGCCCGAGCAGCGCTATCTCATGATGCGGGCGGCCCGGCTCGCCGTTGAACCCGGATCGACCACCGCCGCCGCGCCCACGCCGACCGCCGCCGCGCCGGCGCCTGACCGTGCCGAACAGGGCGCAAGCTGACGTCGCACCCGGTCCAGACCGAGTCGGAAGGCCGGATGGGAAGCTCGACCTGGGGGCCGGAGCAGCTACCTGGACCGCCCTTTGGAGCTGATGTCGTCAGCGATTCACCCCGCCGGCAGGTGGCCGGGTCTGAATCGTTTGTGACATCAGCTCCAAAGGGACTGGATGACATCCACCCGGACGGCGCGGACGCCGCACCGGAGCAGGCGGCGCTAGCCTGACCACCGACGACCCACCGAGCATTCAGGACCGAGGACCGCATGGCGTACGTGCTGCTGGGGATCGCCATCGCCGCCGAGGTGCTGGCCACCAGCCTGCTCAGGACCACCGCCGGATTCACCCGGCTCGGGCCGACGTTGGCGTGCCTCGGCGGTTACCTGCTGGCGTTCATCCTGCTGGCCCAGGCCGTCAAGGAGATCCCGGTGGGCGTCGCGTACGCCCTCTGGTCGGGTCTGGGCACCGCCACCATCGTGGCGATCGGAGCGGTGTTCCTGGACGAGCCGGTCGGACTGGCCAAGCTCGCCGGCATCGCGCTGATCATCGCGGGGGTGGTCATCGTGAACCTGGCCGGAGATCACTGACCACGACAGGTGACCGGGCCCGGTGCGGACCCGGCCACCCGCGCGTCGCTCAGCTCGCGGTGCAGCTCACCTCCGGCCTGGCGTTGCTGCCGGTCCAGCTGGCGATGAAACCGAAACTGGTGCTGGCACCGGCGGCCAGACGGCCGTTGTAGTCCACGTTGCGCGCGGTCACCGCGGCTCCGCTGCTGGTCAGCGTCGTGTTCCAGGACTGGCTGACGCTCTGCCCGTTGGCGAAGGACCACCGGGCGTTCCAGCCGGTGATCGCGGTCGCGCCAGCGGTCACCCGCACCTCACCCTGGAAACCGCCCTGCCACTGGTTGGCCACCGTGTACGTCGCCGTGCACCCACCGGCCGGCGGGGGCGTCGGGGGTGGCGTGGTCGGCGGGGGCGTGGTTGGCGGGGGCGTGGTTGGCGGGGGCGTGGTGGGCGGTGGAGTGCCGCCGAAGACACTGGCCTCGCGGGCGGTCTGCCGGATGCCGTTGGCGCCGTTGAAGATCCGCTGACCCCAACTGGTCAGGCTGGCCGGGTTGAAGGCGGTGGCCATGTCGAGATACTCCACGCCACCGCCGTTGCCGCTCCACGACCAGCCCAGCCAGCCGATCCCGTTGGCCTGGCTGTAGGCGAGGATGGTGTCCTCGTCCGGGTCCCCGTCGGAGTGGTTGAAGCCGAACTCGCCGATCACGATGGGCAGGCCGGTCGCCCGGAAGCGGCCCAGGTAGTCGGTGATCTCCGCGGCGGTGTCGAAGACCCCGTACATGTGGATGGAGAAGACGGTGTTGCGGGCCGGGTCGGCGGCGAAGACCGAGGCGGCGTTGTCGCGCATGGTGAACGACCAGTCCTGCCCCCAGTTCGGCGCGTCCACCATGATCGTGTGGGTCAGCCCGCCAGCGCGGAGCCGGCTGATCGCGTTGGCGTTGTCGGTGGCCCAGGAGGCGTAGTTCTGGTTGCCGTACGGCTCGTTGCCGATGTTGACGATGACGTACTTTTCCTGGCCGGCGAGGACGTCGGCGAGACCGAGCCAGTAGTCGACGGCCCGGGCGAGGGTGATCGCGCCGCTCTGCTCGCCGTAGCCGGTGGTGTCATGCACCTCCAGCACACAGATCAACCGGTTGGCCTTGCACAGCGAGATGACGTTGGCGACGTCGGCGTTGGTGTTCCGGGTCCACCGGTCGCCGCTGGAGAGCACCACCCGCACGGTGTTCGCGCCGAGCGCCTTCACGTCGGCGAACGAGCTGGTCTGCTGCGGGTACCAGGTGTGCGCGTGGTTGACCCCGCGCATGATGAATTCGGTGCCGTTGGCGTCGTACAGCTTGCCGCCCGCGACGGTGAAACCGGCCGCGGCGTGCGCCGGCTGGCCGACTGCCAACAGGGCGACGAGCAGCGCGAGCAGGGCCGCGCCGGCGGCGGAGAGTCGAGTCTTCATGGCCTTCCTCAGGGAGGACCCCCGGTGCCCGACAGGGGTGGGACGTGACAGGGCAAGGCGACTGCAGCCCGACAGCCGCCGCCCGGATCCCGGCGGCACGCATCAGCGTAGGGCGATGGATGGGTCGGCGCAACCGGTTCAGTGGCCGGGCCGCAGCTGGCGGACAGCCGTGACGGCCCACGCGAACGCGGGCCGCCACGGGGCGGTCATCCCCACCACAGGATGTGCGCCACACCGGGACTCTTAACCGGTTAAGAGCGACGGTAGGCAGGTCACCGCCATCCGTCAAGCACCGCCCTTCCGAACCGGACGGGAGGGTTGACCGCTGCCGACCTGGGTATCCCGGGACGATCCGTCGGCGGGAAGGAGACACCAGAATGGTCAGCGTCGGCTACACCCTGATGTGCGAGCAGGCCGGTCCGAAGCAACTGGTCGACCACGCGGTACGGGCCGAGGCTGCGGGCTTCGACCAGCTGGTGATCTCCGATCACTACTACCCCTGGTTGGATGCCCAGGGCCACTCCCCGTACGCCTGGTCGGTGCTCGGCGCGGTCGCCCACGCCACCTCCCAGGCGGAGCTGATGTCCTTCGTGACCTGCCCGATCCGCCGCTACCACCCGGCCGTGGTCGCGCAGAAGGCCAGCACGATCGGAGCGCTCTCGGACGGCCGGTTCACCCTCGGCCTCGGTGCCGGGGAGAACCTCAACGAGCACGTGGTCGGTGGCTGGCCGCACGTGCAGCAGCGGCACGAGATGTTCGAGGAGGCCCTGCAGATCATCCGGCCGCTGCTCAACGGCGAGTCGCTGAGCTTCTCCGGCAACCACTTCGACGTGCCCGACGCCTACGTCTGGGACCGCCCGGAGCAGCCGGTCTCGATGGCCGTCGCCGCCTCCGGCCGACAGTCCGCCACCCTGGCCGCCGAGTACGGCAACGGCATCGTCGCCACCGAGCCCGACCGGCACATCATCGAGATGTACGACGACGCCGGCGGCGCCGGCCAGCCGCGCTACGGGCAGGTGGCCATCTGCTACGGCCCGGACGAGGCCGAGTGCCGCAAGATCGTGCACGACCAGTTCCGCTGGTTCGGGCTGGGCTGGAAGGTCAACGCCGAGCTGCCGGGCCCGGACTCCTTCGCCGCCGCCACCCAGTTCGTCCGCGAGGAGGATGTCGCCGAGGGCATCCCCTGCGGCCCGGACGTGGACGCGCACGTCGAGGCGTTCCGCAAGTTCGCCGACGCCGGCTTCACCCACGTGGCGATCGTCCAGGTCGGCGGAGAGACCCAGCCGATGTTCCTGGACTGGGCGCAGGAGCAGTTGCTGCCCCGGCTGCGCGCGCTGTGAGGTTCACCCCCGCCGGGCGGGACGAGGTGGTCCGGCTGGTCCCCGACGCCATCCGCCACCTCCTCGCTCCCGCTCCCGCTCCCGCTCCCGCTCCCGCTCTCACACTGACGGACAGGTGAACCCATGCGCTTTGGCAACACGGAGATCCGCCCGCTCGGCGGGGGCCTCGGCTGCCTCCTGATGATCCTCTTCTCGATCGTGGCCTCGATCGTGCTGACCGTCCTGCTCAACGTGGTCCTCTGACCCCGCCCCGGGCCCGTGCGTTGCGGGCCGGGGACGCCGGGCCCGACTCAGGCCGGGTCGAGGTCCAGCTCGGCGACGACGGGGTAGTGGTCGGAGGCGGTGTCGGCGTCCCCGTCGCGGACCACCCGGACGTACCGCGTCCGCGCGGCCACCGCTGACGAGCCGAACAGGTAGTCCAGCCGCATCCCGGCGAACTCCGCCCCGCCGAACCGGGTGGGTACGGTGAGGCCGTCCGGCTCCGGTGCTCCGGTGGCGCACGAGAGCCAGAGGTCGACCAGGCCGGCGGCCAGCAGCCGGGCGACAGCCCGGGTGTCCACGCCGCCGCCGGCCCGCCGCAGGTGACGCCGCCGGTAGAGGGCGGGCATCCCGGCCAGGCGCGTGGTGTGGTCGACGGTCGGGTCGAGCGAGTTGAGGTCACCGGTGACCAGCGCCAGCGGTCCCTGGGCGCGTCGCACCGCGGCCACCAGCCAGTCGACCTCCATCCGACGCCGTCCGCTGGAATACGGATGGAGGTGGGTGCCGAGCACGGTCAGCGGGCCGGCCGAGGTGGCCACCACGACGCTGGCGGCGGCGTGGTGGAACGGCCGGCGCAGCACCCCCGCGGAGACGACCCGCAGCGGCGGCCGGACCAGCACCGCCACCGGCTGCCCGAAGCAGGACCGGGCCAGGTGCGGTGTCATCCCCAGCCGACCGGCGACCTCGGCCAGGAGTCCGTTGCGGTCGAAGCCACGCAGCTCCTGCAGGGCCAGCACGTCCGGCGCCTGCGTGGTGACGACCCGGACCACCGGATCCAGCCGGTCGGTGCCGCCCCGGTCCCGGCCGCCGGTGCGGATGTTCCAGGTCATCACTCGCAGCACGGCGACGCTCAGTCGGCCCGGCCGGCTCGGGCCAGCTCGTCGTCGAGGGCGCCCACGTCCTCCGACTCGATGCTCGGCCGGTTTCCTTCCCGCACGTCGGCGTTCGGCCGAATGACCAGGTAGAGCAGCCCGATCCAGAGCACGGAGAGCAGGATCGCGCCCATGAAGTCGGTCGGGTGGTGCATCCCCCGGTACATCCGCGAGGTCGCCACCCCGACCGGCATGATCACCGCGAGCGCCACGAAGACCCAGCGCCACCAGCGGTCGGTGCGCGGCAGCACGATGACGGCGATGGCCAGCCAGACGCAGATGGTCGCCGCGATGTGCCCGGACGGGAAGGAGGAGGTGGGCATCTGGCCGTCCAGGTTCTCCACCGCCGGGCGCGGCCGGTCGACCGCCCGGGCGGAGGCGAGGAAGAGGGTCAGCTCGCCGACCATCGCCAGCGCCACGAAGAGCACCGGCCGCCACCGTCGCCACACCGCCAGCACCAGCGGACAGAACACCAGCGAGATCAGCAGGATCGCGTGCGTGTCGCCGAACTTGCTCCACCACCAGCTCACCTCGGTCAGCACGCCGGTGTGCCGGTCGGCGAACCAGCGCGGCACCGCGGTGTCGAGGGTGTCGAAGAAGGTGCCCTTGGCGTGGTAGCTGACGTACGTGCCGAAGCCGTACAGCGCCCCGAAGACCAGCACCCAGCCGACCAGCAGCTCGGCCACCGCCGAGCGGGGGTGGGCCAGCACGTGCTCCTCGGCGGAGGCGGGGGCGATGTCGTGCCCGGCCTCCGGTTCCAGGCCTTCGGTCAGCGGCGCCACCGGCCGGCCCCGCTCGCGGCGCCACAGCCGGAACGCGTACGCGGTGACGCCCAGCCAGGCGGCGCCGAGCAGCCAGCCGGCCAGCACGTCGGAGATGAAGTGCACGCCCAGCGCGATCCGGGTCAGCCCGACCAGCGCCACCAGCACGACCGCACCGGCGATCGCCGGCTTGCGCCAGCGTGGCGCCATCGCCGGCAGGAACACCAGCAGCAGCGCACCGTACGCGACGAACGACCCGAGCGCGTGCCCGCTCGGGAAGCTGTTGCCCGGCGCGCTGGCGATCGGCACGTCCACCACCGGGCGGAGCCGAC
This sequence comes from Micromonospora sp. U21, assembly GCF_018070045.1. GTDB lineage: Bacteria > Actinomycetota > Actinomycetes > Mycobacteriales > Micromonosporaceae > Micromonospora. Next base: position 57,396 of record NZ_JAGPYK010000017.1, read on the forward strand.
CGACCAGCGTCTTCAGGGACGGGTCGAGGATCAGCCCGCCGACCCCAGTGATGATCAGATAGACGGCCAGCCGTGGCTGCCGCCGGATCAGCAGCCCGACCACGGCGATGGTGACAAGCCAGATGAGGATCGGCCGGCCGCCCAGGTCGGTCACCGCCTGGAGCACGGTGACCAGCGCGTGGTGCGGGGCGACGAGATCGTTGAACCACTCGGCGACCGCGTGGTCGGCGTCCTGCAACGGGCTCCACCGCACCCGGACGAGCAACAACAGCAGCCCGAAGGCCACCCCGGCGCCGGTGACGGCCACCAGACCGGCGATGCTCCGCTCGGCGAAATGCCCGATCGGACGCCGCGCCACCTCTTTGACCGCGGTCACCCCGCACCTCCCTTGTCTACTGGCGAGGCGCTTTACCCGATCGGCGCCGTGCGTACACGCGAGGGCCGCGCGGGGGGCGGGCTACAGGGAGGTCATGTTCCCGGTGTCGAAGAGCTCGGCGCGGTCGGCCTCGGGCTCCCACAGGTCCGGTTGGGCCGGCTCCCGCACACCGATGCGCAGGGCCTCCAGCTGTGCGGCGAAGGCCAGCCCGCCGAAGAGCGCCATGCCGGTGAGGTTGGCCCAGAGCAGCAGCGCCATCATCCCGGTCAGCGCGCCGTAGGTCTGCCCGAAGCCGTCGCTGAACCGCACGTACGCGGCGAGCAGCAGGCTGGCGAGCCACCACAGCGCCGTGGCGATGCCGGCGCCGAAGAACAGCCAGGACAGGCCGGGTTGCCTGCGGCGCGGCGCGCGCCGGAACAGCACCGCCACGGCGAGCACGGTCAGCGCGAGGCTCAACGGGAAGCGGACCACCGTCCAGATGCCGTTGGCGACCTCACCCCACTCGTAGTGCTCCCGCACCGAGTCGCCCATCGCGCCGCCGCCCACCAGGATCAGGAAGCCGGCGAGCGCGGGCAGGCCGGCGGTGACGGCCAGCACGGCGGCGCGGAGGTACTTCCACAGCGCCGGGCGGTCCCGCTCCACGCCGTAGATCCGGTTGGCGCCCCGTTCGATCTGGGCCATCGTGGTGGTCAGCGCGACCAGCCCGGTGAGCAGACCGAGGGTGAGCGCCAACTCGCCGGCGTCCTCGACGCGTTCACCCTCGCCGAGCAGCTCGGCCACCACCTGCTCACTCTGGCCGGGGGTCAGCGCCAGCACGGTGTCGGCGACCACGCGGCCGCCCTCCTCGACGCCCAGCTCGCTGATCAGGCCGGTGAGGGCGATCAGGAACGGCACCACGGCCAGGCAGAGTTGCAGCGCGAACGCCCGCGAGTGGCTGAACCCGTCGCCGTAGCGGAACCGGATGAAGGCGTCCCGCAGCAGGTGCCAGCCGCCCTGGCGACGTAGCGTGTGCCAGGCGTCGTCGGCGGAGAGCTCCTCGTCGGCCATCAGCCGGGTCTCCGGCACGATCCGGGTGCTACTCACGGCGCGCTTCCTCGATCAGCTGCTCGCCCCGCTCTCCGGCCTTCTGCGCGTCGACAGCCAGGTCGGGGGCGTCCTCGGGCTGTGGCACGCAGAGCCAGAGCGCCTGGGGACGCACCGCCGCCCGCAACTGCCGGCCCGGCGAGATGAGGTCGCCGTCCAGCTCCCGGGGCTGGGCCCGGTTGCTGGTGACCACCACGCGCCGCCCGCGGAACACCTCCATCTGCGGCACCCGGCCGTTGCGGCGGATCACCGCCCAGCCGAGCGCGAGCCAGTGCCGCAGGTTTCGCGGGGTGAGCACCGCGATGTCGAGCCAGCCGTCGTCCGGCTCGGCCTCGGTGAGCAGCCGCACGCCGCCTTGGAGTCGGCCCACGTTGGCGATCAGCACCGAGCGGGCCCGGCGGCGCACCGGCGGCCGGTCGTCGATGCGGATCTGCACCCGCATCGGCCGGTCCCGCAGGTGCCGGGCGGCGCCCACCACGTACGCCGGCCAGCCGATGCGGGCCTTGGTCGTCTCGGAGGTGGCGGCGAGCATCTGGGCGTCGAAGCCCATTCCGGCCATCACCGTGAAGTACCGGTCCTCGACGGCGCCGACGTCGAGCAGCCGCCGGCCGCGCTCGATGGCGACCTGGAGCCCGGCGGCCATGTCGGTGGAGAGACCCAGGTTGGCGGCGAGCAGGTTGCCGGTGCCCTGGGGCAGCACGGCCAACGCCACGTCGGTGCCGACCAGGCCGCTGACGCAGGACATCACGGTGCCGTCGCCGCCGCAGGCGAAGACCAGATCGACGCCGGCCTTGACGGCCTGCTCGGTCTGGCCCCGGCCCGGGTCGTCGATGGTGGTCTCGAACCACTGCGGCTCGGGCCAGCCGGCGGCGGCCAGGGCGTCGTTGACGGTGCGGCGCAGGTCGTCGAGATCGGCGACCTTAACCGGGTTGACCACCACGGCGGAACGCAGCCCACCGTCGCCGCCCGAGGGCCGCCTGTCCTGTCCAGCATCCACGGCGCCAGTGTGCAGCACCGGGGCGCCTTCAGCGAGCCCACGAGCGGCCGGCGTCGGAAGTGCCACAGACAGGTTTCAAGCCGACCGTCACCGTTCACCGCAGCGCGCCTGTCAGCGCGTTGTCAGGCCGCCGTCCGCAGCGCGCTCTCCACCCGTCGGCGCAGGTCGTCGAGGTCGACCCCGGCCTCCGTGAGCACCAGTGCACCCAGCCCCTGCCCCTCGCGGAGCACCCCGAGCAGGATGTGTTCGGTGCCGATGTGGCGGTGGCGCAGCCGCAGCGCCTCGCGCAGCGACAACTCCAGCGCCTTCTTCGAGCGGGGCGAGAACGGCCCGCCCAGGAACCGCCGGCGGCCCCAGCGGCGCCGCGGTGCCGGCACGGCCTCGCGCAGGGCGTCCGGGCCGAAGGACTGCTCGATGCGGGCCACGATCGCGGCCAGGTCGATGCCGATTTCCCGCAGTGCCGCCGCGTCGGCGTCACCGAGGCCGGCGCCACCGCTGGCGGTGTGCCGGCGGACGCGCTCTCGCAGGTCGTCGGCGCGTACGCCGACGTCGGCGAGCACCCGGCTGGCCAGACCCGCCTCGTCGGCGGTCAGGGCGAGCAGCAGGTGCTCGGTGCCGACCGGGCGCTGGCCCTCGGTCCGCGCCTCCTCCAGCGCCCGCCGCACGACCTCGCGCGCCCGGTCGGTGAACCGTTCGAACATCACGCCTCCCAGGATTGATTGACCGCCGGCCGCCCGGCGTGCTTCTTGTGGACCGCCTGCCGGCTGACCTCGAGCGCGTCGGCGATCTCCTGCCAGGACCAGCCCTGTCGACGGGCGTTGTCCACCTGGACCACCTCGAGCCGCTCGAGCAGCCGACGCAGCGCGCGGACGGCGCGCAGCCCGACCCGGGGGTCGGTGCTGCCGGCTGCCGCCGCGAGTTCCGTCGCCTGACTCATGCCGTCAACATACGTTGACAGCGCCACTCGTGTCAACCCTCGTTGACGAGCCGCCGCCATCACGTCCGACGGCGCGACCCGATCCGGCCCGCCGCCGTCACCGTCCGACTACCCTCGGTCAGGGACAGCGTGGTCGTGCCCGGGCGCGACGCCCGGGAGGTGATGTCGGATGGCCGCATCCGCCGATGCAGCGGTGCTGGTTGGCCTCGGCTCGGACCACGACCTCCCAGTCCTTCACCAGGCCGCGCAGGAGGCCGCCGCGCACGGCCGGCCACTGCACCTGCTGCACACCTTCGACTGGCACGAGGCCTTCGCCGCGGACACCGTCGCCGCACCCCGGGACCACGCCGAGGATCTGATCACGCGGGGCGCGCAGCTGGCCCACGAGATCGAGCCGGGGCTGACCGTCCGCGGCGAGATCGTCGAGGGCCGCCTGTTGTCCATCCTGATCCGTCGATCGGAAGCGGCCTTCCTGCTCGCGGTCGGCGACAGCGGGATGGCCGGCAGCGGCAAGTGCATCCCGTCCGACACGTCCGCCGTACAGCTGGCCGCGCGGGCCGGCTGCCCGCTGCTGGTGGTCCGCCAACAGCAGCCGCCGCCGGGCCCGGTGCTGGTCGGGGTGGACGGGTCGCCCAGCTCGACCCTCGCTCTGGAGTGGGCCTTTGAGTGCGCGGCCCGGCGCTGCACCCGACTGCTGGCGCTGCGGGTGGTGGAGCCCGACGAGGACACCGACATGGTCACCGACCAACTGGCCGAGGTCGTGGCCCGGTTCGCCGCCCGTCGGACGGACGTGGAGTCCGAGTCCCGCGTCATCCGTGGCGATCCCGGCCAGGTGCTGGTGGACGTGTCCCGCTCGGCGCAGGTCGCGCTGGTCGCCGCCCGGGGCGACGAACCGGGCGGCGGGATGCTGGGGGCGGTCGCCCAGTCCGTGCTCTACCATTCCCCGGCCCCTGTGATCGTCGTCCGGGGGCTGGCCGAGGCCCCGCTCACCGGGCCCGGCGCCCGCCCGAACCGGGCCCAACGGCCCTGACCTCGGGGCGCAGGCGACGGCGAGGCTGGACGTCGGATGCCCCACTCCCCGATCTGCGAGAGGCTCAGCATCATGGACACCGCACTCGATCCAAACCGGTCGATCACCGACGACGAGCTGCGCCGGCTGCACGCCTACTGGCGCGCCGCGAACTACCTCACCGTCGGGCAGATCTATCTGCTCGGCAACCCGCTGCTACGGGAGCCACTGACCCCCGACGACATCAAGCCACGGCTGCTCGGGCACTGGGGCACCAGCCCCGGGCTCAACCTGATCTACGCCCACCTCAACCGGGTGATCGTGGCGCGCGACCTGAACGCCATGCTCGTCACCGGCCCTGGGCACGGCGGCCCGGCCATCGTGGCCAACACCTGGCTGGAGGGCAGCTGGTCGGAGCGCTACCACGACGTGTCGCGCGACGAGGCGGGGATGGCCCGGCTGTTCCGCCAGTTCTCCTTCCCCGGCGGCATCCCCAGCCACGTGGCGGCGGAGGTGCCGGGTTCGATCCACGAGGGCGGCGAGCTGGGGTACGCGCTGAGCCACGCCTACGGCGCCGCCTTCGACAACCCCGACCTGGTGGTGGCCTGCGTGATCGGCGACGGCGAGGCGGAGACCGGGCCGCTGGCCGGCAGTTGGCTCTCCAACGTCTTTCTCAACCCGGCCCGCGACGGCGCGGTGCTGCCCATCCTGCACCTCAACGGCTACAAGATCGCCAGCCCGACCGTACTGGCCCGGATCCCCGAGGCGGACCTGCTCGACCTCATGCGCGGCTCGGGCTACGAGCCGTACGTGGTGGCCGGCGACGACCCTGCCCAGGTGCACCGCACCCTCGCCGCGACGCTGGACCGGACGCTGGACGAGATCGCCGCGATCCAGCGGAGGGCGCGCTCCGGCGGCGTCGTCGAACGTCCCCGCTGGCCGATGATCATCCTGCGGACGCCGAAGGGCTGGACCGGCCCGCGCGAGGTCGACAGCAAGGAGGTGGAGGGCACCTACCGCGCCCACCAGGTGCCGCTGTCGCAGGTACGCGACAACCCGGCGCACCTGGCCGAGCTGGAGCACTGGCTGCGCAGCTACCGGCCGGAGGAGCTGTTCGACGCGACCGGCGCGCCGGTGGACGAGCTGCGGACGCTGCCGCCGCGTGGCGACCGGCGGATGAGCGCCAACCCGGTCACCAACGGCGGCGTGGTGCTCCGCGACCTGACGCTGCCCGACTTCCGCGAGTACGGCGTGGAGGTGCCCCACCCGGGCGAGCCGATGGCCGGCGCGACCGGGGTGCTCGGCCCGTGGATCCGGGACGTCATCGCCGCCAACCCGCAGACGTTCCGGCTGTTCGGCCCGGACGAGATCGCCTCCAACCGGCTGGACGCCGCCTTCGGGGCTACCGACCGGGCCTGGATGGCGGGCACGGTGCCGGACGATGACCACCTCTCCCCCGACGGCCGGGTGATGGAGGTGCTCTCCGAGCACCTGTGCCAGGGCTGGCTGGAGGGCTACCTGCTGACCGGCCGGCACGGCGTGTTCACCAGCTATGAGGCGTTCATCCACATCGTCGACTCGATGCTCAACCAGCATGCCAAGTGGCTGAAGGTGACCCGGGCCATCCCCTGGCGGCAGCCGCTCGCCTCGTTGAACTATCTGCTCTCCAGCCACGTCTGGCGCCAGGACCACAACGGCTTCTCCCACCAGGACCCGGGCTTCATCGACCACGTGGTCAACAAGAAGGCCGAGGTGGTCCGGGTCTACCTGCCGCCGGACGCCAACACCCTGCTCGCCACGATGGACCACTGCCTGCGCAGCCGGCACTACATCAACGTGGTGGTGGCCGGCAAGCAGTCGGCACCGAACTGGCTGACGATGACCGAGGCGATCCAGCACACCCGGCGTGGCCTGGGCATCTGGGAGTGGGCCAGCAACGACGGCGGCGCCGAGCCGGACGTGGTCCTCGCCTGTTGCGGGGACGTGCCCACCCTGGAGACGCTGGCCGCCGCCGAACTGCTGCGCCAGCATCTCCCGGAGCTGAAGGTGCGACTCGTCAACGTGGTGGACCTGATGCGGCTCCAGCCGGACACCGAGCACCCGCACGGCCTGACCGACAGAGAGTTCGACACCATCTTCACCGAGGACCGCCAGATCATCTTCGCGTACCACGGCTATCCGTGGCTGATCCACCGGCTCACCTACCGCCGTACGAACCACGAGAACCTGCACGTGCGCGGCTACAAGGAGGAGGGCACCACCACCACCCCGTTCGACATGGTGATGCTCAACGACCTGGACCGCTTCCACCTGGTCATCGACGTCATCGACCGCGTGCCCGGGCTGGCCGCCCGCGCCGCGCACCTGCGCCAGCAGATGGTCGACGCCCGGCAGTCGGCCCGCGACTACACCCGCCGGTACGGCCAGGACGACCCACAGGTCGCGGAGTGGCGCTGGGTCCGCGAGACCGACCCGACCAACCCCTGAGGAGAACGACGTGCGTGACGCGGAGATCCTGGTCGGCTACGACGGCTCGACCGACGCCTCGGTGGCCCTGGACTGGGCGCTGGACGAGGCCGAGCAGAGCGGCCAGCCGGTGCGGCTGGCGTACGTCTTCGAATGGCTGACCGTGGCCGGCTGGGTCGGCCCGGGCGTGGCGCCCGGCGTCTGGCCGGACGACACCGCACGGCGGCAGGTGGAGCAACTGGTCCGGGATGCGGCGGCGCAGGCCGCCGCCGCGCATCCCGGGCTCGCGGTCACCGGCGAGGTGTACGACGGCCCGCCCGCCCTGGTGTTGCAGGAACGCTCGGCCGAGGCCGGCCTGCTGGTGCTCGGCAGCCGCGGCCACGGCGGATTCGGTGGGCTGCTCGCCGGGTCGACGGCGGTGGCGGTCGCCGCGCACGGGCACTGCCCGGTCGTGGTGGTCCGGGGCGGGGCCGGCGGTGCGCCGACCGACGCGTCGGGCGGACCGGTGGTGGTCGGCGTGGACGGCTCCGAGCCGTCGCTGGTGGCGCTCGGCTTCGCCGCCGAACGCGCGGCCCGCCGGCGGGCGCCCCTGCGCGTCCTGCGGGCGTGGACGCCCGGCCCCGGCGGGGCGGCCGGAGTGCCGGACGAGCGGGCGGCGGTGGAGGAGACGCTGGAGCCGTGGCGGCGGACGTACCCCGAACTGGCCGTGACCGTCGACCTGGTCCCGGGCAGCCCGGCGGCCATGCTGATCGAGGCGAGCCGCGACGCGCGGCTGGTGGTGGCCGGCAGCCGGGGCCGGGGCGGGCTGGCCGGCATGCTGCTGGGCTCGGTCAGCCAGCAGTTGATCCAGCACGCCCACTGCCCGGTCGCGGTCGTCCGGGAACGCTGACCCCGGGGGCGTAACGACCCGACCTGCCCGGGACCTACGACCCCTGCGCGCCGCCGTGGGATGCCGCAGGATGGAGCGGCAAGCCACGCAGAGCACCGCCGCCCGAGGCACGGACGGGCAGAGACGGAGAGGTCGTGACGATGAGTCAGGAAGGCCAGCTGACCACCGCGCTGGCGGAGGCCGCCGCCACCGCCGGCCACGCCCCCTCGGTGCACAACACCCAACCCTGGCGCTGGCGGGTGCTGCCCGACGCGTTGGAGCTGCGCATGGTCCGCGACCGCCAGCTCGCGGCCACCGACCCGGAGGGTCGGCTGCTCGCCCTCAGCTGCGGCGCGGCCCTGCACCACGCCCGGCTGGCGCTGGCCGCCGAGGGGTGGCGCGCGGTGGTGGAGCGGCTGCCCGACCCGCGCGACGGCGAGCTACTGGCCCGGCTGACCACCCTGGACCGCGCGGAGGTCGACCCGGACGCCATGCGGATGGTGCAGTGCATGCAGATTCGGCACACCGACCGGCGGCCGGTCAGCGACGAACCGGTGCCCACCGCCGCGATCGGGGAGGTCACGCGAGCGGTCACCGCTGAGGGCGGCCGGTTGCAGATCCTCGACCGCGACCAGGTGCTGGAACTGGCCGCCACCGCCGCGCACGCCGACACGGTCGAGGCCGAGGATCCGGCGCTGCGCGCCGAGCTGGCGTACTGGACCAGCCGGGCGGGCACCGGCACCGGGCTGCCGCCGGAGGTGCTGCCCGAGCAGCCTCCGCAGACCACCGTGCCGGCGCGCGACTTCGGCCGCCCCGGCAGCCTTCCGGTCGGCGGCGGCCACGACCGCACGGCGGTGTACGCGCTGCTGCACGGCGACGAGGACGAACCGGACAGCTGGCTGCGCGCCGGCGAGGCGCTCTCCGCCGGCTGGCTGACCGCCACGCGGCTCGGCGTGTCGGTGGTGCCGCTCAGCGCGGTGGTGGAGGTGCCGGGCACCCGGCAGACCCTGCGTCAGCTGCTCGCCGGCCTCGGCTTCCCGTACCTCGTGCTGCGGTTGGGGATCGCGGACCCGGCACACGCAGGCCCGCCGCCCACCCCGCGGCTGACCACCGAGCAGGTGGTCGACACCTCCGCGGTCCGCGGCGAGCGGGGCTGACGGGTCCGGGCACCACGATCACCGGCGATACCATCACGCGGTGACCAGCACCCCGCAGCCCCGCGAGGAAGCCCAGGTGACCCCGTCGCTCGGGCTGAGCCCGCTGTCCCGGGTCCACCTCGACGAGCTACTCCAGGAGATGCTCGACCGGGTCGGCGAGGTGGTCACCAGCCGGGAGCGGCTGCGCGCCCTGCTCGACGCGGTGGTCGGCATCGGCACCAACCTGGATCTGCGCAGCACCCTGCAACGCATCGTGCAGGCGGCCTGCGAGCTCGCCGGCGCCCGGTACGGGGCGCTGGGCGTGGTCGGCCCGGACCGGCTGCTGTACGACTTCATCGTGCACGGCATCACCCCCGAGCAGCACGCGCAGATCGGCGACCTGCCGCACGGGCGGGGCGTGCTCGGCCTGCTCATCGACGACCCCCGGCCGCTGCGGATGCCGGACATCACCCAGCACCCCCGCTCCTACGGCTTCCCGGCCAACCACCCGCCCATGCACAGCTTCCTGGGCGTGCCGGTGCGCATCCGGGAGCAGGTGTTCGGCAACCTCTACCTCGCGGAGAAGCAGGGCGGCGCGCAGTTCACCGACGACGACGAGGAGATCGTGGTCGCGCTCGCCGCCGCGGCCGGCGTGGCCATCGAGAACGCCCGCCTGTACGCCCTGGCGCACCGGCGGGAACGCTGGCTGGCCGCGACCGCCGAGATCACGTCGGTGCTGCTCGGCGAGGTCCGCCGCACCGACGCGCTGGCGCTGGTCGCCCGCCGCGCCCGGGAGGTCGCCGAAGCCGAGCTGGCGCTGGTCCTGCTCTACGACACCGACACCGCGCAGTTCACCGTCGAGGTGGTCGACGGCGCCGACGAGCAGGCCCACGCGCTGGTCGGCACGGTCCTGCCGGCCGCCGACACCAGCTTCGGCGCGGCGATCGCCGAGGGCCGGCACGACCAGGTGGACAACCTCGCGCACGCCGCCCCGTGGCCGGCGCTGCTGCACACCGGGCCGGCGGTGATCTCACCGCTGGCCACCGCCGAGACCCTGCACGGCGTGCTGGTGGTGGCACACCGGCCGGAACGCGGTGGCGGCGCCAGTGAGGACGACGTGGCCCTGCTGGGGAGCTTCGCCGGGCAGGCCGCGCTGGCCATGGAACGGGCCCGCGGTCAGGAGGAGCGGGAGCTGCTGGTGGTCCTGGAGGACCGTGAGCGGATCGCCCGCGACCTGCATGACGTGGTGATCCAGCGACTCTTCGCCACCGGCCTGCAACTGCAGAGCGCCGCGCCGATGATGACCCGCCCGGAGGTGGCCAAGCGGATCAACGCCGCCGTCGACGATCTCGACGCGACCATCCGGGACATCCGCCGGACCATCTTCGAGTTGCGTACGCCGATGACCGCGGCTCTGCGTACCGAGATCCGTGAGGCGGTCGAGGTGGCCGCCGAGTCGTTGGGCCACAAGCCCCACCTGGAGCTGACCGGGCCGGTGGACAGCGCCGTCCCGGACGCGGTCCGCCCGGACCTCACCGCCGTGCTGCGCGAGGGGCTGTCCAACGCCGTCCGCCACGCGCAGGCCAGCCAGGTCACCGTTGCCGTACGCGTCGACGCCGGCCACGTCACCGTCACGGTCGCCGACGACGGGGTGGGCTGCGACCCGAGCGCGGCCCGGGGTGGCCTGGTCAACCTGCGCGAACGCGCCGAACGTCACGGCGGCACCTTCACGATCCGCCCGGTCGACCCCCACGGCACCGAGGTGAGCTGGTCCGTGCCGCTGCGCGACTGACCCGCGCGGGCCGGGTCAGGGGGTCTTGCCGAGCAGCCGGGTGGCCAGGACGGCGGCCTGCGTGCGGCGCTCCAGGCCGAGCTTGGCCAGCACACTGGAGACGTAGTTCTTCACCGTCTTCTCGGCCAGGAACATCTTCCCGGCGATCTCCCGGTTGGTCAGCCCCTCCGCCACGTACTCCAGGATCCGCCGCTCCTGCTCGGTGAGCGACTTCAGCTCACGCGGCTGCTCCACGCCGTTGCGGATGCGCTCCAGCACCCGGGCGGTGATCGCCGGGTCGAGCAGCGACTGCCCGGCCGCCACCCGGCGCACCGCGTCGACCAGGTCGGTGCCGCGGATCTGCTTGAGCACGTACCCGGAGGCACCGGCCATGATCGCCGCGAACAGCGCCTCGTCGTCCTCGTAGGAGGTGAGGATCAGGCCCTTGATGGACGAGTCGACGGCGCGCACGTCCCGGCACACGTCGATGCCGTTGCCGTCGGGCAGCCGCGCGTCGAGGATCGCCACGTCGGGCTTCAACGCCGGAATACGGCGGGCCGCCTCCAGCGCCGAGCCGGACTCGCCGACCACCTCGATGTCGCCGCCGCTCTGCAACAGGTCGGCCAGGCCACGGCGGACGACCTCATGGTCGTCGAGGAGGAACACCCGGATCATTCCTCGTTTCTACCCGGGCACCGCGTGTGGTGCACGGGCCAAAGGTCCCGACCAGGACGGTCCGAGGTCCGGGGTGGGGCCGGCGCACCAGCCAGGGACAATCGGGCCCGACGGGTCGGGACGTCCGGCCCTGCCCGGCACCCGCCCGGCGGACGGACCGTGGGGGTACGTCCGACGTCGGGGCACCACCGGCCGCCGGCCCACCGGGAAAGGAGCACCGCCATGGACACCGGCTACACATCGGTCCACCTGCGGACCGCCGCCGTGGACGCGGTCCGGGCACCCTCCCTGCACAACAGCCAGCCGTGGCGGCTGCGGCTGCGCGACGGCGGGATCGAGGTGCTGGCCGACCCGGCCCGGCGGCTGCCGGCGACCGACCCGAGCGGGTGGGGTGTCCGCATCGCCTGCGGCGCGGCGCTGTTCAACCTGCGGATCGCGCTGGCCGTGGCCGGCGTCCCGGCCCGGGTGCGGCTCCGCCCCGACCCGGCCGAGCCGGACCTGCTGGCCCGTATGGTCCCGGACGTCCCACGCCGGCCCACGCCCGGCGAGCAGAGCCTGTACGCCGCCATCCCCCGCCGGTTCAGCAACCGGATGCCGTTCTGGCCGAACCCCGTGCCGGCCGACGCACGGTGGCGGCTCGGCGAGGCGGCCCGCGCCGAGCAGTGCTGGCTGGAGCTGTTGATCGGCGTGAGCGCGGTCTCCGCGTTCGGCGAGATCGCCCGCGGCGCTCACCGGGTGCTGGAGCGCGACCCCGCCTACCGGTCCGAGCGCGAGCGGTGGCTCCGCCGGGAGCCCGCGCCGGACGGCGTGCCCGCCTCGGCCGGCGGCCCGCAGAGCGAGCCGCAGGACGTGCTGCCGGCGCGCGGCTTCGGCGGGCGCGACCGGGCTCCCGGGCGCGACTTCGAGCCGGAGCCGCTGGTCGGGGTGCTCGGCTCGATGGGCAACACCGCCGTGGACCAGGTGGTCGCCGGGCAGGCCCTGCAACGGGTGCTGCTCACCGCCACCGACGGCGGGCTCAGCGTGTCGCTGCTCTCCCAGCCGATCGAGGTACCCACCGCGCGGGAGCAGCTACGGCTGTCACTGGGCCGGTTCGGCATGCCGCAGATGGTGCTGCGGATCGGGTACGGCCAGCCCGGCCGGCCGACCCCGCGCCGCAGTGTCGACGAGGTGCTGGACGTGCCGGCGGTGCCGGCCTGAGCCGGCACCACCGCCCGCGAGAGACGAGCCCGTTCACGCGGTGAGCAGCGCCGCCTCCCGCGCCGGGTCCAGCCCCACCGTCACCCGCCGCGGCTTGCCGGCGCGGGGCGGCACGGACCCAACCGCGCGCAACCAACGCCAGGTGTCGGCGACGGTCTCCGTCACCGGGCGGCATTTCAGGCCGGCCGCGTATGCCTTCTCCACCCCACGTTCCTGCAACCACCGGAACTCGTGGCGCGGTGGAATCCAGATCGGCAGGTCGTTCCAGGGGACGACGCCGGCGGCGAGGATCGGTTCCGGATCGGTCCAGCGCAGCGTGGCGCCGGAGCCGGTCACCGTGACGACCGAGTCCAGCAGCTCCCCCATCGTGGCGTGCCCCGGGCGGCTGATCACGTTGAACGCACCGCCGACCCCCTCGGCGGCCCGGTCCAGCGTCCACCCGACCAGGTCGCGGACGTCGATGTACTGCAGGGGCAGGTCCACCGGGCCGGGCGCGAGCACGTCACCGCCGCGGTCCACCCGCTGCAACCACCAGGGCAGCCGGCCGATGTCCTCCCCGGGCCCGAGGATCAACCCGGCGCGCACCAGCAACGCCCGCTCGCCGTAGACCTCCGTCGCGGCCAACTCTCCGCCCGCCTTGCACTCCGCGTAGTCCCCGTCGACGGCGTCGGCGCTCGCATCCACGGTTGGCGCCTCCTCGCCGACGTGCGCCGGCACCGGCGTGGCGTAGACCGATCCGCTGGAGATGTAGGCGTAGTGCGGGACCGTGGCGACCAGCGTGCGAGCCGCGTCCCGCACCGCCCGCGGGGCGCCGTCCCAGGTGTCGACCACCAGGTCGAACTCGCCGCCCGCCAGCGCCGCCAGGCCGTCCGGCGCGGTCCGGTCACCCCGCAACCGGTGGACGCCCGGCGGCGGCGACCCGTGCATCCCCCGGTTGAACACCGTCACCGACCAGCCCCGGCGTACCGCCTCGGCGACCGTCGCCCCACCCACGAAACCCGTCCCGCCCAGCACCAGCAGTCTCATGCGTCCACCCTGCCGGGTGATGGCGACGGGCGGCACCTGTGTTCACCGGTAGCGGATCTCCCCACAGCAGAACGGGCGCTCGACCGGTCTCCGTGGAGAGACCAGGCGGACACACAGCGTAGCCGTGCCGTAACCCTGTGCGTTCGTTGTCGTTCAGTCGGTGACGGGCAGCCTCAGACCAACTGTGCCCGGGTCAACTCAAACGAACGGGGGAAGCGGTGCCTTCTGTCCTACAGAGATTCGGGGCGGTGTCGACGGCGACATTGCTCGGTGCGCTGGCCAGCGTGGGCTTCAGTGCGCCGGCGCAGGCGCAACCGGGAAGCGCCAGCGCGAGAGGCGTCGTCGTCGACCTGTCCGCCGAGGTCCTCGACGTCGCGGTGATCAGCGCAGGGGCCGTCATCGGCACGGCGACCGCTCCGCCGGGCGGTGGCACCGACACCTCGACGTCGCTGGCGATCTCCGTGCCGGGTGCGGTGGGGGTCAGCGCGAGCGGCACCGTCGAGGAGGTCACGGCCACCCGGGCGCCGGGCGTCTCGTCCGCGCTGTCGCGGGTGAACGGGCTCAACCTCGATGTGCTCGGTATCGACGTCCTGGACGCCACCGAGGTCTCGGCGAGTGTGTCGTGTCCGCTCGTCGGCCCGCAGACCGCCGACACGACGCTGGTCGACCTGGAACTGCTCGGCTCCGCGGTCACCCTGGCGGCCAACGGCCCCACCGTGATCGCGAGCACCGCCGTGACGGTGGCGGGCCTGGCCGGTGCCACCCTCACCGCCTCGTTGACCCGTACCGAGGTCACCACCGCACTGGGTGCCACGGCGGTCGCCGTACGCGCCACCCTCACCCTCGCCGGCACCGTCCTCGGAGCGCCGGTGACCATTCCGGTCGGCACCGTGATCGTCGCGGAGGCCACCTGTGAGCGACCGCCCATTCCCGCCCCGCCCACGGCGGCGACGATCGTGCCGGATGAGGGTCCGCAGTCGGGTGGACAGACGGTGACGATCACCGGCACGGGCTTCGTTCCCGGTGGCACCACCGTCACCTTCGACGGGACACCGGCCACCGACGTGGTCGTCGCCCCGAACGGCACGTCACTGACCGCCGTGACCCCACCCGGCGCGGTCGGACCCGCCTCGGTGGTGGTGAGCACCCCCGGCGGTACGGCGGCACCCTTGCAGTACACGTACCTCGCCGACGGCAGCGACGCGGTGATCACCAACCTGACACCCACGTCCGGACCGACCTCGGGCGGCACCACCGTGACGATCACCGGCACCGGCCTCACCGGAGCCACCCAGGTCACCTTCGACGGCGTGCCCGGCACCGACTTCACCGTCAACCCGGCCGGCACCACCATCACCGTCGTCACCCCGCCGAACGCCGCCGGACCAGCCACCGTCGAACTGGTCTTCCCCGCCGGCGAGGTCACCGCACCCACCTTCACCTACGTCGCACCGACCATCGAGTCGGTCGTACCGAACCAGGGCCCCAGCACCGGCGGCACCACGGTCACCATCACCGGCACCGGCCTCGGCGCCGCCACCGGCGTGAACTTCGGTGACACCCCCGGCGCCAACGTCGTGGTGGACCAGACCGGAACGTCCCTCACCGTCGTCACACCACCGGGCGCCCCCGGCGCCGTCGACGTCACCGTCCTCATCCCCGGCGCCAACGCCACCGCACCCGACGCCTTCACCTACCAGGCCGCCCCGCCGGCATCGGCGGCGATCACGCCCGATGAGGGCCCGCAGTCCGGTGGGCAGACGGTGACGATCACCGGTAGCGGCTTCGTTCCCGGTGGCACGACGGTCACCTTCGACGGGACACCGGCCACCGATGTGGTCGTCGCCCCGAACGGCACGTCACTGACCGCCGTGACCCCACCCGGCGCGGTCGGACCCGCCTCGGTGGTGGTGAGCACCCCCGGCGGTACGGCGGCACCCTTGCAGTACACGTACCTCGCCGACGGCAGCGACGCGGTGATCACCAACCTGACACCCACGTCCGGACCGACCTCGGGCGGCACCACCGTGACGATCACCGGCACCGGCTTCACCGGAGCCACCCAGGTCACCTTCGACGGCGTGCCCGGCACCGACTTCACCGTCAACCCGGCCGGCACCACCATCACCGTCGTCACCCCGCCGAACGCCGCCGGACCAGCCACCGTCGAACTGGTCTTCCCCGCCGGCGACGTCACCGCACCCACCTTCACCTATCAGGCCGCCCCACCGATCGTGGACACCCTCAGCCCGGGCCAGGGGCCCACGAACGGTGGCACCACCGTGACCGTCATCGGCTCAGGGTTCGTGCCCGGCCAGACGACGGTCAGCATCTGCGGGCGGACCATACCGGCGAATGAGGTGACGGTGGCCGCCGACGGGCGCTCGTTGAGCTTCCGCACGCCCGCCTGCCGCTCAGGCGACACCATCGTCACGGTGAGCACCCCGGGCGGGGTGTCGAACGGACTGACGTTCCGCTACGTCGGGCAGATCCTGCCCGTCACCGGTGACTCCCTGGGCACACCGCTCACCTTCGGCGCGATGCTGACAATTCTCGGCGCGTTCCTGGTGCTGTTCACCCGCCACCGCAGACACAACAGCGCGTTGAAGTGACGACCGCACCCGTCCGGCCAGGGCCCTACGGGGCAGTGGCCGGACGGGCACGGTACCGACAGCACGGTCAGTGACGTTGACGCAGCGAGTCGACGTGGCCCGGCGCGGAACGGCTCGTCACCGGTATTCCGGTGACGAGCCGTTCTTCGTTGGTGGGCGATACTGGGTTTGAACCAGTGACCTCTTCCGTGTCAGGGAAGCGCGCTCCCACTGCGCCAATCGCCCGTGGTGACCGCCCGAACCGGTAGCCAGGCCCGTGGGGCGGATCGCGAGCGGACGACGGGATTCGAACCCGCGACCCTCACCTTGGCAAGGTGATGCGCTACCAGCTGCGCTACGTCCGCACGTCCCCGGTGTGCGCCGGCGACAGGTGAACTCTACCCGACCGCAAGATCGCCCGGAGCGCCACCCTGGGTGGGTGGCGGTTGCGCTGGTCGGCACCGGGGTACTGAAGGACTCGACAGCGCACCACATCCCCTAAGGAGGCTGTCGTGGGTATCGGCACCAGCATCTTCCTGATCGCGCTCGGCGCGATTCTCACCTTCGCGCTGGACGCGAGCGTCGGCGGTATCAACCTCGACGTGGTCGGCTGGATCCTGATGGCGGCCGGTGTGCTCGGCCTGATCATGACCACGCTGATCTGGGGTCGTCGCCGCGAGGTGGTCACCACCAGCGAGCAGCCGGTGGAGTACCGCCAGGTCGAGGAGCGGCGGGACATCGCCCCGCCGCTGTGACACCCCCTGTCCGCCGCCGGCGGAACACGCGATCCCGGGCCGGCCGCCTCGATCGAGGTGGCCGGCCCGTCGCACCCGTGACCCCGGCGCGCCGCAGGCGGCACCGCCGCGCGGCCCTCGCCGGTCACCGCATCAGCGCGTTGAGCGTTCCGTAGTCGAGGGTGTCCGCCAGCGCGCCATACGTGCCCGCGCCAAGGGCCTCGTCCGCTGCCCGGCGGGCGACCGCGTACGCGGCCTCCGCGACCGACGAGCCGAGGCTCACCCGGGCCACGCCCAGCCGGGCCAGGTCCCCCACTGCCGGCGCACCCGGCCCGGCGAGCACGTTCAGCGGCGCGGGCACCGCCTGCACCAGCGCGCGGATGGTCACCAGGTCCACCACCCCGGGCACGAAGATGCCGTCCGCGCCGGCGGCGAGATAGGCGGCGGCCCGGGCCACGGTCTCGTCGACGTCCCCGGCGCCGCAGAGGAACGTGTCGATCCGGGCGTTGACGTAGAGCGACAGCCCCGCCGCGTCGGCCGCGCCCCGCACCGCGCAGATCCGGGCGCACTGGTCGGGCAGGTCGCGCAACGGCGGCCCTGCCTCACGTCGGGCGTCCTCGACGTTCACGCCGACGGCACCGGCGCCGAGCACGGCGCGGGTGGTCACGCCGACCTCCGCCGACGTCACCCCGTACCCGGACTCGATGTCCGCGGTGACCGGCAGCGACACCGCGGCGGCGACCCGGCCGACCAGGTCGACGGCCGCGTCGCGTCCGAGGACGTCGCCGTCGGGCGCACCCAGGCTCCAGGCGACGCCGGCGCTGGTGGTGGCCACCGCGCGGGCGCCGGCGGCCGCCACGATGCGGGCGCTCGCGGCGTCCCAGGCGTTGACCAGGACCAGCGGCGACCCGGGTGTGTGCAGGGATCGGAACAGTTCAGCTCGGGTGTGGTGGTGTTCACTCACCCGGCAAGTCTCGGCCGGCCCCGACCCCGGCGGTAATGTTTCAGTCCCAGCTGAATCCACCGGGGGTGCCGTGGTCGCCATCAGCATGTCGGCGGGTGCGGTCGCCCGCATCCGGTTCGCCGTCTCCTGCCTGTGGGAGGTCGTCGCGAGCGTCCGGGTGCTGCGCAACCCCGCGGACCACGCCGTCCACCTGCCCTGGGTACGCCGGGTCCGTCCGCCGCTGGTCGAAGCCGGGTTGGTCGGCCCGGACGGCGGGCTGCTCTGGCAGCTGGTGCCGGCCCGGCCCGGCTACCTGGCCGACTTCCTCACCCCGCCGCCCGCCGGCCTCATCCCGGACCTGGCCGCCGAACTGGCCGCCCTGCGCGACACCCCGGCCGACACCGTGCGTGCGCACCTGGACCTGTACCCGGGCGACCGCACGCCGGCGCTCGCCGCCCTGTACGCCGACCCGCCGGCCGGGCTGCGCCGGCTGACCGGGGAGATCGAGGCGTACTGGCGGATCGCCCTGGCCCCGCACTGGCCACGGCTACGGCTGCTGCTCGACGCCGACGTCACCGCCCGCGCCCGCCTGCTCGCCGAGGACGGCGCGGCGGTTCTCCTCAACGACCTGCACCGGCAGGTCCGGTGGGAGGACGACACCCTGCTCGTCGCGCAGCGGCACTGCCTGGCGCCGGACGTCGCGGACGGCCCGGGCCTGGTGCTGGTGCCGTCGGTCTTCGTCTGGCCGTCGGTGGCGAGCGTGTCCGCCGGGGACGCGCCGCAGCTCGCCTATCCCGCCCGTGGGCTCGGCACGCTCTGGGAGCGCCCGAGCGGCGTCCCGGACGCGCTGGCCGCCGTCCTCGGTCGCGGGCGGGCCCGGCTGCTCACCGAACTGACCGGGCCGGTGAGCACCACCGAGCTGGCCCGGCGTAGCGGGATGTCACCCGGCGGGGTCTCCCAACACCTCACCGCGTTACGCGCGGCCGGCCTGGTGGTGACCCACCGGCGGGGCCGGACAGTGCTCAGCGCCCGCACCGACCTCGCCGAGGCGCTGCTCTCCGCGGCGGGGTAGGAGCGTTGTCGCTGGTGAAGGGCGTTCCGACCGCGCGTTAAGATCCGGAACGTGGAGTCCCTCGACGCGGTGCTGGCCGCGCACCGCGCGTACCTGCTCGGTTGGAACATCGGCGCACCCGGGGGGTCCCGACCTACCGACCTACCGCAGCGATGTGCCACACACGTCCCTCAACGGCGTGCTGCGCGTGGCCGGACGCACGCCGCAGGCCGCGCTCACCGAGGCCCGGCACCGCCTCGACGGCGTACCTCGGGTCTGGTGGGTCGGCCCGGACAGCGACGCTGACACGGCCGACGGCCTGGTGTTCCTCGGCGCCGTCGAGGTCGCCCTCCTGCCGATCATGACCGTGGTGATCGAGGCCGCGGCCGACGCGCCGACGCCGGCCGGGTTGCACATCGCCGAGACCACCGACGTGGACGCGTTCGTCCGGGCCTATGCCCGGGTGTCCGGAATCCCGGCGGAAGGCGTGGCGGTGACGATCGACCGGGAGAAGGCGTTCACCGGCGACGGCACGGTGATCAGGCTGGCCGGCCACCTCGACGACGGCCGGATCGGCAGGGCGTCGGCGCGGCGATGACCAGGGCGGCGCTCGACCTGGCTGCCGAGCGGGGCGTCCGCACGGCAGCACTCACCTCGATTCCCGTCGGCGAGCCGGTCTACCGCCGCCTCGGCTTCCGCACCGTGGGCACGTTCCGGCTGCTGACCTTCTGAGCCGAGCCGGGGGTGGCCCATGCTCAGCGGGCCCCCGGATGCAGAAAAGCTCGCTACCGGGACCCGGTAGCGAGCTGTCTGACCTGCTCATCGAACTGGTGGGCGATACTGGGTTTGAACCAGTGACCTCTTCCGTGTCAAGGAAGCGCGCTCCCACTGCGCCAATCGCCCGTGCCTTGTTGCTGAGGTGGGGACGGGATTTGAACCCGCGTACACGGCTTTGCAGGCCGTTGCCTCGCCTCTCGGCCACCCCACCGAGGTTGCCCCCGTCGTACGTGGCGGCAGCTCCGAGCGGACGACGGGATTCGAACCCGCGACCCTCACCTTGGCAAGGTGATGCGCTACCAGCTGCGCTACGTCCGCACGCCCCCGGCGTTCCCGGGTGACGGATGAGAACTTTAGCCGAGCCGGTGAACGACTGCCAACTCGGGGTCCGCGTCGGCGCGTCCCTCCCCACCGTGCCCGCACGGTGCGGGGTGATCGACTCCGCATCCCCGATGTCGGGGCATCTGCCACCCGGGGACAACGCGGCATCGCCGACGTCGAGCCGATCACCTCGGGCCAGCTTCCTAGGGGGCTGACCTGGGCCTCACTGGCCGTCACCGTCCCGGGTCGCCGGGGGATGCCGGTCCGCGGTCGGTGGGGCGGCGGCCGACAGGCGTCCCCGTGCGCCGGTCGGTGCCGGCGGACCTCGACGAACGCCCCTAGAAGAACGAGGGAAGGCAGCATCGGGAAGTGTCCGGCTTCCGACTGTCGCATCGCGGATCGGACGGTAGCGGTAACTGTTCGTGTTCGGTCCGATGGGCTACGGTAACGGTCGTGACGAGACGTGCGGCCGAGATCCGCCTGGATGCCCTGCTGCGCACCGCCTGTGACGTGATCGTTGAGCGCGGTCTGGCCAACACCCGGACGGCGGACGTGGCGCAGGCCGCCGGCGTCAGTCAGGCCCTGGTTTTCTACCACTTCGCCACCAAGGAACGGTTGCTCGCGCAGGCGTTCGCGTACGCGGTCGAGCAGGATCTGGCCCGGCTGGACGCGGTGACCCGATCCTCGGCCCCGCCGCTGACCAAGCTCCGCCGGATCCTCAAGCTCTACACACCGGCCGGGCGGGCCACCTCCTGGTCCATGTGGATCGACGGCTGGTCGGAGTCGCTGCGCACCCCCGAGCTGGAGAAGGTCTCCCGCCGGCTCGACCTGCGCTGGCGGCAGGACCTGGCCGCGGTGATCTCCGCCGGGGTCGCCGACGGCACCTTCCAGTGCGCCGACCCGGACGGGGCCGCCTGGCGGATCAGCGCGGTGATGGACGGCCTGGCCGTGCAGCTCGCCGTGCACGACCGGGTGATCTCCCGTCGGCAGTTCGGCGAGTGGGTCCGCCTGGTCACCGCCCGGGAGCTCGGCCTGGACCTGACCGACCTGGACTGATCCGCTGGCGGCCACCCGCCGGCCCGATGGATCGGCGGATCACCCTGCCGTGGCCGGGCAAAACCGCTCGGCCCACCACGCCCGCCCGGAACAATCGGCAGCATGGATCTGCTGGAGGCGTACCGCCGGAGCCTGGCCGAGTTCATCGACCGGGTGGACCAGGTCGGGCCCGGCCAGTGGTCCGACCCGACACCCTGCCCGGACTGGGACGTTCGCGCGCTGGTCAACCACGTGGTCAGCGAAGGCCGGTGGAGCGTGCCGCTGCTCGCCGGCCGGACCGTCGACGAGGTCGGCGGCCGGTTCGACGGCGACCAGCTCGGCGCCGACCCGGCCATGATGGCGCGGGAGGCGGCCGCGCAGGCCGAGATCGCCGCCACCCATCCCGGCGCGCTCGACCGCACCGTGCGCCTCTCCGCCGGCGACACCCCGGCCGACGAGTACCTCCAGCAGCTCCTCGCCGAGCACCTGGTGCACGGCTGGGACGTGGCGGTGGCGATCGGCGCCGAGCCGCGACTGGACCCGGATGTGGTGCCGGTGTGCGCCCGGTGGTTCGCCGGCCGGGTCGACGACTACCGGCGCGACGACCTGGTCCGGACCGGGGCGCGGGTGTCCACCGACGACGAGCAGGACCACCTCCTTGCCGCCTTCGGCCGCGACCCCGACTGGGCGCCGGGCGGCTGAGCGCGCCGCGCCCGTGGGCGCTCCACGTTGATTTATCTCGATCTGTCGGCGCGTCACCGCGCCCGGACCTTGCCGCCACCTCGACCGGCTGATATCCACAGATGCGCATGCTTACCGCGCAGCGTCGGCCGGCGGCCGCCGGCCATCCGCTCCCACGAGGAGGTCCCGTGCCACAACCGGAGTGGTCACCCCCGATGAGCCGGCGCCGACGCCGGCTCATCGCCGTCCTGGCGTCGACGGCGACGGTCGCCGCGCTGCTCCCCACCGGCGTGAGCACCGCAGCCCCCACGGGCGGCGCGCCGTCCGCCGAGCGCTCGTCCGGGCCGTTCGCCGAAGGGCACCAGCACGCCGACGTCGACAACCGCCGCGGTACGGCGGCACCGGACGCCCGCCAACGCGGGCTGGCCCGCGCCGCCGACCCGGACGTGCGATGGAACCGGCTGGGCACTCCGCAGGCGCTCGGCCCCGGCCGCGCCCCGCTCGCCACCGGGCTGCCCACCGACCCGGAAGCCGCCGCCCGCGCCTACCTGGCCGCCAACCAGGACCTGTTCGGGATGGACGCCGCCGCGGTGGCCGACCTGGAACGGGTGCTGGTCCGGCCGATCGGCAGCGGAGCCGTGGTCACCCTGCGGCAGCGCTTCGGCGACCTGCCGGCCGGGCCGGACGGCCTGGTCACCGTCGCGGTCACCGGCGGCACGGTGCTCTCGGTCAGCTCCTCGCTGGCCCGCACCACCGGCGCACCCGCGCCGGCCACCCGCACCGCCGAGCAGGCGTACGCCGCCGCGCTCGCCGACGCCAAGCTGGACGCCACCGCGGTGGCCAGCCACACCGTGCGCGCGGTGGCCGTACCGACCCCGTTGGACGGACCCCGGGCCGGGTACGAGGTGACCCTGATCGGCGCGGACACCGACCACCCGGCCGCGTTCACCAGCTACGTGGACGGCATCACCGGGCAGGTGCTGGTTCGCGAGGACCTTGTCGACTTCGACTCCGACAACCCGAGCTGGGCGGTCTTCCCGGCCACCCCGCCACGCAACCTCGGCCCTGGGCAGGACCCCCGGGTGCGCTGGTGCGGCGACCCCGCGCCGGGCTGCCAGGCCGCCTTCCGCGACCCGGCCACCGGCCAGCCATGGGATGTCGACGCGGCCACCGGCACACCCACCTTCACCTCGCGCGGCAACTCGGCCAACACGGTGCTCTCCTGGGGTGCCGGCACGCCGGTCGTCCCGGCCACCCCCAGCCCGGAACGCCGCTACGAGTACCCGTTCACCGACCAGTGGCACCAGGCCCGGTGCAACCCGGAGGTGTTCACCTCGGCCCAGCGCAACGACGCGGACGCGGCGATCTCCAACCTGTTCGCCATGCACAACCGGATGCACGACTGGGCGTACCAGCTGGGCTTCACCGAGTCGGCGTGGAACCTCCAAGCGGTCAACCTGAAGCCGGGCGGCCTTGGCGGCGACGCCGAGCAGGGCCGCGCGCAGCAGGGCGCGCTGACCGGCAACCGGAACAACGCCAACCAGGGCACCCCACGCGACGGGCTGCCGCCGACCACCAACATGTACCTGTGGCAGCCGCAGGCCGGCGGGCCGTACCCGCCGTGTGTCGACGGCGACTACGACATGACGGTGATCGGCCACGAGTACACCCACGCGATCAGCAACCGGATGATCGCCGGCCCGGACAGCGGGATCGGCGGCCACCAGGGCGGGTCGATGGGTGAGTCGTGGAGCGACCTGCTCGCCGCCGAGTACCTCTACCAGAACGGGCTGCGGGCCCCCGGCGAGACGCCCTTCGTCACCGGCGGCTACGTCACCGGCAACCTGGTCAGTGGCATCCGCAACTACGACCTCAGCCGCAGCCCGCTCAACTACTCCGACATCGGCTACAACACCGGTGGGCCCGCCGTGCACGCCGACGGGGAGATCTGGGGCGCCACCAACTTCCGGGTCCGGTCCGCGCTGGTGAAGCGGTACGGCCTCGGCACCCCGCAGCGGCAGCTGGAGTGCGCGCAGGGCAAGGTCGCCGCCGACAAGTGCCCGGGCAACCGGCGCTGGTCCCAGCTCGTCTTCGACTCGTTCCTGCTCCAGGCGGCCAGCCAGGTCAGCATGCTCGACATGCGGGACAACATGCTCACCGCCGACCTGCTCCGCTTCGGCGGCGCCAACCAGGACCTGATCTGGGCCGAGTTCGCCCGCTCCGGGATGGGCCGCGACGCCGTCACCAACGGCGCCGCCGACACCGATCCCACGCCGAGCTTCGCCTCGCCGAGCGGCGGCAACGCGACGCTCACCCTGCGGCCGCGCGGGGACAGCGCCGACGCGCCGATCCGGGTGTACGTCGGGGAGTACGAGGCGCGGGCGATGCCGGTGGCGGACACCGACCCGGCGACGCCGCTGCCGGACACCGTGGAGCTGGTGGCCGGCACGTACAACCTGCTCGCCGTGGCACCCGGCTTCGGGCACCAGCGGCTCAGCGTGGTCGCGAAGGCCGGTCACGACGGGTACGTGGACCTGCGGATGAGCCGCAACCTCGCGTCCACGGCGTCCGGCGCCACGATCACCGGTGACGGGGTCAACCTGGACCGGATCGCCGACGACACCGAGGCGACGAACTGGGCCTCGCGGGACGGGGTGGCCGGCCGGGAGCTCACCGTGGCACTGCCCGGGGACGCCCCGCAGGTGGTCAAGCGGGTGAACGTCAGCGCGATGCTGCGACCGGCGATCGTCGGCGACGCCGACACCGGCAGTCAGAACGCGCTCAGCGCGCTGCGGTCGTTCGCGGTGTCCGCCTGCAACGCGAAGACCACCGACTGCGCGGATCCGGCGCGCTGGCAGCGGATCTACACCAGCGCGGGCGACGCGTTCCCCGGCGGGGCGTACCGGGCGTACACCCGGGACATCAACCTCCGGACGTTCGCGGTGCCCACCACGCTCGCCACCCACCTGCGACTGGAGGTGCTGGCCAGCCAGTGCACCGGCGGCCCGCACTACGCCGGTGAGCAGGACGACGACCCGGCCACGACGACGGACTGCGCGACCGCCAGCCCGGCCCGGGACCAGGTCAGGATCGCCGAGTTCCAGGCGTTCTCGAAGTGACACCGTCGGGGCCGGCGGACCTCCGCCGGCCCCGACGGCCACCCCCCGATCAGCGGCGGGCCGGCCGCCAGCGATCGGCCGGGGGTCGCTCCCAGCGCCGGTCCACCGGTGGGTCGTCCGCCTCGGTGGTCGCCGTCCGCGTCAGGTGGCGCAGCCGCAGCAGCAACCCCATCCCCAGCGAGAGCAGCAACCCGCCGAGCAGGAACGCGGCCTGCACCAGGCCGAAACCGCCGGACTGTGCGACCGGACGGCCGGCGCCGGCAGCCGGCGGCGCGGCGTCGATCGGTTGGTCGCCGACCGGCTCGTCCGCCGGACCGCTCTCCGCCCCGGCCGGCTCGCTCGCCGGGTCGCTCGGCTCCACCGGTGTCGCGGTCGGCTCCGCCGCCGCGCTCGGGGTGCCGCCCGCCCCCACCACCGAGCGGGTGGCCGTCTGCCGGGCCAGCAGGCGCAGGTTCGCGTCGTACGCCTCCGCGGCGAGAGTGACCCGTCCGTCGGTGACGTCCTCGGCGAAGGCCACCCGGTAGCGGGCGGTGACCGTGCGGCCCGGGCAGAGCGTGCCGGGGTCGAGCTGCCGGTCGGTCAGCCGGGCCACGTCGCCCTCGGTCCGGATCTCCAGCGGAAACGCGCCGGTCTCCTCCACCCGGTCCATCTTCACCTGGTCCAGTCGGATGCCCTGCACGCTGAGCACCATCGACCAGCGCACCTTCACGCATCCACCGCGCCGGTCCGTCCGGGAGACCACCGCGGAGACCGTGCGCACCTGGTCGCCGGCGGTGAACCGGGCCGGCAGACCACTCAGCTCGGTGGTGAACGCCGCCCGCGCCGGAGCCGCGAGCACCAGCTCCACGCCGCTCAGACAGGCCAGCACCACCCCGAGCCTCAGCGCGTACCGCCACACCGTCACCACCGCCGTCCTCCGTTCGGTCGTCCCCACCCCGAAACGCTAGGAGCGCGGCGTCGACCCGACCAGACGGGTGTGTTCGCACCGGACGGCAAGCACGGGGCGGGTTTTCACCGACGGTGGTGAACCGGTCACTGCTCCCCCGCGACACGCCGGGCGCCTGGTCGCTGGGACAATCCCCGGGTGTCCGAACTCTCCACCACCTTCGTCCGGCTCAACGCCCGGCTCGCACCGGTCGCCTTCGTTCCGGAGGTGCGGCTGCACCAGGCGGACGAGCCGATCGGGCTCTGGGAGCTGACCGAGGGTGAGTTCAGCAGCGACCGGCCGCCGCCGTTCTGGGCCTTCGCCTGGGCCGGCGGTCAGGCGCTCGCCCGCTACGTGACCGACCACCCGGAGCGGGTCGCCGGCCGCCGGGTGCTCGACCTCGCCTCCGGCTCCGGTCTGGTGGCCATCGCCGCCGCCCGCGCCGGCGCGGCGTCGGTGCGGGCCGTCGAGGTGGACGAGTTGGCGGTCGCGGCCGTCGCCCTCAACGCCGAGGCCAACGGAGTACGCGTCGACGCCGAGTTCGGCGACATCCTCGACGGCGACGCCGGGGACGCCGAGGTGGTGCTCGCCGGGGACGCCTTCTACAGCGAGGCGATGGCCCGCCGGATGCTGCGGTTCCTGCTCCGCGCCACCCGCGCCGGCGCCCTGGTGCTGGTCGGGGACCCCGGCCGGGCGTTCCTGCCCCGGGACCGCTTCGACGAGCTGGCCCACTATGACGTGCCGGTGCCGGAGGCCCTGGAGAGCGTCCGGGTGAAGCGCACCACCGTCTGGCAGTTGCGGGCCGGGCTGCCGGGAGCCGCCGGCTAGCGTGTCGGCGTGCTGTTCCGGAGCTGGGGATCCGCGGTCGAGGCACCCTGGCCGGACGTGGCCACGGTGGCCGACCACGTCGGCGTACGCCATCTGGTGGTCACCCGACACGCGCTGGTCCGCCACGTCCTCGCCGACCCGCTCACCTATCGGCCGGACAACGCGCTGGACGCGGTCACCCCGATGCCGGTGACGGCGCTGCGGGTGCTCGCCGGGCATCGGTTCCGGCTGCCGCCCACCCTCGCCAACAACTCCGGTGCCAGCCATCCGGCCATCCGGTCGATCGTCGCCGGCGCGCTGCACCCCGCCCGGGTCGCCGCGCAGCGCCCCTGGCTCACTGCGCTGGTCCGGGACCGGGTCACCCGGCTGAGCGCCACGCTCGACGCCGGCGAACCGGTCGACCTCTACGCGGAACTCGCCGCCGACCTGCCATTGCTCGTGCTGGCCCGACTGGTCGAGCTGCCGGACGCGCCGGTCGGCGCGGTCAAGGAGTTCGCCCGGGCCGCGCTGGAGCTGTTCTGGGCGCCACTGGACGCCGACCGGCAGGCGGCACTCGCCACCGAGGTGGGCAGGTTCCACGGTGTGCTGCGCGACTTCGCGGCCACCGGCGGCGGGCTGGCCGCCGAACTGCGTGCGGCCGGGCACGCGCCGGACGTGGTGGTCGGCGCGCTCTTCTTCCTGCTCGTCGCCGGACAGGAGACGACCTCGCAGTTCCTCACCCTGCTGCTGCACCGGCTGGCCGGCGAACCCGCAGTGCGGGCCGGGCTCCGCACCGGCGAGGTCGCGGTGGCCGACGTGGTGGAGGAGGGGCTGCGGCTGGAACCCCCGATCGTCACCTGGCGCCGGGTGGCGGCGGCGGACAGCACGCTGGGCGGGACCGCGGTGCCGGCCGGCACGACCCTCGTACTCTGGCTGGCCCGCGCCGGCCGGGACCCGGCAGTCGTCGAATCGCCGGACGAGTTCCGCCCCGGCCAGCGCGGATCGCGTCGGCACCTGGCGTTCGGGGCGGGCGCGCACCGCTGCGTCGGCGACGTGCTGGCCCGGATGGAGGCAGCCGTGGTGGTGGCCGAGGCCACGCCGCTGCTGGACGGTGTGCGGGTGATCCGCCCACCCTGGTGTCCGGACAATCTCACCTTCCGGATGCCGGACACCTTCGTCGTCCGCCGTCGGGAGGACGCGACCACCACACCGAGCTGATCGGCTCCTGACCTCAACTCGGTAGATTGCCGTGCGTGTCAGCCGCCCCTGCTCGTCGGATCCGTTTCGTCGTCCCGTTTCTGGCCCTGCTGGCGCTGAGTGCCTGCGCAGCCGGCCCCGGCCACACGTTCCACGCCCGGCAGATCACCGCGGGCCAGCCGAGCCCATCCGCCTCGGCCCTCACCCCGTCGGCCTCGCCGTCCGCGACGGCGAAGCCCGCGCCCGGAAGCGTGGCCTGGTACGTGTCCCAGGTGCCGGCCTTTCCCGAGGCGCCACCGCCACAGCCGGTGCCGCTGCCAGCGACCGGCGCGTCCCCGTTCTGGCACCGCCTGCCGACCGACCAGAAGGTCGCCTTCATCACCATCGACGACGGAGGACTGGCCCGCCCACCTGCGGTGATCGACTTTATCTGGGCGGCGCGCATCCCGGTCACGATGTTCCTGAACTCACCGGCGGCGGCGGAGCACACCGACTACTTCCGGCAGATCGAGGCGGTGGGCGGGGTCGTCGAGAACCACACGATCACGCACACCTCGCTGGCTGGCCGGTCGTACGCCTACCAGAAGCAGGAGATCTGCGGTGCGGCGGACAGGTTGGAGGCACTGTTCGGCAAGCGCCCGACTCTGTTCCGCCCGCCGTTCGGCAACCACGACGCCACCACGTTGCAGGCCGCACACGACTGCGGCGCGAAGGTGGTCTTCCACTGGACCGAGACCGTCCACGAGGGGAAGGTGCGCTACCAGACCCCGGAAAAGGTGATCCAACCCGGCGACGTGCTGTTGATGCACTTCCGACCGGCGCTGATGGACGACCTGCTCGCGGCGTTGAAGGCGATCCACCGGGCAGGGCTCACCCCGGCACTGCTGGAGCAGTACGTACGGTGATCAGCCCGCCACCGACCTGACGAAAGTCAGGGGTGGGTGGTGCCGTTCGGGCGCGGTGGGGCACCGGTCCGCGCGCCTAGCGTCAGCGCATGATCACATTACGTGGGTTGACGAAACGGTTCGGGGCGACCGTCGCGGTCGACGCGTTGACCGTCGACGTCGCGCCCGGCCGGGTCACCGGCTTCCTCGGCCCGAACGGCGCCGGCAAGTCCACCAGCATGCGGATGATCCTCGGCCTGGACCGTCCCACCGCCGGGCAGGCGCTGATCGGCGGCCGGGCGTACCGGGAGTTACGCCGCCCGCTGCACGAGGTGGGTGCGCTACTCGACGCTCGGGCCGTCCACCCCGCCCGGGCCGGTCGGGCGCACCTGCTGGCCATGGCCCGCAGCAACGGCATCCCGGCCCGCCGGGTGGACGAGGTGC
Organism: Micromonospora sp. U21; assembly: GCF_018070045.1. Lineage (GTDB taxonomy): Bacteria > Actinomycetota > Actinomycetes > Mycobacteriales > Micromonosporaceae > Micromonospora. The sequence continues at coordinate 86,446 of NZ_JAGPYK010000017.1, forward strand.
TCGACACCGTCGGGCTGGACGGGCGCGCCGCCGCCAAGCCGGGCCGGACCCTCTCCCTCGGCATGGGCCAGCGGCTCGGCATCGCCGGCGCCCTGCTCGGCGATCCGCCGGTGCTGATGTTCGACGAGCCGGTCAACGGCCTCGACCCGGACGGGGTGCGCTGGGTTCGGCAGCTGATGCGCTCGCTGGCCGACCAGGGGCGGACGGTCTTCGTCTCCAGCCACCTGATGAGCGAGATGCAGCTCACCGCCGACCAGCTCGTGGTGATCGGCCGGGGACGGCTGCTCGCCGACGCGCCGATCGACGACGTGATCGCCGGCAGCACCGTGGCCGTCCGGGTCCGCAGTCCGCACCCGGACGGGCTGGCCACCCTCGCCACGCGCCTCGCCGCCAACGGCGCCACCGTCGAGTCGGTCGGCCCCGACGAGCTGACCGTCACCGGGACCACCGTCGACCGGGTGGGTGACCTGGCGTACGAGCTGGGGGTGCGGTTGCACGAGCTGAGCCCGCACAGCGCGTCGCTGGAGCAGGCGTTCATGGAGTTGACCGCCGACAGCGTCGAGTACGCCGGCGGTCCGACCGGAAGCGGGGCACGATGAGCACGCGAACCATCCCGGACACCCGTCCCGCCCCGGCCGCCCCGGCCGCCCTCCGCGGCGCGGTGGCCGCCGAGTGGACCAAGCTGTTCTCGGTACGGACCACCTGGTGGACGGCGCTGGCCGGGCTTCTGGTGATGGCCGCGAGCGCCGGGCAGCTCGCCATCTACGCCGCCAACGACAACACCAACGACGACCCGGCCGACGACCGCGGGATCCTCACCGCCGGCAGCGTGATGATCGGCTCGGTCGAGCTGACCCAGTACGCGGTGCTGGCGCTGGGTTTGCTGGCGATCACCGCCGAGTTCACCAGCGGCACCATCCGGACCACCCTGCAGTGCACCCCGTCCCGCGGTCGGGTGCTGCTGGCCAAGGCCGTGGTCGCCGGCACGGTCACCTTCGCCTTCGGGCTGCTGCTCGGCGGCGTCGGCGCGCTGGTCGCCCGGCCGGTGCTCGGCGAGTGGGGCCGCGCGCCGGCCGCCGGCACGATCGGCGACATCGCGGCGGTGGCGACCTACCTGGCGCTGGTCGGCGTGCTCGCGCTGGGCCTCGGTGCGGCCCTGCGCAGCGCGGTGCTCACCCTCACCGTGCTCTTCGCCACCCTGATGATCGTGCCGCTGTCGCTCCAGGAACCGGACATCGCCGTGCTGAACCGGATCGCCGACGTGTTCCCCGGCGTGGCCGGTGCGCACTTCCTGGCCGGCGACACCGAGCCGTACCCGGGCGCGGTCGGGCTGCTGCTGCTCGCCGGGTGGGCCGGCGCGGCGCTGCTGCTGGGCCGTGCCGCGCTGCGCCGCCGCGACGCCTGAGTGCTGAGCGGGGGCTCCCGGGCCCCCGCTCAGCCGTCGACCAGCCCCGCCTCGTACGCGATGATCGCCGCCTGCACCCGGTTGCGGACGTCCAGCCGGGTGAAAATGCTGGTCAGGTAGCTCTTCACGGTGCCCTCCACCAGGTGCAGCCGGCGGGCGATCTCCGCGTTGGACAGCCCCGCCCCGACCAGGGCCAGCACCTCCCGCTCCCGCTCGGTCAGCCCGGCCGTCCGGTCCCGCGCGGCGGGCCGGCGGGCCAACCGTCCGGCGTCCAGCTCGATCACCCGGCGGGCCACCCGCGGCGACAGGTACGCGCCGCCCTCGGCGACCGCGTGCACCCCGGCGATCAGCTCGCGGGGGTCACCGGCCTTGAGCAGGAACCCACTGGCACCGTGCCCGAGCGCCCGGGCCACGTGGTCGTCCTCGCCGAAGGTGGTCAGCATCAGCGTGGCAGTGTCCGGCGCCACCCGGCGGATCTCGGCGGCGGCGGCCAACCCGTCCAGCCGCGGCATCCGGATGTCCAGCAGCGCCACCCGGGGCCGGTGCGCGCGGACCAGCTCCACCGCAGTCCGCCCGTCGCCGGCCTCGGCGACCACCTCGATGCCCGGGTCGGCGGCGAGGATGGCGCGGACGCCGGCCCGGATCATCGCCTCGTCGTCGGCGAGGACCACCCGAACCGGCGTGGCTGCGAAGGCGTCCATGGTCATCCCGCGATCCGCTCCTTGCTGACCAGTCGGCCATCGGTGAAACAGAGCCGCCAGGTCGGTTCGGCGAGGGGAAAGTTGCCGTCGGTGTACCACTCGCAGCCGGCCTCCTCCGCGCCGATCGGCGGGGTGAGCTGCCGGCGGGGCAACCCGGCCAGGTCGGTGCGCGCGGTGCCGGGCCGCATCCGGTCGAACGACGACTCGTCGAGCACCGTGCCGGCCGTGGCGAACGAGTAGTAGACCAGCGACAGGGCCAACGCCAGCCCGGCCGGGGCGGCGAGCGCGGTCAACAGGCTGCGCCGTACCCGGCGGCGGGCCTCGAGCAGCCGCCGCTCGGCGTCGACCGGCCGCTCCCCGCCTCCACCCTCGACCAAACCGGCGTCGGTCACCGCCACGGGCTCGGCGGTCACGGCCGACCACCGCCCGGCGGGAACGACGCCGGCCGGGTCGGCGGACAGCGGCAGCCGGGCCCGTACCGAGAAGCCACCGTCCGGGCCTGGACCGGTGTCCAGGACCCCGCCAGCCAGCCGGACGCGCTCGGCGAGGGCGAGCAGACCGCTGCCGGAGGACGGCGGGCTGGGCAGCGGGCCGGCCGGTGGCGGCCCGTTCCGCACCCGCACCTCGATCTCGTCCCCGCAGGGGGCGAGAGTGACGATGACCGGGGCGCCCGGGGCGTACCGGGCCGCGTTGGTGAGCGCCTCCCGGACCACCCCGTGCGCGGCCGGCCCGGTCATCCCGGGCAACTCCACGGCGCCGGGCGGAGCGTCCAACCGCACCGCCATCCCGGCCTCCCGAGCCCCGTCCACCAGGTCGGCGACCGTCTCGCCCGCCGGTCGGAGCCCCGCCGGGCCGTCCTCCTCCCGGAGCACCCCGATGATGCCGTGCAGCCGTTCCGTGGCGGCGGCGACTCTGGCTCGCAGCTCCCCCACCGCCGCCCGGTGCCCGGGGTCGAGGTCCTCGGTGAGCTCCAGCGCGGCGGCGCGCAACGCGATCAGGCTGAGGTCGTGGCCGAGAGAGTCGTGCATCTCCTCGGCGATCCGGGCGCGCTCACGCAACCGGATCCGCTCGGCGGCACCGCGCTGCTCGCGCGCCAGCGCGTCGGCGTGCCGCCCGCCCGCGTCGGCCAACTCCCGCTGCTGCCGGCGGTACCGGCCGACCAGCCACGGGAACACGCCGGCGAACAGCAGCACCGAGGCGAGCAGGAACCAGGTGCCCGCCCCGGTGCCGAGCAACCCCAGGTTCACCGCCGTGCCGGCGACCGCGATCACGCCGAACAGCACGGCCGCCGGGGCCGCCCCGGCGCTGCGCCGCCCGGTCAGGTAACTGAACACCGGGATGGCGAACACGAAGTTGCCGTCGACCAGTGACCCGAGCACCACCAGCAGCAGACCGACCAGCGGGCGACGCCGCCCCAGTGCCACCGCCACGGCCAGCACCGTCAACCCACCGACCAGCAACGCCAGGTTGTGCCGCGAGTGCGGCGGGGTCAGCCTGGCGTACCCGATCGGGGCGGCGAGCACCACCCAGAGCAGCACGTCCGGCAGACCCTGCCACCGCGCCACCCCCGACGCACCGAACGCCGGCCACCTCGCGAACCTCACGGCGGTCAGGCTACCCACGCCCGACCTGGCCGGACACTGACGAAAGTCAGGTGTTCAGCCGCTCTCCTCGGCCCAGGCCCGCCAGTCGTCGAGCACGCCGTGCAGGGACGGGGTGAGCCAGCCCGGCGCGGAGCGCCGGAACACGCCCGGGTCCATCGCGCCGGCACCGGCGGGCACCGCGCCGAGCAGGTTCGGCACCAGGTCGGTGAGGTTGGTCCAGTGCACCAGCTCCGGCGTGGCCGGCCAGGCGCCGATGACCACGCCGGCCGGCACCGCCCGGCGGTCCAGCGCCTCCAGGGTCAGCGCGGTGTGGTTGAGGGTGCCCAGCCCGGCACGGGCGACCACCACGGCGGGCGCGCCGAGCGACACCGCCAGGTCGGCCATCGTCCACGGCTCACCGGACGGGCGCAGCCCCATCGGGACCAGCAGCCCGCCGGCCCCCTCGACCAGCACCAGATCGTGCTTGTCGGTCTCCTCACGGACGGCGTCCACGGCGGTGTACAGCTCCAGCGGCGGCAGCTCGGCGACCCGGGCGGCGGCCAGCGGGGCGAGCGGGTCCGGATAGCTGGCCAGGGTGCGGCCGGTGAGCGGGGCGGCCATCCGGTTGACCGCGTCCACGTCTCCGGGCTCACCACCGGCCGTACCGGTCTGACCCGGTTTGACCACGGCCACCCGCAGGCCCGCGGCCTGCGCGGCGGCGGTGATCGCCGCGGTCACCACGGTCTTGCCGACCTCGGTATCGGTACCGGTGACCAGCACCACCCCCTGCCACGCGCTCACGGAACCATCTCGGTTCGCGACTGCGGGGCTCGCAACACCGGCTCACTCCTCGCGCTCACGGGACCATCTCGGTTCGCGACTGCGGGGCTCGCAACACCGGCTCACTCCTCGCGCTCACGGGCCGCACTCGACGATGACGTCCAGGGCACGCTCGAAGGCCGGCCGGGACACCCCGGCGCTGACCGTGAGTCGCAGCCGGGAGCGGCTGTCCGGGGTCGACGGCGGCCGGAAGCAGCCCACCGCGACGCCCCGGTCCCGGCAGTCGGCGGCCCAGGTCGTCGCCGCCTCCGGGCCGGGGGCGGTCACCGAGATCACGGCCGCGTCCGGCGCGGAGACGGTCAACCCGGCCGCACGCAGCCGGTCGACCGCCAGCGCCACCCGCTCGACCAGCTCGGTACGCAGGTCGTCACCGGCCCGGGCCAGACGCAGCGCGGCGTGCACGCCGGCGGCGACCGCCGGCGGCAGCGCGGTGTCGAAGATGAACGTGCGGCCGGTCTCGACCAGGTGCCGGACGAACTCGGCCGGGCCGGCGACCACCCCGCCCGCGCCACCGAGCGCCTTGGACAGGGTTGCGGTGACCACCACGTCCGGTTCGCCGGCGAGCCCGGCGGCGGCGACCGCCCCGGCGCCGGCCGGACCGGTCACGCCGAGCGCGTGCGCGTCGTCGACCAGCAGCAGCGCGCCGTGGCGGCGGGCCACCGCGTGCAGCCGGGCCAGCGGAGCGAGATCGCCGTCGACCGAGAAGACCGACTCGGTGACCACCACCGCCGGGCGGCCGGGGGCCCCCGCGAGCGCGGCGGCCACCGCCGTCACGTCGGCGTGAGCGGTGACCAGGGTCTCCGCGCCGGAGATCCGGCAGCCGTCGATCAGGGACGCGTGGTTGTGCGCGTCGGAGACGAGCAGCGTGCGGGGTTGGACGAGGGCACGCAACGCACCCAGGTTGGCCAGGTAGCCGGAGGAGAAGACGAGGGACCGGTCGGTGCCCAGCCACTGCGCCAGCTCGTCCTCCAGCGCCTGGTGCGCGTCGGTGGAGCCGCGCACGAGGCGCGACCCGGTCGCCCCCAGCCCGTACGCCGACAGCGCCGCTGCGGCGGCACCGATGACCTCCGGGTGGGTGGCCAGGCCGAGGTAGTCGTTACCGGCCAGGTCGGTCATGCCGTCGGCGGCGGGACGCGGGTGCAACCGCCGGGTCAGCCCGGCCTTCGCCCGCAACTCCGCACGGCGGTCGAGCGCCGCCAGCCAGTCCGCCACCGTCACCCCTTCGCCGCCGTCCGCGCCGGTCACGCCGACACCCGTCGGGCGAAATTACCACCCGCCACCACCGGCCCGACGGATCCACTCGGTACGCGAGGTCGACCTGCACCGAACTTCAGCTTCCCGGCCGGTCCGCTGCGACGACTGCCGCGTACCGCCAGGGCCCGACCACGCCCGCCGCCCGCTCGACCGGCCGGCGGCCCGTTTCGGCTGACCGGGGGGCCTTGTAGGGTACGAGCCATGCCAGAGATCCTCGACCAGGCCCGGACGCAGGTCCTGGGTGACGGTGTCGGCCTCGACGAGGCCGGCGTCCTCGCCGTGCTGAACCTGCCCGACGAGCACCTGCCCGCCGCCCTCCAGCTCGCGCACGACGTGCGGATGCGGTGGTGCGGTCCGGAGGTCGAGGTCGAGGGGATCGTCTCGCTGAAGACGGGCGGCTGCCCGGAGGACTGCCACTTCTGCTCCCAGTCCGGCCTGTTCACCTCCCCGGTGCGCTCGGTCTGGCTGGACATCCCGTCCCTGGTCGAGGCGGCGAAGCAGACCGCGAAGACCGGGGCGACCGAGTTCTGCATCGTGGCCGCCGTCCGCGGCCCGGACGCCCGGCTGATGAAGCAGATGCGCGAGGGCGTCGCCGCCATCAAGGCCGAGGTCGACATCCAGGTCGCCGCGTCGCTGGGCATGCTCTCCCAGGAGCAGGTCGACGACCTGGTCGACATGGGCGTGCACCGTTACAACCACAACCTGGAGACCTGCCGGTCGTACTTCCCCAACGTGGTCACCACGCACTCCTGGGAGGAGCGCTGGGAGACGCTGCGGATGGTCCGCGACTCCGGCATGGAGGTGTGCTGCGGTGGCATCCTCGGTCTCGGCGAGACCGTCGAGCAGCGGGCGGAGTTCGCCGCGCAGCTCGCCGAGCTGAACCCGCACGAGGTGCCACTGAACTTCCTCAACCCCCGACCCGGCACGCCGCTCGGTGACCGTCCGGTGGTGGAGGGTAAGGACGCGCTGCGGGCCATCGCCGCGTTCCGGCTGGCCATGCCCCGCACCATCCTGCGGTACGCGGGCGGCCGGGAGATCACCCTGGGTGACCTCGGCACCCGCGACGGTCTGCTCGGCGGCATCAACGCGGTGATCGTCGGCAACTACCTGACCACGCTGGGTCGACCGGCGACCGCCGACCTGGACCTGCTGGACGAGCTGAAGATGCCGGTCAAGGCCCTCTCCGCCACGCTGTGACGGCCATGACGACGACGGAGCTGTGGTGCGACCGGTGCGGTGACCCGGTGGCGGCCGGCGCAGCCCACCCCGGCTGCGCGTCGGCCCGCCAACTCGAGCCGCCCCGGTACTGCCACCGCTGCCGCCGTCGGATGAAGGTGCAGGTGCTGCCGGTCGGGTGGTCGGCGGTCTGCGTCGAGCACGGCGAGATCAGGGGCTGAGCCGATGCTGCGAGGGCGGGCGGTGACCCTGCGACCGGCGACGGTCGAGGACGTGCCTGCGCTCGCGGCGATCCGGGCCGATCCCGAGGTACGCCGGTGGTGGCGGGGCGGCGACGATCTGGCCGAGTCCGTTCGCGCCGACCTGGCCGACGACGAGCTGACCCAGTACGCCATCGAGCACGACGGCCAGGTGATCGGCGCGATCCAGTGGTACGACGAGCCGGACCCGGACTACCGGCACGCCAGCCTGGACATCTTCCTCGATCCGGCGGTGCGCGGCGCCGGGCTCGGCGTGGACGCCATCCGCACCCTGGCCCGGCACCTCATCGAGGAGTACGGCCACCACCGGTTCACCATCGACCCGGCGGCGGCGAACAGCGCCGCGATCCGCGCGTACGCCAAGGTCGGTTTCCGGCCCGTGGGGGTGCTGCGCCGCTACGAGCGCGGCGAGGACGGCCGCTGGCACGACGGCCTCCTGATGGACCTGCTCGCCGACGACCTCGTGGAGTGAACCGCAGCTACACCGCGTCCCCTGCCGATGTCCCGATCCGAGGGTCATCAGTCCATCCGGCCGGCCACCGACCACCGGCAGTGCCGGGTTCCTCCTGATCAGCGGGCCGACGAGCCCGCCGACCAAGGAGGAACCATGTCCCGATTCCCGTCCTGGCGGGAACCGCTGATCGCGCTCGGCCTGGCCGCAGGGCCGGTCGTGGCGCTCGGCTTCACCCGCTTCGCGTACGCCCTGATGCTGCCCGCCATGCGCGGCGACCTGCACTGGACGTACGCCCAGGCCGGCGGCTTGAACACCGCGAACGCCGCCGGCTACGTGCTCGGCGCCGGCACGGCCGTGTTCTGGGCCCGCCGGTTCGGCGACCGGGCCACGTTCCTGAGCACCCTCGCGGTGAGCGCGCTCATCCTGCTGCTGACCGCCGCCACCGCGGACTACCCGGTGCTGGGCCTGCTGCGTTTCGTGGGCGGGGTGACCACGGCTGTCACCTTCGTACTCGGCTCGGCGCTCGCCGCCCGGGCTGCCACCGGGGGCGGGCAGCGGCGGGCCGCGACGCTGGTGGCCCTCTACATGGCCGGGGTCGGCATCGGGGTGGTGCTCTCCGGTCTGCTGGTGCCGGTGGCGCTCGCGGTGGCCGGGGACGCCGGCTGGCGGGCTGGCTGGCTGCTGCTCGGCGGGGCCGCCGTGCTCGCAATCGTCCCGGCCCTGCTCGCCGTTCGCCGGGTCACGCCCGTGACCGGAGTCACCCGCGCCGGCCTGCCCCGGGCGGACCTGGCGCGGCTCGCCCCGACCTTCGCCTGGTACGTGCTCTTCGGCGCCGGCTACGTGAGCTACCTGACCTTCGTGATCGCGCTGCTGCGCGACGAGGGACTGCGCACGCCGGGGGTCGCCGCGTTCTTCGTGACGCTCGGCCTCGCCTCCGCGCTGACCACGCTCAGCGTGTGGGGGAAGTTGGTCAGCCGGCTGCCCGGTGGCCGGGCACCTGCGCTGGTCTCGCTGGTGGTGCTACTCGGCGTGCTGCCGGTGCTGCTGCTGCCCGCCGGTCTGCCCGCGGCACTGCTCTCGGCGGTGGTGTTCGGCAGCGGTTTCATGGCCGGTCCGACGGCGGCCACGGTGCTGGCCCGCCGGGCCCTGCCGGTCAGCGGCTGGACGGCCGGCATCGCGCTGCTGACGGTGGCGTTCTCGCTCGGCCAGATGGTCGGTCCGCTGGTCTCCGGCGTGCTGTCGGACTCCGGCGGGATCGCGGCCGGACTCTGGCTCTCGGTGGCCCTGCTCGCCGTCGCCACGCTGGTCGCCCTGCGGCAGCCTGATCCCGCGCCGGCAGTCGTCCCCTAACCGGAGTTCGCCTCCGGCCGCTGAGCCCGGTGGTCTCCGGTCGGGGCACCGGCCGGAGACCACGGCCGGATCACTGGTGGCCCGAGATGCCGGTGGTGCGGAAGCGGGACCGGTAGGCGCCGGGGTTGACGCCAACGTGCCGCAGGAAGATCCGCCGCATCGTCTCTGACGAGCCGAAACCGACCCGCCGGGCCACCACGTCCAGGGTGTCGTCGCCGCGCTCCAGCAGGCCACGCGCCGCCTCCACCCGGATTCGGTCCAGGTACCCGGCCGGGGTGGTGCCCAGCTCGGCCCGGAACAGCCGGGCCAGGTGCCGGGGGCTCACGCCGCCGAGCGCCGCCATGCCGGCCAGGTCGTACGACCGGGCCGGGTCGGCGACCACCGCGTCCAGCACCCGGCGGAGCACGGAGTTTCGGGTGCTCTCCACGCTGGTCCGGACGCTGAACTGGGACTGCCCACCCGGGCGCTGCATGAAGACCACCAGGTGCCGGGCGACCGCGCGGGCGATCTCCGGGCCGAGGTCCGCTTCGACCAGCGCCAGCGTGAGGTCGATGCCGGCGGTGATCCCAGCCGAGGTGATGATCCGGCCGTCGACGATGAAGATCGGGTCCGGGTCGACGGTGACCGCCGGGAAGTGCGCGGCGAGCTGGTCGGCCAGATCCCAGTGCGTCGTCACGCGCCGCCCGTCGAGCAGACCGGTTGCGGCGAGTGCGAACGCCCCGGCGCAGACCGACGCGGTCCGTCTGGCCCCGGCGGCGAGCCGGCAAATCTGGTCCAGCAGCGCCCTGTCCGCGGCCGCCGCCTGCCAGTCCGGCGCCCCCGGCACGACGAGGGTGCCCACCGGCCCGACGACGTCGGGCAGCGCCACGTCGGCGCCGAGCCGAGCGCCGGCGCTGCTGACCACGTCCCGGCCGTCGGGCGAGGCGAGCACCGACCGGTACGCCCCGCCGTGCTCATTGGCAACGGTGAGGACCTCCAGTGGGCCGGTGACGTCGAGCAGCCGCACCCCGTCGTAGACGACGAACAGCACCGTGTCACCGCGCTCTGGGGCTCTCACGGGTCGAGCCTAGCCAGCCGCCGGACGACCGGACACGCCATCGGGCGCGACGGCCGGGCGCCTCAACCGTCCCAGCACAGGTGCCCGTCGGGGAGCCGTCGGGCGCCCTCGGCTTCCCGGTGCGGGCTGAGCCGCCCGTCCGGCATCAGGTGCGCAACGGGCGTCGTGCGACCGAGCACCGCGACGTCGGCGATGAGCCGGCGGTGGCAGCGCCACCAGAGGCTCTCGCTGCACATCACCACGGTGGTCCGCCGGGCCGCGTCGGCCAACACCTCGGTCAGTGCTGCGTCGAACTCCGACGTGCGGGTGTACGCGGCGTACGCCCGGAACGCCGCGACCGTCCACCAGGTGTCCGGCGCCGGATCCCCGGCCGGAACGTGCCGGCGTCCGCCGAGCCGCGGCTCCCAACGGTAGTCGACCCCGCACTCGGGCAGCCACCGCTCAAGTTCCTCCCGCCGCACGTCCGGGTTGGTGCGGCTGGCCGGGTACCGCCGCACGTCCACCACCAGGGCCACCCCTGCGCCGGTCAGCAGCTCGCCCAGCCGCACCCGGTCGGCGGTCCCGTGCCCGACGGTCAGCAATTCCCCCACGACGATGGCTTGCCCCGAATCCCGTCGGCTTATCCCCGGACCCCGGCGAGACCCTGGACAGTGCTGTTCCCGTGAACGGGAACTGCCCAAGATCCGGCGGCGTGGCGCCAACCAGCCGGCCAGACTGCCCAGGATACTGCCCGCCGACGCGCTCGACCGGCTCGTCTTCGAGCAGGTGGGCGTGCTCACCACCGCGCAGGCCTCCCGGTTGTTGGGCGACGGTGTGGTGCGCGGCCGGATCCGCTTGGACAGTTGCCGTTCCCCGTGCACGGCAACTGTCCAAGATCTCAGTCAGGCAAGGGTGCACGCGGTGCCGTTGAGCGTGAAGGCGGTGGGTTTCGGGTTGCTGCCGGTGTGCGTGCCGTTGAAGCCGAAGCTCACCGACGCCCCCGGGGCCACGGTGCCGTTGTAGGAGAGGTTCGTCGCGGTCACCGCCGCGCCGGCCTGGCTGACCGTCGCCGACCAGCCCTGGCTGACGGTCTGCCCGCCGGGGAGACTGAACCGCAGCGTCCAGCCGTTGATCGCGGTGGTACCGGTGTTCGTGATCGTCACGGTGGCGGTGAAGCCGGTGCTCCAGTCGCTGGTGCCGTACCCCACCGAGCAGGCGCCGGCGACCGGCGGGGGCGCGGTGGTCACCGTGACCGGCGCGGACGCCGCGGACGTGTTGCCGGCCGCGTCCACGGCCACCACGTAGAACTGGTACGCCGTCGAGGCGGTCAGCCCGGACAGGGCGAGCGTGGCGCCGGTCGGCGAGCCGACGAGGGGGTCGGTCGCGCCGGCCTCCCGGTGGACCCGGTACCCGGTGACGCCGACGTTGTCGGTCGACGGCGCCCAGCTCAGGGTGAGCCCGGTGGCGGTGACCGCCGAGGCGACCGGGGTGCCGGGCGGGCTGGGGGCGGCGGTGTCGGCGGTGTCGGCCGGCGGCGTGGTCACGCTGAGCACCGGCGACGCGGCTGACGAGTTGCCCGCGCCGTCGCGGGCCACCACGGTGAACTGGTACGTCCGCTCGGGCAGCAGTGGCGAGACGGTCAGTGAGGTGCCGGTGCCGGGCCGGATCACCACCACGTCGTTGCCGACCAGGAATTCGCGGACCTCGTAGCCGGCCAGCCCGCTGCCGCCGCTGTCGGTGGACGCCGGCCAGGTCAGGGTGACCGACCTCGGGGTCAGCTGGGACGCCACCGGCTTACCCGGAACGGTCGGCGCGGTGGTGTCCGGCACGGCCGGTCCCGGCTCGTCGCCCCAGACGCGGGTGCCTCCGGAGTAGAGCGGCACCTTCCGGTTCGGCCCGGCGGTGGCCTGGTACGACGGGTCGTTGGTCGGGTCCCAGGTGCCTCCCTCCGGCACCCCGATCTTGAACTGGACCTCCATCCGGTGCTGCGACTGCCCGGCCGGGGCGATGGTTAGCCCCGTGCAGTCCACCTCCACGTACCAGATGTCGCCGCTGAGTTGCTTAGCCGTGGTCGGGGACGGGCAACCCTGGGTGTAACCCGGGGTGACCTGCACCGGCCCGGCGCCGTCCGGGCGGAAGTAGTAGCGGAACCGACCGTCGGTCAGGGCCCGGGCCGGGAACGCCGACCTGTTGTAGATCATCGCCTTGAGACCGGTGGCCCGAGGCTCGGCCTGCATCACCGTGGTTTCCACGGTCAACTCGTCGACGTCCGGCGTCTCGGCGACCGGGAAGTTGGCCAGCGGCGTGCCACCGTACTCGGAGACCAGCCGGACCAGCGCGGAGGTGAAGCCGGCGTTGTAGTCGGTGGCCACCTCGTTCATCACGTAGTCGGACCGGCTGTCGCTGTACGCGTCGTTGGCCGCCGACGGCCCCCCGACCAGCGCGCCGTAGAGGGTGTGCCGGGTCTCCACGGGCACGCTCTGGCTGTCCCACCAGGAGCCGTGCGCGGTGCGGTGGTGCGGGTTGCGCGGCGCGTTGGCGCCGAAGCCGATGACGTAGCTGGAGTTGCGCGGGTTGTCGCCGAGCGCGTAGTTGATCTGCCGGACGGCGAAGTCGTGGTAGCGCGCCTTGCGGGTCGCGTCGGTGGTCTTGTCGCTGTAGACCAGCGCGGCGAAGGAGGTGTTGGCGGCGTAGCGCAGCGCACCCCAGGAGTCGAGCACCGCCATCCCGCCGGGCGAGTAGGGCACCCGCTGCCCGTCCACGCCGACGGTCCAGTAGTCCAGCCAGCGGTTGGCGTCGTCGACGTACTTCTGCTTGCCGGTCAGGTTGGCCAGCAGCACGTACGCGCCGAACTGCTTGTTGTCCCAGGCGATGGTCCACTTGTAGGAGCGGGTGGTGGACTGGTTCTCGGTGCCGAGCTTGTCGTACTCGCTCTCGGCCTTGGCCAGGTAGCCGGCATCGCCGGTCGCCCGGTGCAGCCAGATCGCGCCCCAGACCAGTTCGTCCTGCCAGCCGCTCCAGGAGCGGTAGAAGCTGGTCGCGTCGGTGATGCACTCGTGGTAGGCCTTCCGCACCGTGTCGGCGAAGGTGTAGAGCTGCCGGGCGTGCCCGAGCAACCGGTCGGCGTAGGCCGCGTCGGTGGGCCGGAACACCATCGAGGAGGCGGCCATCGCGGCCGCCGTCTCCCCCGCCAGGTCCGCGCCGCCGCAGCTCGCATCGATCCGGTACGCGGGCCGCGCCATCGGCAGCACCTCGGCGGGTCCCCACCACTTGTGGTCGTCGTCGCCCTTGCCGACCTGTCCGTAGAGGACGTTCGGCGCGGGGTGCGCCTTGATGAAGTAGTCGTTGACGAAGCGCAGGTTGTTGAGCAGGTGCGGCAACTGCCCGGAGGCGGTGTAGCCGCTGCGGTACTCGACCGCGCCCCAGGCGAGCATCGTGGCGCTGAACGCCATCGGGAAGCCGAACTTCACATGGTCGCCGGCGTCGTACCAACCGCCGGTGAGGTCCAGCCCCGCGTCGGCGCCGTCGGTGAGCGCGCTGTCGCCGCGCCAGGAGACGCGGTTCCAGTCCGGCAGCCGGCCGGACTGCTGCGCCTCGTAGAAGAGCAGCGACTTCTGCAGCGCCTCCGCGTAGTTGAAGTCCGGCGCGGCGGACGCGGGCCCGGACGGGGGTGCGGCGACCGACAGGGCGAGCCCGGTGAGCAGGGCGACTCCGGCGGCCAGCAGCCGACGCTGGCAGGGCTGGTCGACGACCGGTGGCCGGCACCGGTCGGGGCGGCCGGGGACCGGCGGCCGGTACCGGTCAGGGCGGCCGGGGACCGGCCGGGTGCGGTGGCGCATGGCGATCTCCTGTCGGAGGCGCTGCCGACGGTCGCGCCGGCGCGGGACGGCGTCGGACGGCACGGCCACCGGCGGCGGCGAGGGGGTGGCGGTGTGACCAGAGGCCACTGTGGAAGCGCTCCCATGGATAGTCCACGATGTAATGCGAGTGCCGCCGGTTGGGAAGCCCGCCGCGCGCCGCAGCGCCCCAGCGCCCGTACGCGTTACAGCGACACGCGCAGGAACACTGTCTAAGTTGGCCCGAATCCTGTTCCTGTCCGGCATGTCGTCCCAGCTCAGGCCGATCGACCGATGTCGCCGACGGATCCCACGCATGGGATCATGTGCCGTCCCCTCGATCAATCCCGGAGGAATCCTCATGCCACAGCGTCGGCGCCTGGCGCGCGCGGCCATCTGCACGGCCGCCGCCACGGCCGGTCTCGCTCTCGCCACCCCGGCGTGGGCGGTCGCCACGTCGGTTCCGCTCAACCCGGCTCACGTGGGCTCCACCGCGGCGACCTTCCCTGACAAGGACTGCAACGACGACCGGTTCGACAACCTGCCCGCCGGCTACGACGGCTGGCACTTCGTCCTTCCGCAGGGCAAGCCGTCCAGCGGCTTCGAGTCGCTCACCCTGACTTTCAGCAACGGGTCCACCGCGGTCACGGTGCAGGTGCCGGACAGCACCGACGCCTACCCGGACTACTTCTACTCGGCCGGCGGCAAGCAGATGCACGCCTACCTCTTCACCCCGGCCGGGTGGAAGCTGACCGGCGGCAGCGCCGAGGTCACCAACGCGGTCGACAAGTTCAACCTGAGCCACACCTGTGCCGGCACCATCGCGACACAGTCCCCGAGCCCCACGCCGTCGACGTCGGTCTCGCCGTCTACGTCAGTCTCGCCGTCGACCTCGGTCTCGCCGTCGACCTCGGTCTGGCCGTCGGAGTCGGTTTCCCCGTCGGAGTCGGTTTCCCCGTCGGACTCGACCACGCCCACGGGCTCGGTCTCGCCCTCGGCGAGCACGGGCGGCAACGGTGGCAGTGACACCGAGGGCGGCCTGCCGCTGACCGGTGTGGCCGCGACCAGCATCGCGCTGGGTGGCGTCGCCCTGATCGGCGGTGGCGCCCTGCTGATGATGCGGCGCCGTCGCGACCGGATCACCTTCACCAGCTGACCCCGCACGACGCCGCGGTCGGCCGCCGGACCCTGTCCGGTGGCCGGCCGCGACCCGTTTCCTCCGCCGGCCGGCACGTCCGCACCACCGCCGAGGTGAACACCACTCTGGACGATCGATTCGTTGCGGGCGCCCATCCGTACCGACGGGTAACCCGGTCGACGGCGCCCGGAGAAAGCTCACATCATCGAAGTCAACCGATCGATGGTCGGCGTACGCGCAGTTCAAGGTGATCCGGGGCGCGCGCGGCGCCCAGCGAGCGAGCGCGTGGGCGTCCAGCCAGACAAACGTACTGTTGCTGACCCGCTACCCGACGCGGGACAGTACCGATCACCAGCGGTGCCATCGACGCCGCCGCTCCCCGGTCAACCCTGAGGAGAACGCGATGGCACTACGACTCGCCGAGGGCACCGCATGGTCCGACGTCCTCGCCCGCGCGGTGGCCGCCACCCCCGAGGCGTTCGGCGCCGAGGTCGACGGCGTCACCACGCTGCACAACCTGGTCGAAGGCGACTGGCGGGCGGTCGGCCGCCCCACGCCGGCCCGCACCCCGGTGGACAACACCGTCGTGATCAACCTTCCCCGGCTCGACGCCGACACCGCCCGCGCCGCCGTCGCGCACGCCGCGGCCGCACACCGGGCCTGGGCACAGACCCCGCTCGCCAACCGCAAGGCGCGGGTCATCGACGCGCTCGACGCGCTCACCGCCCACCGCGACCTGCTCGCGCTGCTGCTGGTCTGGGAGATCGGCAAGCCGTGGCGGCTGGCCTGCGCCGATGTGGACCGGGCGCTGGACGGCGTCCGCTGGTACGCGGGCGAAATCGACCGGATGCTCGCCGACGGCCGCGAACCGCTGCCCGGCCCGGTCAGCAACATCGCGTCGTGGAACTACCCGATGAGCGTCCTCGTGCACGCCGAACTGGTCCAACTGCTCGCCGGCAACGCGGTCATCGCCAAGACCCCGTCCCAGGGCGGCGCGGTCTGCCTGACCGTGGCGCACGCGCTGATGCGCCGGGCCGGGCTGCCCGCCACGCTGGTCTCCGGCGGCGGCGAGGAACTGTCAGAAGTGCTGGTCCGGGCACCGGAGATCGGCGCGGTGGCATTCGTCGGCGGGCGCTCCAACGGAGGCAAGGTGGCCGCCGCGCTGCTGGACAGCGACAAGCGGCACTTCATCGAGCAGGAGGGCCTCAACGCCTGGGGCATCTGGAACTTCTCCCAGTGGGACCTGCTCGCCGCGCACCTCAGGAAGGGCTTCGAGTACGGCAAGCAGCGCTGCACCGCGTACCCCCGGTTCGTCGTGCAGCGTGACCTGGTCGACGAGTTCCTCGACATGTACCTGCCGGTGGTTTCCTCGATCCGATTCGGGCATCCGCTCGCGGTTGCGGGGACCTGGACGGCTGGCGACCCGCTGCCCGAGCTGGACTTCGGGCCGCTGATCAGCGCCGCCAAGGCCGAGGAGCTGCACCGCAAGGTGGACGAGGCGGTCCGCGGTGGCGCGGTGCCGCTGCACCGGGGCAAGCTGACCGGCGCGCCGTTCCTGCCCGGACAGGACACCTCGGCGTACGTGGCGCCGTCGGTGCTGCTCGCCCCGCCCGGCCGGTCCCGGCTGATGCACGCCGAGCCGTTCGGGCCGGTCGACACGATCGTCGTGGTGGACACCACCGACGAGTTGCTGGCCGCGATGAACGCCTCCAACGGCGCGCTGGTCGCGTCGCTGGCCTGCGACGACACCGACGAGGCCGGCAAGCTCGCGGTGGACCTCCAGGCGTTCAAGGTGGGCATCAACAAGCCGCGCTCACGGGGCGACCGCGACGAGCCGTTCGGCGGCCGGGGCGCCTCCTGGAAGGGCGCGTTCGTCGGCGGTGACCTGCTGGTGCAGGCGGTCACGGTCGGCGGCGACAGCCGGCTCTACGGCAACTTCCCCGACTACAGCAGCTACCCCACCACCTGACCGCGGTGTAAGGAAGGGCCCCTTGTTAACGCCTGCTGCATAGCAAGGGGCCCCTCTTAACACCGGGCCCGTGGGCGTACCGTCAAGAGATGGCGATCATCGCGCAGCTTTCCCTGGGCGTGTCCGACGCCCGGCGGGCGGCGACGTTCTGGGCGGCCGCCCTCGGCTACCGTCGCCGGGCGCCCCGATTCGATGGCGACGACTGGATCGTGCTGGAGCCGCCCCCCGGGACGCCGGGCATGGCCATCGCGATGGACCTCAGCGAGAGCCCGGTGCAGGAGTTCCCCCGCCTCCACATGGACCTGGACGCCGGCGAGCGCAGCCTCGACGAGGAACTCGACCGGTTGCTCGCCCTCGGCGCGCAGCGGGTGGACTGGCGGCACTATCCCACCGACCCGCACCCGACGGAGCCGCCGTACGTGGTGCTCGCCGACCCCGAGGGCAACCGGTTCTGCGTGTCCGGCCACCGCGAACCCCCCGCGCGTTGACACGTCCACGCTCCGTTCCGGGTGAGCCTCCGCGAGCCGCTTCGTTGTCAACAAGGGGCCCTTCCTATGCACCAGGCGTTAAGAAGGTGCCCTTCCTTTCCGCGGCGAGCGGGACGGTGAGGCTGAGCAGGGTGCCGTCGCGCTCTGCCGAGCTGGGCCGGTTCAGCCGGCGCAGGGTACGCAGCATCGGGGTGTTCTCGGCCTGTACGTGCAGCACCAGCGCCACGTGCCCGGTCCGCTCGGCGTGTCGGGCCAGCCGGCGCAGCAACGCCGAGCCGAGCCCGCGCCGCTGCCAGTCGTCACGCACCAGTAGCGCCACCTCGGCCTCGTCGCCCTCACCGAGCAGGTTCGCCATTGCGACCACCGACTCCGCGCCGCCGTCGTCGTCGGTGGCCGTGGCGATCAGGGTCAGCCCTCGGCTTGGCTCCAGCAGCCGGCGCAACCGGGCCGGCTGCGGCAGCGCCGTCCCGCTCAGGTAGCGCCGTTGCCGGCTGCGCGGCGAGCACCCCTCGTGCAGCTCCAGCACGCCGGACAGGTCGTTCGCGCAGGCCGGTCGGACGGCCAGCTCGGCGCCGTCGGGCAGCACGACGGTGACCTGTTCGGCGGCCCGGCGCGCCACGGTGGCGGCCAGCTCGACCAGGGCCTGCGCCCGGGCGTACTCCGCCGGAGTGAAGGCGGGCGCGGCCCGGCGCAGCGCGAACGAACCGCCTGCCGGGTCCGCCAGCAGCATGCTGGCGCCGATGATCCCCCGGTCGACGCTGGTCGACGCCGGCCGCCAGCTGACCGAGTCGGCGCCGAGCAGGGTGGACAGCGCCTCGCCCGTCGCGTCCGGGTCACGCACCAGCCGGTTGGCCAGCCCGAGCACCCGGGTGGGCTGGTCGGCCAGGCCGCGCGCCTCGCTGCGCGCCACCCAGCAGTCCCGACCCCGACCCCGCTCGACGGCGGCGATCAGCCCGGCCTCGTCGAGCGCGTCGGGCGCGTCGACGAGGAAGTCGTCCACCGCGCCCCGTTCGGTGGGCTGCACCTGCACGGTGAGGATGTTGACCCCACGCAGCGCGAGGCTCGCCGTAAGGACCGACAGGTAACCCGGCCGGTCGTCCACGGTCGCTCGGATCCGCCACAACGTCATGGTTGAAACTCCCTTCCCCGGTACGAGCCTCGTCTGCGGCTGTTGCCGCCCGGTTGCTCGCCGGTGACGGCCCGGGAACTCCTCGGGCTGCCGCTCAGGGGCCGGCTACCAGCGGGGGCGCGCCGACCAGGTCCAGCCGGTCGCCGAGAATCACCGCGCTGGCCCGGACGAGCTGGGTGAGCCGGTCCACCTCGGTGCTGTGGAACGCGGCGGCGGAGAGGGCTTCGCTGTGCTCGCGGGCCACCACCAGGACCAGGCCGGCCCGCCCGAACGGCGCGATCGCGTGGTGGGTCCCGTCGGGCGTGGTCGTCGACCGGCCGCGCAGGGGGGTCACCTCCGGCAACCGCGGCGGTACGGGAGCCCGCCAGCTGGCGTGCCCCACGGTCGCCCCGCCGGCGCCTCCGGTCCGCGATGCCCAGTCCACCGGCACCACGGCGGCGGCGGCCCAGTCGGCCGCCAGCAGCCCCGGTACCGCGTCGACCAGTGTGGCCAGCCCGTCGGCGGGGTTCGCCGCGACCTGGGCCAGCAGCTCCGCGTCCTGACCGGTGGTGGTGGGCGTGCCGATCGCCCGCCACACGCCGTCGACCCGTACGCCCGGGATCGCCGCGAGGCCGGCCAGCAGCCGCTCCACCCGGGCCGCGCCCGGCCAGACCACCGTGAAGTCGTCCACCGCGCGCCCGCCGAGCCGCTCCAGGACGACCACCTGGACGATGTCCGCGCCGGACACGCCCAACGTGCGGGCGACCTGGCCGAGGGTGCCCGGACGGTCCGGCAGGGTGACCCGAACTCGCAGCAACATGTCTGTCCCTCCGCTCGGCGGGCCGGCAACGGCCGGCAGGCTGGCCACAGCCTGGGCGTTGACCATTTCGTCCCTGTTGCAGAGGCATGTCCCGAGGGAAAATCTGACCTTGACAACGTGAGCGGGCTGCCATCAACTAGTCGGATGACCGATCCGGCCGTCGATGCGCTCCGGCCGGGGGCCCTTCCGACGTCCCCCGCCGGTCTGGACCTGGCCCGACTCGCCGGCTATCTGGCGGACCACCGCCCCGAGCTGGCCGTCGGGCCGCTGCGGGCCCAGCTGATCGCGGGCGGCAAGTCCAACCTCACCTACCTGCTGCGCCTCGGCGACCGGGAGGTCGTGCTGCGCCGGCCGCCGCTGGGGCACGTGCTGGCGACCGCGCACGACATGGCCCGCGAGTTCCGGGTCATTTCGGCGCTGGCGCCGACCGAGGTACCGGTGCCGGGTGCCCTGCTGCTCTGCACCGAGCCGGAGGTGATCGGCGCGCCGTTCTACCTGATGGAGCGGATGCCCGGCGAGGTGTTCCGCACCCGCCGGCAGACCGACCCGCTGGGCGACGAGCGACGCCGCGCGCTGGCCATGGCGATGATGGACACTCTCGCGGCACTGCACACCGTCGAGCCGGCGGCGGTCGGGCTGAGCGACTTCGGCCGCCCGGAGGGCTACCTGGCCCGGCAGGTCCGCCGGTGGGCCGGGCAGCTCGACCGCTCGCGCAGCCGGCCGCTGCCGGGCATCGACGAGCTGCGGGACCTGCTCGCGGCGACGGCGCCGGAGGGCGCGAACGCCGGCCGCATCGTGCACGGCGACTACCGCCTGGACAATCTCCTCGCCTCGGCCGACCCGGTCGCCGTGCACGCGGTGCTGGACTGGGAGATGGCCACCCTCGGTGACCCGCTGGCCGACCTGGGGCTGCTGCTGACGTACTGGGACGTGCTGGGTGACAGCGAGTCGGCCGCCGGCAACCCGGTGGCCGACGGGCTCGGCCCACGCGCCGGCTTCCCCACCGGCGCCGAGCTCATCGAGCGGTACGCCGGGCGCAGCGACGTCGACGTCGGGCCGCTGCACTGGCACGTGGCGCTCGGCTGTTTCAAGCTCGCGGTCATCTGCGAGGGCATCCACTACCGCCACACGCTCGGGCAGACGCTCGGCGAGGGCTTCGACCGGATCGGCGAGATGGTGGCACCGCTGGTCGCGCACGGGCTGACCGCCGCCAGGGAGCGGTGATGGACTTCTCGTACGACGCCCGGACCGAGGAGCTGCGCGACGAGCTGACCCGGTTCCTGACCGAGCACGTCTATCCGGCCGAGCCGGTGCACGCCGAGCAGGTGGCCACCGGCGACCCGTGGTCGCGTACCCCGGTGCTGGCCGAGCTGAAGGCGGAGGCCCGCAAGCGCGGCCTGTGGAACCTCTTCCTGCCCGACCCGCGCTACGGCGCCGGCCTGACCAACCTC
This sequence comes from Micromonospora sp. U21, assembly GCF_018070045.1. GTDB lineage: Bacteria > Actinomycetota > Actinomycetes > Mycobacteriales > Micromonosporaceae > Micromonospora. The sequence continues at coordinate 107,315 of NZ_JAGPYK010000017.1, forward strand.
CAGTACGCCCCGCTCGCCGAGCTGACCGGCCGCAGCCCGCACCTGGCGCCGGAGGCGGTCAACTGCGCGGCGCCGGACACCGGCAACATGGAGCTGCTGGCCGAGTTCGGCTCGGAGGCGCAGCGGGAGCGCTGGCTCGCGCCCCTGCTGGAGGGCGAGATCCGCTCCGCGTTCTGCATGACCGAGCCGGACGTCGCGTCCTCCGACGCCACCAACATCGCAACCCGGATCACCCGTGACGGCGACGAATACGTGATCAACGGTCGCAAGTGGTGGTCGTCCGGTGCGATGGACCCGCGCTGCGAGATCTTCATCGTGATGGGCAAGACCGACCCCGGCGCGGACCGGCACCGCCAGCAGAGCATGGTGCTGGTCCCGCGGGACACCCCGGGCGTGACCGTACGTCGGGGCATGACCGTCTTCGGCTACACCGATGGTTCGCACGGCGGTCACGCCGAGATCGACTTCACCGACGTCCGGGTGCCGGCGGAAAATCTGATCGGCGCCGAGGGCACCGGGTTCGCCATCGCCCAGGCCCGGCTGGGCCCGGGCCGGATCCACCACTGCATGCGGCTGATCGGGATGGCCGAGCGGGCGTTGGAGCTGCTCTGCCGACGGGCGAACGAGCGGATCGCGTTCGGCCGGCCGCTGGCCGAGCAGGGCGTGGTGCGGGAGTGGATCGCCGAGTCGCGGGTGCGCATCGAGCAGTCCCGGCTGCTGGTGCTCAAGACGGCCTGGCTGATGGACACCGTCGGCAACAAGGGCGCGCACACCGAGATCCAGGCCATCAAGATCGGCACCCCGGCGATGGCGGAGTGGGTGATCGACAAGGCCATCCAGGGGTACGGCGGCGCCGGCGTCAGCCAGGACACCCCGCTGGCCGCCCTGTGGGCGCAGACCCGCACCCTGCGCCTCGCCGACGGCCCCGACGAGGTCCACCGTTCCTCCCTGGCCAAGCGCGAACTCCGCCGCTGGACCCCCACCCCCGCCTGACCCCCACCCACCCGGGCCCGGCACCGCCCGTTGATCATGAGGTTATTGCCATCCGTGTCGGCGTGTCAGGGCAATAACTTCATGGTCAACGGCGGGTCCGGCGGCCGGCCGGCGGGGTCAGGCGGAGGTTCGGTGGATCAGCTGGGTGTCCAGGAGGATGTGCGGGGCGGGGAGGTCGTCGCCGCGGATCCGGGCGACCAGCAGCCGGGCCATCTGCCGGCCCATCTCCTCCACCGGCTGGAAGACGGTGGTCAGCGGGGGGTCCGCCTGCCGGGCGATCGGCGCGTCGTCGAACCCGATCACCGCGACGTCCTCGGGCACCCGCCGGCCGGCCTCGCGCAGCGTCCGTAGCGCGCCGAACGCCATCAGGTCGGACGCGACGAAGACCGCGTCCAGATCGGGGCAGGCATCCAGCAGCCGGCGCATGCCGGCCGCGCCGCTGCCCTCGCTGAAGTCGCCGTACGCGATCAGATCGGGGTTGACGCCGGCCCCGGTGGCCTTGACCGCCTCGGTGTAGCCGGCCAACCGGGCCAGGCCGGCGCCCATGTCCTGCGGACCGGCGATGGTGGCGATGCGTCGCCGCCCCCGGCCGGCCAGGTACTCCACCGCCTGCCGGGCGCCGCCCACGTTGTCCACGTCGACGAACCAGGCCGGCTGGGCGCCGGGTTGCAGCATCCGGGCCGGCCGGCCGCCGAGCACGGCGGGCAGGCCGCGCTCCTCCAGCAGGGTCGGCAGCGGGTCGGAGTCGTGCAACGACAGCAGGAGTACGCCGTCGACATGCTGGTTGGTCAGGTGGTGCTCGACCCGCTCCCGCTCCACCGCCGACTGGGCCATGGCCAGCCAGAGCTGCATCGGCGTCTCCAGCAGGCCGGAGCTGATCCCCCGTACGATGCCGGCGAAGAACGGCTCGGTGAAGACCCGTTCGCCGGATTCGGACACCACCAGCGCGACGGAGTCGGTCCGCTGGGTGACGAGGGCGCGGGCGGCCCGGTTCGGCACGTACCCCAGCTCGGCGATGGCCTGCTGGACCGCGGCCCGGGCCTCCGGGCTGACCTGGGGCGAGCCGTTGACCACGCGGGAGACCGTGCCCCGCCCGACGCCGGCGCGCGCCGCGACCGCATCGAGGGTCGGGCGCCCGAGCGACCGGGTGCGCTGCGTTGTCATCGTCTGCTCCTCCGACGGCGGGCGGACCCGGTGCCACCTGCGGGAGGTGGACACCAGGACCGCCCTGATGGCTGGCCCGAGCCTATTGTGCGGCCAGACCGTTGCGTCGGATCACCGAGGCGTACCACCTGGCGCTGGACTTGGGGATGCGGACCTGGGTGTCGTAGTCGACGTGGATCATGCCGAACCGCTTGGTGTAACCCCAGGCCCATTCGAAATTATCCATCAGCGACCAGGCGAAGTATCCCCGCAGGGGCACCCCGGCGTTGATCGCGTCGTGTGCGGCGCGCAGGTGGGCGTCGAAGTAGGCCAGCCGGTCGACGTCGTCGACCTCCCCGTCGATGACCGTGTCGACGAACGCGGAGCCGTTCTCGGTGACGTAGAGCGGCAGGTCGGTGTACTCGTCGTGCACCCGGCGCAGCGTCTCGACCAGGCCCGGGGCGTCGATCTCCCAGTTCATGTCGGTGACCGGGACGCCCCGGGTGACGAACCGGACGTTCTCGCTGCCCGGCCAGCAGGAGGGCGCCCGCCAGTACGGCTCCGGCTCGGCGCCCTCGACCGGGGTGGCGACCACGTGCCGGCTGTAGTAGTTGACCCCGACCAGGTCCAGCGGCGTGGCGATGGTGGCCAGGTCACCGTCGCGTACGTGGTCGAAGTCGGTCACCGCGCTCAGGTCGGTCACCAGGTCCTCCGGGTACGACCCGCGCAGCAGCGGGTCGAGGAAGAACCGGTTGGCCAGCGCGTCGATCCGCCGGGCGGCGTCGACGTCGGCGGGGGCGTCGCTGGCCGGGTCGACCGGGTAGAGGTTGACGGTCACCCCCACCTCGGCGCTGGGCCGGGCGGCTCGCAGCGCCTGCACGGCCAGGCCGTGCCCGAGCATCAGGTGGTGCCCGGCGCGGACCGCCTCCGCCCCGTTGGACCGGCCGGGGGCGTGCGCCCCGGAGCCGTAGCCGAGGAACGCCGAGCACCACGGCTCGTTCAGCGTGGTCCAGTAGCGCACCCGGTCGCCGAGCGCGTCGGCGACCAGCGTGGTGTAGTCGGCGAAGCGGGCGGCGGTGTCCCGGGCGGGCCAGCCGCCGGCGTCCTCCAGCGGTTGCGGCAGGTCCCAGTGGTAGAGGGTGAGCCACGGCTCGATGCCGTGCACCAGCAGCTCGTCGACCAGCCGCCGGTAGAAGTCCAGGCCCTGCGGGTTGGCCGCGCCGGTGCCGCCGGGCTGCACCCGGGGCCAGGAGACCGAGAAACGGTACGACTTCAGGCCCAGCTCGGCCATCAGCGCGACATCGTCGCCGAGCCGGTGGTAGTGGTCGCAGGCCACGTCGCCGGTGTGCCCGGCGACCACCCGGCCGTCGGTGTGGCTGAAGGTGTCCCAGATCGACGGGGTACGGCCGTCCTCGGCCGCCGCCCCCTCGATCTGGTACGCCGCGGTCGCGGCCCCCCACAGGAAGCCGGGCGGGAAGGTCAGCCCGGGGCGCTCGTCGAGGACGCCGACGGCGGGCGGGCTGGCGGGGTTGCTCACGACTTGACGGCACCTTCCATGATCCCGCCGATGATCTGGCGGCCGAACAGGAGAAAGACGAGCACCAGGGGGATGGTGCCGATCGCCGTGGCGGCGAACACCTGGGAGTAGTCGGTGTAGTAGGCGTACGAGAGGAAGGAGAGCGAGACCTGCAGGGTCGGGTTCTCCGGGGTGAGGATGGCGTACGGCCAGAGGAACGAGTTCCAGGTCTCCATGAAGGTCAGCAGACCGAGGACGCCGGCGGCGGGGCGCAGCGCGGGTAGCACGATGCTCCAGTAGATCCGGAACGTGCTCGCCCCGTCGACGCGGCCGGCCTCGATCAGCTCGTCGGAGATCGCCTGGCTGGCGTACTGCCGCATCATGAACACGCCGAAGGCGCTGACCAGGAACGGCACGGTGACCGCGTAGAGGGTGTCGTACCACCCCAGGTCCTGCATCATGCCCCAGAGCGGGATGAGGCCCATCTGGGTCGGGATCATCATCGTGACGATGATCGCCAGCAGGAGAGCGTTGCTGCCCTTGAACCGCAGTTTGGCGAAGGCGAACCCGGCCAGCGAACCGGTGAGCACCACCGACAGGGTGACCACCGAGGAGACGATGATCGAGTTCATCATGCCGGTGAGGAAGTTGGCGGCGTCGTTGTCGAGCACCCGTCCGAAGTTGTCACCGAACGCTCCGCCGGGGGTCAGCGGTGGCGGCACGTCGTTGATGGAGTCCAGGCTGCGACTGCCGATCACCATCATGTAGTAGAACGGGTAGATCGACAGCAGCGCCGCCAGGAGGAGCGCCACGTAGGTCAGCGGGCTGGTGCGCCACAGGCGCTGGGAAGCCGAGATCATCGATCTCTCCTCACTTCGCCGAGCGGCGGACGAGTAGGAAGTTGAACAGCGACACCACGACGATGATCATGAAGATCGCCCAGGCGACCGCGGCTCCGTAGCCGGCGGTGTTCAGGTTCACGATGCCCATCTCGTACATGTACATGGCCAGCGTCTGAAACTCCCGCTGGTTGCCGCCGATGATGTTGCCGTTGCCGAAGAGCAGGGGCTCGGTGAAGAGCTGCATGCCGCCGATCGTGGACAGGATGACCACGAAGATGAAGGTGGGCTTGAGCATGGGCAGGGTGATCTGCCAGAACTGCCGCCACGGGCTGGCGCCGTCGATCGCCGCGGCCTCGTAGAGGTCCTTCGGGATCGCCTGCATGCCGGCGAGCAGGATCAGGGTGTTGTACCCGGTCCACCGCCAGTTGACCATGGAGGAGATGGCCATCCAGGAACTCCACCGGTGCCCGTCCCAGTCGACCGCGTCGACACCGACGAAGCTGAGCAGCCAGTTGAACAGGCCGAACTCCCGCTGGAACAGCATCCCGAAGACGATCGCGACCGCGGCCACCGACACCACGTTCGGCATGAAGATCGCCATCCGGAAGAAGGTCTTGGCGCGCAGGAAGGTCCGGTTGAGCAGGTTCGCCAGGAAGAGGGCGAGCAACAGCTGCGGGATGGTCGACAGGGCGAAGATGCCGAACGTGTTGACCAGCGCGTTCCAGAAGTACTCGTCGGACGCCAACCGGGTGTAGTTGTCGAAGCCGATGAACGAGTGGTCGCCGATCATGTCCCAGTCGTGCAGCGACATCCAGGCGGTACGCACCATCGGGTACAACCCGAACGCGCCGAAGATCACGAAGAACGGGGCGATGTAGAGGTACGGCGAGTACTTGACATCGAGACGGTTGAGTAGCCTTCCCCGGCGAAGTCGGGAAGGGACGTCGGGAGAAGGCGGTGCTGCTGGCGACGGCGGTGCCGTCGTGGCCGACAGGCTCATGCGAATTTCCTTTTCCGGCGAGGCCCGGGGGCCCTCGCGCAGGGCGCTACGCGGAGGGGACCGGCCGGTGGCGTCCGGGTAGTCCCGAACGCCACCGGCAGGGAATCACTCAGAAGGCACCCTGAGTCTTTGCATCCTTCGTGAACTGCTCCCAGGCCTTCGCCTTGTCCGCCTGCCCGTTCTCGAACGCCCGCAGGGCCGGCTCGAGCGCGTTCTCCTTGACCGCCTGGTGCTTCGGGCCCAGGTGGATCGGCTGGATCTTGGCGACGCTGTCCCCGAAGATCTTGCCGGTCGGCGCGTTGCTGAAGTACTCGTTGGTGTAGCTGAGGAAGGCCTCGTTCTTCAGCGCCTCCAGGTTGGTGGGCAGCGGGCCCTTGGCCTTGAAGGCCTCCACCTGGCTGGTGGCGCTCGTCAGGTACTCGGCGAGCTTCGCCGCCTCCTTCGGGTACTTGCTCTGCTCCGGAACCCCGAGCCACGAGCCGCCCCAGTTACCGCCGCCACCCGGCACGGCGGCGACGTCCCACTTGCCCTTGTTGGCCGCACCGGAGTTGTCCGAGACGATGCCGAGCATCCAGGACGGGCAGAAGGTGGCCGCGAAGGTGCCCTGCTTGAAGCCACCCGACCACTCCGGCGACCAGGTCTGCGCCTTGGCGGAGATGTCCACCATCGAGGTGGCGGTCTCCCAGGCGTTCTTCACCGCGGGGCTGGTGTCCGCGATGATGTTGTTCTCCTTGTCGTAGAACAGATCACCGTTCCCCTGGAAGAGCACACCGTTGGAGACGGCGGTGATCGAGTCGATGAACGCCTTGCCGCCGCTACCCTGCTTGTACTTGAGGCCGGCCTCGTGGAAGCCCTTCCAGTCCGCCCAGAGCGCCGACACCTGGTCGCGCTCGGTGGGCAGGCCGGCCGCCTGGAACAGGTCCTTGCGGTAGCAGACGGCGAGGCTGCCGACGTCCGTCGGCAGGCCGATCAGCCGGCCGTCCGGCGCCTTGCCCAGCTCCCACTTCCAGGGCAGGTACTCCTTGGAGTGGTCAGCCACCAGCGGCGCGAGGTCGGCCCAGTTGCGCGGGTTGGCCTTGAACTCGTTGAGGATGCCCTCTTCCAGGGCGATGACGTCCGCCGCGCCCTTGCCGGTGGCCAGGTAGCGGACCAGCTTCGGCCGGTACTCACCGAGCTGCGCGGTCTTACGCAGCTCGACCTTGATCCCGGTGTCCTTCTCGTACTGCTTGACGATCTCGTCGTAGCCGAACTCGCCGAAGGTGTCGACGACCAGCTTGGCCGGCTTCTCGCCGGCCGCCGGCTCATCGTCGTCGTTGCCGCAGGCTGCGAGACCGCCGATTGCGGTGATCGCGGCCAGGGCAGCGGCCGCCAGGCGGGTACGCCGCGTGGTGACACTCATTCGCTGACCCCTCTTTCCGGTGGTGAGGCTGGGTGGTTGTGGTGGGGGGTGCTTGTCGCGCCGGGTCGGCGCCGGCGGTGCCGGCGGCCGGACGGAGGAACGTGGGTGACCCGCGCCACCTCCGGGAGCGCTCCCATGAGATTGCCGGCGGGTAACGGGGGTGTCAATAGGGCGATGGGAGCGTTCCCAGATCGTTACCGCCATCGACCCCCAGGGGCAGGTAACCCGAAACGCGAGAATCCCGGCACCTTGGCCGGCGGCTCACCGTGGAGCCGCCGCGGCGGGTAACCGGGGGGTCAGCAGAAGCGGCGCAGCAGAGTGCCGGCGCGGTCGGCGTCGAAGCGGGACGGGTCGAACGTGGAGCCCGCCCAGTCGCGCAGCAGGGCCTGCGCCGGGTCGACGACGTCGGCCGGATCATCCTGACCGGAGAGCGCGACCAGCAGCGCCCGGTAGCCGGACGGGCCGCCGATGCCCTCCGGCGGGCAGGCCCGCTCGCCGTCCAGGCAGACCGGGTACCGCTCCTCCGGGTCGGCGGTCAGCGCGTCCTCGACCACCAGGTCGTGCTCCCACCAGTCGCCGAAGTCGTAGGTGTAGGTGAACCGGCTGCCCTTGCCGAGCACCGCGTCGAGCCGGACGTCCAGCTCGTCGTGCAACGCCAGCTCGCCGTCCGGGTCGGGCTCGCCGTACTGCACCGCGTCGATCTCGAACGAGTGCAGGTGACAGTCCCGCCAGCCCATCGCGTGTTGCACGACCCGGTGCAGCCGATCGAGCGTGTAGCCGGCCGGAACGAGCACCCGGCGCCAGACCGGCGGACGGACGCCGGCGAGGGACATCTTCAGCTGGAAGATCTGACGCGGCATGCTGTCCTGTCCTCCCGCGGCTTAGGCTGCCAGCATGATCTGCCGAGCGTGCCGGGCCCGGCGACACGACGACTGCCCGGGCCGGAACTGGTGCGACTGCCAGCACCGTACCGCCCGACCGACCCCTCCGGTCACCGGTCCGGCCAGCGAATGACCGTCGGAATTCCGATCCGGCAGCTCTGGCCCGAGCCGTCGGCGCTGCCGCTCGACGACGCCGCGCTGACCGCGCTCTACGGCCGCGCCGACCGGCCCCACCTGCGGGTCAACTTCGTCACCAGCCTGGACGGCGCGGTCAGCGTGGACGGCTACTCCGCCGGGCTCTCCGGCGAGCCCGACAAGCGGGTCTTCAGTCTGCTGCGAATGCTCTGCGACGCGCTGGTGGTGGCCGCCGGCACGCTTCGCCACGAGGGCTACCGCGCGGTCCGGCTCAACGAGCGCCGCCGCGCCTGGCGCCGCGAGCACGGGCTGGCCGAGTACCCGACGCTGGTCGTCGTCTCCGGCTCGCTCAACCTGGACCCGGCGCAGGCCGCTTTCGCCGACGCGCCCGTCCGGCCGGTGGTGCTCACCCACGCCGGTGTCGACCCACCACCGGGGCTGACTGACGTCGCCGACGTGGTGCGCTGCGGCACCGACCGGGTCGACCTGGCCGCCGGCCTCGACGAGCTGCGCCGGCGCGGGCTGTCGCAACTGCTGTGCGAGGGTGGCCCGCACCTGTTCGGCGCGCTCGCCGGCGCCGACCTGGTTGACGAGCTGTGCCTCACCCTCTCGCCGCTGCTCGCCGGCCCCGGACCGGGCCGGATCACCGCGGGAGACGCCACGCAACCCCGACAGCTCCCGCTACGGCACGTGCTCGCAGCCGACGACGGCGTCCTCATGCTCCGCCACGCCCGCGACTGAAACCCGAGTCGGCAACGGCCTGTCGCCGACCAGGCACCTAGCGTCGCGTGTGTGACCAGTGATGGTGTCGTCCGCCGCGTCGCATGGCAACCTGTCGTACTCCTCGGGCAGGATGCACGTCATGCGCCTCGACCGTGAAGCCCGACCGACCCGAGTCGCCCGATGACCGACGCCGGCCTCGACAGCCCGGGCGAGCCGGTCGGCCGGGTGCTGGGCACCGCCGACGCCACCCCGTTGCAGTTCTGGACGGCCGTGGCCCCCGGCAGTTACCTCCAGCTCGACGACGTGGTGGTCACGCGGCGTGAGCTGCCGGACCGGGAGCCGGTGACGATCGCCGGGGTGGTCACCCAGGTCCGGGCCCGGCACGAGGGCGCCCAGTTCGACTCCGACGTCTTCGCCATCGCCGACGGCACGCTGCCCGCGCAGGTGCAGGAGGCGGCCGAGGTGACCACCACCCGGGTCGATCCGGAGCTCTACGTGCCGCCGACGCCGGGGGCGGTGGTGCACCGGGCCGAGGGCGACGCCCGCGCCCGGGCGCTGCACTTCGACCGGATGGAGCGGCGCATCCCGATGGGGATGGGTCGCGACGGGGTGCCGGTCTACCTCAACGCCGACTTCCTCGACGGCAGCCGGGGCGCACACGTCTCCATCTCCGGCATCTCCGGCGTGGCCACCAAGACCAGCTTCGCCACCTTCCTGCTCTACTCGGTCTTCCGCTCCGGGGTGCTGGGCGGCGACGCGGTCAACGCCAAGGCGCTGATCTTCAACGTCAAGGGCGAGGATCTGCTCTTCCTCGACCATCCCAACACCCGGCTCGACGAGCCCACCCGCGCGGCGTACGCGAAACTCGGCCTGACCGCGGGCGCCTTCCCCGACGTGCGGGTGTACGCCCCGCCCCGGGTAGGCGACTCCGCCGGCACGCCGGACGTGAGCAGCCGGCTCACCGGCGTGGACGCCTTCTACTGGACGCTGAGCGAGTTCTGCGCCGACCGGCTGCTGCCGTACGTCTTCGCCGACGCCGACGACGAGCGCCAGCAGTACACGATGGTCGTCCACTCGGTCGCCGCGCACCTGGCCCGCTACGCCCAGCCCGCCGACGGCGGGGTGAGCATCGACGGCGTCCGCCTCGGCTCCTACGGCGACCTGGTCGACCACATCGTCGACCAGCTCAACGACGACGAGACCCGCTCCGACTGGGCGGGCAGCGCGGTCGGTCTGGGCACCGTCAACGCCTTCGCCCGGCGGCTGATCGGCAGCAAGAAGGACCTTGCCCGGCTGATCCGTGGCGACCTGGCCACCCGCCGCCCGCACTCGATCAACACCAGCGAGTCCGCGCAGGTCACGGTGGTCGACCTGCACAACCTTCCGGACCGCGCCCAGCGGTTCGTGGTCGGCGTGACGCTCAAGAGCGAGTTCGAGCGCAAGGAGAAGTCCGGCACCGCCAAGCCGCTGCTCTTCGTCGTCCTCGACGAGCTCAACAAGTACGCCCCCCGCGACGGGTCCTCGCCGATCAAGGAGGTGCTGCTGGACATCGCCGAGCGGGGCCGCTCGCTCGGGGTGATCCTGATCGGCGCCCAGCAGACGGCGAGCGAGGTGGAGCGGCGGATCGTCACCAACTCGGCGATCCGGGTGGTCGGCCGGCTCGACCCGGCCGAGGCCTCCCGCCCCGAGTACGGTTTCCTACCACCGGCGCAGCGGCAACGGGCGCTGCTGGCCAAGCCGGGCACCATGTTCGTCAACCAGCCCGACATCCCGGTGCCGCTCTGCCTGGAGTTCCCGTTCCCGGCCTGGGCCACCCGCGTCTCCGAGGCGGGCCGCGCGCCATCGGAGACGCTGCGCTCGATCACCCAGTCCGCCGACCCGTTCGCCGTCGTGGGCTCCGGCGGCGGCACCGACGACGACATTCCGTTCTAGGGGCGGCCCGGTGAGTCCCGCAGTCGCGCAGCACGGAAGGCAGCCACGGTGAAGATCCTGCACACCTCGGACTGGCACGTCGGCAAGGTGCTCAAGGGGCAGTCCCGGGCCGAGGAACACAAGGCCGTGCTGGCCGGGGTGATCGACATCGCCCGGGCCGAGCAGCCGGACCTGGTCATCGTCGCCGGTGACCTCTACGACACCGCCGCGCCCACCTCCGAGGCGACCCGGCTGGTCACCCGGGCGCTGACCGCGCTGCGCCGCACCGGCGCGGACGTGGTCGCGATCGGCGGCAATCACGACAACGGCCCGGCGCTGGACGCGCTGCGGCCGTGGGCGGAGGCCGCCGGCATCACGCTGCGCGGCGGGGTACGGGAAAATCCGGACGAGCACGTGATCGACGGCACCACCGCCGGTGGAGAGCGGTGGCAGCTGGCCGCGCTGCCGTTCCTGTCCCAGCGGTACGCGGTGCGCGCCCTGGAGATGTACGAGCTGACCGCCGCCGAGGCCAACCAGACGTACGCCGACCACCTGGGCCGGGTGCTGGGTCGGCTCACCGAGGGCTTCACCGAGCCGGACCGGGTGCACCTGGTCACCGCGCACCTGACCGTGACCGGCGCGACCACCGGCGGCGGCGAGCGGGACGCGCACACCGTGCTCGGCTACGCCGTGCCGGCCACCGTCTTCCCGGCCACCGCGCACTACGTGGCGCTGGGCCACCTGCACCGGGCGCAGCGGGTCATCGGCCCCTGCCCGGTGCGCTACAGCGGCAGTCCGCTCGCGGTGGATTTCGGCGAGCAGGAGAACGTCCCCTCCGTGACGCTGGTCGAGGTGACCGCCAGCACCGCCGCCCGGGTCCGCGAGGTGCCGGTGACCGCTGCGAGCGCGCTACGCACCGTGCGGGGCACCCTGGCCCAGCTCGCCGAGATCGAGGCGCCGGACGCCTGGCTGCGGGTGTACGTGCGGGAGCAGCCCCGCGCCGGCCTGCGCGAGGAGATCCAGGAGCTGCTCCCCCGTGCCCTGGAGATCCGGATCGACCCGGAGCTGCTCGCCGCGCCGGGCAGTGGCGCCCGCATCGCGCAACGCTCGGGGCGCTCGCCCCGGGAGCTGTTCGCCGACTACCTGGACAGCCGGGGGCACGCCGACGAGGGCGTCCGGGAACTCTTCGACGAGCTCTTCGAGGAGGTCGACTAGTTGTCGACTATCCCTGATCTGCGGACCCGCTGGCGGTCATGCGCACGTTCAGCGACGGCCATGCCTGTTCCGCCGCCGCACGAAAGCGATCAAGGACAAGCTCTTACGGCCGCGAGAGGCCGACGGTGAAAGTTACCCGAATCGCGTACTCGACAGCCCTCAACCGGGGTAAGTATGCGGAGTTGGTGGAGCAGGCTCGCCGGTTGGGTCGGGTGCGCAGCGAGGTGTGGCAGCGGTACGGGTCGGTCGTCGGCGTCGGGTCAGGATTGACGGACCGGCGGGTGCGGGATCGGTGGTTAGCCGACGGCACCCACGAGCGGTTCGGTGTGTTGGCAAACGCCTGGAAGGAAACCGTCCGCGACACCATGGCCGACATCGGAGCCAGCATGGCGGCGGCCACGGCGCAGGTCCGCCGGGCGATCGGCCGTCGAACGAGCGATCCGACCGAGCGCAAGCGGATGCTGACCGCGCTGAGGGCTAACCGTTGGGCGGTTGATCCGTTCCTGGCTCGACAGATGCGCAAGCACTGGAAACGTGGTCGCAACCGCACGCACGACCAGATCGTGGTACGCGCTGACCAGTACAACGTCGCCGCTGACGCACGTGGCAACCTGTGGCTCGCAATTCCTGGCCTGCAACGTCGCAGATTGATCAGGATTCCGTTGTCCACGATCGTCGCTCCGACTGGCACGCTGCGGCTGATTCTGCGGGCCGGTCGGGTGGAGGTGCACTATCAGACCGACGCGTCGCAGCTGCGCTCGTCGCAGCGCCCGTGCGGCGGACGTACGATCGGCGTCGACAAGGGCTACACCGAAGCCTTGACCGATTCCGACGGTGATCAACACGGCAGGTTTCTCGGTGAAATTCTTTCCAGCGAGTCGGATCGATTGAAGGAACGTAACCGGCGTCGGGCGCAACTGCGCTCGATCGCGAACAACGCCGCCTCGCGTGGTGACCAGACGAAAGCACACCGGATCCGGTGCAACAACCTCGGCACCGTCAAGCGGGACCGGCAGGCTGCCCGCCATCGCGCACGGGTCCGCACAGAAATCTTCACTGCTGTGCACCGAGTCGTCGACAAGGCCGCAACCGTCATCGCCGAAGACCTCACCAAGCGCTTCGCCGGGCGCAAGACGTTTGGCAAGAATGTCAACCGGCGCCTCGCCGCGTGGACCAAAGGAGTCACCGCCGAGGCGCTAACGAACGTGTCGGAGCGCAGAGGTTCTGCGCTCGTACACGTCAACGCCGCCTACACCTCACAAGCCTGTCACCGCTGCGGCAGCCTTCGCCGACGTAGCGGGGATCGGCTTTACTGCAGCCCGTGCGGGGTGGTGTGGCAGGCCGACGTGAACGCCGCGATCAACATCCTGCAACGAGCAGTCGATCCCGACATCGCACTGCACACCCCACATTACCGGGTGAAGCAGATCTTGCAGGACCGGACTGATCGCCACCGGACCAGACTGCCGGTCCAGGACTCCAGCCCGGCTACCACCGAGCGGAGAGCGAAACATCCGAACTGCTCGGCGACGAGCAACAGTAGGAAGCAGGTCGATCGCTGATGCGTCCGATGCGGCTGGACATGGCCGGGTTCACGGTCTTCCGGGACGACACCACCGTCGACTTCACCGACGCCGACTTCTTCGCCCTGATCGGGCCGACCGGCTCGGGCAAGTCCACCGTGCTGGACGCCATCTGCTTCGTCCTCTACGGCACGGTGCCCCGCTGGGGCGGCACCCGGGGGTTGGCCAACGCGCTCGCGCCGTCGGCGACCGAGGCCCGGGTCCGGCTGGTCTTCGAGTCCGGCGGGGCCCGGTACGTGGCCACCCGGGTGGTGCGCCGGGACGGCCGGGGCAACGTCAAGACCGCGAACGCCGGGTTGCAGCTGATGCCGGCCGGTTTCGACGTGACCAAACTGGACACCGGCCTGAGCCCGGAGGACCTCGGCGAGGTGGTGGCTGGCACCCCCGCCGAGATGGAGCAGGCGGTGCTGGAGGCGGTCGGGCTGCCGTACGAGCAGTTCACGAGCTGCGTGGTGCTGCCGCAGGGGCAGTTCGCCGACTTCCTGCACGCCAAGCCGGCGACCCGGCAGCAGATCCTGGTCAACCTGCTCGGCCTCGGCGTCTACGAGGACGTGCAGAAGCGGGCGACGGCGCGCGCGGCGCAGGCGGAGGCCCGCCTGGACGCCGTCGACCAGCTGCTCGCCGGGCTGACCGGCGTGGACGACGCGGCGCTGGTCGAGGCCGATGCCCGGGTCGACCGGATGACCGAGCTGGCCGCCGCGGTGACCGCGGCCGTGCCGGAGCTGGCGGCGGCCCGGGCCACCGCGCGCGAGGCTGCGGCGACCCTGACCGCACTCGACGACGAGCTCACCGTGCTGACCGGGGTGCGCGCGCCGGGCGGCGTGGCCGAGGTGGCCCTCGCGGTGACCGCGGCGCGGGCCGAGGCCGAGGCGGCGGCCACCGGCGTGTCGCTGGCCGAGGAGCGGGAGGAGAAGCTGCGCGGGGAGCTGGCCGGCGCCGGGGACGAGAGCGCGCTGCGGCTGCTGCTGCGGGCGTACGACGACCGCGACCGACTGACCGGCGAGGCCGAGACGGTCCGCGCGACGGTGACCGCGGCGAACGACGAACACGCCGCGGCGGTGGCGGCGCTGGCGGCCGCCCGGGCCGACGCCGAGCGGGCCGAGGCCGAGCTGGAGGCGGCCTTCCGGGCGCACGAGGAGGCGAAGGCCACTGACCTGGCGGTCAGCCTGCGGGTACACCTGCATCCCGGCGCGGCCTGCCCGGTCTGTACGCAGCCGGTGGCCGAGGTGCCGGCGGTGCCGGCCGACTCGGCGGTGGTCGCCGCCACGGCGGCCGGCAAGGCGGCGCGGGCCGCCAGCAAGGCCGCGCAGGCGGTCGTGCAGCAGCGGGACGTGGCGGCACGCGACCTGGAACGGCTGTTGGTGCAGGCCCGGGCCCGGCAGGAGCAGCTGGACGCCCGGCTGGCCGAGCTGGCCGGGCAGCTCTCCGGGGCGGCGGAGCCGGCCGTGTTGCGCCGGGAGCTGGCCGAGCACGCCCGGCTGCGACGCGCGCTGGAGGAGGCGGCGACCGCCGTTCGAGCCGGTCGGGACGCCGCCCGCCAGGCCCGCGCCGGGGTGGACGCCGCCGAGGAGCGGCTGCGGGCGGCCTGGCGGCGCTTCGACACCACTCGTGACGGGCTGGCGCGGTTCGGCCCGCCCGCGACCGACCGGGACGACGTCGCCGTCGCGTGGGCGGCGCTGACCGGCTGGGCGGCCACCGAGGCGGACCGCCGCCGTGCCGACCGGGCCGGCCGGGCCGCCGTGGTCGGCGAAGCCGAGGCGGCGGCCGACGCGGTGCAGCGGAGCATCGCCGGCGTCTTCGCCGCCGCCGACGTGCCGGTCGCGGAGGACCCGGTGCACGCCGCGACCGTGGCGGTGGAGCGGGCCGGGGCCGACCGGCGGCGGCTACGGGAACGCCGCGAGCAGGCTGGGACGCTGCGCGAGCAGCGCGCCGGTCACGAGCGGGAGGCGCAGGTGGCCCGCGCGCTGGCCGGGCACCTGCGGGCCAACAACTTCGAACGGTGGCTGCTGGCCGAGGCGTTGGACCTGCTGGTCGACGGCGCGTCGGGGATCCTGCGGGAGCTCTCCGGGGGGCAGTACGAGCTGGTGCATGACAAGGGTGAGTTCTTCGTGGTCGACCACCACGATGCCGGGCTGCGCCGGGGCGTGCGCACGCTCTCCGGCGGCGAGACGTTCCAGGCGTCGCTGGCGCTGGCGCTGGCGCTCTCCGAGCAGCTGGCCGGGATGTCGACCACGGCGGCGAGCCTGGAGTCGATCGTCCTGGACGAGGGCTTCGGCACGCTGGACGCGGCCACCCTGGACACGGTGGCGGCCACGTTGGAAAATCTGGCCGCCCGGGGCGACCGGATGGTCGGCGTGGTCACGCACGTGCCGGCGCTGGCCGAACGGATTCCGGTCCGTTTCGAGGTGCGCAAGGATGCCCGCTCGGCGCGCGTGGAACGGACCGGCCGGTGAGCGCGAGGAGTGCAGCGCAGCGGAGCCCCGCAGTCGCGAACGAAAGGCGGGCACCGTGAGCGCGAGGAGTGCAGCGCAGCGGAGCCCCGCAGTCGCGAACGAAAGGGTGGCTCGATGACCGACGCCGCGTTCTTCGTGGACTCGTGGGACCCGGCGTACGGGGCGTCGTTCGAGGCGTCCGCCGCCGGGCCGGCCGCGCCGAGCAGCGCGCAGGTCGACGCGGACGTGGAGCTGCCCGCCGTGGACTGGCGGGCGATCGGGGTACGGCCGGGCGTGCGGGCGCCGGAGGTGGTGCTGCTGGTCGACGGGGTACGCCGGATCGATGCGAGCATCTGGACGGCCGAGGCCGACGGCGGGTCGTTCCCGGGGCTGGCCGCCTCGTACGCGGCGGGGGTGGTCCGCTGTGACCTGGGCCGGGGTGTGGCGCAGCTGGCCGGCACCCGGGTCGGCCGGGGCCTGTTCACCGCGAGCCCGTCGGCGCAGGACGTGGTGACGGGGGCGATCCGCTACCCGGTGCACCGGGTGGGCGGCACCGGCGAGTTGGCCAAGCTGCCGGCCGCCGTGCAGGGTCCGCTGACCGCGCTGGAGGTCGCGGTCTCCGACGCCGCCCGGGTCGACGGCGATCTGCTGGTGGTGGACGGCCCGTTGCGCAGCCGGCGGCAGTTGCCGCGCACCCTGGGGTACATCAAGACGCAGCACAGCCAGTACCTGGACGGCCGGCTGACCGCCGTGGTGACCGGCCTGGCGCCGCGTGAGCGCTCGCCCGTGTTCCGGCTGGGCACGGCGTGGGGCGGCTGGTCGTGGTATTTGCGGCTGCCGGTGGCCGTCGGCGCTCCGTGGGCCGGGATCGTCCGGGTGGAGTGTTCCGCGGACCTGCCCGTCGAGGCGGCGATCGAGCTGGCCGACCTGTCGCTGGTCACTCTGCCGCGGTTCGCGTCGACCCCGTACAAGGATCCGCGGGCTCCGCAGAACCTGATCCCGATCGCCGGCCTGGAGCGCCGGCTGCGGGCCCTGCTCGGCGACTCCCGGTTGTTGCATCGCGCGCTGACGGCCGCGGCCCGAGCGGCCCGCTGACCGCGGACACTGGTCGGGATGGGGCGCAAGCGGGCGGGTGACCGGGTGGTCGAGCAGGTGGACACCGGGCAGGCCGAGCTGATCCTGGATCCGGATCGCCTCGGCTCGTGGACGCTGCTGCTGGACGGCGCCCCGCAGTCGCACGTCGATCTGACCGATCCCACCCATCTGGAGTTCGAGTACGTGCGGCGGTTGGCCGCGGCGATCGACCTGATCGCGCCGGCCGGCGAGCCGCTGCGCGTGCTGCACCTCGGCGGTGGGGCGTTGACCTTGCCGCGGTACGTCTCCGCCACCCGGCCCGGCTCCACGCAGCGGGTGTCCGAGGTGGACGGGGCGCTGGTGGAGCTGGTCCGCCGGGCGCTGCCCTGGCCGGCGGATGCCCGGCTGCGGGTCCGGGTCGAGGATGCCCGGGCCGTGCTGGCCGCGACCCGGGACGCCAGCTACGACGTGGTGGTCGCCGACGTCTTCGCCGGGGCTCGCACCCCGGCCCACCTCACCTCTGTGGAGTACGTGGCCGAGGTGGCCCGGGTGCTCCGCCCCGCGGGCTGGTACCTGGCGAACCTCGCCGACGGCCCGCCGCTGCGGCATGCCCGTGGGCAGGTCGCCACGGTCCGCTCGGTGCTGCCCCGGGCCTGCCTGGTCGGGGACGCGGCGGTGTTGCGCGGGCGCCGGTACGGCAACCTCGTCCTGGTCGCCGGGCGGACCGAGCCTCCGGTGGCCGAGCTGACCCGGCGGGCGGCCGGCGACTGGTTCCCCGGCCGGGTGGTGGCCGGCGACGAGCTGGACCGCTTCGCTGGCGGCGCTGCGGTGGTGCGGGACGCCGACGCCACCGGCTCGGATCCGCCACCGCCGGGCCTGTTCTCCGTCCGCCGCTGACCGGCCCACCGGACGGTGTCGCGGAACTTTTTTCGCGGTTTGTTGATCCGCTCGGGGCGGCGCTGCGTACCACCGGGCGGCCGACCTGGTGGGCGGCGTTGGTCAACGGACACCCCGGAGGTCTGCATGCACGCGGTGGCGGCCGGTTGGCATGGCGACGCGATTCGCGCGGACTGGATGTCCGCACGATCCTCGTCGCGGCCGACCTCGTCTGCCCGGGGGGTCGACGGACGACCGCCCTCTCGCCAGAATGGTCCGGTGACGCCGCGACCGGCGCCCGGGCGCCATCAGGCGACGTCAACCGAGGCGAGCCACTCCGACCAGTTGATCCGGCTGCTCTACGCCGAGCACGCCGGCCCGTTGCTGATGTTCGTCATGCGGCTCACCGGGGGGGACCGGCAGCGCGCGGAGGACATCGTCCAGGAGACGCTGCTGCGGGCCTGGCGCAACGCGCACCGCCTCGGTACGCAGGGGCAGGGCTCGTTGCGGCCGTGGTTGGTCACGGTGGCCCGCCGGATCGCCATCGACGAGCACCGCAGCCAGGAGGCCCGGCCGCCGGAGACGTACGACCGGGACCTGACCGCGTTCGCCGAGGCGGACAGCACCGACCGGGTGCTGCGCACCATGACCGTGGCGGACGCCCTGCGTACGCTGAGTCAGTCGCACCGCGAGATCCTGATCTCGACGTACTTCCGGGGGCGGACGGTGCCGGAGGCCGCCGAGGAGTTGGGGCTTCCACTCGGCACCGCCAAGTCGCGGGTCTACTACGCGCTGCGCGCGCTTCGCACGGCTCTGCAGGAGCGGGGGGTGACAGAATGAGCCGGCCAGACCACATGGACGTCGCCGCGTACGCGCTGGGCGTCCTCGACGAGCAGGACACCGAGCGGTTCGAGGAGCATCTCGCCACCTGCTGGGCGTGCGCGGCCGAGTTGGAGACGATGGTGCCGGTGGTCGGGCTCCTGTCCGACATCGACGGCGAGACGATGATGGCGCTGGAGCAGACCGCGACCGACCCGGCGTTGCTGGACCGGACGCTGGTGGCGGTCCGCGCCGACCGGCGGCGCACCCGGTTCCGCCAGTTGCTCGCCACCGCCGCGGCGGTGGTGGTCTTCGGTGGCCTGACCGGGATCGGCTTCGTCAGCGTGACCGACGACGAGCCGCCGGGGGTGCTCGCCGAGCCGACGCTGAGCGCGCCGGGGAACGAGCCGCCGACGAGCGCGCCGACCGGGCCGCCTTCCGGCCCCGGGTTTGGCGGCAACGAGGAGGTGGAGGGCGACCAGGTCGACGCCACCGACCCGACCACGGGTGTGCAGGCGACGATGTTCCTGGTCACCAAGGATTACGGCACCCGGATTAACTTCAGCCTCCAGCGGCTGCCCGGCCCGCTCGTCTGCCGACTGGTGGTGCAGCGCAAGAATTCGACCACGGAGGTCATCTCGACCTGGTCGGTGCCGCCCGGCGGCTACGGCACCAACACCCGCCCGCAGGGCCTCGAGTTGAGCGCTTCGACGGCGGCCCCGGTCGACGACATCAAGCAGATCCAGGTGCAGTCGGTGAACGGCAACGGGGTGGCCAGCCCGCTGGTCACGGTGCCCATGTAGGTTCGCGTACCGCATCGGCGTCGGCCATTATGACAATGGCCGGCGCCGATGTGTCGTTGCGTCGGTACCGGTCCGCGTAGGGGCACACGCATGGGTGCCCGGGTCGGTTCAATCAATTCAGGTGAAATTGACCACTGTTACTCCTTCAACCTTGACAGCCCTCCTGCCGTACCTATGGGTGAACTGCCAAGAATGAGGAGGGCACGTGGCACAGATGAAGCGAACCGTCATCGTCGCGAGCGCGATGGTCGCACTAACGGCCTGCGCTCCCGCGGGTTACGACGGGGCGAACCCGAGCGCGGCCGAGCCGGTCGCCGTCGCCGCGGCCGAGCCCACCGCGGCGGCTGAACCCGAGGCCTCGGCGTCCGCGGAGGCTGCCGCCGACGACGCGCCGGCGCCCGCGGACGTCGACCTGACCGAGCAGTTGATCGGCAAGAAGGTTGCCCGGATGGGCAGCGTGGTCACCGACCAGGACGGCTGGATCCTGTACCGCTTCGACAAGGACACCGCCGACCCGCCCGCGTCGAACTGCGTGGACAAGTGCGCGCAGGTGTGGCCGCCGGCGCTGACCGACGGCAACCCGCAGCTCACCGGCGTCTCCGACGACAAGGTCGGCAGCGTGACCCGGCAGGACGGCACCCGCCAGCTCACCGTCGGCGGCTGGCCGGTGTACCGCTACATCGGGGACAAGAAGCCCGGCCAGTGGAAGGGCCAGGCCGTCGGCGGCACCTGGTTCGTGGTCCAGCCGGACGGCAAGAAGAACCTCAGCTGCCTGCCCACGTCGACGCCGAAGCCGGTCGCACCGCCGGC
The DNA here is from genome assembly GCF_018070045.1 of Micromonospora sp. U21. Lineage (GTDB taxonomy): Bacteria > Actinomycetota > Actinomycetes > Mycobacteriales > Micromonosporaceae > Micromonospora. The sequence goes on from NZ_JAGPYK010000017.1 coordinate 127,470, forward strand.
GGACAGCGGGTCGAACGACGCCGGCAGCTCCGGCTACTCGTACTGAATCCAGGCGCCACCAGAACGCGGTGGTCGGTCGCAGCCGGGGAGGGCGCGGCCGGCCATCGTCGTTGTTGAGGGACCTGCGGGACCCGCGCCATCGCCCGTTTCGACCGCGACGCCGACGCTCGGCAACAAGCGGGTACCCCCCACCGTTCTTCGTTCCGGTACTCTTCCGGCCGCTGCGGCTCTGCGGCGACCAGGGAGAGGGAACAGATCTTGACCACACTCATCGCCCTTCTCGTGGCCGTCGTGCCTGGGGCGCTGCTCGGCTTCGCCCTTCCGCCGGGGCGCTACCGCTGGGTTGTCTGGGCGGCTGCCCCCGCCCTGACCCTCGGCCTGATCGCGCTGACGATGGCCTGGCTGCCGGCGCTCGGGCTGCCCGACAGCGCCTCGGCGGTGCTCGTCGCGGAGCTGCTCGTGGCCGGCGCCGCGGTCGCGCTCTCCCGGCTGCTGTCCCGGCGCGCGGCCGGCTGGCAGCGGCCAATCGCCGAGCGCGGTGCCGACGACACGAACGGCGACCAACGCCGCTCACTGGTGTCGCGCCTCCGGATGCGACCCGTCCTGCCGCGCCGCGCCGACCTGATCGCCGTCGCCGTGCCGTCGGTGGTGAGCGTGGCGTACGGCTGGGCGATGGTGGGTCGACTCGTCGCCACTCCCGGCTGGGACGCGATGAACCACGGTTACATGGCGAGACGCATTCTCGACACCAACAGTGTCGACATTCCCTCGGCGTGCAGTTCGGGTTCGACCGACACGGTCACCTCGTGCGAGTTCTATCCACTGGCGGAGAACGTCGCCTGGGCGCAGGCGGCCCACCTGTCCGGCGGGTTGCTGAGCACCACGATGACCGCGTGGGCGATCGTCATCGGGCCGCTCGCCCTGGTCGCCGGCATCTACGCGGCCGTCCGGATCCTCCGCGGGGGACCGGTGATCGCGGCCGCCGCCGCCACCGCTCCGGCCTTCCTGGGCCCGATGTGGACCTCGCTGCTCACCGGCCGGGTCAACGAGCAGACCGCTCCCTGCCTGGCGGCTGGGGTCGCCCTGCTGCTCGCGCTCGCTCTGCGCGGCCCGCACCCGGTACGGCTCGGCCTGCTGGCCGGTCTCGGGGGCGCCGGCATCGTAATGATGCACTCGTACGACGTCCTCTTCGTCGGCGTTCTCGCGCTCGGTCTGCTCCTGGTGGTGCGGGGGGCCCTGACCTGGCGCCGCAGCGCGGCGGGCATCGGCGCGGCCGCCGTCGCGGGCCTCGTCCCGATCCTGCCTTTGATCGGCGTCATCCTGGGCGCTGGCGGCGAGCGGATCACCGAACCGCCCGACCTGCTAGGCCAGTGGGGCAAGGCCATCGAGTACTGGGTCATCGATCCGCAACGCTACGTGTTGTGGGGATACCCGATCCCGGGCAGCTCCAACGCCCAGCTCGACGGGCTGGCCGTCCAGGTCGGTCTCTGGATCGTCATCGCCTGCCTGCTCGCGTCTCCCCTGTCGCTGGTGCTGCCGCAGGTACGCTGGGCCCGCCCGTGGCTGCTGGCCGGCGTGCTGTTCACGCTCGTCGGGATCTGGACCGTCGCGTCGAGCTCGTCGGCCGCGCAGGCCCTGGCCGGCCTCTGGTACGGCGACAGCGAACGACCCCGTTCGATGATCTTCCCGGTGTACGGGGTGCTCACCGTGGCGGGCGCGACCGTCATCGGGTTGGGAGTCCAGTGGCTGCTCGTGCGGCTCGTCGCCCGTGCCGGGGCGCTGCGCGGATCCGCCGTCCCCGCTGCGGTCGCGGCCTCGGTCGTGGTGCTGAGTCTGGCGTCGCTCGCCCTGGTGCCCGACACGTGGCGTCCGCTGCGCAAGACGATGGTGCAGCGGGCGCCGGTCGGGCAGGAGTACACCCGGGCCTTCGAGTGGCTGGCCGAGCACACCCCGCGGGACAAGGTGGTGGCGTACGACCGGCACCGGCAGTTCATGTCCTGGGCCTACGCCGACTACGGCGTCCCCACGCTGTTCGGCATCCCGCCGCTCGAGAAGGTGGGCCGTGACAACTACACGGACCGGTGGCGGGCTCTCAGCTGGCTGGTCAACAACAAGAAGGCGCCGAAGAACCAGGGCTGCACGGTACGCCGGTTCGCCATCGAGTATCTGGTGGTGGGCGGCCGCGACTACAAGGGCTGGGATGCGAACTACGAGCAGCGGCGGCTCGACGACAGTGACCGGCTGACCCTGGTCCATCGGGAGGGCCACGTGCGGATCTACCAGGTCACCGATGCGGGGCGGGCCTGCTCGTCCGACCAGTGACGGTTCGCAGCCGACAACGACGGACCGTCGTGAATCGTAAATGGCGCCATTTGCCCGATGTAGTCCGAACGGACAGTTACCCCGAGGTGAGGAGAGGGTGTTCGGGCGGAGATCGCACTGGTACCTTTCCGCTGCGCGACCGGCGTGGTGAGCCGGCCGCCCGTGTGGCATGCCCGCACAGGCGATGGGACGTCGTCGACCGGTCACCGGTCGACGACAGGAAACGGGGGCAAGGCGTGGGAAGCAGGGTGATCGTTGCCCTTCCGCGGTCGGAACGGAGTGGCCCGGCCCACCCGCGCCGCCGGATCGTGAATGGCGCGCGGACGCTTCGGAACGGTGGTCGAGGATGAATCTGCGTGCCCACCGGGTGGTGCCGAAGGCGTACCGGGACCGGCTCATCCAGCTCGTGCCGCCCCAGCGGCAGCTCTGGCTCGTCCGCCGGCTGACCCAGGTCACCGCCGCCCGCCGCTCCCGGACCGCACCCGGTGAGGTGCGTCAGGTCCGCGACGTCGACGGCCTCCGGGTGCAGGCTCGGGTCGTCGAGGAGGCGACGCCGCTGGCCCTCCGGCAGCGCAACATCGACCTGGTGACCCGGGCGCTCGACGAGGCCGGGATCGACGCTTTCCACGTCCGTCACGCCGACGACCTGCGCAGCGCGATCGCCGTGTCGCGCAAGCACCGGGCGAAGGTGCTCCAGGTGCTCGGCCGGGCCACGTCGACCGACGGGGTCACCCTGCGTTTCATCGACGCCGGCCGCCGCGAGGTCGTCGCCAGCCACCGCGATGCGATCGCACAGGTCTTCCACGCGGTCACCGACCCCTTCGGTCACACCGTCCTGGGCAGCGCCTTCGCCTGCGAGGTCGAGTTCTGGCGTACGGTGTCGCTACAGGAGAAGCCCGAGGCGGATCTCGTCGCGCCGCGTGGAAACCAGGTCGCGACGGCCGTTCCGGAAACGGGCGAGACGATCCGCGTCCCGGCGTCCCAACTCAGCCGCTTCGTGCCGGCCGGTGGGCCGGCCACCTACCGCACCCGGGCCGAGTTCGCCGGCCTCGGCCACGAGCACATCACCTTTCCGATCGACCTCGTCTACACCTGGGTCGACGGTGACGACAGCGACTGGCAGACCCGGAAGAACGCGGCCCTGCGTGAGCACGGGCAGGCCGAGATCAATCTGGTCGGCGCGCACGACTCCCGCTACGCCAGCCGCGACGAGCTGCGGTATTCACTGCGCTCCGTGCTGGCGTTCGCGCCGTGGGTCCGGCAGATCTACCTGGTGACCGACGACCAGGTCCCGCCGTGGCTGGACGTCGAACACCCGATGGTGCGGGTGGTGCGCCACCGCGAGATCTTCGGTGCCACCGGCCAGCTGCCGACCTTCAACTCGCACGCCATCGAGTCCCGGCTGCACCTCATCCCGGGCCTCAGCGAGCACTTCATCTACGTCAACGACGACATGTTCTTCGGGCGCCCGCTGCTCCCGACCACGTTCTTCCACGCCAACGGCATCGCGAAGTTCTTTCCGTCGCCGGCCCAGTTGGATGTCGGCCCGGCGACCGTGCACGACGCACCGGTGACCGCGGCCGGCAAGAACAACCGCCGGCACATCGAGGAACGGTTCGGGCGCACCATCACGCAGAAGATGCGGCACGTCCCGTACCCGCTGCGCAAGAGTGTGCTGGAGGACATCGAGCGGCACCTGCCGGCCGAGGTGGTGGGCACCGCCGGGCATCAGTTCCGGCACCCGAGGGATCTCTCGATCCCGTCCTCGTTGCAGCACTACTGGTCGTTCTTCTCCGGCCAGGCGGTGCCCGGGTCGATCCGCTACACGTACGCCGACCTGGCCGACCCGTCCACCCCGGTGAAGCTGGCCACCCTGCTGGCCCGGCGGCACTGCGACGTGTTCTGCCTCAACGACACCGACTCGGGCGAGGTCCTCCTCTCCGAGCAGCTCGCCATGCTGACCGACTTCCTGTCGGCGTACTTCCCGTTCCGGGCACCGTTCGAGCTCCCGGCCGAGGTCGAGGCGGAACGGGCGGGGATGACGGCGACGGCGCGGGCTGCGACGTACCTCCCGGAGGCCGCCGCGATCTCCGGTGGGCAGGCCTCCACGCCCGGCGGGGTCGACGGGGCGACCGACGAACCCGAGCGGGTCCGATGAATCCGCCCAACCGGTTGGCGCAGCCCCGCCTGTTGCAGGCGATGTACGGTGCCCGCCGCCGCGCCGGTCTGGTCACCGACCGGCTCGTCGAGCGGGTCACCCGCCTGCGGCACGACCCGGTCGCCGGGCTGCCGCCGGCCGACTGCGACTTCTTCGCCGTACTCGACGGGCGCACGCTGCACGTGCACGCGGTACTGCCGGCCGACACCGAACCCGCCGACCGGGCCGAGGTCTTCTTCGTGCACGAGGGCGACACGCTCCGCTGCCCGGCGACGATCCGGCGGGAGGACGGTCGGCTCGCCGTGGAGGTGGTGGCCCGTCTCGGTGACTCCCCCGACGAGGTTCCGCTGACCAAGGGCACCTGGTCGGTGGGGCTCGCGGTGGACGCCGGCCCGGCGGGTGAACGTCGCTTCTCCCTGACCGTGGACGAGACCCCGGACCGAGACGGACCGACCGTTGGCAACCCGCCGCACCCGGTGTCCGGATGGCTGTACCGGCCGGGGCGCAGCGGCAACGGGCTCGCGCAGCTCACGGTCACCGGCGCGCGCGCCCGGGCCGAGGTGGTTCAGCTGGCGACCGGCCACGCCGAGGCCCGGATCCGCGCACGGTTCGTCGGCGTACGGCCGCAGGACGCCCCGGCGATCGTCTTCACGCCGCGCGGCGGTGGCGCCGACGTGGTCGTGCCCATCGCGCCGGTCGACGACGGCTTCGAGTTCGTCGTACCCCTCGCCGACCTGGCGCCGGACCAGCCGGGCGAGGAGGTCATCTGGGAAGCGTGGGTGCGCACCTCCACCACCCGCATGGTCCGGCTCGGCCGGTTCCTGCACGACCTCGCCGACCCGCGTACGGTCCTCCGCGTCAGCCGGGCCGTCCTACCGCTGGACGGCGACCAGTTCGTTGGTTACCGCCCGTACTACACCGCAGCCGGCAATTTGGCGGTGGCCTGCCTCCGCTTCACACGTTTCACGGGGACACCGAGTTGAAGATCACATTCCTCCTGCTGACCGCCGACGCCATGGGCGGCACGGAACGCGCCATCCTCACCCAGGCCGACCACCTCGCACGGCGTCACACGGTCGAGGTGATCAGCGTCTACCGCACCAGCGCCGAGGGCTTCTTCCAGGCTGACGAGCGGGTACGGATGCGGTACCTCGTCGACCTGACCGGCCCGGCGCCGCGGCCGACCCGGCCGACGAGCGTCGACGACGAGGCGTACGCGGCGCTGTACCGCAGCCCGAGCCGGTTGATGCCGGCCCGGTGGGAGAAGCAGGGCAGCCGCCTGGCGGACCTGGAGATTGACCGGGCACTGCGGTCGCTCGACACCGACGTGCTCGTCTCCTCCTCGCCGGCGTTGATGGCCATGGCCACCACACTGGCGCCGCCGTCCGTGGTGACGGTGCACCAGGAGCACCGGCCGTCGCAGTTGCGGGGCGGGACCGGCGAGCCGCTGTTCCAGTTCGCCCCGCGACTGGACGCGCTGGTGGTGCTGACGGACCGCACCCGGGACTGGTTCGTCGACACCTTCGCCTCGTCCTGCCCGCGGATCGAGGTCATCCAGAACAGCATCCCCGACGGGTTCCGTCCTCGGTCCACCCTCCGCAACCCCGTGGTGAGCGTGGCGGGTCGGATGGTGCCGGAAAAGCGCATCGACCACGCCATCCGCGCCTTCCGCACGGTCGCCGACACGTACCCGGAGTGGACGCTACGGATCTTCGGCGACGGCCCGCTGCTCGGTGAGATGCGCGGCCTCGCCGCTGACCTCGGTCTGAGCGACAACGTGCAGGTGCTCGGGCCGACCAGCCGGATGGTCGAGGAGTGGTCGAAGACCAGCGTCGCGCTGCTCTCCTCGCGCGACGGTGAGGCGCTCCCGCTGGTGCTGCTGGAGGCGTTCGCGGCCGGCGTGCCCGCGGTGGCGTACGACATCCAGACCGGTCCGGCCGAGATCATCACCCACGGTGCGAACGGTTTCCTGGTCAGCTCGGGCGACATCGACGGTCTGGCCGACGCGATGATGAGACTCATCGCGGACGAGCGGCTGCGGCAGGACTTCGGCGCCAGCGCCCTGCGCGCCGCCGAGGACTACCGCATCGATCCGATCATGCAGCGCTGGGAGCAGCTCTACGCGGACCTGATCGCGGGGCGTGCCGAGGGTGAACAGGCCCGTGCCGACCGGCTCGCGGCGTGGATCGGGCGCACCGGCGGAGCCGGCTTCGCTCCCGCCGCACCGCGTCCCGCTCAGGTCACGAGCGGGCTGGACGTGGCGGCCGTCGAGGAGCGCATCCAGGAGACCGTCGCGGGGCTGGTCCGCTCCGGCGGCCGCCTCAGCGTCGTCCGGGACGACCTGACGCCCGCCGACGCCGCCCACGCGAACTTCGCCGCGGTCACCGATCTCCTCTGGGGGCGGGGCATCCCCTACTGGGTGGCGCGCGACCACGGCGTCCGACACCGGGTGGTGGTCGCCCCGGAGCATCGCGACGCGGTGTTCGCCGCCCTCGCGGAGGAGTTCTCCGCCGCGCCCTTCTACGCCGAGACCCTCGCCACGGGCGCCAAGGTCACGGCCGTGACCCTCGCCGCGTGCCTGACCAGCGAGAGTCGGTCCGCCGAGGCCATCGGCCTGCGGCTGTTCCGGCCGGTGGTGTCGGCGTCGCGGACCCTCCGGTACGGGCCCGCCCTCGGCTGTGACGTCGAGTTCTGGACTCCGTCACAGGACGGCTCGGCGCTGGTCGCCACCCGCCCCACACTGCTCGGCCCCAGCGTCCCGGTGGCGGCCATGACACCGGCCACCCTGACCGTGCGGGGGCGGGAGCATCCGACCATCGAGCCCTTCACCCACCGACTCGTATCCGATGTGGCCTTCCCGATCGACGTGGTCTACACCTGGGTGGACGGGGACGACCCGCAGTGGCGCGCGGCCAAGGACCGGGTCCTCGCGGAGCTGGGGCGGGAGCCGCTCGCGGCGGCGGACGGGTCGGCCCGTTTCCGGGACCGCGACGAGCTGCGCTACTCGCTGCGCTCCATCGACATGTACGCGCCGTGGGTCCGCAACATCTACGTGGTGACGGCGGGCCAGACCCCGACCTGGCTCGACACCGACCACCCCCGGGTCGCCGTCGTGGACCACCGCGAGCTGTTCGGTGGACGCGGCACCCTGCCGACGTTCAACTCACACGCCATCGAGTCGCAACTGCACCACATCGACGGCCTCGCCGAGCACTTCATCTACTTCAACGACGACTTCTTCCTGGGCCGCCCGATCCAGCCGACGCTGTTCTTCGATCCGACCGGCCTGGCGAAGTTCTTCGTCTCACCGACGCCGATCCCGATGCTCGACGTCACGGCGGAGGACGACTTCAACTTCAGCGCGGCCAAGAACAACCGCCAGCTGATCCGGAACGCGTTCGGTCGTACGCTGACCCATGGCCTGCTGCACGCGCCCTACGCGATGACCCGCAGCGTCGCCAACGACCTGGATCAGCAGTTCGCCGACGACGTGAAGCTCACCGCCGCGTCCCAGGTGCGGGCCCACTCCGACGTCTCGGTCGCGTCCTCGCTGCACCACTACGTCGGGTACCTCACCGGGCGGTCCGTGCCGGGCAGCATCCGGATGAGCTACGTCAACACCGGCGAGCCGCGGGAGCACCCGCAGCTGACCCAGATCATGACGACCCGGAGCTACGACTCGTTCTGCCTCAACGACACCCACCACGGTCATCTCGACGCCGAGGAGCAGGGCCGGATCGTCATGACCTTCCTCGAGAGCTACTTCCCCGTTGCCAGTCAGTTCGAGCGGGGCAGCATCCGCAACCAGGCCCGCTGAGCGGGGACTGCGGTGTCGAGGCCCCCGCTGAGCGGGGACCTCGACACCGGCCCTAGCGCGGCGGAAGGTCCGGTCCCGGGCGGGGCTCCTCCGCCTGGGGGTCGGCATGTCGGCCGGCAGCGATGCGGCCCGAGGGCAGGGTCGGCGCGTCCAGCCGGGGGCCGACCCGGGGTTTGTGCACCACGGCCGAATCCGCGTGCCGGCCGACCTTGAGTGCGGGGGTCGTCGGCGCGTCCAGCTGCCTGCCGCGCCGGTCCGCCCCGCGAGCCTGTCGCCACAGGTCGGTGGCCCCGGCCTTCCGGCGTTCGGCGATCACGTCGTCGGCCAGCTCGAACGGCGCCGGGAAGGGCAGGTAGCGCGGCAGGAAGTCGGCCAGCATGCTCTCCTGCTCCTGGAAGGCATTCGGGTCCGAGTCGGTGTCGTTTAGGCAGAAGACGTCGCGGTGCCGACGGGCGAGCAACTCGGTGAGGCGGGCGGGCGTCGAGGGATGACCGAGGTCGGCGTACTCGTACTCGATGTCGCCGGGGACCGCCTGCGCGGTCAGGTACGCCCAGTACTGGTGCAGCGACGACGGGATCGAGAGGTCGCCGTGGTGACGGAAGCGGTGCTGGGCGGTCGCCGTCACGTCCGTCTGCAGGGTGACCTCGATCTGCCGCATGATGCTGCGCCGGAGTGCGAACGGCGTGTGCTTCATCTTCTGGGTGATCGTGACGCCGAACTGCCGCTGGATGTGCCGGCGGTTGTTCTTGCCGGCAGCCTTCACCGGCGGGTCGGTCGGCTTCGCCTCGCCCAGCCCGAACTGCGCCGGTGACAGGAAGAACTTCGCTATCCCGTTGGCGTGGAAGAAGTGCGTCGGCAGCAGTGGCCGGCCCAGGAAGACGTCGTCGTTGAGGTAGAGGAAGTGCTCTGCCAGACCGTCGATGCGGTGCAGCCGGGACTCGATGGCGTGGGAGTTGAACGACGACTGACCACCGAGGTCGGCGAAGAGCTCGGCGTGCGACACGACGGTGACCATCGGGTGGCTCGGGTCGAGCCAGCTGGGCAGCTGACTGTCGGTGATCAGGAAGATCCGGCGTAGCCACGGTGCGAAGCTGTGCAGCGACCGCATCGAATACCGCAGCTCGTCCCGGTTGTGGTAGCGCGACGTGTTCGCCGCGATCGCGTGCAGCGGACCATCGGGGGTGCCGAGTGCGGCCATCTTCCGCTTCAACCACTCCGGGTCCGAACCGTCCACCCAGGTGTAGACGGCGTCGATCGGAAAACCAACCCGGTCCGGGGCACGGACGGTGAGGTCACGGCGGGTGCGGTACGTGTGGTCGTCGGCCTCGGGCACGAAGTGGCTGAGCAGCGCGGCGGCGACCCGGACCGGCTCCGCCCCGGCGGGCGCCTCATCGATAACCGCGTTGTGCCGGGGCGCGCGGACCACGTCGTGGTGTCGCGTCCAGAACTCGACCTCGCAGGCGAACTGCGCGCCGAGGACCACACCCGCCCGGGCGTCGGTCACCGGGAACCAGATCTGGAACACCTCGGCCGGCGCCGCCTCCGGCTGATCCCGGCTGGGCAGCACCTCGACGACCCGGACGTGCGCGCCCTCCAGCGCGGGTGCCGAGCGCACCAGCCGGCTGACGGCGGCACGGTGGTCGTCGAGAACCGCGACCGAGCTGCGGAGGAAGTCATCGTTACGCAGGCAGTGGTAGTCGATCCCGGCTGACTCCAGGGCGCTCGTGACCGCCGCCAGGTTGCGGTGCCACAGCTCCAACGGTGTGGCCGCGGCGACCACCTCGGCCCGGGTACGGACGCCGCCGTCGGGCACCGTCACCCGAGCACCCAGCGGGTGGACGGTGCCGCCGCCGCGCGGTCCGGAGAGGGTACGCACGACGCTCATCCGCCGGTGTGCGGGAAGCAGGTTGACCAGTCGGCGCCGAAGAGGTTGGGGCAGCGCGCGGTAGATCCGTAGGGCGATCATGCGGGAGGCCGTTCTGACCGGACATTCACTCGCGCAGCCTTCACCGCATGCCTCTCCACAGCTCCCCCGTGACGCTGCGCGACGAGCCGGGCAGGGTTGAGGGGCACGCTGCGACTGCCGCGGATCCCCGACCACCACCCAGCCCCGGGCCCGGGCCTGCCCGTCCGGACGGGTGTGGCCGCCGCAGGTGAGCCCGAAGCAGCACCTTCACCTACTGGTCACCAAACAACCACAAGATCGATGTCCCGCCCACCGATAATCGTCACATATAATAGTCTTGCACTATTTAGCCCGTTTAATTCTGTCCGTTCGGTGGGCATGAATGCGGCACAACGGTGGACCGATGGTGTCTGCACGCTGCTGCCGCGTCCGGCCGCGCACCGGTATACCGCCTTCCGGTGCCGCGTCGGTGCCTGGCAGAGTGGCCGGGTGACCGCAACGGAGCCCGCCGCGACCAGGGTGCTGCACCCGCCGCCCGGCTACCGGCTTGCCGCGTCGGTCCGCTCGCTCACCTTCAGCCCGTACGACCCGTGCGCCCGCGTCGCCGCCGGCACGTTCTGGTGGGCCACCCGCACTCCGGACGGGCCGGCCACGCTGGCCCTGCGGCCGGCCGGCGGCGAACTGGTCGCCGAGGGCTACGGGCCGGGCGCCGAACACGTGCTGACCCGGGCCGACTCGATCGCCGGGCTCCGGGACGACCTGACCGGCTTCGCCGAGCTGGCCGCGGCGCACCCGCTGGTCGCCCGACTGGCCCGCGAGCACCGCGGGCTGCGGATGCCGGCCACCGGGCAGGTCTTTCCCCGGCTGCTGCGCGCGGTCTTCGAACAGAAGGTCACCGGCAAGGAGTCGTACCGGGCGTACTCGGCGACAGTGCGGCACTTCGGCGAGCCGGCCCCCGGTCCGTTGCAACCGCTGCTGCTGCCGCCCGAGGCCGCCGCGGTGGCCGCCACCCCGTACTGGGTGTTCCACCCGTTCGGCGTGGAGCAGCGCCGGGCCGACACGCTGCGTCGGGTCGCCGCGGTCGCCGACCGGTTGGAGCGCTGCGCCGACGCCACCGAGGCCACCCGCCGGCTGACCGCCGTGGCCGGTATCGGGCCGTGGACCGCCGCCGAGGTGGTCCGGACCGCCTACGGCGACGCGGACGCGGTCAGCGTCGGCGACTACCACATACCGAACAGGGTGGCCTGGGCGCTCGCCGGCGAGCCACGGGGTGACGACGCCCGGATGCTGGCCCTGCTGGAGCCGTTCCGGGGTCACCGGGGCCGGGTCTGTCTGCTGCTCGAGGCCGCCGGCATCCAGGCGCCGAAGTACGGTCCTCGCGCGCCGATCCGCTCGTTCGCCCGGTTCTGACCGACGGCGCTCAGCGGTCGGCGCAGAGCCGGCGCAGGGTGCGGCCGAGCCACCAGGCGTACCCGTGCTGCACGGCCCGGGCGGCCGGGCCGGCGGCGCGGGTGAACCAGCGGTCCGGGCGGCTGAACGCGCGTACCTCGAACCAGACCGCGCCGGTGTCGTCGCGGCCGACCACGAACGCCTCCTCGCCCCGCTCCGGGTGCCCGGGCAGGGTGCCGTAGCCGAAGCCGGCGAGCCGGGGCGAGTCCTCGCTCCAGATCACCTGGCAGGGCCCCCAGATGCGGGCCGGCCCGATGCCCAGACCGGCGCTCACCAGGACGCCCTCGGTGGCCCGCGGCGCGTCGGTGCGCATCCGCACCCCGGCGACGCGGTGCAGCCGCCAGCTCAGCACCGCCTCGGCCGCCGGCTCGAAGCAGCCGGCCGGTAGCGGAAACCGGTGGCGCAGGTGGTGGTATCCGCCGGGCAGCGGCCCATGCCGCGTCCGCCCCACCTCCGGGTACGTCAGCTCGGCCACCGCTCCCCCTCGTCCTCGTCCTCGTCCGGACACGGTCAGGGTACGGCCGGCGCGTCCGGGCCACCGGTCGAGAAGCGGTCAGCCCCGTTCGCACCGACGCCGGAGCCCGTCGGCCTCCAGCTCCAGATAGCGGCGCAGCAGACCGCCGTACAGCCAGCCGACCGGCCTGGCGAGCGGCCCGGACTGGACGATGGTCAGCTCGACCCGGGTGCGCCCGCCGGGCAGCGGCAGCACCCGGTGCTCCGCGCGGGTGCGCACCCCGGGGGCATCGGAGACCCAGGTGAACGCCTGGCCCTCGGTCAGCTCGGTGACCCGCCAGACCGCCGGCCGCAGTTTCGGCTGGTCCAGCCGGGCGGTCGCGCCGACGGTGAACGGCCCCGGATCCCCCCGCTGGACCCGGCGTACCGAGGTCGTCCACTCGGGCCACCGCTGCACGTCGACCAGCACCGCCCAGACCCGCCGGGGGTCGGCGGCGATCTCCGTGCCGGCTTCGAACCGCATCGCGTCTCCTCCCCGGCGGCGCCGCCCGGCGCCGCCGCGCCATGGAGACGAGGCTGCCCGGTGGATCGTGCCGCCGGCATCCGCCGGCCGGCCGGCACATCCGGCCCGTGGGGGCGCCGCCGGGGAGTCAGGCGGCTTCGTGCAGGTCGGCCAGGCTGAGCGGGGTGCAGCGGCGCAGCAGCTCCGCCAGCTCGGACACCGACCCGGCCTCGCCGAGCACGTTCTTGCCACCGCCGAACCGCTCCGGGTAGCGACGGACCAGTCGGTACCGGTAGCGGCCCCGGATCAGCTCGACGCTCACCCGCCACCGCCCGCAGCAGTCGCAGACCCACTCGGACACCCCGCGAAACTAGCTCTGACCTGCGGTTATCCGATTCGCCCGGACAGGACGAGCGACGCGCGGGCGGACACGCCACCCCGGTACCCACGGTGATCTGCCTCACGACTGTCGGCACCGTCTGATTGACTGGTCGCCGTGGACCTGCCGATCAACCCCCCGGTCGAGCCGATGCTGGCCAAGAGTGTTCCCAAGCTGCCCACCGCGCCCGGGATGACGTATGAGCCCAAGTGGGACGGGTTCCGGTGCATCGTGTTCCGCGACGGCGACGAGGTGGAGCTGGCAAGCCGGGGCGGCAAGTCGATGACCCGCTACTTCCCGGAGGTGGTCGAGCAGGCACGCCGGCAGCTGCCCGAGCGGTGCGCGGTCGACGGCGAGCTGATCGTGATCCGGCGGGACGGCCCGGGTGGTCAGCCCCGGCTGGATTTCGAGCTGCTGGCCCAGCGCATCCACCCGGCCGCGTCCCGGGTGAAGCTGCTGGCCGAGACCACCCCGGCCGACTTCGTCGCCTTCGACCTGCTGGCCATCGGTGACGAGGCGCTGCTCGACCAGCCCTATCCGCGCCGCCGGGAGCGGCTGGTCGAGGCGCTCGCCGAGGTCCGTCCGCCGGTGCACGTCACCCAGGTCACCACCGATCCGGAGACCGCGCGCCGCTGGTTCGACGTCTTCGAGGGCGCCGGGCTGGACGGGTTGATCGTCAAGCCGGCCGACCTGCCGTACGAGCCGGGCAAGCGGCTGATGGTCAAGGTCAAGCACGCCCGCACCGCGGACGCGGTGGTGGCGGGCTTCCGCTGGCACAAGTCCGGTCCGGTGGTCGGCTCACTGCTGCTCGGCCTCTATGACGACGCGGGAGTGCTGCACCACGTGGGGGTGAGCGCGTCGTTCACCATGGCCCGCCGGGCAGAGCTTCTCGACGAGCTGGCCCCCTACCGGGACATCGGCGGCGAGCACCCGTGGGTGCACGGCGACCACGAGCGCGGCCAGCGCATCCCCGGCGGGGTCAGCCGGTGGACCGGCACGAAGAACCTCGAGTGGGAGCCGCTGCGCCCGGAGCTGGTGGTCGAGGTCGGCTACGACGCGATGGAGGGCGAGCGGTTCCGGCACACCGCACAGTTCGTCCGGTGGCGACCGGACCGCGATCCCCGCTCGTGCCGCTACGACCAGCTCGACCGCCCGATCCGCTTCGACGTGGACCAGGTGCTGCGCGGCGACCCGGCGGCCACCGTGGACCGGGCCGCCACCGGCCCGGCGTAGCCTGGCCGTCGACCCGACTCCGGAGGACCACGTGACCCGCACCGCCGACCAGCCTCGGATGGCGACCAGTCGCCGGGTCCGTCGTCGTCTCGCCGCCTTCGCCGTGGCCGCGCTGCTCACCGCCGGCTGCACCCTGCCGGCCTTCGCGCCGCGTACCGAGGTGGAGGGCGAAGCGGCGCCGGCCGGTGGCGCGCCGGCCTGGAGGGCCTGCCCGGAGGTCGCCGACGAGCTGGTCGGGCGGGGCGCCCCGGACATGCGCTACGAGTGCGCCCGGATCGCCGTGCCGCGCGACTGGGGCACCGGCGGCGGAGCGACCGCCGGGCCGGGCGCGGGGCAGACCTTCGAGATCGCTCTGCTGCGGGCCCGGTCCACCAAGCAGCGGGACCGGGTCGGCTCACTGGTGGTCAACCCGGGCGGCCCCGGCGGCTCCGGCGTCGACACCGCCGTCTATCTCTCCTTCGGCACCCAGTTCGGCGGGCTGCCCACCACGATCACCGAGCGCTTCGACATCGTCGGCTTCGACCCTCGCGGGGTGAGCCGGTCCAGCCCGGTCAAATGCATCTCCGACGCCAACCTGGACGCCAGCTTCGGCTACGACCCGGATCCGACCGGCCAGGCCGCGTTCGACGGCTTCGTGGGGCTGAGCCAGCGGATCGGGCGCGGCTGCGGCGACCGGTACGGCGACCAGCTGCCGCTCTACGGCAGCGAACAGGCCGCCCGGGACATGGACGCGGTCCGCGCCGCCGTCGGCGACGACAAGCTCACCTACCTGGGCTACTCCTACGGCACGCTGCTCGGCGCCATCTACGCCCAGCTCTATCCCCAGCGGGTGCGGGCGCTGGTCCTGGACGGTGCGGTCGACCCGCGGCAGCGGCTGGTGGCCGGGTCGGAGAGTCAGGCCCGCGGCTTCGAGCGGGCCTTCGGCAACTTCACCCGCTGGTGCGCGGCGAACGCCGCCCGCTGCCCGATCGCCCCGGACGCGCGCGCCGCGGTCACCTCGGCGATCGACAAGGCGCGGGTCTCCCCGGTCCGCGGCGACGACGGGCGGGAGGCCACCGCCGGCTGGGTCTTCTACGCGGTCATCTCCTCGCTCTACACCGAGTCCGGCTGGCAGGAGCTGGCCCGCGCGATCGACCGGCTGGCCGAGGGCGACCCGAAGGACGTGTTCCGGCTCGCCGACGCGTACGCCGGTCGGGGGGACGACGGCCACTACTCGAACCTGTTCGACGCCAACCTCGCCATCAACTGCGCGGACGAGACGGAGAAGCCGAGCCGGGAGCAGATCCGCCAGTTGCAGTCGCAGTGGCGCACGAAGTATCCGCTGTTCGGGCCGGCGCTCGCGGTCGGCATGCTGAGCTGCGTCGAGTGGCCGGGCGAACGGGACCCGTACCCGACCGGCCGGGCGACCGGCGCGCCGCCGATCGTGGTGGTCGGCACCACCGGCGACCCGGCGACGCCCTATGAGCAGACCGGTCGGCTCGCCTCGATGCTCGGCGTCGGCCGAGTGCTCACCTGGGAGGGTGAGGGGCACACCGCCTACCCGCAGACCTCCTGCATCACCGCCGCGGTCGACGCCTACCTGATCGACCTGACTGTTCCCAGGGAGGGGCTGCGCTGCCCGGCCCGGTGACCGGCCGGGTCGGCGGCAGCGGCGGCAGCTCGATGCCCTGCCGGGCGGCCAGCTCCTCCAACAGCGCCCGCATCCGGCGCACGTCGGCCTTGAGCTGCTCCTGCTCCTCGTGCTCGAAGGCGTCGTCGTCGACGATGAGCCGGCTGGCGAAGTGCGCGGTGATCAGTGGGATGACCAGCAGGACCATGGTCGAGATGAGCAGCGCGGCGAGGGTACGGCCCGCCCAACTGGTCGGTGAGATGTCGCCGTACCCGACGGTGGACGCGGTCACCACCGCCCACCAGACCGCGTCGGCGGGGCTGCGCTGCTCGACCTCGCCGTAGATCACCCCGGCCACCACGATCATCAGCAGGTACGACGTGATCAGGGTGCGCGGCGAGTTCGCGAACCACACCAACGCCCGGTAGATCCAGCGGAACGGCAGCAGCAGGGCCTCCATGCCGCCCATGCTGCCCCGCACCGGCAAGTGGCACCGCCCCATCCGCCGATGTCGTTGTGCCAGGCTCACCGGCATGACCGATGTGATCTACCGCGAGGCGGTCCGGGCCGACCTGCCCGCCGTCATCGCCCTGCTCGCCGACGACGTGCTGGGCAAGGCCCGCGACTTCACCACGGTCGACGAGGCGTACGAGCGGGCTTTCGCGGACATCAGCGCCGATCCGCGCAACCATCTGATCGTCGCCGAGCAGGATGGCGAGCTGGTCGGCTGCCTCCAGATCACCTACATCCCGGGGCTCGGCCGGCACGGCGCCGAGCGGTCCCTGATCGAGTCGGTCCGGGTCCGCTCCGACCGGCGTGGCCACGGGCTGGGCCGCGCGCTGATGGCCTGGGCCATCGACCAGGCTCGACGGCGCGGCTGCACGCTGGTGCAGCTCACCACGGACAAGGCCCGCCAGGACGCGCACCGCTTTTACCTGAGCCTCGGCTTCGTGGCCAGCCACGAGGGAATGAAGCTCGCCCTCTGACCCCCGTCGTCGGCTCCAGGCGGGGCGCACCGGCGCCGCGGCAGCCTCACCGACGCCGCCCGTGCGCACTGCCCGTACGCGCTGCCCGTCCACACTGCCCGTCCCTGTTGGCGCACCGCCTCGGTGGGCCTTCGGCGGCACCAACCCACCACTGCGCAGACGCTTTGGAGCTGATGTCGTAAACGATTCACCGCCCGACCCGACCCGGCGGCGCACGGCTCACGGCTCACGGCGCCCGGCACACAGCACAGCGCACGGCGCACAGCGCACAGCGCACGGCTCACGGCTCACGGCTCACGGCTCTTGGCTCTTGGCTCAGCAGCGAGCAGAACAGTAGATCGATAGCAGTCGAAGCTGAGTGGCGGCAGGTTCACCGCCGATCCGTTTACGACATCAGCTCCATAGCGAGCGCGCACCACCACTTGGCCCGCCCGGAGCCCGCGACCGCGACGAGCGCCAGAGCCCCGCGCAGGCAGACCCGCAGCCGGGGCACGGCCGCAGCCGGGCAGGGCCCCGAGCCTGGGCAGCGGTCGGGTAGCTGTCAGGCGTCGACCAGGCGACCGTCGCGCAGGTTGAGCACCCGGTCGGCGAGGTCGATCAGGGCCGAATCGTGCGTGGCCACCAGGGCCGTCATGCCGCGGGCGTGCACCACCGCGCGCAGCAGGTCCATGATGGACCGCCCGGTCTCCGAGTCGAGCTGGCCGGTCGGCTCGTCGGCGATGAGCAGATCCGGCTCGTTGGCCAGCGCGCGGGCCACCGCGACCCGCTGCTGCTGCCCGCCGGAGAGTTCGTACGGGCGCTGCGCCGCGTGCCCGCCCAGGCCGACCAGCTCCAACAGCACCGCGACCCGCTGCTCCCGCTCGGCCGCCGGCACCTGGGCCAGCCGCAGCGGCACGCCCACGTTCTCGGCGGCGGAGAGGATCGGCACCAGCCCGAAGGTCTGGAACACGAAGCCGACGGTGCCCCGGCGCAGCCGCAACAGCTCCGCCTCGCCCGCCGCGGTCACCTCGTGCCCGGCCACCACCACCTGACCGCTGTCCGGCCGGTCCAGCCCGCCGATGAGGTTCAGCAGCGTGGTCTTGCCAGCACCGGAGCGGCCCCGGATGGCGACCAGCTCGCCCCGGTGGGCGTTGAACGAGACGTCCCGCACCGCGTGCACGGCGTGCTCGCCCCGGCCGAAGGTCCGGCTGACGCCGCTGACCCGGACCACCTCGCCGGGCGTGGACCCGGCCCGCCCGTCGGCCCCGGCCACACCGCCAGGCCAGGCCGCTCCCGTCACCACCGTGTTCCGACGGCTCACGCCCGTGCCTCCTGCCCACCCGTGGCCCGGTCACCGGGCCGTACCTGCACATGGTCCGGCTCCAGGTCGAGCCGCACCCGTTCCCGCAGCGCCAACGCGTCGACGAAGGCGGCCGGCAGCTGCATCCGGCCGTTCCGGTCCAGCACCGCGTACTCCTCGCTGACCAGCTCAGTGCTGCCGTCCGCGCCGACGCGCGCGGTCCGGCGTACCTCTGAGGCGGTCCGACCGTCGCGGATCGCGACGGTCCGGCGAACCTGCGTGGCCACAGCGTGGTCGTGGGTGACCACCACGATGGTCACGCCCAGCTCGGCGTTGATGGTGCGCAGCGCCCCGAAGACCTCCGCGCCGGTCGCCTCGTCCAGCTCGCCGGTCGGCTCGTCGGCGAAGAGCACCTCCGGGTCGTTGGCCACCGCCACCGCCACCGCGCACCGTTGCTGCTCGCCGCCGCTGAGCTGCCCCGGTCGCCGGTCGGCGCAGTAGCCCACCCCGACCATGTCGAGCAGCTCCCGAGCCCGTTGCCGCCGGGCCCGCCGGGAACGCTTGCCCGCGAGCTGCATCGGCAGCTCGACATTCTCCAGCGCGGTCAGGTACGGCAGCAGGTTGCGTCCGGTCTGCTGCCAGACGAAACCGACCAACTCCCGCCGGTAGCTCAGCCGTCGCTTGGCCGACAGCGCGAGCAGGTCGTAGTCGGCCACCCGGGCGATACCTGCGGTCGGGGTGTCCAGGCCGGACAGGATGTTGAGCAGCGTCGACTTGCCCGAGCCGGAGGCGCCCACGATCGCCACCAGCTCACCCCGGTCGATGACCAGGTCGAGCCCCTGCAGGGCGACCACCTCCACCCCCTCGGTCTTGAAGATGCGCACCAGGCCGTCGCAGACGATGTGCCCACGCAGCCTGTCCTGGCCACCGGCCCGCTCGGCGGCGCGTTGCGCGGCCCGCTGCTGCAGGGCGGCCAGGTCGGGCACCAGTGGAGTCTGGGCGGTAGCGGTCATCTCAGCTCTCCTCTCCGAGCCGGAGCACCTCTCCGAGGCGCAACCGGCGGTTGTTCAGGGCCTCGACGGCGACCGCGAAGCCGAGGGCGACCGCCCCGAGCGCGAGCACCGCGGCGACCAGGCTGGGCTCGAAGGCCACCCGCACCGGCACGCCACTGGTGAACGCGGACAGGCCGAGCACCGGGTTGAGCAGCAGGGGCAGCAACGCACCGACCAGCGCGCCGGTCAGCACCGACACCGCGACCAGCGGGGTCAATTCGACCAGCAGCAGCCCTCGCCACTGCCGGCGGGACAGGCCGAGGGTACGCAGCCGGGACAGCACCTGGCCCCGGGCCCGCGCGCCGGCCAGCACGGTGAACGCGATGGCCAGCAGCCCGAGCACCGTGCCGCCGACGGCGCCAGCCACGAACCCGAAGGCCAGTACGCCGTTCGCGCCGCCGTTACCGAGATCCCGGCGGACGCCCACCCGGGTGTCGACGGTGACCCCGATCGACCGATCCCGACCGGTGACCGCCCCACCGCGCTGGTAGCGCTCCTGCCCCTCGTTGCCCGCCTGGCGTAGCGCCTCCGCGTTGAGACCGTCTCCGGCGACCAGCAGGGTGGTCGGCACGGGCGTGGTGTTTCGCGCGGGCAGCGCCTGCCAGGGCAGGATCACGAACCGGCCGGTGCTCGCCGGCAGCAGCGGGAAACTCTCCGCCGTGCCGGCCATCTGGAACTCGTACTGCTGGTTCTGAACGGTGATGAAGGCCGAGTCGTCCAGCCCGGCCCGGGTCAGGTCCGCAGCGACCTCGGGCGAGACGATGGCGGGCAGCGCCCCGGGCTCGGCCCGCGCGGTGCGCAGCGCGGACGGTATCGGCAGCTCCACCTCGGACTCCCGGCTCACCGCCGCCAGACCCGGGCCGTCGACCAGCAGCACCGTTATCCGCCCGACCTCCGCGTTGGTGCCGAGCGCGTCGGTGGTCAGCCGCTGATCCGGCTCGCTCAGCACCGGGGTCACGGCCCGGACGCCGGGCAGGCGGCTCAGCGCGTCGGAGGTGTCCGGGGCGAAGCGCTCGCCCCGGATCAGCGCGTCGGCCGGGACCGTCCGCTCGGCGGCCCGGTCCCGGCTCGCGTCGACACCGGCGGCGACGACCCCGCAAAACGCCGCAGTGCCGATGGCCAGTACCACGACGACCAGCGGGGTGGCGACGGCGGACCGTCCGGCCCGCGCGGTGCCGAGGAAAGTCACGCTGCCCCGGGTCCGCGCGGCCAGCCGGCTGACCAACTGCAACGGCCAGGGGTACGCGCGGAGCGCGAGCACCGCCGCGGCGACCGCGAGCAGCACCGGCACCGACACCAGCAGCGGGTCCACCTCGCCGAGAGTCAGGCCCCGCCGACGCAACAGCACGGTCGCGAGCCCGGCCAGCAGCAGCAGGGAGACCTCGACGGTGAGCCTGCGGGCCGACGGACGCACCCCGACCAGGTCACGACGGGCCGCCCCGCCGGCCGGCACCGCCAGTGTCGCCAGCGGCAGCGCCAGGGTGACCAGGACGGTCGCCGCGGCGGCGTACGGCGCGGTCGGGTCGGGAGCGCCGGGAAACAGGGTGCCCAGCCACCAGCCCAACGCGGCGGCTATCGGCACCACCAGCAGTGACTCGGCGAGGCTGCGCCGGGCGCCGGCGGTGGCCGCGCCACCACGGGCACGCAGCAGCACGAATTCCGAGCGGCGCCGCCGGGTGGCGAGGGTGGCCGCCAGCACGATCAGCCCGGCCAGGGTGGCCAGCACGCCGGCGGCGATCACCGCGAGCAGGGTACGGGCGGCATTGACCTGGGCGGCGAACGCGCGCAACGGGACATCGACACCCTGGGTCAACGTGAGGTCCGGTGGCCGGTTGCGCTGCATCACCTCCAGACCGGCGATCATCTGGTTCAGGTGACGCGCGTCGATGGTGTCGACGCCGAGTCGGTACCGCCATTCGGACCGGATCGGCCACCCCTCCGCGGCCCGCTTGTTGAGGGCCGACTGAGCGACCACACCCACGATGATGAACGGGTCGCCGTCGTTGCGCGGTTCGGTGATACGCAGCATCGGCGGCAGACCGTCCCAGATGCCGTTCGCGCGGTCGGCGGGACGGAACAGCCCGGACACCACGACCGGGGCGGCGTCGAAGAGTGTGCCCTTCACATCGACGTTGCCAATGCGCAGTTGGCTGCCGGCGCGCAGGTTGAGCTTGCCGGCCACGTCGACATCGAGCGCGACCTCGGTCGGCCGTTCGGGGACGTACGTCTCGCTCGGCCACGTGCCCTCGACGAGGTTGCCGGCGGCCTGAATGTCGGGCGCGGCCCGTAGGCCCAGGTCGACAAGCAGGTTGCGGGCCGCGAGGTCCGGCCCGACCACTCGGGCCGGCGGGGTCTCCACGTTGTACCACCGCTCGGTCACCGCCGAGCGCACCTGCGGCGGCATTGTCGCGGCCAGGGCCTCGAACTGCTGGCTGGCGTTGCCCATCGCCGTTGCCTTGGCGGAGGCGGTCACCTCGCCGGTGGTGTACGAGAGGTCCCGGCGGGCGGCCGGCTCGCTGTTCAGCTGCGCCCGCAGCCCCTGTTCGGCGAGCCGGTTGACCAGCCGGGGCACCCCGCTGATCAGGAGCGTGACCACCAGGGTCAGCACCGCCAGGAGCAGGAACTGCCCGCCGTACGCCCGGACCCGCCGGACGGCCGGGCCGACGCTCATCGTTCTCCCCCGATTCGCAGCTGCACCGCCGCCACCCGCTGTCGGATGCCGGTGGCGATGAACGCGCTGAAGGCGAGCGCCGCCAGCAGCAGACCGACCGCGGTCAGGCCGATCGGCACCCAGGGCAGCGCGAACGTCGCCGGGGGAACCGGCCGGCCGGCGGCCGGGGTGAGGATGACCAGTGGGGCCATGGTGGCCCCGACCGCGGCGCCGAGCAGCAGCCCGACCCCCACGCCGATGCCGGCGAGGAAGGTCTGTTCGGCCAGCAGTGCCCGGGCCAGCAGCCGAGGCGTGGCGCCGAGGGTGTGCAGCACCGCGAACTCGCTCAGCCGGTGCCGTGCGGTGGCCCACACGTCCACCATGAGGCCGACCAGGGCGAGGAGCACCGCACCGAGCGCGGCGACGAGCATCCCGGTACGCGAGCCGCGCCAGTACGGGTCGTCCGCGGCCGACTTGATCACCGCTTCCCGGTTGAGCACGGTGACGCCCGGCAGCTCGCTGGCCGCTCGGGCGGCGGCCTTCGCGTCGTCGGCGCCGACCCACCACTCCGGTACGGGTCGCACCGCGCCGCTGCCTCGAATCAGCGCGTCGACCGCTGTGGGCAGGTCCAGCAGCACACCCTCCCCGGTGGTGGTCGGCACGGCGGTCAGCTCACCGACCAGGTGGACCGGGAGCGTCGCCCCGGAGAGCGCCAGGTCGACGGTGTCGCCGACGTGCAGGCTCAGGGCGTCGCGTACCCCGGGGGTCATCAGCACCGGCACGGGCGTGCCCTCGCCGCCCGGCACGATGGTGAACCGGGTGGGCGGCTGGTACGCGAACTGCCCGCCCGGAATCACCTCCACCGCGTGGGCGGCGGCGAACCCGGCGGCGGTGGTCAGCACCGGCGAGGGTTTCTCGCCGGGGGCGGTCATCACCCAGTCGCCCGTCAGCCCGGCGGGCCGGGTCGTGCCGTCGGCACCAACCACCGTCAACCCGTCCACCCGGAGCTCATAGGAGCTGCCAGCCGCCAGCCCGCCGTCGGCTTCGAACCCGACCAGTCGCAGCCGCGCCCCGCCCACGTCGGGCAGTTGCACGGTGAACGGGGTGGCCCGGCCGTCACTGTCGGCGTTGGCCGCCGGCAGCCGCAGGGCGAGCCCGTTGGAGCTGGTGACCAGCAGCGTCACCGCGACCCGGAGCGGCCGGACGGCCCTGCTCACCGGGGTACGGACCGTGCCGGTGATCGCGCGGGCGTCGGCGGGCAGTTCGACGCCCACCGGGACCCCCCTCGCCCCGATCATCCTCCGGTACTGCTCCGACACCGGTTCGTCGCTCAGGCGGTCGGCGAGTCGGACGACGCCGGGCGCGCTGGCCGGGTCGACGCCGATCACGGTCACCGGCAGGTCCTCCCGGCCGACCCGCACCTCGTCCCGCCACGCCGGCAGCACCCGGTCCACGCCCGGCAGCGCGGCGAGTTGACCGGCCCGGGTTGGCGGGGCCGACCCGGCCCGTTCGGTCACCCGCAGGTCGGCGCCGACCGTGTGGCCGGCCTGCTCGACCTGGGACCGCTCCCCCGTGCTGATCAGGGACCAGGCCAGGGTGCTGCCACCGACGGCGAGGGCGAGCAGCAGCACCGGGCCGGCGTGTGGACGCCGACCGGCCTGCCACATGCCGAACATCGTGGCCGTCCAGGGCCGTCGGTCGACGAACCGCTCGGCGAACCGCGTCAGCGGCGGGAGCACCCGCAACGCCAGCACGGCGCCGGCCAGCACGCCGAGCGTGGGGGCGGCGATCAGCAGCGGATCGAGCCCGAGCCGGCCGCCCGAACCGGCCAGCGGGGAGGCGTACCGGCGCAGCTGCACCCAGGCGAGCACGGCGAGCGCCACCAGCACCAGGTCGACGCTGGCCCGCTGGACGCTCGCCGCCCGGTTCGGCCGTGACCGGGCGGCCATGTCTGCCACGTACGTGCCGGCGCTGCGCAGCGTCGGAAGAACCATGGCGACCAGGCAGCCGGCCGCGGTGGCCGCGGCTGCCGCCCAGACCAGGGTGGTGTTGCCGCCGGCGGTGGAGAGATCACCCGACCCGCCGGGCCGGATGTACCGCAGCGCCTCACCGGCGATGAGCGGGCCGAGCACGGCGGCCGGCGCGACCACCAGGGTCGCCTCGCGGGCGGCCAGGCCGGCCAACTGCCGCCGGGCGGCGCCGCGGGCACGCAGCAGCGCGGTCTGCGGGCGGCGGTCCTCATGCAGCAGGGCGGCGACCAGCACCAGCGCGTACCCGGCGAGCACCAGGATGAGCAACAGCGGGGTGGCCAGCGAGGAGCGACCCACCAGATCGGCGCGGGCGATGCGGTCCAGCAACCGCTCCATCTTGGTCATCGCCTGCCCGGAGCTGCCCAGTTGAGCGGCCTCGGGCACCGCCGCGGTGGCCTCGGTGAGGGCTTTCCGCACGGTCGGCAGGTCGGCGGTGTCGACGCCGCCGAGGTCCGGTTCGGCCAGCCAGGACGCCGACACCGAGCCCGGGAAGGTGGCCGCGAAGTCAGCCGGGTCGAGCGCGAACGGCCCGTACGAGGTGCTGGAGCCGGCGCTGCCCGTCCCCACCCCGGGGGCCAGCAGCCAGTACGCGTCCGCGGGGTCGCGGGGCCGCCAGGTGCCGGCGACCACCAGTTCGCTGCGCCGTTCGGCCGACCGGTCGCGCACCGGGACGCGTTCGCCGACACTCAGGCCCAGCTGGCCGGCGACCCGCTCGGGGAGGCTCACCTGGATCGGGTTCGCCCCGGGTCGGGGCCACGTCCCGCTGGTCAGCTCCGCGTGCCCGGCCAGGTCGTCGAAGGTGGCCAGATTCGCGAAGATGGGCTCGTCGTCGGTGCGGGGCACTGATCCGAGATCGCCGGTCAGCTCCCGGCCGGTGCCGTACCGGGCCGCGCCGACGGTGACCGGGACGCCGGCGAGCCCGCCGGCGAACCCGGCCCGGACCGCCTCGTCCCGGGTGGCGAACTCGGCGGCGTCGCGCCCACCGGAGCCGCTGACCAGCAGGCCGCGCTCCTCCGCCGGCGAGGCTTCCACCAGGGCTCGCTGCCCGGCGTCCATCGCGCGGCGGTTGTAGTCGGACAGGCCGGTGACCAACGCGACGGCGACCAGGGCGGCGATCACCGCGGCAACCAGCAGACCGCGCGCCTCGCGGGCCCGCCTCCACACCAACTTCATCCGACGCCTCCCCTGGCCCGAGCGGGCCGACGACCTTCAAGACAGGTCACCCACCGGGAAAGGTTCGCGCCCGTTACTTGATCGTTATTACGGGGAGGGTCAGGCCGGGCACGCCCCGTCGGCGTGGTACGCGCGGCCGGCCCGGACGGCGATGATCAACTCTGATTCATGGGAACCGGGGCGTCCCTCGACCGGGACACCCCGACTTCCGTCAAATGGGGTCGATCTACCTGCCTCGCCGGATCACTGACACGCCGTACGCGACGGCGCCGACGACGATCACGACGCCCAGGAGCTGGAGGCCCGGGGAGTCATCGGCCTCCCCGAGCACGACGCCGGCGACACCGAGCGCGACGGCGAGGATGGCGACGACCACCAGGACGTACTTCATGGGGTTTCCTCCTCGACCCACTCGAGCAGATCACCGGGCTGGCAGTCGAGCACCCGGCACATGGCCTCCAGGGTGCTGAAGCGGACGGCTTTGGCCCGGCCGTTCTTCAGTACGGCCACGTTCGCCGGGGTGAGGCCGACCCGCTCGGCGAACTCACCGACGCTCATCTTGCGTTTCGCCAGCTCGACGTCGATGCGGACGATGATCGGCATCAGATCACCGCTTCCATGTCGGTGCGCAGTGCGGTGGCCTGCCGCAGCAGTGCGCGCATCACCACCATCAGCAGCCCCAGCACGGTGACGCCCGTCGTCATCAGGAACAGCAGGAGCGGCAGGCCCGGGTCGTCGGCGTTGAATCCGACGTACAGGAAGACGCCCACGAGCACCAGCCACGCTGCGGCGATGGCCCACACGATCGCATCCACCCACTTCAGGGCCGTCGCGGTGAAGATGCGGTCGTTCTCGACCAGGCTGAGCAGCTTCCAGGTGGCCACGATCACCACCTGGACACACAGCACCCAGAACACCGTCACGGCAGTCGCCGGCCACCTCAGATACGCGAAGTCCGGCGACTCCTTCGCCATGTGGGCGAACTGCCCGGGCAGCGAGAAGGTCTGGAACATGACCAGGACCCCGAACAGCACCACGAGAAAGACCCTGAGCGGAAACACCGCTCGATGCTCTGTAACCATGCATCGATCTTCGCGCGTTACCTATCGAAAGTCAATAGGTACAGTGGTGCCCGGCGGCCACTCACCATCGCGCCGAACCGGGCGCCGAGGATCCGCTGATCCTCGGCGCCCGGTCCGGAACTGCTCGGCTGCCCAGGACGGCTACTCGCAGCCCAGGGCGTCCCGGTACCCGGCGGGCGACTTCCCGGCGGCCACCTCGTCGGCGGTCTCCCAGAACACCTCCGGCCAGTCGCCCTCGTCGTTCATCTGGTGCAGCACCTTCCACGTGTGGCTGCTGCGCAACGCGTCGGCGGCCCGCTTGAGGGCGGCGTCGTCGCCGGCCCGCTTCGCGCGCAGCCACTCGGCTATCCACCCACAGCCGACGCGGCTGGTCACCTTGGCACCGAACTGGTAGGCGTCGTTGGTGCCCAGGGCGCCCAGCGCCGCGGCGTCGAAGCCCGGCGGGAGCGGCACGTCCGCGAGGACCTTGGCCGCCTGCTCGTTCGCCCGCCCGGGCGTGACGATCTCCGCCGGAAGCGCGGCCAGCCAGGTACGGGCGTCGACGCGGACCACGTCGGCGAGAAGCCGATCGAACTCGCTCCGCGTCCACGTGCCTCCGGTACGCAGTTCGACGAAGGAACCGTCGCGGGGCTTCAGCATGACCGCGAAGTCGCTCGCGCTGTACCGGAACAGGTCGCCAGGCCAGCCGTCGACCGTCACCTGCTCCGGCTTGCTGACGTGGAGCCGGTCCTTGTGGTAGCCGTCGTACTGGCCGGCCGGGTACCAGTTCATTTCCAGCTGGAGCCCGCTGTTGCTGAACGCGATGGTGCCTTCCTTTTCGGCGAACCCGTAGACGGTGGTCGCCTTCCAGCCAGGCTGGTCGATCAACAGCCGCGGACTCTCCTCGGCCGCCTTGAGCACCATCGCCGAGTAGGCCGCCGTTGCCGTCGCTCCCGAGGTGGGGCTGGTTTCCGGGGAAGCCTCGCCGCGTCCCGGCGGGTCCGACTTCACGATTGAGACGCCGAAGACAACGGCGAGAACGGCGGCCGCGACGCTGGCGCTGGCGAGACCGCTCAGCACGGTGCGGCGCCTGCGGGAGCGTGTGCCCGGTGGTTCGGCGACGGGTTCGAGGGTCGGCGCGGACATGATCTCCTCCAGGAGGTTCTGTGCGGCCCCGTCGAGGTGCGTGATGACGTCGGGTCGGTACGGGTCGGCGTCTCGAACCATCCGGTCGAGGTGCTCGTCGGTCATCTGCCCTCCTCTGGGGCCCGTGCGGCCATGACGTCGAGTACATGTCCGGGTGGCCCGAGATCGTCACCGACGAGATCACGAAACCGGGCCCGGGCCCGCGACAGGCGGGTACGGACCGCGGCCGGGCTGACGTGCAGGACTGCGGCGACCTCACGCGGCTCCAGGCCCTCCCAGAAGGTCAGCATCAACACCTCGCGGTCCGACTCGCCGAGCCGGGCGAGCGCGGCCCGGACCGTGAGCCGTTCGGGCACCTCGCTGCCCGGATCGGCGGCGACCCCGGCCCGGAGGCGTTGCCTCAACCGTTCGCCCAGCCGTCCCCGGCGCATGCCGCCACGGTGGTGGTTGGCCAGCACCCGCCGGGCCACGCCGTGCAGCCAGAGCCGCACCTCGGCCTCGGGTGGCATCTCCCGGCTGCGCCGCCAGGCGACGAGGAAGGTCTCGGCGACCACGTCGGCCGCGTCTTCGGGTTGCTCGACGCGCCGCAGTGCGTACGCCAGCAGCGGCTCGAAGTTCGCCGCGTAGAGGCGTCGGAAGAGGTCCTCGTGCTCGGTCCCGGAGCTCACGTCTACTTCATGTCCGGTCGAGCGCCGGTCGTGACGGGCCCGATCCGGAAATCGCGACGAGCGTCGAACCGGCGTCGACCACCAGCGTCAGGCGCGGTCGTCACCGGGGGTGCGCTTGGCGCGGCTGGGCTGGACCCGCTTGGGCTCGCCGGGCATCTTCGGGTGGTCCGGCGGGTACGGCAGGTCACCCTGGCCGGCGGCGGCGTCCCGCTCGGCCCACTCCAGCAGCGGGGTGATGTCCCACGGGGCGTCGTCGATGCCGGCGTGCGGGTCGCCCCGTTCCGTCAGCCGGGTCGGGACGGTGCGCAGGTCGAAGTCGTCCGGGTCGACGTCGGGCAGCTCGTCCCAGGTGACCGGGGTGGAGACGGTGGCCCGCGCGTTGGCCCGCAGCGAGTACGCGCAGGCGATCGTCCGGTCCCGGGCCATCTGGTTGTAGTCGACGAAGACCCGGCTGCCCCGCTCCTCCTTCCACCAGGCGGTCGTGACCAGCTCGGGGCAGCGGCGCTCCACCTCCCGGGCGAGCGCGATGGTGGCCCGGCGCACCTCGGTGAACGTCCAGCGTGGGGCGATGCGCAGGTAGACGTGCACGCCCCGGCCGCCGGAGGTCTTCGGCCAGCCGGTGGCGCCCAGCTCGTCGAGCACCGCGCGAACCTCCCCGGCGGCCCGCGCCGCGTCGGCGAAGTCGGTGCCGGGCTGAGGATCCAGGTCGATGCGCAGCTCGTCGGGGCGGTCCACGTCGGCGGCGCGCACCGGCCACGGGTGGAACACGATCGTGCCCATCTGTGCCGCCCAGGCCACGTGGGCGAGGTCGGCCGGGCAGAGCTCCGCCGCGCTCCGGCCGCTCGGGAAGGTGATCTCCGCGGTCGTCACCCAGGGCGGGACGCCCCGGGTCGGCACCCGCTTCTGGAAGAACATCTCGCCTTCGACGCCCTCGGGGAAGCGTTGCAGCGTGGTGGGCCGGTCCCGCAGGGCGCGCATGATCCCGTCGCCGACCGCGAGGTAGTAGTGGAAGACGTCCGCCTTGGTGAAGCCCCGCTGCGGGAAGATCACCCGATCGGGACTGCTCAACCGTACGGTGTGCCCGGCCACCTCGACTTCGGCGACCGCTGCCTTGGTGCCACCCATCCCGCGACCTTATGCCACGCCCCCGACGTTCGACGTACCGTTGGGGCGTGAGTCTTGACGACAACGAACTGCCCCGCACCGACGACGAGTGGCGGGTCCGGCTGACCCCCGAGGAGTTCCACGTACTCCGGGAGGCCGGCACCGAACGCCCGTGGACCGGCGAGTACGTGGACACCAAGACGTCCGGTGTCTACCACTGTCGCGCCTGCGGGCTGGAGCTCTTCTCCAGCGACACGAAGTTCGACTCGCACTGCGGGTGGCCGAGCTTCGACGACGCCATCCCGGGCCGGGTCAAGGAGATCGAGGACCGCAGCCTGGGCATGCCCCGTACGGAGATCCGCTGCGCCCGGTGCGACAGCCACCTCGGGCACGTCTTCCACGGCGAGGGCTTCACCCCGAAGGACACCCGGCACTGCGTCAACTCGGTCTCCATCCGGCTGGAACCTCGCTGAGCTGAGCGGCCACCGCGTGGCGGACGGCGTACCCCGCTCACCGCCGCGCGGTCGGCGGCCCGGTCAGCAGCTCGACCTCGGCGGTCCGGGACCGCTCGATCCGCAGGGCCAGGTCACGGACCTGCTCGCTGCGGCCGACGTCGACCTGGGCCCGGGCCAGGTCCGCCGCCGCCCGCTGGTGGTCGGCGAGCACCTCGCGCAGCACCTCGTCGACGTCGGCGTCCGACGCGGCCCGTAGCCGGTCGAGCGCGGCGTCGTCCCCGTGCCCGGCGTGGTGGTGCCCGCCCGCGCTGGCACCCGGCCCTGCCGTGGGCAACCAGCCGCGCATGGCGGCCAGCTCATCCGCCTCGGTCGCCTCGATGGCGGCGGCCAGGGTGCGCAGCGAGCCGTCGCGCGCCCGGTCCCGGGCAAGCCGGACGATCTCCAGGGTGCGTTCGCTGTGCCCCACCATCGTGCTCAGGAAGACCACGTCGATGCCGCTCAGCGCGTCCCCCGCCGCCGCCGACCCGACCGGGGACGCGGGAGCGGGTTCGGGCACGGCCGACGGGGTCGACGCGGGCGGTCCGGCGCAGGCGGCGAGCAGCAGCACGGCGAGCAGGGGCGCCAGCAGGGTTCGACGGGGCATGCCGGGTGCTCCGATCACGCGAAGACGGCGACACGGGTGCGACCAGGGGCCGCACCCGTGCGGTCAGACCTGACTCCAGAGCGCCGGCACGTTCGGCGGCTCCCACCCGGGGATCGCGGTGTGTGCCTGCCGGCAGCGGTACGTCGACCCGCCGTAGGTGACCTGGTCGCCGACCTGGTACGCCCGGCCGGCCGCCCAGGTGCCGCCCGGCGCGGGCGGAGTGGTCGGCGTGGCCGTCGGGGTGGGGCGTGGCGTGGGGGTG
>NZ_JAGPYK010000018.1 GCF_018070045.1 Micromonospora sp. U21
GGGGGGTGCTTCGCGTCACTGCCAGTGGCGCCCGGGCTGGCGGTCGTCGACGCCGACGGCCGGTGGACGCGGCCCGGGATGCCCCTCGACCTGTGCCGGGGGCGTGCTGGCCGGTCAGAGGAACTTGTACATCTCCGCGGAGGCGTTCTCGGTCTCGTTGGCGGGCGGCGCGGTCACCGAGACCTTCTCGCCGAAGCCGCTCATGCGCATGTCGGTGACCAGGTCGCCCACGGTCTTCGTGGCGATCGTGTAGGACAGCGCGGTGAGACGGCCGTCGGCGTCGACAGTCGCTTCGAACGGAATCGCCTTCGGGTCCTTCGCCAGCTTCGCTGACGACTCCAGGCCCTCGCGCATGCCGCCATCGGTGCTGGCGGCCTCGGCAGCCTTGTTCAGGTCGGCGGTGCCGGTGTAACGGCCACCGTCCACCTCCTGTGCGGACACGACGCCGCCGATGAGGCCGGTCTGCGACTTGATGTCGAAGGACTGGCGCAGCGAGCTGGTTGGCCTGAGCTTGGTGAGGTCGATCTTCATCCACGGCTTCTCGCCCTCGAGCGAGTCCGACTTGATGTAGGCGGCGTCGCCGATCAGCCGGGCCTCCATCGGCTCCGGGGCATTACCGGTGACCTGGACCGCCCGGGAGGCCGGATCCATCTTTCCGCTGAGCGTGATGGATTGGGTGCCGGCCTTGATCGAAGCGTCCATGGTGACGGTGCCGGCGAGACTGCGATCCATGGCCTGCCGGATGGTGGTGACCGGGTCGGCCTTGGACGTCGCGGGGGCGGATGGGGGTGCGGCGGAGTCGCCGCCGGAGTTGGTGCCACAGCCGGCCACGAGGGCGGCGACGAGGGCGATCGAAAGGGTTGGGATCAGTCGACGCATAGACGTGACCCTAACGGGCGACCGCCAGCCGATTTCGTGAGCACCACCCCCACCGCGATGCCGAGGTGCCGGTGACGGGCACTTGAGATTTGCAAACATCTCTGTAACGAGAATCGGGGAAAATGCGCTGCCCCTCGTCTGCCGCGCCTATTCCCACCGGTGGGAATAGGCTCCGAAGTTCAGGGCCAGCTTCACGCAAGCCCGCCCCGTGCCTGGTCGGACGCGGATCGAGGGGGTCGCGTCCGGCATCGGCACAGGTTCAACGCGCTGAACAGGAACGTCGACCTGCCCCGACCCGCCGCGGGTCAGACCGCCGGTAGCTGCTCGGCCCGGGTGAGCACGTGGTCGACCAGGCCGTACTCCAGGGCCTGTTCGGCGGTGAACCAGCGGTCGCGGTCCCAGTCCCGCTGGATCTCGGCGAGCGTTCGTCCACTGTGCTGCGCGATCAGCTCCTGCATGGTGTGCTTCACGTGCAGCATGTTCTCCGCCTGGATCCTGATGTCCGAGGCGGTGCCGCCCATCCCGCCGGATGGCTGATGCATCATGATCCGCGAGTGCGGCAGCGCGTACCGCTTGCCGGCCGCGCCGGCGCAGAGCAGGAACTGCCCCATCGAGCCGGCGAACCCCAGCGCCAGCGTGGCCACGTCGTTGCGGACGTAGCGCATCGTGTCGTAGACCGCCATCCCGGCGCTCACCGAGCCGCCCGGCGAGTTGATGTAGAGGTAGATGTCCCGATCAGGGTCCTCGGCGGCGAGCAGCAGGATCTGCGCGCAGATCTGGTTGGCCGATTCCTCGGTCACCTCGGTGCCGAGGAAGACGATCCGCTCCCGCAGCAGCCGCTCGAACACCTGGTCACCGAAGGACGGCTGCCCGCCGTCCAACATCCGCACGCCGTACCCGATCATCGCGCCCGCCTTCCACCGTGCCGGCGGGCGGCGGGGCCGCCCGGTGGACCGGCCCCTCCAGCGTGCGGCGGCGGCGGTGGCTGGCCCAGGGATTCTGCCGGTGGCAGATCTGCCGACGGCAGAACCGCGCGGCCTACGCGGCGGTCAAGCGCCGCGCACCCGCCCGGGCCCGCGCGCAGCCCCGCGGGGCGGCGGTACGCGGACCGGGGCGCAGGCCACCGGTGGAGGCCATCGCTCCGACGTGCAGGGTCGGGCCGGTCGCCCCCGGCCCCCGGTGCAGGATCGGCCCGGAGGTGCGCGGGCCCACCCGCAGGGCGTGGTTTCCGGCGTCGTGTCGGGCCACCTCGACCCGCTCGAGCCGGCTCAACACCGCTCGCGGCGCGGCTGGGATGCGCGGCTCGACCCGGCGCATGTCGTCGCGGGCCTCCCCGAGCAGGTCGGAGAGGCTGATGCCGAGCGCCCGGCAGATCGCCGCGAGTACCTCGGACGAGGCCTCCTTGCGCCCCCGCTCCACCTCCGAGAGGTAGGGCACGGAGACGCCGGCCGACTGGGCCAGATCGCGCAGCGTGCGGCCCTGGCGCTGACGGTGGCGGCGCAGCACACCGCCGATCACTCGTCGCAGCAACGACATGCGGGCCTCGCTTTCGCGGTCGTCGGATGGTCAGCCCCATCATGCCCGTTCCCGGCTCTCGCGGCCGACCCGTACGGGTCCGCGCCGACGCGTCGACGCGGACCCGGCACCTCATCGGCCCAGGTGGGTGTGCCAGGTGGCCGGCTCGGGCACCAGCGTGACCGCGCGGAACAGGGCCCGGGTGCCGCCGGCGGGCAGCAGTGCGTCGTCGTCGATCGTCACGGTCGCCCCGTTGACGTCGTAGACGGTCAGCGACTCCTCGCCATCCTGCCCACCGAACCGCGCCGGATGCCCGTCGACCGTGGTGTTCGGCCTCGGCCGGTTCGTCGCTGTCGCCTGGTAGTCGGGCCCGGTGCCGCGATCGGTTGCCCGATCGGCACCCCGGACTGGGAACCGAGCCGTACCGGCTATGTTGTGGGCGTGCAGGCGACGGTGGCGGAGCAGGTTCGACGGTGATCCATTTCCCTGCTCAGCGCCGAGGTCCGCTGAGCGCGTTGAGCCTACGGCTGGCCGCCGCCCTGGGCCTGGTCCTGGCCGTGGTCAGCGCGGTCTACCTGGACCGGGACGGCTACCGCGACGTCAACGAGGACGGCCTGACGCTGCTCGACTGCTTCTACTACGCGGTGGTCTCGCTCTCCACCACCGGCTACGGCGACATCACCCCGGCCGCGCAGTCGGCCCGGCTGGTCAACGTCCTCTTCGTCACGCCCGCCCGGGTGCTCTTCCTGATCATCCTGGTCGGCACCACCCTGGAAGTCCTGACCGAGCAGTACCGGACCGGCCGTCGCCTGTCGCGGTGGAGGAGAACCGTGAAGGACCACGTCATCATCTGCGGCTACGGCACCAAGGGCCGCAGCGCGGTCTCCGCCCTGATGGAGAACGGTCTGGACCGGTCGAGGATCGTGGTGGTGGAGCGCAGCGGCGCCGCCCTGCGGCAGGCCACCTCGGCCGGGCTGGTCGCCATCGAGGGCTCGGCGACCCGGTCGTCGGTGCTCAACGAGGCGCACGTCCGGAACGCGAAGGCCGTGATCATCGCGACCGACAGTGATGACGCCTCGGTGCTGGTGGCGCTGACCGTGCGGCAGCTCACCGCCGGTCAGGTCCGCATCATCGCAGCTGCCCGGGAGGCGGAGAACGCTCCGCTGCTCAAGCAGAGCGGTGCGCACCACGTGATCGTCTCCTCGGCCACCGCCGGTCGGTTGCTCGGTCTCTCCACCTCGGCGCCGCCGCTCATCGACGTGGTGGAGGACCTGCTCACCCCGGGTCAGGGCATGGCGCTGGCGATGCGTTCGGCCGAGCGCGACGAGGTGGGTCGTTCGCCGCGTGAGCTGGAATCGCTGGTGATCGCCCTGGTCCGGCGGGGCAAGGTGGTCACCCTGGCCGACCGGGCCGGCGCGGTGATCGAGACCGGCGACATGCTGGTGCACGTCCGCGACGATCGCCCCCAGTCGACCACGGCGGTCTGAGCCGCACGCCGCTGCCGTGGTATCAGCGGCTGTCGACGGGAGACGTGTCCTCGAGGATCACCGCTTCGCAGGTGATCGTCGTCCCGGTGGCGGCCCGCCGGAGCAGTAGGTAGAGCTTCTCCCGCTCGTCGGGCTCCAGTGCCCCCAACACCTCGTTCTCGGCGCTGGCGAGGGCGCACTCCGCCTCGTTGAGCCGTTTTGCCCCGTCATCGGTGAGTTCGACGACGTGTCGGCGGCGATCCTCGGGCGAGCGGCGCCGCTCGATCAGCTGCATCGACTCGAGGTCGTTGAGCAGCCCGACGATGTTGGTGCCGTCCATGGCCAGGGTGCTGGCGAGCGCCTGTTGGCTGGTCCCGCCGCCGTCCCGCAGCACGGTGAGCGCGACCAGATGCCGCGGCCGCAGGCCCAGTGGCGACAGCACCGACTCGGACCGCAGCCGCATGCGCCTGGCCAGATGGTCCAGCAGCGGGCCTGAGCGGTGCTCCGAGGAGTCGAGCGGCGCGGCGGACATGTGACCCAGTCTACCGAGCTGGTGGAACATCAACCTGCTATAAATAGTTGGTGCTTCACATACGATCCCTGGAGGGGGAATAATGAACCTGCTACATATCGACTCGAGCATCCGTGGCGAGTGGTCCGTCAGCCGACGGCTCACCGCCCGCGCTGTCGCCGTCTGGCAGGCGGCCCACCCCGAGGGCACGGTGACGTACCGGGACCTGGGCACCGAGCCACTGCCGCACCTCGACGCGGCGGGCGGTCTGGCCCGGATGACGCCCACCGACCAGCACACCCCGGCGCAGCGCGAATCCTGGGAGCTCAGCGAGCAGCTGGTCCACGAGGTGAAGCAGGCCGACGTGGTGCTGCTCGGCCTGCCGCTCTACAACTACGGCGCGCCCAGCAGCGTCAAGGCCTGGGTCGACCACCTGATCGTGCCGGGCCTGGCGTACGACCCGGCGTCTCAGGAGGGCCTGCTCGGCGGGCGCGAGTTCGTCGTGCTGGCCACCCGGGGTGGTGGCTACGGCGAGGGCACGCCTCGCAACGGCTGGGACCACGCCGAGCCGTGGCTCCCGCACGGTCTCTCGCTGACCGGCATGGAGCCGCGCTTCATCAGCACCGAGCTGACACTCGCCCCGTCGGTCCCGGCGATGGCCGAGTTGATTCCGCTGCACGAGGCGAGCCTCGCGGCAACCGAGAAGGAGATCGACAACCTCTGGCTGCCGGCGTCCGCGCAGCGCTGACCGGAGCCTCCCGTTCGGACGGTGGCTGGCCGTTCTGCACCGAAAGGCCAGCCACCGCCCCGCTGTTCCCCATTTCGATTGACCCGAGGGCTTTCACCGTTCTTCTCGCGCGTGCTCCAGCCGGTCACCCTTCGAGCCGCGCGGTTCGCCCCCAAGGCTGAGTGAAGGTCCTCTATTTGGCGCTTTTTTCACGCCGTGATGCTTGCTAGTGTGTGGCGGCTTGGAACTGCCAATGAGGTCGCCGTAGCGAGTGTTCGGCGCGGTGTCGTTGGCGCAGGCACGACGGGGGCAACACACTTTTCGCAAGGGGCCATGGGCTCCCGGCGTCGGTCGTGGTCTTCCCGTCCGATCGGACGCATCTCATCCGGGCCGTTCCGAGTGCCTCGTTAATCGAACGACGGGAAGCAATCAGTGGCTGAAGTGGCAACATCCGCAGGAGCCCGACGGCGGTGGTACGCCGGTGTCGTGGCGAGCCTCGCTCTCATGGGCGTGGCGGCCGTCGCGCCTGCGACCAGTGCTCAGGCCGCCCCCGCCGGGGGCGGCGTGTACGACGCGGCGAGAAGTTCGCAACCGGACCGGTTCAAGAAGCTGCCGAACCTGCACAAGGGGAAGCTCACGCTTCCCGAGCCGGGCGCCAAGGGCCGGGCGTTCGAGTCCGGCACGGTTGCGTCTCCCAAGGTCTTCCAGGGGAGCCTGGCGAGCGCCTCCGAGTTCCCGTACATCGTGGGCATCGTCACCAGCTTCCAGGAAGGTTCGGACTACTTCTGGTACTGGTGCACCGGCACGATCATCGCCCCCAACAAGGTGCTGACGGCCGCGCACTGCACCGCCGACGGGCCCGGCACCACTCGGGTCATCGCCGGCAAGGACCGGCTGTTCGACAGCACCGGTCAGATCATCGATGGCAGCGGGTTCGTCGCCGAGGTCGGCTCGACCTGGACCCACCCGGGCTGGAACATCGCCGCCCAGTACGAAAACCCCTTCGCTCCGATCGTGGACGACGTCTCGGTCCTCACGCTCAAGCAGAACCTGCCCAGCGCGTACACCCCGGTGTCGCTGAGCGCCCAGGGCGACCAGAGCCCGTACGTGGCCGGCACCCCGGCCCAGATCGCGGGCTACGGCGTCACCTCGTCCAACGACGCGGCCCCGGACAGCCGGCTGCGCAAGGCGACCGTCCCGATTCAGTCCGACGAGGTCTGCGACGACACGGGGCTCTACATCGCCGACCGGATGATCTGCGCTGGCTCGGGCACCGACACCACGCCGAGCAGCGACACCTGCGGGGGTGACTCGGGCGGTCCGCTGCTCGTCAACGGGGTCCAGGTCGGTATCACCGACTGGGGCTTCGAGCCCTGCGGGTCGTCCCCGGGCTACTACGAGCGGCTGAGCTTCTACAACAGTGCCATCAAGGCGGACCTGACCCGGCCGAAGCTGATCAACGCCGACTGGTCCGGCGACGGGCACACCGACCTGATCGGTCGGGACAGCGCGGGCAACCTGCAGCTGTACTACGGCAGCGGCTTCGCCAACGACGGTTTTGGCGGCTTCTACTACAAGCGGCAGATCAACTCGGGGTGGTCCGGCTTCAGCCGGGTCTTCCGGGTCTACAACTGGAATGGCGACAAGAAGCCGTCCATCATGGCCATGAAGCCGAACGGTGAGCTGTTCATCTACAACACCGACGGCGCCGGCAACTTCGTCGGCGGAGCCAAGAAGATCGGCAGCGGATGGGCGGGTTTCACCGCTCTCATGGTGACGAACAACTGGCTGGGTAACAACCGTCCGAGCCTGATGGTCCGCAAGTCCAACGGCGACCTGCTCCGCTACACCAGCAACGGTGCGGGCGGCTGGGAGAACCCGTCGGGCACCCGGATCGGCACCGGCTGGAACGGGTTCAACCTGTTCCTCACCCCGGGCGCCTGGAAGGGTGACGGGCTGGAGGTGCTGATCGGCCGCACCTCCACGGGCGTGCTGAAGATGTACCAGTCCAACGGCACGGGCGGCTGGACCAACCCGTCCGGTACCCAGATCGGCAGCGGCTGGGCCAACTACAAGACCATCATGGTTCCGGGTGACTGGAGCGGCGACAACATGATGGATCTGTTGGGCGTCAACAGCAGCAACCAGATGCGGCTCTACACCACCAACGGCTACGGTCAGTGGCTCGACGCGAGCGGCAAGGTGATCTCCAGCGGCTGGGGCGGGTTCAACCCGATCTTCTGATCGAGGGCTGTCACCGCAAACGGAAGGGGCCCGCAACCATTGGTTGCGGGCCCCTTCTCGCCGTTTCTCCATCGCTCCGATGGCCGGTTCGGCGCGCGGTGCGCCTGCGGCCGCGAGGGTCAGATGATCGTCCAGGTGTCGCCGCTGGCCAGCAGGCCCGCCAGTTGCTGCTCAGGGGTCTCGGTGACCTTCGCCTTGGCGGCGGCGAGCTGGCTCTGCACCACGCTGTCGTAGGACGGGCGGTCCACCGAGCGGAACACTCCGATCGGGGTGTTCCGCAGGTCCAGGCCGGGCAGCCGGGACAGCGCGAACGCGTACGCCGGGTCGGCGACCGTCGTGTCGTGCACGACGACCTCCTCCGGGCGGACCGAGCTGGTCTCCCGGACCTCCAGGCCGAACCCGCCCGGCGGGTGCACCACGCAGAACTGCCCCTCGGCACCGAAGGTGATCGGCTGCCCGTGCTCCAGGCGGATCAGGTAGTCGTCCCGGGTGGTCGGGTCCTTGAGCTGGTCGAAAGCCCCGTCGTTGAAGATGTTGCAGTTCTGGTAGATCTCCACGAATGCGGAGCCCTGATGCTCGGCGGCGGCCCGCAACACCGACTGCAGGTGCTTGCGGTCGGAGTCGATGGTCCGGCCGACGAAGCTGGCCTCCGCGCCGAGCGCGAGGGAGAGCGGGTTGAACGGGGCGTCCGCCGAACCGGCCGGGGTCGACTTGGTGACCTTTCCGACCTCGGAGGTGGGCGAGTACTGCCCCTTGGTCAGCCCGTAGATCCGGTTGTTGAACAGCAGGATCTTGAGGTTGACGTTGCGTCGCAGCGCGTGGATCAGGTGGTTGCCGCCGATGGAGAGCGCGTCACCGTCACCGGTGACGACCCAGACCGACAGGTCGGGCCGGGACACCGAGAGGCCGGTCGCGATCGCCGGAGCGCGGCCGTGGATCGAGTGCATCCCGTACGTGTTCATGTAGTACGGGAAGCGTGACGAGCAGCCGATCCCGGAGACGAAGACGGTCCGTTCCCGGGGGATGTTCAGCTCCGGCATGAACTGCTGGATGGCCGCCAGGATCGCGTAGTCGCCGCAGCCGGGGCACCAG
The DNA here is from genome assembly GCF_018070045.1 of Micromonospora sp. U21. Classification (GTDB taxonomy): domain Bacteria; phylum Actinomycetota; class Actinomycetes; order Mycobacteriales; family Micromonosporaceae; genus Micromonospora. Next base: position 8,435 of record NZ_JAGPYK010000018.1, read on the forward strand.
CGCACCTCCTGGTCGGACTTGAAGTCCTTGGCGGTGAGCTTGAGGGCGACGGGCTCAGACATTCTTCAGCACCTCTTCCAGCGTCGTCTCCAGCTCGGTGGCCGTGAACGGCAGGCCGCGGACCTGGTTGTAGCTGATCGCGTCGACCAGGTAGCGGGCCCGGATGACGTGGGCGAGCTGGCCCAGGTTCATCTCCGGGATGACCACCCGGTCGTACGAGCGCAGGACCTCAGCCAGGTTGGCCGGCATCGGGGCCAGGTGCCGCAGGTGCGCCTGGGCGATGGACAGGCCGCGCTGGCGCAGCCCGCGGCACGCCGCCCCGATCGGCCCGTACGTCGACCCCCAGCCGAGTACCAGCACGCGGGCGTCGCCGTCCGGGTCCTCCACCTCGATGTCCGGCACGGGGATCGTCTCGATCCGGGCCGCGCGGGTGCGGACCATGAAGTCATGGTTGGCCGGGTCGTAGGAGATGTCACCGGTCTTGTCGGCCTTCTCCAGGCCGCCGATCCGGTGCTCCAGGCCCGCGGTGCCCGGGATCGCCCACGGCCGGGCCAGGGTCTCGGGGTCGCGCAGGTAGGGCAGGAAGGTGGTGCCGTCCTCGCCGTTGGGCTCGGTGGTGAACTCCACCCGCAGGTCGGGCAGCGACTCCACGTCGGGCAGCAGCCACGGCTCCGAGCCGTTGGCGACGTAGTTGTCGGACAGCAGGATCACCGGGGTGCGGTAGGTCAGCGCGATCCGGGCCGCCTCCAGCGCGGCGAAGAAGCAGTCCGACGGCGACCTTGGCGCGATCACCGCGACGGGTGCCTCGCCGTGCCGGCCGTAGAGCGCCATGTTGAGGTCGGCCTGCTCGGTCTTGGTCGGCATGCCCGTCGACGGGCCGGCGCGCTGCACGTCCACGATCACGAGTGGCAGCTCCAGCGCCACCGCGAGAGAGATCGTCTCGCTCTTGAGCGCCACGCCGGGGCCGCTGGTGGTGGTCACCCCGAGTGACCCGCCGTACGACGCGCCCAGCGCCGCGCCGACCGCGGCGATCTCGTCCTCAGCCTGCATGGTGATCACACCGAAGCGCTTGTGCTTGCTCAGCTCGTGGAGGATGTCCGACGCCGGCGTGATCGGGTACGCGCCGAGGAAGACCGGCAGCCCGGAGCGGACCCCGGCGGCGACCAGACCCAGCGAGAGCGCCGCGTTGCCGGTGATGTTGCGGTAGGTGCCCGGCTTCATCTTCGCCGGCTTGACCTCGTAGCGGACCGCGAAGTCCTCGGTGGTCTCGCCGAAGTTCCAGCCGGCCCTGAAGGCGGCCACGTTCGCCGCGACCAACTCGGGACGGGCGGCGAACTTGCGCTCCAGGAAGCGCAGCGTCGACTCGTACGGCCGGGAGTACATCCAGGAGAGCAGGCCGAGGGCGAACATGTTCTTCGACCGCTCGGCGTCCTTCTTGGACACGTCGTGCGCGGCGAGCGCGCCGACGGTCATCGAGGTCAGCGCCACCGGGTGCAGGACGTAACCGGCCAGCGAGTCGTCGTCCAGTGGGCTGACCTGGTAGCCGACCTTGGCCAGGTTGCGCTTGGTGAACTCGTCGGTGTTGACGATGATGTCCGCGCCGCGCGGCAGGTCGGCCAGGTTGGCCTTGAGCGCCGCCGGGTTCATCGCCACCAGCACGTTGGGCGCGTCGCCCGGGGTGAGGATGTCGTAGTCGGCGAAGTGCACCTGGAAGCTCGACACGCCGGGCAGGGTGCCGGCAGGCGCCCGGATCTCGGCGGGGAAGTTGGGCAGTGTGGAGATGTCGTTGCCGAGCTGCGCCGTCTCCGAGGTGAACCGGTCGCCGGTCAGCTGCATGCCGTCGCCGGAGTCACCGGCGAACCGGATGACCACCCGGTCGAGTTGACGGATCTGCTTGGTCACGCCTGCACCTCGCTTCGCTGCGCGCGGTCGCGCGGGCGGCTGAACATGATGGTGACCTCGCCTTGCCCGGTCACGGGACCTCCTTGACGCACCGCTGCACCGCACCGCTCCAGGCTGGTCCGGTCCGCTGTCGTTCCTCACCTGAGAGCCTACGTCGAACAGACCCCCGACCTCCCCCGGAGGTCCGCCGACTGGGACCGGATCCGGTTGGGTATTGCGGCGTATTGCGGCGTTTCGACCAGCCCGCCGTAATCCAGATCACCGTCGACGTCCCGCCGGCGACCCTCGGGGTGGCGGGGCGCGTGGTGCGGCTGGTCAGTCGGTGGGGACCGTGGTCGGGTCGGTGAGCCGGCGACGCAGCGAGGTGGTGGCCAACGTGAGGGCCAGCACCACCAGCAACGCGGAGACCACGATCAGGATGACCGCGGTGCGCTGCACCGAGGTCATCCCGCCATCGTCGGCGGAGCCCCCGGCGGGGAGCACGCCCTGCGAGCCCGTGGGCGCGGGCGGGGAGACCACCGGGGTGGCCAGCGCGGCCGCCGCGGTGATCCGGAAGCTCATCTGTACCTGCCGGGTCGGGCCGCTGCGCGGGTCGAGTTGCCCGATCACCGCGCCGGACAGCGGCGCCTCCCGCTGGGCCTGCGCGGTCGCCTCCACCGGCAGCCGCAGCTCGGCGGTTCTGCCCGCCGGCACCGGACCGATGTCGCACCGGGTGCGGGTCGGGTCGACCGCCACGCATCCGGCCGGTGGGGCCGGCACGCTCACCCCGGCCGGAAGGATCACCTCGACCCGGCCGGTCGCATCCACCGTGCCGGTGTTGCCCAGCCGGACCGCGAGGGTGCTCGCCGCGCCGCTGATGTCGAAGCTCACGTCGTCGGCGGCCAGCGAGATCCCGGACACCGGTGGACCCGGCGGGACGAGCACCGCGAAGCCCTGGTCGTCGGCGGCCTCACCGGCCACTCCCGGTGCGTTCGCGGTGACCTGCACGGAGCCGCTGAGTGGCATCCGCTTCCACGCGGTGCCGGCGACCCGCAGCCGGAGCAGGCTGCTGAACCGTGCGCCCGCCTCGGCCGTCCAGGCCCCGCAGCGGTACGCGCCGCCACCGGTGGTGGCGCAGCCCTTCGTTCCGGCGTCGGTGAGCCCGGCGGGCAGGGTGTACGAGAGCCGGATCCGCTGGGCGGTGGTGCCGGTGTTGGTCACCGTGACCCGCAGCGTGGTGGCGGTGCTGGCCGCATTCCAGTACGCGCCCGTGAGGGTGACGTCCTCGGTGGTGACCCGTACGCCGAGCGGGTTCGGCGCCGGCGGCTCCGGGCCCGGTGCCGGCGGACGGACCGGGGGCGCGGACGGCGTCGGGGGCGCCGGTGACCCGGGCGTGGGCGGCCGGGCGGTGCTGCTGCCCGGCGCGGGCGCGGTGGTGGTCGGCGCCGGTGGTACGTCGGGCGCGGTGGTCTGCGGGGCCGGTGGCGTCGTCTCCGGCGGTGGTGCGGTGGTCTCCGGGGCGGGGTCGGTCGGCACGGGATCGCCATCCGGATCCCCGGTCGGGGTGGGCTCCTCCGCCGGGGTGGTTTCCGGGCCCGGCTCGGGCTCGGTCGCCGGGTCGGTCACCCCCGCGACCGGACTGGCGTCCGGCACCCCGGCGCTGGCCCAGGCCGGTGCCACGGCGAGCGCCGTGAGCAGGCCGAGCGCGAGCGAGGTCGCCAGCAGGGGCCTGGGACGCCGCCGGGCCGCCCGGGGGTCGGGCGGAACCTGCACGCTGGCCATCTGTCCTCCGGTGACATGGGTGGGGGTCCAGTATTCGGTAACGGTTGCCTTGGAGCACTAGTCCCATTCGGAAACAAATCCGTAACGTGTTCGGGACGGCCGATCCGGGCGGACGGTAGGCTCCCGGACGTGACCGGATACCTGGGCTCGTACGCGACGCTCGGGCTCTTGCTGCTCGCCAGCGTCCTGTTCTTCGTTACGGCGTTCTCGGCCAACCGGGTGTTACGTCCCGCCCGTCCGGCCGATCCGCACGGCAAGCGGACCAGCTACGAGTGCGGGCTCGACCCGGTCGGCGCGGACTGGGCGCAGATGCAGATCCGCTACTACGTCTACGCCTACCTCTACGTCCTCTTCGCGGTCGAGGCGGTGTTCCTCTTCCCCTGGGCGGTGGTCTTCGACCGGCCGGGCTTCGGCCTGGTCACAGTGGTGGAGATGGCGGTGTTCGTGGCGGTGCTCGCACTGGGCATCCTCTATGCCTGGCGTAGGAACATCCTGCGCTGGACCTGACCGCCCGGGCCTCCGGCGATCGTGCCGGTCCGCCCGACCGTTCGCGGCCGGTTGCCGGGACGAGCGGTCAGGCCAGGCCCCGGCGGGTCACCGCGGGCGGCCGGTCGCCGCGGATCGCGGCCACCATGTCCAGCACCCGGCGGGTGGGCGCGACCTGGTGGGCCCGGAACACCCGGGCACCGAGCCAGGCGGAGATCGCCGTCGCGGCGAGCGTCCCCTCCAGCCGTTCGGCCACCGGCAGGTCCAGCGTCTCGCCGATGAAGTCCTTGTTGGAGAGCGCCACCAGCAGTGGCCAGCCGGTCCCGGTCAACTCGTCCAGCCGGCGGGTGATCTCCAGGGAGTGCCGGGTGTTCTTGCCGAAGTCGTGCGCCGGGTCGATCAGGATTCCGTCGGGGCGTACCCCCGCCGCCACCGCGCGCTCGGCGAGCCCGGTCACCGTCGCGACCACGTCGGCGACCACGTCGTCGAAAGCGGCCCGGTGCGGCCGCGTCCGCGGGACCAGCCCGCCGGCGTGCGAGCAGACCAGGCCGGCGCCGGTCTGCGCGGCCACCCGGGCGAGCGCCGGGTCGGCGCCCGACCAGGTGTCGTTGAGCAGGTCGGCGCCGGCCGCCACGGCCTCCACCGCCACCTCAGCGCGCCAGGTGTCGATGGAGACGACCACCTCCGGGAACGCGGCCCGGACGGCCGCGATGGTGTCCACCGTGCGCCGGATCTCCTCGGTGACGTCCACCTCGGCGCCGGGCCCAGCCTTCACCCCGCCGATGTCGATGATCGCCGCGCCCTCGTCCACGGCCCGCTCGACCGCGCGCAGGGCGCTGTCGGCGGCGAAGGTGGCGCCCCGGTCGAAGAACGAGTCCGGCGTACGGTTGACGATCGCCATCACCACCAGCTCGCCGGGGGCGAACGTCCGCCCACCCAGCCGAAGCGCCCCGGTCATGCCCGCCTCCTGAGACTCCGCACCGTCGCCACCGCGTCGGCCGGTCCCGACGCTAGCCGGTCGGCGGACCGGAACGCCGCGCGGCGTCGGCGTTGATCGTGATCGGGGTGGGTGGTGGGCTCGCTCACGGCCGGTCGCCATGCCACGATCAGTGCATGGGTCAGCTTCTGCTCCTCCTGGTCGTGGCGTTGACCGTCGCGGCGGTGGTGTTCGGCGTGACGGTGCTGGTCACCGGTCGTGATCCGGGCCTGGCGCCCGCCGAGCCGGATTCCCAGGCCGTGGCGTTGCCGGGCACCCGGCCGTTGCACGAATCCGATGTGGGCGCGGTCCGTTTCGACACCGGGCTGCGCGGGTACCGGATGGCCCAGGTCGATCAGGCGATGCGCCGCGCCGCCTACGACATCGGCTACAAGTCGGAGCTGATCGGCGTGCTGGAGGCGGAGGTGACCGCGTTGCGTGCGGGACGCACCGCCGACGCGGACGCGCTGCGCCGGGCCCGTGAGCAGTCCGCCGGCGCCGCGACGAACGAGGGCGCGGCGGCTCAGCAGGTCGAGCGGCCGGTCGACGACGCCGGATCCGGCGCTGCCCCGGTCGGCTCGGCCGTCGCCGGCCCCCTGCCCGGTGCCAGCTCCTCTCCGGCGGACTCCGACGGCGTGGCACCGGCCGCCGCTCAGGGTGACGGTGAGCCGGCCGACGGTGAGTCGGCCGACGGCACCGGACAGCACGGCGCGGTGGTTCGGTCGGAGTCGGCGTGACCGACCCGGCGGGCGCCGACGATCTCCGCGAGGCTGCCCAACCCGGTGCCGGCGAAGTGACCGCCACGGTGATCGTCAACGCCCCGGCGGAGCGGGTCTTCACCGCGCTGCTCGCCTGGGAACGTCAGTCCGACTGGATCCCGTTCACCCGACTGCGGGTGGTCGAGGGCGATGGCCGTGAGGGCAGCCTGATCGAGGCCGTGACCGCTCTCGGCCCGGTGGTGCTGCGCGACGAGATGCGGGTGGTCCGGGTCGACGAGCCGTACGAGATCGGGGTGGTGCACTGCGGCCGGCTGCTGCGCGGCCCCGGTGTGCTGCGCTGCACCCAGATGGACCGGGCCCGCACCCAGGTGGTCTGGCACGAGTGGTTCCACCTTCCGGGTGGCCCGGCCGGTCGGCTGGCGTGGCCGGTGCTCTGGCCCGGCTCCAAGGTCAGCCTCACCCAGGCGCTGAAGAGGTTCGCCCGTCTGGTCGAGCAGGGCCGGCTGCCCTGACCATGCTCGCGGCGGCTGTCAGCCGGCGCGGGGCAGCCGGGGCGGCCGGCGGCGATGGGCTGTCGGCCCGATGGCCTAGCGTGTACGAGGTGACTGACCTGGTGATCGGCGCCGACGGGCTGCCACGCTGCGCCTGGGGGGGAAGCACCCCCGACTACGCGGTCTACCACGACACCGAGTGGGGGCGGCCGCTGCACGGCGACGACGCGCTCTACGAGCGGATGACCCTGGAGGCGTTCCAGTCCGGCCTGTCCTGGCTGACCATCCTGCGCAAGCGCCCCGCGTTCCGGCTGGCCTTCGACGAGTTCCGGATCCCGACCGTCGCCGGCTACGGCGACGCCGACGTGACCCGGCTGCTCGCCGACGCCGGCATCGTCCGAAACCGAGCCAAGATCGAGGCGGCGATCGCCAACGCCCGCGCCGCGCTCGAGCTGCCCGATGGGATCTCCGCGCTGCTCTGGTCCTTCGCCCCGGCGCCCCGGCCGGCCCGCCCCTCGTCGTTCGCCGAGCTCGCGGCGATCACCCCGGAGTCGACGGCGATGGCCAAGGCGCTCAAGAAGCGCGGCTTCCGGTTCGTCGGGCCGACCACCGCGTACGCGCTCATGCAGGCCACCGGCATGGTCGACGATCACATCGTCGGCTGCCACGTCACGCTCCCACCGGCGGCGTGATGGGATGGCAGACATGACGACCGAGACCGCGCACCGGGCCGGTGAGGCCGGCCACGTCGACGGGACGGGCACCTGGGCGCTGCTGCTGCCCGCCGAGCGGTACGAGGCCGAGCGGCTCGTGCACCACGACACGCTGGAGCTGACCGGGCTGACGGACGTCAGCCTGCCGGGCCCCGGTGACCGGGTGGCGGTGGTGGCCGACACGCCGCCCCGGCTGGTGGCGCTCGGCCGGGTCACCGCACCGGCCCGACGGCACCGGGAAGACCCGGACGATCCGCAATCCCCGGTCGAGCCCGGGACGTTCGTCGTGGCGTACACCCGACGGGCCTTCGACGAGCCGGTGCCGGCCGACCGGCTGGCGCTCGACGGGCCTCTCACCGCGCTGGATACGGTGGCCTTCCGGGCGCTGGCCGACCGGCTCGGCCCGCCCCCCGTGCGGCGCACCTGGCTGGTCAGCCTCGACCTGCCGATCGAGGCCGGCACGCCGGCCGAGGCGGTCCGGCTCTTCTGGTCCTACGTGCAGGAGCTGGGGCCGCGTGAGCTGCCCGCCTTCGTGTCGCCCTCCGGGGACGAGCTGGCCATGCAGGCGTTCGTGCTGGGCGCGGAGGCCAACCAGGACCCGGAAGAGGACGACTAGAAAAGGCCGTCCAGCCGCCCTCGCCAGTCGGCGAGCACCGGGCCCGGGTCGGTGTCCAGCACCCGCTCCAGCAGCGTGGCGTAGACGTCCCGGAAGTCGGTGGTGTATTTCAGGTCCCCGTCGTCGAGGTCGGTGAGGCTGGGCGGCGCGCCGTGCCAGCCGCCGCGAACCCCGGAACCGAGGAGCAGCATGTCCGAGGCGGTGCCGTGGTCGGTGCCGTCCGAGGCGTTGGCCCGGACCCGGCGGCCGAACTCCGAGTAGACCGCGACGACCACCTTCCGCCCCGCCTCGGTGCGACTCATCCGGTCGGCGAAGCCGGTCAACGCCCGGTCCACCTGACCCAGCAGGACGGCCTGCAACTGCTTCTCGTCGGCGTGCGTGTCGAACCCGCCGAGGGACACCGAGAAGACCCGGGTGGACACCTCGGCCTCGACACACTGCGCGACCAGGTCCAGCTGCGCGTCCAGGGGTGTCCGTGCCCCGCCGGTGGCCGTCGCCGTCGCCTGCTCGCCGTCCGGGTCCACCGCTTCGGTGTCCGTGGAGTCGCGGACGTGGCGGATCATCTCGTCCACCGACCGCAGGTCGGCGAAGCAGGCGGCGGCCCGACCCCGGGCCGCCGACTCGCCGGCCTCGGGGGCGGCGAACGCGGTCAGCGTCTCCGCTGACAGCCCCCTGGCGGCCTTCCGGTCGGCCACCGGTACCGCGGCGCCCGCGCTCCGCGCCCCGGCCAGCAGCGGCGGCAGCGCCGGCTCGAAGGAGACCGCCAGCCGAGGGTCCCCGCCTGCCCCGTCCAGCCAGCGACCCAGCCAGCCGGTGTTGCCCGGCCGGTCCGGTTGCGCGGTGTGCCAGATGTCCATCGACCGGAAGTGGCTGCGGTCCGGCTTCGGATAGCCGACCCCGCGCACGATCGCCAGTCCGCCGCCGGACCAGCGCTGGTGCAGGCCGGCCAGCGCGGGGTTGAGACCGAAGTCGTCGTCCAACCGGGGCACCTCCCCGTCCGGGTACGCCAGCTCGGGGCGAGCCGTCCGGTAGGCCGGGTCGCCGTACGGGATGACGGTGTTCAGGCCGTCGTTGCCGCCGTAGAGGGTGACCAGCACCAGGGTGCGGGACTGCGGATCGCGGTCTCCGGCGGTGTCCAGGAGGTCCCGCAGGCTGTACGCGCCGGCCCCGGCGGCCAGCGCGCCCGCGCCGACCACTCCGCTGGTGAGCAGGAACTTCCGTCGGGTCACGGTGTCCATCGATCGACTCCTCGGCTCAGCTGACGGTGTACTCGGGACTGACCAGGCCGGCGGCCAGCAGCGTCCGGGGCTCGCCGGCCAGCGGGGTCAGGGCGGCGCGGGTGCGGGCACCCCATCCGTCGACCACCAGCAGCCGGGCCAGGGCGTCCGGGCGGCCGGCGGTGGGCGCTGCGGTCAGCCGGGCCAGCACCGCCGGTGTCGCGGCGGCGGCCAGCATCCCGGCCGTCCGGAGCCGGGCCTGCAACGACGAGGTGGTCAGCCAGGCGGGCCCGGCCGGCCAGCCGCCCACGCTGGGCGGGCGCAGCGGCACCTGGTCCAGCGCGTTCAGGCCGGCCAGCAGTTGTTTGCGTCGCTGCTCCGGCAGCTTCGAAGGTCGGATGCCGAGTTGCCGGAGCGCGCCGACCACCCACTCCACCGGCTGCTTGACCAGGGTGCCCCTGGTCTGGGCGAAAACTGGTGAGGAGAAGAGCGTGCGGAGGGTGGCGACGGTGTCCGTACCGGCCAGGCCGGCCGGCGCCGGGACGTCGGTGCCGGCGTAGCGGAACCAGAGCCGGCCGGCCACGAACGTCGCCGCCGCGGGCTGGGCGGCCAGCAGCCCGGCGTACGACTCGCCGTCGAACCGGCCGCTGTGCCCGAGGATGGTCTTCTCCCCAGGGTCGTGCCGGCGGGTCTCGAATCGCGCGATGCCGGTGCGCCGGTCCACCACCCAGCCGGTCAGCGCCCGCGCGCCGGCCTTCACGTCGGCCTCGGTGTAGCTGCCGATGCCGAGGGTGAACAGCTCCATCAGCTCGCGGGCCAGGTTCTCGTTCGGCGCCTTGCGGGTGTTCTTCTGCCCGTCCAGCCAGAGGATCAGGGCCGGGTCGCGCACCATCGCGGCGACCAGCGGCCCCAGTGGCCCGCGCCCGTGGCGGCGCAGCGTCTCCAACTGGCCCAGCATCAGGCGGGCGGACTTGACCTTCTGCGCGCTGGTCGCCCAGTGCCCGTGCCAGAAGAAGAGCAGCTTCTCGGTCAGCCCGTCCTCGGCCGCCACCATCCGGTCCAGCCACCAGAGGGTCAGCCGCTGGAGCTGCTCCCGGCGCTCGGCGTTGGCGTGCTGCCGCTGCTCACGGGTGGATTCCTTGGTCAGCGCGGCGTACGGGTCCGGGGGCAACGCCGGGAGCGGGGTGGCGGTTGCGCCCCGGTCCGCCCGGTTCGGGTTCAGGAGGCTGTCCAGGGTGGCTGCCGGCCCGGCCCGTTCGGCCGCGTCCACCTCGTCGGCGGTCGGCCCGAAGGTGGCCCGGCGCAGCAGGTGTGCCACCGCTTCACGGTCGGTCATGTGGGCGACGCTAGGCGGCCCGTGTTCGAGGACGGTAAGGGCGGGGTGCGAGTCGCGTTCAGTGTCCCTCGAAGACCGGTTTCCGCTTCGCGACGAAGGCGAGGGTGGCCGCCCGGTGATCGACGGTGGCGCCGCAGATCGACTGTGCCTGCGCCTCGGCGGCCAGCGCGTCGGCGAGGGTGCCGGCGTCGGCGATGGAGAGCTGCCGCTTGATCGCCCCGTACGCGACGGTGGGACCGGCGGCGAGGCGCGCGGCCAGCTCCTGCGCGGTCGGCAGCACCTGCTCGTCGTCGTCCACCAGCCGGTTGAGCAGCCCCAACCGGCAGGCCTCCTCGGCGCGTACCGGCTCGGCCAGCATCAACAGCTCCACCGCCTTGGCATGGCCGACCAGCCGCGGCAGCGTCCAGGACGCGCCGGTGTCGGCGGCGAGGCCGACCTTGGCGAAGGCCATCAGGAAGCTGGTGGTCGGGCCACCGATCCGGATGTCGGCGAGGAAGGCCAGCGACGCCCCCGCCCCGGCAGCCATCCCACGGACCGCCGCCACCACCGGCTTGGGCAGATTGGCCAGCCGGGCCGCGATCGGGTTGTAGTGCGCCCGGACGGTGCCCAGCGGGTCGCTGGCGGTGTTCTCCAGCGTCGACACGTGCTCGCGCAGGTCCTGACCGGCGCTGAACGACGCACCCGCGCCCGCCAGCACGACCGCCCGGCAGGACCGGTCGGTCTCCAGCTCCGCGAGGGTGTCCCGAAGCGCCTCCTTGAGCGCCACGTCGAGGGCGTTCATCGCGTTCGGCCGGTTCAGCGTGAGGGTGACGACGGCGTCGGTCCGGTCGACCAGCAACGGCTCGGTCACGTGTCTAACGACCCTTCTGTCGGACGATGCGGTTGCCGGCGTCGAGGCACTGCTCGACGTACCGGTCGGCGGCCGGGCGCAGGCGAGCCGCGTGCCGGTCGAAGAAACTGGCCGCGGCGGTGCCGGGCCAGCGTTCGGGCAGCAGCGCCGGGGGCAGCTGCGGGTCCTGGAACAGGAAGGTACGCCACGCGTGCACGAGCCGGAACCGGGCGGCGTACGCCTCCTCGTCGCTGCTGCGTGCGGTGACCGCGCCGAGCAGCGGGCGCTGGTCCGCGACGAACCGTTCGTAGGCGCGACCGATCTCGGTCAGGTCCCAGGCCCGGCGGACCACGCCCATCGCGCCGGGGGTGCCGGCGAAGTGCGAGGCGGTGAATCGTTCGAACCGGACGCCGGCCTCGGCGAGGAGCAGGTCGACGTCGTCGGCGGGCCGGGTGGCCACCCAGGTCTGCTCGTCCAGCGTGCCGTAGCCCAGGAAGCTCAGGTTGGCGGCGAGCCGCTGCCGTTCCCGCCGGGAGCCGGGGGCCTCCAGCACGAGCAGATCGAACCGGCCGTCCCAGCTGACCCGGCCGGTTCGGTAGATTCGGGCCGCCGCCTCGTCCAGTCGCCGGGCGGCTTTCGGTGTGATCGAATATCCCGGTCCGGACACCAGTCGGAGCGGGTCGAGCCAGCCCTGACGCACCATCCGGGACACGGCGGTGCGCACTGCCGGCGGCGCGATTCCCAACGGTGCCAATAGCTTGACCAGGGCGGCGACCGGTGCCCGGCCACCCCGCGGTCGGAGGTGGTCGCCGTACAGGTCGAAGAGTGCCGACCGTGCCTGCATGACCGCACATTGTGACAGGCCTTCTCAAGATAAGCTAGATGCTGTTACATCAATGCTGCTCCGGTTTGGGTCCGGCGGTGTTCATCAGGGAAAATCGTTGGTCGACACCCCCGCGACCGTTGCGGGTGGTCGTGACGAAGTGGCTGTGGGGCAACCCACCGACCCTGGTGTAGGTCTGAGGGGAGACAACATGGCGGCGATGAAGCCGCGGACGGGCGACGGTCCGCTGGAAGTCACCAAGGAGGGCCGGGGCATCGTCATGCGGGTCCCGCTGGAGGGCGGTGGCCGGCTCGTCGTCGAGATGACTCCCGACGAGGCCAACGCGCTCGGTGACGCGTTGAAGGCGGCCGCCGGCTGAGTGAGGAGTGATCCGGGCGGCGTACACCTCCCGGAGATTCCTCGGTCCCTGAGCCACCGGCATCGCCGGTGGCTCAGGGTCTTCATCTGTGCGGACAGACGGGTCCGGTCCCGCTCCGCGACACTTTTCTGGAGGTGCGGTTCCGCGTGCTCGCCATCCGTCCGATCGCCGAGCCCGACCGGCTCGACGTCCTCGTCCTGCCCGTCCGTCCGACCGATTCGGCAGCGGATGGCGAAGCCTCGGCCGAACCGGCGCTGACCGCTGTGGCACTGCCGGACGGCGCCGCCGAAGAGGCCGCCGCACTGGCACCGGTCGCCCGGCTGACCGGCCGGGCCGGCGAGATCCGCACCCACCTGCGCCCGGGGCGTACGCCCGGCCGGCTGCTGCTGCTCGGCATCGGCGACGGCGGCGAGGCGGCCTGGCGGGCCGCTGGCGCGGCCCTGGCCCGCGCCGCCGTGGATGAGACGCACATCACAGTGGCACTTCCGGCGGAGGTGACGTCGGCCGCTGTCGGCGGGTTGACCGAGGGGCTGCTGCTCGCCTCGTACCGGTTCCGGCTGACCGAGGCCGGTGACCCGCCCGCGCTCGGCGCCGTCGACCTGCTGCTCGCCGACCCGGCCGCGTACGAGGCCACCATCGCCACGGCCCGGACCACCGCTGCGATGACCCGCCTCGCCCGTGACCTGACCAACACGCCCTCGTCGGTGAAGAATCCGCAGTGGTTCGCCGACCAGGTGGCCTCCGCCGCAGCCGACCTGCCGGACCTGCGCCTGCGGGTCCGTGGCCCGGACGAGCTGGCCGCCGAGGGCTTCGGCGGGATCCTCGCCGTGGGTGGCGGTTCGGCCAGCGGCCCCCGCCTGGTCGAGCTGGACTGGCACCCCGCCAGCGTGCGTACCCATGTGGTGCTGATCGGCAAGGGCATCACCTTCGACACCGGCGGGATCTCGATCAAGCCGGTGCCGGCGATGAAGCTGATGCGCAAGGACATGGCCGGCGCGGCGGCGGTCGTCGCCGCCACCCTCGGCGCCGCGGCGCTGCGGTTGCCGGTCCGGGTCACCACGTTGGCCCCGCTGGCCGAGAACATGGTCAGCGGCTCAGCGTTCCGCCCCGGCGACATCGTCCGGCACTACGGCGGGACGACCAGCGAGACGACCAACTCCGACGCGGAAGGCCGGCTGGTCCTCGCCGACGCGCTGGCGTACGCGGTGCAGCAGCTCGCGCCGGACCTGCTGCTCGACCTGGCCACCCTCACCGGGGCCAACGCCGTGGCGCTGGGCAAGCGGACCGCCGCCCTGTACAGCGAGAACGACCAGTTGGCCGCCGATGTGCTCACCGCGACCGAGGCGGCCGGCGAGGCGGCCTGGCGGATGCCGCTGCCCACCGAGTACGTCGAGTACCTGGGCAGCGAGATCGCGGACCTGTACAGCGCACCGTCCCAGGGTGCCGGGTCGGTGGTGGCCGCGCTCTACCTGCGCGAGTTCACCGGCGAGCTGCGGGACCGCTGGCTGCACCTGGACATGTCGGCCCCGTCCTGGGCGGACGGCGACCACGCCGAGCTCAGCCGCGGCGCGACCGGCTGGGGTGTCCGCTCGCTGCTGCGGTGGCTGGCCAGCGTCGACTGACCGGGGTCAGCACTTCACCGCGGCGAGCACCCCGTGCCCGACCGGGAGCAGCGCGGGGATCCAGTGCTCGGACTCCCGCACCGCCTTGATCGTCTCCCGGACCGTCACCGTCTCCGCGTCGCGGGCGGCCGGGTCAGCGATCCGACCGCCGGCCAGCATGCCGTTGAGCGCGAGCACGCCCCCCGGGCGCAGCAGCCGCAGTGCGGCTTCCACGCAGGCGTGGAAGCCGGTCGCCTCGGCGTCCACGAAGACCAGGTCGTACGCCCCGTCGGCGAGCCGGGGCAGCACGTCGAGGGCGCGACCGGTGATGATCCGGGTGCGACCGGCGGCGAAGCCGGCCTCGCTGAAGATCCGCCGCGCGATCCGCTGGTGCTCCACCTCCACGTCGATGGTGGTGAGCACGCCGTCGGCGCGCATGCCGCGTAGCAGCCAGAGACCGCTCACCCCGGTGCCGGTGCCGATCTCCACCACGGCGCGGGCGTTGCCGGCCGCGGCCAGCAGCCGTAGCGCCGCTCCGGCGCCGGGGGTGACCGCGTCGAGGCCCACCTCGTGGGCCAGGCTGCGGGCGGTGCGCAGGACGAGATCCTCGGTGACGTACGACTCGGCGAACTGCTGAGCCTGGGTCGTCGAACTGCCGGAACCGGCGACCGTGGCGATGGGGCACCTCCGGGGGCGGTGCGTGGTGCGGGGGCGGGTTGGCACTGTGAGCGTAGAGGCGACCCCCGCGCGGCGCGGCCGCGCCTCCGCCCTCGGCGATCACCGGGGGCAACCGCTGACTCCACCGCGTGTATCCGTGCAATCCTGGAGGCGGTATCCCGTCAGCCGCGACCGCGCCGGTCGGTGGCCGGACGACGCGGCGCGGGATCCGGGGACGGACTGGGAGGCACCGACGTGACCGACGGCTGGGACTGGCGCCGGGGCGGTGAAACTCCGGCTCCGGCGCGACCGCCCGGGGCAGAGGCCCCGCCGGCGGGGTCGCCGACCACGCCGGGGGCCGGCGGCGTGCCCGCGGCGTCGCCCGGCGACCCATCGATGGCCGGGAGCCCGCCAGCGGGCTCATCGGCGACGCCCGTGGCGGGTGTGCCCGATGACGGCTCGCCGGCCGCCTGGCCGGCATCGAACCCGCCACCGACCATTTGGCCGGCATCGACCGTGGTGTCGGGAGGGCCCGGCGCCGCCGGCGCGTCGCCCTGGTGGTCCGACGCACTCGCAGATCCGTGGCGGGATCCGGCGGCGCCGACGGCGGTGGTGGTGCCCGGGGTCGTGGCGGCGGGCACGGAGCCCGAGCCGGTCACCGACCCGGATGCGCCGGGGCGGCCGACGCTGCGCCACCTGCTGCTCATCCCGGTGATCACCGCGCTGCTGGCCGGCACCCTCGGTGGCGCGCTGGGCTACGCGTTCGCGGTGCGTGGCGGGGCCGGCGGAACGGTGCTCGGCGCCGATCCGGCGCAGCCGCCAGCGTTGGCCCAGCGCAAGCCGGAGTCGCTGGCCGGAGTGGCAGAACGGATCCTGCCCAGCGTGGTCACCGTGCGGGTGAGCAGCCTCGGCGGGACGAGTGAGGGCTCCGGTTTCATCGCCAGCGCCGACGGGCACGTGATCACCAACGACCACGTGGTGGCCGGCGGCAGCGGCAAGGCCTCGGTGATCTTCAACGATGGCAGTTCCGCGGCGGCGACGCTGGTCGGCCAGGACCCGGAGTCGGACATCGCCGTCATCAAGGTGAGCCGGACCGGGCTACGACCGGTGGAGTTCGGCGACTCCGACGCGCTGGCCGTCGGCGACCCGGTGCTCGCCATCGGCTCACCGCTCTCGCTGGCCAACACGGTCACCGCCGGCATCGTGAGCGCCCTGGACCGGACGATGCAGGCCGGCGAGCCCGGCGGTCCGGTGCGGTACTACGCGGCGATCCAGACCGACGCGGCGGTCAACCACGGCAACTCGGGCGGCCCGCTCGTCGACGGCGCCGGGCGGGTGGTCGGGGTGAACTCCACCATCAAGTCGCTGGTCGCCGAGGGGCAGGAGGCCGGCAACATCGGGCTCGCCTTCGCCATCCCGATCAACCAGGCCAAGCGGGTGACCCAGGACATCATCGGCACCGGCAAGGCCCGGCGTACGGTGATCGGTGCCCAGGTCGGCGGACCGGGCGCGGGAGCCAGCGGCGGCGTACGGCTGGCCGCGGTGGAGCCGTCCGGTCCGGCGGCCGGCGCCGGACTGCGGGTCGGCGACGTGATCCTGAAGCTCAACGGCCGGCCGATGACCGAGCCGACGGACCTGATCGCCCTGGTCCGCAAGTTCGCGCCCGGCTCGGTGGTGACCGTCGAGTTCCGGCGTGGAGCGGACCGACAGAACACCTCTGTCACCCTTGCTGCCGATGCCAAGTGAACAGCGCGTCACCCTCTGCCCGAAAGCCGTCCGACGTGCGTAGTCTTGCTGCTGACGCCGAGAGGAGGCCCACGGGATGCTCGACAACCTGAACTGGTGGGAGATCGGTGCGTTGCTGCTCGTGGCGCTGCTGATCTTCGGTGACCGGCTGCCCGCCGTGATCACCGACGGCCTGCGGCTGGTGCGCAACCTGCGCAACATGGCCCGCAACGCCACCGGTGACCTGAGTCGTGAGCTGGGCACCGACATCCAGCTCGAGGATCTGCACCCGAAGGCCTTCATCCGCAAGCACCTCCTCAGCGAGGAGGATGAGGCGGCGATCCGCAAGCCGTTGCAGGGCGTCTACGACGACCTGCGCGCGGATGTCGGCGGCGTGCACAACGAGCTGAAGGACGTGGCCAACGCCGCGGACCTGCGGTCGAACGGGACCCGGGCCGCCACGGCCACTGACACCCCGTCGGCGCCGGCTCCCCGAGCCAGCTACGACGACGCCACCTGACCCCGGCCGCTACGGCCCTCCGGCCCCATGGTTCCGTCCGGTCCTGTGGAGCTGAGTCGTTCGCGTCATCACGCTCGAGGCCCGGCAACAGGCCCGGGACGATCCGTTCGCGACATCAGCTCCACAGGACGGCCACGAGGGGTCGTGGACCGGGGCCGTGCGTGACCCGGGCAGGCTTCGGCAAACCTGGCCAGGGCCGACGGCCCAACGCCCGGCCCGGGGCACCGGCTCAGCGCCCGGAGGGCCGACCGGCTCAGCGCCCGGCGGGCTTGAGGCCGAGGGGCTTGCCGAGCAGTGATTCGCGGCGCAGGGCGAGCCGGTCGGCGATCGTGCCGAGTGCCTGCGCGGCCGGGGACTCCGGCTCGGCCAGCACGATCGGGTTGCCGGCGTCGCCGGCCTCCCGGACCCGGGTGTCCAGCGGGATCTGACCGAGCAGCGGCACCTGCGCGCCGATGGTCCGGCTCAGCGACTCGGCGACCGCCGCGCCGCCGCCAGCACCGAAGATCTCCATCCGGGAGCCGTCCGGCAGCTCCAGCCAGGACATGTTCTCGATGACGCCGACCACCCGCTGGTGGGTCTGCAGGGCGATCGCGCCGGCCCGTTCCGCCACCTCGGCGGCGGCGGTCTGCGGGGTGGTGACGATGAGGATCTCCGAGTTGGGCAGCAACTGGGCCAGCGAGATGGCCACGTCACCCGTGCCCGGCGGCAGGTCGAGCAGGAGTACGTCCAGGTCGCCCCAGTAGACGTCGGCCAGGAACTGCTGCAAGGCCCGGTGCAGCATCGGGCCGCGCCACACGACCGCGGCGTTGCCGGACGTGAACATGCCGATGGAGATCACCTTCACGCCGTGCGACTGCGGCGGCATGATCATGTCTTCGACCCGGGTGGGCCGACCGTCCGCGCCCAGCATCCGGGGCACCGAGTGGCCGTAGATGTCCGCGTCGACCACGCCCACGGAGAGCCCGCGGGCGGCCAGCGCCGCCGCCAGGTTGACGGTCACGCTGGACTTGCCGACGCCACCCTTGCCGCTGGCCACCGCGTACACCCGCGTCCGCGAGCCGGGCTGGGCGAACGGGATGACCGGCTCCTCGCTGGCACCCCCGCCGCGCAGCTGCGACTGCAACGACTGCCGCTGCTCGGGGCTCATCACACCGAAGTCGATCTCCACGCCGGTCACCCCGGGCACCGCGGCGACTGCGGCGGTGATGTCCGTGCGCAGCTTGTCCTTGAGCGGGCAACCGGCGACGGTGAGCAGCAGCTCGACCCGTACGACGCCGCTGGCGCCGATCGTGGCGGAGCGGACCATGCCCAGCTCGGTGATCGGCCGGCGGATCTCCGGGTCGTTGACGGTGGCCAGGGCGGCCTGGATCGCGTCCTCGACGGTGCTGACGGGTGCTGACATGCCCGCAATGCTACGTCGCGGGGCATCCGCTCCGGCCGCTGGCCGGGAACGGTGTGAGCGAATCGATGAGCCGATCGGGCCCTCCGGTCAGCCGTCCTGCGGGCGGGGCCCGGTGCCGTCCGGCCGGGTGCCGGGGGCGAAGTCGGTGTCCAGGTCGTCACGGGGTTCGTCCAGCCCGGCACCGTCGGTCGGCCGCTGGCCACGCTTCTCCTGCCGGCTGTCCCTCTCCTGCTGGCGGCGCTCCAGCCGCTGCCGGCGCTGCCCCGCCTCGTCCAGCTCCTCGGCCAGCCGGGTCAGCTCCGAGCGGAGGAAGTCCCGGGTCGCCACCTCGCCCAGCGCGATGCGCAGCGCGGCGATCTCCCGGGCCAGGTACTCGGTGTCCGCCTTCTGCGCGGTGGCCCGCCGCCGGTCCTCCTCCAACGCCACCCGGTCCCGGTCGGCCTGCCGGTTCTGTGCCAGCAGGATCAGCGGCGCCGCGTAGCTGGCCTGCAACGACAGCACCAGGGTGAGGAACGTGAAGGTGTACGGGTCGAAGCGCAGATGGGCCGGCGCCAGCGTGTTCCAGCCGAACCAGATCGCGATCACCACCGTCATGACGACGATGAAGTTCGCGGTGCCCATGCCGCGGGCGATGCCCTCGGACCACCGGCCGAACGCCTCCGCGTCGAACCGGGGCAGCTTGATACCCCGGGGCTCGCGTGGCTGGTCGAGCCGTTCGGCCCGCCGCTGGTCAGCCATCCGCGCCATCCGCCGCCTGCTCTGCGGCGGTCAGGGCACCCAGGGCGTCCCGGTCCCGCCAGTCCCGGGGCAGCGAATGGTCCAGCACGTCGTCCACCGTCACGGCGCCGACCAGCCGGTTGTTCCGGTCGATCACCGGCATGGCGACCAGGTCGTAGGTGGCCATCCGACGGGTGATCTCCGGCAGCGGGGTGGTGGGGCGCAGCGGGTCGATGTCGTTGACCACCACCTTGCCCAGCAGGTCGGCCGGGGGTTCGCGCAGCAACGCCTGGAAGTGCACCATGCCCAGGTACCGGCCGGTCGGGGTGTTCTGCGGGGCCCGGGTCACGAAGACCTGCGCGGCGACGGCGGGGGAGAGCTGTGGCTCCCGGATCCGGGCGAGCGCCTCGGCGACGGTGGCGTCCGGCGGCAGGATGACCGGCTCCGAGGTCATCACGCTGCCCGCCGTGCCGGGGGTGTACTTGAGGAGCTGGCGCACCGGGTCGGCCTCGTCCGGCTCCATCAGGTCCAGCAGCACGTCCTGCTCGGGCGGGGGCAACTCGTTGAGCAGGTCCGCCGCGTCGTCCGGGTCCATCTCCTCCAGCACGTCCGCGGCCCGTTCCCGGTCCAGCGCGGCGAGGATCTCCACCTGGTCGCGCTCCGGCAACTCGCTGAGCACGTCGGCAAGCCGCTCGTCGTCCAGTGCCGCCGCGACCTCGTTGCGCCGCGCGTCGGGTAGGTCCTGCAATGCGTTGGCCAGGTCGGCCGGGCGCATGTCCTCCAGCACGGCGAGCAGATTCGCCGTACCTCGGTTGTCGGCGATGCCGCTGAGCCCGCGCACCCGGTCCCACTCCACCTGGTGCAGGTGACCGCGTCGGCTGAGTCGGCCGGTCTGCTCGCGGACCGCGACCCGGGTGAGCGACCACTCGCCGCCCCGGGTGCACTCCATCGCGACGTCCACGACCGCGCCGGGTTGGCCGCCCGGCTCGAGCTGCACCCGCCGGTCCAGCAGCTCCTGGAGCACCAGCAGTTCGTTCGGGCGCTTCTCGAAGCGCCGCAGGTTGAGGGTGCCGGAGCCGAGCACGACCGCGTCGGCGTCGATGGAGGTGATCCGGTTGATGGACAGGAAGATCCGCCGGCGCATCGGCATCTCGGCGACCAGGCCCACGACCTCCGGGGGACGCTTGGTCGCCCGGAGCCGGGCCACCGCGTCACGAACCCGGCCCACCTGGTCGCCGTTCGGATCGAAGACGGCGACTCCGGCGAGGCGGGCGATGTAGACCCGGGTCGGCGTGCTCACGGGCACCAGCCTAAGCGCCTAGTGTTTATCAACATGTCGACCTTGGCCTACGAGATCGTGGACGTCTTCACCGATCGCCCTTTCGCCGGCAACCCGCTGGCCGTGGTGTTCGGCGCGGAGGCGCTGGGCACGGAGCAGATGCAGGCGCTCGCGCTGGAGTTCAACCTCTCCGAGACGGTGTTCGTGCTGCCCCCGACCCAGGTCGGCGCCACATACCGGGCCCGGATCTTCACCCCGGTGGAGGAGTTGCCGTTCGCCGGGCACCCCAGCGTCGGCGCGGCGGTCACCGCGAGCCGGCGCGGGATGTTCGGTGTGGGGCAGGTCCTGCAGGAGTGCGGCGCCGGTGTGCTGCCGATCGAGGTGACCGCGTCCGGGGCTACCCTCACCGGTGGGAGCCCGACGCTCGGCCCCGAGCTGGACCCGGAGCCGTTGCTGGAGATCGCCGGGCTGGTCCCGGACGACCACGTCGGGCCGGCCCCACGGGTCGCCGGCTGCGGGCTGGAGTTCCCGTACCTGCCGGTGCGGCCGGAGTCGGTGGCCCGGGCCCGGGTGAACCCGGCGGCGGCGGAGCGGTACGGGGTCGCGCACGTCAGCGTCTTCTCCTGGGACCCGGCCGCGCAAACCGCGCACGCCCGGGTCTTCGTGCCCGGCCTCGGCGTGCCGGAGGACCCGGCGACCGGCTCGGCGGCGCTCGGTCTCGGTGTCTGGCTGGTGGCCAGCGGCCTGCTGCCCGGGGAAGGGCTGTCCCGATACGCCGTCCGTCAGGGTGTGGAGATGAAGCGTCCGTCCGCGCTGGCCTGCACGGTTACCGCGGAGAACGGCGTGGTGGTCGGTGCGACGGTCGCCGGCCAGGTTATGCCGGTGGCCCGGGGCGAGATCGCCGTGCCACCCTTCGTGGGCTGACCGGCGGAGGCGCCGATGCGGGACAATGCGGGTGTGACGGACGAGGATGCCCCCCGTGGCACGCCACTGGTCGACGAGGCGATGAAGAAGGCCGCGGTGGCCTGGGTGAGCGTGGCCGGTGGGCCGGCGCTCGCACTCTGGTGCGCCCCACTGGAGGGCGCGCTGTTCGTGGTCAGCGGGCCGGGTGAGCAGGCCGCGCCGGGGCTGGCCGACGCGGCCGAGGCGCAGGTCACCCTGCGCGGTGACCACGGCGGCCGGATCGTCACCTGGCCGGCCCGGGTGACCCGGCTGCGGCCGGGCACCGAGGCATGGGACACCACCGCGCCGCTGGTGGCGGGTAAGCGGCTGAACGCGCCCGGCCCGACCGCCGACCTGGTGGCCCGGTGGGCCGCTGACGGCTGCGCGCTGAACCGGCTCGCCCCGGCCGGTGAGCCGTTGGCCGGCGCCGACCTGCCGGCCGACGAGCAGGCCGAACCACCCCGGCCCACCCCTGCGGTCCGGGCCACCCGCAAGCCGTTCCGCCTGCACCGGGTCCGCCGCCGCTGACCCGCCGCTCCGTCCGGTCAGCCGACGCCCACGCCGATGACTTCGGCGTCGACGAGGTCGAGCACGTCGCACAGCGAGCCGAGTGTCGGGCCGCGCCAGTCCCGGTCGGCGTTGAAGACCATGTGCTCGGCCAGGTCGGGCGCGGCGAGCCGGACCGCGGTCATCCCGGCGCGCTCCGCGCCGGTCAACTCCTGGCTGCCGCCGTCGCCGACGTACAGGCAGTCGCGCGGCGCGAGCTCGAGCCGCCGGCAGGCGGTCAGGTAGAGCGCAGGATCCGGCTTGCACCGTCCGACCTGCACCGAGAAGACCCGCACGTCGAGTAGCGGGGCGACCGCGAGCTGTGGCAGGAAGGCCGGCAGCTCGTGCGTACAGTCGCTGATCACCCCGGTGCGCAGGCCGCGCTGGCGCAGCGCCGCCAGCACGGGCACCGCGTCGGCCCGTAGCCGGGTGTCCGCGCGGACCGCGCGGTGCCGGGATGCCACGGCCGCGCGTACCGCATGGTCGTTGGGGTGTACGCCGGCCTGGGCGCAGACCCACCGCAGCGTCGCCTCGGCGTTGCCGAGCCGGCCGGTGGCCCGCTCGTAGTAGGTGCGGTTCAGCACCTCGGTCAACGTGTCGGTGTGGCATCCGAGCAGCGCGGCGGTGCCGAGGTGCGCAGCGCCGCGCTGGACCGGACGGGTCAGGGTGCCGAAGAAATCGAACAGCACCGCCTGGTAGCTGGGCATGGGGGAGCGCCTCCGGGCGGTCGAGGGTCGCCGGCGCGGACCCGCGTGATCGTAACGGAGTGCTGACGTTCTGTGTCGTCCGCGAGCGTGTGAGGATTGCTTCCCGTGCCCCCTTCCACACACCGCCCGCCCCTGGATCCGCTGACCACCGGCGCGGTCGGCCTGGCCGTGGTCGCCGTGTCGTCGTCCGCGCCACTGATCGCCTACGCCGCCGCGCCCGCGCTGGCCATCGCGTTCTGGCGCAACCTGCTCGCGGTGGCCGTGCTGAGCCCGTTCTCGCTGGTTCGGCGCCGCGCCGAGTTCCGTGCGCTGGCCGGACGGGCGGGCCGGCGGGAGGGGCTGTACTGCGTGCTCTCCGGGGTCGCGCTGGCAGCGCACTTCGCCACCTGGATGCCGAGCGCGCAGCTCACCTCGGTCGCCACGGCCACCGCTCTGGTCGCCACCCAGCCGGTCTGGCAGGGGCTGATCGCCCGTGCCCAGGGCCGCGGGCTGCCCCGGGTGGTCTGGATCGGCATCGCGGTGGCGGTCGGCGGCGCGGTGATCGCCACCGGCGCGGACGTGGGCATCTCCGGCCGGGCCGTCCTCGGTGACCTGCTGGCGCTGACCGGTGGCCTGTTCGCCGCCGTCTACACCGCCTTCGGTGAGCGGGCCCGCGCCAGCATCAGCACCACCACGTACACCACCATCTGCTACGGGATCTGCGCGCTGATCCTGCTGGTGGTCTGCCTGCTCGGTGGAGTCCGGATGACCGGCTTCGACGGCCGTACCTGGCTGGCCATCCTGGCCCTGGTGGCCGGCGCGCAACTGCTCGGCCATTCGATGTTCAACTACGCCCTGCACCGGATCCCGGCGACCACGGTCAGCGTGCTGATCCTGCTGGAGGTGCCCGGCGCGGCCCTGCTCGCTTGGGTCTGGCTGGGGCAGCTGCCCCGCCCGTACGCGCTGGCGGGAATGGCGCTGCTGCTGGTCGGGGTGGCGGTGGTGGTGCTCGGCGGCGCCCGGGCCGGCCGCCGTGTCACGCCGCCCACCCCGCTCCCCGCCGACGCCGCCCCGTTGACAGACTGACCGCCGTCGCGGCCGGCGTGTCCAGGACGACCTGAGGAACGTGGGTGGCGGTTCCCTCCGGGGCGGGCCCGCCCGGCGTCTGCCCGGATGAGGAGGGCGATCCGTTTGACGACTGAGGACCGCACCCGGGACGGCTTCGCCGATTTCGTACGGGCCGAGACCGCCGGGCTGACCCGGTTCGCGTACCTGCTGACCGGCGACCGGCACCACGCCGAGGACCTGGTCCAGGTGGCGCTGGCCCGGGTCGCGGTGCGCTGGGAACGGCTCGACGACCCGGCCGCCTACCTGCGTCGGGTGCTCTACACGCAGGCGGCGAGCTGGTGGCGGTGGCGCCGGGCCCGCCCGCCGGAGCGGCTGGGCGGAGCGCCGCCCGAGCGGGCCGGTCCCGGCGACGACACGGACCTGCGGCTGGTGCTCCGGGCGGCCCTGGCGCGGCTGACGACGGCGCACCGCAGGCCGGCGCGGCGTTCCCACCGCTGCGCTCCCGTACGTTCGTCCAGCTGCTCGGTTGGCGCTCGGCGGACGAGGCGGTGGCCCTGGTCGGTGTGCCCGGCCCCGAGGCGGTGGACCGGCCGGAGGACCACGACATCGCCTGGGGGCCGTATCACGAGCCGGGCACGGACCGGGTGGAACTCGTGGTGCTGCGCCGGGGCGCACCGGCGCCGGAGGTGCTCTTCCGCACCCCGGAGGGCATCACCGAGCTGACGGTCGCCGCCGACCTGGCGATTGACGGCGCGGTACGCGAAAGTGGCCGACCCGACTACGGACCGCTGCCGTTCTGGCTGCTCGCCGTGGGGTTCGTCCTGGCGCTCGTGGTCGGCCTGCCCGTGCTGTCGCTGCTGGGGCGCTGGCGCGGTCGACGGCCCCACCGACGCGCCGCGCGCCGCCGGTCCGGCCAGTTGCCCTAAGCCTCGTACACCTCGATCACGCGGGTGGTCGGCGCGGATTCGCCGAGGGCGGCCCGCAGCGCGGACCGCTCCGGGTCGGCGAGGAACGCCTCGTACCCGGCTCGGGCGTCGAACCGGATCACGTGCACCTCGGCCCGCTCGTCGATGCCGCGCAGCCGCCGTTCCAGTCGGCCGCCGTGCCGGCCGAGCATTGCCAGCACGGTGTCCTCGTAGCGCTGTCCGGCGGCCTCGGCCCCGGCGGTGAACTCGACGAGCGCGACAAGCGTCAACACGGTGGCCACGCTAGTCCGCGATGCCGACGGCCTTGGCGCTGGCCGCCCAGAGCCGGGCGGCCAGCTGGGGGTCGGCGGCCTTGCGGTACGGCCGACGCAGCCGCCGGTTGTGGTAGTAGCCGCCGTCGACCAGCCGGGACCGGTCCTGGTTGGCCAGCCAGACCAGGGTCTCGGCACCCTTCTCGGGGCTGCGGAACGGCAGGATCCGCATGCCGACGGCGACCAGCCGGCTGTCGTTGGCGAACCGGGTGCGCACCACTCCCGGGTGGAAGCTGTGTGCCGGGATGCCCGGCCAGCGCCGGGCCGCCTCCGCGGTGAACAGGATGTTCGCCTGCTTGCTGGTGCCGTACGCGACCATCGGCCGGTAGCGGCGCAGTGGCTTGTTCAGGTCGTTCGGGTCCAGCACGCCGCTCCGGTGCGCGCCGGAGGCGGTGACCACGATCCGGCCGATCCGGTCGGCGAGCAGGTTGGTCAGCAGGAACGGGGCCAGGTGGTTGGCCTGGATCGACAGCTCGAAGCCGTCGACGGTGGTGAGCGGCTGGAGTGCGATGGCACCGGCGTTGTTGACCAGCACGTCGATCCGGTCGTACGCGTCGCGCAGCCGCTCGGCGAGCCGGCGCACGTCGTCGAGCACCGCGAAGTCGGCCCGGAACAGCTCCGGGCGCTCACCCGACGTCTCCCGTACCCGTTCCGCAGCGGCCTGCAACCGGGCCGGGTCCCGCCCGACCAGCACCACCTGGTCGCCACGGCACGCCAGGTCCACGGCGGCGGCCAGCCCGATGCCGGAGCTGGCCCCGGTCACCACCACCAGTCGACGCCCAGTGAGATCTTCCACAGGTCCATTCACCCCGGTCATGGCGCGAGGTTACCGTGACGTCACCACGCCCTTTGGGATCGTTAAGTTTCTCGGATCTGTCATCAGGTGGCGTCGGCGTGCCCGCCGGACGCTGGAAGGAGCGCATCCATGGCCGCAGTCGGTCGTCCCCGCCGGTCCTGCCTCGCCGTACCGGGTTCCAGCGTCAAGATGCTCGGCAAGGCGCAGGGGCTCCCGGCCGACCAGGTCTTCCTCGACCTGGAGGACGCGGTGGCCCCGCTGGCCAAGCCGGATGCGCGGAAGAACATCGTGGCCGCGCTCAACGAGGGTGACTGGGCCGGCAAGACGCGCGTGGTCCGCGTCAACGACCTGACCACCCCGTGGACCTACCGGGACGTCATCGAGGTGGTCGAGGGCGCCGGCGCGAACCTCGACTGCATCATGCTGCCGAAGGTGCAGGAGGCCGCCCAGGTGCAGTGGCTGGACCTGACGCTCACCCAGATCGAGAAGACGCTCGGCCTGGAGATCGGCCGGATCGGCATCGAGGCGCAGATCGAGAACGCCGCCGGCCTGGTCAACGTGGACGCGATCGCCGCCGCCTCGCCCCGGGTGGAGACCATCATCTTCGGCCCGGCCGACTTCATGGCCTCGATCAACATGAAGTCGCTGGTGGTCGGCGCGCTGATCCCGGACTACCCCGGCGACCCGTACCACTACATCCTGATGCGGATCCTGATGGCCGCCCGGATGCACGACAAGCAGGCCATCGACGGCCCGTTCCTGCAGATCCGGGACGTGGACGCTTTCCGCGAGGTCGCCAGGCGTTCGGCGGCGCTGGGCTTCGACGGCAAGTGGGTGCTGCACCCGGGCCAGATCGACGCCGCCAACGAGGTCTACCAGCCGGCGCAGGCCGACTACGACCACGCCGAGTTGATCCTCGACGCGTACCAGCACTACACCTCGGAGGCCGGCGGCAGGCTCGGCGCCGTGATGCTCGGCGACGAGATGATCGACGAGGCGTCCCGCAAGATGGCGCTGGTGGTCGCTGCCAAGGGCCGGGCCGCCGGGATGAGCCGTACCTCGTCGTTCACCCCGCCTTCGGAGTGAACGCGCCGGGCCGGGACGACAGCCGCCCTGTCGTCCCGGCCCGACAACCGGCGCTGTGCCAACCTGTTCGCCGATCAGTAGCTGCTGCTGCTGTTGCTGCCGGCGCTCGTCGTGATGGCTAGGACGATCATCACGACGTAGAAGGCGATCAGCAGCACCAGCAGCCCGGTGAGGATCCAGCCGATGATGATCGCGGCCTTCGCCATCCCCTCGCCGCCCTCGCCGCTGAGCCGGATCTGCTTCTGGGCCACGTGACCCAGGATCGCCCCGACCGGTGCGGTGATGCAGGACGTGAGGCCGAGCAGGGCCAGCACCAGCGCCGCGATCGCCATCCCGTTGGTCTTCTGCGGCACCGGGTAGCCGTAGCCGGCGTACTGCGGCGGATAGCCGGGCGGGGCGTAGCCGGGCATGGGCTGGCCCGGGGGGAACTGCCCACCGGCGTACGGGTCGACCGGCGCGTACGGGTCCGTCGCGCCGGGCTGGGTGAAAACCGGCTGACCGGCCACAAGGGTCGGCTCCACCGGAGGGCTCGACTGCTGGCCCGTGGGATCGGTCCAGCCGCCGGGCGGGTGGGGATAGGTCATGCGATTCTCCGTCAGGTCGGGGGCGCCGTCAGGGTAGCCAGCGGCGACCAAACCCGATGCCCCTGCTCCCGGGTGCCGCGTTGCTCGGGCCCGTCCGACGGGGCAGGATCCTGGCATGGCAATGGATGCGCGCGCCGCCGATCGTTCCGGCAGTCGACCGAGACGGGACGTCAGCCGCCCGGGCGCCGGGCGGCGCGGCCGTGCGGCCACACCGGCCGGTGCCCCCGGCGCGGACGAGCCGGTCGCGCTCGCCGACCCGGTGACCATGCGGCTCGACGGACGGGTCGCCCTGGTTACCGGTGCGGGCAGCCCGGACGGCATCGGGTACGCCACCGCCCGCCGGCTCTCCGACCTGGGCGCCCGGGTGGCCATCGTCTCGACGACCCGGCGCATCCACGAGCGGGCAGGCGAGCTGGGAGTGACCGGTTTCGTGGCGGACCTGACCGACGAGTCCGAGGTCGGCGCGCTGGCCGATGCGGTCGCCGAGCAGTTGGGCGACGTCGAGGTGCTGGTCAACAACGCCGGCCTGGCCAGCCGGGCCAGCCCGGAGGTGCTGCGACCGGTCGCGCAGCTGACCTACGACGAGTGGCGCGCCGAGATCGACCGCAACCTGACCACCGCGTTCCTGTGCAGCCGGGCGTTCATCAGCGGGATGGCCGAGCGGGGCTGGGGGCGGATCGTCAACCTCGCGGCCACCGCCGGTCCGGTCAACGCCCTGCCCACCGAGGCCGCGTACGCCGCAGCGAAGGCCGGGGTGGTCGGGCTGACCCGGGCGCTGGCCATGGAGATGATCGCCGACGGGGTGACCGTGAACGCGGTGGCCCCGGGCACCATCTACACCGCGGCGTCCACGATGGCGGAGATCAAGCAGGGGCTGGGCACGCCGGTCGGTCGACCGGGCACTCCGGACGAGGTCGCCGCCGCGATCAGCTTCCTCTGCTCGCCGGCCGCCTCGTACATCACCGGTCAGATGCTGGTGGTGGACGGCGGCAACAGCGTCCGCGAGGCCCGGTTCCGCTGACCGGGCGCGTCCACATCGGGCGGGCGCCGGTCGCCGGTCAGTAGCCGCCGCTGTCGCCGGTGTTGCCGATGAGGACCAGGGCCAGCCAACCACAGCAGGCCAGCAGGGTGAGCCCGGTGAAGACGTAGCCGAGGATCAGACCCCAGGTGGCGAGCTGGTCGCCCTCCTCACGGCTGGTGCGGATCTGCCGCTTGGCCACGTGGCCGAGGACCACGCCGGCCGGGGGGAACACGAAGGCGAACACCAGCGACAGGATCGCCAGCACGTTGGTGCCCCGACCCGGCCCGGACGTCGGTGGGCCGTACTGCCCGTAGGGGCCCTGCGGGGGGTACGGCGGCTGCTGCCCCCAGTGCGCCGGCTGGTGCGGGCCCTGCTGCTCGTACGGCGACGGGTCGTCCGCCGGCGGCCCGTACGGTGAGCGCTCCGGCGGCCCGAAGGTCGACTGGTCCGGCGGCGGCGCGTACGGCGACTGGCCCGCCGGCGGCGGCGCGTAGGGCGACTGGTCCCGGGGTGGCTCGTAGGGTGACGGCGGCTGCTCGTCCCCGGGCGGTCCCGACGGCGGCGGGTAGCTCACGGCTGTCCTCCTCCTGCCGGTGCCGGAAAAGTCCCTCTTGCCGGACGCTACCCGCAGCGGTGAACCTTTTCACAGCGGTTGTGTGGACTGGTCACCTTGGCCTCGCCGGCTCCGGAGGCCGATACTGACCCAGCGTTCAGTTACCCACGAGTAGTGCGCTGATCCCCGGAGGCTGAGATGGCTCGACTCGCCCAGACGCCCGGCCTGACCGATGTGCAGCGGTCGATCCTGGAGACCGTCCGGGAGTTCGCCGACAAGGAGATCATCCCGCATGCTCAGCGGCTGGAGCACGCTGACGAATACCCCACCGACATCCTCGACGGGATGCGCGAGATGGGGCTGTTCGGCCTCACCATCGACGAGGAGTACGGCGGCCTCGGCGAGTCGCTGCTCACCTACGCGCTGGTGGTGGAGCAGCTGTCCCGAGGCTGGATGTCGATCTCCGGCATCGTCAACACCCATTTCATCGTGGCGTACCTGATCTCCCAGCACGGCTCGGCCGAGCAGAAGGCCCGGCTGCTGCCGAAGATGGCCACCGGTGAGGTGCGCGGCGCCTTCTCCATGTCCGAGCCGGAGACCGGCTCCGACGTCTCGGCCATCAAGTCCCGGGCCGTCCGCGACGGCGACCGCTACGTGCTCAACGGACAGAAGATGTGGCTGACCAACGGGGCTTACTCCTCGGTGGTGGCCACCCTGGTCAAGACCGACACCGGCGCCGAGTCGGTGTACGGCAACATGAGCACCTTCCTGCTGGAGAAGGAGCCGGGCTTCGGGGAGACCGCACCCGGGCTGAGCATCCCCGGCAAGATCGAAAAGATGGGCTACAAGGGCGTCGAGACCACCGAGATGGTGCTCGACGGGGTGACCGTGCCCGACTCGGCGATCCTCGGCGGCGCCGACAAGGTGGGCCGCGGCTTTTACCAGATGATGGACGGCATCGAGGTGGGCCGGGTCAACGTCGCCGCCCGCGCCTGCGGCATCTCCATCCGCGCCTTCGAGCTGGCCGTCAGCTACGCCCAGCAGCGCAGGACCTTCGGTCAGCCGCTCGCCAGGCACCAGGCCATCGCCTTCAAGCTCGCCGAGATGGGCACGAAGATCGAGGCCGCACACGCCCTCATGGTCAACGCCGCCCGGCTCAAGGACGCCGGCCAGCGCAACGACGTCGAGGCCGGGATGGCCAAGCTGCTCGCCTCGGAATACTGCGCCGAGGTCGTCCAGGAGGCGTTCCGCATCCACGGCGGCTACGGCTACTCCAAGGAGTACGAAATCGAGCGGCTGATGCGGGAGGCCCCGTTCCTGCTCATCGGCGAGGGCACCTCCGAGATCCAGAAGACCATCATCTCCCGCGGCCTGCTCAAGGAGTACAAGCTCTGAGCCGTAAGGAAGGGCCCCTTGTTAGGGCCTGTGTCAAAGCCCCTGGCCGGCCTGCCGCCGTCTGGACTCCGCCTCGGCTCGACCGAGGACTTTGACACAGGCCCCAACGCCTGGTGCATAGGAAGGGGCCCTTCTTGACGGGTGGCGGGTGGGGGCGAGTCAGGGGAGGCGGGTCAGGCCGGCGGCGGCGCGTTCGACGAGGAGGCAGCGATCCTCGACGTAGTCCATCCCGGCGGCCTCGGCGATCCGCCGCGCCTCGGCCGAGACGATGCCCAGCTGCAACCAGACCGCCGGGGCGCCGATCGCCGCGGCGTCCCGGACCACCTGCACGGCGTCGGCCGCCGGCCGGAACACGTCCACCAGGTCGACCGGGTGGGGGATGTCGGCCAGCGTCGGGTACGCCCGCTCCCCGAAGAGTTCGTCGACGGTCGGGTTGACCGGGATGATCCGCCAGCCGTACTGCTGCATCTGCAACGGCACGCCGTGCGCGGCCTTGCTGGGGTCGCGCGACGCGCCCACGACGGCGATCACGGCGGAGTCGGCGAGGATCTGCTGAGCGGTACGCACCCGCCGACTGTAGCGCCGCCCGCCGGTTAGAGCAGGGTCAGCTGCTCGGCAGCCGGTGGTGGCGTCGGCTCGGGCGGGCGGCGGCTGTCGCCCTGCTCACCACGGTGCAGCCCGTGCCGGCGGGCCGCGATCCGGACCCGTGCGGTCAGCTCCCGCTGGTACGCCTGCGGAGCGTAGGCGCCGGCCCGGTAGAGCTCGCGGTAGCGGGGCACGAGGTGCGGGTGCTCGCGGGCGAGCCAGTGCGCGTACCACTCTCGGGCGCCGGGACGCAGGTGCAGGGGCAGGGCGGTCACGCTCGTCGCACCGGCGGCGGCGATCGCCGAGACGGTGGCATCGATCGACTCGTCGCTGTCGCTGAGGCCGGGCAGGATCGGTGCCATCAGCACGCCGACGGAGAATCCGGCGTCGGCGAGTGCCCGGACGGCGTCCAGCCGGCGGCGTGGGTGCGGTGTGCCCGGCTCGACGGTGCGCCAGAGGTGCTCGTCGACGAACCCCACCGAGAAGGAGATGCCCACCGTGGTCACCTCGGCGGCCTCGCGCAGCAGCGGCAGGTCGCGCAGGATCAGCGTGCCCTTGGTGAGGATCGAGAACGGGTTGGCGAAGTCTCGCAGGGCACCGATGATCTGCGGCATCAGCCGGTAACGACCCTCGGCGCGCTGGTAGCAGTCCACGTTGGTGCCCATCGCCACGTGCGCGCCCCGCCAGCGCGGCGCGGCCAACTCCCGCCGGACCAGCTCACCGGCGTTGACCTTGACGATCACCTTCCGGTCGAAGTCCGCACCGGCGTCAAGATCGAGGTAAGTGTGAGTATTTCGGGCAAAGCAGTTGTGGCTGACCACTCCGTTGGCGATGAAGTCCCCGGTGCCAGTCGTGATGTCCCAGAGCGGCAGCTCCAGCCCGAGTGCCTCGATGCCGACAACCTTGAGGGCGCCCTGATGCTTCAGTGCGCCACCCTCGATCGACCGCTTCCGAGTGATGGCAGGGTCGGTCAGGTGAAAGAACCGGAGCCGGGCGGCGAGGCCCCCGGTCAGCCTGATCTCCCGCACACGGTTGGGTAGGCCGCGGTCTTCTCGCACGCAGGCGAAACCGAAATGGCGCAGTGCTGCCGTCGTCTGGTCGAGGATGGCGTCGTCGCTGTTGCTGATGTGCAGGACGCCTCTGCTGCAACTGCCCTCTGCGTCGAAGATGCCGGCCAGGAAGCCAAGCCGCCAGTCGTCGCTGGGCTCGACCGGCCAGCGGATAAGGTCACCGATCGTCTCGATGTCCCGCTGCTTCGAGGTGCGGATGGCGGTCATCGCACGTCGCGTGGTGCTGACCTGCGCGAAGGTGAAACGCTGCGTCTTGATCCCTTCGAGGGCGAGGTACCGCTCACTGCGGCTCAATGCCTCGTCATCGGCCAACGCCAGCCGGAACCGGTGCACCGTCCCGTACGAGTACGAGAACGTGCCCAGGTGCGCATCTCCGCGGACCATGCCGCACAGGTAGCCCCGGCGGTAGTCGAGTGACTCCTTGGGCCCGACGGCGAAACGACCGGTGCCGATCAGACGGTTGTTGATGGTCAGGTAGGGGCGTCGGGCCCTGCCATGCATGGCCCCGGTGACGTACTTCCAGCCACGTTCAGAGAGGAACCGGTGGTCCCCGCTGGCGATGAGCATCGTGCCGTCCTCCAGGGTGACCCGGTAGGCCGGCTTCACCGTGGACCACTTGTCGAGGACGGTGGTGATCACGTATCGGCGGTAGGCGCCCCGTCGCTCGGTCCCGTAGATGCGGTCACCAGGCTCCAGTTCGCTGATCGGCTTCGTGCGACCGTCCGCCATCAGGATCGGGGTGTCCGCGCCCAGGCAGTAAACACAGGCATGAGAGCAGCCCCGGTACGGGTTGATCGTCCACTCGAACGGGACGCGGGACTGCCCGGGCACCCGGTTGAGGATGGACTTGGCCTGCACCTCGTAGAAGGTCATCCCGGCGAACTCGGGGGTGTCGAAGGTGCGGGCTACGGCGCCGGGCAGCGCCAGCGGCAGGGGTGGCGTCGCTGGCGCTGCCCGCTCGGGGTCTCCCTCGACCGGGGGAGCGGTGAGGTTGTCCCAGCGCATGGCCATTATTCGAACACGTGTACGAGGCAAGCGCAAGTGACCCGCCGTACACCGGTGGGCTTCCGGGTGGTCGGGGAGGGGAGGATGGACGCCATGGAGACGTCGACCTTCGTCTACGACGGGGACTGCGCGTTCTGCACGAGCTGTGCGGAGTTCATCGAGCGCCGCATCCCCACCGCCGCGCGGGTGGTGCCCTGGCAGTTCGCCGACCTGGACGCGCTCGGCCTCACCGTGGCCGAGTGCGAGGAGGCCGTGCAGTGGGTCGGCGCGGACGGATCGCGCGCGGCCGGTCCGGACGCCATCGCGAAGCTGCTCGCCGCGAGTGGTCCGCTCTGGCGGATCGCCGGCGCCGGCCTGGGGATTCCTCCGGTACGCGTCGCGGCCTGGCCGTTGTACCGCTGGGTGGCGCGCAACCGGCACCGACTTCCCGGTGGCACGGCGGCCTGCTCCCTGCCCCAGGAGGCCCGGGAGCGGCTCTACGGACCGGCCCGTCGCCCGACCACCGGCGCCTGACCGTCGAGCGCCGGCCCCGCGCCGGCTGCCACCGGGCCCTGGTCGGCCGACACCGGGTCGACCTCGGCCGGGCGCGGTTCCGGGGCATCCGTCGTCGCCGCCTCGGAAGGGCTGCGGCCGATCAGTCGGCGTGCCCAGACCAGCGGGCGCACCCGCTCCAGCGGTAGGAAGCTGGTCATCGCGGCCAGGTGCGGCGCGAACGAGATCGTGATGGTCGCGATGGTGACCGCGTGGAACGAGTAGAAGAAGCCGACCATGGCCAGCCGCCAGCGGGCCGGAAGCAGGAAGACCACCGGGCTGAACAGCTCGAAGGCCACGATGCCGAACTGGGCGACGATCAGCAGGTACGGCACCTGGGCGACCAGGTCCGCGAGGTCGGTGCCGCGCCGGATGATGGCCCGCGCCAGCACCGAGCCGGTGAGCCAGTCCAACCCGCCGAAGCGCAGCTTGGCCCAGGCGGCCAGGAAGTACGTGCAGATCACCGCGATCTGGGTGACCCGCAGCGCCCAGCCGCCGGCCTCGGTGCGGGTGGTGTCGCCGTGCCGTGCCCGGCCGGCGGTGGGCAGTACGGCCAGCGCGACGAGCAGCCCGAACCGGTCGTGGTCGACCTTCCCGTAGCTCATCGCGATGATCATCCACTCGAGGTACAGCGCGCAGACCGACCAGCCGAGCAGCCGGGGGGCCCGTCCGGTCGCGGCGAGCAGGGCGAGCAGCAGCAGCGCCCAGAAGATCACCGCCACCAGCGCCGGGGTCGGCGTGGGCAGCGGGAGGATCCGGCCGACCAGAAGCGGCTGGTACAGCTCGCCGGGCACGCTGGCCCGGGTCCGTACCCAGGGCGTGAAGACCACCAGGTCGGCGGCGACGAAGAGGTAGATCAGGGTCCGGAACGCGGCCACCCGGCCCCGTGGCACCGCCTCGGTCAGCCAGCGGCTCATCGGGGTGCCTGCCAGCGGACCACGGTCTCGTCGGTGTGCCGGCCGGTCGGTCGGCCGGCACGGATGCCGTGCCAGCGGATGACGATCCGAACCTCGACCAGCGCGGCCGCGTCCGGGTGACGTTCGGCGTACGCGTCGGCGACCTCGGCGAGCAGCGCCGGGTCGGCGGCGTACCGGTCCTGCTGACCCTCGATCTCGGCGCGGCGGATGCCGGTCGCGTCCTGGTCGAGGTCGACCACGGTGCCGGTGCTGTTCACCCCCTCCACCCGGGTGTCCGGGGCGGGGGCGTTCGGCGGGTTGGAGGTCGAGTACATCCGGAACGGCCCGAACGGGAAATCGTCGTCGTTGCCCCAGAGGGTGCCGACCAGCAGCAGGGCGAAACCGAGTGCGGTCGCGCCCAACCGGGTGGCGCGCCCGCGGGTGGTCAAGTTCTCCATCGGGTCGTGACGATACGGGATGTACCGGCCGCGCCGGGTCCCTCCGACGGTCAGTTCCGGTTGCCAGGGTCGGCGACCGGGGTGGCGTCTCTCCGCACGTGCCCGGGTACGACGAAGGCCGGGCCCGAACCGGGCCCGGCCTCGCGTGCCGTCGCAGGACGGCTCAGTGGTTGTGCTCGGCCAGCTGCTTGCGGACGTCGTCCATGTCCAGAGCCTCGACCTGCTCGATCAGGTTCTCCAGCGCGGACTCCGGGAGGGCGCCCGGCTGGGCGAAGACGATGACGCCGTCGCGGATCGCCATGATGGTCGGGATCGACCGGATGTCGAACTTGGCGCCCAACTCCTGCTGCGCCTCGGTGTCGACCTTGCCGAAGACGATGTTCTGGTGCTTCTCCGAGGAGCGCTCGTAGACCGGCGCGAACCGCTTGCACGGACCACACCAGTCGGCCCAGAAGTCGACCAGGACGATTCCGTCGTTGCCGGTCATCTCGTCGAAGTTCGCCGAGGTCAGCTCAACGGTTGCCATTGCACTCTCCGATCACCGCGGTTTGTCTACGTCCCGTAGAACCAGGGCTGACCGTATCGAATTCCCGGGCGGTCGGGCACGAAACGTGCTCCCGGCTGGTGGCGGGTACCGAGAGTCATCGACTCGCGTCTGTACGTCCCGGTGTGCGGAACGCAAGTGCATGACGCACTTGCGTGACCTGTCGTAATGGGAGCGTTTCCAAGGAGATCCACTCGATCGAGCGCTACGAATCGGTAACTTGCCCCTTGACAAGGAGGTATCAGGCCTGCGGAGATCGCTGATCACCCAGTGATTCGCTACGGAGAGTAGTGTTACAAAAAGATAAATGTGACGCCGGTCTCTGTCGAACCTACGCTTGCGTAGGGCAGAATTCTCCGCATCAGAGCGTGGGCGGCGGGTGCCGGGGAGGGCCCCGCCGCTCATTGCGTCTCCCCCCGTGCGAGCGACCGGTGTGACTTTTCCGCCGGGGTCGCGCCCCGCCGGTCACCTTAACCACCGGTAAGGCATGCTGTGCCGAACTCCATCGCCGCCCGTCGAAGGGGACCAGGATGCAGTTCGGCCGTTACTACGAGGAGTTCGAGGTCGGCGCGGTCTACCGGCACTGGCCGGGCAAGACCGTCACCGAGTACGACGACCACCTCTTCTGCCTGCTCACCATGAACCACCACCCGCTGCACATGGACGCGCACTACGCCGAGACGGCCAGCCAGTTCAAGCGCAACGTCGTCGTGGGCAACTACATCTACTCACTGCTGCTCGGCATGTCGGTGCCGGATGTCAGCGGCAAGGCGATCGCCAACCTGGAGGTCGAGTCGCTACGGCACGTGGCCCCCACCTTCCACGGCGACACCATCTACGGCGAGACCACCGTGCTGGACAAGCGGGAATCCGGCTCCAAGCCCGACCGGGGCGTGGTGTCGGTGGAGACCAGGGGCTACAACCAGGACGGCACCATGGTCTGCGTCTTCCGCCGCAAGGTCATGGTCCCCAAGCGGGAGTACGCGGCCAGCGCCGCCGGAGAGGGAGTGGACCCGGAGCGGCCCAGCTTCCCCGAGCCGCGCTGAGCAGCGCGGCGGGTCGACCGCCGTCGGCGCCGGGCTCCTTCCCCGCATCAGGTTCTGATGGGGAAGGGGCCCTATTCCCGTTTCGGGGCATATGCTGGCGCCGGAGGTTCCGATGAGCCACTCCGTCGCCGGAGAGCCGCCCTCTGCCGGTCGCCGAGCCGCACCCTTGACCACCGCCGTCTACTCCGCCGCCGAGTGGGACCTGCTCACCAGCCTGCCCGGTCGGGTCCTCGTGGCCACCGCCGCCCCGGGTCCCGGCCGCCCGGCCCGGGGGGTCATGGCGGGCCTGGCCGGTCTGGACGCGGTGGCCGCCGGCCGGGCTTTCGACAGCGATCTGGTCCGCGCGGTGGTCGCCGCGATCTACGCCCGCCACGACGGCACCCAGACCCCCACCGAACGGCTCACCGATCTGGTGGACCTCCTGGCCGCCTGCCGGGCGGCGGTCCGGGTCCTGCACCGGCGCGCCGACCCAGCCGACTCGGCCGCGTACCGCCAGTGGGTGCAGTCGGTCGCGGCCCGGGTCTGCCGGGCGGTGCCCGCCCCTGGCGAGCCGTCACCGGGCCAGCCGGCCAGCCCCGCCGACCGGCGCTTCCTGGACCGGCTCGGTGCCGCGCTGGGGCTGAGCTGACCCGGCAGGCGGGCCGTCGCTGGCGAGCGCCGGACGGGTCCGTACTCTCTGATGACCGTGACCGACGACCAGCTTGAGGTGGGCGTGGGCCCCTGGCCGGGGGACCTGCCGGACGACCCGCGCTACGACCCGCAGTTGCTGGCCGAGGGGGACCGGCGCAACGTGGTCGACCGCTACCGCTACTGGCGGCACGAGGCCATCGTCGCCGACCTGGACCGGCGCCGGCACGGGTTCCACGTCGCCATCGAGAACTGGCAGCACGACTTCAACATCGGCACGGTGGTCCGCAACGCCAACGCCTTCCTCGCCGCGGAGGTGCACATCGTCGGACGGCGACGGTGGAACCGGCGCGGCGCGATGGTGACCGATCGCTACCAGCACGTCCGGCACCACGAGACGATCGAGGGGTTCGTCGGCTGGGCGGCCGGACAGAGGTTGCCGGTGTTTGGCATCGACAACCTGCCCGGCTCGCGCCCACTGGAGACCGGCACCCTGCCACGGGAGTGCGTGCTGCTGTTCGGCCAGGAGGGTCCCGGCCTCTCCGAACCGGCCCGCGCGGCCTGCGACCAGCTCTACTCCATCGCCCAGTACGGCTCCACGAGGTCGATCAACGCGGGCGTGGCCAGTGGCATCGCCATGCACGCCTGGATCCGCAGCCACGCCGGGCCACCACCGGGCTGACCACGCCCCGGTGCCGAATCGGACGTTCCGGCTTGACGGGCCGGCCCTGCGGGGCGACGGTGGGGATGTGAGTGTCGCGGTGAGTTGTCCGAGATGCGGGGGCCCGGTACGGGCGCCGGATCTGATGCACACCGACTCGAGGTGCCTGCACTGTGGCCCGGTGCCACCGCTGCACGTGCCCGAGCACATCGGAGCGGAGATCGTGGCGAGCGTGGTGGACCGGATCACCGCGACCGCGGATCAGCCGGGCACACCGCTGTGGTGCCCGTGGCCGCTGCCGCCCGGCTGGACCCTCACCGGCGTGGCGTACGCCGGGGACGACCGCACCGGAGTGCGGGCGACCGCGGTGGCCTGCGCGGGCCCGGCCCCGCTCGGTGGCGGCCCGGCCGACCTGGTCTTCGTGGCTGAGGAGCCGGGCGTCGGCCTGGGCACCCGGCTGGCCGGGCTGGCCGGCCCGGACCCGGGACCGGAGTTGACCGACGCGTTGGCCGACCCTGGGCCGGGCCACCCCGAGCACGTCGGTCAGGCCCGGATCCGGGTGGGCGGGCACCCCACTCCACTGTGGCTGGTCAATTCACCGACGGATCGAAGCGCGTACGCTGGCGAGGCTCGGGGAATGTGGCTGCATGCGATAGCCTGGCCGGCGAGTGCGGGTCACCTGCTCGCGGAAGATGTCGTGCTGCACGATCTGACCGAGTGGACTCCGCCCGAGCTCGTGTACGGCGCACCGTCCCCGTACCTGCCCGGGAGAGCTTGACAACTCTCCCGGTTTGACGGAGAACGGACGCAGATATTCACTGTACGACACCACACTGATACTCTGGGTGCCGCTGCGGTAATGGGACCCGGCGCCGCGCGAGAGGATGGCCCGCCATGGTCAAGAAGGTCCTCACCTGGGCCGGAATCGCATTCTTGATCTTCTTCGTCGCCTACCGGCCAAACTCCGCGGCGGATGTGTTCAAGTCGCTCGGCGGCGGGATCGTCGACATCGCCCAGGGGTTCGGCGACTTCTTCACCAGCCTCGTCGCCTAGCAGTTCGATGGGCAGCCCCTCCGGTCCACCCTTCGACCCGGACGACCCCGACCGGGAGCGCCGCGAGCGCGACACCGAGCCGATCCCGCGGATCGGGCCCGATGACGGCCCGGGCTACGGCGCCGGCCCCGGCCTGTCCGACGGTCCGTCCCTATCGGACGACGTCGGCTACGGCGAGGGGCCGGGCTACGCCGGCGAGGGTCGTTCCGGCCGTGCCTGGATCCGCGATCCCGAGGCCGGCTACCAGCCGCCGCAGATCTCCGAGGACGAGCTGGCCGGGTTGCGCGCCGACGCGACCGGCTCGGCCCCCCGGCGGGTGCTGCCGTTGGAGGACGAGCCCAGCTCGCTGGTCGCCCGCTACCTCTTCCCCACCGAGCGCTACCGGGGTGAGTGGAAGCGGCACTGGATCCACCTCACCACCCCGCTGCTGGTCGGCATCGCGGCGACCTTCGTGCTCGGCTACCTCTCCGGCTTCCTCGCCGGTCAGAACGTCGGCGCGTTGACCACCATCGCCGTGCTGCTCTGGTTCGCGGTGATGGGCTGGGTGGCGTGGAAGGTCGCCGACTGGTGGTATGACCGATTCATCCTGACCAACAAGCGGGTCATGGTCGTCAACGGCATCATCACCCGCCGGGTCGCCATGATGCCGCTGGTCCGGGTCACCGACATGAAATACGAGCAGACGCCCAGCGGCCGGGCACTCAACTACGGCACCTTCGTGCTGGAGTCCGCCGGCCAGGAGCAGGCGCTGCGCGAGATCAAGAACCTGCCCAACCCGAACGAGCTCTACCTGCGAGTGGTCGAAGAGATGTACGAGCCGCAGGCGGTCGAGGCCCGGCTGGGCAAGGAAGCCGACGAGGCCAAGGCCGACGACGGGGCGTGAAAGTTTTCGTCCGAACATCGGAGCAAGTGCGCACCTTTCGTCATGGACCAGACGGCCTCTGACGTGGCACTCTGCCAGGACGGCTGGGGTGCGGAGGTACGCGGTGGCGAGCAGGGACCCGTTGGAGGAGGAGTTTCGCGAGTTCGTCGCGGCTCGCTCCGCCGCCTTGCTGCGCACCGCGTATCTGCTCACCGGCGACTGGGCCACGGCCGAGGACCTGCTCCAGACGGCGCTTACCAAGACCTATCTGGCGTGGAAGCGGCTCGGCGGGATCGAGGCGGTCGAGCCGTACGCCCGGCGGGTCATGGTCAACACATCGACGAGCTGGTGGCGGCGGCGCTGGCACGGTGAGCGCCCCACCGAGGTGCTGCCCGAGCGTGCCGGTGTCGACGAGATCGAACAGCAGCTGGACCGTGACCTGCTCTGGCGGCACCTCAGGGAGCTGCCCAACCGGCAGCGGGCCGTCCTGGTGCTGCGCTACTACGAAGACATGTCGGAGGCGCAGACCGCCGCGATGCTGAACATCTCCCCGGGCACCGTGAAGAGCCAGGCCTCCCGGGCGCTGTCCACGCTGCGCCGGCGGATGGGCGCGGCCGCACCAGAGCTGGCCCCAGGGGCCACCAGCGGCGGCCGGACCGCCGCTGCCGGCGCGGTCCGGAGCGGCGGCGCGGGCACCGCGCGTGCCGGCGGCGCGGCCGCCCCGACCGGGCAGGTCACGGCCACCGGCGATGCCGCGCCCAGCCGGCCCCGGACGACGAACAGCCCGGTCGTGCCCCGTCCGGCCGCGCCCCGTCCGGTCGAGCTGCCCGTCGCCCCGGCGGCCGTGCCCGTCGGCACGGGCACCGGAGAGCAGCGGTGAGTGCATTCCCCGGCCGGTCAGGCAACCTGACGGGCCGCCCGCCGCGTCCCTACCACGTGCGACCTGACGAGCTGGACGATGCGGTGCGGGAGACGCTCTCGCACCAGGTCGCCGTCGCACGCCCACTGAGCGCCGACCCGGCCGGCCAGGCCATCCGCCGGGCGAACCGGATCCGGCGCCGTCGTACCGCGGGCGGCCTCGCCCTCGCGGCGGTCGCCACCGTGCTGGTCAGCACCGGCATGGCCCAGCTCGGTGACGACTCCGGCGGGCAGGGCACCCCCATCGTCGTGATCGGTGACCCGAACCCGTCGGTCCGGCCGATTCCCTCGGCCACCGTCGCCGCCCCCGCGCCCTCGCCCGGGACGCCCGTCGACCTGCTCGTCGGCGGGACGCTGATCAGCGCGGACGGGGAACGGCTGGAGTTGCCCGGCGTCGGGCCGGCCGAGGCCGCCCACCTGCTGCCCGGCGGCGCCGGTTGGCTGGTGGTCGGCGCGCCCACCACCGCTGGCCGTTCCCTCTGGGTGGCGCAGCGCGACGGGTTGGTGCAGGTGCTGCTGGCCGGGGCGGGCGCGATCGTCGTGGCGCCCGACGGCCGCCAGGTCGCCTGGCGCGACGGCACCGGCCTGCTGGTGGCGGGGGTGGTCGGCACCCAGCT
The DNA here is from genome assembly GCF_018070045.1 of Micromonospora sp. U21. Taxonomy (GTDB): domain Bacteria; phylum Actinomycetota; class Actinomycetes; order Mycobacteriales; family Micromonosporaceae; genus Micromonospora. The sequence continues at coordinate 49,371 of NZ_JAGPYK010000018.1, forward strand.
CATCGGTCCGGTGCGCACTCCCCTGCCCGCCGACGCGGAACCGGTCCGGTTCGTCGGCGACAGCGTGCTGGTCCGGCTCGGCACCGATCGCGCGGGCCACGCCCTGTGGCGGCCGGGCGCCGGGCAGCTGACCGTGGGGGCCGACCGGAGCACGCTGAGCGTGTACGGCGCACTGCCCGACGGACGGCTGGTCGGCCAGTTCTCCGCTGCCGACACGCGCAAGACCTGCCTGGCCGTACTCGACCCGAAGCGGGACCTGAAGCGGATCAGCACCGGCTGCGGGCCGGAGCTGAGCCCGGACGGAGCCGGCGGGATCTCCGCAGACGGGCGGTGGCTGCTGGTGAACGGGTGGGTCGGCAAGGCCGCCCGGGCACTGCTGGTCGACCTGCACCGGCTCGGACCGGACCTGACAGCCGTGCCGGCAGGGCCTCCAGCGAGCGGCGCGATCGCCTGGACGACCGACTCGGACGCCACCTACGTCGACGGCGCCGGCCAGCTGGTCCGGATCGACGTCGACCGGGTGCGGGCCGGAAAGCCGGCCCAACCGGCCCCGGTGCCCGGCGTGCAGCCGGGAGACCGGCCGGTCCTGGTGACCGGCTCCTGACCACCTCCACCGGTCGCGGGCGGACCGGCCTCGACAACACCGGAGCCGGTGGCGCTCGGTAGCGTCGGCGGATGACCTCGCGTACCGGCCCCGCCCCGCGAATCGACCTGCACGCCCACTCGACGGCCAGCGACGGCACGCTGAGCCCCGGCGAGCTGGTCCGCGCGGCCTCCCGCGCGGGGCTGGACGTGCTGGCGATCACCGACCACGACACCACCGCCGGCTGGGCGCCGGCCGTGCGGGCGCTGCCGCCCGGACTGCGCCTGATCCGGGGCGCAGAGCTGTCCTGTCGCTGGTCCGGCGCACAGCCGGCGGTGCCGCTGCACCTGCTGGCGTACCTGTTCGACCCGGACCATCCGGAGCTGGTCGCCGAGCTGGCCCGGGTGCGCGCCGCCCGCGAGGAGCGGGGCGAACGCATCATCGCGCTGCTGCGCGCCGACGGCATCGACGTGAGCTGGCGGGACATTCTGGCCGGCGCGGGAGGCGGCACGGTGGGCCGGCCGCACATCGCGCAGGCGCTGATCCGGGCCGGCCTGGTCGGCAGCACCCGGGAGGCGTTCGGTCCCGACTGGCTGGGCGAGCGGTACCGGCTGCCCAAGGAGGACATCGACGTGTTCCGGGCGATCCAGCTGGTCCGGTCGGCCGGCGGGGTGCCGGTCTTCGCCCATCCACGCGCCACCCGACGCGGCCGGGTGGTGCCCGACGAGCTGATCGCCGAGCTGGCCGCCGCCGGGCTGGCCGGGCTGGAGGCCGACCACGAGGACCACACCCCAACCGAGCAGGCGCACGTACGGGCGCTCGCCGCCGAGCTGGGCCTGCTGGTCACCGGCTCGTCGGACTTCCACGGCACCCACAAGACCGTCCAGCTTGGCGCGTTCAGCACCGGTGCCGAGGCGTACGAGCGGATCGTCGCCGCAGGGGTGACCGAGGTCGCTTCGGGCTGATCCGGGTTTCGGCCCACACGGGCGCGGCTAGGTTGATCACGTGGATCTGAAGCTGTTCGGCGAGGTTTTCGTGACCCTGCTGGTGATCACCGACCCGCCGGGCATGATGCCGATCTTCCTCGCGCTGACCGGCCCGCTGCCCGCCCGGGACCGCAACCGGGCGGCCTGGCAGGCGGTCACGCTGGCGCTCGGCGTGATCGTGATCTTCGCGGTGGCCGGGCAGACCCTGCTCGACTACCTGCACGTGGACCTGCCCGCCCTGCAGGCCGCCGGCGGCCTGCTGCTGGTGCTGGTCGCCCTGGAACTGCTGACCGGCAAGGCCGACGATCCCAGCCAGCAGGTCACCTCGAACATCGCGCTCGTGCCCCTGGGCACCCCGCTGCTGGCCGGCCCCGGCGCGATCGTCGCCACCATGCTCTTCGTCCAGCAGGCCGACGGGCTGCGCGACTTCACCGCCATCGCCGCGGCGATCCTCGCCGTGATGGTCGCGGTCTGGATCGTGCTGCGCTTCTCCGGCGGCATCGTGAAGATCCTGCGCCCCGGCGGGATCGAGGTGCTGACCCGGATCGCCGGCCTGCTGCTGGCCGCGATCGCCGTGCAGCTCATCGCCGACGCGGTGGCCGCCTTCGTCACGCAGTACGTGAACATGACCTGACCCGGCGCTCCCGTGCTGTCGGGGGTGGGTGGCAGGATCGCAGGCGTGCGACGATCCTCCTCAGCCGGACGACCGGCCGCCGGCGGCTGGACCCCCCAGCAGCGCGCCGGCGACGCCGAGCAGCTCGGCTTCGAGGGCATGCCGGAGCGGCTGTTCGTCTGCACCCCGAGCAAACTCGGCGCGTACGCGGACTGCCCGCGCCGCTACCGCTACTCCTACGTCGACCGGCCGGCCCCGCCGAAGGGCCCGCCGTGGGCGCACAACTCGCTCGGCGCCAGCGTCCACACCGCGCTGAAGAACTGGTATGCGTTGCCCGCCGACCGGCGCCGCCCCGAGGCGCTGGCCACCCTGCTCAAGGGCACCTGGGTCCGCGAGGGCTACCGCGACGACGAGCAGGAGCGGGCCGCCTACCGGCGGGCTCTGGGCTGGCTGGAGGCGTACGTCGAGACGCTGGAGCCGGAGGTCGACCCGCTCGGCGTGGAGCGGGTGGTGGCGGTCAAGACCGCCGTGCTCGCCTTCAACGGCCGCACCGACCGGATCGACTCCCGCCCCGGGCCGGAGGGCCAGGAGCTGGTCATCGTCGACTACAAGACCGGCCGCACCGGGCTGGACACCGATGACGCCCGGGGCTCGCAGGCGCTGGCGCTCTACGCGTACGCGGCCGAGCGGGTGTTCCGCCGCCCGTGCCGCCGGGTCGAGCTGCACCACCTGCCGACCGGCACGGTCGCGGGCCACGACCACACCGTCGAGTCGCTGGCCCGGCAGTTGACCCGGGCCGAGGAGACGGCCCGCGACATCATGGCCGCCGAGCGGGCGGTCGCCGACGGCGGCGACGCGGATGAGGCATTCCCCGTGGCGCCCGGCCCACGCTGCGGCTGGTGCGACTACCGGCGCCACTGCCCGACCGGCGCGCAGACGCCGGGCAAGGAGCCGTGGGCGGCCGTGGACCGGCCCACCGACGGCTGAAACCTCCGGCTGGGTCGGGTCAACCGGCCAGCGGGGTGGCGGTGAGCCGTTCGGCCCGCTGCTTGGCGGCCTGCAGGATCGGCCCCTCCCGGTAGCGGCGGGGCACCGCGCCGAGCGCCAGCCGCAGGGCACGCACGGTCAGGTCCGCGGACAGGGCGGTGGTGGGCAGCCCGAGCCCGCCGTACATCCGGCGAGCCCACGCCGGCAGCAGCGCCAGCGCGGTGCCGGCGATCCCCAGGTACGCCCAGCGCGGTGGCCCGAGGGTGAGCCCCAGCCGGGCCGGCAGGTTGAGCTTCCACGGCAGCGGCGGGGCGGTGAGCAGGAGCGCGGTCTCCGCGGCCTCCCGGGTCATCCGTAGATCCGGCCGCACTGCGCGGTAGTACTCCGCGACCTCCTCGGCGGTGCCCGGGACGCTGCCCGGGTCGAGGCCGACCAGGGCGGCGGAGCGGCGCTGCTCGGTGTAGTACCCGTCCACCTCGTCGTCGGTGAGCGGCAGCCCGGCCCGCCGGGCCGTGCTGAGGAACGACTCGACCTCGGCGACGTGCACCCAGCGCAGCAGATCCGGCTCGTCGATCCGAAACTCCTCGCCGGTGTCCGGGTCGGTGGCCCGCATCCGGTCGTGCAGCCGGCGCAGCCGTGCCCCGGCCGCCTCCGCCTCGGCGGTGGTCCCGTAGATGGTGGTCGCCACGTAGGTGGCGGTGCGAACCAGGCGGCCCCAGGCATCGGTGCGGTAGTTGCTGTTCTGGGCGACCCCGGCCATCGCCCGCGGGTGCAACGCCTGGAGGTAGAGCGAGCGCAGGCCGGCGACGATCAGGATCGGCTCCTCGTGCACCTTCCACGTGACCGAACCCGGACCGAAGAGGCCGAGGTCATCGGAGTCCACCGCCCAAGAGTGCCACGGCCCGGCCGACCCCGCCGGTCACCTTTCCCGACGCGAGACCCGTCAGCTGTCGGCGGAGCGGCGGGCCTGGCAGCCCGGGCAGAGGCCCCAGAAGGTCACTTCCGCCTCGTCCACGTCGAAGCCGTGCGCGACGCTCGGCTCGAGGCAGGGGGCGCTGCCCACCGCGCAGTCGATGTCGGCGATCTCGCCGCAGCCCCGGCAGACCACGTGGTGGTGGTTGTCGCCGGCGCGCGCCTCGTACCGGGCGGGACTGCCGGCCGGCTCGATCCGGCGGGACAGCCCGGCCCGGGACAGCGCCCCCAGCACGTCGTAGACAGCCTGGGTGGAAACCGAGTCGAGGCGTTCGCGGACCTGCCGGGTGATCTCGTCCACCTCCAGGTGGCCGCCGCCGGCCAGCACGTCGAGCACCGCCAACCGCGGTCGGGTGACGCGCAGGCCCCTCGATCGCAGCAGTTCCTCGGCACCGGACATGCGCCAATGACAGCACGTGCGACCGGTGCCGACAACCGACGCCCGGTCGGGGTGGCCGCGGACACAGCCGGCGGGCGGCCGGACCGGGACGCGGTGAACCCGATCGGGCCGCCGCGCGTGTGTCCGGTCGAGAGCCTGGGGTCGACCGGCGAACCGTAGGCTGGCCGACCCGTGACCGTGATCCACCTGGAGGGTGTCGATGTTCGAGGAGATCCAGGGTCTACCGGTCCACGTCCTGGTGGTCCATGCGGTGGTCCTGTTCGTGCCGCTGCTGGCTGTGCTGGCCGTCGCGTACGTGGGGCTGCCGCGTTGGCGGCACCGGCTCGACTGGGCGGTGGGCATCCTCGCCGTGGCCGCCCCGCTGACCGCGTTCGTGGCGATCCAGTCGGGTGAGGCGTTCACCGACGCGCTGGTCGCCCGGGGTTTCCAGGGCCCGATCCTCGACCAGATCTTCGAGCACTCCCGCTACGGCGACATCCTGTTCCGGATCGTGGTGCCGCTCGCGATCGCGGCCGTTCTGCTGCTGGTGGCGACCAGCGGGCACCCCCGGGTGCCGCAGTTGCCGGCGCTGATGACCCCGGTGCTGGCGGTGGCGGTCGTCGCGCTCTCCATCGCCGCCCTGGTCTACGTCTACCTGACCGGCCACTCCGGCGCCGAGGCCGTCTGGGGCACCACGCTCTGACGGACGGTCACGACGCGGTCAGAAGATCACCCGCGAGCAGAGCAGGCAGACCAGGACCACCAGAACGACGCCGACCGCCGCTCCGAAGCCATAGGTGACCCGCTGCGCGCGCTGCTCGGCCGCGTCGAGGCCGGCCATGTCCTGCGGCGGCAGCCGCCGGGGCGGGGCCGGTTCCAGGTGTACGGGCGGACGCCAGCCCGCTGGCGGCGGCACGCTCGGCGGCGGGCCGGCGTACCCGCTCGCGGGCGCGGGCGCGGCGGCGGCCTGGTCCGGTGCGCCGTCGCCACCGGTCCCGGGCCGCCGCCAGTAGTCGTCCGGGGTGCTGCCACCGCTGGGGGTCGTCACGCCGTCCGACGCTACCAACGCGGCCGGCGGCTCGGTCGCTTCTGGCCGGCGCGCCACCGTCCGCCACCGGTCCGCTGCCGTCGGCTGCGCTAGTCTTGCCGCTCGTGAGCACCGAGGACCCCGGCACGCAGGGCGCGCGCGGCGACGACGACCGCACCGTCGACCTGAGCGAAGACTTCGTGGTGCTGCCCGAGCAGACCGCCGACGACACCGACCGCGGCTGGGGCGAGCGGCCCGGCGGCAACGACGACTGGCTGCTCGCCGAACGCCCCCCGCACTGGGGCTGACCCCGCTCCCCGGCCTCGCCACCCGGGCGGGGATAACCCCTCCAGCGAGCCTCATCGGGCGCGGTCAACCGCGGACGACGATGGCGAACCGGCTGCCCTCGGGCAGCCCGACCGCGCGTTGCGCCTGGTCGGGGCGGAGCGCCAGATAGAGCGCCGACGACCCGTCGGTCGCGCCGGCGCCCAGCACGTCCAGCACCAGCGCTCCGGGGGCGAGCAGGGCGGCTTCGGTGCCCGCTCCGCCCGGCGGCGCAGCGAGCAGGTCGACCCGGGCCCCGGGTCGGACCACCGCCAGCGCGGCCGGCTCGGCCAGCCGGACCGGCACCCCGACCGCGCCGCTGGGCAGCGGTAACGGACCGGACGTCGCTCCCGCCCCGTCCGTGGTTGCGCTCGTGCCGGTCGGCCGCGGCCCGTCGACCGCGTCGGTCGGGCCTCCCCCGTCGACCGTTCCCGCGCCGGGCAGGCCGGGGGACGGGGTGGCGCGGACGGCCGGCGGACAGCCGGTCGGGGTGTGCAGGACGGCGGCGGCGAGGCCGAGCAGCGCGGCGACCAGGCCGGCCCGGAGCAGGGTGCGCCCGCCGGGCAGGGTCAGCCGCCGCAGCGGCCGCAACGCCCGCGCGGAGTCTGGATCGCCGGTCGCCATCTGCCGCCTCCCGTCCCGGGTGTCGCTGCGACACCCGTGGCAGGTTAGGCCGGTCGGGGCCCGCTGAGCTGATCGTCCGCCGGCGCCTGTGGACAACCGGCCGGCCTGTGGACAACGTCCACCGACCGGCCGGACCTGATATGACAGCGGACGACCACCCGCTCGGGAAGCGGGCGGGGCGGTCAGGATGCGGAACTGGCTGCCGGGGCCTTGCCGCCGGACGACGAGGAGCCGGACGACGAGGAGCCGGACGACGAGGAGCCGGACGACGAGGACGATCCGGACGACGAGGACGACGACCCGGTCGAGGAGCCCGACGACGACCCGGAGTCTCCACCCGAGGACGACGAGGACGACTCGGACTTGGCCGGCTTGCCCGCCGTGCCGCCGGCGGACGTCTCGGAGCCGGACGCCCGGGAGTCGGTGCGGTAGAAGCCGGAGCCCTTGAAGACGATGCCGACCGAGTTGAAGACCTTGCGCAGCCGCCCCTCACACGCCGGGCACTCGGTCAGCGGCGCGTCAGAGAAGGACTGGACCGCCTCGAGCTGGTGACCGCACGCGGTGCAGGCGTACTGGTACGTGGGCACGTTCTCCTCCGGATCTGGGCTCAGCCAGTTGGCACTCGACGTATTCGAGTGCCAATGGTGCGTCATTCGCCCCGGGTTCGTCCAGCGGACGTGTGGGGCGCGACACCATGCGCCGCACCGGGGCCGTCGTCAAGCGTACGCACCCCGTCGGCGGGGGTGACGATCGCGCGGACCGGGCGGTCGTGCGGCTCCACCGGCAGCGCCTCGACCAGTTCGCCGTCGTGCAGCGGAACCACGGTCAGCGTCGCCGTGGGCACCCGGGCCAGCGCCCGGTCGTACGAGCCACCGCCGCGGCCCAGCCGCCGGCCGCGCCGATCGACCGCCAGCGCCGGAACGACCACCAGGTCCGCGCCGGTCACCGCGGCAACCCCGAGCCGGGGTCCGACCGGCTCCCGGATACCCCGCCCGACCGCGATCAGGGCATCCGGCCCGGTGTACGCCGCCCAGTCCAGATCGAGGTCGGCGCGGAGCACCGGCAGCAGCAGTTCGGCGTCGGCCGGCAGCGCCGCCCGCAGCACCTCGGGCAGGTCGGCCCCGCCCGGCTCGGGGCCGACCGGCACGTACGCCGTCATTCGGCGCGGACGCAGCCGGCGTACCAGCGTGACCAGCTCGGCCTGGACGCGCCCGGCGGCGACGGCCCGGGCCGGACCGCTCAGCGCCCGACGGCGGGCGAGCAGTTCGACGCGGGTGTCCCGCTTCACCACCCGGGTCACTTCCGCTTCATCAGAAAAATCCGGCACGCAACACTCCTGACGCAACGCCTCTCCCACGGTTGCTCTGTGTCAGCATCGCAAGCAACGGAAGCGGAACGTCCGGGGGGACCGAGTGACGCTACGCGGGCGGTTGACGGCAGCCTTCCTCGTGGTGGTGCTCGGGCCGGTCCTGCTCGGCGCGTTCTTCGTCGCCTCCACCGTCGCCGCCGTGGACCGCAGCCGCTCCACCGAGCGCCTGGCCGTGGCGGCGTCCACCGTGCGTACCTCGGTCGACGCGCTCTGCCAGCAGTTGCGCGCCACCGCCGACGCGGTGGCCCTCACCGGCGACCCGGCCGGCGCCGCCGCCCAGCTGGTCGGCCGGGGGCTGGCCGCCGGGGTGCTGATCACCGACGTGACCGGCCAGGTCACGTACGCCTCGCCCGGTGCGCCGTCGACCCCCTGGCGGGACTGCTCCGGGTCGACCGTGCCGCCCGGCCCGGTTCGCGCCCTGGCCGCCCGGGTCGACCTGCGTGACCGGGCCGGGACCCTGCTGGGCACGGTGGCCGCCGCGCAGCTGGTCGACCCGGCCTTCGTGGCCCGGCTGGCGGCGGTGACCGGGGTAGCGGTCACCCTGCTCGACGGTGGTGCCAGCGCCCCGAGGGTCACCCACACCACCGAGTCCCGCGAGGTACGCGACGCGGTGCTGGCCGCGGCCAACGCCACCGACGGCGAGCGGGTCACCGAGACCACCGAGGGCCGGTACGTGCGGCGCATCGGCCCGTCCTCCGGGCAGCCGCTGCCGCTGGTGCTCTCCGTGGCGAGCGAGCGGCCACCCGCGCTGCACGTCACGCTGTTCGGCGTGGTCGTGCTGGCCGGGCTGCTCGCCGTGCTGACCGCCTGGCGGCTGGCCCGGGTGACCACCCGGCCGCTGGTGGAGCTGGCCGGCGCGGTGGACCGGGTGGCGCACGGCGACCTGACCGCCCGGGTGCCGGTGCGCACCCGTGACGAGCTGGGTCGGCTGGCCGCCGCGTTCAACCGGATGACCCGGGAGACCGGATCGTACGTCGCGGCGCTGACCAGCAGCCGGGACCAGTTGCGCGGGCACCTCGCCGTCCTCGGGGACACCCTGGCCAGCACGCACGATCTGCAACGCATCCTGCGGGTGATCCTGCACAGCGCCATCGCGGCCACCGGGGCGCGGGCCGGCGCGGTGCTGCTGGTGGAGGCCGGTGGGGTGCTCGTCGCACAGTGCACCGAGGGGCTGGACGGGCGCTTTCCGGAGGGGGGCGGGCCGGAGACGCTGCGGGTGCCGGTGGGCGTCGGGGTCGTCGGCGCTGTCGCCGCCACCGGGGAGCCCCAGCGGGGGCGGGTGGAGCCGACCGGGGCCCCGGCGGGTGAGCCGCGTTGCCGCACGTACGTCGCGGTCCCCTTCGCCACTCCGGGCGGCGGCACCACGGCCACCCCGGGTGGGCCCGGGACGCAGGTCGGAGGCGGCGGTGCCACCGGCGAGGAGGCCGGGGCGCCGGCGGTGGCGCTCGGCGTGCTGGCCCTCTACGACCGGCTGGGCGCGGACGAGTTCGACGACGACGACCTGGTCACCCTGCGCACCTTCGCCGGGCACGCGGCGGTGGCGGTGGACAACGTCCGGGTGCACGAGGAGGCGCAGCGACTCTCGCTCACCGACCCGCTCACCGGGCTGTGGAACTACCGCTACCTGCGCGAGTCGATCCGGCGGGAGGTGGAGCGGGCCAGCCGGTTCGGCCGGATGCTCAGCGTCCTCGCCCTGGACCTGGACCGGTTCAAGGACGTCAACGACACGTACGGGCACGCGGCGGGGGACACCGTGCTGGCCGAGTTCGCCCGGCGGGTGCGCGGCGAGATCCGGGAGGTCGACCTCGCCTTCCGGCAGGGCGGCGAGGAGTTCGTGCTGCTGCTGCCGGAGACCGACGCCCGGGGCGCGGCGATCGTGGCGGAGCGGCTGGGAGCGGCGGTCCGGGAGACGCCGGTCGCCGTCGAGGCGTACGCGGGGCCGATCGTGGTGACCGTGTCGGTGGGCATCGCCGTCTATCCGGACCACGGCAGCACGGGACGGGAGGTGCTGGAGGCCGCCGACGACGCTCTCTACGCGGCGAAGGCCGCCGGCCGGGACACCTACCGGGTCGCCGAGGTGTGCCCGGACGTGCCGAGGCTGGAGATCCCGGTCCCGGCAGGCGCGGTGAGCCCACCGGACGGGCTGCCGCGCGCCGGCCGGCCCGTGCAGGTCGTCCGGGAGCCGGGCGGGCCCGCCCGGTCGGAGCCCGCCGCGGGCGTACCCGAATCGCCGTCGGGACCGACGCACGCCCGGCCGGAACCGGCCGAGAGTCAGGCGGACAGCGCCACGGACACGGCCCGGCCCGGCCCGGACGCCACCCGGCCGGGGTCAAGCGGCGGCGCGTCTTCTGGGCCACACCCGCCGCGGCAGAGCCGTGGCCGATAGTCTCGCGGCATGTCGGAGCACTCAGCGAACCCCTCATCGACGGTCGCCGCAACCGGCCGTCCCCTGGCGGTCAAGGCCGTCATCCCGGCCGCCGGACTGGCCACCCGGTTCCTGCCGGCCACGAAGGCGGTGCCCAAGGAACTGCTGCCAGTGGTGGACCGGCCGGTGTTGCAGTACATCGTCGAGGAGGCCGCCCAGGCCGGCATCGGCGACGTGTTGCTGATCACCGGTCGGGGTAAGACGTCGATGGTGGACCACTTCGACCGTCGCCCCGACCTGGAGACCAGGCTGGAGGAGAAGGGCGACGCCGAGCGGCTTGCCGCCGTTCGCCGGCCCAGCGACCTGGCCGAGATCTACACCGTCCGGCAGCCGGAGCAGCTCGGGCTCGGCCATGCCGTCGGGTACGCCGAGGCGCACGTCGGCGACCAGCCCTTCGCGGTGCTGCTCGGCGACGAGTTCGTCAAGCCGTCCGAGCCACTGCTGCCGGCCATGCTGGAGCTGCAGGCCCGCACCGGTGGCGTGGTGCTCGCCTTCTTCGAGGTCGACCCGGCCGACACCAAGCGGTACGGCATCGCCTCGGTCGAGCCGGCCGAGACCGAGCTGACCGACATCGGCGAGATCGTCAAGGTGACCGGCATGGTGGAGAAGCCACAGCCGGAGGAGGCGCCGAGCAACCTCGCGGTGCTCGGCCGCTACGTGCTGCCGGGCACGATCTTCGACGCGATCCGGCGGACCAAGCCGGGCAGCGGCGGCGAGATCCAGCTGACCGACGCGATGGAACTGCTCCGCACCGAGGGCACCCCGGTGCACGCGATCGTCTACCGGGGCACCCGCTACGACACCGGCATGCCGCTGGGCTACCTCCAGACGGTGGTGCAGATCGCCGCCGAGCGCGAGGACATGGGCGCCGAGTTCCGCTCCTGGCTGGCCGACTTCGTCAAGGCCGACGCGGCAGGCGGATCTGGTACATGACCGCGACGGCCGACGCCGAGGCGGCCGCGAACGAGTTGACGCCGCTCGCCGACTACCTGGGCAGCGTGCTGCGCAGGTTACGAGCGCTGCCGCCACTCGACCTCGACCTCACCCAGGCGTACGGCAACGTCCTCGCCGAGGACGTCGTCGCGCCGCACGCCTTCCCGGCCTTCGACCAGGCGGCCGTGGACGGGTACGCGGCCCGCTGGGAGGACATTTCCGGAGGGGGCCGGGGCCCGAGCTACGTCCCGGCCCCCTCCGGCACGCCCGGTGGCCGGACCATCCGGCTCAACGTGGTCGGCGACCTCGGCGCCGCGAGCTGGCGGCCCGTCCGGCTCACCCCGGGCTCGTGCTTCTCGGTGGCCGCCGGGGCGCCGCTCCCGGTCGCCGCCGACGTGGTGGTCCCGGTGGAGTGGACCGACCAGGGCATGGCCGCGGTGGAGATCTTCCGCACCCCCAAGCGGGGGTACGGGGTACGCCGCGCCGGTGAGGAGCTGCCCGCCGGCACCCTGCTCGCCCGGGCCGGCACGTACGTCTCCCCGGCGCTGGTCGCGGTCTTCGCCGCCACCGGCATCGGGCACGTGGTGGTCCGGCCCAGCCCACGCGTGGTCATCGTGGCCACCGGCGACGAGCTGGTCGACGTGGGCCGGGGCAGTCAGCCCGGACAGGTGGTGGACGCGAACTCGCACGCGCTGACCGCCGCCGCGGCCGAGGTCGGCGCGCTGGCGTACCGGGTGGGCATCTGCGACGACGACCCGGAGGGGCTGCGCGGGCTGCTGGAGGACCAGACCCTGCGCGCCGACCTGATCATCACCACCGGGGGGACCGGCACCGGCCCCGGGGACATGGTGCGCCGGATCCTGTCCCGCCGGGAGGGCGGCCGGGCGGGGCCGGTCACCTTCACCGACGTGGCGCTCTATCCCGGCACCGCGCTCGGGTTCGGCACGGTCGGCGCCGAGGAGGTGCCGGTGGTCTGCCTGCCCGGCGACCCCGGCGCGGCGCTGATCGGCTTCGAGGTGCTGGCCCGCCCCGCCATCCAACTGCTTGCCGGCGCGGAGCCGGTGTTCCGGCCCAGCGTGCGGGCGCACCTGCTGGAGACCGTGTCGTCCCCGGGCGGGTTGCGCGAGTTCCGGCCCGCCCACGTCGCCGAGCGGCGCGGCGGCGGGTACACGGTGCAGCCGCTCAGCGGCGGGCCGTTCACCCTCTCCGGGCTGGCTGAGGCGAACGGGCTGCTGGTGCTCGGCGAACGGGTCACCACCGCAGCCGCCGGCTCCACCGTGGACGTCCTGCTGCTGGACCGTCGCCGGTGACGGTGTCCCGGTCGTCCGCCCGCAGGTGTGGCGGTGCGTCCGGGTGGCCGGCGGTCCGCATCCCCACCGCGCGATCATGCGGCCGTTCGCGCTGAGCGCGGTGGGTCCACTTGCGCGCGACACGGTCCCGCGCGGGAGACTGAGCGGGTGAGTCTCTTCGGCCCCGAGCGGGCGCCCGGCTGGCCGGCGGTGCTGGTCGACGGCCCGGTGCTGCTGCGGCCCTACCGGCGCTCCGACGCGGCGGCCTGGTCGGAGGTGCGCCGGGCCAACCAGTCCTGGTTGTCACCCTGGGAGTCGTCGCTGCCCGGCGACTGGGACGAGCTCAACTCGCCGGCCGCGTTCCGCTGGGTGCACCGTGACCAGCGGCGTTCGGCCCGCGAGGGCGAGGGCATGCCGTTCGCGGTCTGCCTGCGCGAGGCCGACCGGGACCGGCTGGTCGGGCACATCAACGTGGGCAGCATCGTGCGGCGGGCGTTGTGCTCCGGGTACGTCGGCTACTGGGTGGATGCCCGGGTGGCCGGTCAGGGCGTGATCCCAACCGCGCTCGCGCTGGCCGTGGACCACGCGTTCGGTCCGGGTGGGCTGCACCGGGTGGAGATCAACATCCGGCCGGAGAACCGGCCGTCCCGGCGGGTGGTGGAGAAGCTGGGCTTCCGCGAGGAGTCGTACCACGTGCGCTACATGCACATCGACGGCGCGTGGCGGGACCACATCGGATACGCCATGACGAGTGAAGAAATAGCTGCCGAGGGTGGCCTGTTGGCCCGATGGCACCGGGTACGCGCCAGTGCGCGGTAAGAGGCTGTCGGAAAATCCCGGATCGACCTCCGACGCCGCCGGTCGTCGGCTGGGTTCGCTTGTAGCCGCGACGGGATCTGCCGACAGCCTCTCGGTCGTCCCACGGACGGGATCGGCGCGGCGCGGCGGCATCCCGGTCGGCGCGCCGTAACCTCAAGTAACTGCAAGCTTCGGCAAGCGCCGCCCATCCGGACGATCCACGCAACCAAGCGCGATCGGTGGAAGATCCTGCGGTCGGGTGGTGGTTGCTCCGAATTCGGTGACGGGAGGGGTGAGGGTGCCGACCTCGGTGCTCCTCGCCGTCCTCGCCGCCGCCGGCCTGCTCGCCCTGGCCCCGGCGCTGGTTCGCCGGTACGACGCCACCGAGCGGCTGGTGGCGGAGCGGGCGCAGTCGACGGCGCGGGTGCTCCAGCGCCGCCGGCGGCGCCGCACTGTGCCGGGGCGGCGACCCGTGCACCCGCCGCGATCGCTTGTCGTCACCCTCAGTGAAGATGCGGCTACCGGAGCGTTGACAGCGCCGGTCTCCGCGCCCCCGGCGGGCCGCCGCTCCGGCCGGCTGCGCGCCGTGCCGCCCGCACCGAAGCGGTCCCGGCGCCGCCCGCCGCCCCGCCGGCAGCACACCCCCGCCGTGTACCGGCGCCGCCGTGTGCTCGCCGCCCTGCTGCTGCTCAACGTCGTCGAGTTGATCGGCGTGCTGTTCGTCAGCCCCGGCTTCTGGATCGGCTTCTCGGTCACCTTCATGCTGCTGGCCGTGTACGTCGTCCACCTGCGCGGCCGGGCCCTGGCCGGCCGGCGCCGGCGCCGGGCCCGGGCCCGGGAGGCGGCCTGGCTGGCCGCCCGGCAGGCCGAGGTGCGCCGCGAGCAGGCTCGCCGAGCCGCGGCCCGCCGGGAGGCGCAGCGCCGGCTGGCAGCCCAGCGCGAGGGGGTACGCCGCGCCGCGATGGGCCTGGACCGCCCGGGGGACCTGCCGGCCGCTGTCAACGGTGGCTCGGTCTCCTACCGGCGGTCCGGTGGGCTGCGCGGGCGCCCCTACGAGGCCGGCCGCGGCGCCTGACCGGCCTGACCCGATCCGCGCTGGCGCTGGCGCTTGATCGACTCCATATCGGCGATGTGGAGGGGTGCTGGCGCTTGATCCACTCGGTTTCCTGAAGGTCGGGGTGTCACGGCGTCCTGGATACCCCGATTTCCGGGAGGTGGAGTGGATCTTTCGGTGGGTGGGAGCGCCGCGCTGGGGGCGGATTCGCGGTCGGGGCCGACGACCTGTTAGCCTTGCTGCCGGCCCGCCCGGTGTAAGCCGGGTCGGACCGAAGCCGGTTCGCCGGCGGAGGGGCTGTGGCGCAGACTGGTAGCGCACCTCGTTCGCATCGAGGGGGTCAGGGGTTCAAATCCCCTCAGCTCCACCCAGTTCAAAGGCCGTTTCCCGTGGTGGGAGACGGCCTTTTTCGACTCCGTACAGCAGCGAAGTACAGCAGTTGCTGGCCCTGGGCTCGATGGAGCTGACCGCGAGCTAATCCGGCAGTGGCGTGGGGTGCATCGTCAGGTAGATCAGCCCCTGCTCCTGGTGAACCGTGCAACCCAGTTCGTAGGGCTCGACAGCGCCGATGCGGAAGATGAGGGTGACTCGATCCTGCACGAATCTCTGTGTGCCGGTGAGCTCCCCGAAGACGTTGGTGATCTCTTGCTGGTCCAACCCTGCCCGTAGGGGGGAGCCGGAGCGCGTCGGTCATGCTCTGGACCGTTGGCTCCGGCAGGGCGACGAGGTCGATCGCTACCGAACGCGTCACCTCGGGATCCGATTCAAGACGAAGCCACTGTGTGAAGCCCGACGCCTCCCCGACCCAGCAACGCTCCAGGTACTCCCAGCCGCGAAGCTGCTCAAGGTGCTCCAGCGCTATGAAGTCGGCCAGGCGAAGCCGACCGAAGGCGTCATGCGAGATCCCCAACGGCTCCACCCTGACGCCCCTTCTGTTGATCGAGACCGGGGCGACAGTACAGCAGCTCAATGGAACTGCTCGCCGAGCCGGCTGAGTGCCGTCTCGGTCGCCTCCGAGGCGACCTGCGCGTCGATGTTCATGGTCACGGGCAGGGAGTGGAAGGTGCCCTCATCGGGCCAGCCGGCCGCCTCACGCCAGGTCCGCCATATCTGGGACCAGCGTTGGTCATGGATCGGCCGGCCCTGATCGTCGGTGACCAGCAGCGGGACCAGGCGGTGCTTGGGTTGCTTTCCGCGGTCCGGGGTGCCCGCGGTGATGTCTGGCAGCTCCACCAGGACGGGTGGGTACGCGCGGATTACTGGCGAATGCTCAGGGAGGTCGCAGCGACCCGCTGCGACTGCTGAAGAATCAAGAGACAGTACGAGGCTCGGCTGGAGCGCACTGACCGTAACCTTCACTTACGAAGTTATTGCTATTTCGAGCCGCAACCCGCCCTTGACGTTCACGCTTCCGCCGGCGGCGCGCCATACCAGACGAAGCCCCAGCCGCTTGAGTGGTCAGGCAGGTCCTCGAAACCGAGTCCTCCGCTGTGCGCAACACGATAATTTTGCGATATGGGCATCACCGGGGGCATAGCATGCTTCTTTCTGGTCGTCGTCATCGTGGCGGTCATCGCGTTCTGGGTGGTGCGGTACGGGCTCGGCCCGAAGAAGCCGCCACCACCATCGGACGTTCTGGAGCCGCCGCAGCACCCGCGCGACCGTCGCTGACGCGGCGACCGACGGAAGCGGGGCTTCCGAGTCTCAGCAGCAAGAACAATTGCCCCCGCCGGACGGGCAGGCAACCAGGTTCCACAGCCCCGACCGATTGTCGGGGGGCGTGGTGGTTGCGGGACGGAGTCATCCCACCCACCTGCCCAAGGGGTGCCAGCACGGCACCGGGGTGTCAAACGATGGAGCGTGTCTGACACCCGCACAGATCCGGCACAACGGGAGCGAAAAGCCGTGTCAAACGTCGACAGACCTTGGCGACGGCTGTGCGGGTGGTGCCGCGGATCCGCACGATTCAAGATGATCTATCAAATTCGAAGGTGCGCGGGGTTCAAATCCCCTCAGCTCCACCCCGGATCAAAGGCCGTCTCCCAGTGTGGAGGCGGCCTTTTCGATCTTGTGCCGTCGTGGAGGCGGCGGCCAGGCCCTAGTAGTGGTTGTCGATGGGTTGGCGCGCCTCGTCAAACAGCGCCGGGCCCTCGTACCGCACCGGAGGCAGTGGCGGGGTGGCGGGCTTGACCTCCTCGAACTGTTCGGTGGACAGGGCGTACACCACCCGGCCGAGGCCGGACCGATCGATCGCGGTCGCGCACATCGGGCAGGGCTGGCAACTGGTGAACATGGTGGTGCCGGCCGCCACGTCGGGGGCGAGTTCCCGGGCGGCCCAGCGGGCCAGCTTCAGCTCCGGGTGGGCGGTGATGTCCGAGTCGGAAACCACGGTGTTGTGGTCCTCGATCAGGACTGTGCCGTCCGCATCGACAAGCAGCGAGCCGAACGGCCGTTCGCCGGACGCCCCGGCCTGGCCTGCGATTTCCACGGCACGGCGGAGAAACTTCTCATCGTCGGGGGTCATCGGTCCTCCTGGGATTTGTGGTGAGCGGCCACGGCCGCGAGTGTCTGCCAGGCGCGTTCGGGCTGGCGGATCTCGGTCAGGTCGCCGTTGAACGGGTCGAGCACCACCGCCTCCGCGCCGAGCTGGCGCACCTGGTCGATGTCGGCGATGATCTGCTCGATGGTGCCGATACCGGCGAGCCGGTCCGGGTCGCTGACCGGCTCATGGGTCTCCCGAAGTGCCATGCGCGGCACCAACGCGGGCACCGCGCGACCCAGTTCGTCGGCGATGGCCTTGAGCCGCTCGGCCGCCTCCGTCAACCATCCAGGCGTGAACCGCAGCGGGTGCCAGGCGTCACCGAGTCGGACGGCGCGTCGCATGCCGGCGTCGCTGTTGCCGCCGACCCAGATCGGGACCGCCTCCGTGTCGTAGTCGTCGGTGTCGCGCCAGGCGTCACGCATGGCGTTCAGGTACTCGTCGGTCAGCGCGCCGCGCCGGCGGTACGGCACGCCGAGCGCCTCGAACTCCTGCCGGGCCCAGCCGACGCCGACGCCGAGGACGAGCCGGCCGCCGCTGAGCCGGTTGAGGTTCGCCGCCATTCGGGCGGTGAGCAGCGGATGCCGGTACGGGACGATGAGCACGGTGGTGCCCAGCCGGACCCGGCGGGTCAACGCGGCCAGCCACGACAGCGTGGTGAACGGCTCATAGAACGGCGCGGGATACTGCTCGGCCACGTCCGGGGTCACCGCGATGTGGTCGGAGACCATCAGCAGGTCGAAGCCGAGCCCCTCGACCGTCTGCGCCCACCGCCGCAGCATCTCGGGATCGGTGCCCGGGGCGAAGTTGGGTACGTTCACGCCAATCTGCACGGGTTCAAGGCTAGTCAGCGTGGAACCGACGCGTGAACATCGTTTTCACGGGCCTTGGTGGCTCCTGGCTGAATCCACGCATGATGCGGCTGGAGGCGACCGGTGTGATCACGGGCTACCGCGCCGAGGTCGACCTGACCAAGGCGGGCTTCGTCGTGCTCGCGGTGGTGCGGCTGGAGTACCCCGGCAGCCGGCACGAACCGCTGCGCCGGCTGCTGGAGCGACGGTGGGAGATCCTGGAGTGCCTGCGCACCACCGGTGACGACTGTCACGTGCTGAAGGTCGCCGCGACGTCCATGGCACACCTCGAACAGATCGTCAACGAACTCGCCGCGTTCGGCAGCACCACCACCAACGTCGTCTACAGCGCCACCCTGCCCTATCGCGGCCCGCGCCCGAGGCAGCCCCGACCTGCACAGGATGGGCGAGGCCCTCACGCCGGCCCTCGCCGGACACGATCGGGATAACCACGTCAGGAGAAACGCTCCGTCATCACGGGTACCAGGCCGTGCTGTCGCATGACGTTCGTCAACTCGTGCAGGGTTGCGCTCAATGCCGCGGAGGGACCGTCTCTCAACAGGACGGTCACGTCGAGGCACCAGGCAACGTCTCGACCGACTCGGCGCACGTCCCAGGCGAACTGGTCGTCGCCCTGATCCAGGCGGCCGGCGACGACTGACCCCGGAGAACGCGGTGTGCCGTCGACCGTCGACTGCCAGAGCGTCCTGAGGCTCGTCACATGATCCTCCCGGAGATCCTTCGCGAAGAGGATGCGGTAGACGCGCCGTTCGTGGAACCCGGCGGGTGGGTGCGCGGGGCCGAGCCGCAGCGGCGGAGCGGTGGCGAACGGCTGGTGGTCGCGGAAGTAGGTGCGCAGGACCGCTTCGGGTGGCAACTGCCCGCCGCCGAGCTCGCGGTAGACGCTCTCGGCCTTCTTACGGGAGGTGGGAACGACCCGGTCCAGCACTTCGCGATCCCTGCGCAGGCTCCGGCTGAACGAAGCGGAGCTCCACCAGTCGGCACCTGACGGCGTCCAGCCGGCGCTGTCCAGCCCCGCCGTCGAGAAATCAGCGTGTCGGGTGAACTCCTCGACGACGATCCCGTCCACATCGGCGGTCGGACCACGGTCGCCCGGATTCGTCAGGAGCAGGTAGTAATCGAGCGGAAGCCGCCGCTCGGTCGCCTCGACGACCGTCGTCCCAGGTTCTGTGCGAAGCGGCGCGGTAGGCATCAGCGACATCCTCCGTCTTCGGTCTCGATCGGGGATTCCGGGCCACCGTAGCGAAGGGAGGCGGTGTCCCGGGCGGCTAGCATCCGGTGTCGACGTGAGGAGTCCACATGAAACCGGCGCCCCAGACTCGGTTCGGCCTCGTCGGCAGTGGTTGGCGGGGCGAGTTCTTCCTCCGCCTGGCTCGACTCCTGCCGGAGCGGTTCCGGGCGACCGGGGCGGTCACGCGTACCGAATCGCGCGGTGCCGCGGTGACGGCCGAGTGGGGCGTGCGGACCTTCCGCACGGCGGCCGAACTGCTCGCCCACGAACGGCCGGACTTCGTCATCGTGTCGGTGCCCTGGCCGGTGACGCCCGAGGTGACCCGCGACCTGGTCGCGGCCGGCGTGCCGGTACTCGCCGAGACGCCGCCGGCGCCCGACCTGGCCGGGCTGCGGTCCCTCTGGTCCGACGTCGGAGAAAGCGGCCTGGTGCAGGTCGCCGAGCAGTACCTGCTGATGCCCGGGCACGCGGCCCGTCTGGAGGTGGTCCGCGCCGGGGTGCTCGGTGAACCGACCTCGGTCCAGGTCTCCTCGACGCACCTGTACCACGCGGTCTCGCTGATCCGTGGCCTGCTCGGCGTCGGGTACGACGCCGCCGAGGTCAGCGCGCGGGCGTTCGTCGCGCCGCTGGCCAACCCGTTGTCACCCGCCGGCTGGAGCGGTGACGCCACTCCGCAGCAGCTCTCCACCACCCTGGCCACCATCGACTTCGGCGGGCGGATGGGGTTGTACGACTTCACCGACAACCAGTGGTGGAACCCCCTGCGTGCCCGTCGGTTGGTGGTGCGGGGGTCGCTCGGCGAGTTGGTGGACGATCGGGTCGTCCGCCTGGTCGACCCGACCACGCCGGTGGAGTCGTCCCTGGTGCGGCGGCAGACCGGCGTCGACCTGAACCTCGAAGGGCTCGACCTGAAGCACATCAGCTTCGACGGCAGCGTGGTGTACCGGAATCCGTTCGTCGGCAGCGGAATGTCCGACGACGACATCGCCGTGGCCGACATCATGGCTCGTGCCGGCGCCTGGGCGCGGGAAGAAGGCCCGGCGCCGTATGCCCTGGCGGAGGCGTGCCAGGACCACCTCATCAGCCTCGCCATCGAGGAATCGGTACGCACCGACCGTCCGGTCGTCACCGCCAGGGAGGCGTGGGCACGGTAGCCGCAGCCGAGATCGATCTGTGCTCCGGTCGTGTTCGGGTCCTGACTCGCCGTGGCTAGCGTGCCGGGTATGACGCCACCGATGCACACGCCGTCCGGGGTCGTTGGCCAGCGGAGCTGGGGGCCGTGGGCCGTCGCCGCCGCCTGCGTGGTGGGGCTGCTGGCGGCGGCAATCCCTCCGGTGCTCGGCTTTCTGGTGTTGGCGTACGGCGGCCCGGACATCGATGAGCCGCGAGTCGCAGCCGATCGGTTCGTGCAGCACCTGGAGCAGCACCAGGACGACGCCGCTTACCGCTCGATGTGCTCGCAGGCGAAGGACCGGATCACCGTCGCAGAGTTCACCGAGGCGGTGGAGCGCCTGGGCCGCCCGGTCTCCCACGATCTCGGGCGGGCCGGATTCGGCAACGAAGCCGGCAGCAGTGCGTTCGTGACCGTGCGACTGACCGGCCGCTCAGGTGCGGCGACGTCGGTGAGTCTCCGGCTCGAGACCGAACCGGGCTGGCGCGTCTGCAGCGACACCTTCGGCTGACCGTCGTCCTGCGCGTGCACGACGAACCCGAGAGGGTGAGTGCCGATCGTCGCCCGGCTGCAAGCGGTGCGGTCGCGCCCCCGACACATAGGCCGGAGGCGCCACGTCGTGATGGGTCAGCTGGTGAAGTCGTCCGAAACGTCCCGGGCGTCCTCCTGGACGTGCTCGCCGGGCTTGTTGCCCCGGATTTCATCCCGTTGCGCCACCCGATCCGCCTGCGACCGCTCGTTCTGGGTCATGTTGCCCACCTGCGCCCCGGCGGGACCGGCCACGCGCTCGACCTGGTCGTTCGCTCTCTCGACGCTCATGTCGCCTCCCTCTCGTCCGGCGGGATGCCTCTCCTGACCCGCGTCCCCGCCCTCCGTTGGGGAAAACCCTGGGCAGCTCCCGAAGGATGACCCGGAATTGGTTTCTGGGTGCTCCTATCCGGTCCCGGCCGGACGAGATGTGTTCGCGGCGTGCAGATCTCATGGAGGTCCGTCGCTACTCGTTGTGGCGCCAGAAGCCGTCCGCATAGCGTTCGAGGAGCGGCGATGAAGATGGGTGGGCAACGTGAGTTTCGAGGATTGGGTACGACGGTTCGCGGACAATGCCGAGCGCCGCCGGCTCGATGGAGACCCGGCGTGGGAAGCGGCGCGCCCATTGGACCCGGCCCTGATTCAGAGCGTGCAGCGATTCCAGGCCGGCGAGGACGGCGACGGCGCGAGGCTCATCCACAAGAGCGACCTGGTCGGCGACCCGCACTACCTGGCGGCCATTCGGCTGTTTGTCGCCGAGGAACAGAACCACGCACGGCTTCTCAAACATCTGTTGCTCAGTGCGGGTGCCTCCACGATCGACGGCCACTGGAGCGATCGGGTGTTCGTGGCGTTGCGGCGCGCACTGGGGCTGCGACTCGAACTGATGACGCTGATGGTCGCGGAGGTCGTCGCGTTGCGCTACTACCGAGCGGTACGCGACGGGACAGCGGATCCGCTGGTCACGGATGTTGGTCGCCGCATCCTGGCCGACGAGGAGTCACACGTGCCGTTCCACACCCAGCGGCTCGGCGAGGGCTTCGCCGGGCTGGGCCGGCCGGCGCGGGCAACGGTGGCGGCCGGTTGGTGGGCACTGCTGCTCGGCGCGGCATGCGTGGTCGCGTACGGGCACGGCTCGGCTCTACGCCTGCTCGGTGTCGGTCGGCTCCGCTTCATCGCCGAAACCGCGACGCTCTTTCGACCAGTCGTGCGCGACGTGCTGTTTGAACGGTGTCGGTCCGACCGTGACGAGCCGCCGGGACAGCACGGGGCTGAGCAGCGAGACAGGCGCGGACACCGCCACCTCGCCAGGTAGGCGGAGCCGGTCCGGTTGGACCGACTCCACCCCAGAGCGTCACGGCTTCCAGGAGCCGGAGGTCTCGAACTCGTGCTGGTACTCCAGCGCGCCCTTGGTGTCGGGCACGTCGAACACGACGCTGCCGGTGCGCTTGGTGCCGGCGGTCAGGTCGTTGCCGGCGGGCATGGGCTTGCCGCACCCCGACAAGGCCCCACCGATCGCATTGGTCTCGGTGCCGTCGGCGGCGACCCACTGGAAGTAGAACGGGTTCGCCGAGCCGGTGCCCTTGGTGACCGTGAAGGTCACGTCGGCGATCACGTACATGCCCTCGTCGGGCTTGAGGCCGTACGACTTGCAGGGCTTGGTGGAGGTGCTGAACTTCGTCACCGTGACCTCGACGGTGCCGTCGTCGCCGTCGATGACCAGGGTGTCCCCGGGCGACATGTTCCGAGTGTCGTCGTCGGCCGATGGCGGGGCCGACGAGGGGGCGTCGCTCGGCGGCTGCCCGACGCCCCGGGTCACGCCCGGGGTGGGCAGAGCGTCCGTCACGTCGTTGGCGGCATGGTTCGCGCCGATGACCACCGCCACGATGCCGCCGGCGCAGCACAGCAGGGTGAGCACGGCCGCGGTGACCGCGACGACCACCACCGTCCTGTTGGAGTTCTTCGCCGGCACGGGCGGCGGCATGGTGAGCGGGTAGCCCGGCCCGCCGGGTGGCGGGTAGCCGCCGCTGCCAGCCGCCGGGTACGCGCCGCCCGGGAGCGGCGGTTGCGGCCAGGCCTGGCCCGGCGGGGTCGGGTACGGCGTGCTGGCGTACGGCGGCTGAGGCGTGTTCCCCTCTGCCGACCACGGGTTCGGCGGTACGGGTGCCTGCGGGACCGTCGGCTCGGCGGCGGACTGCTGCGGTGTCGCCGGGAACGGCTGGGTCGGCGGCTCCGGGTTCGGCTGTTGGGGGTCCTGCGGCCCGACGGGGGGCTGGGGGTGGGTCACCGTACTCCTTGGCGCCTCGGTACGTGCGGTTCGCGAACCCGCCGACGCTACCGTGCGTCGCCGACCGCCCGGTCGTCGCGCCGGATCCGGTCGCACGCCCGGTGCGAGCCCGACGGGGCGTGTGATCGTTACCGACCCACCACCAAGGACGGTCGGCGGCAAGCTGAATCAGGGAAAGCTCACACCAGGGAGAGGTGAACGCCTGGGCGTCAGCGGAGCGGGAGCACGGCGGCCGTGCGGACCAGCCCGTCGGCGACCACGAACCGGCCGCTGACCGTGGCCGGAGGGTCGGCGACCGCCGCCGCGTCCACCCGGGCCGGCGAGATCCGGGCGGTGAAAGTGCCGGCGTCCGGGTCGACCTCCAGCCGGGCGTCGTGGAAGTCCAGCCAGCTTCCGACGACCGGGTGCCAGACCTTGTAGACGGTCTCCTTGGCGCTGAACAGCACGACCGGCCAGGAGATGCCGCGGGGCAGCCGCGCGCAGGTCTCCTCCTCCTCGGGCAGGAGCACGAGTCGGCGTACTCCCGCATTGACCTCGCGGTGCTGCTCGGCGTCCATGCCGACGGACCGGAGGTCGGTGCTGCGTGCCGCCGCGGCGGCGCAGTAGCCGGTGGTGTGGGTGATGCTGCCGACCACCCCGGCCGGCCAGACGGGCGCGCGGTCGGCGGCGGCCGGCACGGCGGCGGGCGGCAGGCCGAGACCGGCCATCGCCCGCCGAGCGCAGACCCGCCCGGCGGTGAAGTCCCGCCGGCGGGTCTGAACCGCCCTCTCGCCCAGGCACGCCTGCTCGGCGGCGAGCAGCTCCCCGGCCCAGTCGTCCGGGCGGGCGACGGCCACCGCGACCGTCGGCGGCAGCAGGTCACGCATCGCGGGCTACCGGTCGGTAGGAACGGAGGCGCGGCGACGACTTTCGGTCGACCGTCAACTTTCCGACTGTCACGAGGGGAGAACGTACCGGAAGGATGTAACACCGGAGGGACGCACAGCGCTCGCCCTGATGGCACCCGGGGGGCCACCATCAACCGCTGACCGGGGCACGGCAACCGCCAGCCCCACGGACATCTGGAGAGGACGTGCGATGACCGATGGTGCGGAACGGCCGGGGGGCCGGGCTGACGATCACGCGCCGACAACCCCCGGCTGGAGCTGCGGCTCCTGCGGCGACGAGTGGCCGTGCGCGACGAAGCGCAGCCGGCTGCTGGCCGAATACGGGGGTGACCGGGCGATGCTCAGCGTCTACCTGGGCTCCTGTCTCGCCGCCGCCACGGAGGACCTGCGCGCCGCCCCGGTGATGTCCCTCCAGGATCGGTTCATCGGCTGGTTGCCGCGCGGCTCGCGACGCGGCTGAGCCCGCCGGTGACCCCACCCGTCGGGCGGGGCCACCGAGGGCCGGGCTCGTTCAGGCGCGCCGGGGCCGCCGGGTCAGGGCGAAGCCGACGACGCCGGCCACCGCGGCGAGCACGCCGCCGATGCCCGTCCAGACCCAGCGCGAGCCGAGATCCGGCAGCCAGTCCGTCAGCGGGTCACCCTCGTCGTCGGCCTCCGCGTCGGCCGCCGGTACGGCGTTGAGCACCGTGCCGGCCCTGGTGTTCGGCACCAGCGGCGCGGCCAGCTCGCCGTCGTCGGCCGAGGCGCCCCGGTCGGCGGCGGTGCCGACCAGCAGGTCCACGTCGATCGGCGCGCCCAGGTCCGGCTCCGGCAGGTCCACCACGGAGAGCCGGACGACGTACGTGCCGGGCAGCGGATCGGCCGACCACGGCTCCGCCCAGGGCCGCACCTCGCGCAGCGTGCAGCCCAGCGCCACGCTCGACGCCTGCGCGTCCACGGTCGGGGTCTGCGCCCCGGCGGTGCACGCCTGCCGCCGGCGCAGCCCGTCGAAGACGTCGACCGTCCAGGTGGACGCACCGCTGCGCGCCTTCGGGAAGGTGACGGTGGCGCTGATCTCCTGCACCTGACCGGCCCTTGCCGGGAAGGACCAGTAGAGGTGGTCGCCGACCGAGGCGTCCACCCGCACCGGTTGCCCGGCGGTGATCGGCGTGGCGGTCAGGAACGACGTGCCGGCCCGGGTCACCGGCGTGGCACCCGGCGATGGGGTGGGGGCGGCGACGGCCGCCGCGGGCAGCAGCGCGGATCCGCCGGCGGCGAGGACCGCCGCCAGCGACCGGAACAGTGCGATGCGCATCAGTTCTCCCTCCAAGTGGCGACCCACCAGCGGGTGAGCAGGCCGGCGAGCAATCCGGCGAGCAGGCCGGCCACGGTGAGCAGGGCGAGCAGCGCCCAGCCCCGGCCGAGGTCGGGCCCGTCCGGCGCGGGCGCGGCGGCGACCACATCGATGGTCAGCTCCACCGGCATGCCGGGCGTCGCCGCGGTGCCGGGGCGCGGGGCGAAGGAGTTGCTCACCACCAGGCAGACGGTGGTGGGCTCGATGGCCGCCGTGGCGGTCTCCTCGACCTCGGCGGCGTCCTCGTCGTCGGCGCTGGCCGACCAGCGCAGCCCGGCGGAGAGCACGTCGGCCCGCCCGCTGCCGGCGTCCGCGCCGCGGACCAGTTCCCGGCCGTCCGCCGCGGTGGCCCGCAGCAGCACCCCGTAGTCCCGGTTCACCGGCCGGTCCAGGGCCATGCTCACCGACGCCCGCAGCTCCTGGCCGGGGCGCACCGGCACCCGGTAGTACCGGTGCTCGGAGAACGCCTCCCGGTCGGCGTAGACGCCGGGGGCCAGCAGCGGCGCCGAGTCGCAGGCGTTCGCGCCGCCGACCACGGTCGGGGCCAGGGTGTGCGTGTCACCGGCACGCTCGACGAGTTGCTTGATCCGGTCGGTCAGCTCCTCGGCGCTCTGCGCCGCGGTGTAGGTGCCGCCGGTCGCCCCGGCGATGCAGAGAAGTTGCCGGCGGACCTTCTCGTCGGGAGCCAGGCCGAGCGTGTCGACCACCAGGCTGGTGCCCTGGGCGGCCAACTCGCGGGCCACCTCGCACGGGTCCGGCGGGGCGCAGGTGTCCTCCCCGTCGGTGATCAGCACGATCCGTCGGGTGGTGGCGCCGGTGCCCAGATCCTGCGCGGCGGAGCGCAGCGCGAGGCCGACCGGCGTGAACCCGGTCGGCCGCAGCGTCGCCACCGCCGCCTTGGCGCGGGCCCGGTCCACCGGCCCGACGGGCACGATCTGCTGGGTGTCCTGGCAGCCGACCTTCTTGTCCTTGCCCTTGTAGGTCGCGCCGAGCACCCGGATGCCGAGCTGGGTCTCCGCGGGCAGCGCGTCCACCACCTCGTTGAACGCCTGTTGAGCGACCGAGATTCGGCTACGCCCGTCGATGTCCGCGGCCCGCATCGAGCCGCTGACGTCGAGCACCAGCTCGACCCGGGGCGGCTCGGCCACCGGCTCCTCGTCGGCCGCAGCCGGGACCGGCCCGGTCAGTGCGGTGGTCGCCAGCAGTCCGAGAAGGACGGCCGCCGATCGTCTGAAGTTGATCACGGCCCGCAGTGTAGTGAGATCCACATTGGATGATCATTCGGGTGGCGGTTGGTGATCGCCGAGCGCCCGGTCCGCAGCGGTCTCCGTCACCCGTTGATGCCGGGCCGCGGGCACGAGTGGCGGGTGCCGGTGGTGGGTGCGGCGAGCCGGATCACGCGGCCTCGGACCTGCTCGTTCAGGGCGCTGAGTCCACGCCGGGTCACCCACGGTCAACGGCTGGAGGGGAGGCGTCGGCCCTGCCGGTATCCGTCGGAAATCTGACCCAAGTCGACCCGTTGTGTCGGTGGTGCGCGGTGGTTAAGCTCTTCATGCGCGCCCCAATCGCCCGCTTCCCCCGTGGCAGGCGATCGGGGCGCGCGTCTTTGTGGAACGGGCCCGCACGCCGAAGCGTGCGGGCCCGTTTCGTCGCGCGCTGAGCGGCGCGTCGCCTGTCGATGCTTATATCCAGCGCCCGTCCAGCCACATCCGGGCCAGCCAGTCCGAGTACGGCATCACGCGGCCCACGAAGATCGGATAGAAGTACGCGAAGCAGAGCGCCACCAGCAGCACGTACGCACCGGCCACGACGCTGCCCACCAACCGGCGTTCGTAGCCCGGGTCGCCAGGCACCAGTGGCGCCACCTCGCCGACGTCACCCCCGGTCGGGGCGATCAGCGCACCCAGCACGTAGACGACGGCCAGCACCAGGAAGGGCAGTGCCGGTGCGGCGTAGAACGAGAACATCGTCCGGCCTTCGAGGGCGAACACGAACCAGGGCAGCAGCCCGGCCGCCACGCTGAGCAGCAGCGCACCGGCCCGCCAGTCGCGGCGAGCCACACCCAGCCAGACCAGCGCCACCAGGGCGGGCAGGAACGACCACCAGAGCAGCGGGGTGCCGAGCAGCAGGATCTCGGAGGCGCAGGTCGGCGCGCCACAGGCGCCCTCGCCGGACCAGTGGAACGCCACCGGACGGCCGAGCAGAAGCCACTGCCATGGCCACGACTGGTACTTGTGTGTGTCGTCCAGCCCGGTGTGGAAGCCGTACGCCGCCCGGTGGTACTCGAAGAGGTTGATCAGCGGGCCGATCACCGGGGCGTCACTGAGCGGTGCGCTCGGATAGGACGACGCGAGCCGGTAGTAGCCGTCGTCGCTGAGCAGCCAGCCCGACCAGGTGGCAAGGTAGGTGCCAACCATCAGCACACCGGCCAGCGCCAGCCAGGGCAGCTCGTCGAGCAGGGTGTCCCGCCAGGGCCGGCGGACCCCCGCCGAACGGCGCACGCCGACCTCCCAGAGGAGCACCAGCAGTGCGAAAGCCGGCACGAAGTAGAGCGCGCTCCACTTCACCGCACAGGCGCAGCCGAGCAGCACGCCGGCGGCGAGCCGCCACCACGGCCAGGTGCGCCAGCCGGTCGGCGGTCGGCCGGCGCTGCCGGGCAGCGACGGGTCGAGCCCGTCGTCCAGCGCCCGCGCCCAGCGCCGGCGGCGGGCGTCGCGGTCGAGCACCAGCGCGCCGAACGCGGCCAGCACGAAGAAGAGCAGGAAGATGTCGAGCAGCGCGGCGCGGGACAGCACCAGGTGGAAGCCGTCCAGGGCGAGCAGCAGGCCGGCCGCGCACCCCAGCACCGTCGAGCGGAACAGCCGCCGGCCGATGCGGACCAGCAGCAGCACCGACAGCGTGCCGACCACGGCCGCCGAGAACCGCCAGCCGAACTCCGGGGCAGTGGTGATCAGGTGCCCGGGGACGGAGACCTTGGAATCCGCGTCCTGATAGCCGAAGGCCCACTCGCCGAGGCCGATCAGCCACTTGCCCAGCGGCGGGTGCACCACGTACGACGGGGCGTTGTCCTTGTAGTTCCACTCGACGCCACGGCTGATCAGCCCGTAGGCGTCCTTGGCGTAGTACGTCTCGTCGAAGATCTTGCCCTTCGGGCTGGACAGGCCGACGAAGCGCAGGATCGCCGCGATGGCCACCACCACGGCGGTGGCCAGCCACGAGAAGCGGTCCAGTCGGGTGTCGACGGTGGCGAACCGTCGGCGGACCACGCCGGACACCCCGCTACCGCCGGCGCTGGGCGCCGCGGGCTCCTGGTCGGGGCTCTGGTCGCTCGTCACGTCGACCATCTTTGCCGGGTCGGCGCTCGGGCTCTGCGCTGTCGACGCACTCGTCACCCGGCGATCGTAGGCTGCCAACGTGTCCGGTGGCGCCCGTCGTCCCTGATACCGGTATCCGCTGTCAACGAAGGAGACGATCCTGTGGGTGAAATGTCCGAAGCTGGGCGCCTGATCCTGCTCGGCGCCCCGCTCGGCAACCCCGCCGACGCCTCGGCCCGGTTCCGGGAGGTGCTGACCAGCGCCGACGTCGTGGCCGCTGAGGACACTCGCCGGCTCACCCGGCTGGCCCGCGACCTCGACATCACCGTCGGCGGCCGGATCGTCTCCTACTTCGAGGGCAACGAGGAGCGGCGGACCCCCGAGCTGGTCGAGGTCATCCTCGGCGGATACGTGGTGGCGCTGGTGACCGACGGCGGGATGCCGAGCGTCTCCGACCCCGGCTACCGGCTCGTCCGGGCCGCACTGGACGTCGGGGCGTCGGTGAGCGTCGCACCCGGGCCGAGCGCGGTGACCACCGCGTTGGCGATCTCCGGGCTGCCCTGCGACCGGTTCTGCTTCGAGGGCTTCCTGCCCCGTACCGCCGGCGCCCGCCGATCCCGGCTGCGCGCACTCGCCGCCGAGGAGCGCACCCTGGTCTTCTTCGAGGCGCCGCACCGGATCGGCGCGGCGCTCGCCGACCTGGCCGAGACGTTCGGCGCGGACCGGCCGGCGGCGCTCTGCCGGGAACTCACCAAGACCTACGAGGAGGTGCTCCGCCGCCCGCTCGGCGAGCTGGCCCGGTGGGCGGCCGAGGGAGATCCGCGCGGGGAGATCACCCTGGTGGTGGCCGGGGCGCCGGTGACCGCCGCGGAACGCCCCGACGACGACACCCTGCGCGCGGCGGTCGCCGAGCGGGAGGCGGCCGGCCGGTCCCGCCGCGACGCCATCACCGACGTCGCCACCGAGTACGCCCTGCGCCGCCGCGACGTCTACACCATCGTGCACAGCTGAACCGCGCTCCCGGCGCGCCGGTCACCGAATGGCCGGGCCAGCGCCTTCACCGGGCGGACGGGTTCACCACGCGGCGGCGAGGAAGCCGAGGGTGATCAGCACCGGGCCGGCGACGGCGACGGTCACCGCCCAGCGGCGGTTCCGCCGGCCGGGCAGCCGCGTCGCCCCGGTCCACCGGGCGATGCCGGCGGCGCAGCCGAGCACCACCAGCAGGCCGGGCAGCCAGCGGAGGTGCCGGGCCACGCCGGTGTCGACGTACGCGGTGCCGCCGTCGGGGCCGGCCATCCGCGCCGGTAGCGCCGTCCCGGAGACGTCCCGGCCGGCGGGTACGCCGCCGACCCGTACCCCGTGCGCCAGGAACCGCCCGTCGTCCGCCGTGAAGACGCCCCGGCAGCGCTGGGTGAGCCCACCGCCGGTGCAGTCGTCGATCACCACCGTGCCGACCCGGGCATGCCCGACCGCGAGCCAGAACGGGCCGGCGCTGACCCAGGCGAAGAAGGCCGCGACCAGGCTCAGCAGCACCAGCACCGCGAGCCCGGGCAGCGGGTCGGGCGGCGGAATGGTGCGGGCCGGCGTCCGGGGTCGGGCCGCGCCGGCGCCGCGGTCCCGCTCCGGCGCGGGATCTTCCCGGACCGGGGTGCCGTCCCAGTGCACCTGCTCGATCGGCGCCCAGAAGGTGCCGTCGTCACCGTCCGGCGGTGTGTCGCCGTCGGCCCGGCGGGCGCCCCGGTGCCAGCGGCTGTGCTGCCGGACCGGCACCCTGCGCGGCACCGCGTCCACCGGCGCCCCGGTGGTCGGCTCCAGCTCGACGGCCGGCGCCGGCTCTCCGCCGGCCGGTGCCCTGCCGCCCGACGGGCCCGCCGGACCGGGACGGGCCGGGGTGGGTGCCGGTGCGGCCGGCGTGGGATGGGCCGGGGTCGGTGTCGGCGCGGCCGGCGTGGGACGGACCGGAGTCGCGGCGATTACCGCCGTGTCCTCCGGCTTCGGCGTGACGGCCCGCCCCGCCGGCGTGGGCCGCTGCCTGCCCGGCCGACCGGCGGCGGGGGGCGGTGCAGGGGTGGCGCCCGGTCGAGGGCTCGGGCCGGACCGTGCGGTGGCGCCCGGCCGGGGGGTGGCGTCGTCCGGCGTACGGCTCGGGTCGGCGCCGGGCACCAGCCGGGGCTGGGGTGCGACCGTTCCGCCACGGGCCCCACCGGGCTCGGGGCTGGTGTCGTCGCCGACCGCCGGCCCGGTGGGACGGTCGTCATGGTCCCGAGCCGCTCGTCTGCCAGTCACGACGTTCATTGCACACCGCTACCGGAGTCGGATCGGGCAGCTTGAGTGCGTGTCGGCGACAAATCGGACCAATGGGCGGGGTGTCCGGCCCGGTCCGCCGACCCGGCACCCCCTATTGGTTCGCGGGCGTCCCGGAGAGGTCACTAGGCTTGCTGCTCATGAGTCACGTTCTCGCGGCAGTGGCCTGGCCGTACGCCAACGGCCCACGCCACATCGGCCACGTTTCCGGTTTCGGCGTTCCCTCCGACGTCTTCGCCCGGTACATGCGGATGGCCGGCCACGACGTGCTCATGGTCTCGGGCACCGACGAGCACGGCACCCCCATCCAGGTGCAGGCCGACGCCGACGGGGTCACCCCGCGCGAGTTGGCCGACCGGTACAACCGGGTGATCGTCGAGGACCTGCACGGCCTGGGGCTCTCCTACGACCTGTTCACCCGCACCACCACCCGCAACCACTACGCCGTGGTGCAGGAGCTGTTCGAGGGGATGTACCGCAACGGCTACATCGTGCCGAAGACCACCATGGGCGCGATCTCCCCGTCCACCGGGCGCACCCTTCCCGACCGGTACATCGAGGGCACCTGCCCGATCTGCGGGTACGACAGCGCCCGCGGCGACCAGTGCGACAACTGCGGCAACCAGCTCGACCCGATCGACCTGATCGACCCGAAGTCGCGGATCAACGGGGAGACCCCGAAGTTCGTCGAGACCGAGCACTTCTTCCTGGACCTGCCCGCCCTGGCCGACGTCCTGCGGCAGTGGCTGGACACCCGGGAGGGGTGGCGGCCCAACGTGCTGCGGTTCTCCCGCAACCTGCTCGACGACCTCCAGCCCCGGGCGATCACCCGAGACCTGGAGTGGGGCGTACCGATCCCGCTGGACGGCTGGCGGGACCGGCCGGACAAGCGGATCTACGTCTGGTTCGACGCGGTGATCGGCTACCTGTCCGCCTCGATCGAGTGGGCCCGCCGCACCGGCGACCCTGAGGCGTGGCGGAAGTGGTGGTCCGCCGACGGTGAGGGCAAGGACGCCCGGTCCTACTACTTCATGGGCAAGGACAACATCGTCTTCCACTCGGTGATCTGGCCGGCGCTGCTCTCCGGATACTCCGGCGAGGGCTCCCGCGACGGTGAGCCGGGTGAGCTGGGCCAGCTCAACCTGCCCACCGAGGTGGTCTCCAGCGAGTACCTGACCATGGAGGGGCGCAAGTTCTCCTCGTCCCGCAAGGTGGTCATCTACGTCCGGGACTTCCTGGAGCGCTACGACGCCGACGCGCTGCGCTACTTCATCGCCGCCGCCGGCCCGGAGAGCAACGACACCGACTTCACCTGGGCGGAGTTCCTCCGCCGCAACAACGACGAGCTGGTCGCCGGCTGGGGAAACCTGGTCAACCGGTCCGTCTCGATGGCGGCGAAGAACTTCGGCGCCATCCCGCCGGTCGACCCGGCCGGGCTCACCGAGGCGGACGAGGCACTGCTCGCGGTGGCCCGTGCCGGCTTCACCACGGTCGGCGACCTCATCGGCCGGCACCGGCAGAAGCAGGCGATCGGCGAGGCCATGAAGGTGGTCGCCGAGGCCAACCGGTACCTCTCCGAGCAGGCGCCGTGGAAGCTCAAGGACGAGGCGGACAAGCCCCGGATGGGCACCATCCTGCACGTCGCCCTCCAGGTGGTCAGCGACGCCAACACGCTGCTCACCCCGTTCCTGCCGCACTCCGCGCAGCAGGTGCACGAGCTGCTCGGCGGCACCGGCGTGCACGCGCCGATGCCGGTCATCGAGCAGGTCGACGACCTGGACGGCGGGCCGGCGTACCCGGTGCTGACCGGGGACTACACGGTCGGCGCGCGCTGGGAGTCGGTGCCGCTGGAAGCCGGCCGGCCGCTGGCCACGCCGAAGCCGGTGTTCCGCAAGCTCGACCCGTCGATCGTCGACGAGGAGCTGACCCGGCTGGCCGGCTGACCACGACGCGCCGCCGCACGGCTGAGCGCGGCCCCGGGGAAATCCCCGGGGCCGCGCCTCATCTGTGAACCGGGCGGCCGGTGTCACATCGCGTACCGGGTGTCCATCACCTGATCGTCGGTCACCTCGGCGCCCGGCGCCCAGGTCTCGTAGACGCCGCGATCGTGGCACTGCGCCCCGGTCGCGAACACCGTGTCCGGATCCGGGTGGCGCAGCCGCAGCCGCAGCCAACCGGCCTCCTCCCGCAGCACCAGGCAGGACACGCCCCGCCACCACGCGAACCGGAGCCGGCGGGCCACCGTCTCCACCGGGTAGCGGGCCGCCCGGGTCATCGCCAGTACCCGGAACCCGCCGGGAAGGTCCGCCACCGCCTCGTACTCGCCGTCACCGTGCACGCCGACCAGCTGGGTGGAGCGCGGCGCGTCCCCGGTCGGCACGTACTCCTGGTCCGGGGAGAGACCCGGCACCGCGGCCAGCAGATGCCGCCACTGCGGGCCCACCATCCGCAACCACCCGCGCTGCTCGGCCTGGTAGGTGTAGAGCACCACCTCCACCCCCTCCGCCGGGTAGGCGAGCAGGGCCGCGTTCGCGGGCATCGGCAGGTCGGCGAAGTCCCGGGTGATGAACTCCGGGATGAGCTGGGCGTTGCTCGGCACGAAACCCGTACCCAGCACGGGCGGACCCAGCCGGTCCCGGGGAGCCAGCGCGGTCAGGCCCTGGTGCGCCTCGCCGACCGGCACGTCGTAGTCGCCCGGGTCGGCGGCCCGCCAGCGCAGCGCGTACGCCACATCCAGGCCGTCCCGGTCGACCTCGCCGTCGGTGCGCAGCACCGTGGTCGCCGCCGGCGTACGCAGGTGTGCCACGTCGTGCTCCCGGTAGCAGAAGCCGTGCGGCAACCACCCCCGCACGTACCCGGCGAGCTGTCGGGGGGAGAGCACCTTCACCATCCGGGTGCCCCGCCGGACCACCGCCGACGCACGCGCCGCTGCCAGCATCGGATCACCCGCCGCGGCCGGCTGCTGGCTGAGCTGGTGCAGCTGCCTCCACCCCCGCTCCCGGTGCGCCGGCAGCATCAGCGGAGTGTCCGGCTCCTCGGCCGGCTCCGCCGCCCCGTGCACCGCCGTCACCTCGGTGACGTGCACGAACCGGCGCCACGGCAGGGCGCTGTTCGGTCGGGGAGCCCACTCGAAGCCGGGCACCTCGTCGGCGCTGAACAGCTCGTACGCGGCG
Source organism: Micromonospora sp. U21 (assembly GCF_018070045.1). Classification (GTDB taxonomy): domain Bacteria; phylum Actinomycetota; class Actinomycetes; order Mycobacteriales; family Micromonosporaceae; genus Micromonospora. The sequence continues at coordinate 83,373 of NZ_JAGPYK010000018.1, forward strand.
CCGCGGGCGATCTCCTCGGCCGGGTGGACGCCGCCACCGAACGCCACCCGCAGCCCGGTACGTTCGCTGGCGGCGCCGCCGGCCTGGGGGGTGACGCTCACGCCGTCGCCTCGCTCCGCCCGGCCGCGGCGCGAGGCGCCACGCTGCTGTGCCTCATGGTCCGCTCGCTGCGCTCGCTCACGTCGTCACCTGCCTTCTCCCGGCGAGATGCGGGGCGTCACGTTGCCGCGCCCGCCCGGTCGCGCACACCGTGCGCTCACGCGGCGACGGTAGAGTCGCGCGGCGTAGTCGAGGTGAACGTCGGGTGGCGGGCGGATGGACAGCCCCGGTGTGTGATGCTGTCGCTGATGAGCGAGCCCACTGAAACCCGCCGAGAGCGTGCCGCCCGGCGGGCCGGAGAGTTCCCGCCCGCCCCCGAGCCGCTGCCCCGGCCGGTGCCGGACAGCCACACCCACCTGGACATCACAGTCAGCGAGGCCGGCGTACCCGGCGGCGGGCCGGCCGACGATCCGGTCGCGGTGGCGATCGCACTGGCCACCAAGGTCGGCGTGGATCGGCTGGTCCAGGTGGGTGTGGACGTCGCGTCCTCCCGGTGGGGTGCGGAGATCGCCGACCGGCATCCCGCGGTGCTGGCCACGGTGGCGCTGCACCCCAACGAGGCGCCCCGGCTGGCCGACCTCGACGAGGCGCTGCGGGAGATCGAGTCACTCGCCGCCCGCGACCGGGTCCGGGGGATCGGCGAGACCGGGATGGACTTCTTCCGGACCGGCGACGAGGGGCGCGCCGCGCAGGAGGAGAGCTTCCGGGCGCACATCGCCATCGCCAAGCGGTACGGCAAGGCGCTGGTGATCCACGACCGGGACGCGCACGCCGACGTGCTGCGGATCCTCGACGACGAGGCTGCGCCGGACACCGTGGTGCTGCACTGCTTCTCCGGTGACGCCGACTTCGCCCGCGAGTGCGTTCGCCGTGGCTACCTGCTCAGCTTCGCCGGCACCGTCACCTTCGGCAGCGCCACCGCGCTGCGCGAGGCCGCCGCGCTCACCCCGGTGGACCAGATCCTGGTGGAGACCGACGCCCCGTACCTCACCCCGACGCCGCACCGCGGCCGGCCGAACGCCTCGTACCTGATTCCGCTCACCGTCCGCTCGCTCGCCGCGACCACCGGCACCGACCTGGACGAGCTCTGCGCGGCCATCTCCGCCACCGGTGACCGCGTCTTCGGCCCCTGGTGACGCCCCGCGCCACCCGCCCGGACGTTGGGAAGGGCACCTTGCAATCGCCTGCTGTTGTGCAAGGGGCCCTTCCTAAGGGCGGAGTGGGGGCGCATACGCTGCCAACCATGACCGGTCTCCTCGGCCCGGCGGAGATCCGGGAGCTCGCCGCCCGGTTGGGCGTCGCGCCCACCAAGAAGCTGGGCCAGAACTTCGTGCACGACCCGAACACGGTGCGGCGGATCGTCACCGCCGCCGGCCTGACCCCCGACGACGTGGCCCTCGAGGTCGGCCCCGGGCTGGGCTCGCTCACCGTCGGGCTGCTGCCGGTCGCCGGGCACGTGCACGCCGTGGAGATCGACCCGGTGCTCGCCGGCGCGCTGCCGGAGACCGCCGCCCGGCACGCCGCCGCGGACGCCGGTCGGCTCACCGTGCACCGTGCCGACGCGCTGCGCATCGACGCCGCCGAGCTGGCCGACCCGCCGCCGACCGCGCTGGTGGCCAACCTGCCCTACAACGTGGCCGTGCCCGTGGTGCTGCACCTGCTCGCCGAGCTGCCCAGCCTGCGGAAGGGACTGGTGATGGTGCAGAAGGAGGTAGCCGACCGGCTGGTCGCCGGTCCCGGCTCCAAGGTGTACGGCATCCCGTCGGTCAAGCTCGCCTGGTACGCCCAGGCCCGGGGCGCCGGCCGGGTACCGCCGAACGTCTTCTGGCCGGTGCCCAACGTCGACTCCGGCCTGGTCGCCTTCACCCGCCGCGAACCACCCCGGGCCGACGTACCCCGGCAACGGGTCTTCGCCGTGGTGGACGCGGCGTTCGCGCAGCGCCGAAAGACCCTGCGCGCCGCGCTGGCGGGCTGGGCGGGCGGCGCGGACCGGGCGGCCGCCGCGCTCACCGCCGCCGGCGTCGACCCCGGCGCCCGGGGGGAGTCGCTCACCGTCGAGCAGTTCGCCGCCATCGCCGCGTCGGCTCCGGTCGGTACGCCGGCCGCGAAGTAGGCTGACGCCGTGCCCGCCGAGGAGGTGTACGAGTGACCGCGCAGCCGATCGAGCCCACCGCCCAGGGGATGTGGAGCCCGGATCCCATGCGGCAGCGGCTGGCCAACCACACCATCGAGGACGTGCTGGCCCTGCCCGACGAAGCCCCCCGCGTCGAGCTACGTGACGGAGTCCTCGTCGTGGTCCCTTCCCCGACCTTTGGTCATCAGAACATCGGCAACCTGTTGTGGATGTGGCTGCGGCAGCATGCTCCGGCCGAGTTGACGCCGGCCACCGCCGTCGGGGTGGCGATCAACTACCGGAACACTCTCGAACCCGACGTCGTCCTGCTGCAGCGTCCGGTGGCGGCCGACCACCACTACTTCGAGGCTGATCAGGTTGTGCTCGCCGTCGAAGTCGTCTCGCCCGGCACCCGTCGTCGGGACCGGCTGGAGAAGCCGGCCGACTACGCGGACGCCGGCATCCCGCACTACTGGCGGATCGAGCAGGGCCCGCTGCACGTGTACGCGTACGACCTGGTCGGTGGCCGGTATGAGCTGGCTGCCGACTCCGCCGAGGAGCTGATCGTGGCCAAGCCGTTCGATATGCCCCTGCGCGTGCGGGACATCACCCCGTGACCGAGGCCTGGCGACCGGACGACGAGGACGGGCGGCGCGGGGCCAGCGGGCCGGTGAAGGTCCGGGTGCCCGCCAAGGTCAACCTGCACCTCGGGGTGGGCCCGCTGCGCCGCGACGGCTATCACGAGCTGAACACCGTCTACCACGCGATCTCCATCTACGACGAGCTGACCGCCCGCCGGGGCGACACGCTCGCCCTGACCATGGAGGGCGAGGGCACCGGCGAGCTGGCGCTGGACGACACCAACCTGGTGATCCGCGCCGCGCACGCCCTGGCCGGGTACGCCGGGGTGCTGCCACACGCCCGGCTGCACCTGCGCAAGCAGATCCCGCTCGCTGGCGGGCTGGCCGGCGGCAGCGCCGACGCGGCCGCCGCGCTGGTGGCCTGCGACGCGCTCTGGGGCACCGGGCTGTCCCGTGACGAGCTGGCCGGGATCGCCGCCGACCTCGGGTCCGACGTGCCGTTCCTGATCTACGGTGGCACCGCGCTGGGCACCGGCCGGGGTGAGGCGGTCAGCCCCGTGCTGGTCCGCCCCACTTCCTGGCACTGGGTCGTGGCCATCGCCGACGTGGGCCTGTCCACGCCGGCCGCCTACCGTGAGTTGGACCGGCTCCGCGACACCGGCACCGCCGGCGCACCGCTGGGCAGCACCGACGCGCTGCTGGGCGCGCTGCGCCAGCGCGACCCCCGGGTGCTCGCCGCCACGCTCGGCAACGATCTCCAGGATGCCGCGCTGGCCATGCGCCCGGCGCTGGCCGACACCCTGAAGGCCGGCGAGGGGGCGGGCGCGCTCGCCGGCATCGTCTCCGGCTCCGGCCCGACCTGTGTGTTCCTCGCCGCCGACGCGGCCCACGCCGAGCGGATCGCCGCTGAGCTGACCACCGGGGGTGTGTGCCGGGAGGCCCGGGTCGCGCACGGCCCGGTCGCCGGCGCTCGCGTCGGCTGACCCCGGCGTACCAGCGGGCCGCCGCTGGGACCTGCGGGCGTGCGGCGCGGGCGACCGCGGGGTCCGCGTACCCTTGGGTCAGGCGTCCAGGTGCCCGCCGGCACCGGGACGCCTTGATCATGAAGGGTGGGAGCGTGGCCAACATCGTCAACCTGGACCGGGTGTCCAAGGGGTACGGGGCCGCCGGGCCGCTGCTCACGGACGTCTCGCTCGGCTTGGACGACGCCGACCGGATCGGCGTGGTCGGCCTCAACGGCGCCGGCAAGTCCACCCTGCTGCGGCTGCTCACCAAGCAGGAGGATCCCGACGACGGCCGGGTCACCCACCGCCGCGACCTGCGGGTGCTCTGGCTGCCGCAGCAGCTCACCCTCGCCCCCGAGGCCACCGTGCGGGACGTCGTGCTCGGCACCGCCTGGCTCGGCCAGAGCATGGGCGCTGAGCACGAGTGGGCCGGCGACGCCGGGGTGCGGGCCATCCTCGACGGTCTCGGCATGCCGCACCTCGGCCTCGACCAGCCGGTCGGCCCGATGTCCGGTGGCGAACGACGCCGGGTGGCGCTCGCCGCGCTGCTCGTGCGCGACTCCGACCTGCTCATCCTCGACGAGCCCACGAACCACCTCGACGTGGGCGGTGTCGACTGGCTGGCCCGGCACCTGGTGGGTCGCAAGGGCGCCTTGGTCGTGGTCACCCACGATCGGTGGTTCCTGGACGCGGTCTGCACCACCAGCTGGGAGGTCGCCGACCAGACCGTCCGCGCCTACGAGGGCGGTTTCGCCGCCTGGACCCTGGCCCGCGCCGAGCGCGAGCGCGTCGCCGCCGCCACCGAGGCCCGCCGGCAGAACCTGCTCCGTAAGGAGATTGCCTGGCTGCGCCGCGGCCCGCCGGCGCGTACCTCCAAGCCCCAGTTCCGCATCGACGCCGCGAACGCCCTGATCGCCGACGTGCCGCCGGCGCGCGACACCATGTCGCTGCAACGGATGGCCACCTCCAGGCTCGGCAAGCAGGTCTACGACCTGGAGAACGTCGAGCTGCACGCCGGCCCCAAGGAGATCCTGCGGGGCGTCACCTGGCTGGTCGGGCCCGGCGACCGGATCGCCATCCTCGGTGCCAACGGCGCCGGCAAGACCACGCTGCTGCGGATGCTCGCCGGCATCACCCGCCCCGACGGTGGCCGCCTCGGCACCGGTTCCACGGTGCGGCCGGCGTTCCTCTCCCAGGAGCTCGCCGAGCTGCCCGGGCACCTGCGCGTGCTCGAGGCCGTCGAGGAGGTCGCCCGCCGGGTCCAGCTCGGCGACCGGGAGGTCTCCGCCGCCCAGCTCGCCGAGGTCTTCGGCTTCGACGACCGACGGCTGTGGACCCCGGTCAGTGACCTCTCCGGCGGGGAACGCCGCCGGCTGCAGATGCTGCGGCTGCTCGCCGGGGAGCCCAACGTGCTGCTCTTCGACGAGCCCACGAACGACCTGGACACCGACACCCTGGCCGCGCTGGAGGACCTGCTCGACTCCTGGCCCGGCACGATCATCGTGGCCAGCCACGACCGCTACCTGATCGAACGGGTCACCGACACGGCGTACGGGATGTTCGGTGACGGCCGGCTGGTGCACCTGCCCGGTGGCGTCGACGAGTACCTCTCCCGAACCGCCGAGCGGGCCGGCCCCTCCCGGGCTGGCGCCACCCCGGCAGCCGCGCCGACCGGCACCAGCGTGACCGGCATGTCCGCCGCCGAGGTCCGTCAGGCCCGCAAGGAGCTGACCCGGTTGGAACGCCAGCTCGGCAAGCTCGACCAGCGCGAGGTCACGCTGCTCGACCAGCTCGCCGCCGACGCCACCGACTACGCCCGGGTCGCCGAGTTGGACACCCAGCTCAAGGATCTGCGCGCCGAGCGGGAGCGGATCGAGGAGACCTGGATGACGCTCGCCGAGGACCTGCCGGAGAGCTGACCGGGCCGGGCGCGCCGGCCCGGGGGCCGTGTGCGGCGTCACACCGCCACATGCGGGACAATCGTCCGCGACACCTCACCCCACGGCGTTGGAGACTCAGACATGGCCCACACCCCCGTCAACCACCCCGCGCGGCCGATCTACCGGGCGATCGGCGGGCTGACCGGTCTGTACCTGGTGGTCTTCGGTGTGCTCGGCATCATCACGAGCGCCGGGACCGAGGTCCTCGCGCAGGACGACACCAAGGTCCTCGGCCAGGGCACCAACCTCGGCTTCTCGCTGCTCAGCGTGCTGCTCGGGCTCCTCGTGCTGGCTGGCACCGCGCTCGGCCGCAACATCGACGTGGCGATCAACCAGTGGCTGGCGTACGCCCTGATGGTGATCAGCCTGGCCGGCCTCGCGTTCATCCGGACCGACGCCAACTTCTTCAACTTCAGCATCACCACCGTGATCGTGGTGATGAGCGCGGCCCTGGTGCTGCTCATGGTCGGCATGTACGGCAAGGTCGGCACGGAAGAGGAGTCGGAGGCCTGGAAGAAGGCCCGCCTGGTCCTCTGATTCTGTTCCCGCTCTGGTGGGTTTTCGCCGGAGCCCGAGCTGCTCCGGGCGATCAGGCTTGATCCCTGCGCAGCTCGGGCTCCGGCGAAAACCTGACGTGGTCCGGCCTTTGGCGGACCTCCCGCATTTGTGGTTCCCCGGACATGCCCGGTTTCTCGGGCGACAATCCTCCTGAAACGGTCAATTCAGGTGGAGGGGATCAGGGCATGGCGCACTTTCCGGTGAACCATCCGGCACGGCCGCTCTACCGGGTCCTCGCCGGCATGATCGGCGTCTACATCCTGGTCTTCGGCGTCTGGGGAGTCGCCCAGACGATCGGCGATCCGCTCTTCGATCGGGGCAGCAACTGGGTGCTGGGGCTGCGCACCAACCTGGCCTTCTCACTCGCCTCGGTGGTCTTCGGAGTCGTTCTGATCGTCGGGGCGTCCCGGCGCAGCAACCTCGGCCACTACATGAACCTCACCGCCGGCGTGGTGTTCCTGCTGACCAGCATCCTGATGATGTCGGTGCTGCAGACCGATGCGAACTTCCTCAACTTCTCGATGTCGACCGTGGTCGTGTCGATGCTGTTCGGCCTGATCCTGCTCGGCACCGGCCTCTACGACAAGGTCGGCCCCGAGGACCACGCCGAGGCGGCACGGCGCAACCGCAGTCACCCGGTGGCCGAGGTGCACACCCGCCGCTGACCGCGGTCAGCGGCGGCGGGCCGTGATCAGTGTCGGCTTCGCCTCCAGGTGGGACAACCCGTTCCAGGCCAGGTTGACCAGGTGCGCCGCCACCGTCTCCTTGCGCGGCTTGCGCACCTCCAGCCACCAGCGGCCGGTCAGCGCCACCATGCCCACCAGCGCCTGCGAGTACAGCTCGGCCAGCTTCGGGTCGTAGCCGCGGCTCTTGAACTCGGCGCCCAGGATGTGCTCGACCTGGTGTGCCACGTCGTTCATCACGCTGATGAAGTTGCCCGTCCCGGACATCACCGGCGACTCGCGGACCAGCACCCGGAACCCGCTGGTCTCCTCCTCGATGTAGCCCAGCAGGGCCATCGCCGCCTGCTCGAGCAACTCCCGCGGGTGCCCGGCGGTCAGCGCCGTGGTGATCCGGTCCAGCAGCGCCCGGACCTCCCGGTCCACCACCACCGCGTAGAGCCCCTCCTTGCCGCCGAAGTGCTCGTACACCACCGGCTTGGAGACCTTGGCGCGGGACGCCACCTCCTCGATGGAGGTGGCGTCGAAACCGCGCTCGGCGAAGAGCTGCCGGCCGATCGCGATCAGCTGCTCCCGCCGCTGGGTCGCTGACATGCGAACCCGGGAAGTGGGTTTGGGTGGTGGAGCCGGCGCCGCACGCCGGCCACCCGTTCCGTCGGTGAGCTCAGGCATGTCGCCGCCTCGCTGGCGCTCGGTGACGCCCTGCCGTGGGATGGTGCCTCCGCTGTGCCCGTTCACGTCGTCGCCTCACTGGCGGGCGGTCGGACCGCCCAGCCGCGCCGTCCGACCGTACCCGGATCGGGCCCGGCCCCCCGTCCGCCGAGCCGTCCGGTCCCCCCGCGTCGCTCGATCACCCAGCCATCCTGCCAGGCGGCCTCCCGGAGCACCGCCCGCTTTTACCGGGGTGCGACCGGCTTCACCAGCTTTGCCGCGAGGCGCTCCGGCTTCGGCCAGCGCACCTGCGACGCCGCGCCGGTCCTCTCGAACAGCCAGATCACCCGGGCGGAGATGTCCACCTGACCACGCAGCACGCCGTGCCGGGCGCTGGTCGGGTCGGCGTGGTGCAGGTTGTGCCAGCTCTCCCCGAACGACAGGATCGCCAGCGGCCAGAAGTTCGACGCCCGGTCGCCCTGGCGCATGGCGAACGGGCGCTCGCCGTAGACGTGGCAGACCGAGTTGATCGCCCAGGTCACGTGGTGCAGCAGGCCGATCCGGACCAGCCCGGCCCAGAAGAACGCGGTCAGCGCGCCCTGCCAGGACCAGGTCACCAGGCCTCCGACCAGCGCCGGGCCGAGCAGCGAGATGGCCACCAGCATCGGGAAGAGCCGGTCCACCCGGCGGATGTCGTGGTCGGCGAGCAGGTCGGGGGCGAACCGCTCGCGGTTGGACAGTTCGCGCCGGAACAACCAGCCGACGTGCGCGTGGAACAGGCCCCGGGTCAGTGCCCACAGGCTGGTGCCGAAGCGCCACGGCGAGTGCGGGTCACCCTCGAGGTCGGAGAAGGCGTGGTGCCGCCGGTGGTCGGCCACCCACTGGATGATCTCGCCCTGCACCGCCAGCGAACCCGCGACCGCCAACGTCACCCGCAGCCACCGCTTGGCCTTGAACGAGCCGTGCGTGAAGTAGCGGTGGAAGCCGACCGTGATGCCGAGCCCGGAGACCACGTACCAGACCAGGCCGATGACGATGTCGGTCCAGCCCAGCCAGCCGCCCCACGCCACCGGCACGGCGACCAGCAGGGCGACGAAGGGGATCACGACGAAGGCCCAGAGGGCGACCAGGATCCCGGGGGTCTGGCTGCCGTCGGTGAGGGGTTTCGGGCCGGGCCCGGCGGTGTCGGGTTCGAGCAGAGCGGTGGACATGGCACCTCGCAGAGGGGACGGGAACGATCACGAAGCTACGCCTACGTCACCGTAACTTACGGCACCGTAGATCGCACGGCGAAGTTTCCGAAAGCCCTTGCAGAACCCTGCTGAGACGCAGGTCAGAGCCTTGATCGGGGGTGCGGTCGGCGGCACGTTCGGCCCGCACGGCGGGGTTGGCGCGGCGCTGCGGATCGCGCTGCGCAGCCGGGCGGCATCGAGGCTCGGCGGTGCGCCGAACTGGCGGCGGTACTCCCGACCGAACGCGCAGAACATCGACGTCGCCGGCGGGTCCAACCTCTGGTCGTCGCGTCCCTGACCTTCGGACGGCCCGCCCGGCCGTCGACCGGCGGGGCGCCGGCCGCTCGGGCATGGCGGAATGAGCGCTGGCGTCCGGCGGCCGGGGCGCTAAGGTGTAGCGGCGGGATCCCCATCCCCGGATGTGACGCGCTTGCGTCGCTGATCGGCCGTGGTGTAATTGGCAACACCCGGGTCTTTGGTACCCGTGTTTCAGGTTCGAACCCTGGCGGCCGAGCTGCCCCCTAAGTCTGGTTTGGGTTGCAGTGGGGTAAGGCGGAGACGTCCCGGGCCCCGCGGTTAGCATGACCGCGAGAGTGTCCGCCGTCCCGACGGGAGCCACATCGTGCCCCAGCCCCACCTTCGTACCGTCGTCGTGCTCGCCGCCGGTGAGGGCAAGCGGATGAAGTCGACACTGCCCAAGGTCCTGCACCCCCTGCTCGGCCGGACCCTGCTCGGTCACGTGCTGAGCGCGGCCGCGCCGCTGGCCGCGGACCGCACCGTCGTGGTGGTGGGGCACGGCGCCGACCAGGTCCGGGGACACCTGAGCGAGGTCGCCCCGGACGCCACACCGGTGCTCCAGGCCGAGCAGCTCGGCACCGGGCACGCCGTCCGCATCGCGCTGGACGCCGTGCCGGAGGGCGCCGGCACGGTCGTGGTGATCAACGGGGACGTGCCGCTGCTGCGCCCGGAGACGGTGGGCGCGCTGGTGGCCGCGCACGAGGAGGCCGCCGCGGCGGCCACCGTGCTGGCCGCCGAGGTGCCCGACCCGACCGGGCTCGGGCGGATCGTCCGGGACGCCGACGGCCGGCTGGAGCAGATCGTCGAGGAGCGGGACGCCGACGCGACGCAGCGCGCGATCCGGGAGATCAACGCCGGCATCTACGCGTTCGACGCGGTGCGGCTGCGCGCTGCGCTGGGCAAGCTCTCCACGGACAACGACCAGGGTGAGGAGTACCTGACCGACGTCTTCGGCCTGCTCCGCTCGGCCGGCGAGCCGGTCGCGGTGCACGTGGCCGTCGACCACGTCGAGACGCTGGGCTGCAACGACCGGGTGGAGCTGGCGACGCTGCGCCGGCTGCTACGCGACCGGATCAACGAGGCGTGGATGCGCACCGGCGTGAGCCTGCTGGACCCGGCGACCACCTGGATCGACGTGACGGTGGCGGTGGACCGCGACGCGGTGATCGACCAGAACACCCAGCTGTGCGGCGGTACGGTGGTCGGGGCGGGCGCGCAGATCGGCCCGGACGTGACGCTGGTCGACACGATCGTCGGTCCCGGCGCGTCGGTGGTGCGCAGTCACGCGGTGGGCGCGGAGGTGGGCGCGGGTGCCAGCGTCGGGCCGTACGCGTACCTGCGGCCGGCGGCGCGGCTGGCCGACAAGGCGAAGATCGGCACGTTCGTCGAGGTGAAGAACTCCCAGATCGGCGCCGGCTCCAAGGTGCCGCACCTGACGTACGTGGGTGACGCGACGATCGGCGAGCAGAGCAACATCGGCGCGGCGTCGGTCTTCGTGAACTACGACGGTGTGAACAAGCACCGGACGGTCATCGGCAGCCACGCCCGGACGGGGGCGGACAACATGTTCGTGGCGCCGGTCGAGGTGGGCGACGGCGCGTACACGGCGGCCGGCTCGGTCATCGTGGACGACGTGCCGCCGGGGGCGATGGGTGTCGCCCGGGCACGCCAGCGCAACATCGAGGGCTGGGTGGTGAAGCGGCGGGCCGGCACGGCCGCGGCGGAGGCCGCGCAGCGCGCCCGCGACGCTGAGGGTGCGTCGGACGGGGTCGGCGCCGCAAGCGACAGTGAGGCAATGCACGGGCAGGCCGAGACGGTGGGCGGCGGCTCCGGCGCGGGAGATACTGCAACCGAATAGTCCCCGACCCACCACCACCGGGCCGGGTACCACCGAGAAACGGGAGCAGACGGGCCCATGGGCAGCATCGTCGCCGAAAACCGCAAAAGCCTGATGCTCTTCTCCGGACGTGGCTTTCCGGAGCTGGCCAAGGAGATCGGCGAGGTGCTCGGCGTCGCGCCGACGCCGGCCGACGCGTACGAGTTCGCCAACGGCGAGATCTTCGTACGGTTCAAGGACTCGGTGCGTGGTTCGGACGCCTTCGTGGTGCAGTCCGTGACGCACGGGGTGAACACCTGGGTCATGGAGACCCTGATCATGGTGGACGCGCTGAAGCGGGGGTCGGCCAAGCGGATCACCGTGGTGCTGCCGTTCTACCCGTACGCGCGGCAGGACAAGAAGCACCGGGGTCGCGAGCCGATCTCGGCCCGGCTGGTGGCGGACCTGCTGAAGACGGCCGGCGCCAACCGGATCCTCACCGTCGACCTGCACACCGCGCAGATCCAGGGCTTCTTCGACGGTCCGGTCGACCACCTCTTCGCGATGGACATCCTCGCCGAGTACGTGGAGCACAAGTACGCGGGTCGGCCGATGACCGTGGTGGCGCCGGATTCGGGCCGGGTGCGGGTGGCCGAGCGGTGGACCGACCGGCTGGGCGGCTGCCCGCTGGCGTTCATCCACAAGACCCGTGACCCGATGAAGCCGAACCAGGTCGTGGCGAACCGGGTGGTCGGTGAGGTCGAGGGTCGGGTCTGCCTGATCGTCGACGACATGATCGACACCGGTGGCACGATCGCCCGGGCGGCGGACATCCTCAAGGAGTCGGGCGCGGCGGAGATCGTGGTGGCCTCGACCCACGCGCTGCTGTCCGACCCGGCGACCGAGCGGCTGAAGAACAGCCCGATCAGCGAGATCGTGGTGACCAACACGCTGCCGTTGCCGCCGGAGAAGCAGCTGGACAAGTTGACCGTGCTGTCGATCGCGCCGCTGCTCGCCCGGGCGATCCGGGAGGTCTTCGACGACGGTTCGGTGACCACCCTGTTCGGTGGGCTGAGCTGAGCGTCGCGCTGCGGTGAGGCCCGTTCCCGCCGGCTGGGACGCCGGCGGGAACGCGCCCGACCGGCGTCGGTCGCGCGGCCGGCGCGCCGGTGGGAGCGGTGACCTGGGGACTGCCGGGAACCTCGGAATCCGCTCGGGTAGACTGGTGCGGTTGCCACGGCGAGGGTGCCCGGCGGGCCGCTGAATAGCGCCGCACGGAGGCACCGTCATCGACGCGGTGCTCCGGGCAGTCGTTCATGACGCATGAGCCCCAGCGAGCCCCTCGCCCCAGCACCGCAAGACGACAAGCCGCCGCAGCGAAAGCATCAGGAGTTTCCCCGTGTCCGAGGTAAAGATCAGCGCCGAGCCCCGTACCGAGTTCGGCAAGGGTGGTGCCCGTCGTACCCGCCGGGCCGGCAAGGTGCCCGCCGTGCTGTACGGCCACGGCGAGAAGCCCAAGCACATCGCGCTGCCGTCCCGGGAGTTCGCCGCGGCGATCCGCAAGGGTGGCGCCAACCAGCTCTTCGCGATCGACATCACCGACGGCACCCAGGTGCTGGCGCTGCCGAAGGCGATCCAGCGTGACCCGATCCGCGACACCTTCGAGCACGTTGACCTCATCCTGGTCCGCCGGGGCGAGAAGGTCACCGTCGAGGTCCCGATCCAGCTGACCGGCGAGGCCGCACGGGACACCCTGATCGTGCACGACCACGACACCCTCTCGGTGACCGCCGACGCCACCAAGGTGCCGGACCACCTCGAGGCGTCGATCGAGGGCCTGGAGGCGGGCTCCCAGGTGACCGCCGGCGACGTGCAGCTGCCGGCCGGTGTCGAGCTGGCCGTCGACCCGGAGCTGACGGTCGCCGCGGTGACCGCCGCGCCGACCGCCGAGCAGCTCGAGGCGACGCTGCCCGAGGTCGAGGAGGCCACCGAGGAGGCCGAGGCCGAGGTCGGCGAGGTCACCGAGGGCTCCGAGGGTGCGGACGCCGCCCCGACCGCCGAGGGCGGGGAGAACAACGAGGCGCGCACCGAGGCCTGATCGGTTCGTACTGTGCGGCAGGCGTCCCCGAGGGTTCGGGGGCGCCTGCCGTCGTATCGGGAGTCGGTGGGACGGACGTCGGGAGGGGCGGGTCGTGACGGACGAGGCGGGGCCGTGGCTGGTGGTCGGCCTGGGAAACCCGGGTCGGGAGTACGCCGGGAACCGGCACAACGTCGGGTTCATGGTGGCCGATCTGCTGGCCGGGCGGGTCGGCGCGCGGTTCGGCCGGCACAAGCGGGCGGTCGCCGAGGTGGCCGAGGGGCGACTGGGCTTCGGCGGGCCGAAGCTGGTGCTGGCGAAGCCGCTGACGTACATGAATCTCTCCGGCGGGCCGGTGGCGGCGCTGGCGCAGTTCTACAAGGTGCCGCCGGCGCAGGTGATCGCACTGCACGACGAGCTGGACATCGGGTACGGCCAGGTGCGGGTCAAGTGCGGTGGCGGCGAGGGTGGGCACAACGGCCTGCGCTCGATGTCGAAGTCGCTGGGCACCAGGGAGTACATCCGGGTGCGGTTCGGCGTCGGCCGGCCGCCCGGGCGGCAGGACCCGGCGGACTACGTACTGTCGGATTTCGGCGCGGCGGAGCGCAAGGAGCTGGATTTCCTGGTGGACCGGGCTGCCGACGTGGTGGAGTCGGTGATCGTCAAGGGCGTGGAGCCGACGCAGAACCTCTACCACGGCGGTTGAGCCGGGCGGGGCGTACCGGGTCGGGGTTGGCCGGCCGGTAGTCTGCGCCTTTCGGCGTGCCGCGACCGGCGACGCGGGTCGCGGTGTGGCGATCCGGGTGGGTACGGGTCGCGGCGAGGCGACGGGAGTGGCAATGAGCAGTCCTCCGATGATCGACGGCGCGTTCGCCCGGTGGTTGGCGGCCAGGGCCGGTCAGGCGCTGCTCGACCTGCGGGCGGAGCTGGGTTTCGCGGACACCGGCGCCCTGAAGTCGGCCGGGGACAAGGTGTCGCACGACCTGATCCGCACGGAGCTGGCGAAGTGGCGGCCGGACGACGCGGTGCTCTCCGAGGAGGACGAGGGGTCGCGGCTGGCGTGGGCGGCGGAGGTGAACGCCGAGGCGGTGTCCCGGCTGGCGGCGGACCGGGTGTGGATCATCGATCCATTGGACGGCACCCGGGAGTACGCCGAGGAGGGCCGCTCGGACTGGGCGGTGCACGTGGCGCTCTGGGCCCGCAACGCCCCGAGTCCGCACGGGCTCGTCGCCGGCGCGGTGGGACTGCCGGCGCAGCACCGGGTGCTGGGTACGGACTACCCGCCGGCGTACCCGCCGATGACGGTGGAGGCGGCGACGGCCGGCGCGCGGGTGATCCGGTTGGCGGCGAGCCGGAGCCGGCCGCCGGTGTTCCTCACCGATCTGGCCGAGGACGTGGGGGCGAAACTGGTGCCGATGGGGTCGGCCGGGGCGAAGATCGCCGCGGTGGTCACCGGTGAGGTGGATGCCTACATTCACGCCGGCGGGCAGTACGAGTGGGACTCGGCGGCGCCGGTGGCTGTGGCGACGGCCACCGGACTGCACGCTTCCCGTATCGACGGTTCTGCGCTGAGATACAACGAGGCGGATCCGCGCCTGCCGGACCTGCTGGTCTGCCGCAGGGATCTCGCCAGCCGGTTGCTTGCAGCGCTGCAGAGGCATTCCGGGTAGCCTGAGGCACTTCTTGACATGCCCGACCGGAAAGGTCTGGAAATCGGATGAGCGAGCGAATCGAGCCGGTGTCGTGACCACCCCCGCGGCTTACCGGGTCTCCCATCTGGACGCGCTGGAGGCGGAGAGCGTCTTCGTGATGCGCGAGGTGGTCGCCGAGATGGAGCGCCCGGTGCTGCTCTTCTCCGGCGGCAAGGACTCGATCGTCATGCTGCGGCTGGCGCAGAAGGCGTTCGCCCCGGCCAACATCCCCTTCCCGGTCATGCACGTGGACACCGGGCACAACTTCCCCGAGGTCCTGGAATACCGCGACCAGCGGGTCGCCGAGCTGGGGTTGCAGCTCATCGTGGCGAGCGTGCCGGAGGCGCTGGCCAGCGGGCTGGTCCGGGAGTCCGGCGACGGGATGCGCAACCGGATCCAGACGCCGGTGCTGCTGGACGCTGTGGAGAAGCACCACTTCGACGCGCTCTTCGGTGGCGCCCGCCGGGACGAGGAGAAGGCCCGGGCCAAGGAGCGGGTGTTCAGCTTCCGCGACGAGTTCGGCCAGTGGGACCCGAAGAACCAGCGGCCCGAGCTCTGGTCGCTGTACAACGGCCGGCACCACCCGGGCGAGTCGATCCGGGTCTTCCCGCTGTCCAACTGGACGGAGCTGGACGTGTGGCACTACATCGCCCGGGAGCGGATCCCGCTGCCGTCGATCTACTACGCGCACGAGCGCGAGGTGATCGAGCGGGACGGCATGTTCTACGCGGTCAACGAGTTCTTCCGTCCCCGGGCGGGTGAGGAGCGCTTCAAGGCGCAGGTGCGCTACCGCACCGTGGGCGACGCCTCCTGCACGGCGGCGGTCCGCTCGGACGCGGACACCGTGGAGAAGGTCATCGAGGAGGTGGCGGCCACCCGGATCACCGAGCGCGGCGCCACCCGTGGTGACGACCGGGTCAGCGAGGCCGCCATGGAGGACCGCAAGCGGGAGGGCTACTTCTGATGACCACCGAGATCGTGGCCCCGGCTCCCGAAGCCCGACCGATGGACCTGCTGCGGTTCGCCACCGCCGGCAGCGTGGACGACGGCAAGTCGACCCTGATCGGCCGGCTGCTCTACGACACCAAGTCGCTCTTCACCGACCAGCTCGCCGCGGTGGAGGCGGTCAGCGCGGCCCGCGGGGACGAGTACACCAACCTGGCGCTGCTCACCGACGGCCTGCGCGCCGAGCGGGAGCAGGGCATCACCATCGACGTGGCGTACCGGTACTTCGCGACGCCGCGGCGCAAGTTCATCATCGCCGACACCCCGGGACACATCCAGTACACCCGCAACATGGTCACCGGGGCGTCCACGGCCGACCTGGCGCTGATCCTGGTGGACGCGCGCAAGGGCCTGGTCGAGCAGTCCCGCCGGCACGCGTTCCTCTGCTCGCTGCTGCGGGTGCCGCACCTGGTCCTCTGCGTCAACAAGATGGACCTGGTGGACTGGTCGCAGGAGGTCTACGAGCGGATCGCCGACGAGTTCACGGCGTTCGCCGCGAAGCTCGACGTGCCGGACCTGACCGTGGTGCCCATCTCCGCGCTGCGCGGCGACAACATCGTCACCCGGTCGGAGAACATGCCGTGGTACGAGGGCCCGTCGTTGCTGCACCACCTGGAGCGGGTGCACATCGCCAGTGACCGCAACCTGGTCGACGTCCGGTTCCCGGTGCAGTACGTGATCCGGCCGCAGTCCACCACGGTCACCGACTACCGCGGCTACGCGGGTCAGGTCGCCTCCGGCGTGCTGAAGCCGGGCGACGAGGTGATGGTGCTGCCGTCCGGCTTCACCAGCCGGATCGCCGCGGTGGAGACCGCCGACGGGCCGGTCGCGGAGGCGTTCCCACCGATGTCGGTGACGGTACGGCTGGCCGACGAGATCGACATCTCCCGGGGTGACCTGATCTGCCGGCCGAACAACGCGCCGGCGGTGGCCCAGGACATCGAGGCGATGGTCTGCTGGATGGACGAGTCCCGCCCGTTGCAGGTCGGCGGCCGGTACGCGATCAAGCACACCACCCGGTCGGCGCGGGCGATCGTGCGCGGGCTGCACTACCGGCTGGACGTCAACTCGCTGCACCGCGACGAGTCGGCCGACGCGCTGCGGCTCAACGAGATCGGCCGCGTGCGACTGCGCACCACGGTCCCGCTGCTGGCCGACGAGTACCGGCGTAACCGGACCACCGGCGGGTTCGTCATCATCGACGAGGCCACCAACCGCACCGTCGGCGCCGGCATGATCGTCGAAGCCAGCTGACCCTCGCTCGGTTCCCGAGCAAGATCACGCTCGATCCATGAAGTAGTGGCCTCGCCCGAGGGACGTGGCCACTACTTCCATGAACGGGCACGATCTCCCCCTGCCGTTTGGGTGGGGGCTAGTCGAGGCGGGCGGCGCCGGGGGCGGGGAGGACCGTGACGGCGCCCGGCGCGGTGAAGCCGCGCTCGGCGTAGGCGGCGGTCACGGCGGCGGCGACCGCGTCGGCCCGATCCGTGCCGACCAGGGCGAGGACGCACCCGCCGAAACCGCCGCCGGTCATCCGGGCGCCCAGCGCGCCGGCGGCGAGCGCCGACTCGACCGCGGTGTCGATCTCGGGCACGGTGATCTCGAAGTCGTCGCGCATCGAGACGTGCGAGGCGGTGAGCAGCGGGCCGATGTCCCGGACCCGGCCGGCACGCAGCAGCGCCACCGTGTCCAGCACCCGCTGGTCCTCGGTGACCACGTGCCGAACCCGCCGCCGGGTCTCCTCGTCGTCGAGCCGGGCAAGTGCGGTGTCGAGCTGGTCGACGGCCACGTCGCGCAGCGCGGGGACGCCGAGCGCCTTGGCCGCCGCCTCGCAGGACCGGCGGCGGGCGGCGTACTCGCCGTCGGCGTGCCGGTGCGGCGCCCGGCTGTCGATGACCAGCACGGCAAGCCCGGCGGCGTCCAGGTCGAACGGGATGTGCTCGACGGACTCGTCACGGCAGTCGAGGAAGAGTGCGTGCCCGACGCGGCCCCGGATCACGGCGGACTGGTCCATGATCCCGGTCGGCGCGCCGACGTAGACGTTCTCCGCCCGCTGCGCCAGCCGCGGCTGCCGCTCGGTGGGCAGCTCCAGCCCGCCGAGGTCGAGCAGCGCGGCGAGCACGGCCGACTCCAGCGCGGCCGAGGAGGAGAGACCGGAGCCGAGGGGCACGTCGGAGGTGATCGCGAGCCGGGCGCCGGGCACCGGGTGGCCGGCCTCGCGCAGCGCCCAGACCACACCGGCCACGTACGCGCCCCAGCCGGTGACCCGGCCCGGCTCGGCGACGTCGTCCGCGCCGAAGGTGATCGTCTCGTCGGAGAGCTCCGACCAGACCGTCCACCGCTCGCCGTCCTGCCGGTCGGCGGCGACGACGGTCCGCAGTGGCAGCGCGAAGGGCAGCACGAACCCGTCGTTGTAGTCGGTGTGCTCGCCGATCAGATTGACCCGGCCAGGAGCCGCCCAGCGGCCGGCGGCCTGGTCGCCGTACTGCGCGGTGAAGCCGGCGGCGGCCCGCTCGGCGACGTCACCGGTCGGCCGGGTCATGACTGCTCCAGGATGTGCGTGCGGTAGAAGGTCCAGGCGTCCCCGACCATGTCGTGCAGGGTCGGCTTCTGCGGCACCCAGCCCAGCTCGTCACGGGCCAGCGCGGAGGAGGCGACCAGCTCGGCCGGATCGCCCTCGCGACGCGGCGCCACCTCGACCGGCAGTGGGTGCCCGGTGACCTCGCGGACGACGTCGACCACCTGCCGGTTGGTGAAGCCGTTGCCGTTGCCCAGGTTGTAGATCCGGTGCTGGCCCGCGGTCGCCGCGTCCAGCGCCAGCAGGTGGGCCCGGGCCAGGTCGGCGACGTGGATGTAGTCGCGGACGCAGGTGCCGTCCACGGTGGGGTAGTCGTCGCCGAAGAGCTGGAGCTTCTCCCGCCGGCCGGCGGCGACCTCCAACGCGATCGGGATCAGGTGCGTCTCCGGGTCGTGGCGCTCGCCGAGCGCGACGTCACCGGCGAGGTGCGCGCCGGCCACGTTGAAGTAGCGCAGCGACACGGCGGCCA
Organism: Micromonospora sp. U21; assembly: GCF_018070045.1. Taxonomy (GTDB): domain Bacteria; phylum Actinomycetota; class Actinomycetes; order Mycobacteriales; family Micromonosporaceae; genus Micromonospora. The sequence continues at coordinate 102,164 of NZ_JAGPYK010000018.1, forward strand.
GCCCGTGGGCGATCGCCTCGGAGGTGAGCGCCATGTCGACGGCGAGCTTGGTGGCGCCGTACGTGTTGGTGGGCGCCTTGACCGCGGTCTCCGGGATGGGCAGTTCCGTGGGGTTGCCGTAGACGGCGGCGGTGGAGGAGAAGACCATCCGGGGCACCCCGGCGGCCCGGACCGCGTCGATCAGGGCCAACGTGCCGACCGTGTTGGTCTGCCAGTACAGCTCCGGCTTGACCATCGACTCGCCGGCGGCGATCAGAGCGGCGAAGTGCAGCACCCCGTCGAAGCCGGCGTCGGGGGTGACGATCCGCGCGGCGTCGTGGATGGACGCGTCGACGTGGGTCGCGTCCGGAGCGAGCGCCTCGCGGTGGCCGGTGCGCAGATCATCCAGGACCACCACCTGGTGACCCGCGTCGAGCAGCATCCGGGTCACTACGCTGCCGATAAAGCCGGCACCCCCGGTGACGAGCAGTTTCACGTCCTTGCCTCCTGCCTGGCCCGCCCGGGACGTGGCCTCGGTGAATCACCCTACGGCGGCGGGTGATGTGCCTCGGTGGATCACCCGCCACCCCTATTCCATCATAATCTCTCATGATTAAACAGAGCCGAACATTCGGTTCGCTCCATGCGAACCCCGGTGCGACGGGCCGCCGATGTCTACCATCTCTGTCATGCGGGAAGCGGCCCGTACCGGGCTCCGGCGAGGCGCGCGGGGGAGGCCCCGTCGCGACCCTGGCCCGCTCGCCCGGGCCGTCGCCCGGGTGCTGGTCCGCGCCGCCGACGGCGCCACCCGTCTCGTCACCGACCTATTGGGGACCGGCCCGGCAGCCGGCCGGGAACGCATCTCCGAGGCCGAACTGCGGGACCTGGTCGCGGCGAACACGCTGCTCGACCCGGATGAGCGGCGGATCATCGACGAGGTTCTGGTGGCCGGCGCCAGCCTGGTCCGCGAGGTGATGATGCCCCGCACCGAGGTGGTCTTCCTGTCCGCCCGGCTGACCATCGCCGAGGCCGCCCAGCTGGTCCGTGCCGAGACGCACACCCGCTACCCGGTCACCGACGGCACCCATGACGACGTGGTCGGCTTCGTGCACCTCCGCGACGTGCTGCTGCGCCCGGAGGCCGACGCGTGCGCCACCGTCGGCGAGCTCACCCGGGAGGTGAAGCGGCTGCCCGGCAGCAAGCGGGTGCTGCCCGCGCTGACCGAGATGCGTCGGGAGGGTCAGCACCTCGCGGTGGTGGTCGACGAGTACGGCGGCACCGCCGGGATCGTCACCCTGGAGGACCTGATCGAGGAGTTGATCGGCGAGATCCACGACGAGTACGACGTCGCGCCGGACCCGGTGCACGCCGGCCTGCCCGCCGTGGTGGACGGCCGGCTCAACCTCGCCGACTTCGCCGAGCGGACAGGGGTGGCGCTGCCCGCCGGGCCGTACGAGACGGTCGGCGGGTTCGTGATGGCCGCGCTGGGCCGACTGCCGGTCACCGGCGACGAGGTGCCCGTCCCCGCTGAGCCGGCCGAAGCCGGCGCGCCCGACCCGACCGACCCACCGGGCGGTTGGCTGCTGCGGGTGCTGGCACTGGACGGACGCCGGGTGGCCCGGCTCGCCGTCTCCGCCCTGCGCGTGCCGGAGCAACGCCGTGAGTCCGGCGCCGGGTCGGCGCGGGACGCCGGGGCGGAGCAGGCGTGGGAGGTCGTGGCGGGGCAGCAGCGCGAGGCCGGTGTCGCCCCCGCCCGCCGGGTCGGCGCGAGGGAAGCGCGCGAGGTCAACGCCCCGACACCGGCGGGCCGCGGCCGACCCGCCGGGCCGTCATGACGGACCCCGTTGCCTGCTGACAGAATTATCGGCATGTCCGACGTTCCCGCCCGCCCCCGCGTCTTCTCCGGCATCCAGCCGACGGCCGACTCGTTCCACCTCGGCAACTATCTCGGCGCGGTGCGGCACTGGGTGGCCCTGCAGGAGACCCACGACGCGTTCTACTGCGTGGTGGACCTGCACGCCATCACCGCGGGGCACGACCCGGCGCTGCTGCGCCAGCGGACGCGGGTGGCCGCCGCACAGCTTTTCGCGGTCGGTCTGGACCCGGAGCGCAGCACGCTCTTCGTGCAGTCGCAGGTGCCCGAGCACCCGCAGCTGGCCTGGGTGCTCGGCTGCATCACCGGCTTCGGCGAGGCCAGCCGGATGACCCAGTTCAAGGACAAGTCGCAGAAGCAGGGCAACGAGCGGGCCAGCGTCGGCCTGTTCACCTACCCGATTCTCCAGGCGGCCGACATCCTGCTGTACCAGGCCAACGCGGTGCCGGTCGGCGAGGACCAGCGCCAGCACCTGGAACTCTCCCGGGACCTGGCCCAGCGGTTCAACTCGCTGTTCGGCCCGACGTTCACCGTGCCCGCGCCGCACATCGTCAAGGACACCGCGAAGATCACGGACCTGCAGGACCCGACGGCGAAGATGTCCAAGTCGTCGTCCTCGCCGGCCGGCATCATCGACCTGCTGGAGGACCCGGCCCGGTCGGCGAAGAAGATCCGGTCGGCGGTGACCGACACCGGCCGGGAGATCGTCTTCGACGCCGAGACCAAGCCGGGCGTGTCCAACCTGCTGACCATCCACTCGGCGCTCAGCGGGCGCGACATCGACGAGCTGGTGGCCGCGTACGCCGGTCGCGGCTACGGCGACCTGAAGAAGGAACTGGCCGAGGTGGTGACGGAGTTCGTCCGCCCGATCCAGCAGCGCACCAGCACCTACCTCGACGACCCGGCGCAGCTGGACAAGCTGCTCGCCGCCGGCGCGGAGAAGGCTCGGGCGGTGGCCGGGGCGACCCTGCGGTCCGCGTACGAGCGGGTCGGGTTCTTTCCGCCGGTGCGCGGCGAATAGCGCCGCGGGACAGGTGGGCGGGTCGGTGGCCGAAGGGGCGGCGCGGAGCGTGGATCGCAGTGGTGGGGTGCCGCCGACCGGTGACACCATCCAGATCGGCATCGCGGTGGACATCCCGGAGCCGTGGGGGGCCCTGCTCACCCGGCGGCGGGTCGAGGCCGGTGACCCGCTGGCCGTACCCGCGCACGTGACGCTGCTCGGGCCCACCGAGATCCCGACCGCCAACCTGCCGACCGTCGAGCGGCACCTCGCCAGCGTCGCCGCCGCGCACCTGCCGTTCACGCTGCACCTGCGGGGCACCGGCACGTTCCGCCCGGTGACCCAGGTGGTGTTCGTGGCGGTGGCCGCCGGGATCAGCGAATGCGAACTGCTCGCCTCCGCCATCGCCGCGACGCCGGGCCTGCACCGCCAGACCCGCTTCCCGTACCATCCGCACGTCACCGTGGCGCAGGACGTGGCGCCCGAGGCGCTGGACAAGGCGTACGAGGATCTGGCCGACTTCTCCGCGATGTTCGAGGTCGAGGCATTCACCCTGTTCTCGCACAGCGGGCAGGCCCGGTGGCAGCCGCGTCGGGACTTCCGCCTCGGCGGCTGACCGGCCTGCGCCGCGTCGCCCGGCGAGCAGGGGAAGCCGGTTGCCACCACGGCGGCAGGAGATCGGCGAGGATGACCGCGTGAACGTGATCGGCCGGATCGAGGCGGGCATCGACCGCTGGGTGAGCGCCGCGCGCTGCCGGTCGGGGCTCTTCGACCACGTGTGGCGAGCCGGCGCGCTCTACGCCGAGGTGCTGGCCGGGCGGCTGGCGGCGGCGATCGCCTACTACGGCTTCTTCGCGGTGTTCGCCCTGGCGCTGGTCGCGTACTCCATCTTCGGCGCGATCCTGGAGGACAACGACGAGGTCAGCGCGGCGGCGGCCGGGTTCCTGAAGGAGAACCTGCCGTTCCTGGACGCGGAGCAGATCGCCAACTCCAGCGGAACCGTCGGTGTGGTGGGCCTCGTCATCCTGGGCTTCACCGGGATCGGCTGGGTGGAGGCGATCCGCTCCTCGCAGCGGTTGATGTACCGGCTCAACCAGCAGCCCGGCAACCTGGTGATCCGGCGACTGGTCGACCTGGGGGTGATGGTCGGCGTCTTCGTGCTGCTCGGTGTCTCGGTGGCGGCGGTGGACGCGTTGGAATCCCTGCTGCGCTTCCTGCTGCGCAGCACCGGCTCGGTCGGCCTGACCACGATCAGCGCCGTGCTCAGCGTGCTGATCAACGCCGTGCTCGCCACCGCGCTGCTGCTCGCGGTGCCCCGCCTGCGGATGAGCCGGTCCCGGCTGCGCCCGGTGGTGGTGCTGGTCGCGATCGGCATCACGCTGCTGAACACGGTCGGGCGGTATTACGTGGTGCGTACCGAGCGGAACCCCGCGTACACGGTGGTGGCCGGCGCCGTCGGCCTGCTGCTCTACCTCTATCTGCTCAACCAGCTGGTGCTGTTCGGGGCGGCCCTCCTCGCGACCAGCACGCGCGGGCGGGTGGTCGACCTGGCGGAGGGCGCCCGGCCGGCGAATCTCGACGAGGACACCGATCCCGGTACGCCGGGCGGCGCGGGCTGATGGCGGAAGGTGCGCAGATGCTGATCTCGGTCGACCCGGACTCGTCGGTGGCGCCGTACGAGCAGGTGCGCGGGCAGCTCGCCGAGCTGATCGGCGACGGCCGGTTGCCGGTGGGCAGCCGACTGCCCACCGTCCGGCAGCTCGCCGCGGACCTGCGGCTGGCGGCGAACACGGTGGCCCGGGCGTACCGGGAGCTGGAGGCGGCCGGGCTGCTGGAGACCCGGGGGCGTAACGGCACCTTCGTCGCCCCGGGCCGGGACGACGCCGTCGACCGCCTGCACCGGGCGGCGGCCGGTTACGCCGCCGAGGCCGTCCGGCTCGGCGTGCCGCCGGCCACCGCGCTCGCCCTGGTCCGCGCCGCCCTGGACGCCGTCCGCCCCGGCTGACCGGCGCCTGATCGGGCGCCGGACGGGCGACAACCGAGGCGAACGGCGTCGCCGCTCGCGTTGGCGGACCATGATGAGCCGGTGGGCGCACTCATGACACTGGACCTGCCGGCCGACTCGCCGATGCTCGGCCTGCCGTGGATCATCACCTTCGGCCCGCTCGGTGACCTCGACGAGTGGGAGCCGGTGGTCTGTGGCCCGTACGAGCGGCCGCACGCGCTGGCACTGGCCGAGGCGGTGGTGGCTGAGGAGCAGCTGATGGCCGTTGTGGAGCCGCTGCTCCCGGCGCTGTCCGCCGACGAGATCCGCAGCGAGATCGCCGCCGCGCAGGTCGCCGCCGAGGATGAGGCCCGGCAGGTCGAGGGAGCCGACCTGTACGGCGACTTCGAGGACGTGATCGACGAGGAGCTGGACGCCGCCGCCGACGAGGCGGGCCATGGCGAACCCACCGAGCCGCCGGACGAGGCCGAGGTGCGCGCCGGCTTCACCCGGATCGCGGCGCTGCTCACCGCGAAGTGAGCGGCTTCGGGTCGGCGACACCGTCCGCCCGCCGGTGACGGCGCGGTCAGCGGGTCGGCGCGGAGTTCAGTACGCAGAACTCGTTGCCCTCGGGGTCGGCGAGCACCGTGAACTGCTCGGTCCCGCTCTGCCCGATGTCGACGTGCCGCGCGCCGAGCCCGACCAGCCGCCGCACCTCGGCCTGCGGGTCACCGTCGGCGGTGAGGTCGAGGTGCAGCCGGTTCTTGCCCCGCTTCGGCGTGCCGGAGCCCTGCAACCAGATGGTGGGCGCCGCGGCGGAGGGCTGCCCCGGCGGCCAGAGCTTGGCGCTGCCGTCGTCGCCCTGTTCGATCTCGTAGCCGAGCGCCGCCGACCAGAACGCGACCATCAGGTCGAGGTCCTCGACGTCGATTGTGCACTGCGCCATCCGTACCACCATGGGGGTCACCTCCACCGCGCCGGTGTCCCATGCGGTACCCGCGGTGGCGACGGAGTACACCTCGGCCCGGACGGACACCGGCGCCGCGCGGAGCGGACTCCGCGTGGCGCCGGCGCCACCTCACCCCCCACCACAAGGGGCCGGTAGCCCAGTCGCCCGTCGGCGCGGGGCACGACGGACGACCAGGTCGATGACGGGTTACCCGCTCAGCGCCGTTCCAACCAGGCGGCCGCGTCAACCGGCAGCAGGTGGCCGGAGCCCTGCCCGGTGAGCGCCTCGCTGGCGACGAGCGGTTCGCCGTACCCGTCGATCGGGACCGGTGCGCCGCTGAGGTTGACCACGCAGGTCAGCACGGTCGCGCCAGCGGTGCGGGAGAACGTCAGCACGCCCGGCCCGCCCTCCAGCCAGGTCACACCGCCGGCGTCGACGGCCAGCGCCGGGTGCTCGTGCCGGATCCGCAGCGCGGCCCGGTACAGCTCCAGCGTGGAGCCGGACACGCCGGTCTGCGCGGTCACCGAGAGGGCCGACCAGGTCGCCGGCGCCGGAAGCCAGCTCAGCTCGCTGCCGGCCGGTCCGAAGCCGTACGGGGCCAGCTCGCCGCTCCACGGGATGGGTACCCGGCAGCCGTCCCGGCTCTCGCCGGTGCGCAGGAACGCCGGGTCCTGGCGCAGCTCGTCCGGGAGGTCGAGCACCTCGGGCAGCCCCAGTTCCTCGCCCTGGTAGAGGTAGGCGCAGCCGGGCAGTGCGAGCATCAGCAGGCTGGCCGCGCGGGCACGGCGCAGCCCTTCGGCGCCGTCGCCGTAGCGGGTGACGTGTCGCTGCTTGTCGTGGTTGGAGAGCACCCAGGTGGTGGGCGCGCCGACGACGGTCGATTCGGCCAGCGCGGTGTCGATCACCTTGCGGAACGAGTCGGCCGACCAGGTCGCGTCGAGGAAGTCGAAGCTGAACGCCTGGTGCAGCTCGTCCGGGCCGATGTAGCGGGCCAGCCGCTGCGGGGTCTCGGCCCACGCCTCGGCGACGGCCATCCGACCGCCGGGGTAGCTGTCCAGGATGGGCCGCCAGGCGCGGTAGATGTCGTGCACCTCGTCCTGGTCGAAGTAGGGCAGCCGGCCCTTGCCGAGCAGCTCGACCTGGCGCTGGCCGGTGGTCGTCGTGCTGAAGCCGACGTCCGGCAGCCCCTCGGCCTTGATCATGCCGTGTGCCACATCGATCCGGAAGCCGTCCACGCCCCGGTCCAGCCAGAACCGCAGCACGTCCTCGAACTCGGCGCGGACCTCGGGGTGGCGCCAGTTCAGGTCCGGTTGGGACGGGTCGAACAGGTGCAGGTACCACTCGCCGTCCGCGACCCGGGTCCAGGCCGGGCCACCGAAGATGCTCTCCCAGTCGTTCGGCGGCAGCTCGCCGTGCGCGCCCCGGCCGTCGGCGAAGAGGTAGCGGGCCCGGTCCGGCGAGCCGGGGCCGGCGGCGAGGGCGGCGGTGAACCAGCGGTGTGCGCTGGAGGTGTGGTTGGGCACCAGGTCGACGATGATCCGCAGGCCGAGCGCGTGCGCGTCGGTGATCATCGCGTCGAAGTCGGCGAGGGTGCCGAACATCGGGTCGACGTCCCGGTAGTCGGCGACGTCGTACCCGCCGTCGACCATCGGGGAGGTGTAGAAGGGGGTCAGCCAGAGCGCGTCCACCCCGAGGTCGCGCAGGTACGGCAGGCGCTGTCGGATGCCCTGGAGGTCGCCGGTGCCGTCGCCGTCGCTGTCGGCGAAGCTGCGGACGTACACCTGGTAGACGACCGCGGAGCGCCACCAGTCGTCGTCGGCGGTGCGGGGCGGGGTGGCGGTGCTGATCATCTGAGCAATATGCCGGCCCGCCGCTGCAAGAGTCAAGCAGATCTTGCGTAAGCCAGTCGCGCGGAGCTCGGGGCGACGGCGGTGGAGCCGCGCACCACCAGCTCCGGGCGGAACAGGTACTCCGAGTGCGGAGCGCCGTGCCCGTTGATCTCGTCCACGAGGGCCCGGACCGCGGCCACCGCCATCGCGATGACCGGCTGCCGCATGGTGGTCAGCGGAGGGTCGGTGAAGGCCATCAGCGGCGAGTCGTCGTAGCCGACCACGGAGAGGTCGCCGGGGACGGTCAGGCCGCGCTGGCGGGCCGCCCGGATCGCGCCGAGCGCCATCAGGTCGGAGCCGCACACCACACCGGTCACGCCGCGGTCCAGCAGCCGGCCGGCCGCGGCCTCGCCGCCCTCCACACCGAACAGCGACAGCTCGGCCAGTGGGCCCAGGTCGGCCTCGGCGACGCCGGCCAGCCGGGTCATCGCGGAGCGCCAGCCGGCCACCTTGCGCCGCACCGGTACGAACCGGTCGGGGCCGGTGATCAGGCCGATCCGGCGGTGTCCGAGTGCGACCAGATGGGCCACCGCCAGCTCGGCGGCCTCCCCGTCGTCGCAGGAGACGAAGGGGGCGCCGATGCCGGGCACGTACCCGTTGATCATCACGACCGGCAACGGCCGGGCGATCAGCGCCCGGTAGCGGTCGTGGTTGGCGGCGGTGTCGGCGTGCAGGCCGGAGACGAAGACGATCCCGGAGACCTGCCGGTCCAGCAGCATCTCGACGTACTCGTCCTCGGTGACGCCGCCGGCGGTCTGGGTGCAGAGCACCGGGGTGAACCCGCTCTGGGCCAGCGTCGACTCGATGACCTGGGCGAAGGCGGGGAAGATCGGGTTGTCCAGCTCCGGCACCACCAGGCCGACCAGTCCGGCGCTGCGCTTGCGCAGCCGGGCTGGTCGCTCGTACCCGAGCACGTCGAGGGCGGTGAGGACGGCCTGCCTGGTCTCGGGGGCCACGCCGGGGCGGTCGTTGAGCACCCGCGACACCGTGGCCTCGCTGACTTCGGCCTGCTGGGCGATGTCGGACAGTCGAGCGCGCATGGCGGCACTTTAGCCCACCGGCAAGTTCTTGCGGGGCTTTCTGCAAGCCCTTCCATAATCTGCAACCTCTTGCTAACGTCCCGGCAACATGCGAGAGCAGCGGCGCGGTATCGATGCGCCGGTTGGCAAGATTTTCCAGAGGTTCCCACTGGTGGGCCGCCCTTCCCCCGGCGGACCCGCCTTGACGACAGGAGTACCGATGCGCATCCGTACCGCGGGTGTGGTCGCCCTCTTCGCCCTGGCGCTCGCCGCCTCCGGCTGTGGTGGCGACAGCGACGAGCCGGCCGCGAAGGAGTCCCCCAAGGCCGTCGGCGGCAAACTGGTGATCTGGGCGGACGACAAGCGGACGGCCGCCCTCAAGCCGTTCGCCGAGAAGTTCGGTCAGGAGAACGGCGTCACCGTCGAGGTCCAGGCCGTCAGCAAGGACCTGCAGACCAACTTCGTCACCGCCTCCCAGCAGGGCAGCGGCCCCGACGTGGTGGTCGGCGCGCACGACTGGATCGGCAACCTGGTGCAGAACGGCGCCATCGACCCCGTGCAGCTGGCCGCCGAGCAGAAGAGCGCCTTCAACGAGACCGCCATCAAGGCGGTCACCTTCAGCGGCCAGCTCTACGGCGTGCCGTATGCGCAGGAGAACCTGGCGCTGATCCGCAACACCGAACTGGCCCCCGAGGCACCGAAGACCATCGAGGACCTGGTCGCCACGGGCAAGCAGCTCAAGACGGCGAAGAAGGCCACCGAGACGCTCTGCCTCCAGGTTGGCCAGAACGGCGACGCGTATCACATCTACCCGCTGTACACGTCGGCCGGCGGCTACCTCTTCGGCACCGGCGCCAACGGCGACTACGACCCGAAGGACCTGGGCGTGGGCAAGCCCGCGTCGATCGAGGCGTTCAAGAAGATCGGCGCGTTGGGCGAGAAGGGCGAGGGCGTGCTCAAGCGTTCCATCGCGGACACCAACTCGATCGCCACCTTCACCAGCAAGAAGTGTGCGTACCTGGTCTCCGGCCCGTGGGCGGTGGCCGACGTCAAGAAGGCCAACATCAAGTACGACATCTCCGCCATCCCCGGCTTCGCCGGTGGCAAGGAGGCCCAGCCGTTCGTGGGTGTGCAGGCGTTCTACGTCGCCAGCAAGGGCAAGAACAAGGCGCTGGCCCAGGAGTTCGTGGCCAACTACACGACCACCCCCGAGCTGGCCGTCGCGCTGTACAACGCCGAGCCCCGCCCGCCGGCGCTGACCGCCGCCCTCGACCAGGTCAAGGGCAGCGACCCGGACCTGGCCAAGTTCCAGGACGCCGGCAGAAACGGCCAGGTGCTCCCGGCGATCCCGGCGATGGCCGCGATCTGGGATCCGTTCGGCAAGGCTGAGGCCGCCGTCATCGGTGGCGCCGACCCGACCAGCACCATCACCGCGGCCGGCAAGACCATCTCCGGCCAGATCAAGTAATGAGCACGCCGCTGTCCGGTCCGGGGTCTGCCACGCAGGCCCCGGGCCAGGGGCCTGTCGGCTCCCGCCCCCCGCGCTCCCGTGCCACGCGCGACCACGCGCCCATCACCCTGACCGGCCTGGCCGGCAAGGTGCTCCTGCTCGGCCTGACCGCCGGTATCGCGGTCTGGGCGGCCTTCCCGCTCATCGACACCGGGAAATGGGCTGGCCTGGCCCTGCTGGCGGCGACCACCGCCGGACTGTTCTACCTGTACCTCACCCCCCGGCACATTCCCGCCAAGTACCTGGTCCCGGGCACCCTGTTCCTGATCGCCTTCCAGGTCTTCCCGGTGCTCTACACGGCCAGCACCGCCTTCACCAACTTCGGCGACGGGCACCGGGGCGGCAAGGACGACGCGATCGTCGCGATCCAGACCTCCTCGGTCACCCAGGTGCCCGGCTCCGCCGAGTACGCCCTGTCGATCGCCACCAAGGGCGACCCGGCCACCGGGGCGCTGCTCTTCCTGGTCACCGACCCCGCCACCGGCACGGTCTCCGCCGGCGACGGCGGCGGGCTACGCCAGCTCGACGCCGCCGACGTCACGGTCACCCCGGGCGGCAAGGTCACCGCCGCCGACGGCTACACCGTGCTGAACTTCGGCCAGGCCAGCGCCCGCAGCAGGGAGATCACTGACCTGGTGGTGCCCACCGCCGGCGGCGCGCTGCGGTCCAGTGGCCTGTCCCGCGCGTACGAGGGCAAGGCGGTGCGGGCGTACGAGGCCGGCTGCGACTGCGTCCGGGACGCCGAGACCGGGCAGACCTGGACCGCCGACCAGGAGCTGGGCGCCTTCGTCGCCGCCGACGGCGAGCGGCTCGCCCAGGGCTGGAAGGTCAACGTCGGGCTGAGCAACTTCACCCGGGTGCTCACCGACAAGAACATCTCCGGCCCGTTCCTCGGCACCCTGATCTGGAACTTCGCCTTCGCGGTCGCTTCCACCGGCGGGACGTTCCTGCTCGGCATGCTGATCGCGCTCGTGCTGCACTCGCCCCGGATGCGCGGCACCAACGTCTACCGGGTGCTGCTGGTCCTGCCGTACGCCATGCCGTCGTTCGCGATGCTGCTGGCCTGGCGGGACATGTTCAACGCCGACTTCGGCCTGATCAACAACCTGTTCGGCCTGGACGTGGACTGGTTCGGCCAGCCGTGGACGGCGCGCTTCGCGGTCATCCTGGTGCAGCTCTGGCTCGGCTATCCGTACATGTTCCTGGTGGCCACTGGTGCGTTGCAGGCCATCCCGCGGGAGTTGACCGAGGCGACGTCGGTCGACGGGGCCTCGCCCTGGCAGTCCTTCCGCGCGGTCACCCTGCCCCTGCTGCTGGTCGCGCTCTCCCCGCTGCTGATCTCGTCGTTCGCGTACAACTTCAACAACTTCAACGCGATCTACCTGACCACCGAGGGTGCGCCGTTCCCGGCCGACAACCCGACCAACGGCGCGACGGACCTGCTGATCACGTACACCTACCGGCTCGCCTTCGGCGGTCAGGGCGCGCAGTTCGGCTTCGCCGCCGCGATCTCGCTGTTCATCTTCGCCATCGTCGCGGTGGTCTCGGCGGTCAGCTTCCGGCGGACCCGTAAGCAGGAGGAGGTGTACTCGTGACCACCCTCACCGGGGCCGCGCGTACCGGCGACACGGCGGGCCGCCCGCCAGCGGCCAACCGCAACGTCACCGGCCGGCGGCGCAACCGCTGGTTCGCCCAGGTCGGCTGGCGGCACCTGGTCGCCGTGCTCGGCGTGCTGTTCAGCCTCTTCCCGATCGTGTTCGTGCTCTCCGCGGCGCTCAACCCGCTCGGCACGCTCTCCACCACCGAGCTGGTGCCGACCGGCGGGGTGTCGCTCGGCAACTTCGGCGGGTTGTTCGAACGGACCGCCTTCGAGCGGTGGTTCCTCAACTCGCTGCTGATCGCCGGGGTGGCCTCGTTCGCGTCGGTGTTCCTCTCCGCGCTGGCCGCGTACGCCTTCTCCCGGATGCGGTTCCGCGGCCGCCGGGTGGGGCTGCTCGCCCTGCTGTTGATCCAGATGTTCCCGCAGTTCCTGGCGATCGTGGCGATCTACCTGATCTTCGGCACGATCACCGACCTGTGGCCGTCGATCGGTTTCAACACCCCCTGGGGGCTGTTGCTGCTCTACATGGGTGGCGCGCTCGGGGTGAACACCTGGCTGATGAAGGGCTTCTTCGACACCCTGCCCCGGGAGCTGGACGAGTCGGCGACCATGGACGGGGCGTCGCACGCCCAGGTCTACTTCCGGATCATGTTGCCGCTGGTGGCGCCGATCCTGGCGGTGACCGGGCTGCTGGCGTTCATCGGCACCATCAACGAGTTCCTGATGGCCAACGTGTTCCTCACCAGCACCGACTCGAAGACCCTGGCGGTCGGCATGTACGGCATGTTGCAGGGCAACGAGCGCAACAACAACTTCGGCATCTTCGCGGCCGGCACCCTGCTCACCGCGATCCCCACCGTGCTGGTCTTCCAACTGCTCCAGCGGTACATCGTCTCCGGGCTGACCGCCGGCGCGGTCAAGGGATAGCCGGCCGGTTCCGGCCACGGCTCGGCGGCATCCCGACACCCTGCTCAACGCCTTTGCTCTGCTTCAACCCGCGCAACAGCCGGTGTCCGCTATCCGGACACTGCCCGTTGCGTGGGCGTAAGCAGAGCAAAGGCGGCGCGAGAGGGAGGCTGCTGCCCAGGCGCGGGCCGAACCCTGACGAGTACGTCCGAGAGGAAGAACTGCCGTGCAGCCGCACCACGACGGATCCCCGCTCCACGTCCCTCAGCAGGAGCCCGCGCTGGGGGAGGTCGTCGACGTCTTCGTCCGGGTGCCGGCCGGCGCCGACGTGAGCCAGGTGCATGTGCGCACCACCGGCGACGGCGAGCCGCGCTTCCGCGAGGCCATCGTGGACCGCACCGAGGGCGGGGACGTCTGGTGGCGGGCCGAGGTGCCGGCCCGCAACCCGGTGAGCAACTACCGCTTCCTGCTCTCCGGGCAGCGGCGTCCCCGGTGGCTGACGGCCGCCGGGATGGTCGACCACGACGTGCCCGACCACGGCGACTTCAAGCTGGTCACCCACGCGCCACCGCCGGCCTGGGCGCGGGATGCCGTGATCTACCAGATCTTCCCGGACCGGTTCGCCCGCTCCGCGGAGGCCGACGCCCGGCCGCTGCCGGACTGGGCGATCCCGTGCGACTGGGACACCCCGGTGATCGGGCGGGGCCCGGAGACACCGCACCAGCTCTACGGCGGCGACCTGGACGGGATCGCCGAGCGGCTGGACCACCTGGACCGGCTCGGGGTGAACACGCTCTACCTGACCCCGATCTTCCCGGCACGCTCCAACCACCGCTACGACGCGGCCAGCTTCGACCGGGTCGACCCGCTACTCGGCGGGGACGCCGCGCTGGCCCGGCTCGCGGACGCGGTACGGGCGCGGGGCTGGCGGCTGCTCGGCGACATCACCAGCAACCACACCGGCGACGCGCACGACTGGTTCACCGCTGCCTCCTCGCAGGTACACGCGCCCGAACGGGAGCTGTACTACTTCGACGAGATCTCCGGGGACTACGAGTCCTGGAACGGGGTGAAGTCCCTGCCGAAGCTGAACTGGGGAAGCGCCGAGCTGCGCCGCCGCTTCGGCACCGCCGAGGACGCGGTGCTGCGTCGCTGGCTGCGTCCCCCGTACGGGCTGGACGGGTGGCGGGTGGACGTGGCGAACATGACCGGCCGGCGCGGCGCCGACGAGTACACCCACGAGGTGGCGGCGCTGCTGCGCTCGGTGGTGGCCCAGGACCGGCCGGACGGCCTGCTGATGGCCGAGCATGGCCACGACCACACCGGTGACCTGGACCGCGACGGCTGGCACGGCACCATGAACTACGTCGGCTTCACCGACCCGGTCTGGTCCTGGCTGCGCTACGGCGAGCAGCCGGTGCCGAACTTCCTCGGCACACCGGGCGGGGTGCCCCGCCGGGACGCGGACGCGGTGTTGGCCACCATGGACACCTACCGGTCGCTGGTCTCCTGGCGTTCATACGTGCACTCGTGGCAACTGCTCGGCTCGCACGACTCGGCCCGGATCCGGACGGTGGTCGGCGACGCGGCCCGACACGAGGTCGCCGCCGGCCTGCTCGCCACCATGCCCGGCATCCCGATGGTCTTCGCGGGGGATGAGCTGGGCCTGACCGGCACGAACGGCGAATCGTCGCGTACCCCGATGCCGTGGCACCGCCCGCAGAGCTGGGACGCCGGCACGCTCGCCGCGTACCGGGCGCTGATCGCGCTGCGGAGAGGCGAGCCGGCGCTGCGCCACGGCGGCCTTCGGCGGCTGTACCACGACCCGGACACGCTCGTCTTCCTGCGCGAGGCGCCGACCGGCGCGGTGCTGGTGCTGGCCCGCCGGGCGGCTGGCCGCCCGGTGCGGCTGGCCGGGCTGCCCGCGGCGCAGAATGTGTACGGAGGTGCGCCGGCGCTTCGACCCGGACCGGACGGCTCGTTGACCCTGCCCGGTGACGGCCCCACCTTCCAGGTCTGGCGGCTGTGCTGAACGCGGCCGGCCGGCCGCGACGCACTTGTCGGCGAGCACCGACGCGCTGATCGCAGGACCCCCTACTACAAAGTGTCGTTGATAGGGGAGGATGGGCGGCGTGGAAGCGCTGCGACTGACCCTCCTCTATGTCCATCTGATCGGTTTCGCCCTGCTGCTCGGCGGCTCGATCGCCCAGTACATCAGCGGCCGGCTGCGGATCAACCCGGCCATGCTCTGGGGGTCGGTGATCCAGTTGCTGACCGGGCTCGGCCTCTCCGCCCCGCTGCGCGACGGTGACGAGCCGGCACCGGCGAAACTTGTGACGAAGTTGGTGCTCGCGCTGCTGATCTTCGTCATGGTCTTCTTCTCGCGGAAGCGGGACGTGGTCAATCGCGGTCACTTCCTCGCGATCGTCGGTCTGACGCTGGTCAACGCGGCGGTCGCGGTCTTTTGGCGGTAACGTCCGGGGAGGGGGCCGCCCCGAAAAACGGACGTTCGTGACGCCTCGGCTGCTCGCCTACCAGCACGAAGAGTGACTTGCCCCACGCAAGGGTTACACCCGGGTAACAGGCGCTCAACAGTCGTGCACGATTGTCGGCCGGTGGGTGGGCGCGGGCGTACGCTCCCGTCCGTAACGTGGGACAGCCGGCGGCAACCCGCAGGTCGGCTGATGGGCTGCCACCGCACTAGGCGCGGTGTGCAATGGGAAGGAGACGTCTTGCGCTCGGTGCGTGGGATGCGGATCGCCTCGATCTTCGCGGTGGGTGGGCTCGTGCTCAGCGCCGCCGCGTGTGGCGAGGCCCCCGAGGATGACAACAACGCCGGCAGTGGCGCCAAGAAGTTCAGCGCCTGCATGGTGACCGACGTCGGCGGCATCGACGACAAGTCGTTCAACGCTTCGGCCTGGAAGGGCCTGCAGGAGGCCAAGGCCGCCAACGACAACATCGACATCAAGTACGTCGCGTCGAAGGCCGAGGCCGACTACGAGCCGAACCTGACGCAGTACGTCAACCAGAAGTGCGACTTCATCCTGGCCGTCGGTGGCCTGATGTCGAACGCCACCTCGAAGATCGCCAAGGCGAACCCGAACCAGGAGTTCGGCATCGTCGACGCCAACCCGGGTGACGCCAACGTCTACCCGATGCAGTTCGACACCGCCCAGGCCGCGTTCCAGGCGGGCTACCTGGCAGCCGGGCTGACCAAGAGCGGCAAGGTGGCCACCTACGGCGCCCTGCCGATCCCGCCGGTGACCATCTTCATGGACGGCTTCGTCGACGGCGTGGCGTACTACAACACCACCAAGAAGAAGAACGTCCAGGCGCTCGGCTGGGACAAGGCAACCCAGAAGGGCTCCTTCACCAACGATTTCGCCAAGCAGGACGAGGGCAAGAAGGTCTCCGACGCGCTGGTCGCCCAGGGCGCGGACATCATCATGCCCGTCGCCGGTGGCGCCGGCCTCGGCACCACCTCCGCGGCCAAGGCCTCGGGCGGCAGGTACAACACCATCTGGGTGGACGTCGACGGCTGCGAGAGCACCCCGGACTGCTCCGCGATCGTGACCACCGTGGTCAAGAACATTCCGGAGGCTGTCAAGGAGGCCGTGGTCAAGGCCGCCGCTGGCGACAAGCTGCCGGCCAAGCCGGGCTTCATCGGCACCCTGGCCAACAACGGTGTCTCGCTCGCCCCGTACCACGACTTCGACAGCAAGGTTCCGGCCGAGCTGAAGGCCGAAGTCGACAAGATCAAGGCGGACATCGCCGCCGGCACCATCACCGTCACCTCGAAGGCCCAGCCGACCAAGTGACGACCGGCCGACCCCTCCGGTGAGATCATCGGAGGGTCGGCGGGGGACAGGTACGACGGATCCGGCCGCTCCGGCGCCGCGGGTAACCACCCGTGGGGCCGGAGCGGCCGATCGCGCGCCACGGTGACCGGGCCGGTCCGGCCCGGTCAACGGCAGCTACGCTGCACCATCGCTCGCACTCCAGGAGGTTGCGCTGAGACTCGAACTGCGCGGCATCACCAAGCGGTTCGGTGATCTGGTCGCCAATGACCACATCGACCTGACGGTGGAGCCTGGAGAGATTCACGCCCTGCTCGGCGAGAACGGCGCGGGCAAGTCGACCCTGATGAACGTGCTCTACGGGCTCTACCAGCCCGACGAGGGCGAGATCCTGGTCGATGGCAAGCCGCTGAAGCTGAAGGGCCCGTCCGACGCGATCGCGGCCGGGATCGGCATGGTGCACCAGCACTTCATGCTGGTACCGGTCTTCACCGTCACCGAGAACATCATGCTCGGCGCCGAGCAGGTCCGAGGCGGCATCGCCGGCTTCCTGGACCGGCGGCGGGCCCGGCGCCAGGTCGCCGAGGTGTCCGAGCGCTACAACCTGCGGGTCGACCCGGACGCGGTGATCGAGGACCTGCCGGTCGGCATCCAGCAGCGCGTCGAGATCGTCAAGGCGCTCACCCGCGACGTCGACCTGCTCATCCTGGACGAGCCGACCGCGGTGCTCACCCCGCAGGAGACCGAGGAACTGCTGACGGTCATGCGGTCGCTGAAGGCCGCCGGCAAGTCGATCGTCTTCATCACCCACAAGCTCGGCGAGGTCAAGGCGATCGCCGACCGCATCACCGTGATCCGGCGCGGTAGGACCGTCGGCACCGCCCTGCCGGAGGCCAGCCGCGACGAGCTGGCCGCGCTGATGGTGGGGCGCAGCGTCCGGCTCACCGTGGAGAAGGGCACCGCCACGCCGGGCGAGCCGATGCTGGAGGTGGCCGGCCTGGTCGTGGACGACGACCGGCAGGTCCGGGCGGTCGACGGCGTGGACCTGACCGTGCGCGCGGGCGAGGTGCTCGGCGTGGCGGGTGTGCAGGGCAACGGCCAGACCGAGCTGATCGAGGCGATCATGGGCCTGCGCCCGGTGCTCGCCGGCACGGTCAGCCTGGGCGGCGACCGGATCGACGGCTGGAAGACCAAGAAGGTGCTCCGCGCCGGTGTCGGCTACGTGCCCGAGGACCGCAGCGTGGACGGCCTGGTCAAGGAGTTCAGCGTCGCGGAGAACCTGGTGCTGGACATCTACGACCGGCCGCCGTTCGGTGCCGGGCTCGCGCTCAGGCCGGACGCGATCGCGACGTCGGCGAAGGAGCGGATCGAGCAGTTCGACGTCCGCACCTCATCGGCCGACGCGCCGGTGGGCACCCTGTCCGGCGGCAACCAGCAGAAGGTGATCGTGGCCCGGGAGCTGTCCCGGCCGCTGAAGCTCTTCATCGCCGCCCAGCCGACCCGCGGCGTCGACGTCGGATCGATCGAGTTCATCCACAGCCGGATCATCCGCGAGCGGGACATCGGCACCGCCGTCATGGTGGTCTCCAGCGAACTCGACGAGGTGATCGGGCTGGCCGATCGGATCGCGGTGATGTACCGCGGCCGGATCATCGGCATCGTCGGCCCGGACACCCCGCGCGAGGAGATCGGCCTGCTGATGGCCGGCATCAGCCCGGACGCGGTCTCCGAGCGCGGCGCGGACGCCGCGCCGACCGACGGCACGGCTACCGACGGGGGCCCGGCGAGCGACGCAGGCTCCGCGAACGAGGACGAGGCATGAGCGACCCCAATCCGCAGTCCGGCTCGCCGGACAAGGAGCCGGCGAGCGAGGCGCAGGCCGCGCAGACCGCTCTCGGCAACACCGAACAGGCCGAGCCGGCGACGCCGGGCCGGTCGGCGCCGGAGTCGGAGCCGAAGCCCAGCCTGGGCCGGCTGTTCCTGGACAACCTCTGGGCGGCCAACACCTTCACGGTGACCCTGCTGTCGCTGGTGCTGGCGATCGTGGTCGGCGCGGTGCTGATGATCATTTCTGATCCGGATGTGCTCTCCACCTACTCGTACATCACCTCCCGCCCGTCCGATGCGCTCAATTCCAGTTGGACGCTGGTGAGTGAGGCGTACGCGAACCTGTTCAAGGGCTCGATCTTCGACCCGGAGGCGTTCTCCGGCTGGCTGAACGGCGACAACGGCTGGCAGGCCGTGCTCGCGCCGATCTCCGAGACGCTCACCTACGCGGCCCCGCTGGTCTTCACCGGCCTGGCGGTGGCGCTGGCCTTCCGCGGCGGGCTGTTCAACATCGGTGCGCAGGGTCAGGCCACCATCGGCGTGATCCTGGCCGCGCTGGCCGGCTTCCTGCTGCCGCTGCCGCCCGGCCTGCACCTGCTGGTGGCGGTGCTGGCCGGTGCCCTGGGCGGGGCGATCTGGGGCTTCATCCCGGGCATCCTCAAGGCCCGCGCCGGTGCGCACGAGGTGATCAACACGATCATGCTCAACTACGTGGCCACGTATTTCCTCACCTGGCTCATCGTGCAGAACGGGGTGCAGGACCCCACCCGCACCGACGCGATCAGCAAGGCGGTGGACACGTCCGCCCAGCTGCCCCGGCTGCTCGGAGACAACCTGCGGGTGCACGCCGGCATCCTGCTCGCCGTGCTGGCCACCTGGGGGGTCGCCTGGCTGCTCAACCGCTCCACGCTCGGCTTCGAGCTGCGCGCGGTCGGCGCCAACCCGGATGCCGCCCGCACCGCAGGCATCAGTGTCACCCGGACGTACACCCTGATCATGGTCTTCTCCGGGATCCTGGCCGGTCTCGGTGGCTCGAACATGGTCCTCGGCTCCACCGCCAGCGCGTTGACCCCGCTGGTGGTCGCGCAGATCGGTTTCGACGGCATCCTGGTGGCGCTGCTCGGCCGGGTTAAGCCCTGGGGGGTGCTGCTGGCCGCGCTGCTGTTCGGGGCGCTCCAGGCGGGCGGCAACCGGATGCAGTCGTACTCGGGGATCTCGCTGGAGCTGGTGACCGTGCTCCAGGCGCTGATCGTCATCTTCATCGCCGCACCCGCCCTGGTGAAAGCGATCTTCCAGCTCCGGGCCGCACGGGCCGCCCGGTTGCAGACGAGCCTGGCGAAGGGCTGGTAACTCATGTCCACCATGGCTGTCCCCGACGTCGCGGTCGCCCCGGTCGACGCGGGCTTCTGGACCCGGAACCGCAAGGTCGGCCTCGTGCTGCTGGCGCTCGGCCTGCTCGCGGCGGTGCTCTTCGGTGCGCTCGCCACCGACCAGCAGGCCCGGTTCACGCTCAGCGATGACGCGGCCGGCGCCGCGCTGGAGATCAACGGCACGATCGGGGCGATCCTGTTCGGGATCATCGCGATCGCCGCCGGTGCGGCGCTGCTCGCCGGGGTGCCGAAGCGGTGGTTCCTCACCGTGCTCGGTGTCGGGCTGGTCGGCTTCGTGCTCTCCTTCCTCTGCTGGCAGGTCTCCGCCGCGCCGACCGGGCAGAACTTCATGCCCCTGGTCAACATCATCCGAGGCACCTTCATCCTGGCCCTGCCGCTGATCTTCGGTGCGCTCGCCGGGGTGCTCTGCGAGCGGTCCGGCGTGGTCAACGTGGCCATCGAGGGGCAGTTGCTGATGGGCGCGTTCAGCGGCGCGCTGTTCGGCAGCCTCTCCGGCAGCGTCTGGGTGGGCCTGGTCGCCGCAGCCATCGGCGGCGCGTTCATCTCGCTGCTGCTGGCCGTCTTCGCCATCCGCTACCTGGTCGACCAGGTGGTCATCGGCATCGTGCTGAACCTGCTGGCGGTCGGCGTCACCGGCTTCCTCTACGAACGGCTGATGCAGACCGACGCGACGAAGTACAACAGCGCGCCCCGCTTCGGCAACTGGAACATTCCGCTGCTCGAGGACATCCCGGTGCTCGGCCCGGCGCTGTTCCGCGGCAACATCTTCCTCTACCTCGGCCTGCTCCTGGTGCTGGTGATCCACATCGGGCTGTTCCGTACCCGGTGGGGGCTGCGGACCCGCTCGGTCGGTGAGCACCCGACCGCCGCCGACACGCTCGGCGTCAAGGTGCTGCGGGTGCGCTACCGCAACGTGCTGCTCGCCGGTGTGGTCGCCGGCATCGGGGGCGCGTCCTACACGCTGGCGCTCTACTCGTTCACCAAGAACATGATCGGCGGCAAGGGCTTCATCGCGCTGGCCGCGCTGATCTTCGGCCGGTGGAACCCGACCGGGGCGCTGCTCGCCGCGCTCTTCTTCGGCTTCGCCGACCAGCTCGCCACCTACCTGGGTGCGATCAACAGCGTGATCCCCAGCCAGTTCCTGGCCATGCTGCCCTACCTGGCGACGATCCTGGCGGTGGCCGGGCTGGTCGGCCGGGTCCGGGCACCGGCCGCCGACGGCAAGCCGTACATCAAGGGCTGAGCCCGGTGCCGACGCGGCGGGGCCGAGGTGGTCCCGCCGCAGGCCACGATGACGGTGCGGCAGAATGATGGGATGACTGAGATCGACTGGGCGCGGTTGCGCGCCGCCGCCGCGGACGCGATGCGGCACGCCTACGCGCCGTACTCGACGTTCCCGGTCGGTGCGGCCGCGCTGGTCGACGACGGCCGGGTGGTGGTCGGCTGCAACGTGGAGAACGCCGCGTACGGGGTGACGCTCTGTGCCGAGTGCGGTGTGGTCTCCAGCCTGCACGCCACCGGGGGCGGCCGCCTCGTCGCGCTCTCCTGCGTCGACGCCACGGGTGAGCCGTTGATGCCGTGTGGCCGGTGCCGGCAGCTGCTCTGGGAGCACGGCGGGCCGGAGTGCCTGATCGAGTCCAAGGGCCGCCCGCTGCGGATGGCCGAGTTGCTGCCGCACGCCTTCGGTGTGGAGGACCTGGAGGCGGTGACCGGCGAGACGCCGGTGCCGGTGGTGCCGGAGCGGTTGGCCGCCTGGCGCGGGCGCGGCACGGTCTTCGTGCACCCGGACATGTCCGCCGGGCAGCAGGTCTGGACGGCCTACTGGGAGCGGTCGGCCGGGGATGACGCGGGCGCCGAGACCGGCGTGCTGGAGGAGGCTCCGAGCTGGGACGACCCGGCGGAGGCGATCACCTGGGGGATGGCCCGGACGCCCCGTGTGGTCGTGGTGGACGCGACCGGCACCATCTTCTGGGCTGGTGAGGGTGAGCCGCCTCTGGAGATTCCTGTTCGCTGGTCTGCTGAGTAGGAAGAACTTCTGATGAGTGGGTTTGCTGCCGTCGATGTCATTCGGGTGAAGCGGGACGGGGGTGTGCTGTCGGACGCGCAGATCGACTGGGTGCTGGATGCGTACACCCGGGGGGTGGTGGCCGAGGAGCAGATGTCCGCGCTGGCCATGGCGATCCTGCTCAACGGCATGACCGGCCCGGAGATCGCCCGGTGGACCGCCGCGATGATCGCCAGCGGTGAGCGGCTGGACCTCTCGGCGGTGCGCCGCCCGACGGTCGACAAGCACTCCACCGGCGGCGTCGGCGACAAGATCACTCTGCCGCTCACCCCGCTGGTGGCGGCGTGCGGCGCGGCCGTGCCGCAGCTGAGCGGGCGCGGCCTCGGGCACACCGGCGGCACGCTGGACAAGCTGGAGTCCATCCCGGGCTGGCGGGCCGCGCTCAGCAACGACGAGTTCATCACCCAGCTCGGCGACGTCGGCGCCGTGATCTGCGCGGCCGGCGCCGGGCTCGCCCCCGCCGACCGCAAGCTGTACGCACTGCGCGACGTCACCGGCACCGTGGAGGCGATCCCGCTGATCGCCAGCTCGATCATGAGCAAGAAGATCGCCGAGGGCACCGGTGCGCTGGTCCTCGACGTCAAGGTCGGCTCGGGCGCCTTCATGAAGTCCGTCGACCAGGCACGTGAGCTGGCCCGCACCATGGTGGAGCTGGGTGGTGCGCACGGCGTGCGGACGGTCGCCCTGCTCACCGACATGTCCACCCCGCTCGGCCTGGCGATCGGCAACGCGGTCGAGGTGACCGAGTCGCTCGAGGTGCTGGCCGGAGGCGGCCCGGCCGACGTGGTGGAGCTGACGCTGGCCCTGGCCCGGGAGATGCTCGACGCCGCCGGCCTGCCGGACGTCGATCCGGCAGCGGCGCTGCGGGACGGCCGGGCGATGGACTCCTGGCGGGCGATGATCCGGGCGCAGGGCGGCGACCCGGACGCGCCGATGCCGGCCGCCCCGGAGATCGAGGTGGTCCGCGCCGAGCAGGACGGGCACGTGGCGGCCGTCGACGCGTACGCCATGGGGGTGGCGGCGTGGCGGCTCGGCGCGGGCCGGGCCCGCAAGGAGGACCCGGTCAGCGTGCCGGCCGGGGTGGTGCTGCACAAGCGGCCCGGCGATCCGGTGCGGGCCGGTGACGTCCTCTACGAGCTGCGCGCCGAGGACCGGGCGCGGATCCCGGCGGCGCTCGCGGAGGCCGCCAGCGCGGTGCGGATCGCGCCGACCGCGCCGGTGCCGACGCCGCTGGTCATCGAGCGGATCGGCTGACTCGGCCCGAGGTCGGGGCGGCGTGGTGCCGGTCACCAGGGAGCGCTATTCTCGCAGGCCAAGGGGGGATAGCCGGCCTTGAGCCGTCGCGAGCAGACAGGAAAATTTGCCGTGACCGTACCTGCCCCCAACCCACGCGAGGTGCGCGAGGCGAGCCTGGACGAGTTGTCCCGGCTCGGCCTGCCGTTGCCGCCAGCCCAATTCCCGCTCGTCTGGGAGCCGGGTGACGAGATCGAGCTGCGCCCCACGGTGGAGATCGAGGCGCGGATCGCCGTGCTGCACCTGATCCTGGCCCGCTGCTTCGGGATGCCCCCGCAGGCGGCGATGACCTGGCTGCTCGGCTCGCACCTGATGGAGATGGTGACCCCGCCGGAGTGGCAGTTCGTGATCGGCGGCAAGGGCGACCACCGCTCGTTCGTGCTGCACCACGACGCGCTGTTCGCGCTGGCCTGGGTGCTCGGGCTGAGCAAGCAGCTCGACCCGACCCTCGCCGTCGACGAGCGGCTGGTCGAGCGGCTGCCGCACATCGCCGAGGGGGAGACGTTCCCGCGCTGGCGGTCCCGGATCCTCGCCGCGCCGCAGCATCCCGCCGACGCGGCCGCGCTGCTCGACCTGCACTACTGCCTGGACTGGGCCTACCTGGAGACCGAGCGGGTCGGGCGGTCGCTGCCCGGGCTGGTCGACGCGAACGCGATCGGGCAGCGGCGCTGGGCGCTGGAGTGGGCGGTGGTCCTGCGCGGGCCGTACCACGATGAGCCACCCGGCTGGGAAGAGGTCGACCTCTCCACCTGAGGTCAGCGGGGTCGCTGGACGTCGAGCCGGACCGCCACGGTGACCCGGACCGGTTCGGGCAGCGCGGCCAGCCGGGTGGCGAGAGCGGCCGGGTCGGTGTGCCATGCGCTGGGACCCATCCCGACCAGGGTGGCGACCTCCGGCCGGGTCAGTGCCAGCTCCGCCCGGTGTACGGCCGAGCTGACCACGGTGAAGTGCCCGCCCAGGCTGCCGGCCACCCGGTCGGCCTTGTCCGGGGCCACCCGCAGCAGGTCGAGGGCGTCCACCAGTTCGGTGAGGTGGTCGGCGGCGGGGGTGACCACCAGCAACGTGCCGGCCGGGTCGAGCACCCGGTGGAACTCCGCGCCGTTGCGCGGGGCGAAGACGTTCAGCAGCACGGAGGTCGAAGCGTCGGCGAGCGGCAGCCGCTGCCAGGTGTCGGCGAGCGCCGCGGCCGCCCGGGGATGCGCCCGCGCCGCGCGGCGCAGCGCCGGCTTGGACACGTCCAGGGCCAGACCAACCGCGTCCGGCAGCGCAGCCAGCACCGCCGCGAGGTACCGGCCGGTGCCGGCGCCGGCGTCCACCACCAGGGGGTACGCCTCGAAGTCGGGCGTCGGCGGCGCAACCCGTACCTCTGCCGTTGTGTCCTTTGCTCTGCTTACATCCGCGCAACAGTTCTGCCCGGAAACCGTTGCGTCGGTTGAAGCAGAGCAAAGGGCGGACGGGGTAGGTCGCGGATACGTGGCGGCCGTCGCGCGGAGCCGGCCGGCGGCGTCCGTCGCGGCGGCGGCGAGGGCGGCCGAAATGACGTCGTAGTGCCCGGCGGCGAGGAAGTCCGCCCGGGCGGCCACCATCTCGGCGCTGTCGCCAGTGTGCGGGGCGCGCCCGGCGAGCAGGTTGACGTACCCCTGCCGGGCGATGTCGAAGCTGTGCCGACGCGGGCAGCGAAGAGCCCCGGCGGTGCCGGCGGTCGCCTCGGTCAGCGGCTCGCCGCAGACCGGGCAGCGCAGCCGGTCGAGGATGCGCGGGTCCACGTCAGGCCGCCGGTTCGGGCTGCGGGCGGGTGGCCCGGAGGTCGGGGTCGGCGAGGTGGTCGACCACCCGGTGGGTGAGCGCGCCGAGCGCGTCGACCTCCGCCGGGGTGAGCAGGTCGATCAGGTGCCGTCGGACGGCGGCCACGTGGCCGGGGGCGGCGGACTCGATGGCCTGCCGGCCGGCCAGGGTGAGCACGACGATGGAGCCCCGGGCATCGTCGGCGCACTCCTCGCGGGTCACCAGGCCGCGCTGCTGCATCCGGCTCAGGTGGTGCGAGAGCCGGCTGCGCGACCACAGCATCCTGTCCGCCAGTTCGCTGAGGCGCAGCCGCCCCTGCGGCGTCTCGGAGAGGTCGGAGAGCACGTCGTAGTCCGGCTCGGAGAGGCCGGCGTCCTGGGCCAGCTCGCGGGCCAGCTCCAGGTCGAGCAGTCGACGCATCCGGCGGTAGCCGCGCCAGGCGCGGTCCTCCCGTTCGTTCAGCCACCGTGGTGGGTCCATGCGCCCAGTCTAGCCATTTCGTTGACATGTCACCGATCCGGGTCGTAGGGTCGGTGACATGTCAACTAATCAGCTTTGGGAGCTGTTCGGCACGAAGGGGCGCGGGGTCCTGGTCACCCTGCGCCGGGACGGCCGACCGCAGCTGTCCAACCTCGACTACCTGGCCGAGCCGGGGCTGATCCGCTGCTCCACCACCGGGGGTCGGGCAAAGGTGCGCAACCTGCGCCGCGATCCCCGGGCCAGCTTTCACGTGACCACCCCGGACGGCGGCGCGTACGCGGTCGCCGAGGGGACCGTGACCCTCAGCGAGCCGGCCGTGGCCACCACCGACGCGACGGTTGACGAGTTGGTCGAGGTCTACCGGCGAATTCGCGGCGAGCACCCGGACTGGGCGGACTACCGCGCTGCCATGGTCGCCGACGGGCGGCTCGTGATCCGCCTCGACGTGCGCCGGGTGTACGGCTGGCGGCCGTGCAACCCCGGCCGGTCCCGTCCCGGTTCGCCGGGGCCGCTGACTAGGGTCTGAGCATGGTCGCAACTATCCGGTACGAGGACATCGTCAAGGTCCCGAAGGCGCTGCTGCACGACCACCTCGACGGCGGGCTGCGGCCGGCGACGATCGTCGAGCTGGCCGCGGAGGTGGGGCACGAGCTGCCCACCACCGACCCGGAGGCGTTGGGGCGCTGGTTCGTCGACGCGGCCGACTCCGGCTCGCTGGAGCGCTACCTGGAGACGTTCGCGCACACCGTGGCGGTCATGCAGACCGCGCCGGCGCTGCGCCGGGTGGCCCGCGAGTGCGCGCTGGACCTGGCCGCCGACGGGGTCGTCTACGCCGAGGTGCGGTTCGCCCCGGAGCAGCACCTCGAACACGACCTGAGCCTGGACGAGGTGGTCGAGGCGGTGCTGGCCGGTTTCGCCGAGGGCACCGCCCAGGCCGTCGAGGCGGGGTTGAGCATCCGGGTGGGCACCCTGCTCACCGCGATGCGGCACGCGGCCCGCTCGCAGGAGATCGCCGAGCTGGCCGTGCGGCACCGGGACTCCGGGGTGGTCGGCTTCGACATCGCCGGCGCCGAGGCGGGCTTCCCACCCACCCGGCACCTGGACGCCTTCGAGTATCTCCAGCGGGAGGACTTCCACTTCACCATCCACGCCGGCGAGGCGTTCGGCCTGCCGTCGATCTGGCAGGCGATCCAGTGGTGCGGCGCGGACCGGCTCGGCCACGGGGTGCGGATCGTGGACGACATCACCCCCGGCAGCGCGCCGGTGCTCGGTCGGCTGGCCGCGTACGTCCGGGACAAGCGGATCCCGCTGGAGCTGTGCCCGTCGTCGAACGTGCAGACCGGAGCGGTGGACTCGATCGCGGACCACCCGATCGGCCTGCTGCGGGACCTGCGGTTCCGGGTCACCGTCAACACCGACAACCGGCTGATGAGCGGCACGTCGATGTCGCGGGAGATGGCCCTGCTGGTGGAGACGTTCGGCTACGGCTGGCGGGAGATGCAGTGGTTCACCATCAACGCGATGAAGAGCGCTTTCATCCCGTTCGACGAGCGGCTGCGGATCATCGATGAGGTGATCAAGCCGGCGTACGCGAAGCTGCTCGCCTGACTGGTCAGCCGTGCGGGTGGCCGGCGAGCAGGCCGGCCACCCGGCGCAGCACCTCCCGGGCCCGGGCCGCCTCCGCGCCCAGCCCGGTCTGTCGGCGCAGCACCGCGGGCTCGGCACGCAGCAGCGCGACCCCGCGCCGGACCAGCACCCGTGGCGCCTTGCGCTGCTCGGACAGGTCGCGGGCCAGCCGGCGGACGAAGGTCGCCCCGCGCGGCCGGCGCAGCGCGTACGCGCCGGCGAGCAGCCCTCGACGGCGGCACTCCTCGACGATCTCGGCGGCGAAGATCCCTTCGGCCACGAAAAGTGGCGATCCGGCGACGTCAAATGACCGGGTGGCCACCCTTCGATCCGCGCCGATCGCATAAACCGGCACATCGGCCCGACCCTCGCGAGCCAGCCGGGCAATCGTTTCCACCGCGGTGAGGGCGTCCCACGACTCGGGTGATTCCCAATCCACCTGGCCGTTTCGTAGCGGCAACGTAGGGTCATCGCCGTCTTTGTAGAAGTCGTCCAGGCAGAGCACCGGCAACCCGGTTTGCTGTGCTATGT
Organism: Micromonospora sp. U21; assembly: GCF_018070045.1. Classification (GTDB taxonomy): domain Bacteria; phylum Actinomycetota; class Actinomycetes; order Mycobacteriales; family Micromonosporaceae; genus Micromonospora. Next base: position 129,668 of record NZ_JAGPYK010000018.1, read on the forward strand.
ACGACTTTCCGGAGCCAGAAGGGCCGGCGAGCAGGACAACGCGGTGCGGATGTTTCATTACCTTCAGTTACTCCGGCCAGACGGACTGCTATCAAATCGCATCAACATCTCATCACACCTTCAGCGGGTGACAACCTGGGCTTTCTTCTTGCCGGGCGGCGTGATGGAATCTCGGGGGTCCGACCCGCCGGGTCGGACGCTGGGCGTTGCCCGGGGCAACACGTTCAAGCTGTAATCGCGAGGGCGGTGACGTGAGCAAACGGCCAAAGACGGCGGGCTCCTTCCTGTCGCGGCTGCGCCGGCCGGCCAGCCGGCTCCGGGACATGCCGATCTGGTCCAAGCTCGGTCTCATCATGATCGTGCCGACCATCGCCACGGTCGTGGTGGGCACCAGTGGTCTGGTCGACCACCTGGAGACGCTCAACAATGCCAACCGTGCCGGCGACCTGGCCAACCTGTCGAGCTACTCAGGTAACCTGGTCGACACGCTTCAGGATGAGCGGACCACCGCCGTGCTGCTGCTGGGGGCCAGGGGGACGCAGCCGACGGCGCAGTACCAGGAGGCCTACAACCGGGTGAACTCCCGGGTCGACCAGGCGAAGGGCCCCTACCTGCAACAGCGGGCCGAGATCGAGGACCTGCCGAGCAGCCTGGATGGTCTGCTCGACGGGATCGACCAGACCCTGAAGGACCTGCCGGGCGTCCGCAGTCAGGTGTTCAACGGCAAGCTCAAGCTCACCGAGACCATTCAGGCGTACGAGGGCCTGATCAACGACCTGCTCGCCATCCGTGACTCCGCCACCCAGCTCGCCGGTGACAACGACCTGAGCGACCGGATGCGCGCCGCTGCGGCGGTCGCCCGGGAGAAGGAGTTCCTCTCCGTCCGCCGGGTCGTCGTGCACCGCGCGCTCGCCTCGGAGCAGCGGCGGATGACGCCGGTGCTGCGCACCGACTACATCGCCAGCGGCACCGGCCAGCAGCAGGCGTTGCAGAGCTTCAAGGCCGTCGCCAGCCCTGACGAGGCGAAGTTCCACGACCAGACGGTCGCCGGCGGTGACCGCCGGGAGGCGCAGAACTACACCGGCTGGATCGACGGCAACACCACCGGCGACATGCGCGGTGCGCCGTTCGGCCCGGACCAGTGGGACTCGGCCATGACGGCCAACGCCAAGCTGATCCGCACCGTCGAGACCAGGCTCGACGGCGACGTGGTCGCCGAGGCCGACAACCTGCGCTCGGACGTCCAGCGTCAGGTGTTCCTGGAGACCGGCCTGCTGCTCAGCATGCTGCTGCTGGCCATCCTCTTCGCCTACCTGGTCGCCCGCTCGATGGCCCGCTCGCTGCGTGACCTGCGGCAGGGCGCTCTTTCCGTCGCCCAGTACGGCCTGCCGCAGGCGGTGGCCCGACTGCGTGACCCGCAGGTCGTCGGGCAGCTCTCCCCGGTGCAGCTGGCCAACCAGATCGCCGAGCCGCTCCCGGTCCGCAGCAAGGACGAGTTCGGCCAGGTGACCGAGGCGTTCAACGCCGTCCACCTGGAAGCCGTCCGCACGGCCGCCGAGCAGGCGGCGCTGCGCGCCTCCGTGGCGACCATGTTCGTCAACCTGGCCCGCCGTTCGCAGATCCTGGTCGACCGCCTCATCGGGCACCTCGACCGGCTGGAGCGCGGCGAGGAGGACCCGGACCGGCTGGCCGAGCTGTTCCAGCTCGACCACCTGGCCACCCGGATGCGCCGCAACGACGAGAACCTGCTCGTGCTCGCCGGCGCGGACTCCACCCGCGTGCAGCGTGAGCCGGCAGCGCTCATCGACGTGCTGCGCGCCGCGCAGTCCGAGGTCGAGCACTACACCCGGATCGAGTTCGGGGTCATCGACCGGGACATCGAGGTCGCCGCGCACGCGGTCAACGACCTGGTGCACCTCGTCGCCGAGCTGTTCGACAACGCGACCGCGTTCTCGCCGCCGGACTCGCAGGTGATGGTCGAGGCCCGCCGGGTCGGCGACCGTGCCTCGCTCTACGTCGAGGACCGCGGCATCGGCATCAGCAACGACCAGTTGCACGAGCTCAACGAGCGCCTCGCGACGCCACCGCAGGTGGACGTGGCCGTGTCCCGGATGATGGGCCTCGTCGTGGTCGCCCGGCTGGCTTCCCGGCACGGGGTCCGGGTCGAGCTACGTCCCGGCGGTGACCGTGGCACGGTCGCCGACGTGACCCTGCCGACCTCGGTGCTGGTGCCCCGGGCGCTCTCCGGCCGGGTGCAGCAGCCGCCGGCGCTGCCCGCGGCCGGTGGCCCCCAGCACAACGGTCCGGTGCCGGCCTTCGGCGCGCTGCCCGCACTGGGCAACGGCCCCCGCCCGAGCGAGTCCGGCAACCAGGTCACCCTCGGTGGTCGCCCGTTCGACCCGGCGTCGCGCAACGGTGCCGACACCCCCGCCAACACCGGTGCCTACCGCTCGATGCCGGCCTGGTCGGACCTGACCGGTGCGGCCGGAACGAACGGCGGTGACGGGTTCACCCCGCGGACGGCCAACGGTCAGCCGATCGACCCGCTGCCGCAGCGCCGCTCCGGCGACGACTCTCCGGACGCGGGCCAGCAGCCGGCCATCCCGAGGCAGTTGCCCAGCAGCCCCGAGGCGCACCCGTACTCGCCGCCGCCGGTCTCCGCGCAGCCCTACTCCGGGGCACCGGTCTCCGCCTCGCCGGCCTCCGGCCAGCCGTATTCCGCACAGCCCTACTCGGGTGCGCCGTACGCCGGTCCGCCGGTGTCGGCCGCCCCGGCTTCCGGGCAGCCGTACTCGGCCCCTCCGGCCGGGCATCCGTACTCGGCTCCGCCTGCGGGTCAGCCCTACTCGGCCCCGCCGGCCGGTCAGCCGTACTCGGCGCCGCCGGCATCGAGTCAGCCGTACTCGGCGCCGCCGGCCTCCGGCCAGTCGTTCAGCGGCTTCGCGCCCCGATCGGCCCCGCCCGCCCAGGCGCCCAACGCCCCCGCGCCGCCGGCCTGGCCGCCGGTTCCCGGTGGCGACCGGGACGCCGCTACCCCGCCGGTGCCCGAGCGGCTCGCCGCCGCCCTGGACATGACGACGGAGCTGCCACGGGTGCAGCGACCGGCCGAGCAACCGGCCGCAGCGGCTCAGCCGACGGCACCGACCTCGGCGGCACCGGCGCAGAGCCGGCCGGCGCCACAGCAGCCGCAGGCCCAGAACCGGCAGCGGTACGCGGACGAGACCATGGAGCTGCCGATCTTCCGGGAGCTCGAGTCGGCCTGGTTCCGTACCCGTCGGCCGGGTCCGGAGGAGGCGGCGGCGGCTCAGGCGGCCGCACCGGCCGCCCAGCCGGCGGCGAATGGCGGCACCGCGACCCAGCAGTTCGCGACGGTCGAGGCCAGCGGCCGGGCAGTCCACAAGACACCACCCGGGACGACAGGTAACGCACCGATGGCAGACACTCCGACGGCCGGAGGAGCGCCGCGGGACAACGGGTCGACAGCGAACGGGGGCGCCCGCCCCAGCCTCGCCGAGAGCCTGCCGACCCGCCGGCCCCAACAGCAGACCAACGGCTGGCAGACCGCCGCCGACGACGGCTGGCGTGCCGCCTCGGCAGCGGCCAGCGCGGCCCCGGTGAGCGAGACCACCACGACCGGTCTGCCGAAGCGCAAGCCGATGGCGCAGCTGGTCCCCGGCGCGGTGGAGAAGCCCACCACCTCGGTCCAGCGGCGTTCCCCGGAGGCGGTCCGTGGCCTGCTCTCCGCCTACCACCGGGGCGTGCAGCGAGGGCGTAGCACCTCGGACAACCCGACCAGCCCGGAGGCGACTCCGGGAGGGCAGCAATCCTCGCAGTCTGGCTCAGGCCCAGCGGCCGGGAGCGGGCAGAAGGAGCAAGAAGGATGACAACTACGCAGGATCTTGGTTGGCTGCTGGCCAACTTCGCCGACCGGGTGCCCGGTGTCGCGCATGCGGTCGCCGTCTCGGCGGATGGCCTGCTTCTCGCGTCGTCACGGGATCTCCCGCGGGACCGGGCCGACCAGCTCGCCGCGATCGCGTCCGGTCTGGTCAGCCTCACCCAGGGGGCGGCCCGCTGCTTCGAGGGAGGCGCGGTGCTGCAGACCGTTGTGGAGATGGACGATGGCTTCCTGTTCCTGATGTCCATCTCGGACGGCTCGTCCTTCGCCGTGTTGGCCGCCCGCAGCTCGGACGTCGGGCAGGTCGGCTACGAAATGGCGTTGCTGGTCGACCGGGTGGGCGACGCGCTGACCCCGCAGCCGCGTGCGGCCGCGGGCATGCTGGGCTGACGCCTCGCCGATCGTGAGGTCGGCGCTACTGCAACAACGACAACGACGGGTTTCACCGGTGGGAGCCGGTGCCGGGTACGAAGGAGGTGAGCGGCGACATGGCCGATCGTGACGAACCGACCGGAGCGTTGGTCCGTCCATACGCCGTGACCCGCGGTCGTACCCGTCCCCGGCTCGACATCGCGCTGGAGGCGCTCGTCGAGACGACGGTGCGCGGCCGGGCCGCTGCCAATGGCAACGGTGGCCGTGAACACCAGTACATCGCCGCGCTGTGTGACGGACGCGTGCAATCGCTCGCCGAGATCGCGGCGCGGATGCAGCTCCCGCTCGGTGTGGCCCGGGTGCTCATCGCCGACATGGCGACGGACGGCCTGGTCGCAGTCCACGAGCCGACCATTTTGGACGACTCCGACGACGCGGTGGGCACTGAACTGCTGGAGAGGGTGCTGAGTGGACTTCGCAGGCTCTGAGAGGGCATTCGATGACGTCGTGCCCGACTTTTCGGTTTAGTCTGCTGCACTGTTCGCACGATTTGCCTGATCCATGGCGATGCATCCATCGGAGGGGAAGCGGGCGGCGTTCCGTTTCATCGCGGA
>NZ_JAGPYK010000019.1 GCF_018070045.1 Micromonospora sp. U21
CACCCCCCGCCGCCGCCCGCCCCCGCCCCCGTCGATCTAGGGGATATCGCTGCTGTGGGAGATCAACTCACGGTTATATGCCCTAGATCGACGAGGATGGTGGTGGGCGCGGGGAGGGGGGCCTTCGGGGAGGTGGGAACACTGGGGTTAGAGGGGTTTGGGGGTGGGGGGCTTCTTCGTGCCGTAGAGCCAGGTGTCGAAGACCTCGTCCAGTTGCTTACCGGAGACGCGCTCGGCTAGGGCCACGAACTCGGCGGTGGTGGCGGTGCCGTTGCGCTTCTCGGCCGCCCAGGTCTTGATGATCTCGAAGAACGCCTTGTCGCCGACGGCCACCCGCAGCGCGTGCAGGGTCATCCCGCCGCGCTGGTAGACCGACTCGCTGAACAGCCCCTTCACCTCGGGCTTGCCCGGCGGCGTCCTCCACACCTGTGCCGGCACCCGGGCGTACCGGATGTCGAACGCCTGCTCGGCGGTGTACTCCTTGGTGTGCTCGGCCCAGAGCCACTCCGCGTACGTGGCGAAGCCCTCGTTGAGCCAGATGTCCTCCCACCTGGCCAGCGCCACGCTGTCGCCGAACCACTGGTGGGCCAGCTCGTGCGCGACCACCTCGGTGTTCTCGCCCTGACGGAAGAAGCCGGCGGAGTAGACCGGGCGGCTCTGCGTCTCCAGCGCGTAGCTGATCCGGCTGTCGGAGACCACCACACCGCCGTACGCGTCGAACGGGTACGGCCCGAACACGCTCTCCAGGTAGTCGGCCACCTTGACGGTCTTCGCGATCGACGCGTCCGCCGCGCCCTTGGCCACCTTCGTGGTGACCGCGCTGTACACCGGCCGTCCCTTGTGCTCACCGGTGGTGATCCGGAACTTGCCGATGACCAGCGTGCTCAGGTAGCTGGCCATCGGCGACTTCTCCGACCACTTCCAGGTGGTCCAGCCGTCCTTGCTCGTCCTGCCACCCGGTACGCCGTTGCTGACGGCGGTCACACCGTCCGGGACCGTGATCTCGAAGTCGTAGGCCGCCTTGTCGGACGGGTGGTCGTTGACCGGGAACCAGGTGCTCGCCGACTCGGGCTGGCCCAGTGCGATGGCGCCGTCGGAGGTGTGCAGGAACCCGCCGTCACCGAGCACCTCGTTCTTCAACGGCTTCGGTTTCCCCTCGTACCCGATCTCGGCGACGAAGCCGTTGCCCGTGATCAGGCCGGCGGCCGGCTTGATCACCAGCTCGTTCTTCTGCCGGGTGTGGGTTGCCGGGGCGCCGTCCACGGTGACCGTCCTGACGGTCAGGCCGGCCAGGTCGAGGTTGAACGTCGACAGGTCGGCAGTCGCGGTGGCCTGCACCGTGGCCGTGCCGGCCAGCTGGTCCTCCGCCGGGTCGTACCGCACCTTGACGGTGTACCGGCCGACGTCGTAGCCGCCGTTGCCGTAGGTGGGGAAGTAGGCGTCACCGACCCCGGCCGCGCCGGGCTTGAACGTCCGCGACGGCGTCGGAGAAACGCTCGCTGACGGCGCCGCCTCCGGTGCGGTCGAGTCGCATCCGGACAGTGCGAGCGCCCCGGTCACCAGCAGACCGGCACCCACCCGCAGCCTGTGCCGCGTCACCCACATCACGAGCCCTCCCCCTTACGGCGGCGGAGGCGGCCTGCGCCGCTCCACGCGAACGGCGTCCGCCCGCCGATCGCAGGCGGCAGCCTATCGACCGATCATCGCGGCCCCGTCACGGCAGGGTGGGTGCGGCACCGCCCACCAACCAGGCGTCGAAGAGCGGGCGTAGCTGCCGATCCGCCACCCGCTCGGCCAGCGCCACGAAGTCGGAGGTGGTGGCGTTGCCCCCCGCCCGCTCGGCGGTCCAGGTGCGCAGGATGCGGAAGAAGGTGTCGTCGCCGACGGTTCGGCGCAGCGCGTGCACGGTGAGCGCGCCGCGCTTGTAGACGGCGGTGCCGAACATCCGCTCCCGGCCCGGCTCGACCGACGGCTGCGACCAGTCGGTCGCCGCGTACTGGAGCTCGAAGTTGCGCTGCGCGGTGCGGCCGCCGTCGTGCTCCTCCCACAGCCACTCGGCGTAGCTGGCGAAGCCCTCGTTGAGCCAGATGTCGCCCCATCTGCTGAGCGACACGCTGTCGCCGAACCACTGGTGGGCCAGCTCGTGTGCGACAACGCCGAGGTTGGGCCGGTCGTCGGCGAAGAAGGCCGGCCCGTAGACCGGTCGGGACTGGGTCTCCAGCGCGTAGCCGATCCGGTCGTCGGCGACCACGATCCCGCCGTACGAGTCGAACGGGTACGGGCCGAAGCGGCTGGCCAGGAAGTCGACGATCGCACCGGTACGGGCCAGCGAGCCGGCCGCGCCACCGGTCGCCGGCATGCTCGCCGCCACCGCGGTGACCATCGGCCGGCCGGCGTGACTGCCGCTCACGACCCGGTAGTTGCCGATGACCAGCGTGGTCAGGTAGCTGGCCATCGGGGTGCGCTCCGACCAGCGCCAGGTGGTCCAGCCGTCGGCGCTGCTCTTCGGCCCGGGCACCCCGTTGCTCAGCGCGGACAGGCCGTCCGGGACGGTCACCGCGAGGTCGTAGCTGGCCTTGTCGGACGGGTGGTCGTTGACCGGGAACCAGGTGGCGGCGGAGTCCGGCTGGCCCAGCGCGACCGCTCCGTCGGGGGTGTGCAGGAAACCGCCGCTGCCCAGTTCCCCGTCGGCGATGGCGGTGGGCACGCCCGCGTACTCCACCGTCACCGTGAACGGCCGGCCGCGCGGCAGCCCGTCGTGCGGTGTCACCACCAGCTCGCCGTCGTCGCGGCGGTGCTCGGCCGGCGCGTCGGCGACGGTGACCGCGCCGACGTCGAGCCCGGCCAGGTCCAGGTTGAACCGGGACAGGTCCTGGGTGGCCGTCGCCGTGATGGTGGCCCGGCCGGTCAGCCGGTCGGTCGCCGGGTCGTAGCGGACGCCCAGGCCGTAGTGCGTGACGTCGTAGCCGCCGTTGCCGCTTCCTGGGACGTACGGGTCTCCGGCGTCGGCGGCACCGGGCCGGAACCCGTCGTCGTCGCGGGTGCAGCCGGCTGCGGCCACCGCGATCGCACAGGTCAGCGCGGTGAGGGCGGCGGCAAGCCGGTGGCGGGCGGGCGTCCGTCCGGTCAGGACCATGCACACTCCTCCTGTCGGCCTCCCGGGTCACGACGAGCGTAGCCAGCGCCGCCCGACGCGACGCGCGTATCGACGATCATCAGTCACTTTCGTCGAAACAGACAAAAGTTGGCTTCGATCGATACTTTCTTTTGGCTTCGACCGACGTTAGTGTCTGTCTCCAAGATGTAACGCGTCGGAACATTCAAGCCGACCGCTGCCGGAGGCGGGCTTTCTCCCGACTCCACACGCCGTGGCGGCGGCGTGGACCGGCCCCTTCGACTGCGCGGCACCGCACACGCCCGGCCCCCGCCGGGGACGCGGAACGGGCGCTCGGCGGCGCCCGCGACCGGACCCTCGTCGTACCTCTGCTGATCGTCATCGACGGCAAACCGCCGTCGCGAAAGGTGGAACAATGCCAGACCACACCGCATCCGACGCCCCCTCCGCCGGCCGGCTCAGCCGCCGGTCACTGCTCGCCGCGTCCGCCGGCGCGGCCGCCGCGCTCGGCGCAGCCGGCCTGCCGGTCCTCGCGACCGGCACCCCCGCGCTCGCCGATCCGAAGAACAAGAGCAAGCTGCGGGTCGAACCACTGATCCCGGCGAAGAACCGCGGCATCATCCTCTACAGCGTCCGGGACCGGATCACCGCCGCGCCCGACGACAGCGGAGTGCCGTACGGCTTCGAGCGCGTCCTCGCCCGGCTCGCGGAGATCGGCTACAAGGAGATCGAGTTCGCCGGCTACACCCAGAGCACCGAGATCCTCGGCCGGCAGATCACCCCGACCGAGATCCGCAAGATCCTCGACGACAACGGCCTGGTCGCCAACGGCACCCACGCCTCGATCCAGACGGCCACCTTCCAACAGCAGTTGGACATCGCCGAGGAACTCGGCATGAAGAACATCGGCACCGGCAGCGACCCCACCAACAGCGCGTACAAGGCCGAGTGGGACGCCGCCGCGGACATCTGGAACGAGTTGGGCCGGCAGGCCCGGGCCCGGGGCATGCGGCTCTACACGCACAACCACGACGCCGCGTACAGCTTCCTGATCGACCGTGGCCCGCGCGACGCGCAGGGTCGGCAGACCCGATCCTCCGGCATCCGGCGACTGGAGTACTTCTTCGAGATCACCGACCCGGGCTACGTCTTCTTCGAGCTCGACATCTACTGGGCCTACGTGGCCCGCCACAAGCACCAGAAGTACGTCAACCCGGCCGGCCAGGAGGTGACCGACCTGTTCGACCCGATCCTCACCGTGGCCGACCGGACCACCCGGTTCCCGCTCTTCCACGCCAAGGACGGCGACCGCGACACCGGCGTGCCCAACGGCTACCAGATGACCCCGCTGGGCGACGGCGACATCAACTTCCAGCAGTTCTTCCAGACCATCGGCGAGCAGAACTTCCACCACGCCAACTGGGAGATGGACACCGCTCCCGGCGGCACCGAGAACAAGAGTCAGTCGCTCGACTTCGCGGCGTCCAGCTACCGCAACATGTCCGACCTGACTATCTACCTCAAGAAGTGATCCCCGGCGCGGCCGGCATCCGTCCGACGCCGGCCGCGCCCCACTCCGCCGGACCTCCGGCGCCCCGTTCAACTGCGGCGCCCCGGTCAACGACTCGCCGCGCAACACCGGCCTGCGGGTGCTGCCGAAGGTCGAGCAGCCGCAGTTCTGGTACACCTTCGACGGACGCACCCCGTGCGCCGGGTCGTACCTGGAGAACCCGCCGGTCGGCTGTGACTTCAAGTGGCCGGTGATCGGCACCGGCGGTGTCGGCCCGATGGGCGGTCCGATCTACTCGTACGACCCGGCGTCGACCTCCGAGGTGAAGTTCCCCGAGTACTACCAGAACGCGGTGGTGTTCGGTGAGTTCACCCGGGACAAGATCTTCATGATGCGTACCGACGGCCGGGGCTCCCTGACCGGGGTCGAGCAGTTCCTCCCGGGCGTCGTCTTCGACAACCCGATGGACATGGAGTTCGGTCCGGACGGCTCGCTCTACCTGCTGGAGTACGGCGACGGCTTCTTCCGGGCCAACCCGGACGCGCAGCTGTCGGTGATCCGGTACGTCAAGGGCAAGCGGTCGCCGGTGGCGAAGCTCGACGCCACTCCGACGTCGGGGACCGCGCCGCTGACCGTGCGGTTCTCCTCGGCCGGCAGTTACGACCCGGACCCGGGCGAGTCCATCTCGTACGCCTGGGACTTCACCAGCGACGGCACGGTCGACTCGGCCGACCCGAACCCGTCGTTCACCTACACCGCGAACGGGACGTACACCGCGAAGCTGACGGTGACCGACTCCAGCGGTAGGACCGCGGTCCTCACCAAGGAGATCGTGGTCGGCAACACCGCGCCCACGGTGACCGTCACCTCCCCGGTGTCCGGCAGCTTCTTCACCTGGGGCGAGACCGTGCCGTTCACCGTCACGGTGACCGACCCGGAGGACGGGCCGGTGGACTGCTCGCGGGTGACCGTCACCTTCGTCCTCGGCCACGACAGCCACGGCCACCCGGACAGCTCCACCACCGGCTGCACCGGCACCCTCGCCACCCCGGCCGACGGCGGTGACCACGCCGGCGGCTACCTGTACGGCGGAATCAGCGCCTCGTACACGGACCTCGGCGGCGGCGGCCAGGCCGCACTCACCACGGTCGGCCAGGCGATCATCCAGACCCCTCGCCAGCAGGCCGAGAACGCCCAGGTCAAGCAGGGTGTGGAGGTGGCGACCACCGGCGACACCGGCGGCGGTCAGCACGTCAGCGGGATCGACCCGGGCGACCACATCGCCTTCGACCCGATCAACCTGGGCGGTGTCTCCACCGTGACGCTGCGGCACTCCGGCGGTTCGGCCGCCACCGCCGGCACCCCCCGTGCTCAGGTGGAGCTGCGGCTCGACTCGACGACCGGCCCGGTCGTCGCCACGGCGACGCTGAACGCGACCACCGGCAACTCGGCCTTCACCAGCACCACGGTGCCGATGGACCAGCCGGCCGGAGCGCACCGGCTCTACCTGGTCTACACCGCCGTACCCGGCGGACCGACCAGCAGCCTGGGCAACCTCAACTGGGTCGAGTTCACCGAGGGCTGACGCCCCCGGTACGACGGAGGCCGGCCCCGCATCGTCGCGGGGCCGGCCTTCCGGCGTACGGGGAACGGGTCAGCGGTCGAGGACCAGGCCGACCTTCTGGAACTCCTTGAGGTCGCGGTAACCGCACTTGGCCATCGCCCGGCGCAGCCCGCCGAACAGGTTGAGCTGGCCGTCGGCCTCGTCGGCCGGACCGAAGAGGAGCTGCTCCATCGAGCCGATCGGCTCACCGGAGACCTCGAAGGCGCCCCGGGGCAGCGACGGGTGGCTGGCCGCCGAGTGCCACCAGGCACCACCGGCGGGCGCCTCGTCGCAGAGCGACAGCGGCTCGCCGAGCATCACCGCGTCCGCGCCGCAGCCGAGCGCCTTGGCGATGTCGCCCGAGGTCTGGATGTCGCCGTCGGCGATCAGGTGCACGTACCGGCCGCCGGTCTCGTCGAGGTAGTCCCGGCGGGCCGCCGCGGCGTCGGCGATCGCGGTGGCCATCGGCACGCGGATGCCCAGCACCGACTCGGTGGTCGACCACTCGTCGCCGCCGATGCCCACGATCACGCCGGCCGCGCCGGTACGCATCAGGTGCAGCGCGGTCTTGTAGTCGGTGCAGCCGCCGACGATCACCGGCAGGTCGAGGTCGGCGATGAACTCCTTGAGGTTCAGCGGCTCGTCGGTGGTCGACACGTGCTCGGCCGAGACGATGGTGCCCTGGATGACCAGGATGTCCACCCCGGCGTCCAGGATCACCGGGGCCAGCGCCAGGGTGTGCTGCGGGGAGACCCGCACCGCCACCGTGCCGCCACCGGCCCGCAGCTCACGGACCCGCTCGGCGATCAGGTCGGGGCGGATCGGCTCGGCGTACACCTCCTGGAGCCGCTTGGTGGCGCGGGCGTCCTCGTCGAGGCCGGCCAACTCCTCCAGCACCTTGGTCGGGTTCTCGTAGCGGGTCCACAGCCCCTCGACGTTGAGCACGCCGAGGCCGCCGAGCTGACCGAGCCGGACGACCGACGCGGGGCTCATCGTGGCGTCGGAGGGGTGCCCGACGCACGGGATGCCGAACGGGTACGCGTCCAGCTGCCAGGCGGTCGAGACGTCGTCGACGTCCCTGGTCCGGCGGCTCGGCACGATGGCGATGTCGTCCAGGTGGTAGCCGCGCTGCGCGGTCTTGCCCAGCCCGATCTCGACCACGTCACGCATGGGGGACTCCAGGTTGTTGGGGGATGGTCAGCGGGAGTGGTAGTTGGGCGCCTCGACGGTCATCTGGATGTCGTGCGGGTGGCTCTCCTTGAGCCCGGCCGCCGTGATCCGGATCAGCTGGCCACGCCGGTGCAGCTCGGGGATGCTCTCCGCGCCGACGTACCCCATCGCGGCCCGCAGCCCGCCGGTGAGCTGGTGGGCGACGGCGGACAGGGGGCCCCGGTAGGGCACCTGACCCTCGACGCCCTCGGGGACCAGCTTGTCCTCGGCGAGCACGTCCTGCTGGAAGTACCGGTCCTTCGAGTACGACTTGGCCTGCCCCCGGGACTGCATCGCGCCGAGCGAGCCCATCCCGCGGTACGCCTTGTACTGCTTGCCGTTGATGAAGATCAGCTCGCCGGGGCTCTCCTCGCAGCCGGCCAGCAGGCTGCCGAGCATCACCGTGTCGGCACCGGCCACCAGCGCCTTGGCGATGTCGCCGGAGTATTGGATGCCGCCGTCGCCGATCACCGGCACGCCGGCCGGGCGGGCGGCCCGGGCCGCCTCCATGATCGCGGTGATCTGCGGGACGCCGACCCCGGCGACGATCCGGGTGGTGCAGATCGCGCCCGGACCCACACCGACCTTGATGCCGTCCGCGCCCGCGTCGACCAGCGCCTTCGCGCCGGCGTACGTGGCCACGTTGCCGCCCACGATGTCGATGCCGACGTCCTTCTTGAGCTGGCGGACCATGTCCAGCACGGCCCGCTGGTGGCCGTGCGCGGTGTCCACGATCAGCACGTCCACGCCCGCGTCGACCAGGGTGCGGGCCCGCTTGTACGCGTCCTCGCCGACCCCCACGGCGGCGGCCACCCGCAGCCGGCCCGCCTCGTCCTTGGTGGCGTTCGGGTACTGCTCGCTCTTGGTGAAGTCCTTGACGGTGATCAGCCCGCGCAGCCGGCCCGAGTCGTCGACGATCGGCAGCTTCTCGACCTTGTGCTTGCGCAGCAGCTCCAGCGCCTCGTCCTTGCTCACCCCGACCCGCGCGGTGACCAGCGGGGGCCGGGTCATGATCTCGTGCACCGGGGTGTCCGGCTCGGAGACGAAGCGCATGTCGCGGTTGGTGACGATGCCGACGAGCTGGCCGTCGCCGTCCACCACCGGCACGCCGGAGATCCGGTACCGCCCGCAGAGCTCGTCGACCTCGCGCAGGATGTCGTTCGGGCTGGCGGTCACCGGGTTGGTGATCATCCCGGACTCGGAGCGCTTGACCAGGTCGACCTGGAGGGCCTGGTCCTCCAGGGAGAGGTTGCGGTGCAGCACGCCGATGCCGCCCTGGCGGGCCATGGCGATCGCCATCCGCGCCTCGGTGACGGTGTCCATGGCGCTGGAGAGCAGCGGGATGGTCAGTTCGATCCGGCGGGTGAGCCGGGTACGGGTGTTGACCCGGCTGGGAACCACGTCCGACTCGCCCGGCTGCAGCAGCACGTCGTCGAAGGTGAGCCCGAGCGGAACCACCCGGGCCGAGCCCGCGGGCATCTCGGGCAGGTGGCCGCCCAGCTCGGCGTGCTCGGCGCCGGCCGGAAGGTCGGTGCTGGGCGAATTCTCCACGATTGCTCCCCTGAGCTGCTCGGATGGGCTTCAGCGAGGTGGCGCGGGCGGGCACCGGAACGCGCCACGGTGCCGGCGCGTCGTCCCATCGTACCCAGTGAGCTGGGCGACTCCTCCGGTGGCGGGCCGGCCCGTCGCGGAGCCGGGGGGGCGGACGCTCCCGCCGTCTTGGGTCTACGGTGAGGGGGTGCACGACGAGCCCATCGACCCGTTCAACGGCGACCCGGCCGATCCGACCGCGGGGCTGGACGACCCGGGCGACGACGCGACGCCGGATCCACTGACCGACGTCGAGCGGCAGGATGTGCTGGAGGACCTCGCCGACCTGGAGATCTACCAGGCGCTGCTGGCACCCATCGGGGTCCGGGGGCTGGTGATCGAGTGCGAGGACTGCCGGGAGCCGCACTACTTCGACTGGGACCTGCTCCGGGGCAACCTGCGACACCTGCTCAACTCGGGCCGGCCCCGGGTGCACGAGCCGGCCTACGACCCGGACCCGGACCACTACGTGACCTGGGACTACGCCCGCGGGTACGCCGACGGGGTGCACGACACCCTGACCGAGGGCACCGAGGACGAACCGGGCACCCCCACCGCCGCCGCCGACTGACCCGGTCCGCCCGCCCGGCCCCGCGTTCCGGCCGGCAGGATCGTGCTGCAACGACGATGTGGTGGCCTCCCTGTTCCGGGAAGCCACCACATCCTGGGTCGAGCACGATCAGCGGGGCGGGTGCGAGCGGGCCGGGATCAGGCGACCAGACCAGCGCGGAACCCGGCGGCCACCGCGTGTGCCCGGTCCCGAGCGCCGAGCTTGCGGAACAGCCGACGGGCGTGGGTCTTGACGGTGTCCTCCGAGACGAACAGCTCCCGGCCGATCTCCGCGTTGCTCTTGCCCTCGGCCATCCCCAGCAGCACCTGGAGCTCCCGCTCGGTGAGCCCGATCGACGCCCGGGCGGGCCGGGCACTCGGGGCGGGTCGGGGCGGGTCGGTCTGCTCTGCTTCCGGCTCACCGGTTGCCGACTCGACCTCGTCCTCGCCCCGCTGCACGGGCACCGACGGCACACCCGCCGGCCCCTCGCCGGGCACGGCGCCCCAGTTGGGCTCGCCCGAGCCGCGCAGCGACGGCGCGGAACGCCCGCCGACCGCCGCGGTGTCCCGGGCCGGGTCGGTGACCCGTTGCCGGGAGGCCCGGCCGGGCGCGGTGAGCAGCAGCAGGGCCTTGGCCACGGCGCTGGTCAGGTCGTGGTCGGCATTCTGGATGAGGCCCCGGGCGCCGGCGCTGATGGTGGCCGCCGCCGCCTCGGACTCCTCGGCGCCGAGCAGCACCACCGCGGCCTGCGGCGCGCGGGCCAGGACCCGGCGGACGAAGCCCGCGCTGTCGGGCCGGGTGAGGGCCGTGTCGGCGAGCACCACGTCGGCCGGCCGCTCGGCCAGTCGCAGCATCACCTCGGGATCGGAGACGGCGGTACGAACGATCGCGGACAACCCCAGCCGCGCTGCGGCCGAAGTCAGGTGCTGGGCCGCGAGTGGTGTCCGAACGCACACAAGAACGGTACGCACTGTGATCTCCTCTCCGCCAACGAGCAGACCATGACGGGGTCGGCTGGGGAGGGGGTTCCCGGCAATCCTCCGAACTTTTCCGACAGATAGGGCAAAAGCCGCAACTTCCGGCGCGTTCTCGATCACAGACGTGTGAGTCGGGGACAGTCCGGGTACCGAGAAGTCCAGGCCGGGAACGGTGCGCCTGCGCGGCCCGCCGCCCGGAAGCCGGCCACAAGGATCTCGCGGTGCCGCGCGGGAGGAGGGGTGCTGATGTCGAACGTACGTAGACTGCCCGGACCCATCGTCGATCTCTGGGACTGGCAGCGGCTCGGTGCCTGCCGAGGGCGGGACAGCGCTCAGTTCTTCCACCCCGACGGCGAGCGGGGCTCCTCCCGACTGCGTCGGGAGTCCGCCGCCAAGACCGTCTGCCGCACCTGCCCGGTCCGCGCCGAGTGCGCCGCGCACGCGCTGTCGGTCCGCGAGCCGTACGGCGTGTGGGGCGGCTTCAGCGAGTCGGAGCGGCTGCGCCTGCTCGCCGTCGGCTGGGAGGACCTGGCGGACCGCCGGCAGGCCCGGGTCGACGTGGCCCGCCTGGAGGCCCGGCTGGGCCGCCCGCACAAGTCGACCGTGCCAGCCCAGCGCAACGTCGCCTGACCAGCCACACCCCGACATACCGTGAACCGCGCCCCCGACCGGGGGCGCGGTTCACGCGTAGCCAACCGGGGTGCGGGACCGCGGTCAGCGGACGTTGACGGTGACCGTGTGCCAGCCGGTGGCCCCGTCCGGGACGACGCCCTGGGTGCGCTCGGTCTGGGTCTCGCCGGTCTCGTCGGTCGCCCGGACCTGGAGCCGGTGCTCGCCCGGCGTGGCGTCCCAGCGCCACGACCACTGGACCCAGGTGTCCACCGACACCGTCGGGGCCAGTTCCGCCTCCTGCCAGGGCCCGCCGTCGACGCGTACCTCGACCCGGCGGATGCCCCGGTGCTGCGCCCACGCGACGCCGGCCACGGTGACCGGGCCGGTGGTCAGCCGGTTGCGCGCCCGGGGCGCGTCGATCCGCGACTGGGTCTTGATCGGCCCCTGGGCGGACCAGCCCCGCGGCACCCAGTACGCGTCGAAGTCGGCGAACCGGGTCAGCTCCAGCTCGGTCACCCACTTGCAGGCGGACACGTAGCCGTAGAGGCCGGGCACCACCACCCGGACCGGGAAGCCGTGCTCGACCGGTAGCGGCTCGCCGTTCATGCCGATCGCCAGCAGCGCGTCCCGCCCGTCGCGCAGCACGGCGGTTGGGGTGCCACACGTCCAGCCGTCGACCGACCGGCCGACGACCTGGTCGGCGTCCTCCTCCGGCTCGACCTCGTCCAGCAGCTCACGCAGGGGTACGCCGAGCCAGCGGGCGTTGCCGATCAGGTCTCCGCCCACCTCGTTGGAGACGCAGGCCAGCGTGATGTACCGCTCGACCAGCGGCCGGGCCAGCAGGTCGGCGTAGCTGTAGGTGCGCTCGGTACGGACCCGCCCGTGGATCCGCAGCCGCCAGGTCGCCGGGTCGACCTGCGGCACCACCAGCGCGGTGTCGATCCGGTAGAACCCGAAGTTCGGGGTGACGTACGGCGCGAGCTGGGCCATCGAGAGGTCCGCGCCGGCCGGCAGGGCCGGTGCGGGGGCGACCGGCGCGGGCAGGCGGATCGCCTCCCGGGCGGCGGACACCCCGCGCCGGCCGGCCAGCCAGCGCCCGCCGAGACCGGCCACCGTGGCCGTGCCGAGCAGCACTCCGGCACCGGTGAGGAACCGCCGTCGTGACTCCGGATCGACCCCCTCGCCCGGCGCCCGCCCGCTCGGCACGGCCGGCTCCGGCGGCGCGGCAGGGGTGACCGGCACCGGCCGGTCGTCGGACGTCATCGGGCCGGCCGGCGACACCGGCGCCTGCGGTGCCCCCGCGCGGGGCGCGGTCGGCGTCGGCGAGGACCAGGGCCAGGGGTCCAGCTCCAGCGGACCGGCGATGAACAGCCAGAGCACCAGGGCTCCGAGACCGCCGCCGGCCAGCGACGGCAACGCGTCGGCGGCGTCCGCGCCGGAACGGGTCAGCGCGGCGGCCACACCGACGGCGGCGAACGCCGCGATCCCGGCCAGGCCGAGGGCCAACCGGCGTGCCGCCAACATCCCGAGCAGCGCGGCGAACGCGGCCAGCAGCAGCGCGGTGCCGACCAGCAGGGCGATCTTGTCGGCGGTGCCGAAGATGTCGATGGCGAGCTGCTTCAGCGACTCGGGGACGGCGTCGACGACCACCCCGCCGACCGCGACCAGCGGCGCCGACCGGGGCCCGGTCAGAACCGCCACCGGTTCCGCGATCCCGATCGCGATGGCAGCTGCGGTGACTCCGGCCAGCGCGGCGTACCGCCGCGACGTGGTGCTCATCGGCCCAGTGTGCGCGATCAACTCGCCGGGTCGCCAACCATGTCAGCGTCCGGTAATGATCTGGGAACGGACCGGGGCACACCGCCGTACGACGGTGTGCCCCGGGACGTACCGCTACCGGATCAGAAGCCCGGGCCGTGCTGGTGGCCGTGACCGTGGCCGTGCCCACCGGCGGCGGCCGGCTCGGCCTGCTCCGGCTTCTCCACCACGAGGCTCTCCGTGGTGAGCAGCAGGCCGGCGATCGACGCGGCGTTGGTGACCGCGTTGCGGGTCACCTTCACCGGGTCGATGATGCCGGCCTTGACGAGGTCGACGTACTCGCCCGCGGCCGCGTCGAGGCCGTTGCCCCACTCCATGCCGGCGACCTTCTGGGTCACGACGTAGCCGTCGTGACCGGCGTTCTGCGCGATCCAGCGCAGCGGCTCGACCAGCGCCTTGCGCACGATCGAGACGCCGACCTTCTCGTCACCGGTGAAGCCCAGGTCGTCGTCGAGCACCGGGAGGATCTGCACCAGGGCGGCGCCGCCGCCGGGCACGGTGCCCTCCTCGACCGCGGCCTTGGTCGCCGCGATGGCGTCCTCGATGCGGTGCTTGCGCTCCTTCATCTCGACCTCGGTCGCCGCGCCCACCTTGATCACGGCGATGCCGCCGGAGAGCTTCGCCAGCCGCTCGGCCAGCTTCTCCCGGTCCCAGTCGGAGTCGGAGGCCTCGATCTCCTTGCGGATCTGGGCCACCCGGTCGGCGACGTCGGCCTTCTGGCCGCCACCGTCGACGATCGTGGTGTTCTCCTTGTCGACCACCACGCGCCGGGCGGTGCCGAGCACCTCCAGGCCGACCTGGTCGAGCTTGTAGCCCAGCTCCGGGGCGACCAGCTCGGCGCCCGTGGAGATCGCGATGTCCTGGAGCATCGCCTTGCGCCGATCGCCGAAGCCCGGGGCCTTCACCGCGCAGACCTTGAGGGTCTTGCGCAGCGAGTTGACCACCAGCGTGGAGAGCGCCTGACCGTCCACGTCCTCGGCGATGATCAGCAGGGGCTTGCTGTTCTGCAGGACCTTCTCCAGCAGCGGCAGCAGCTCCTCGATCGCCGAGATCTTCTGGGTGGTGACCAGGATGTACGCGTCCTCGAGGACGGACTCCTGACCCTCCAGGTCGGTGACGAAGTTCGGCGAGATGAAGCCCTTGTCGAACTGGAGACCCTCGGTCACGTCCAGCTCGGTGGTGAGCGCGGAGCCCTCCTCGACGGTGATGACGCCGTCGCGGCCGACCCGCTCCATCGCCTCGGCGATCAGCTCGCCGATGGTGGAGTCCTGCGCGGAGATCGTCGCCACGTTCGCGATCGACTCCTTGCCGGTGACCTCCGCGGCCCGACCGAGCAGCGCCTCAGAGATCTTGGTGGCCGCCGCGTCGATGCCCCGCTTGAGCCCGGCCGGGTTGGTCCCGGCGGTCACGTTGCGCAGGCCCTCGCGGACCATCGCCTGGGCCAGCACGGTCGCGGTGGTGGTCCCGTCGCCGGCGACGTCGTTGGTCTTGGTCGCCACCTCCTTGACCAGCTGCGCGCCGAGGTTCTCGTAGGGGTTGGTGAGCTCGATCTCCTTGGCGATGGTCACACCATCGTTGGTGATCGTCGGCGCACCGAATTTCTTGTCCAGGACGACGTTGCGCCCGCGCGGGCCGAGGGTGACCTTGACCGCGTCCGCGAGGGCGTTGACACCGTGCTCCAGCAGGTGCCGGGCGTCGTCCGAGAAGCTCAGGATCTTCGCCATGAATGTCCCTTCGAAGTGCCACTGCCCCGGCCCGGCGAGCCGGACCGGGGCAATGGCACTGATCGGTTGCTTACTTCTCGATGACCGCGAGGACGTCGCGGGCGGAGAGCACCAGGTACTCCTCGCCGGCGTACTTGACCTCGGTGCCGCCGTACTTCGAGTAGAGAACGGTGTCGCCGACCTTGACGTCGAGCGGCACACGGTTGCCGTTGTCGTCGATCCGGCCCGGGCCGACAGCGAGGACGGTGCCCTCCTGCGGCTTCTCCTTGGCGGTGTCGGGGATCACGATGCCCGACGCCGTGGTGGTCTCAGCCTCGTTCGCCTGGACCACGATCCGGTCCTCGAGCGGCTTGATCGCAACCTTGGTCGCGGTAGTCACGGGCATACCCTCCTGGGGTACTGGTTTCGTTGCCGGCCGGCGGGGCCGACCAGCGTCAATCTGCCACATGCCACCGGGCGGGACCGTCGTCGCGGGTGCCGGTCCGCCTGGCGTTTCGCACCCGGGTCGCGAGACCCGGAAGCTGGCACCCTCAGGGTGAGAGTGCTAATCGCAGGTTATTCCGTGGCTAGCACTCCGTCAAGGAGAGTGCCAACGCACCGTCCGACGTGTCGCCACAGTTCCGCCAGTCGTTACCGCAACACGCCGGGAGCACCTCGTCATGGAGTGGCCGTCTCCCTACCGTCGGTTGCCACCACCGGAAGCCGCGGAAAGCGGAGCCGGGTGTCCCGGATACCGACACTGACGTTCCTGCACGAACAGCTACGCCGGGCACGCCAGGCGCGCGGGCTCAGCCAGGAGGAGCTGGGAAAGCTGGTCAACTACTCATCGTCGTACGTGAGTGCGGTCGAGACCGGGCAGAGCCCGGTCAAGCCGGACTACGTCGGCCGCATCGACTCGACCCTGGACACCGGCGGTCTCTTCGTCGGCATGCTGGAGCTGATCCGCTTCCACGCCGCGCCGGACTGGTTCCGTCCGTGGGACGAGAACGAGCGGGAGGCGGTGGCGCTGCGCTGGTACGACCCCACGGTGATCCCCGGCCTGCTCCAGACCGAGGGATACGCGCGGGCGATGCTCGGCGTGGGCGGCGAGCTGACCGCCGAGGAGGTGGAGACGCGCGTGGTGGCCCGGCTCGCCCGGCAGTCCCTGCTGACCGCCGAGCCGCGTCCGCACCTGGTCGCGGTGCTGGAGGAGCACACGCTGCGCCGGCAACTCGGCGACCGGGAGATCATGCGCGATCAGCTCCAGCACCTGCTGGCCGTGGGCACCGCACCGAACGTGCAGGTCCGGGTCGTGCCCGCCGACACCCCCTGGCATGTCGGGCTCAACGGTCCCTTCATCCTGGCCCGACTCAACAACGGGGCCGAGCTGGTCCAGCTGGACAACCAGCTCCGGGGGCAGACCGTGGACAGCCCGAACGACGTTGCCGCCCTGGAGCGGCGCTGGGAGACTGTGACCGGCGAGGCGCTGCCATGCCGGCAGTCCGCCCGGCTGATCGAGGAAGTGGTGCAGACATGGACCTGACCCACGCCACCTGGCGCAAGGCATCCCGCAGCAACAGCAACGGCGGCGCCTGCGTCGAGGTCGCCGACAACCTGCCCGGCGTGGTCGCCGTGCGCGACAGCAAGGACCCGACCGGGCCGGCGCTCACCTTCACCCCGGCGAGCTGGCGGGCGTTCGTCGCCGCCACGCCCACCGACTGACACCACCGTCCGGCCAGCCCGACCCGCCCGGGACAATGACCGGGTGGATCTCGACCAGCTGGCGGCGCTGCGTACCCCCGAGGGGTCGGCCGCGCTCGCGGCGGCGGCCGGGCTGACCGGCGGTGACCCCCTGGCCGCGGCGTCCGCCCTGCGTGCGACCGGCGTGCCGCCGGCACTGGCCTCGGCGGCGCTGACCCAGGCCGACCTGCGCCATCGGGCGGTCGGCAAGTTCGGCCCGGCCGCCGCCGGGATGTTCCTCACCCGCGCCGGGCTGGAGCAGGCCACCCGCCGGGTGGTGGCCGACCGCCGCGCCGCCCGGCTCCGCGACGCCGGCGTGCGCACCCTGGCCGACCTCGGGTGCGGTCTCGGCGCCGACGCGCTCGCCGCCGCCCGCGCCGGCATCCGGGTGTACGGGGTGGAGGCCGACCCGGTGACCGCCGCGATGGCCGCCGCCAACGCCGCAGCGGCCGGGCTCGCCGAGCTGTTCACGGTCGAGTGCGGCGACGCCACCACGTTCGACGTCTCCCGGGTCGACGGGGTCTTCTGCGACCCGGCCCGGCGCCGGGCCGGGACCGGGCGGCGGATCTTCGACCCGCGCGCCTACTCTCCGCCGTGGGATTTTGTCACCGGGCTCGCCGAAAGGGTGCCACGCACCGTCGTCAAGGTGGCGCCGGGACTGGATCACGCGCTCATCCCGGCCGGCGCGGAGGCGGAGTGGGTCGGCGTGGACGGCGATCTGGTCGAGGCGGCGCTCTGGTGCGGCGAGCTGGCGGAGGTGCCCCGCCGCGCCACGCTCTACCGGCAGGGAGCGGGCGGCGACGAGACCCGCCGCCACCAGCTCACCGGCTCGGGTGCCGCTGAGGCTCCGGTCGGCCCGGCGCGCCGCTACCTGTACGACCCGGATCCGGCGGTGGTCCGCGCGCACCTCGTCGCCGAGCTGGCCGGCGAGCTGGACGCCACCCTCGGCGACGCGAGCATCGCCTACCTCTACGCCGACCATCCGACCCGCACCCCGTACGCGCGCTGCCTGGAGGTGACCGACGTGCTGCCGTTCTCGCTCAAGCGCCTGCGGGCTCTCCTGCGGGACCGCCGGGTCGGCCGGGTGGAGATCCTCAAGCGGGGGTCCGCGCTCACCCCGGAGCAGCTCCGGCGGGACCTGCGGCTGACCGGTGACGCCGCGGCGAGCCTGGTGCTCACCCGGGTCGCCGGGGCACCGACCGTTCTGATCTGCCAGCCGGTCGACTAGGTTCGTCGGCGTGGCGGGACAGGGCACTCCGGCGACGGCACTGCTGGTCAAGCGCGGGATCGCGCATCGCACCCACCCCTACCGGGTGGCGCCGGACGCGCCGAACTACGGCGCGCTGGTGGCGGCGACTCTCGGCGTACCCCCGGAGCGGGTGTTCAAGTCGCTGGTGACCGAGGTCGACGGCGCGCTCACCGTGGCGGTCGTCCCGGTCACCGGCGAGCTCGACCTCAAGGCGCTCGCGGCGGCCGTCGGCGGCAAGCGGGCGGCGCTGGCCGATCGGACGGTCGCCGAGCGGGCGACCGGCTACGTGCGGGGCGGGATCAGCCCGCTCGGGCAGCGCCGGCGACTGCCCACCGTGCTGGACGTCTCCGCGCTCGACCTGCCGACGATCTATGTCTCCGCTGGCCGGCGCGGTCTGCATCTCGAACTGGCCGCGGCGGATCTGGTGGCGCTGGCCGAGGCGCGCACGGCAGCGCTGCAGACCCGCTGACGGCTGCCGCCCATCGTCATCTCCCCTGAATGGCCGGGGAGTGACAGTCGCGTTGCTGAATTGTTATCGCTCCCAACAAACTTGACGCACCGCCGGTCTTGTGGATTCGGTGTGATGCGAAATACGTTGCCGGGCACAACAAAACAACACCTCCCCCACCCCCGAAAGGACCCTGCACATGCGTAAGGGGCTCCTCACCATCGCCGCCGTGGGCCTGCTCACGACCGGCAGCATGACCGCCTGCGGCGGCGACTCCGGCGACGACCAGGCCAGCTCCGCCAAAACCCCCAAGATCGGCGTGATCCTTCCGGACAGCAAGTCCTCCGCCCGCTGGGAGAGCGCGGACCGTCGGTTCCTGGAAGAGGCGTTCAAGGCCGCCGGCGTCCAGTACGACATCCAGAACGCCCAGAACGACAAGACCGCCTTCCAGACCATCGCCGACCAGATGATCACCAGCGGCGTCACCGCCCTGATGATCGTCAACCTGGACTCCGGCACCGGCAAGGCCGTGCTCGACAAGGCCAAGTCGCAGGGCGTCGCCACCATCGACTACGACCGGCTCACCCTGGGCGGCTCGGCCCAGTACTACGTCAGCTTCGACAACGAGACCGTGGGCAAGCTCCAGGGCGAGGGTCTGGCCAAGTGCCTGACCGACCAGGGCGCCAAGAACCCGGTCGTGGCGTACCTGAACGGCTCCCCCACCGACAACAACGCCACCCTGTTCAAGAACGGCTACGACTCGGTGCTCAAGCCGAAGTTCGACGCCAAGGAGTACATCAAGGGCCCGGAGGACGCCGTGCCGGCCTGGGACAACGCGCAGGCGGCGACGATCTTCGAGCAGCAACTCACCAAGGCCAACGGCAAGATCGACGGCGTGCTGGCCGCCAACGACGGTCTCGGCAACGCGGCCATCTCGGTGCTCAAGAAGAACAAGCTCAACGGCAAGGTGCCGGTGACCGGGCAGGACGCCACCCCGGAGGGCCTGCAGAACATCCTCGTCGGTGACCAGTGCATGACCGTCTACAAGGCGGTCCGGGAAGAGGCGAAGGCCGCCTCCGACCTGGCCATCGCGCTCGCCAAGGGTGAGAAGAAGGACACCGGCCAGACGGTGAAGGACCCGGAGGGCGGCCGGGACGTCCCCTCGGTGCTGCTCACCCCCAAGGCCATCTACAAGGAGAACGTCAAGGACGTCATCGCCGACGGCTACGTGACCAAGGAAGAGGTCTGCACCGGGACGTACGCCAAGCTCTGCGCCGACGCCGGCATCAGCTGACCGACGCCGCAGTACCCGCCGGGACGACCATCGCCGCCCGGCACGGGAGCACCCCTCCCGTGCCGGGCGGCGCCCGCCGGACGGGCCCCGCCCCTCCCTCGCGAAGGAGAATCCCCGTGTCCGCGACCCCCCTGCTGGAGCTACGCGGGATCGACAAGAGCTTCGGTCCCGTCCAGGTGCTCCGCGATGTCGCCTTCACCGTCCACCCAGGCGAGGTGACCGCACTGGTCGGCGACAACGGAGCTGGCAAGTCGACCCTGGTGAAGTGCATCAGCGGCATCCACCCCACCGACGCCGGCGAGGTCCTGTTCAACGGCGAACCAGTCCACATCGGCAACCCCCGCGACGCCGCCGCGCTCGGCATCGAGGTCGTCTACCAGGACCTCGCGCTCTGCGACAACCTCGACATCGTGCAGAACATGTTCCTCGGCCGGGAGAAGCGCAGCGGCATCGTCCTGGACGAGCCGACCATGGAACAGCTCGCCGCCGAGACGCTGGCCGGTCTCTCCATCCGCACCGTCACCTCGCTGCGTCAGCACGTCTCCAGCCTCTCCGGCGGTCAGCGCCAGACCGTGGCCATCGCCAAGGCGGTGCTGTGGAACAGCAGGCTGGTCATCCTGGACGAGCCGACCGCGGCGCTCGGCGTCGCGCAGACCGCCCAGGTGCTCGAACTGGTCCGCAGGCTCGCCGACAACGGCCTGGCCGTGGTGCTCATCTCGCACAACATGAACGACGTCTTCGCCGTCTCCGACCGGATCGCCGCGCTGTACCTCGGCCAGATGGTCGCCCAGGTGAAGACCACCGACATCACCCACGCCCAGGTGGTCGAACTGATCACCGCCGGGCGCTCGGGCGGGCTCGGCCTCGCCACCGACGCGGGCACGGGCGGCAACGGCAACGGCGCGCAGCCGGCCGACTCGACCTCAGGAGGCCACCGATGACCACCACCGCCGTGCGGAAGGACGGCCCCGCGGCCGTCACACCGCCGCCGACCGTCGGAGGCCACGTCCGCACCTACCTGAGCCGGGTACGCGGCGGTGATGTCGGCGCCCTGCCGGCGGTGCTGGGCCTGCTCGTGCTCTGCACGGTCTTCGCGGTCATGCGGCCGTCGTCGTTCCTGTCGGCCGGCAACTTCGCCAACCTCTTCACCCAGGGCGCCGCAGTCACGCTGATCGCGATGGGCCTGGTCTTCGTGCTGCTGCTCGGCGAGATCGACCTCTCCGCCGGCTTCGCCAGCGGGGTCTGCGCCGCGGTGCTGGCCAATGTGGTCACCGTGCTCGGTTACCCCTGGTGGGTGGCCGTGCTCGCCGCGGTCGCCACCGGTCTGGTCATCGGCACCGGCCTCGGTCTGCTCGTCGCGAAGATCGGAATTCCGTCCTTCGTGGTCACCCTCGCCGGCTTCCTCGCCTTCCAGGGCATCGTGCTGCTGCTCGTGAAGGAGGGCACCAACATCTCCGTCCGGGACGAGGTGCTGGTCGCCATCGCCAACCGCAACCTCGCCCCCACCCTGGGCTGGGCGTTGACCGTCCTCGCAGTCGTCGGCTACGCGGCGGTGCAACTGCTGCGCCACCGCAACCGCGTGGCCCTCGGTCTGATCACCGACCCGATCGCGGTGGTGGCGCTCCGGATCGCCGGGCTCGCCATCATCCTCGGCACGGCGGTGTACGTCCTCAATCTGGAGCGCAGCCGCAACGTACTGATCGTCTCGCTCAAGGGTGTGCCGATCGTGGTGCCGGTCATCGCGGTGCTGCTGATCGTCTGGACCTTCGTGCTCCAACGCACCAGCTACGGCCGGCACATCTACGCCGTGGGCGGTAACCGGGAAGCGGCGCGCCGGGCCGGCATCAACGTCGACCGGATCCGGATCTCGGTGTTCGTGATCTGCTCGTCCATGGCCGCCGTCGGCGGCATCGTGGCGGCCAGTCGGGCCAACTCGGTCGACCCGAACACGGGTGGCAGTAACGTACTGCTCTACGCGGTCGGCGCGGCCGTCATCGGCGGCACGAGCCTCTTCGGCGGCAAGGGCCGCGTCCTCGACGCCGTGCTCGGCGGCGCGGTGGTCGCGGTCATCGAAAACGGAATGGGTCTGATGGGGTACAGCGCGGGAGTCAAGTACGTGGTCACCGGCGTCGTGCTCCTCCTCGCCGCCAGCGTGGACGCTCTCTCCCGCCGCCGCGCCGCCGCTACCGGCACCCGCTGACCGCGCGGTAGGTGGCACCGCGATGCGCCCGGCACCAAGCCAGGACGAGGTCCGACGGCAGAACCTCGGGGCCCTGCTGCGACACGTGCACGTCCACGGGGCGACCACACGTGCCGAGCTCACCACCACGCTGGGCCTGAACCGGAGCACCATCGGCGCGCTCACCGCCGACCTGGCCGGCGTGGGGCTGGTCAGCGAGGGAGCACCGAGGGAGACCGGCCGGGCCGGGCGACCGTCGCTGGTCGTCCGGCCCGAGTCGGCCCGGGTGTTCGCGTACGCGTACTCCATGGAGGTGGATCGGCTGCGCGCCGCCCGGATCGGCCTGGGCGGCGCGGTGCTGGACCAGCGGGAGCTGGACCGACCGCGCGGCCTGCTCGCCGCGGAGGCGGCGCCGCTGCTGGCCGGCGCGGTCAAGGAGATGCAGCAGGGCGTGCCGCACGACGCGATCTGCGTGGGCGCCGGCGTCGCGGTCTGCGGCATGGTCCGCCGCGACGACGGCCTGGTCCGACTCGGCCCGACCACCGGCTGGGTGGACGAGCCGATCGGCGCGGCGCTCGGCGCCGAGCTGGGCATCGACGTGCCCATCACGGTGGGCAATGTGGCCGACGTGGCCGCGTTCGCCGAGCACGCGCGAGGTGTCGCCGCCGGCTGCGACAACGTCATCTACCTGTACGGCGACGTCGGCGTGGGCGCCGGCATCATCGCCGGCGGACGTCGGTTGACCGGGCACGGCGGGTACGGCGGCGAGGTCGGCCACATGAAGGTGGTCCGCGACGGCATGCCCTGCGAGTGCGGCTCCCGGGGCTGCTGGGAGACCGAGATCGGCGAGCACGGCCTGCTCCGTGCGGCCGGACGCTCCGACGCCCGGGGCCGGGACGCGCTGCTGGCGGTCTTCGACGCCGCCGACCGGGGCGACGCCCGGGCCCAGACGGCGGTCCGTCAGGCCGGTGACTGGCTCGGCTTCGGGGTGGCCAACCTGGTGAACGTCTTCAACCCCGAGATGGTCATCTTCGGCGGCACCATGCGCGACCTCTACCTCGCCGCGGCGGCCCAGATCCGCAGCCGGCTCAACTCCAACGCGCTCGGCGCCTGCCTGGAACACGTCCGGTTGCGCACCCCGAAGTTGGGTGCGAACGCGCCCCTGATCGGCGCCGCCGAACTGGCCTTCGAGCGGCTCCTCGCCGACCCCCTCGATGTGGGCTGATCCGCGTACCCTGTCCGGCGTGGATGTCGAGCTGCGCGCCTCCGACGACGACCGCAACCGGGTGGTCGCCGAGCTGCACCGGCACACCACCGCGGGCCGGCTCACCCTGGACGAGTTCTCCGACCGGGTCGGCGCGGTGTGGACCTCCCGCACCCTCGGTGACCTGGCCGCCCTGACCCGCGACCTGCCGGCCCTGCCCAGCCCGGCCGCCGACGCGTCGCCCGGCGGCGATCACGCCGGGCACGGCCGCCGGGAGCTGCTGGTGCTCTTCGCCGTCGCCGCGCTCACCCTGCTGCTGCTCGGCGGCTTCCTCGCCGTCACCCGCTGATCCGCGCCGCCGACCGGTGAACTGATCAGGCGGTCAGTCCGTATCAGTGGACGGACGGGCAGCCGGCGGCATGCGGCTGCCCGGTCCAGACGCGTTTCTGTCCGGACCGAGGAGGCACCGCAGACATGGCACCGCTCAGATCCCCCCGTCGCCGGCTGGGCAACCGGACCCACCGGGCGGCGATGCTGCTCATCGCCGTCATCGCGGGGGTCGGCGTACTGCCCGGCGTGGCCGTCGCCGCGCCCGCCGGCGGGCAGCAGCTCAACGCCGCCGACATGACCCTGCTCAACGGTGTGCGGCTGGCCGGGTTGTGGGAGATGCCGGCCGGTCAGATGGCCGCCGAGAAGGGGCAGTCGGCCAAGGTCCGGGAGATCGGCGCGGGCATCGCCAACGAGCACCAGCAGCTCGACCAGCTCGTCGTGAACGCCGCCAACAAGCTGGGCGCGGCCATCCCGTCCGAACCGACCGCCGAGCAGAAGGGCTGGCTGTCGGAGATGCAGAACGCCTCCGGCGCCCGGTTCGATCAGATCTTCGTCACCCGGCTCCGGGTGGCCCACGGCAAGATCTTCCCGGTGATCGGCGCGGTGCGGGCGAGCACCCGGGACGCCACCGTCCGCAAGCTCTGCGACGACGCCAACCGCTTCGTGTTGCACCACATGCAGATGTTGGAGAGCACCAATCTGGTCCGCTGGCCGGAGCTGCCGCCGGCGGCGCTGCCCGCCCCCGGCAACGACGGGCTGCTGGCCGCCGCCGCCGCGAACACCGGCCCCCAGGTCGGGGTCAGCAGCACAGTCGTCTGGCTGGTCTTCCTCGCCGCGCTGGGCACCGGCGGGATCGCCACCTACCGGATGCTGCGCCGCAGCTGACCGTCGGCGGCCGCCTCGCTGGTGGCCACCTAGCCGGTGGCGGGCCGGTCGCCGGGCTCGTCGCTGTGGTGCCAGGAGCGCCACAGCGCCGCGTACGAGCCACCGGCCGCCACCAGCTCGTCGTGCGGGCCCAGCTCGGTGATCCGGCCGTCCTCCACCACCGCCACCCGGTCGGCGTCGTGTGCGGAGAAGAGCCGGTACGCGATGGCGATCACGGTACGGCCGGCCAGCACGGCGGCCAGGGAGCGTTCCAGCTCCCGGGCGGCACGCGGGTCGATCAGCGAGGTCGCCTCGTCCAGCACCAGGGTGTGCGGGTCGGCCAGCACCAGCCGGGCCAGCGCCACCTGCTGCGACTGCGCCGGGGAGAGCGGGTGGCCACCGGCGCCGACCACGGTGTCCAGCCCGTCGGGCAGCGCCTCGGCCCAGTCCAGGGCGGCGACCGCGGCGAGCGCCGCCCGTACCCGCGCCGGGTCGGCGCCCGGCCGGACCATGGCCACGTTCTCCCGCAGCGAGCCGATGAAGACGTGGTGCTCCTGGGTGACCAGGGCGACATGCGAGCGCAGCTCGTCCAGCGGCAGCTCGTCCAGCCGTCGGCCGCCCACGGTCACCGACCCGCTGCGCGGGGCGTGCACCCCGGCCAGCAGCCGACCCAGGGTGGACTTGCCGGCACCGGACGGCCCCACCATGGCCAGCTTCTCCCCCGGTCGCGGGACCAGGGTCACCCCGTGCAGCACGTCCCGCCCCGTCCGGTACGCGTACCGGACGTCGCGGGCGGCGAGCTGGTCCGCGCCGCCGTCGACGGCTGCGGCAGGGGCCGGGGCGGTGCCGGCGGGCCGCGCGTCGGCGGCGGGGCTGTCGCCGGTACGGGCCACACCCAGCAGGCGGGCCATCGAGGCGCCACCCACCTGGAGCTCGTCCAGCCAGGACAGCAGCCGGTCGACCGGGTCCACCAGCTGCTGCACGTAGAGGGTGGCCGCGGTGACCTGACCGAGGCTGACCCAGCCCCGCAGATAGAACCAGCCGCCGATCAGCAGCGTGGCGACCACCGGCACCACGTACCCGATCTCGGCCACCGGGAAGAAGACGGTCCGCAGGTTGAGGGTGTACCGCTCCGCCGCGTACGAACGGCGGACGTCCACGTCGGTGCGGGCCCGGCGGCGCGCCTGCTGCCGCAACGCCTCGGTGGTCCGCGAGCCCTCGACGGTCTCGCTGATCCCGTCGGTGATGTCCGAGTACGCGGCGTTCTCCCGCAGGTAGCCGGCGGGGGCGCGACGCAGGTACCAGCGGGTGCCGGCCCAGAGCAGCGGCACCGCCAGCAGGCAGGGCAGCGCGAGCAGCGGGCCGAT
Organism: Micromonospora sp. U21; assembly: GCF_018070045.1. Classification (GTDB taxonomy): domain Bacteria; phylum Actinomycetota; class Actinomycetes; order Mycobacteriales; family Micromonosporaceae; genus Micromonospora. Next base: position 25,363 of record NZ_JAGPYK010000019.1, read on the forward strand.
CAACAGCAGCGCGCCGATGACGAAGCCGGTGGTGACCACCGCGATCAGTGTCTCGGGCACCGCCAGGCGGACGGTCCGCGACAGCGCGGAGACGTCCCGGGAGGTGCGGGTGAGCAGATCACCGGTGCCGGCCCGCTCGACGGTGGCCAGCGGCAGGTCGAGGACCCGGTCCACGAACTCCTCACGCAGCTCGGCGAGGACCCGCTCACCGAGCCGGGCCGAGGCCAGGTGGGCGAACCGGACCAGCACCGACTGGGCCAGCACGAAACCGCCGATGAGCAGCGCGATCCGGTCCACGGTGGACTGTCCGACACCTCGGGAGATGCCCTCCACCAGGTCGCCGAGCAGCCGCGGCGCGGCCAGCCCGGCGGCGGCGGCCAGCGCGTGCAGGCCGAGCGCGGCGGCCAGCGCGCGCGGGTGCCGGCGGACCAGCGTGCGCGCGTACCGGCGGACCTGCCGCGCGTCTGCGACCGGCAGTGCGGTGGCCATCAGTCCTCCTCCCGGCTGACCGTCGCCCGGTAGCGCGGCTCGCCGTCCAGCAGCTCGGCGTGCGTCCCCTCGGCCACCACCTTGCCGTCCTCCACGAAGATCACCCGGTCGGCTCGGCTGAGCACCAGCGGGCTGGTGGTGCAGACCAGGGTGGTCCGGCCGGCGCGCGCGTCAGCCAACCGCCGCGCGATCCGGGCTTCGGTGTGCGCGTCGACCGCGCTGGTCGGCTCGACCAGCAGCAACGTCTCCGGGTCGGCGACCAGCGCGCGGGCCAACCGCAGCCGCTGCCGCTGGCCCCCGGAGAACTCCCGGCCACGCTCCGCCACCGGGCTGTCCAGCCCGTCGGGCAGCGCATCGACGATGTCCATCGCGCTCGCCGCGACCAGCGCCGCGGCGAGTGCCGCGTCGTCGCCCCGGTCGTGCGGGTCCAGCTCCGTGCGGAGCCGGCCGGTGAACAGATGTGCGTCGTTGTCGGCCACCAGGATCCGCGCGCGCACCGTCGCCAGCGCCAGCGACCGCAGCGGTACGCCGTGCAGCGTGGCGTCCGAATCGGTGTACCGGCCGAGCCGGTCCACGATCGCGGCCGCGTCCTCGGGGACGGTGGCGGCCAGCGCGGTGAACCGGCCGGGGAGCAGCACCACCCCGGAGCCGGGGTCGGCCAGCTCCCCCGGCCCGTCCGGCAGCGTCACCGGCTGCGCCGGGTCGACCAGCTCCGGGGTGAGTCGCAGCAGCCGGACCACCCGGCGGGCCGACACGTGCCCACGGGTCAGCTTGTCGACCGCCTCGGTGAGGTTGCGCAGCGGGTTGACCAGGAACGCGGTGTAGCCGTAGAAGGCGACCAGTTGCCCGGCGCTGATCTGGTCGCGCAGCGCGAACCGGGCACCCAGCCAGGTCACCAGCACCAGGAAGGCGCCGGGCAGCAGCACCTGCGCCGCCTCCAGCAGCGACTCGACCCGGGCCACCCGCAGGCCACGCGTGCGCAGCTCCTGCGACCGGGCCCGGTAGCGGGCGGAGAGCACCGGCTCGCCCCCGACGCCGCGCAGCACCCGCAGCCCGGAGACGATGTCGCCGGCCCGGGTGGTCAGCGCTCCCTCCGCGTCCCGGTACGCCTGCTGCTGCCGGTGCAGCGGCCGGATGAGCAGCGCCACCACCGCCATCAGCAACGGTACGCCGAGCACCACGACCAGCCCGAGCGGCACGGAGGCGTTCAGCAGGATCACCGCGACGGTGGCGATCGCGACCAGCGCACCGGTGCCCCGGGCGGTGATGTCGATGGCGTTCCCGATCTGGCCGATGTCGGAGGTGCCGATGCTCACCACCTCGCCGGCGGCCACCCGGCGGGGCAGCGCGGCGCCGAGCCGGTTCGCCGCCTCCACCGTCAACTGCACCGTCCGGTACGCCCCGGCCAGAAAGTTGTGCACGGCGCAGCGGTGCCGAAGGATCCCGGCTCCGGCCTGGAGCACGCCCAGCCCGAGCAGCACCACACCCCAGGTGAGCAGGGCGTCCTCGTCGCGGCGTGCCAACCCGTCGACGGCCCGGCCGACGGCGGCCGGCATCAGCGCCTGCGCCACCATCCACACCACGCCGAGCGCGATGCCGGCGGTGAACAGCCGCTTGTGCCGGCCGGCCAACCAGATCAGGTAGCGGGTCGCCGACCGGGTATCGGGTACGCCGGGTTCGCCGGCCGGTGAGAAGCGCATAGCGGCTCGACGCTAGGCGGCGACCCTGGCCCGGGCGAATCAATTACCGCCCGAAGGTGCCGCAGCTCACTGCGATGAGCGGGTCGGCGGGGTCAGCGGTCGACCTGGGTGAAGTCCCAGGAGTGCGGGGCGCGGGCCACCAGCAGAGCGGGCGGCTCGGGTAGCGGGCGCGGGTTGCTGCGCCACTTGGAGATGACCACGACCCGGTGGTCGGTGGAGGAGAAGACCTCGCTGGACACGTGCAGCGGGTCGTGCTCCAACTCGGGCAGGGCGGTGTCGCACACCCAGGTGATCAGGTCGGCGACGCCGTACGCCTCCGCGCGCGCCTCCCACATCCGCACGATCATGTCCGTCGCCCCCGTCACACGCTGACCGTGGTCAACGGCAGCGCCGAGTCGGCCGGCAGGTCCAGCCGGCTGGGCGCGACTCCGGCGGCGACCAGGTGCGACCCGAGAGCGGCAACCATCGCCCCGTTGTCGGTGCAGAGCTTCGGTCGGGGCACCCGGACCTGGATGCCGTACTTCTCGGCCCGCTGCTCGGCCAACGCCCGCAGGCGGGAGTTCGCCGCCACGCCCCCGCCGATGACCAGGGTCTCGATTCCGTTCGCGCGGCAGGCGGCGAGCGCCTTGGTGGTCAGCACGTCGCAGACCGCCTCCTGGAAGGACGCGGCCACGTCGGCCACGGGCACGGGCTCGCCGGCGCGCTGGCGCGCCTCGACCCAGCGGGCCACCGCCGTCTTCAGTCCGGAGAACGAGAAGTCGTACCGGTGCGCGGCGAGGTCCTTGGCGGCGGTCAGCCCGCGCGGGAAGGCGATCGCGGCCGCGTCGCCGGCCCGGGCCTCGCGGTCGATGGGCGGGCCGCCCGGAAATGGCAGTCCGAGCAGCCGGGCGACCTTGTCGAACGCCTCGCCGGCCGCGTCGTCGATGGTGGCACCGAGCGGGGTGACGCCCCGGGCCAGGTCGTCGACCAGCAGGAGGGACGAGTGCCCGCCGGACACCAGCAGCGCGATGGCGGGTTCGGGCAGCGGACCGTGCTCGAGGGTGTCCACGGCGACGTGCGCCGCCAGGTGGTTGACGCCGTACACCGGCTTTTCCGCGGCGAGCGCGTACCCCTTGGCGGCGGCGACGCCGACCAGCAGCGCGCCGGCCAGCCCGGGGCCGGAGGTGACCGCGATCGCGTCGATGTCGGCCAGGGTGACGCCGGCCTCGGTCAGCGCCCGGTCCATGGTCGGCACGATGGCCTCGAGGTGGGCCCGGCTGGCCACTTCGGGCACCACGCCCCCGAACCGGGCGTGCTCCTCGACGCTGGAGGCGAGCGCGTCGGCCAGCAGGGTGTGCCCCCGCACGATGCCGACGCCGGTCTCGTCGCAGGAGGTCTCGATGCCCAGGATCAGCGGTTCGTCAGCCATGGTCGTGTGGTCCGTTCCCGGTCGGCTCGGCGACGCGCTGCATGACCAGCGCGTCGGTGTTGCTCGGTTGGTAGTAGCCGCGCCGCACCCCGATCGGCTCGAATCCGTACGTCGCGTAGAGCCGCTGGGCGGGGGCGTTGTCCACGGCGACTTCCAGCAGGGTGCTGCGGGCGCCGACCCGGGCCGCCTCGGCGAGCAGCTCCTCCAGGAGTGCACGGCCGACGCCGCGCCGTTGGGCGTCGCGGCGGACCGCGATGTTCTGCACCCACACCTCGTCCGGCGGGGCCCCGGCGAGCCCGGCGTAGCCCAGCACGGTGCCGTCGTCGTCGGTGGCGACCCGGTAGTGGTGCCTGTTGGCCAGCTCGCTCCAGAACATGCCCGGCGACCACTGCTCGGCCCCGAAGAGGTCCGCCTCGATCGGCAGCACCTGGTCGATGTGCCACCAGCGGAACCGGTCCAGTCGCACGCTCACGGGAGGACCGGTTTGCGGCCGGTCGCCACCACGGCGTCCGGACGGCGCAGGTAGAGCGGGGTGAGCCGCTCACCGGGTGCGCCGGCCCGGATCCGCTCGGCGGCGAGCAGCGCCAGCACGGTGGCGTCCGGATAGCGCGGCTCGACCCGGACCGGCAGGCCCAGAGTCTCGGCGTACCGGTGGGCACCGTCGCCGATCGCGGCCGTCGCTCCCAGTTCCCGGGCGCGGGCGGCGGCCACCACGGGCGTGGACACCTCGGGTCCGACGATCCGCTGGCCGGCGCCGTCGTAGACGGCCCAGTAGAGCTCCTTGCGGCGAGCGTCACTGGCGGCCAGCACCGGCTCGCCGACTGCCGCCGGGTAGCCGATGCCGTCCAGCGAGCAGACGCCGTACGTCGGGATGTTGAGTACCTGGCCCATGGTGGCGGCGGTGACCAGGCCGACCCGCAGCCCGGTGAACGGCCCGGGCCCGAGCCCGGCGACGATGGCAGCCAGGTCCTGTGGGCGCGCGTCGGCGTCGGCGAGGACCGCGTCGACCTGGGGCGCCAGCAGTTCGCCGTGCGCGCGGGCGTCGACCGTGCACCGGTGCGCCCGGGACGCCACACCGTCCGCCGAGACCTCCACCAGCGCGGCGGTCACCGCGGGGGTCGAGCTGTCCACCACGAGTACGAGCACGGTTAGCCAGCCTAGCCGCCCCGCCGCCACCCCCGGTCACGCCCTGCCACTTGCCATGCCGCCGCCCGAACCGGGCTACCGCCCGCAAGCGGGTGACCGCCCGGCCACGCCCCCGCCGGGCGCCCACGCCCCGCCGGACGCCCACGCCCCGCCGGACGCCCACGCCCCCAATGAGCGTTATACCTGTGAGTCATAGTTATGACTCACAGGTATAACGCTCATCAGAGCGTGCCCAGCCGTCGAGGGCACGTCATCGCTCACCGGGTCTCGGACGGAAGCCGGCCAGTCGCCAATCCGCCTCAGCGGTATCCGTCACCGCCCGGCCTGGTCCATCATCCCGGGATGCCATCCACGCGCCTTGTCACTGTGCTCGGCACCGCTATCCGACAGCGACGGCACCTACGCGAGCTGAGCCAATGTGAGCTGGCCGAGTTGGCCGGGGTCAGCCAGGCGGCGGTGGCCCGGATCGAATGCGGTAAACGCGCGCCCAGCATCGCCGTGCTCGAGGCGCTGCTCGCCGCGATGGACGTGCAGCTGGTCGTCGGGATCGAGCCGCTGGACGCACACCTCGACGCCCGGATCGACGACCTGGCCGCCCGGCCGATCGCCGAGCGGATCGACGAGTTGGGCCTGCACCGGATGCTGGACCGGCTCACCGACTTCCCACAGGTGATCACCGGAAGCATGGCGGCGCTGTTGCAGGGTGCGCCGGTGCCGGTTGAGGCGCTGGAGATCGCCGTGCGTTGGCAAGACTCGAAACGGTTCACCCGCTGGCTGGAGGCCGCCTGCGGCCAGCGGTGGAACGCCCGCTGGGGTGAGTTCGGCGGGGTGTGGTTGGAGCCCGAGGAGCATGGCGAGCACCTGTGGACGACCCGCTACGGCGAGATCAGGGCCACGATGTGCGACGAGCTGCCCGAGACGATCGAGGTACGCCACGCCGGGCGGGGTTACCGGGTCGTGCCGCTGGTCGAGCTTGAGCTGACCGAGCCGCGGGCCGGCGACCTGCTGCGCCGCTACCGGACTCGGCAACTGATTGGCGGGACTGACCCGGCGGCCCAGGCCGGGGCAGACCCGCGTGGCAGCAGGAGCGGCCCGGCCGGGCAGTAGGGCAGAACGACGGTCGCGCGGCCGGGACCGGGCAGGTCAGCCGGCGGTGCGGTCCCAGTCGATGGTGGGCAGGCCGGCGTCGGCGAGCGCCTTGTTGGCAGCGCTGAACGGTCGGCTGCCGAGGAAGCCGCGCGGGTTCATCGGGCTGGGGTGACCGGCCTCCAGCACCACGTGCTGCGGGTTGGTGACCAGGGCGGCCTTCTTGCGGGCGTACCCGCCCCAGAGCAGGAAGACCACCCGGTCCGGTGACGCGTCCAGCGCGCGGATCGTGGCGTCGGTGAACTCTTCCCAGCCGGAGTTGGCATGCGAGCCCGGGGTGGCCTGACGGACCGTCAGCACCGAATTGAGCAGCAGCACGCCCTGCGCGGCCCAGCCGTCGAGGTTGCCACTGCGCGGCTTGGGCACGCCCAGGTCCTCGCCCAACTCCTTGAAGACGTTGCGCAGCGACGGCGGCACCGTCACCCCGTCCCGGACGCTGAAGCTCAGCCCGTGCGCCTGGCCGGCCCGGTGGTACGGATCCTGCCCGAGGATCAGCACCCGGGTGCCCTGCGGCGGGCAGAGCCGGAATGCGGAGAACAGATCCGTCAGCGGCGGGAAGACGGTCTGCGTCGCGTACTCCCGGGCGACGAACTCGGCCAACGCGGCGGTGCGGGCCGGATCCAGGTGGGGTGTGAGCACGGCACGCCACTGCTCCGGCAGCAGAGCCAGCAGATCCAGGGCGGGGGCATCGTCGGACATCAGGAACCTCTCACAGCGCGGGTCGGTCCCCGCACTCTAGGCATCCGGTACGACAGCGACCCGGCGGCCTAAGCCAGGTCGGCGAGCCGCCGGGCCCAGTCGCCACCGACCGGGTCGAGTTCGACGATCCGGGTGTCGTCGTCGCGGCGGTCGATGCGGACCCGCAGGTGCGCGTCCACCAACTGCTCCACCAGGCCCTCGCCCCACTCCACCACGGTCACCGACTCGTCCACCGAGGCGTCCAGGTCCAGGTCGTCGATCTCGGCGCGCGGGTCCGTGGCGTCACCCAGCCGGTACGCGTCGGCGTGCACCAGGGCCACCCGGCCGCCCCGCGCCGGGTCGGGCCGGTGCACCCGGGCGATCACGAACGTCGGCGAGGTGATGTCCCCGAGCACACCGAGCCCGGCGCCGATGCCCTGGGTGAGGGCGGTCTTGCCGGCGCCCAACGGGCCGGTCAACAGCACCAGGTCGCCGGCGCGCAGCAGCCCGGCCAGCCGCCGGCCGAAGTCCCGAGTGTCCTCGACGGTCGGCAGCTTGACGACGTGACTCACCGTTCCTCCACGCTCTGCAATGACTCCAGGAACCGCGCCAGGGCGCCGTTGACCTCGTCCGCGTGCTCCAACATCACCACGTGACCGCTGTCCTTGATCTTCACGAACTCGGCGTGCGGCAACCGGCGGACGATCTCCTCCGAGTGGGTCACCGGCGTGATCATGTCCTTGTCGCCGACCACCACCAGCACCGGAGTCGCCGCCAGCGCCGCGAGCGCCGGGAAGCGCGAGTGGGTGGCCAGGGTCCGCAGGTAGCGGGTCACCGTGTCGGCCGACGTCCGGGAGTTCATCGTCTCCACGTAGGACACCAGCGCCGGGCTCGGCTTGCGGGTGCCGAAGCCGTACTTGCGGGTGAGCAGCCAGGCCACGTTCGAGGTCGACTTGCGGGCTTTGTCGATCACCGGCCCGCCGTACCGGGTGGCGTTGCTGACCATGAACAGCACCGGGCCGCCGACCCGGCCGAGCAACGCCGGCGCGACCAGCTTGGTCTCCGCGATCAGACCACCCGAGGTGGCCATCAGCACGGTGCCCACCACCCGGTCACCGAACAGCTCCGGGAACAACTCGGCGAACGCCATGATGGTCATGCCGCCCATCGAGTGGCCGACCAGCACCAGCGGCCCCTCGGGCGTGGTCCGGTCGATCACCCGGCGCAGCGTCTGGCCGAGCGCGGCGAGGTCGTACTCCCCGGTCTCCAGCCGGCCGGACCGGCCGTGACCGGGCTGGTCGTACGCGACGATCCGGTAGTCGCCGCGCGCGGCGAGCATCTGGCGCTGGAAGTGGAAGGTGCCCATGTCCAGGCAGAAGCCGTGCACCAGCACCACCGTCGGACGCCCGGGCACCGGCCTGGTCGGCTCGACCACCTCGACGTGGATGTCGGTGCCGTCCGGCAGCTCCAGCCGGAACGCGTCGTCGTACCGCTGCTCCCCGAACGTCTCGTGCGCGTAGCGGTCGGTCGGGTCGGCCTTGAGCCGACGGACCAGCGTGCGCTCGGTCGCGACGCCGGCCGCCAGGCCGGCCGCGGCCACCCCGACCGCGGCGCCGACCAGCCCGGCGACCCGACCGGCAGCGGTCCGCGGTCGCGGGATGCGGTACAAATTCATGGCCGCTCGCCGTCATAGACCCGGGGCACCCGGGTGCTGCCGAACCGGGTGACGATCTCGTAGTTGATCGTGCCGACCGCCTCGGCCCAGTCGTCGGCCGTCGGCTCGCCGTCGGCGCCGCTGCCGAACAGCGTCGCGATGTCGCCGTCGGCCACCGGGTCGTCGCCGCAGTCCAGCACGAACTGGTCCATGCAGACCCGCCCGGAGATGGTCCGCCGCGCGCCGGCGAGCTGCACCGGTCCGCTGTTGGACGCGTGCCGGGGCACCCCGTCGGCGTAGCCGAGCGGCACCACGGCCAGGTTCGCGTCGTTCGCCGTCGTGTAGGTGTGCCCGTAGGAGACGCCGGTGCCCGACGGCACCCGCTTGGTGAGCATCACGCGGGCCCGCGCGGTCATCGCGGGCCGCAGCCCGTACGTCTCGCCGGCCACCGGGGAGAGCCCGTAGACGGCCAGCCCGGGGCGGACCAGGTCGAAGTGGGTGTCCGGCCGGGTCAGGGTGGCCGCCGAGTTGGCCAGGTGCCGCCAGCGCGGGCGCAGCCCGGCCCGCTCCACCATCGTCAGCCCCTCGTGGAAGACGGCCAACTGGCGGTCCGTGGTCGGGTGGCCGGGCATGTCCGCGTACACGAAGTGGCTCCACACACCGACCACCTCGACCAGGCCGTCGGCCTGCGCCTTGGCGGCGGCGTCCAGCAGCGCCGGCCAGTCGGCGACGGTCGCCCCACCCCGGGACAACCCGGTGTCGATCTTCAGGTGCAGCCGGGCCGGGCGCTCGGCACGCCGGCTCGCCTCGATCATCTCGTTCAGTTGCGGCAGGCTGGCCGCCGCCAGGTCCACCCCGGCGGTGACGCCCTCGTGCAGCGGCAGCCCGGGCGCGAGCAGCCAGGCCAGCACCGGCACGGCCACCCCGGCCCGACGCAGGGTGAGCGCCTCGTCGAGGGTGCAGACACCGAGCCAGTCCGCCCCGGCGTCGACCGCCGCCCGGGCGGCCGGGATCATGCCGTGGCCGTACCCGTCGGCCTTCACCACCGCCATCAGCTCGGCGTCGGTGCCGGACCGGAGTCGGCTCACGTTCTCACGGATCGCGTCAAGATCGACGCGCACCTCGGCCTGCCACATACGCCCAGCCTACTTTCCGCCGTGATCACCCCGGGCGGCGACGCACGTCCCGGGTCGCCGATCCGGCCATCCCGCCCGCAACGGCGCGATCAGCCCAGCCGGGCGACGACCGGACGTAGCGCGGTGGCCACGTCGGGCGCTGTCACCGGCCCGCCTCGGGCCGCCTCCCGGCCGGCCAGCCCATGCAGGTACGCGGCCGAGGCGGCCGCCCGGTCCGCGGGCACACCCGCCGCCAGCAGCGAGCCGAGAAGCCCGGCCAGTACGTCGCCGGTGCCCCCGGTGGCCAGCACCGGAGTGCCGGTGGGATTGACGTACGCCCGACCGGCCGGCGTGCCGATCACCGTGCGGTCCCCCTTGAGCAGCACCACCGCGTTCATCCAGGCGGCCAGCCGCAGCGCGGCGGCGACCCGGTCGGCTCCCGGCTCCTCCCCGCAGAGCCGGGTGAACTCCCGGTCGTGGGGGGTGACCACGATCGGCGCGTCCCGGTTGCGCAGCCGGTCCGCGAGCGAGCCGTCGACGAGCAGGGTGAGGGCGTCGGCGTCGAGCACCACCGGCACCGGCGCCGCCAGGACGGCCCGCAGTTCGGCGGCCGCGTCCTCGCCGGTGCCCAACCCGGAGCCGCAGACCCAGGCCTGGACCCGGCCCGCGTCGGCGACCCGGCCGGTGGCGATCACCGAGGGGTGCTGGTGCAGCACCTCGGCGCGGGCGCCGCCGGCGTAGCGGACCATGCCGGTCGGCCCGGCCAGCGCCCCGCCGACGGAGAGCACCGCCGCACCCGGGTAGGTCGCCGAGCCGGTCGCCACGCCGACCACGCCCCTGCTGTACTTCTCCGACGTCGGGCCCAGCCGCGGCCACCAGTCGACCAGGTCGGCCCACTCGGTGACCTCCAGCGCGGGGGTGCCCCGCAGCCACGGCCGCAGCCCGATGTCGACCAGCTCCACGTGGCCGGCCAGCGGGGCCGCCGGCCCGACCACCAGGGCGGGCTTCAACGCGCCGAAGGTGACCGTCACGTCGGCGCCGACCGCGGTGGGCCGGCCGGACGCGGCCAGCGGCACGTGCCCGGTGTCCACCGCCACGCCGCTCGGCACGTCCACCGCCAGCACGGTGGCCCGACCGCCGTCCCGGCCCCGCAGCTCACCGAGACGCTGGACCACCTCGTCCGCGTTCGTCCGCAGCCCGCCGGTGCCACCGATGCCGACGATGCCGTCCAGGACCAGGTCGACCGGGCCGGTCGGGCGGTCCACCAGCCGGCCGCCGGCGGCCCGCAGCGCGGCCAGCCCGGCGGCGTGCGCCCGCCCGGGGGTGAGCAGCAGGGCGGACACGGTGACGCCCCGACGAGCCAGCCGCGCCCCGGCGTACAGCGCGTCGCCACCGTTGTCGCCGGAGCCGACCAGCAGCAGCACGCGCCCGCCGTACGTCCCGCCCCGCTCGGCGAGCAGCAGCGCGGCCCGCCGGGCCAGCCCGGCGGCGGCCCGCTGCATCAGCGTGCCCTCCGGCAGCGTGCCCATCAGCCCCGCCTCGGCCGCCCGTACGTCGGCCACCCGCCACACCGATCTCATGCCACCGTCCCATTCCGCTCGCGGGCGGGCCGGGACGGCCCAACCCGGCCGACGTCACCGTTCCGCGACCACCATCGCCGACGCGATCCCCCCGTCGTGCGACAGCGAGAGATGCCAGCGGTTGACCCCACGCTCCACGGCCGCCGCCGCCACCGTGCCGGAGACCGTCAGCCAGGGGCGGCCGTCCGGGTCGGGCACGATCTCGCAGTCGTGCCAGCTCAGCCCGGCGGGCGCGCCGAGCGCCTTGGCGACGGCCTCCTTGGCGGCGAAGCGGGCGGCGAGCGACTCCGGTGAGCGCGGGTTGCCGGAGCGGGTGTACCGCTCGGCCTCGGTGAAGAGCCGGTCGGCGAGCAGCGGCGTCCGCGCGAGGGACCGGGCGAACCGGTCGACCAGAACGACGTCGATGCCGACAGCGACGATCACCAACCCACCCTACCGGCGGCGGGGGCGGCAGATTAGCCGTCGGCCACGCGGTGGGCAACGCCTGTGGACAGCCGCCGGAGGCTGTCCACAGGGCCCTCCGGGGTGTTCGTGCCCCACCTACCGTCGACACGTCGATGCCGATCGCACGCGGGGGTGTGGGGATGACAGAGGAGCCGTTGACGGTCCGACCGGAGCTGTTGCGTGGGGTGGCCCGGGCGCTGGACGACGACGCGTACCGGCTGGCGCACGGGCTGGTCGGGGTGCCCGGGCTGGTGGTGTCGGCGCCTGACTGGCCGGCCGGCGCGGCGCTGGTGGGGCTGGAGTCGGCGGTGCACGGCTGGCTGGGGCGACTCGGCGGCCTGGTGGCGGTGACGGGCGGTGCGGTCCGGACGGCGGTGGAGTCCTACCGGGCGGTGGACGACCGGGCCGCCCGCCGGCTCGCCGCGCTACCCCGGTGACCGCGCCGACGCGCCTGCGCACGGACGCCGGGCCGGCGGGCGCCGGGGGACGTGTCGCGGTGGAGGGGGCCAACCCGCCGGCGCTCGCGGTCGGCTACGCCCAGCTCTGGGCGGCCGATCCAGGGGCGTGGCAGGCCGCCGGAGCCGCGTGGGCCGGGCTGACCACGCTGGTCGAGAGGCGGGCCGGCGAGCTGGGCACGGACGCGAGGGCGCTGCGCGTCGCCTGGTCGGGCCGGGCGGCGATGGCGGCCGACGGGCGGCTCGCGGGGCTGCGCGGCGAGCTGGCGTCAATCGCACCCGCGCTGATCGAGGCCGATCAGGTGCTCGCCGAGTTCGCCGGTCGGCTGGCGGTGGCGAAGGGCCGGCTGGCCGCGGCGGTGGCGTTGGCGGAGGGAGCGGGGCTGCTGATCGACCGGCAGGGGCGGGTCGGCGCCGATCCGGCCCGGTCACGGCCACCCAGTGAGCGGGACGGGGCGGCGGCAGCCCGGGTCGCGGCGGCGCTACGGGCGGCGCTGGAGCTGGCCGGTGCGGCGGACCGGGCCGCGACGGCCCGGCTGGCCGAGCTGGCCGCGGCGGCCGTCGACGGCTGGCAGGCACCGCCGCCGCCCGGCCGGCCTGCGCCGGGCGCGGTCCCGGTCGAGGTCCGGGCGTGGTGGGCCGGGCTGACCCCGGCGCAGCGCCGGTGGCTGGTGGGGCACGAGCCGACGCTGGTCGGGCGGCTCGACGGCGTACCGGTCGCAGCTCGGGACCAGGCCAACCGGCTGCTGCTCGGGGCCCGGCGGGAGGAGCTCGTCGCCGAGCGGCGGCGGCTGCTGTCCCGCGTGCCACCCGGGCCGGTCGGCGCGCTGCGGCTGCGTCGGATCGAGGCGCGCCTGGCCGGTCTGGACGCGCTCGCCGACCGGCTGGCCGGGCCGCAGGCCCCCCGGGCCTACCTGCTCGGGTTGGACCCGACCGGCGAGGGGCGGGTGGTGGTCTCGCTCGGCGACCCGGACCAGGCCGACCGGGTGGTGACCTACGTGCCGGGGATGACCGCCGGCCTCGATGACGCGCCGGGCGAGCTGACCCGGGTGGCGCGCGTGCTGGGCCGGTGCGCCACGCTCGACCCGGGCGAGCAGACCGCCGCGGTGCTCTGGCTGGACTACGACGCCCCGGACTTCCTGCACGAGGCGGCCACGGCCGGTCAGGCCCGGGACGCCGGCCCGGCGTTGCACCGCTTCCAGGAGGGGCTGCGGGCCAGCCACGAGGGGCCGCCGGCCCGGCAGACCGTGCTCGGGCACAGCTACGGGTCGCTGGTGGTGGGCATGGCCGCCCGGGACCACGGGCTGGCCGCCGACGCCCTGGTCTTCGTCGGCTCACCGGGGGTCGGCGTCGCGCAGGCCGCCGAGTTGGGCGTTCCGCCCGGCCAGGTCTGGGCGAGTAGCGCACCGGACGACGTGATCCGGCTGACCCGTCCCCCCGACGACCTGGCCCGGCAGGTGCTGCTCAACACGTCACCGCTTGCCGCCGCGCTCAGCCTGACCGGGCGCGGCGAGCACGAGCTGTGGTTCGGTCGGGACCCGGCCGGCCCGGGCTTCGGCGGGCGGACCTTTCCCAGTGGGCGGCACGGCCATGTCGGCTACTGGGACCCCGACAACCCGGCGCTGGACGGCATGGCCCGCATCGTCCTGGGCCGCTGATCGCGCGACGGGCCAGGTCAGGCACGACGAAGGCCCCGGTCGCCGCGTGGTGCGACGTCCAGGGCCCGGGTCGGTGGTCGGGGTCGGCTACTCGACGGTGACGGACTTGGCCAGGTTGCGCGGCTGGTCGACGTCGTGCCCCCGGGCGGCGGCGATCTCGGCGGCGAGCACCTGGAGCGGCACCGTGGTGACCAGCGGGGCCAGCAGGGTCGGCGTACGCGGCACGTAGATCAGGTGATCGGCGTACCGGACGACGGCCTCGTCGCCCTCCTCCGCGATCACGATGGTCCGCGCGCCGCGCGCCCGCACCTCCTGGATGTTGGAGACGACCTTGTCGTGCAGCATGCCCCGGCCGACCGGCGAGGGCACCACGCAGATCACCGGCGTGCCCTTGTCGATCAGCGAGATCGGGCCGTGCTTCAGCTCGCCGGCGGCGAAGCCCTCGGCGTGCATGTACGCCAGCTCCTTGAGCTTCAGCGCGCCCTCCAGGGCCACCGGGTAGCCGACGTGCCGGCCGATGAAGAGCACGGTCGGCTCGGACTTCAGCTCGCGGGCCAGCTCGCGGACGGGCTCGATCCGGTCCAGCAGCTCGCGCAGCTTGCCCGGCATCTCCTGGAGCTGCGCGACCACCGCGCCGACCTCGTCGGCGAACTTGATCCCGCGCACCTGGGCCAGGTGCAGGCCGATCAGGTAGCAGGCGACCACCTGGGTGAGGAACGCCTTCGTGGAGGCGACCGCGATCTCCGGCCCGCCGTGCGTGTAGAGCACGGCATCGGACTCGCGCGGGATGGTCGAGCCGTTGGTGTTGCAGATGGCCAGCACGCGGGCCTTCTGCTCCTTCGCGTGCCGCAGCGCCATCAGGGTGTCCATGGTCTCGCCGGACTGCGAGATCACCACGATCAGCGTGGACCGGTCGAGCACCGGGTCGCGGTAGCGGAACTCGCTGGCCAGCTCCACCTCGCAGGGGATCCGGGTCCAGTGCTCGATGGCGTACTTGGCGACCAGGCCGGCGTGGTAGGAGGTGCCGCAGGCCACGATGAAGATCTTGTCGACGTCGCGCAGGTCCTGGTCGCTGAGGCGGACCTCGTCGAGGGCGATCTCACCGGTCTCGGTGAGCCGGCCGAGCAGCGTGTCGGCGATGGCCTGCGGCTGCTCCTCGATCTCCTTGAGCATGAACCAGTCGTATCCGCCCTTCTCTGCGGCGGAGGAGTCCCAGTCGATGTGGAAGTCCTTGCCGGTGGCGGGCTGGCCCTCGAAGTCGGTGATCTCGATGCTGTCGCCGGTGATCAGGACGATCTGGTCCTGGCCCAGCTCCACCGCGTCCCGGGTGTGCTCGATGAACGCGGCCACGTCGCTGGCCAGGTAGTTTTCCCCGTCGCCCCGGCCGACCACCAGCGGAGAGTTGCGCCGGGCGCCGACGACCGCACCGGGCACCGCGGCGTCCACCGCGAGCAGGGTGAACGCACCCTCCAGCCGCTGGCAGACCACGCGCATGCCGGCGGCGAGCAGTTGCGGGCTGTCCGGCTGGCCGGCAGCGCGCAGGTCGGCCAGCGCGGCGGAGAGCAGGTGGGCGGCGCACTCGGTGTCGGTGTCGCTGGTGAACTGGACTCCGTCGGCCTCGAGCTCGGCGCGCAGCTTGGCGAAGTTTTCGATGATGCCGTTGTGGATCACCGCGACCCGCCCGTCGGGAGCGAGGTGCGGGTGGGCGTTGCGGTCGGTCGGGCCGCCGTGGGTGGCCCAGCGGGTGTGCCCGATGCCCGTGGTGCCGTCACCGATGCCGATCGGGCTGGAGGCGCAGGAGGTCGGGTCGTCGGCGGCCCGCTCGGAGAGCACCTTCTCCAGGTTGGCCAGCTTGCCGGCCTTCTTCTCGGTCAGCAGCTGGTCGTCGCAGACGATCGCGACGCCCGCCGAGTCGTAGCCGCGGTATTCCAGCCGCCGCAGCCCGTCGAGCACGATGCCGAGTGCGGGGCGCGCGCCCGCGTATCCCACGATTCCACACATGGCCCGCAGCCTAACCCAGTTTCGCTCACGATGGTTGCTCGAAAGTCGGCTAAACGAACATTGCGTTTGAGCGAACGTCCGACGCACTGCCCCTACCTGGCCGGATCGCCGGCCAGGCGTACGACAACGCGGGCGTTCACCGCTCCCCTGCCTACCCGCGTACCACGGCCGCAACCGGCCGGCACGTAGGCTGGCTCAGGTGACGACGAGCACCGATGTCGACCCGCTGGTGGCCCGGATGCGGCCGTTCGGCACGACGATCTTCGCCGAGATGTCCGCCCTCGCCGTACGGACCGGTGCGGTCAACCTCGGTCAGGGCTTCCCGGACACCGACGGCCCGCCGGAGATGCTGGCCGCCGCGGCCGAGGCGCTGCGCGGCGGGCAGAACCAGTACCCGCCCGGGCCGGGGATCCCCGCCCTGCGTGCGGCGGTCGCGGCTCACCAGCGGCGGTTCCACGACCTGGCGTACGACCCGGACGGCGAGATCGTGGTCACCGCGGGCGCGACCGAAGCGGTCGCGGCCAGCATCCTCGCCCTCTGCGAGCCGGGCGACGAGGTGGTCTGCTTCGAGCCGTACTACGACTCGTACGCCGCCTCGATCGCGCTGGCCGGCGCGGTCCGGCGGCCGGTCACGCTGCGCCCCGCCGCCGACGGCCGGTACGCCTTCGACCCGGCCGAGCTGCGCGCGGCGTTCGGTCCACGTACCCGGCTGGTGCTGCTCAACTCGCCGCACAACCCCACCGGCAAGGTCTTCACCCCGACCGAGCTGGCGCTGGTCGCCGAGCTGTGCCAGGAGCACGGCGCGTACGCGGTCACCGACGAGGTGTACGAGCACCTGGTCTTCACCGACGCGGCGAGCCCGCACGTGCCGCTGGCCAGCCTGCCCGGGATGCGGGAACGGACGCTGCGCATCTCCTCGGCCGGCAAGACGTTCTCCTGCACCGGCTGGAAGGTCGGCTGGGCGAGCGGTCCGGCGGCGCTGGTCTCGGCGGTGCTGCGGGTGAAGCAGTTCCTCACCTTCGTCAACGCCGCACCGCTGCAACCGGCGGTCGCCGTGGCGCTGGCGCTGCCGGACGACTACTACACCGGCTTCCGGGACGGGCTCCAGCAGCGCCGCGACCAACTCGTCGGCGGCCTCACCGATGCCGGGTTCGAGGTGCTGGTGCCGGAGGGGACGTACTTCGTCACCGCCGACGTCACCGCCCTCGGCGGTCGGGACGGGGTGGAGTTCTGCCGTTCGCTGCCGGAGCGCTGCGGCGTGGTGGCGGTGCCGACGCAGGTCTTCTACGACGATCAGGAGGCGGGACGGCGACTGGTCCGGTTCGCCTTCTGCAAGCGCCCCGAGGTGCTGACCGAGGCGGTGACCCGGCTCCGCCAGCTCTCGACCACCTGACGCCCACCCTCCGGTTGGCCGGCGTGCCCGCCGTCGGGTCGCTGTGGAGCTGATGTCGTGGACGACTCAGCTCCACAGGACCCGCGTTCGACCGGACGGCCCGGAGGCCGCAGGCGCTACACCCCGGCGGGGCTGGCGGTGCGGACCAGCTCGGCGATCCGCTCGGCGACGGACCGGGCGGTCTGCTCGGTGGCCGCCTCGACCATGACCCGGACGAGCGGCTCGGTGCCCGACGGGCGCAGCAGCACCCGACCGGTCTCACCCAACTCCGCCTCGGCCCGCTCGACCTCGGCGCGGACGGCCGGCGCGGCGGCGCCGACGGTGCGGTCGCCGACCGGCACGTTGATCAGCACCTGGGGCAGCCTGGTGACGACCGAGGCCAGCTCGGCCAGGGGTCGGCCGGTGGCCGCCATCCGGGCCATCAGGTGCAGACCGGTGAGCACCCCGTCGCCGGTGGTGGCGTGCGCGGGCATGACGATGTGGCCGCTCTGCTCGCCGCCGAGCGCCAGCCCGGAGGCGCGCAGCTCCTCCAGCACGTACCGGTCGCCGACCTTCGTCTCGATGAGCCGGATGCCCTGCGCGGACATGGCCAGGCGCAGGCCGAGGTTGCTCATCACGGTCGCGACAAGGGTGTCCTGGGTGAGCGTGCCGGCATCCCGCATGGCCAGCGCGAGGATGGCCATCACCTGGTCGCCGTCGACCTCGTCGCCGTCGGCGGTGACCGCCACGATGCGGTCGGCGTCACCGTCGTGGGCGATGCCCAGGTGGGCGCCGTGCTCAACCACGGCCTCGCGCAGCGCCTCGATGTGGTTGGAGCCGCAGTCGTCGTTGATGTTCAGGCCGTCCGGCTCGGCGTGGATCGCCACGACCTCCGCGCCGGCCTCCCGGTAGGCGACCGGTGCGACCTCGGCCGCCGCGCCGTTGGCGCAGTCGACCACGACCTTGATCCCGTCCAGCCGGTGCGGCACGGCGCCGACCAGGTGCTGGACGTAGTGGTCCGCGCCGTCGAGCAGGTCGTGCACCCGGCCGATGCCGGCGCCGATCGGGCGGTCCCAGGCGGTGGTGGCGTTTGCCTCCACGGCGGCCTCGATCTGCAACTCGATCTCGTCGGGCAGCTTGTGGCCGCCGGCGGCGAAGAGCTTGATCCCGTTGTCCGGCATCGGGTTGTGCGAGGCCGAGAGCACCACGCCGAGGTCGGCCTTGGCCTCCGCGGTGAGGAAGGCCACGGCCGGGGTGGGCAGCACGCCGACCCGGACGACGTTGGCGCCGGCGCTGGTCAGCCCGGCAACCACGGCCGCCTCCAGCATCTCGCCACTGGCCCGGGTGTCCCGGCCGACCACGGCGAGCGGCCGATGGCTACGGTCCGTCTCGGCGAGCGTGTGCGCGGCGGCCACCGCCACCGCGAGCGCCAACTCGGGGGTGAGATCCGCGTTCGCCCGCCCGCGTACGCCGTCCGTGCCGAACAACCGACTCATACCCGCCAACCTCCGATGAGCACTGCCGATGAGGAGAAAGCGGAACGGCCGGCCACCTCCCCGGTCGAGGGGAGGCGGACCGGCCGTCCGTCAGAAGTACAACGCGCTGGTGAAGATCAGCGCTTCGAGTACTGGGGAGCCTTACGGGCCTTCTTGAGGCCGTACTTCTTGCTCTCCTTGACCCGGGCGTCCCGGGTGAGGAAGCCGGCCTTCTTCAGGGCCGGGCGGTCGTCCGGATCGTTGATGATCAGCGCGCGGGCGATGCCCAGCCGGAGCGCACCGGCCTGCCCGGTGGTGCCGCCGCCACGCAGGTTGGCGATGACGTCGAACTGCTCGGGCTTCTCGGCGGTGACCAGCGGGTCCTTGATGAGCTGCTGGTGCACCTTGCTCGGGAAGTACGCCTCGAGGTCCTGGCCGTTGCAGGTGATCTTGCCGGTGCCCGGAACGATACGGACCCGGACGATGGCCTCCTTGCGGCGGCCCACGGTCTGGATCGGCCGGTCACCACGAGGCGCGCGGGCGACGGGCGCCGGCGCCTCGGTGGCCTCGGGGGCTTCCGGGGCGACCTCGGTCTCGGTGATGTCGGTCATGCTGCTTCCTTCGCCCGCGCTCACTGCGCGATCTGCTTGATCTCGAACGGCATCGGCTGCTGCGCGCCGTGCGGATGCTCGGCACCGGCGTAGACCTTCAGCTTCTTGATCAGCTGACGGCCGAGCTTGTTGTGCGGGAGCATCCCCTTCACGGCCAGCTCGATGGCCCGCTCGGGGCGCTTGGTCAGCAGCTCCTCGTAGCCGATCTGCTTCAGACCACCCGGGTAACCGGAGTGGCGGTAGGCGATCTTGGTCTGGCGCTTGTTGCCGGTCAGCGCAACCTTGCCCGCGTTCACGATGACGACAAAGTCGCCCGTGTCGACGTGCGGCGCGAAAGTCGGCTTGTGCTTACCACGCAGCAACGTGGCGGCGTGGGTGGCCAGGCGGCCCAGCACGACATCAGAGGCGTCGATGACGTGCCACTGACGCTCGATCTCACCCGGCTTCGGGCTGTACGTACGCACAGGTCTACCTTGTCTCGTCGTCGGTCTGGGGTCGCGCGCCGAGGTGACCAGATCTTGCAGGCCGGACCAGCGCGCACGAACGACCAAGCGTACCTGATGGGGCACGCCTCTGGATGTCGTACAACAGCAGGCAACGATACCCGGCGCCCCATCAGCAGGTCAAAACGGGGGTACGGCCGCGTATGCCGGCGCAGCCCATCATGGCACAGCTCACACGCCGGCCAGCCGGGCCGCCCCCCGCCGGCGGTAGACGACCCAGGTCACCGCGAAACAGAGCGCGTACCACCCGATGAACGCGAGATAGGCGGCGTCGGCCGTGCCGGAGGTGAGGAACGACTGGCGGAACGCCACGTTGACCAGGACCCCGCCGAAGGCGCCCACCGCCCCCGCGACGCCGATCAGCGCGCCGGTCATCCGCCGCGCCCAGCGCGCGGCGGACGCCGGATCGCACCGGCCGCCGGACACCGCCTCGGCCGCCCGGGCCCGGAAGATCGCCGGGATCATCTTGTACGTGGAGCCGTTGCCGACGCCGGAGAAGACGAACAGGGCGAGGAACCCCGCCAGGTGGAGCGCGAACGAGTGCTCCCGGGCCGCGTACAGGACCGCGCCCGCGCCGGCCGCCATCGCCACGAAGTTCCAGAAGGTCACCCGGGCCCCGCCCAGCCGGTCGGCGAGGTGCCCGCCCAGCGGCCGGACCAGCGAGCCGACCAGCGGGCCGAGAAAGGTCAGCCAGGCGGCGTCGACCGGGGTGGGGAAGCGTTCGGCGAACTGAAGCTGGAGCACCTGGCCGAAGGCGAAGCCGAACCCGATGAACGACCCGAAGGTGCCGATGTAGAGCACCGACATGATCCAGGTGTGCGGGTCGCGGGCCGCCGCGCGCAGCGCGCCGGGCTCGTTCCGGGCCCCGGGGACGGTGTCCAGCCACCGGGCCGCCGCCAGCGCGGCCAGCACGATCAGCGGCAGGTAGACCGCCGGCACCAGCCGGGGGTACGCGGCCCCGGCGGTGGCCAGCACCGCCAGCCCGACCAGTTGCACCGCGGGTACGCCCAGGTTGCCGCCGCCCGCGTTGAGCCCGAGGGCCCGGCCCTTGAGCCGCTGCGGATAGAACAGGTTGATGTTCGCCATCGAGGAGGCGAAGTTGCCGCCACCGACCCCGGTCAGGCAGGCCAGCACCATCAGGGTCGGGTACGACACGCCCGGCTCCAGCAGCACCGTCATCGGCACGGTTGGCACCAGCAGCAGCAGCGCGCTGACGATGGTCCACCGTCGCCCGCCGAAGCGGGCCACCGCCAGCGTGTACGGCAGCCTCAGCACCGCGCCCAGCGCGGCTGGCACGGCGGTGAGCAGGAACTTGCCGGCCGGGTCGATGCCGTACTCGGGGCCGAGGAAGAGCACGGTCACCGACCAGAGGCTCCACACCGAGAAGCCGACGTGCTCGGCGAAGATCGAGACCCAGAGGTTGCGCCGGGCGATCGGCGCGCCCGTCGTCCGCCAGAAGTCGGGGTCCTCGGGGCGCCAGTCGGCGAGGTCGCGCCGGCGCCCGGCGACGCCCGGCGGGGCGGCGGTGACTGTGGTGCTGGTGAGCGTGCTCACTGCGGCTCCTCCTCGTCGGTGTGACCAGGGGGAACGCTAGGAACACCGGGTTACCGGGCAGTGCCCGTCGCGGGTCGGCGCGGAAACGAGGGCCGCACCGCGGGCCGGCGGCGACGGTGAGGCAGCGCGGCACGACCCCGGCCGGGCGGCGAGCCGCGGTCCGCGGTCAGAGCTGCTGGAGGATGCGCAGCGCGCGACCGACCCGGAGCATGGTGTCGGTGTCGGCGACATCCACGCAGTCGGTGAACCACTTCTTCATCGGCGAGGAGAGCCGGTCGGGCATCACCACGTACCGGCCCATCGACACGGCGAGCGGGGAGTCCCGCAGCAGCGACTCCTCGACCACCTCGACCACGATCACGATGGGCACGTCGGTGGAGTTGTAGACGTCCGAGCTGATCACGAGTCCGAGGCGTTCGCGGGCGCCCTCGATGCGCCAGACCTCACCCCTACGCAGCACGCGGCCGGCCGCGGAAGAGCAGGTCGTCGACCATGCCCACCTCGCGGGCGTCGGCGAGGGCGGCGGATTCCAGGTCCAGGCCGGCGCGGCTGACGGCGGCGGCGTGCGCGGTGAAGACCTCGCGCAGCGCCTTCTCCCGGGCGGCCTGGTCCATCCACGCGGAGAGCGACAGCCCCTCGCGCTTGGCGAACCGTCGGGCCTCCTCGATCGTCTCGTCTGTGAACGACAGGGTCACCTTGGCAGTCATGCCGGTGAGACTACCCATCGGCATGACTGTCAGTCATCCTCGCGACCGTGCAGGTCACCACCGGCGTCGAAACGCACATTCCGGCGTTGTTGCACGGGTCAGCGCGCGCACTCCCAAGCATCGAGACAACTTTCTCACATTTCAGACAGTGGATGCCGCCCCACCATCAGGCCCTCTGCCCCGGTGCGGTGTGAGCCCCACTTGACAGGACCGAAACAGACGGGACCCGGACCGGAAACCGCTCGGCGGCACGCTTTCCCGACATGACAGACGGTGCACGCTCGGCAACTCCCCCGGGGCTCCCACCCCGGGAGGCGGCGACGCACTGCCCGTACTGCGCCCTCCAGTGCGGCATGCTGCTGCGCGAGGATGCCGACGGGGTGACGGTGCTCCCCCGCCAGTTCCCCACCAACCGGGGCGGGCTGTGCCAGAAGGGCTGGACCGCCGCCGAGCTGCTCGACCACCCCGAACGACTGACCACCCCGTTGCTGCGCGACCCGGCCAGCGGCGAACTGCGCCCGGCCAGCTGGGACGCCGCGCTGGAACGGATCGTCACCGGCATCCGCGCCGTCCAATCCGAGTCCGGGCACGACGCGGTCGCCGTGTTCGGCGGCGGCGGGCTCACCAACGAGAAGGCGTACGCGCTGGGGAAGTTCGCCCGGGTCGCGTTGCGCACCCGGCACATCGACTACAACGGACGGTTCTGCATGTCCTCCGCGGCGGCCGCCGGCCTGCGCGCCTTCGGCGTCGACCGCGGGCTGCCGTTCCCCCTCGCCGACCTGGGCCGGGCCGACACGTTGCTGCTGGTCGGCGCCAACCCGGCGGAGACCATGCCGCCGCTGGTCCGCTGGCTGACCGAGCAGCGCCGCAACGGTGGTCGGCTGATCGTGGTGGACCCCCGGGCCACCGCCACCGCGCGCCAGGCCGACCTGCACCTGCAACCGCTGCCGGGCACCGACCTAGCGGTGGCCAACGCGCTGCTGCACATCGCGCTCACCGAGGGCTGGATCGACCGGCCGTACGTCGCGGAGCGGACCACCGGCTTCGCGGCGGTCCGGCGCAGCGTGGCGGCCTGGTGGCCGGCCCGCGCGGAACAGCTCTCCGGCGTGCCGGTGGCCGACCTGGAGGCGACCGCCCGGGCCCTGGGCACCGCCGGACGGGCGATCATTCTCACCGCGCGCGGCGCTGAACAGCACGCCAAGGGCGTGGACACCGTCACCGCGTACGTCAACCTCGCCCTCGCCCTCGGCCTGCCCGGCCGCCCCGGCTCCGGGTACGGCTGCCTGACCGGCCAGGGCAACGGCCAGGGCGGACGGGAGCACGGGCAGAAGGCCGACCAGTTGCCCGGCTACCGGCGCATCGACGACCCCGCCGCGCGGGAGCACGTCGCCCGGGTCTGGGGCGTACCGGCCGACGAGCTGCCCGGCCCGGGCGTGCCGGCGTACCAGCTGCTCGACTCGCTCGGCACGCCGGGCGGGCCGCGGGCGCTGCTGGTGCTCGGCTCCAACCCGGTGGTGTCCGCACCCCGGGCGACCCACGTCGAACGCCGGCTGCGCGGGCTCGACCTGCTGGTCGTGGCCGACCTGCTGCTGTCCGAGACCGCCGCGCTGGCCGACGTGGTGCTGCCCACCGCGCAGTGGGCCGAGGAGGACGGCACCATGACCAACCTGGAGGGCCGGGTGCTGCGCCGACGGGCGCTCCGCCCTCCCCCGCCGGGCGTCCGCACCGATCTGGCCATCCTCGCCGACCTGACCACCCGCCTCCAGATGATGCAAGGAAGGGACCCTTCTTATCGGCCTGAGCATAGGAAGGGGCCCTTCCTAACCGGGGGCTCGAATGGGAAGCCCGACGCGGCGGGCGCGGCGGATCACGCCGATCCGGCCGTCGTCTTCGCGGAACTGCGGCGGGCCTCCGCCGGTGGGCCGGCCGACTACGCCGGAATCAGCTGGTCCCGGATCGACGCCGCCGACGGTGTCTTCTGGCCCTGCCCCACGGAGGACGGGCCGGACACACCACGGCTCTTCACCGACCGGTTCGCCACCCCGGACGGGCGGGCCCGGTTCCATCCGGTGGACCACCGCCCCGCCGCCGAGCCGGTCTGCGACGAGTACCCGCTGCACTTCACCACCGGTCGGGTGCTCGCCCAGTACCAGTCCGGCACCCAGACCCGCAGGGTGGACGGGCTGCGCCGGGCCGCCCCGGACGCCTTCGTCGAACTGCATCCCGACCTGGCCGCCCGGCTCGGCATCGGTGACGGGGACCCGGTGCGGGTCACCTCCCGGCGGGGCGAACTGCGGGCGCCGGCGCGGCTCAGCCCGACCATCCGGCCGGACACCGTCTTCGCGCCGTTCCACTGGCCGGGCCCCGCCCGCGCCAACTCGGTCACCAACGACGCGGTGGACCCGATCTCC
This sequence comes from Micromonospora sp. U21, assembly GCF_018070045.1. GTDB lineage: Bacteria > Actinomycetota > Actinomycetes > Mycobacteriales > Micromonosporaceae > Micromonospora. The sequence continues at coordinate 49,470 of NZ_JAGPYK010000019.1, forward strand.
GGGATGCCCGAGTTCAAGATCTGCGCCGTGCGGGTGGAGAGGGCATGACCGAACGCGTGGTGATCGTCGGCAACGGGATGGCGGGCGCACGGCTCGCCGCCGAGCTGCACGCCCGCGCCGGCGACCGGAAGGTCACCGTGCTCGGGGCGGAACCGCACCGGGCGTACAACCGCATCATGCTCTCCGCGCTGCTGGCCGGCCGGATCGGCGAGCAGGACGTGGAGCTGGCCGAGGCCGCCGGGCACGGCAGCGACCTGCGCTCCGGCGTGCCGGTGACCGGCATCGACCGGGCCTGCCGGGAGCTCCGCACCGCCGACGGCGACCGGATCGGCTACGACCACCTGGTGCTGGCCACCGGCAGCCGGGCGGTGGTGCCGCCGCTGCCCGGCCTGACCCGGGAGCTGCCGCGCCGGGTGGTGCCGTTCCGCACCCTGGACGACTGCCGGCGGATCCTCGCGGTGGCCGACGGCGCGCGCAGCGCACTGGTCCTCGGCGGCGGACTGCTCGGCCTGGAGGCCGCCCGCGGGCTGGCCACCCGCGGGCTGGCGACAACCGTGGTCCACCCCGCCGGGCACCTGATGGAACGGCAGCTGGACCCGGCCGCCGGCGCGGTGCTCGCCGGCACGCTCGCCGGCCTGGGCGTCACCATCCAGCTGGCCGTGCCGGCGACCGGCGTGGCCGCGCACGCCGCCGGCGTCCGCCTCGAACTGGCCGACGGCCGGTCGCTCCACGCCGACCTGCTGGTGCTCTCCTGCGGGGTACGCCCCGACACCACGCTCGCCGCCGAAGCCGGCCTGACCGTGCGTCGCGGCGTGGTGGTGGACGACCGGCTGAGCACCAGTGACCGGCGGATCTCGGCGATCGGCGACTGCGCCGAGCACGACGGCGCACTCACCGGGCTGGTCGCCCCCGCCTGGGCCCAGGCACGGGTGCTGGCCGAGGTGCTCAGCGGCGCCGAACCGCTGGCCCGTTACCGGCCCCGGCCGGCGGTGACCCGGCTCAAGGCGGCCGGGATCGACCTGGCCGCGATGGGCGACGCCACCGGCGACGGTCCGGACGAGGAGCTGACCTTCACCGACCCGGCCCGGGGCACGTACGCGCGGCTGCGCATCCGCGACGAGCGGCTGACCGGCGCCATCCTGCTCGGCGACAACCCGTCGATCGGCACGGTGATCCAGCTCTTCGACCGGGGCCAGCCGGTTCCGACCGACCGGCGGTCCCTGCTGCTGGGCCGCGCCTCTGGCACCGCCGGCACGGCGCCGGCCGCCTCTCCGGCGCTGATGCCGGACTCGGCCACGGTCTGCCAGTGCAACACCGTGACCAAGGGCGCCCTGGTGAGCTGCTGGCGCTCCGGCGCCCGGAGCGTCGACGCCGTGCTGGCGGCGACCCGGGCCGGCACGGGCTGCGGCGGCTGCCGGGACGCCGTCGCCGGCATCGTCGACTGGCTCTCGCAGGCGGATTCGGTGGAGGTGACGCGATGAACGGCGGCGATCTGATCGTCATCGGCAACGGCATGGTCGGGCAGCGCTTCGTGGACGCGCTGCGGGCCCGCGACCCGCACGGGCGGTGGCGGGTGACGGTGCTCGCCGAGGAGAGCCGACCGGCGTACGACCGGGTGCGGCTCTCGGCGTTCTTCGACGGCGTGGACGCGGACGCGCTGAACCTGCACACCCCGCACGACGGGGTGCGGCTGCGCCTCGGCGAGCCGGCCACCGTGATCGACCGCGACCGTCGGGTGGTCAGCACGGCCAACGGCGAACACCGGTACGACGCGCTGGTGCTGGCCACCGGGTCGTACCCGTTCGTGCCGCCGGTGCCCGGCGCGGAGCTGCCCGGAGTCTTCGTCTACCGCACCCTGGACGACCTGGCGGCGATCCGGGCGTACGCGCGGGGCCGGCGGGCCGGGGCGGTGATCGGCGGCGGGCTGCTGGGGCTGGAGGCGGCGAACGCCCTGCGGCTGCTCGGCCTGAGCACCGACGTGGTCGAGTTCGCACCCCGGCTGATGCCGGTGCAGGTGGACCCGGCCGGCGGTGCGATGCTCCGCCGCTACGTCGAGGAGCTGGGCGTGCGGACCCACCTCGGGGTGGCCACCACCGCGATCCGGCCCGGTCCGGACGGCGCGGTCGCCGCCCTGGAACTCTCCGACGGCCGCACCGTGGACGCCGAGCTGGTGGTGGTGGCCGCCGGCATCCGGCCCCGGGACGAACTGGCGCGGACCGCTGGCCTGCCGCTGGGCCCGCGCGGCGGGGTGCTGGTCGACGCGACCTGCCGCAGCGCCGACGAGCGGATCTGGGCGGTCGGCGAGTGCGCGGCGGTCGACGGCACCTGCCACGGCCTGGTCGCCCCGGGGTACGCGACGGCCGAGGTGGTGGCCGACCGGTTGCTCGGCGGTACGGCGACCTTCCCGGGCGCGGACACCGCCACCAAGCTGAAACTGCTCGGCGTCGACGTGGCCTCGTTCGGCGACGCGCACGGCGCGACCCCGGGCTGCCTGGATGTCACGTTCACCGACCCGGCCACCCGGGTCTACGCCAAGCTGGTCCTCTCCGACGACGCGCGCACCCTGCTCGGCGGGGTGCTGGTCGGTGACGCCAGCGCGTACCCGACGCTGCGGGCCAGCGTGGGTGGCCCGTTGCCGGCCGCCCCGCTGGCGCTGCTCGCGCCGGACGGTGGCGCGGACGCCGGCGCGCTGCCCGCCGCTGCCCAGGTCTGCTCCTGCAACGCGGTGACCCGGAGCGACGTGGACGCCGCCATCGCCGGTGGCTGCGCGGACGTGCCGGCGTTGAAGGCGTGCACCAGGGCCGGCACCAGCTGCGGCTCCTGCGTGCCGATGCTGAAGCAGCTCCTGGACGCGGCCGGCGTGGCGCAGTCCACCGCGCTCTGCGAGCACTTCGACGCCAGCCGGCGCGAGCTGTTCGAGATCGTCCGGGTACGCCGCATCCGCACCTTCTCCCGGCTGGTCGCCGAACACGGCCGGGGGCGCGGCTGCGACATCTGCAAGCCCGTGGTGGCGTCGATCCTCGCCTCGTTGGGCGCGGGGCACGTGCTCGACGGTGAGCAGGCGTCGCTACAGGACACCAACGACCACTTCCTGGCCAACCTGCAACGCGACGGTAGCTACTCGGTGGTCCCCCGGGTTCCCGGCGGTGAAATCACCCCGGAGAAGCTGATCGTCATCGGCGAGGTCGCCCGGGACTTCAAGCTCTACACGAAGATCACCGGTGGCCAGCGGATCGACCTGTTCGGAGCCCGGGTGGAGCAGTTGCCGCAGATCTGGCGGCGGCTGGTGGATGCCGGCTTCGAGTCGGGCCACGCGTACGGCAAGGCGCTGCGCACGGTGAAGTCCTGTGTCGGCGAGACCTGGTGCCGGTACGGGGTGCAGGACTCGGTGGGGCTGGCCGTCGCGCTGGAGCTGCGTTACCGGGGGCTACGCGCACCGCACAAGATCAAGTCGGCGGTCTCCGGCTGCGCCCGGGAGTGCGCCGAGGCGCGCAGCAAGGACTTCGGCGTCATCGCCACCGAGACCGGCTGGAACCTGTACGTCGGCGGCAACGGCGGTTTCCGGCCCCGGCACGCCGACCTGTTCGCCTCTGACCTGTCCACAGAAGCGCTGGTTACGCTGATCGACAGATTCCTGATGTACTACGTCCGCACCGCCGACCGGCTGCAACGCACCGCCGGCTGGATCGAGGCGATGGACGGCGGCCTCGACCACCTGCGGTCGGTCATCGTCGACGACTCGCTGGGGCTCTGCGCCGACCTCGACACGGCGATGGCCCGGCACGTCGCGTCGTATTCGGACGAGTGGCGGGACGTGTTGAACGACCCGGAGCGGCTGCGCCGGTTCACCTCCTTCGTCAACGCCCCGGACGTGCCCGACCCGTCGATCACCTTCGCCCTGGAGCGGGGCCAACCGGTGCCGGCGCTTACCGCTCCGAACGAAGAGCGGCGGCGCGGTCGGGAACGGGAACCGGCCGAGGCCGGCCGACGGCGGCAGCCGGTGGCGCTGGGCCTGCCGGAGGTGCGGCGATGAGCGGGACCGCCACGCTGACCTGGACCCGGGTCTGCCGGGTCGACCGGCTGGAGCCCGACCGGGGCGTCGCCGCCCTGGTCGACGGCGTGCAGGTGGCACTCTTCCGGACCGCGGACGGGCTGTTCGCCATCGACAACCAGGACCCGGTCAGCGGCGCGTACGTGCTGTCCCGCGGCATCGTGGGCAGCCGCGGCGCGGTGCCGACCGTCGCCTCGCCGCTGCACAAGCAGGTGTACGACCTGCGCACCGGGCGCTGCCTCGACCTGCCCGGAGTGGCCGTGGCCCGGCACGACGTGCGCTGCCGGGACGGGCTGGTCGAGGTGCGGCTGCGGCAGGAGGCCTGATGCGGGAGGAACTGGCCGGCTTCACCATCGGGGTGACCGCCGACCGGCGGCGCGACGAGTTGGCCACGCTGCTCGAGCGGCGGGGTGCCCGGGTGGTTCTCGCCCCGGCACTGCGGATCGTGCCGTTGTCCGACGACACCGAGCTGCGCGAGGCGACCCGCGCCTGCCTGAACCGGCCGCCGGACATCCTGATGGCCAACACCGGCATCGGCATGCGCGGGTGGCTGGAGGCGGCCGAGGGCTGGGGGCTGGCCGAGCCACTGCGCTCGGTGCTGGCCGGGTCGTACGTGGTGGCCCGAGGCCCGAAGGCGCGCGGCGCGATCCGGGCCGCCGGCCTGCACGACCAGTGGTCACCCGCCTCGGAGAGCTGCGACGAGGTGGTCGACCACCTGCGGCGGCGCGGGGTGGCTGGGCAGGTGATCGCCATGCAGCTGCACGGCGAGCGGCAGCCGGACTGCACGCTCGCGCTGGAGGCGGCCGGGGCCACGGTGATCGAGGTGCCGGTCTACCGCTGGGCGCCGCCGACCGACCCGGCGCCGCTGCACCGGCTGATCGACCTGATCGCCGGCCGGCTGGTGGACGCGGTGACGTTCACCTCGGCACCGGCGGCCGTGGCGCTGCTGCGGGCGGCCGGGGACCGTACCGACGCGGTGCTGTCCGCGTTCCGTGGCGACGTGCTGGCCAGCTGCGTCGGCGCGGTGACCGCCGAGCCGCTGCTGCGGCTCGGGGTGCCGGTCAGCGCGCCCAGCCGGGCCCGGCTCGGCGCGCTGGTGCGGACCATCGTCGACGAACTGCCCCGCCGGACGACGACGTTCAAGGCCGGCGGGCACCTGCTCACCCTGCGTGGGCACGCCGCGGTGATCGACGGTGAGCTGCGCCCGCTCGCCCCCGCCCCGATGGCGGTGCTGCGTGCGCTGGCCCAGTCCCCCGGTCGGGTGCTGTCCCGCACGTCGCTGCTGCGGACCCTGCCCCGGGGCGCGGACGAGCACGCGGTGGAGATGGCCGTGGCCCGACTCCGGGCCGGCCTGCGCGCTCCCCACGTGGTGCAGACCGTGGTCAAGCGCGGCTACCGGCTCCGGGTCGACTGACGCGTCGCGGCCCCCCGCCGGCCGGGGTGTGCCGGCCGCGGGCCGCGACGGATCAGCCGACCGGCGTGGGGGAACCCCGGCCGTGCTCGGCCTGGAGCCGGAGCATGGCGTGCTCGACCACCGTCACCAGCACCTGCTTGACCGACTCCCGGTGCCGGGCGTCGGTCATCACCAGCGGCACCTGCGGCGAGATGGCCAGCGCCTCGCGGACCTCCTCCAGCTCGTACTGGGGAGCGCCGTCGAACCGGTTCAGCGCCACCACGTACGGCAGGTTGCGGTTCTCGAAGTAGTCCAGGGGGGCGAAGGCGTCCGTGATCCGGCGGGTGTCCACCAGCACGGCAGCACCCACCGCCCCCCGGATGATCTCGTCCCACATGAACCAGAACCGGGTCTGGCCAGGTGTGCCGAAGAGGTACAGGATCAGGTCCTGAGCCATGGTGATACGGCCGAAGTCCATGGCGACCGTGGTGGTCTCCTTGCCCGGCACCTTGGACGGGTCGTCGATGCCGACACCGGCCGCGGTCATCACCGCCTCGGTGGTCAGCGGTGTGATCTCGGAGATCGACCCGACCAGCGTCGTCTTACCGACGCCGAAGCCGCCCGCGACGACGATCTTCGCGGAGACGATTCCCGGGCTCTGCCGCCCCCCGGCGGGGTCATAGCCTGCGAAGTCCACTTAGCACCCTTCCAAGCAGTTCCATCCGCTCCTCGAACCCCTCGGCGGGAGCAGCAGTGTGTAACGTCAGCAGGCTCTCGGCCACCATGTCGGCGACCAGTACCCGGGCGACGCCGAGCGGCATCCGGGTGTACGCGGCGATTTCCGCCAGCGACTGTGCCCGGCCTTCACAGACCGTGGCGATTCGGTGCTTGTCATGCCCGGCGAAGCGGGACTCGGCGACCTGGGTGGGAGAAGCCGTGAGGACCGCCTCGAGGGCGATGTCCTGCCGGGGTTCGGTACGACCACGGGTGACCGCATAGGGACGCACCAGTTCGCCGCGCGGGTCAGCGCGTCGTTGGTCCATCCCGGATCACCTCCTCGTCCCCCGTGGAGCCGGTCCACACCGCCTCCCCTCCCTGGTCCGGCGTGCGGTCGGCACGCCGTCGTCTCGTCGCTACGAGCGCACCGCGTCGCGCGGCAGCGGCACCAGCGCGGCACCCACCCGCTCGACCAGCAGCGCCATCTCGTAGCCCACCTGGCCCACGTCGCAGCTGCGCGCGGCCAGCACGGCCATCGACGAGCCGTCACTGATCGACATGAGGAAGAGGTATCCGCTGTCCATCTCGATGACGGTCTGCAACACCCCGCCCGCGCTGAACATGCGGGCCGCGCCCTCGGTCAGGCTCACCACGCCAGAGGTGATCGCGGCGAGCTGGTCCGCCCGGTCTCCCGGGAGGTCCCGGGAGGAGGCGAGCAGCAGCCCGTCGGCGGACACCGCCACCACGTGGGCGATACCCGCCACGCTGTCGGCGAAGTTGGTGAGCAGCCAACCCATGTCCTGCATGGCAGCTGGCCTGTTCATCGGCTCTCCTTGGTCGAGGTGCTGTTCAGGTCCGTCCCGGCCGTCCGTCCGCGCTGCACGCCACGGTGGTAGGCCGACAACAGGCCGCGTACTTCATCGGGGGTCCGCCGGCTGCGGTCCCGGCCGCCCTTCGGTTCGATGCCGCCCGGCACGAGCTGCGCCTGCGGCACCCGCTTGGGAAGCCCCGAGCGGGTGGTACCAGCGGCGGCCGGCTCGGCCGCCCGGCTGGCCCGGGACCAGCCCTCGTCCGCCGCCGTCCGCCAGGCGTTCGGGTCCACCGCCGGAGCGGCGGGCGCGCCCGGGGCGGCGGGCGTCGCCGGCGCGGGCCGGGAGGCCGGCGGCGGGTTGCACGACGGCGGCGGCGGCGGCGGCGGTGTCGCGGCGCCGAGCCCACCGGTGCTCGCGGTACCCGGCGTTCCGATGCCGTCGGCGGCGGAACCGCCCGGGGTACGGGTCGGCAGTGGCGGTCGGGCCGGCGTCGCCGCCGGCGCGGACGCGGCGGCAGTGGCCGTCGGGTGACCGCCGCCCGGGCGCGGGCCGGCATCGGCCGGACCGGCGCCGGCGGCCGGTGGCGGCGAGTCGAACTTCGGCCGGGTGAAGATCGCGGTCGCGTCGTCGCCGTGCGACCGGAACCAGACCGCCTCCATCTCCCGGAAGATCGGTGCCTCGGCGGGGAAGTCGGGCCGGTTGGTGACCGGCGCGGCCGGCGCCGGCGGGGTGGCCGGTGGTGCGACCGCACCGGGGCCGGCGACCGGCCCGACCGGCAGCACCGCGGCACTCCGCGCGTCGGCGGCGTCCGCACCGCGCCGGGGCAGCGGGCCGACGGTCGGGTAGGCCACGGTCGGGCTGCCCACCGAGGCACCCCCGCCCGTGAACGGAGTCCGGGCCGGCGGGACCGGGGCGGCCGGGGCCGAGGCGGGCGGCACCGTCGCGTGCGCTCCGCTGAAGCCACCGGCCTGCACGGCCGGGGCGGTGTTCCGGGCGTCCAGCGGGGACGGCCAGGTCGCCGGCGCCGGCGTGCTGGTCCGCCACTGGTCGGGCAGCGTCGCCGCCGAGGTGGCGGCGCCGGCGAACGGCTCGGCGTGACCGACCGGGGTGAGCGGCGTCTGCTCGACCGCCATCGGCTGGCGTGGCCGGGTCAGCACCTGCTCGCGGCCCCGGTTGGCGGGCAGCACCACGGTTGCGGCGGGCAGCGTCACCTGGGCAACAGTGCCGCCCTCCATGTTGCGGCGCAACTCCACCCGGATGCCGTAGCGGGAGGCGAGCCGGCTCACCACGGCCAGACCCATCAGCCGGAACGCGGCGACGTCGACGCTCGGCGGCGCGGCCAGCCGCCGGTTGAGCGAGTCGAGCTGCTCGTCGCTGAGGCCGAGCCCACGGTCCTCAATCTGGATCAGCACGTAGTCGCGGATCCGGCGACCGTCGGCGACCACCGTGGTGTTCGGTGGCGAGAACCGGGTGGCGTTGTCGAGCAGTTCGGCGACGAGCCGCACGACGTCGTTGACCGCGTGCGCGGCCACCGAGATGTCGGTGTCCACGGTGCCGAACTCGATGCGGTTGTACAGCTCGACCTCGGACTGGGCGGCGCGCAGGACGTCCACCACCAGGGCGTCGTCACGGCGCGGTACGGCGGAGTCGGCGCCGGCCAGGACCAGCAGGTTCTCGTCGTTGCGGCGCATCCGGGTGGCCAGGTGGTCCAGCTCGAAGAGCTGCGCCAGCCGCTTCGGGTCCTCCTCGCCGCGCTCGATCGCGTCCAGCTCGCCGATCATCCGGTCGACCAGGGTCTGACTGCGGCGGGCCAGGTTGAGGAACATCGCCGAGACGCTGGTGCGCAGCGCGGCCTGCTCGGCGGCGACTCGCACCGCCTCCCGGTGTACGACGTTGAAGGCCGACGCGACCTGACCGACCTCGTCGCGGTTGGTGAGCTGGATCGGGTCCCGGACCTGGCGGACGATCTCGTCCACCCCGCCGTCGCCCACGCTGCCCATGTTCTGCAGCCGCCGCACCGCGTCCGGCAGGTCGTGGTTGGCCACCGAGAGCGCGCCCTCGCGCAGCCGGCGCAGCGAGTGGTTCAGCGAGCGGGCCAGCACCACGGCCAGCGACACGGCGATGATCAGCGTCAGCAGCACCAGCACCGACTCGACCACGGCCTGCCGGATGACGTTCGAGCGCGCCTCGTCGGCCTGCTCGAGCAGGCGGTTCTGGAGTTGGGTCTCGGCCCAGCGCATCAGGTCGTTGACCGCGCCGATGGAGGCGGTGGCGTCCTGCGCGGTGACCAGTGGTTGTTGCCCCACCGAGCGGGTGATGTCGGTGGCCACCCGGTCGGCCAGGCCGACGGCGTCACCGGAGACGGTGCTGTTGACCAGGGCGCGCTGCACCGGGTCGGCGGCGAGTGAGAAGGCGACCAGGGCCTCCTGCTGGCTGGTCAGCGTGGCGACGAAGGAGGAGAACTGTTCCTCGTCGAGCTGACCGGCGCTGAGCGCGGTGAAGGCGACCGCCTCCTCCTCGGCGACGGACGCCTTGGCCCGGGCGAACGCGGCGACCGCCCGGCGGCTGTCCGACAGGCTCTCCTCGCCAGGCAGCTGGGCCAGCCCGTCACCGTAGGCGACCAGATCGGTGAGGATGACGCCGTAGCGCAGCACCGCCTCGGCGACGGCCATCTGCCGGCGGTCGAGCACCTCCTGGCGGGTGCCGTCCAACGTGGCCAGATGCTCGTCGATCGCGGCCAGCCGGTCCCGCAGGGCCGCCGGCACCTCGCCGATCCGGCCCCGCTCGGCGCGGTACTCGTCCACCCGCTGCTGCGTCTGGCGGACCCGCAGGTTGTACGTGTCGGCGGGCTGCTGTGGAGCGGCCAGGTAGGCCGCCGCGGCCATCCGCTCGACCTGGAGGTCCTGGGTCAGCGCGCTGACGTCGATGGAGAGTGCGGTGAGCGACCGGGCCCGGGTGGCGTCGAAGGCGCCCTCGCCCACCGAGATCAGCCGGACCGTGGCCAGCGCGATCACCGCCGCCACCGGGACGACCAGGATCAGCGCCAGCTTGGACCGGATCCGGGCGTCGCGCAGTCTCGGCAACCGTCGACGCGTGGGCCGAGCGGTGTCGCCGAGCGCGGGCAGGGTCGTCGGTCCGGTGCTCACGACATCGCCTCCGTCGTTTCTTCCCCGCCTGACCCGCCGAACCGTGCCGCCAGCGGAGGGGACCACGCGCGGCACGGCCGCGATTTCATCAGAGAAGGTCCTGTTTGGGAAGCCGCAGTGGGGTAGGAAACGGTCGGACGGCACGCAACCCGTGATCCGGTCAACTGATACCTTCATTTCCGCAAGCCCCTGAACAGGGCATGTAACTCCAGAGTGGTCGCGCGTGTATGCAAAGTGAGCTTTTGCAAACATTGCGTTACCCCAGCATGTGGGATGGCCGTCCCGAAAATGCGACCCGCGTCCGCGCTTGACCACAGCGCCGGCCATTGGCAAGGTTTTGCAGGCTTCGCGCACACCGTACGGCAGACGAGATCCCGTCCTCCACTGAGGACGGATTAGCGGCGGTGACCGGGCAGCGCCCGCGCCCGCACCTGGAGGACTGAGTTGAGCCCCATCCGCTCCGCGACCATCGCGGCGCTCGCATCGGCCGTAGTGGCCACCACGCTCACCGGCTGTCAGTTCGGCGGGGCGGAGCAGGACACGAGTCCGATCGTGATCGCCGCTGACCTCGAACTCTCCGGCGCCGCCGCCCCGGTCGGCCGGGCATACCAACGGGCCCTGGAACTCAAGGTCGAGCAGTTGAACTCCTCCGGCTCGCTGAACGGCCGGAAGATCGAACTGAAGTGGAAGGACAACCGTTCCGACGCTGCGGAGTCGTTGCGCAACATCGCCGACTTCAGCAGTGATTCCCGGGTCAGCGCCATCATCATGGGTGGCTGCAACGAATGCGCGGTCGGCGCGGTCGGGACCATCAACGAGAAGCGGATTCCCACCATTGCGCTCGCCGCTTCCGGGGCGATCGCCAACCCGGTCGCGGAACGGCGATACGTGTTCAAGCTGGGCCCGAACGCCGTGGACAGCGCCGCGGCACTCACCACCGAACTGCGTCGCAAGAACGTCCGCAAGGTGGGCCTGCTCTACAGCGACGACGACTACGGTCGGGAGGGCGCGGTCGCGCTCCGCAGGGAACTGGCCAAGACCACGATCAAGCCGGTCGGTGAGGAGTCGGTGAAGACCACCGACACCGAGGTCGCCCAGCAGGTCGGGCGGCTGGCCAAACTGAAGCCCGACGCGCTGGTCATCTGGACCCCGCCGGAGCAGGCGACGCTGGCCGCCACCAGCGCCCAGCAGACCACCTTCCGCGGGTCGCTCTTCTTCGACCCGGGAGCGGCCGGCGACCTCTTCCTCGACGCGGCGGCACGGGCCACCGAACGGGCCACGCTGATCTTCACCCAGACCATGGTGATCGACGACGTGATCGCCACGACGCCGGCGAAGGCGGCCCGGCGGCAATGGTTCCAGGACTACACCGCGCGCTTCGGCGGGTACAACGGGTCCTCGTCCTTCGCCGCCGACGCGGTCCAGCTCATCGCGGACGCCGAGCTGCGTGCCGGCGGCCCGGCGGGGCAGGTGGACCGGGACGGCATCCGGGACGTGCTGGAGACGTCCCAGATGGACGGGCTCTCCGGCCCGATCCGGATGACGCCGGACAACCACTCCGGGCTGATGCCGCAGGCGCTCACCACGCTGGTTGCCCGTAACGGACGGTGGCGGTTGGCGGGGTAGACGCGGCGGGCCGCATGTTCTGCTCGTCCGCCTGGTCGTCGTGCTCGGGGTGGGGTGTCGCCTACCGTGCCCGGCTCCGGGCGGTCAGGCTTGATCCCTCCGCCGGGCACGGTAGGCCACACTCCCGCGCGTCACGGTCAACGCAATGGGCCGGCCTCCTGGTTGGGGGCCGGCCCTTCGTCTGGGATAGATCTTGTCTTTGCTCTGGTCAGCGGCTGCTGGTGGTCTCCCGGACCCAGGGCAGGGCGATCCGCTCGACCAGCACCAGCGCCGAGTAAAGCAGGATGCTCACCAGTGCCACCAGCATGATCGCCGCCCAGGCGGTGGCGGTGTCGCCGACGCCGGCGTACTGGAGGATGACGTAGCCCAGGCCGCTCTCGCCGGCCTGGAACTCACCGATCACCGCGCCGATCGCGGCCAGCGGCATGGCCACCTTGAGCCCGACGAAGATCTGCGGCAGCGCGGCCGGGAAGCGCACCTTGCGGAACGCCTGCCAGCGGGAGGCGTTCCAGGAGCGGACCAGCTCGGCCAGGTCGGCCGGGGTCGTGGTCAGCCCGGTCGCGGTGGAGAGCACGATCGGAAAGAAGCAGAGCAGGAACACCATGGTCAGGATGGGCTTCTGACCCCAACCGAGCGCGACCACCAGCAGCGGACCCAGCGTGATCTTGGGCACCGCGTTGACGGCGACCAGCAGCGGGGTGAACATCCGCTCCACGGTGCGGGAGCTGGCCAGGGAGAGTCCGATCAGGACACCGGCGGCCGCCGACAGGGCGAAGCCGATCACGATCTCCAACAGGGTGTCCCAGGTGTGCTCCAGCATCCGGGCCGGCTTGTCGACGAATGCGGTGAGCACGTCGCCCGGCGGTGGCAGGGCGGCCGGGTGGACCAGCTCCAGCTTGGCGATCAGCCACCAGGCCGCCAGGGCCACCAGGAGGCCGGCCACGGGCAACAGCGCCGCTCCGGCCCCGGTACGCAGGCCGGCGCCCCGCCCCGCTCGCCCCGCCCCGGTGCCGGCACCCGGGGGTGCGGGCACCTCCGCCACCGGCTCCGCTGACCGGACGTCGGTCATCTTGTCCTCCTCGATAGGCCACGGCCCCCACGGGGCCGACGAGCGACGGGGGTACGCCCCACCGGAGTCGGCGGGACGTACCCCCTGGTGACGACCGGACGATCAGGCCTTCGGCGCGAGGCTGAAGTCGATGATCTGCTCGGGGGTGATGTTCTGCTTCAGCGCGCCAGCACCCTGCAGGATCGCGATGCTCTTGGCGACCCGGCCGCTGTCCAGCGTGCCGATGGCGGTACCGGAGTTGCCGGAACGCACGTACGCGGCCATCAGCTCCAGCTCGGCGGAGGCGGACGCCGGGTTGGTGGCGTCCACGTTCTTCTTCAGGATCTCGGCGGCCTCCTTGGAGTTCGCCAGGCTGTACTCCAGGCCCTTGAGCAGCGCCTCGGTGAACCGCTTCACCATCTCGGGCTTCTCCTTGGCGATCTTCGAGGAGGTGATCAGCACGTTGCCGTAGAGGTCCTGCATCACGTTGCTGTACGGCAGCATGACGGCCTTCTTCTTGGCCACCGCCTCGATGGTCGGCTGGCCGACGACGAACTGACCGATGCCGTCCACCGACCCGGAGGCCAGGGTGCCGATCAGCGCCTGCGCCTCACCGTTGACCCAGGTCACCTTGCTGGCGTCCACTCCGGCGAGCCGGGCGTACGTCGGGAACAGGTTGCGGACCACGGACCCGGGGGTGTCGGCGAGCTTCTTGCCCTCCAGGTCCTTCGGGGAGGCGATGTTCTTGCCCTCGACGGTGGCGATGCCGGCCATCGTGCGCTGCTGGATCGCGGCCACCGCGACGAAGTCCCGCGCCTGGCCGTTGCCGAGCTGGAGCAGACCGCCGGTGAGGTCGATCGGCCCGAAGTCGGCCTGGCCGCCGACGACGGTCTGGATCACACCACCGGTGCCCTGCCCGGCCTTGATCTCGACGTCGAAGCCAGCTTCCTTGAAGAAGCCCTTCTCCTTCGCCACCCAGGCGTAGGAGTCACGGCCGAAGTTGCCGAACGAGGTGAGGTAGGTCACCTTCTCCAGCGCCGCGCCGTTGCCACCCTTGGCGTCGTCGGACGAGTCCGACCCGCTGCTGCAGGCGGAGACAAGGGCGAGGGCAGTGGCCAGCGCGGCCGTAGCGACCGTACGGGTCAGCCTTCTCATCAGTGCACCATGTCCTTTCCGACCGGGGCCGGCGGGCCACCGGAGGGGGTTGTCGCGGCGGAACCGGCGGGAGGGGTGGAAGCCGGGCACCGCCATCGTGAGGGGACTCTTCGCGGGCACAGCGTACGAGAAACCCACCTTTGCGACGCCAGGCGTATCGGGTTGCGGAACGGAAACAACCTGACGACCACCCCGGACGGTGCGTTTAGGAGACGACCGGGCTAGCCTTTGCCGGATTCCTGACCGTCCACTCAGCGGAGGTCCGCCGGAGATGATCCGACTGTCCGGGGTGTCCCGTACCTTCGAGGGCCGATCCGGCCGGGTGGAGGCGCTGCGGGGCATCGACCTCGACGTCGCCGAGGGCGAGTTCGTCGCCGTGCTCGGCCGCTCCGGCTGCGGCAAGTCCACCCTGCTGCGGCTGGTGGCCGGGCTGCTCCCGCTGACCGCCGGCGAGATCACCGTGGCCGGTACGCCCATCACCCGGCCCCGCCGGGACATCGCCATGCTGTTCCAGAAGCCGGCGCTGCTGCCCTGGCGCACCGTCCTGGACAACGTGCTCCTGCCCGCGGAGATCTTCGGCTGGAGCCGCGCGAAGCACCGCGAGCGCGCCCGGCAGCTGCTCGACGTGGCCGGGCTGGCCGGCTTCGAGAAGCGCCTGCCGCACGAGCTGTCCGGTGGCATGCAGCAGCGCGTGTCGCTGTGCCGGTCGCTGATCGGCGACCCCCGGGTGATGCTGATGGACGAGCCGTTCTCCGCGCTGGACGCGCTCACCCGCGAGGAACTCTCCGGCGAACTCCAGCGGGTGCACATGGAGAACAAGCCGACCATCGTCTTCGTCACCCACTCGATCGACGAGGCGGTGCTGCTCGCCGACCGGGTGGTCGTGCTGAGCCCCCGCCCCGGTCGGATCCGCAAGATCGTCGACGTGACCATCCCCCGGCCCCGCACCCTGGGCCGCAACGCCCACCTCGCCGACGTCGCACGCGTCAGCGCCGACCTGCATGAGCTGTTGATGGAACGCGACCAGCCGGCCGCGGCCGGCGCGGAGGGACGATGAGCATGCGGGTGTCGGTCTTCACCGAGCCGCACCGGGGCGCCAGCTACGACGACCAGCTCCGGTTCGCGCGGATGGTCGAGGCGGGCGGCTTCGAGGGCTTCCTCCGCGCCGACCACTACCAGTCGATGGGCACCGACCCGGGCCTGCCCGGCCCGACGGACGCCTGGCTGACCCTCGCCGCGCTGGCCCGGGAGACCGAGCGGATCCGGCTCGGCACCCTGGTCACGTCGGCCACCTTCCGGCTTCCCGGCCCGCTGGCGGTGATGGTCGCGCAGGTCGACCAGATGAGCGGCGGCCGGGTCGAGCTGGGCATCGGCGCCGGCTGGTACGAGCGCGAGCACACCTCGTACGGCATCCCGTTCCCGGCGGTCGGCGAACGCTTCGACCGGCTGGCCGAGCAGCTCGAGGTGATCACCGGGCTGTGGCGGACGCCGCCGGGCGCGACGTACAGCTACGCCGGCGACCACTACCGGCTGGTGGACGCGCCGGCCCTGCCCAAGCCGGCGCAGGTGCCCGGGCCGCCGATCATCGTGGGCGGGCGCGGCCCCAAGCGCACCCCCGAGCTGGCCGCCCGGTACGCCGATGAGTTCAACATGCCGTTCAAGTCCGTGGCGGAGACCGCCAAGGCGTACGACCGGGTGCGCGAGGCGTGCGACCGCAGCGGCCGGACGGAGTCCGGGCGGGCGCCGCTGGTGCTCTCCGCCGGGATCGTGGTGGCCATCGGACGGACCGACGCGGAGGCGCAGCGACGGGCCGCGCCACTGCACGAGAAGAGCGCGCTGCCTCCGGAGGACCCGGTGGTCGGCTCGCCCGCGCAGCTCGTGCAGCGGATCGGCGAGTTCGCCGCGGTTGGCGCCACCCGGGTGCACCTTCGCCTGATCGATTTCGCTGACCTCGACCACCTCGAGCTGATCGCCGCCGAGGTGCTTCCGCAACTGGACGGAGAACGATGACCGACGTGTTCGACGGGACCGAACTCGGGCCGGTGGGCCAGGAGATCGTGTACGAGAACGACCGGGTCCGGGTCTGGCACATCCGGCTCGAACCGGGCGAGCGGCAGCCGCTGCACCGGCACGACCACCCCTACCTGGTGGTGGCGATCGAGGGCGCGAAGAACGTCGTGCAGACGGTCGACGGCACCCGGATCGACGCCGACGAACCCACCGCCGGAGTCGTCTACCGGGACCCGGGAGCGGTACACATGCTCACCAATGTCGGGGATACGACGTACCTGGCTCGGCTGGTCGAACTCAAGTAGACGCGCCGGGAGCGGGCCGGCGCGCCGCGCGGCGCGCCGGTGGCGATCGGGTGTACCAGGTGCGTAACGTGCCGGACATGGCCTTTCGGACCTGGGGCAGACTGCTGCTCACGGCGCTCGGGGTGAGCGTGCTGGCCGGAGCCGGCCAGCTCGGCGTCGCGTACGGATTCGGCATCGTCCGGCTCACCGGCGCCTTCACCGGCACGACCGTCAATCAGTGGCCGGCCCAGCTCGTCTGGGTGGGCTGGTTCGCCGCGAACGCCGCCGTTGCCGGTGCCGTCCTGACCGGACGCCTGGCCCGCCGGGACGCTGTGCCGGCCAGCACCGGCCGGCAGTTGGCCATCGGCGCCGCGGCCGCGCTCGGCGCCACCGTCGTCGCCCCACTCTGCATGCAGCCCGCCCGGGCAGCCGAACTGATCTCCGTAGACCCGGTCTGGGCGGTCGGCATCTGCGCCGTGCTCGGCGCGGTGATCGGGGCTGGCGCGGCGACCGCCGTACTGCTCCGGCCCGAGCTGGGCTGGAACATGGCGGCGGTGGCCGGCGCGATCTGGGTGCTGGCACTGATCTCCGTCCTGCCGTCGCTCGGTACGGTCGGCCCGCTGCCCACGGTCCGGCTCGGCGTCCTCGAGCCGAGCTGGCTGGACGACGGCGCGGCACAACGGCTGGCGCTGGTGCTGCTGCCCCTCACGGCGCTGCTGGCCGGTGCGGCGACCGCCGGGCTGGCCCGCTGGCGGGGCCAGGTCCCACTGGTCAGCGGGGCCACCGGGGTGGCCGGCCCGGTGCTGGTGGCGTTCGCCTACCTGACCGCCGGCCCCGGCGACGCGGTGGACCGCTACCAGACCACCCCCTACTACGGCGCGCTGATCGCGATCCTCGCCGGCGCGCTCGGCGCGGCTGCCGCGGCCCTGCTGCGCTGGCCGGTGCGTGCCCGCACCGCCGGTCCACGGGCGATCGAGCCCAGCGACATCCTGCGCCCGTTGCCCACCGGACCGGCCCTACCCGGCGCCGACCCGGCGAACTCGGCGGACGACCGGGACGCCGCCGAGCCCACCGGCGCGGACCTGGCCGGCACCAGCGCCAAGCCCACCGGCTCGGACCTGGCCGGCACCAGCGCCGGGCACGACCCGCGCGCCGCCGACAGCATCGGCGCGGGGCACGACCTGCGGACCGCCGATGGCACCGGTGCCGTCCGCACCGTCCCGGCCCACTGGGACTGGCCGGCGGCCTCGGGGATCGGCCAGCACGGCCCGGTGCCCGCCCACCCGACCGGCACCCCCGTGCCCCGACCGGCCGGCCGCTCCCGCCACCACACCGACGACCCAGGTGACCCCGCGACGACCGCCGCCACGGGCGGGCCGAGCACCAGCGGGCCGGCCCAGGACGGTCCGGTCGGCGTCGACCACCGCGAGACCGGGCCGGCCGATGCCGCCCGGCCGGTACGCGGCACCCGCAGGTCCGCCGCCGACGTGGCCGGTCCCGCCGAGCCGACCCGGGCGGCCACCACCGACGGCACCGGCCCGAGCGACTCCCTCCGGACCGGCGTCGACCCCGCCGTTCCGACGGGCGGCCCGGGCGACGAGGGCTCGACCAGCACCGCGGCGACGGCCACGACGGGGACGGCCCAGCCGACCGGCGGAGACGCCGCGAGCATCGGCCCGACCAACGACGGCACGGCCACCGCGACCAGCGCGAGCACGGCGACGGGGAGCGCGGGCACGGCGAGCAAGAGCGCGGCCACGACCAGCGCGGAAACGACCAGCGCGGAAACGACCAGCGCGGAAACGACCAGCGAGAGCGCGGGCGCGGCCGGTAACGGCCCGGCCGACGCGCCAGCGCCCAAGCCGCGCCGGACCCGCAAGCCGAAGTCGGCCCCGGCCGTCACGACCACGGACCTGGTCGACGGCGCGACGCCGTCCGGCCCGGAGGCCGCCGCCGACCCGGCCAGGTCCAAGACGGCCGGACGCGCCAGAAGGACCACCCGGCCCGCCAAGGTCACCGACGGCACCGGGTCCGGTACGGCCACCGACGGATCCCGCCAGGGCAAGGACGCCCCGGGTGCCGGGCCCGGTCGGGGACCCAGCACGCCTGCGGCGACCCCCGCCGCCACCACCGAACCGGCAGCGGCCGAGCCGGCTGCCGATTCCGCAACGGCCGTCGCGCCCGGGACCGACCGGACCACCGACACCGAGCGCCCCGCTACCGCGGGTGGTCCCGCCGGGCCTCTGTTCGGGGTGGCGGCAGCCGCCGCCCCGGAGGCGGATCGCTGGACGCCGGCCGCGCCGGCCTGGCCGGTCACCCCGGCGTGGACGGCACCCGCACAGGCCGGTGACCCGGAGCCGACCGCATCGGACGCCCCGACCGGTCCGGAGGAGCCGACCGAGCGGACACCCCGCCCCCGGCACCGGGCACCCCTGCCGGACCTGAGCCGGGCCAGCACCTGGGACGCCTTCACCACCGCACGCCGCGAGGGGGCGGCAGAGCCGCAGCGGAGCTCGACGGGCGCCGCGCGGCCGGCGTCGACCGACTCGCCCACGGCCGACGACCCGGCATCTTCCACCGGATCATCGAGCCCGACCGGCCCCGCCACACCGACCGGCCCGCGCAGCGCATCGGCCCGAGCGGCCACCCGATGGCGACGGGCGGCCGGCACGCCGGACCCGGCCGCCGAGGCTGGCCCGGCCGCCCCGCCGGGACCGGCCGGCCCGACCGCTCCGCTGGTGCCGGAGCAGACCCCCGTTGGCACCGAGGCCGGCACCGATACCGGCGGTCCGGCGAGCGCCGAAGCCGTACCGGCCGCACCGGCTGCTGGGAACGACGCGGAGCAGCCCTCCCGCCGGGGACGGCTCGGCGGCCTGTTCCGCCGCAACCGGTCCCGCGCCGAGGAGGAGAGCCAGACCGCGTCGGATGCGACCGAGCCGCTGCCTGCACAGGACGAGGAGTTCGTCGACTGGGTCTCCGGCCTGAGCAAGCCGGTGGCGGACAACGAACCGGAGCAGGAGAACGGTCGCCGCTCGCTGCGCTCCACCGGGCGACACCACCGCGACTGATCCGCAGCCCTGCGCTGGCTCACCCGCGCACGGGTAGGCCGGCGCAGGGCAGGCGGATCAGGCCAGCGGGAGGTAGACCCGGCCGCCGCCGGAGACGAACTCCTCCGACTTGTCCTTCATGCCCCGGGCCGCGTACTCCTTGAGCTCCTGCGTGATCTTCATGGAGCAGAACTTCGGGCCGCACATCGAGCAGAAGTGCGCCGTCTTCGCCGGCTCGGCGGGCAGCGTGGCGTCGTGGTACGAGCGCGCCGTCTCCGGGTCCAGCGACAGGTTGAACTGGTCCTCCCAGCGGAACTCGAACCGCGCCTTGGACAGCGCGTCGTCCCACGCCTGCGCGCCGGGGTGCCCCTTGGCCAGATCCGCCGCGTGTGCCGCGATCTTGTACGCGATCACGCCCGCCTTGACGTCGTCGCGGTCCGGCAGGCCGAGATGCTCCTTCGGAGTGACGTAGCAGAGCATCGCGGTGCCGAACATGCCGATCATCGCGGCGCCGATCGCCGAGGTGATGTGGTCGTACGCCGGCGCGATGTCGGTGGTCAGCGGGCCGAGCGTGTAGAAGGGCGCCTCGTGGCACCACTCCTGCTGGAGGTCCACGTTCTCCTTGATCTTGTGCATCGGCACGTGGCCCGGGCCCTCGATCATCACCTGGACGTCGTGCTCCCAGGCGACCTTCGTCAGCTCACCGAGGGTGCGCAGCTCGGCGAACTGCGCCTCGTCGTTGGCGTCGGCGATCGAGCCGGGGCGCAGCCCGTCGCCGAGGGAGAACGTCACGTCGTACTTCGCGAGCAGCGAACACAGCTCGGCGAAGTTGGTGTAGAGGAAGTTCTCCTCGTGGTGCGCCAGGCACCAGGCCGCCATGATGGAGCCGCCCCGGGACACGATCCCGGTCACCCGGTCCACCGCCAGCGGCACGTACGGCAGCAGCACCCCGGCGTGCACCGTCATGTAGTCCACGCCCTGCTCGGCCTGCTCGATCACGGTGTCCCGGAACACCTCCCAGCTCAGCTTCACCGGGTCGCCGCCGACCTTCTCCAGCGCCTGGTAGATCGGCACAGTGCCGATCGGCACCGGCGAGTTCCGCACGATCGCCTCGCGGGTCTCGTGGATCCGCTTGCCGGTGGACAGGTCCATCACCGTGTCCGCACCCCAGCGGGTGGCCCAGGTCAGCTTCTCCACCTCCTCGGCGACGGACGAGCTGACCGCCGAGGTGCCGATGTTGGCGTTGACCTTGACCAGGAACGCCTTGCCGATGATCGCCGGCTCGCACTCCGGGTGGTTGACGTTGAGCGGCAGCACCGCCCGACCGGCGGCGATCTCGGCCCGGACGAGCTCCGGGTCGACGTTCTCCCGGATCGCCACGAACTCCATCTCCGGCGTCACCACGCCGGCCCGCGCGTAGGCGAGCTGGGTCGGCCGGCGCCCGGCCACCCCGGCCAGCGGCGTACCCGCGCCCCGCGCCGGGGCGACGTCACCCCGTTCGGCGATCCACGGCCCGCGCAGCGGCGGCAGCCCCACCTCCGGGTCCGAGCCGGGACCGGACGTGTCGTAGAGCCGCACCGGCGGATGGTCACCGGTCAACGCCACCTCGGCGAACGGCACCCGGACATCCGGCCGCGACCCCTCGACGTACACCTTGCCTCGTGCCTGCATGACAGCCTCCCTGGTGATCAAGCGGACCAGCCGAAGTGATCCAGCGGTCCGCGGCCCGCGCCCAGCTCCCAACCCCGCGCTCCGGTCAGTGCGCGGAGCACGTACTCCTTGGCGACCCCGACCGCCGCCGGCACCGGATCGCCCAGCGCGAGCCGCACGGCGATCGCCGCCGAGAACGAGCACCCGGTGCCGTGGGTGTGCCGGGTGTCCACCCGAGGCGCGCGCAACAGGGTGCTGCTGCCGCCGCCGTGCAGCACGTCGACCGCCTCGCCCCCGTCCAGGTCGCCGCCGGTGACCACCACGTACTCCGGACCGCCCGCCGCGAGGGCCTCGGCGGCCGAGACCATCCCGGCGACGTCGTCCACCGGGCGCCCGGTGATGGCGGCGGCCTCCGCGCAGTTCGGCGTCGCCACCCTGGCGTACGGGAGG
The DNA here is from genome assembly GCF_018070045.1 of Micromonospora sp. U21. Classification (GTDB taxonomy): domain Bacteria; phylum Actinomycetota; class Actinomycetes; order Mycobacteriales; family Micromonosporaceae; genus Micromonospora. The sequence continues at coordinate 70,859 of NZ_JAGPYK010000019.1, forward strand.
AGCCGCTCGACCGCACCCACCACGCCGAGCCGGTGGCCGCTGGTGGCGACCAGCACCGGGTCGACGACAAGCTGGGGCAGCCGGCCGTCCCGGGCGGCCTCGGCCACGGCGTCGGCGACAGCGGGATTGCCGAGCATCCCGGTCTTGACCGCGCAGACCGTGAAGTCGGCGAGCACGCTGTCCAGCTGTTCGGTGACCGTGCGCGGGGGCAGCGGCAGGACGGCGTCGACGCCCCGGGTGTTCTGCGCGGTGATCGCGGTGAGGACGCTGGTGCCGTACGCGCCGAGCGCTGCGAAGACCTTGAGATCGGCCTGGATGCCGGCGCCGCCGCCGGAGTCGGAGCCGGCGATGGTCAGCAGTGTTCGCGGGGTCATTTTCTTTCCTTGGTTGCGGTTGGGGGCGGCGAGCTTGGGGGTGACCGCCTCGACATAAGCGCTGGTCAGGGTGGCGGCTGTTTCGGTGGGGTCTTCTGCTCGCATGAGTGCGCCCAGCACCGCCACCCCGGTGGCTCCGGCTTGGACGCAGGCGGTTACCTGGTCTGGGGTCTCCACTCCGCCTAGCGCCAGCAGTGGCACCGGACTGGCGCGGATCAAGCTGCGCAGCCCCGCAATGCCCAGGGGTGGGCCGTAGCCCGGCTTTGTTTTTGTGGGCCAGACCGGGGAGATGGTGGCGTAGTGCTCGGTGGTCAGGCGGTTCAGCTCGGGTTGGTGGTGGCAGGAGCGGCCGACCAGGCCGTGGGTTGGCGGCGGGTACGGGCCGGCGGCGGGCAGGTGCACGGCGTCGCCGCCGAGCGCGTCGGGGCCGGCCACGATGAGGGTCCCGTCGACCCCGGCGAGGATCGCGCGCAGGTCGGCGGCGAGGGCGGCGCGGTCGGCGCGGGGCAGGTCCTTCTCCCGCAACACCACCCAGCGCACTCCCCCGGCCACGGCTGCGGCCACCACCCGGTCGAGCCCACCCCGCGCGACCAGTCGATCGGTCAACAGGACAACCCCGGACGGCGGGGTCACAGGTCGGGTCTTCCCTCGTCGGGGGTGGACGGGAGGGCGTGGAAGCGGCGGGCTATCCGGCCTGCGCCGGCGGCCAGCCGACCGGCCTCGACCGCGTACCGCATCGCGGTCGCCATCGCGACCGGGTCGGCTGCCCGGGTGACCGCGCTGGCCAGCAGCACCGCGTCGCAGCCGAGCTCCATCGCCAGCGCCGCGTCGGAGGCGGTGCCGATGCCGGCGTCCAGGATCACCGGCACGTCCACGGTCTGCCGGATCAGCCGGATGTGGTGCGGGTTGCCGATGCCGAGCCCCGAGCCGATCGGCGCGCCGGCCGGCATCACCGCGGCGCAGCCCACGTCGGCCAGCCGGCGGGCGAGCACCGGGTCGTCACTGGTGTACGGCAGCACGGTGAAGCCGTCGGCGACCAGTTCCTCGGCGGCGCGGAGCAGCTCGACCCCGTCGGGCAGCAGGGTCCGCTCGTCACCGATCACCTCCAGCTTGATCCAGTCGGTGTCGAACGCGTCCCTGGCCAGCCGGGCCACCTTCACCGCCTCGGTCGCGGTGTGGCAGCCGGCGGTGTTCGGCAGCAGCCGCACCCCGCACCGGTCCAGCAGCTCCAGCAGCCCACCGGCGGAGCCCGGCGCGGTGTCCACCCGGCGCAGCGCCAGAGTGACCAGCTCGGTGCCGGACGCCCGGATCGCCTGCTCCAGCACGTGCAGGTTCGCGGCGCCGCCGGTGCCGAGGATCAGCCGTGAGGTGAACGTCGCCCCACCCAGTTCGAACGGCACGCCCCTCACCCGCCCTGCGCCGCGGTGAGCACCTCGACCCGGTCGCCGTCGCGCAGCGCCGTGGTCGACCAGCTGGTCCGGGGCACCACCTCGCCGTTGACCGCGACCGCCACCCCGCGCTGCTGCGGGGCGATGTCGCTGACCAGGTCGGCCACCGACGCGCCACCGGGGACGCTGCGTCCAGTCCCGTTCACCGTCAGCTCCACCGGTCCTCCTCCGTCGTCCGATCGGCTCCACCGACATCGGCCGCACCGGGCGCGGCCCGCCATCCGGTGCCGTGCCCGGCCGACCCGTCAGGACCAGGACCGGCCACCCGGCCACCACCTTTTTCGCCGGATCCGTCGGCGCCGGGACCGGCCGCGCTGCTCGGATCCGGGGCGGCAGCGACGAACCGGCCGGGATCGAAGGGCGTGAGCAGCGGGTCGGCCATGCCGGTGGTGACCAGGTCGGTGATCAGGTCGGCGGTGACCGGGGTGAGCACGATGCCGTGCCGGTGGTGCCCGGTGGCGGCCAGCACATCCGGCCGGTCGGGCAGCGGCCCGAGGATCGGCGCGTTGTCCGGGGTGCCCGGGCGCAGCCCGGCGACCGTCTCGACCAGGTCGTACTCGGCGAGCTCGGGCAGCAGGTCGACGCCGGCACGGAGCAGTCGCAGCACCGCACCGGCGGTGACCGTGGTGTCCGACCGCTCCTCGACCGTCGCGCCGAGCACCACCTCCCCGTCAGCGCGGGGCACCACGTAGACCTGCTCGCCGTCGGCGTACCCGCGGATCACGTGCCGGAAGCCCGGCGCGGCGCCACCGGGCGCGCGCAGCCGGAGGATCTGGCCCTTCACCGGCCGCACGGGCAGGCCGGTGAGGGCGGCGGCGCCGCAGCCTGCGGTGACCACGGTGACCCGTGCGTCCACCTCGGAGAGATGACCGACCGCCTGCGGGACGAGCACCGCGCCGGCCCGCTGCGCGGCCGTGCGCAGCGCCGGCACCAGCAACCGTGGGTCGACCTGGTGGTCGGTGGGCGCGAGGGCACCGCCGCGCACCCGCGGCGCGAGCGCCGGCTCCTGGTCGCGTAGCTCGGTGGGGCGCAGCGGGGTGACCGGCAGACCCAGCCCCTGCTGGTACGCCCAGAGCCGGCGGGCCTCGGCCAGGTCGTCTGCGGTCAGCCCGACCATCAGGGTGCCCTCGGTCCGGTAGCCCAGATCGGCGCCGCTCGCCTCGGTCAGCTCGTCCGCGAACGCGGGCCAGCGGGCGGCGGACGCCAGCAGCAGTCCGGTCAGGTGCCGCTCACCGAAGTACGCCTCGGCCACCGGGGAGAGCATTCCGGCGGCCACGGCCGACGCCCCCGAGCCGGGTGCCGGATCGTGCACCACCACCCGAAGCCCGCGGAGGGCGCACCGCCAGGCGATCGCCAACCCGATCGGCCCCGCCCCCACCACCGCCACGTCTGCAAGGAAGGGCACCTTGTTAACGGATTCTGTAGTGGAAGGGCCCCCTGTCAACACGTCAGGGCCCCAAGCAGCTCGGCGGTGGCCCGGGCCGGGTCGGCGGCGGCGGAGATAGCCCCGACCACCGCCACCCCGTACGCCCCGGCGGCCCGCAGCGCCGGCACCCGCGCGGCGTTCACCCCACCGATCGCGATGACCGGGACGTCGACCGCGCCGCTGACCGCGCGTACCCCCGGCGGGCCGATCGGGTCCGGCAACCCGGACTTTGTGCTGGTGGCGTGGCACGGCCCGACGCCCAGGTAGCTGGCCCCCGCGGCGACCGCCTGGATCGCCGTCTCCGGGGCCCGGGCGGTGGCCCCGAGTACGCCGGTGGGGCCGAGCACCCGGCGGGCGGCGGCGACGGGCAGGTCGTCGGCACCGACGTGCCCACCGGCGGCGCCCACCGCCAGCGCCACGTGCAGCCGGTCGTTGACCAGGCACGTCGCCCCGTACGGCGCGCAGAGCGCGAGCACCCGGCGGGCCAGGTCGTGCGCCTCGCGGTCGGTGGCGGAGTCCTCGACCCGGACCTGCACCACCAGGTCGGCGCGGGCCGCGGTGAGGGCGGCCCGGACCACGGTGAGTGGGTCCCGCCCGCGTCGGGTGTCGGTGATCAGATGCAGTCGCCCAAGGAAAGGCACGGCAACGCTCCTCCCTGCGCCGGCATTACCCGGATCAGGTTCGACGGTCGGGGGCTGTCAGCCCCCCTCTCAGCCCGGTACACCGGGCTCCCGTGGGTTACTTGCGTGTCACCGTACGACAGATCCGGCCGCGTGCCAAGGCGGCGACCGACGGGCGAGAACCCCTCCGCTCGGCGAGATCCGCTGGGCGCTTCATGCGGTCCTGTTCGGAATGTCGCCCCCCGTTGCAGAACCGTTACCCGTCGGCATCTTGCCGGACATTGATCCAACCGAATTAATTTGTTCAGCGATTCGACAAAATGCTGGCGTGGAGGCCCTGGCACGGCATCCCCACCGGCTCCATCTGGGACGGTCTTCGGCGAGCCGGCCCCCGCGATCCCTGTCCACCGCGACATAGGAGGCGGCGTGCACCATTCTCGTCGTGCCCGCGTACCCATCACCGCGACCCTGATCTCCCTGGCCCTGGCCTCGACCACCCTCTTCGGTCTGCCCGCGCAGGCGGCACCCGCAGCCGCGCAGGTCCCCCCGCGGGAGGCGCAAGCCGCCGCCCCGGTCACCCAGGTGGTGCCGAAGGCGGCGAAGGCCGCCGACGAGCCCTTCTCCGTCCTGGTGTTCTCCAAGACGGCCGGCTTCCGGCACGACTCCATTCCCACCGGTCTCGCCGCCATCCAACAACTCGGCGCGGCCAACGGATTCACCGTGGACAGTTCCGAAGACGGTGGCGCGTTCACCGACGCCAATCTGGCGAAGTACAAGGCGGTGATCTGGCTCTCCACCACGGGCGACGTCCTGGACGCCGAGCAGCAGGCGGCGTTCGAGCGTTACGTGCGGGCGGGCGGCGGTTACGTCGGCATCCACGCCGCCTCGGACACCGAGTACAGCTGGGCCTGGTACGGCGACCTGGTGGGCGCGTACTTCGCCAACCACCCGGCGAACCAGCAGGCCACGGTCAAGGTGGAGGACCACGCCCACCCGTCCACCGCCGAACTGCCGGACCGCTGGTCCCGGTTCGACGAGTGGTACAACTACCAGACCAACCCGCGGCCGGACGTGCACGTGCTGGCCACCCTGGACGAGAAGAGCTACACCCCCGGCGCGGGCGCGATGGGCGCCGACCACCCGATCGCCTGGTGCCAGGACTTCGACGGCGGCCGTTCCTGGTACACCGGGGGCGGGCACACCCGGGAGTCGTACGCCGAGCCGGAGTTTCTCAACCACCTGCTCGGCGGCATCCGGACCGCCGCCGGCGTGGCGGACGCCGACTGCGGCGCCTCGAAGACCGCGAGCTTCGAGAAGGTCGCCCTGGACAGCAACACCAGCAACCCGATGGAGCTGGACATCGCCCCGGACGGGCGGGTCTTCTACATCGAGCGCGACGGCCGGGTGCAGATCGTGAAGCCGGACACCGGCAGCACCGTCACCGCCGTCGACCTGGATGTCTTCACCGGCAACGAGGACGGCCTCATCGGCATCCGGCTCGACCCGGACTTCGCCACCAACAAGTGGGTCTACCTCTACCACGCCCCGAACGACGGCGTCGCGCGCAACCTGCTGTCCCGGTTCACGGTGACCGGCGACACCATCGACCCGGCCAGCGAGAAGCAGGTGCTGCGGGTCGACACCCAGCGCAACACCTGCTGCCACGCCGGCGGCAGCATGGCGTTCGACGGCGACGGCAACCTCTACCTGGCCACCGGTGACAACACCAACCCGTTCGAGTCGAGCGCGTACACGCCCATCGACGAGCGGCCGGGACGCCAGGACTTCGACGCGCAGCGCACCTCCGGCAACACCAACGACCTGCGCGGCAAGGTGATCCGGATCCACCCGGAGGACGACGGGACGTACACCGTCCCGGCGGGCAACCTCTTCGCGCCGGGCACCGAGAAGACCCGTCCCGAGATCTACGCGATGGGCTTCCGCAACCCGTTCCGGATCGGCACCGACCCGGGCACCAACACCCTGTACGTCGCCGACTACGGGCCGGACGCCAACGCGGACAACCCGAACCGGGGTCCCCGGGGCCTGGTCGAGTGGAACATCGTCACCCCCGGCAACTACGGCTGGCCGTACTGCACCGGGACGAACGAGGCGTACAACGACTACACGTTCCCGTCCGGCCCGAGCGGGGCGAAGTTCGACTGCGCGGCTCCGGTGAACAACTCACCCAACAACACCGGCCTGACCAGCCTCCCGCCGGTCGTCCCGGCGACCGTCGACTACGGCTACGCCGGTGACGCGCGGTACCCGGAGATCGGCGGCGGCGGTGCCCCGATGGGTGGCCCGGTCTACCGGTACGACGCCGACCTCGCCTCCGACCGGAAGTGGCCGGCGTACTACGACGGCAAGGCGCTGCTCGGCGAGTGGAACCAGTCGAAGATGTACACCATGCAGGTGACCGTCGACGGCAGGTCGTTGGTGGACATCAACCAGCTGCTCACCGGGATGAGCATGATCCGGCCGATGGACTTCGAGTTCGGCCCGGACGGCGCCCTCTACCTGATCGAGTGGGGCAGCGGCTTCGGCGGCAACAACGACAACTCCGGCGTCTACCGGATCGACTACATCGCCGGTGACCGCGCACCGATCGCGGCGGCGGCGGCCACCCCGACGTCGGGGCCCGCGCCGTTGACGGTCACCTTCTCCAGCGCCGGCTCGCGGGACCCGGACGGTGGCACGCTCACCTACGCCTGGGCCTTCGGCGACGGGCAGACCTCCACCGAGGCCAACCCGACGCACACCTACGCCACGGCGGGCAGCTTCACCGCCCAGCTCACCGTCACCAACCCGAAGGGGCGCACCGCGGTGGCCAACGTGCCGGTCACCGTGGGCAACACCGCGCCGACGGTGACCATCGAGTTCCCGCCGGACGGCGGCTTCTTCGACTGGGGTGACCAGGTCCGCTACACCGTCACGGTCACCGACCCGGAGGACGGGCAGATCGACTGCGACCAGGTGCAGCTCCAGGTGCTGCTCGGTCACGACGAGCACGCCCACCCGCTGGAGCAGCACACCGGCTGCACCGGCACCGTCCAGACGTCGCTCGCCTCCGGGCACGGCGCCGAGGCGAACGTCTTCGCGGTCTTCGAGGCCACCTACACCGACGAGGGCGGCGCTGGCGGGGCCGGCCCGCTCACCGGTCGGGCGATCGAGCAGTTGCAGCCCAAGCGCAAGCAGGCCGAGTACTTCACGGCCACCGGGCGGGCGCCGGTGAGCACCGGCGGCGGAGACGCCGGCGTGCAGCGGGAGACCGGCGGCGACAGCGCCGGCGGTGGCCAGAACATCGGGTTCATCGAGGACGGCGACTGGTGGTCACTCGCCCCGGCGAACCTGACCAATGTCACCGACATCCGATTCCGGGCCGCCTCGGCCGTCGCCGGTGGTCGGGTCGAGGTCCGTGCCGGCGCGGTGGACGGACCGGTGGTCGCCACGGCCACCGTGCCGGGCACCGGCGGGTGGCAGACGTACACGGACGTGACCGCGCCGGTGACCGGCGCCACGAGCGGCACGCTGTACTTCGTGGCCCGGGACCCGAACGGCGGCGCGGGGTCGCTGTTCAACGTCAACTGGATGGACTTCCTCGGCCGCGGCGTCACCGAGAACGCGCCGCCGGTGGTCAGCGCCACCGCCAACCCGGCCAGCGGCACCGCGCCGGTCACCGTCACCTTCGACGGCACGGCCACCGACGCCGAGGGAAACACCCCGCTGACGTACGCCTGGGACTTCGGTGACGGCGGCACGGCGACCACCCTGGACGCCAGCCACACCTACACCAGCCCGGGCACCTTCACCGCCACCCTGACGGTGACGGACAGCAAGGGCGCGAAGTCGTACGCCACGGTGCCGGTGCGGGTGGACGCGCCGAACACGTCCTGCCTGGGGGCGCGCTCGGACGACTTCAACGGCACCAGCCTCGACAAGGGCCGATGGTCCAGCGTGGTGCGGGAGAACCAGCTCTATTCGGTCTCCGGCGGCGCGCTGCGGCTGCCCACCGCGGTGGGCGACCTCTACGGCGCCCGCAACGACGCCAGCAACCTGGTGCTCCAGCCGGCTCCGACCGGGGCCTGGCAGGCGACCACCCGGTTCACCCTGCCGGTGACGGCCAACTACCAGCAGGCCGGCCTGCTGGTGTACGGCGACGACGACAACTACGCGAAGCTGGACCTGCTGTACAACGGCAGCCGGCGGGTGGAGTTCATCCGGGAGACGGCCGGCACGCCGCGCAACGAGGCCGCCGACAGCACCGCCGCACCGGCGGGTGACACCGTGCACCTGCGGATCACCAGCGACGGGACGAACCTGACCGCGGCCGTCTCGGCCGACGGGCAGACCTTCACCCCGGTCGGCCGGTCGGCCGCGCTCGACGGCATCACCAACCCGCGGATCGGGCTCTTCGCGCTCAACGGCGGCACCGAGGCGCCGGTGGTGGACGCCAGCTTCGACTGGTTCCAGATCACGCCGGACGCCCCGGCCCGGCCGGTCGTACCGTCGGACGAGTTCACCGGCGACACGCTGGACAAGTGCCGGTGGAACGCGATCCTGCGGGAGGACCCGAACGGTTACCGGGTCACCGGTGGCGCGCTGCGGGTCGACGTGCCCAACGGTGACATCTACGGCGCCGACAACACCGGGCCGAAGAACTTCATCCTCCAGACCGCGCCGTCGGGCGACTGGACCCTGGAGACGAAGGTCGACGGCAGCCTGCTGGACGAGCAGTACCAGCAGGCCGGCCTGATCGTGCAGGCGGACGACGACAACTACCTGAAGTTCGACTACATCGCGGACAACCAGGCCGGCCAGCCGGTGACGCGGCGGATCGAGTTCCGCAGCGAGATCGGTGGGGCGGTCCAGAACCCGCAGCCGGAGGCCGGCAACCTGACCAGTGCGGTGTGGCATCTGCGGCTGGCCCGCAGCGGCGACACCTTCACCGCGTCGTACTCGGCTGACGGGACGACCTGGACCGCGTTGACGACGCTCACCAACAGCGCGGTCGGGGCCACCCCGAAGGTCGGGCTGTTCACCCTCGGCGCCAACCAGACCGCCTCGAAGACCGCCGCGTTCGACTACTTCCGGTTGAGCACCGAGGTGGCCGACGAGACCGCGCCGGTCACCACGGCGGCGGTCTCGGGCACCCCGACCGACGGGTGGTACACCGGGCCGGTGACGGTCACCCTCACCGCTGCCGACGAGGCCGGCGGCAGCGGGTTGGCCGGCACGGCGTACCAGCTGGACGGGGCCACCACCTGGACGGACTACACCGCTCCGGTGGCGGTCAGCGGGGACGGCGAGCACGAGCTGCGGTTCCGCTCGACCGACGAGGCGGGCAACGTGGAGTCGACGAAGACCGTCGCGGTCAAGATCGACACCACCGCGCCGGTCACCTCGGCGACGTTCGCTCCGGCGAACGACGACGGCTGGCACGACGGGACCATCCCCGTCGTGCTGACCTCGACCGACGCCGGTTCCGGGGTCAAGACGGTGGAGTGGTCACTGGACGGCGGCGCGTGGACGCCGTACTCGACGCCGGTCGAGGTGACCGGCGACGGGCAGCACGAGCTGCTGTTCCGCTCCACCGACAAGGCGGGCAACGCCGAGACGCTCAAGTCGGCGGTGCTGCGGATCGACGGCACCAGGCCGACGCTGCTGGTCTCCGGGATCGCCGACGGCCAGCTCTACGGGGACAGCCAGGACGTCCGGGTGTCCTGGCAGGCCGTCGACCCCACCTCGGGCATCGCGACCGTGGTCGGTCAGTTGAACGGCCGGGCGTACGCCAGCGGCACCCTGCAGGCCATGTACGAGCTGCCGCTCGGCCTGCACGAGCTGACCGTGACCGCGACCGACAAGGCGGGCAACAAGACCACCTCGACGGTCCGGTTCTTCGTCACCACCTCCTTCCGGGACATGCAGAACCTGCTCGACCGGTTCAAGGCGACGGGGCGGCTCTCGGCCAAGGCGCACAAGCAGTTGACGGCGAAGCTCGACGCGGCCCGTAAGGCCGAGGCGGCCGGCAACGACCAGAAGGCGGTCAAGCAGCTGACCGAGTTCCGGACGCTCGCCGCCGACGCCACCCTGGTGGGCGAGGCGGAGATCCGGGACGTCCTGATCCGGGACGCCGACGCCATGATCGTCCGGCTCGGTGGCACGGCCAGCAAGGCCGGGGTACGGGCGAACGACGGCGAGCCGGTCAAGGGCGCCGGACGGCTCGGTGGCGACGCCACCCGGCTCGCCCCCGGTCGCCAGCTCTGATCCGACGGGGCCCCTCCCCGACGCTCCGGCGTCGTGGAGGGGCCTCCCTCGTCCGTAGTGAGGAGACGTCCGTGACGCGTATCCGCAAGGTGCTGGCCGCCGTCGTCGTCGGGCTGGCACTGACCCTGCTTCCCGCTGCCCCGGCGGCCGCTCAGGCCGACAAACTCAAACTGACGGTGGCCGGCGACGGGGCCGAGGGGGTCACCATCCAGGCCACCTACGCCGATGGTCGCCGGCTGGACAAGGTGGTGCGGTTGACCCTCACCGCCGTCGGCCCGGACGGGCAGAAGGTCGGACCGACGCAGCTGGAACCGCAACCTGAGGGGCAGGGCTTCTACAGCAGCGGCCCGGTGCTTTCTGCCGGCAGGTGGAAGGTGACGGTGAACTCCCCCGCTCCGCTTCAGAGCGAGGCCACCGCCACGGTGCAGGCCCGGGCGGCACAGTCTCCGCCAGCGCCCGCACCGGTCGCTGTGACCAAGCCGGCGGACAGACCACGCGGGGCGGATGCCGGCTGGTGGCCGTTCGCGGCGGCCGGTCTCGTGCTCGTCGCCGCGGCGATGGGGGTGGCCATGCTGTTCGGCCGCCGCCGCACCGGCTGACCGACCGGCGCTCCGGCACCCATCCAGCGACCGGGCCGGGCCGCGACGAGCGGCCCGGCCCGTGTCGTCTGGTCGGCTCGTGATCGACTCGACATCCCTGAAGTCGGGGCTTCCCGGACCACAGTCACCCCAACTTCAAGAAACGCGAGTGGATCATGCCCACCGCGCTCAGAGAATGGCGCGCAGCGCGGCCAGGTCCTCCTCGGACGGCTCCCAGGTGCCGGCGGCGGCGTTGGCGTGCACCTGCTCGGGCGTGGTGGCGCCGGCGATCACCGAGGTCACCGCCGGCTGGGCGGCCAGCCCGCCGATCGCCACCTGGAGCAGGGTCACCCCCCGCTCGGCCGCGTACGCCTCGATCGCCTCGATGGTGTCCCAGTCGGCCGCGGCGAGTCGCTCCGCGTACCGGCCACCGCCGGAGAGCCGACTGCCGGCCGGCGGCTGCGCCTCGCGCTTGTACTTGCCGGTGAGTAGGCCGTTGGCGAGCGGGAAGAACGGCAGCATGCCGAGGCCGAACCGCTCGCAGGCCGGGATGACCTCGGTCTCCACCGACCGCTCAACCAGGCTGTAGTGGTTCTGCGCGCTGATGAAACGGGCCCGGCCGTTGGACGAGGCGACCCAGTCCGCGTCGGCGATCTGCCAGCCGGTGAAGTTGGAGTTGCCCAGGTAACGGACCTTGCCGTCGCGGACCAGGTCGTCCAGGGCGGCGAGCGTCTCGTCGATCGGCGTGCCCGGGTCGGGCTCGTGCATCTGGTACAGGTCGATGTGGTCGGTGCCGAGCCGGCGCAGCGACGCCTCCACGGCCCGGGCGATGTAGCGCCGCGACCCCCGGGCACCGAAGTCCGGCCCGTTGAGGCCGTTCATGTCCATGCCGAACTTGGTGGCCACCACCACGTCGTCCCGGCGTCCCTTGAGCGCCTGCCCGAGCAGTTCCTCGGAGCTGCCCTGCGGCTCGCCGTAGATGTCGGCGGTGTCGAACAGGGTGATCCCGGCGTCCAGGGCGGCGTCCACCACGGCGCGGGTGCCGTCGAGGTCGAGCTTGCGGCCAAAGTTGTTGCAGCCGATGCCGACCACGGACACCACGAGCCCGGAGTCGCCCAGCCGGCGATAGGTCATCTCAGTCACGAGATCCACCCTATGCCCACGGAAGCCGACCACCTCTCCGACCAGTTCCTGAGCGGCGGCGAGGGTGACACCCAACTCGGCGGGGCTACCTCCGACGGCACCGAGCAGTGCCTGTGCCCGGCGGCTGAAGTCCGGTGGCGCGCCGGGCAGCCGGCCCGTCGCCGCGACCATGCCCTTCTCGTTGATCAGCCATCGTCCGGCGCGGGCGTGCAGCACCTGGGCGAGCACGCCGACCGCCCGGAAGAGACAGCCGGCGACGTACCCGCTGTCCCCCTGAACGGCGCCACCCCGTCGACGGCGCAGAGCCGGTCGGGTAGATCGGCGGGGATCACTTGACGTCCCAGACCGGCTCCGGGGTCTCCACCACCTCGCTGTCGCCCCGGAACAGCACGAACCGGTCGAAGGACCGGGTGAACCAGCGGTAGTGGGTGACGGCGATCACCGTCCCCTCGAACGCGTTCAGGCCCGCCTCCAACGCCTCCGCGCTGGCCAGGTCGAGGTTGTCGGTGGGCTCGTCGAGCAGCAGCAGGGTCGCCCCGGACAGCTCCAGCAGCAGCACCAGGAACCGGGCCTGCTGCCCGCCGGAGAGGGTGCCGAAGCGCTGGTCGCCCTGCCCGGCCAGCTCGTAGCGGCTGAGCACCCCCATCGCCGCGTGCCGGTCCATCCCGGTCCGGTGCTCGTCGCCCCGCCAGAGGATCTCGACCAGTGTCTTCGACATCAGCTCGGGCCGGTCGTGGGTCTGGGAGAAGTGCCCCGGGCGCACCCGGGCGCCGAGGCGGGCCATACCGTCGTGCGCCACCGGGGCGAGCGCGCCCGCCCCGTCGACCGGCCCGTTGGCCGGGTCGGGGTCGCTGCCGCCCCGGGCCAGCAGCCGCAGGAAGTGCGACTTGCCGGTGCCGTTGGCCCCGAGCACCGCCACCCGGTCGCCGTACCAGATCTCCAGGTCGAAGGGGTAGGTCAGGCCGTCCAGCTCCAGCTGCTCGCAGACCACCGCGCGCTTGCCGGTCCGCCCGCCGGTCAGCCGCATCCGGATGTCCTGGTCCTTCGGCGGTACGGGCGGCGGGCCGGCCTCCTCGAACTTGCGCAGCCGGGTCTGCGCGGCCTGGTACCGCGAGGCGAGCCCGTCGTTGTACGCCGCCTTCTGCTTGTACATCAGCATCAACTCACGCAGCTTCTGATGCTCCTCGTCCCAGCGCCGGCGCAGCTCGTCGAGGCGGGCGTGCCGGGCCACCCGCGCCTCGTGCCAGCTGGCGAAGCCGCCCGGGTGCACCCAGGCGCTGCCGCCCTCCACGGCGACCACCCGGTCGGCGGTCTGGGCCAGCAGCTCGCGGTCGTGCGAGACGTAGAGCACGGACTTGGTCGACTCGCGCAGCCGCGCCTCCAGCCAGCGCTTGCCGGGCACGTCGAGGAAGTTGTCCGGCTCGTCGAGCAGCAGCACCTCGTCCGGGCCGCGCAGCAGCAGCTCCAGCGCGAAGCGCTTCTGTTGTCCACCGGAGAGGGTGCGGACCGGTCGGTCCCGGACGGCGTCCCAGGGCTGGTCGAGCACGATGGTCGAGACGGTGTCGAAGAGCACCTCGGCGTCGTACCCGCCGGCCTCGCCCCAGGCGCCCAGCGCGTCGGCGTACGCCAGCTGGGCCTTGCCGGCCGCGGTGCTGTACTTGCCGCGGACCTCGGCCGCCCGCATGGCCGCCTCGGTTTCGCCGAGCCGGCGGCCGGCCTCGCGCAGCGGCGGTGGGGCCAGCGACAGCGCCAGGTCGGCGAGTGTCGACTCGTCGCCGATCATGCCGATGAACTGGCGCATCACGCCCAGCCCGCCGGCCCGTGCGACAGCGCCGGTACGCACCGGCAGGTCACCGGCGACCATCCGCAGCAGTGTCGTCTTACCCGCGCCGTTCGGGCCGACCAGGGCGATCTTGCCGCCCTCCCCGACCCGGAACGACACGTCGGCGAAGAGTTCCCGACCGTCGGGCAGGATGTGCCCGACCGCTGCCACGTCCACGTATCCCACGCCGGGATCCTGCCCAGCGAGGGCCGGGCGGTACATCCAATTACCGGGTGACCCGCAGCACCCGGAAGCCCTTCTGGCTGGCGTGCCGCTCGACCTGCCAGCTCTGGTCGGTGAGCCAGCGGTGCAGCGAGTCGCCACCGAGGTGCCGGGCGACCACCAGCCAGCCGACGCCGTCCGGGGCGAGCCGGGGCAGCCAGCGCAGCAGCAGGTCGTGCAACCCGTCCTTGCCGATCCGGATCGGCGGGTTGGACCAGAGCTGGGCGAAGCGGATCTCCGCCGGCACGTCGTCCGGTGGGCGGACCCGGACCCGTTCGCCGGCGCCGACCCGGGTCGCGTTGGCCGTGGTCAGCTCGCGGGCGCGGACGTTGACGTCGACCGCCCAGACGGTGCTTGCCGGCGCCAGATCGGCCAGCACGCAGGTGATCGGCCCGAACCCGCAGCCGAGGTCGAGCAGGTCGCCGGTGGTGGCGGCGGTGGGCAGCTCGGCCTTGCGCAGGAGCACGGCGGTGCCCGGGTCGAGGCGGCTGGCGGAGAAGACCCCGCCGGCCGAGGCGAGCCGGTAGTCGCGGTCGGCGACGGAGAACTCGACCTCGCGCGGCGGGGCGTCGCTGGCGGGCTGAGCGGTGAAGTAGTGGTCGCCGGTCACGCCGGCAATTCTCGCATCGACCGAGGCACGCCCCGACACGGCCCACACCTACATTTCCTGTTATTACCCCCTAAAGGGACAATGCCTCCTACTCTGGGCGACATGGTGTATCGGTACGAGTCCGATGAGGACGCATTCGCGGAGTACCCGGATGACGGGTCCGACCTGTCCGTGCCCGGTGCCGGTCCGCCTCCGCCGGCCGGGCCCTCTCCGTCGCGCTTCCCCACCCCGTCGCTGGGCCGGACGAACCAGATCGCACTGCCGTCGTCCGCTCCGCCGCCGGCCCGTGCAGACATCCCGCCCGCCACGCCACCCGCCGCGCCCCGCGACCAGGTCTACAGCTCGGCGGAGCCGATCGAGGCGCCCACCCGGCGCGGCGGCGGCCGGCTCTGGCAGGTGCTGATCGGCGGCGCGGCCGTCCTCGTCCTCCTCGCACTCTGCGGCCTGGGCGCCGCCGCGCTGCTGGTGGACCGCGACCCACAGCCGGAGGCCACCCCGACGTACCAGCCGAACGCCGCCGCGTCAGCCCCCGCGGATGAACGGCAGGACCTCGACTCCCGGGACACCGACCAGGCCCCGCTCACCGCCAAGGAACTCTTCCCCGGCAAGGAGCTGAAGGTCACCGACGGCCAGCCCGGCTACCAGGTGCTCACGACACACTCGAGCGGCAGTTGCGCCGTCGCCGCCACCGGCGAGGTGGCCGACCTGCTGGTCCGGCTCGGCTGCAACCAGGTGGTCCGGGCCACGCTGCGGGCTCCCAGCGGCGACCACCTGGTCACCACCGGGCTGTTCAACCTCACCGACAAGGTGAGCGCGGAACGGGCCCGGGACCGGATCCGGCAACTGCTCGACGAGCGGCAGGGCCGGTTCCGGGGCCTGGTCGGCAAGGACGGCGACGACACCGAGGTGGTTGCCACCGCCCCGGCCCGGGTCGGCTGGCAGGTCCGCGGCCACTACCTGGCGTACGCGTTGGTGGTCCGCACGGACGGGGTGGCGGTCAAGTCCGGCGACACCACGATCCGGGAGATCCTGTTCGACATGATCGAGCTGCACCTCAGCCGGGGCGTGCTGCAACGGCGGGCCGACGGCGGCACGGCGGGGCAACCGACGGCAGCGCCGACCGAGGGCAGCGGCACCCAGAGCGGCACCACCGGCGACGACGAACTACCGGGCGACTGACCTCAACCCGCCGGCGGCGGTCACCATCGAACGGAAGGCGGCGCTCGGCGCGGTCAGCCCTCGACGGGGACCCGCAGCCGGCGGGTGAGGTCGGCGCGGCGGGCGTACCCGGTCGGATCGGCCGGGTAGCCGACCTCGACCAGGGTCAGCCCGTGCGCCGGGGCCACGGTCACCTCGCTGGACCGTTCCCGACGGGTCAGCAGGCTGCCCGGCCACTCCACCGGGCGGCGGCCGTCCCCGGCCACCAGCATCGCCCCCACCAGGCTGCGCACCATCGCCTGGCAGAACGCGTCCGCCTGCACGGTGGCGACCAGGATGCCGTCCGGGTCGCGGCGCCAGTCCAGCCGGGTCACCTCGCGCAGCGTCGTCGCGTTCTCCTTGCGCCGGCAGTACGCGGCGAAGTCGTGCTCCCCGACCAGGCCGGCCGCCGCGGCGTTCAGCGCCGCCAGGTCCAGGGGCTTCGGCCAGGCCAGCACCTCGTGCCGGCGCAGCGGCTCCGCGCCGTACCGGGCGTCGGTGACCCGGTACTCGTAGCGGCGGAAGGTGGCCGAGAACCGGGCGTCGAAGTCGGCCGGCACCTCGGTCATCTCCCGCACCCGGACGTCGGTGGGGAGCAGTCGGGCCAACCGTCGCAGCAGCCGACCCTCGTGCTGCCGCCACACCTCGACGGGAAGGTCGAGGTGGCAGACCTGCCCGGTGGCGTGGACCCCCGCGTCGGTCCGCCCGGCCACGGTCAACCCGGTGGCCGTGCCGGCGCCGAGGACCAGGTCCAGGGTCTCGACGAGCACCCCGGCGACGGTGCGCCGGGTCGGTTGGGCGGCCCAGCCGGAGAAGCCGGTGCCGTCGTACGACACATCCAGCCGCAGCCGGATCCGCTCGTCCACCTCGTACCTCCTGTTACGGGTCGGGCCCGGCACCCCGATGGGGTGCCGGGCCCGAGTTGCCCTTTGATCAGGCCTTGTTCTCGGTGGCCTCGTCGCTGTCCTCGCGGGCGGCGTCGGTGTCACCGGACACCGACACCGGCGGCTCGGAATCCTGGTCGGCCGGGGCCGACTGCGGGGTCTCCTCGTCCGGGGCGAGCGCCTCGACCTTGTCCTGCTGCGCGGCCTTGCGGGCGGCGGTCTTCTTGTTCGCCTTCGGCTCGGCGACCTGAAGCTCCTCCACCAGCTCGATGACCACCATTGGCGCGTTGTCACCCTTGCGCGGACCGGTCTTCACGATCCGGGTGTAACCGCCGGGGCGGTTGGCGTACCGGGGCGCGATCTGGTCGAACAGGGCGTAGACGACGTCCTTGTCCTTGACGACGCCCAGCACCCGCCGCCGCGCGGCCAGGTCACCGCGCTTGGCCTTGGTGATGAGCTGCTCGGCCAGCGGACGCAGCCGCCGGGCCTTCGTCTCGGTGGTCTTGATCTTGCCGTGCTGGAACAGCGCGGTGGCCAGGTTGGCCAGCATCAGCCGCTCGTGCGCGGGGCTGCCGCCGAGGCGGGGGCCCTTGGTGGGCGTGGGCATGCTTGGTGCTCCTCAGTTGTGGCGGCAGCGCGGACTAGAGCTGCTCGGTCTCGCGGTAGTCGTCGGTGTCGTAGTCGGCCTCGCCGAAGGTGTCCACGACGTGCGCCGGGTCGAAGTTCGGGGCCGAGTCCTTCAGCCCCAGACCCATCCCGGCGAGCTTCATCTTGACCTCGTCGATCGACTTCTGACCGAAGTTGCGGATGTCGAGGAGGTCGGCCTCGGTACGCCCGATGAGCTCACCAACGGTGTTGATGCCCTCGCGCTTGAGGCAGTTGTAGGAGCGGACGGTGAGGTCCAGCTCCTCGATCGGCAGGGCGAGGTCCGCCGCCAGCTGGGCGTCCTGCGGGGACGGCCCGATGTCGATACCCTCGGCGGTCTCGTCCAGCTCCCGGGCCAGACCGAACAGCTCCACCAGCGTCGAACCGGCGGAGGCCAGCGCGGTACGCGGGCCCATCGACGGCTTGGTCTCGACGTCGATGATCAGCCGGTCGAAGTCGGTGCGCTGCTCGACGCGGGTCGCCTCGACGCGGTAGGTCACCTTCAGCACCGGCGAGTAGATCGAGTCGACCGGGATCCGGCCGATCTCGGCGCCGGACTGCTTGTTCTGCGCGGCCGTCACGTAGCCCCGACCCCGCTCGACGGTCAGCTCCATGTCGAGCCGGCCCTTGCCGTTGAGGGTGGCGAGCTTGAGATCCGGGTTGTGCACCGAGACGCCGGCCGGGGGCTGGATGTCACCCGCGGTCACGTCGCCCGGGCCCTGCTTGCGCAGGTACATGCTGACCGGCTCGTCGTGCTCGGAGCTGACGCACAGCTCCTTGATGTTGATGACGAGCTCGACCACGTCCTCCTTGACACCGGGGATCGTGGTGAACTCGTGCAGCACGCCGTCGATCTTGATCGAGGTGACCGCCGCACCCGGGATCGACGACAGCAGCGTGCGCCGCAGCGAGTTGCCCAGGGTGTAGCCGAAGCCCGGCTCCAGCGGCTCGATGGCGAACCGCGACCGGGTCTCGTTGATCGACTCCTCGGAGAGGGAGGGTCGCTGGCTGATGAGCATGTTTTCTCTTCTCTTCCGGGACGCCCGCTATTTGACGCCCACGACACAAACTGTTCCGGTGGCCCGCCCCGCGGGGCGGGCCACCGCAACGAGCTCCGACTACTTGGAGTAGAGCTCGACGATCAGCTGCTCCTGGACCTGCGTGTCGATGACCTGCCGGGCCGGGAGCGAGTGCACCAGGATCTTCATCTGGCTGGGAATGGCCTCGAGCCAGGCCGGGACCGAGCGCGAGCCCGCCTGAGCCTGCGCCACGATGAACGGGGTGAGCTCCTTGCTCTTGCCCCGGACCTCGATGATGTCGTGCTCCTTGACGCGGTACGACGGGATGTCGACCTTCTTGCCGTTCACCGTGAAGTGACCGTGCTTGACCAGCTGGCGGGCCATGTCCCGCGAGTGGGCGTAGCCGGCCCGGTAGACGACGTTGTCGAGCCGCGACTCGAGGATCTGCAGGAGGACCTCACCGGTCTTGGCCTGCTTGCCAACGGCTTCCTCGTAGTAACCGCGGAACTGCTTCTCCAGCACGCCGTAGACGCGGCGGGCCTTCTGCTTCTCACGGAGCTGGAGCAGGTACTCCGTCTCCTTGGTGCGGCCGCGGCCGTGCTGCCCGGGCGGGAACGGCCGGGACTCGAACGGGCACTTCGGACCATCGCACTTGCTGCCCTTGAGGAACAGCTTCATCTTCTCCCGCCGGCAACGGCGGCAGTCAGCACCGGTGTAACGAGCCATCTCTCTCTACCTCTCAGACCCGGCGACGCTTCGGCGGACGGCACCCGTTGTGCGGCTGCGGGGTGACGTCGGAGATCTGCCCGACCTCGAGGCCCACGGCCTGCAGCGAACGGATGGCGGTCTCCCGGCCGGAGCCGGGGCCCTTGACGAACACGTCGACCTTGCGCATGCCGTGCTCCATGGCCCGACGCGCGGCGGCCTCAGCGGCCAGCTGCGCGGCGAACGGAGTCGACTTACGGGAGCCCTTGAAGCCCACCTGGCCCGCGGAGGCCCAGGAGATGACCGCACCGGTCGGGTCCGTGATGGACACGATGGTGTTGTTGAACGTGCTCTTGATGTGCGCCTGCCCGTGGGCGACGTTCTTGCGTTCCTTGCGCCGGACCTTCTTGACAGCGGCTCCGGCACGAGCCTTCGGTGGCATAAGTCTGTGCGCTCCTAGTTGACTTTCCGGATCAGGTTGCGGCCTCGCCTAGCTCGGCGGCGGCCGACCCGTCATCCGGTTAAGAACTACTTCTTGCCGGGCTTCTTCTTGCCGGCGACGGTCCGCTTCGGGCCCTTGCGGGTCCGCGCATTGGTCTTGGTCCGCTGGCCACGCACGGGCAGGCCCCGGCGGTGCCGGATGCCGGCGTAGGCGCCGATCTCAACCTTGCGGCGGATGTCAGCGGCGACCTCGCGGCGCAGGTCGCCTTCAACCTTGTAGTTGCCCTCGATGTGGTCGCGGAGCTGCACGAGCTCCTCGTCCGTGAGGTCCCGAGCGCGCTTGTCCGGCGAGATGCCGGTGGCGGCGAGTGTCTCCAGGGCGCGGGTACGACCGACCCCGAAGATGTAGGTGAGCGCGATCTCCATCCGCTTCTCGCGGGGGAGATCCACGCCGGCTAGACGTGCCATGTGCGGGCGTACTCCTCGTCATGTGTGGCGGAGGTGTGGACCCGTCCCATCCCGCTACCGGCCGTCCCGTCTTTCCGACGCTGTCAGCGCCGGCGACCGGGATCGGTCGCTGCCCGAGCGGGCCCCGGCCTCCGACCGGGGGTCAGCCACGCAGGAGTACGTCTCGCGTACCGCTCGTGGCTGGGACGAGCATGTGTGTTGTGTGTCGCGCTGGGGATCTGCCCGGGCCAACGTCACCCGGCCGCGTTCCGACCGGGTGAGCTGAATCAGCCCTGGCGCTGCTTGTGGCGCGGGTCGGTGCAGATGACCATGACCCGGCCGTGCCGGCGGATCACCCGGCACTTGTTGCAGATCCTCTTGACGCTCGGCTTGACCTTCACGGTTGCCTTACTTCCCATCTGGCCCGGGGACGCGCGCAGCGCGAGACCGGACGTCGAAGACGGACACGGGACTTCCCGGCCGCCGTCAGGACTACTTGTAGCGGTAGACGATGCGCCCGCGGGTCAGGTCGTACGGCGAGAGTTCGACGACGACCCGGTCCTCCGGCAGGATGCGGATGTAGTGCTGCCGCATCTTGCCGCTGATGTGAGCCAGCACCTTGTGGCCGTTCGCGAGCTCCACCCGGAACATGGCGTTCGGCAGGGGCTCGATGACCCGACCCTCGATCTCAATGGCTCCGTCTTTTTTCGGCATGTCCTCCGCTGTCCTGACGTCGATTGCTCCGGGCGGCCCACAACGTCTTACACGGGTGTCTGACCAAGGTCAGAAAGCCCGCGCCAGCCGCGGCTCCAGCTCCCACCGAAGCGCAGGGTGGGCATGCCGGAGTGGACGCTGTGCGCCGATCAGAAAGTGTACGCCGGCCTGCGGGCGGTCGCCAAACCGGCCACCCACCGTGCCGCCGTGTCGGGTGCCGTTCCCCCGTCCGGGCTCCCGATGATCTCGGTCCGAGCATCGCCGGTTGGTCCGGTCGGTCGGCTCCGCCCTGCCCCGCGGGTCAGCCGGCCGGTCGCGGGTCGTCCCGTTCGTCCGGTTCACCGGCGCGCAACTCGCGCCGCTGTTCCCGCTTCGCCCGCCTGCGCTCGCGCTCGATCGCCTGACGCCGGGGCTCTCCCCCGGCCAGCCCGGTGACCGTGCGGACCGCCAGCACCGCGCCCCACGGCCCGGCCACCCAGGCCGGCCAGAAGTAGAGCAGGTCGCGGCTGAGCAGCGAGGTCACCGCCCAGATGGTCACCACGATGGCGATCACCTTCAGGTACGGCAGCCACACCTCGGCCAGCCAGTGGGCGGCGACGCCCCCGTCCCTGCCCGGGGCGAGCCGGACCCCCGCACCGCCGTCCAGCGGCCCGGCAGCCGGCGCGGTGACCGGCGCCAGCGTCGAGCGCTCCGGGGGCGCCACCGGTGGCAGGTCGGTGAGCAGGGCGTCCAGCTCCGCGTACGTGCGCGCGGCATAGGCCCGCTGCAACCGCTCGTCGTACTCGTGCAGGTCCAGTCGGCCCTCACCGAGGGCCACCCGCAACCGGTCGGCAACCGCCTCACGGTCCGCGTCCGCGGCTCGCATCCCGTCGCGCCCGTCCATGCCGGCAAGCATGCCACCGTCACGCCAGCCGCGTCGGCCCCGATCTTTCAGCCTTGATCCACCCCGGGCTGACCCGCTTCGGTCGACCATTCCGGCCAGCACTTCTGAAACACGCCCTGCTCCGGCCGGAATGCGCCGGAGGCGGTCAGGACGCGGTCGAGGCGGCCGGCTGCCGCGCGGTGACCAGGTCGCCGAGTCGGGCACGGCCGCCGTCGAACGCGGTGAGCACCCAGACGCCGTCCGGCAGCAGTGCCATCGAGTGCTCGACGTGCGCCGCCACCGACCCGTCCCGGGTGACCACCGTCCAGCCGTCGGCCAGCTCGACCGTGCGCGGCGAGGCCATGGTGATCATCGGCTCGATGGCCAGCGCCATGCCGGGGACTAGCCGCGGGCCCTTACCGGGCCGGCCGTGGTTGAGCACGTGCGGGTCCTGGTGCATCTCCGTCCCGATGCCGTGCCCGCCGTAGCCGTCGACGATGCCGTACCGGCCGCCCTTGCGAACGGCGCTCTCCACCGCGTGCGAGATGTCGGTGAGCCGCCCCTTGCCGCTGGCCGAGCCGCGCGCCGCGGCGGCGATGCCCGCCCACATCGCGTCCTCGGCCACTTCGGCCATCTTGAGCAGCGCCGGATCGACGTCACCGACCGCGACGGAGATCGCGGAGTCGCCGTGCCACCCGTTCAGCACCGCACCGCAGTCGATGGAGATCAGATCGCCGTCCCGCAGCACCTGCTTCGGCGAGGGGATGGCGTGCACGATCTGCTCGTTGACCGAGGAGCAGATCGACGCCGGGAAGCCGTGGTAGCCCTTGAACGACGGGACACCGCCCGCCTCGCGGATGGTCGACTCGGCGATGGCATCCAGGTCGGCGGTGCTCACGCCGGGGGCAACCGCCTCGCGCATCCGGCGCAGCGCCTCGGCCACCACCAGCCCGGCGGCCCGCATCTTCTCGATCTGGTCAGGGGTCTTCAGCTGGATGTCCAGCTGGGGACGACGCATGGAGCGATTACCTTTCGTTGCCGATCAGCGGGGCACGTCGCACGTACCCCGCTGATCGCACTCTATCCGCCGTGGCCCGGCCGGACCTCAGCCGCCGTACGACCGCAGCGCGTCTATGGCCCGGGTGGTGACGTCCTCCACCGGGCCGGTGGCGTCGATCCCGACCAGCTTGCCCTGGGCACCGTAGTAGTCGACCAGCGGAGCCGTCTTCTCGCTGTATTCGCGCAGCCGCGTGGCGATGGTCTCCGGCTTGTCATCGTCGCGCTGGAAGAGCTCGGCGCCGCACCGGTCACAGATGCCGGGCCGGGTGGTGGCGTCGAACTCGACGTGCCAGATCTTGCCGCAGCCCCGGCAGGTACGCCGGCCGGAGAGTCGCCGGATCACCTCGTCGTCGTCGACCACCAGCTCCAGGACCAGATCCAGCGCGGTGCCCAGGTCGGCGAGGAGCTTGTCCAGTGCGGCGGCCTGCGGAGTGGTCCGCGGGAAACCGTCGAGCAGAAATCCCTCGCTGGCGTCGGGCTCCGCCAGCCGGTCCCGGACCATGTTGATGGTGACCTCGTCCGGGACCAGCTCGCCGGCGTCCATGTACCGCTTCGCCTCGACACCGAGTGGCGTGCCCTGGGTGACGTTCGACCGGAAGATGTCCCCGGTCGAGATCTTGGGCACCGACAGGTGCGCGGCGACGAACTCGGCCTGCGTGCCCTTGCCCGCGCCCGGCGGGCCAACCAGAACGAGTCTCATCTACCGCAGGAACCCTTCGTAGTTCCGCTGCATGAGTTGGCTCTCGATCTGCTTCACGGTCTCCAGACCGACGCCGACCATGATGAGCACAGCGGTGCCGCCGAACGGGAAGTTCTGGTACTGCTGGTTGTCCAGCCAGATGAAGAAGAAGTTCGGCAGGATCGAGATCACGCCGAGGTAGAGCGCGCCCGGCAGGGTGATCCGGCTGAGGATGAAGTCCAGGTAGTCGGCCGTCGGCTTGCCCGGGCGGATGCCCGGCACGAACCCGCCGTACTTCTTCATGTTGTCCGCGACCTCGGTCGGGTTGAACGTGATCGAGACGTAGAAGTACGTGAAGAAGATGATCAGCAGGAAGTAGACCGAGATGTAGATCGGGCTGCTCGGGTTGACCAGGTTGTTCTGGATCCAGGCCTGGGTCTTGCCCGGGTCGGTCTGGTCGAAGAACTGCAGGGCCAGCTGCGGCAGGTAGAGCAGCGACGAGCCGAAGATGACCGGGATCACACCAGCCTGGTTGACCTTGAGCGGGATGTAGGTGGACGTGCCGCCGTACATCCGCCGGCCGATCATCCGCTTGGCGTACTGCACCGGGATGCGGCGCTGCGCCTGCTCGATGAAGGTGACCGCGGTGATGACCACCAGGACCAGCGCGATGACCAGGGCGAACATGTCCCAGCCCTTGCTGGTCTTGATCTGCCAGCCCTCGCTGGGCAGTCGCGCGGCGATCGAGGTGAAGATCAGGACGGACATGCCGTTGCCGACGCCCCGGTCGGTGATCAGCTCACCGAGCCACATGACCATGCCGGTACCGGCGGTCATGGTCATCACCAGGATGCTCAGGGTCAGCCAGTCCGGGATGCCGGTGCCCCGCGGGATGATCGGGAACTCGTCGCAGCGGTTCTGGAAGAGCTGGCCCGAACGGGCCAGCGCCACGAACGCCGACGCCTGCAGCACACCGAGACCAAGGGTCAGGTAGCGGGTGTACTGGGTGATCTTCGCCTGGCCGGCCTGGCCCTCCTTGCGGAGCTGCTCCAGACGCGGAATCACGACGGTCAGCAGCTGCAGGATGATCGACGCGGTGATGTAGGGCATGATGCCCAGCGCGAAGACCGAGAGCTGTAGCAGCGCTCCGCCGGAGAAGAGGTTGAGCAGGTTCAGCACCCCGGTGGTGTCACCCTGGATGCTGTCGAGGCACTTCTGCACGTTGCCGTACGAGACGCCCGGGCTGGGGAGCGTGGCACCCAGCCGGTAGACCGCGATGATGCCTACTGTGAACAGCAGCTTCTTGCGCAGGTCAGGCGTACGGAACGCACTGAGAAAGGCGGACAGCAACTTCTTCCTCCTGCGCGAGGCGGGCCGCCGGTGATCCCTGGCGGGTCGGGGTGGATCCCGGGCGAGCGCCCGGAATCCATGGCTGGGATGGGACTCTAACAGCCCCATCCCGGTCCGGGCAGATGCGCCCGGCTACATAAACCGATTCCGATATTACCGGGCGCACACGCCCCAGGCAGACCATGGCGCCCGCCAGTTGGTCACAACTGGACGGGCGCCATGGGTCGTACTCCTTACAGCTCGGTGACGGAGCCACCGGCGGCGGCGATCTTCTCCTTGGCCGACGCACTGAACGCGTGCGCCGACACCTGGAGCGCCACCCCGCCGAGGTCCCCGGTGCCGAGGACCTTGACCGGGTGACCCTTGCGGACCGCGCCGGACTCGACCAGCTCCAGCGGGCCGACCTGGCCGCCGTTCGGGAACAGCTCGGCGAGCCGGTCCAGGTTGACCACCTGGAAGACCACCTTGAACTTGTTCTTGAAGCCCTTCAACTTCGGCAGGCGCATGTGGATGGGCATCTGCCCACCCTCGAACGCCGCCGAGATGTTCTTGCGGGCCTTGGAACCCTTGGTACCGCGACCAGCGGTCTTGCCCTTGGAACCCTCACCGCGACCCACACGGGTCTTCGCGGTCTTGGAACCGGGCGCCGGGCGCAGGTGGTGCACCTTGATCGTCATTACTCGACCTCCTCGACCTTCACGAGGTGGTTCACAGTGAAGATCATGCCGCGGATCTCGGGCCGGTCCTCCTTGACCACCACGTCGTTGATCCGCTTGAGACCGAGCGAACGCAGCGAATCACGCTGGTTCTGCTTGGTCCCGATGCCGGATCGGACCTGGGTGACCTTCAGACGTGCCATCAGTGCGCCACCCCCGCACGCGACGCCAGCATGGCGGCCGGCGCGACGTCCTCCACCGGCAGGCCACGACGCGCCGCGACCTGCTCGGGGGACTCAAGCCCCTTCAGGGCCGCCACGGTGGCGTGCACGATGTTGATCGGGTTCGACGAGCCGAGGCTCTTGGAGAGCACGTCGTGGATACCGGCGCACTCCAGCACGGCGCGCACCGGACCACCGGCGATGACACCCGTACCGGCGGAGGCCGGCTTGAGCAGCACCACACCAGCGGCGTCCTCCCCCGTCACCGGGTGCGGGATCGACTGGCCGATCCGCGGGACCTTGAAGAAGTGCTTCTTGGCCTCCTCGACACCCTTGGCGATCGCCGCGGGCACCTCCTTGGCCTTTCCGTAGCCCACGCCGACCGTGCCGTCGCCGTCACCAACGATCACCAGGGCGGTGAAGCTGAAGCGACGACCACCCTTCACGACCTTGGCGACGCGGTTGATCGCGACGACCCGCTCGAGGTGCGGGGTCTTCTCGACGGGCGCGTTTCCGCGGCCGCCCTCACGGCGGTTGTCGCGGCGACCACCCTCGTTGCCACCGGACCCGCCGCCACGGCGCTGTTGACCTGGCATCAGCAGCCTTCCTTATCTCTCGTGACGGGGTTGTTAGAACTCGAGCCCGGCTTCGCGGGCGGCGTCGGCAAGCGCGGCGACTCGCCCCGCGTACCGGTTGCCACCGCGGTCGAAGACGACCTTGGAGACGCCGGCGGCCTTGGCCCGCTCGGCGAGCAGCGCGCCCACCTTGCCGGCGAGGGCGCTCTTGTCGCCCTCCGCACCGCGCAGCGAGGCGTCCAGGGTCGACGCCGACACCAGGGTGTGACCCTTGGTGTCGTCGACGATCTGGGCGACCATGTGCCGCAGCGAACGGGTGACGACCAGGCGCGGACGCTCGGCCGTACCGCTGACGTTCTTGCGGACCCGGAAGTGCCGACGCGCCCGCCCGACGGCGCGCTTGGCGGCGACGCCGCGGCGGCGCTTGAGCAGCGTGGCGGTCACTTCTTACCTGCCTTTCCAGCCTTGCGGCGGATGACCTCGCCCTGGTACTTCACGCCCTTGCCCTTGTAGGGCTCCGGCGGGCGGATCTTCCGGATGTTGGCGGCGACCTCACCGACCTGCTGCTTGTCGATGCCGGCCACGTGGAACAGGGTCGGCCGCTCCACCGTGAAGGTGATGCCCGCCGGTGCGGGAACCAGCACCGGGTGCGAGAACCCGAGCGCGAACTCGAGATCCGCGCCCTTGGCGGTGACCCGGTAACCGGTGCCGGCGATCTCCAGGCTCTTGCGGTAGCCCTCGGTCACGCCAACGATCATGTTGGCTACCAGCGTACGGCTCAGGCCGTGCAGTTCCTTGGCCTTGCGCTCGTCGTTCGGGCGGTTGACGCTCAGCTGCCCGTCCTCGGCCCGCTCGATCGTGATCGGCTCGGCGATGGTGTGCTGGAGCTGGCCCTTCGGGCCCTTGACCTTGACGGTCTGCCCGTCGATCGTGATGTCGACGCCGGCTGGTACCGGGATCGACTTACGTCCAATTCGCGACATTTCTACCTGTCTCCCGTTACCAGACGAAGGCGAGGACTTCCCCGCCAACACTCCGCTTGCGGGCCTGCCGGTCGGTGAGCAGCCCCTGGGACGTCGAAATGATCGCCACGCCCAGCCCGCCGAGCACCCGCGGGAGCCCGTCCGACTTGGCGTACACCCGGAGCCCGGGCTTGGACACGCGCTTGATGCCGGCCAGGCTCCGCTCCCGGTTCTGGCCGTACTTCAGCTCGACGACCAGTCGCTTGCCGACGGCGCCCTCCTCGGGCTCCTCGACCGACCAGGTGGCGATGTAACCCTCGGCCTTCAGGACCTCGGCGATGTTCGCCTTGATCTTGGAGTAGGGCATCTTCACCTGATCGTGGTACGCCTGGTTGGCGTTACGCAGACGCGTGAGCATGTCTGCGATCGGGTCGGTCATCGTCATGGATTTCGTCAGCCTTTCTCGCCGGGGTTCCCGGGGCATCAGCCCCGGGCCTACGGCGAAGAGCAATACCTAATCGGTGCAGGAGTTCCCGGCCGACAGCCGGGACGCGGTCGCCCTTACCAGGAAGCCTTGGACACGCCCGGCAGCTCACCGCGGTGGGCCATCTCCCGGAGGCACACCCGGCAGAGACCGAACTTGCGGTAGACCGCCTTCGGACGCCCGCACCGCTGGCAGCGGGTGTACGCGCGAACCGAGAACTTCGGCTTCGCGGCCGCCTTGATGATCAGCGCCTTCTTGGCCATCTCAGTTCTCCTTGAACGGGAAGCCCAGGAGCTTGAGCAGCGCCCGGCCCTCGTCGTCAGTCGTGGCGGTGGTGACCACCGTGATGTCCATGCCCCGCTGGCGATCGATCCGGTCCTGATCGATCTCGTGGAACACCGACTGCTCGGTCAGACCGAACGTGTAGTTGCCGTGCCCGTCGAGCTTGCGCCCGTCCAGACCGCGGAAGTCGCGGATACGCGGCAGCGCGATGGACAGCAGCCGGTCCAGGAACTCCCACATCCGGTCGCCGCGAAGGGTCACCTTCGCGCCGATCGGCATGCCCTCGCGGAGCTTGAACTGCGCGATGGACTTGGTCGCCCGCCGCACCTGCGGCTTCTGGCCGGTGATCGTGGCGAGGTCGCGGACCGCGCCGTCGATCAGCTTGGCGTCGCGAGCAGCCTCGCCGACACCCATGTTGACGACGATCTTGACCAGCCGCGGCACCTGCATGGGGTTGCCGTAGCTGTGCTGCTCACGCAGCTGGGCCACGATCTCGTTGCGGTACCGCTCCTTGAGGCGCGGCATGGTCTTTTCGGTAGCCGTGGTCATCACAGGTCCTTACCGGTGCTACGCGCGATGCGGACCTTCTGGCCGTTGTCGTCGATCCGGTAACCGACGCGGGTCGGCTTGCCGTCGGAGTCCAGGACCTGCACGTTCGAGACGTGGATCGGGGCCTCCTGGGTGACGATGCCGCCGGTCTTGGCGCCACGCTGGGTGGTGCTGATGCGGGTGTGCTTCTTGACCCGGTTCACGCCCTCGACCAGGACCTTGTCCTGCCGCGGGTAGGCCTGAATGACCTTGCCCTTGGCACCCTTGTCCTTGCCGGCGATGACGACGACCGTGTCGCCCTTCTTGACCTTCACGGTCACAACACCTCCGGCGCGAGGGAAATGATCTTCATGAACCGCTTGTCCCGCAGCTCCCGGCCCACCGGGCCGAAGATGCGGGTACCGCGCGGGTCCCCACCGTCCTTGATGATGACGGCGGCGTTCTCGTCGAAGCGGATGTACGAGCCGTCCGGACGCCGCTTCTCCTTGGCGGTGCGGACGATGACCGCCTTGACGACGTCGCCCTTCTTCACACCGGCACCCGGGATCGCGTCCTTGACGGTGGCCACGATGACGTCGCCGATGCTCGCGTAGCGCCGACCGGAGCCACCGAGAACCCGGATGCACAGGATCTCCCGAGCACCCGTGTTGTCGGCGACGCGCAGTCGCGACTCCTGCTGAATCACGTCTATCTCCTATGTCTGCCGGTTCTCCGGCCGCCGTAGCGGCCGGCCGGAGCCTGGCGGAACCTACGCCCGACGCAACGCCGGGCGAGCTCGAGCCTTCGCTACTTGGCCTTTTCCAGGATCTCCACGATCCGCCAACGCTTGGTGGCGCTCAGCGGCCGGGTCTCCATGATCAGGACCCGGTCACCGGTGCCGGCGGCGTTCTGCTCGTCGTGCACCTTCAGCTTGCTGGTACGGCGCATGATCTTGCCGTACAGCGCGTGCCGAACCCGGTCCTCGACCTCGACCACGACGGTCTTGTCCATCTTGTCGCTCACCACGAGGCCCTCACGGACCTTGCGGCGAGCCCGCACGGTGGCGGTGGTGTTCTCGTCGGTCATGATGCAGTCACCTCAGTCGGCGCGGCCGAGAGCCCCAGCTCACGCTCACGCATGATCGTGTAGATCCGGGCGATCTCCCGACGGATGACCTGCAGCCGCCGGTTGTTGTCCAGCTGCCCGGTTGCGGCCTGCACGCGGAGGTTGAACAGCTCCGCCTTGGCCTCCCGCAGCTTCGTGACCAGCTCCTCCTCGGAGAGCTCACGCAGCTCGGTCGCCTTAACGCCCGCTGCCATCAGGATTCACCCACTTCGCGCGTAACAATGCGGCACTTCATCGGGAGCTTGTGGATCGCGCGACGCATGGCCTCTCGCGCAATCTGCTCGTTGGGGAAGGACATCTCGAAGAGAACCCGCCCCGGCTTGACGTTGGCGACCCACCACTCCGGTGAGCCCTTACCGGAACCCATCCGGGTCTCGGCCGGCTTCTTGGTGAGGGCCTGGTCCGGGAAGATCGTGATCCAGACCTTGCCACCACGCTTGATGTGACGGGTCATCGCGATACGCGCCGACTCGATCTGGCGGTTGGTCACGTACGCCGGCTCGAGAGCCTGGATCCCGAACTCGCCGAACACCACCCGGTTACCACCCTTGGACGCGCCACTCCGGTCCGGGTGGTGCGGCTTGCGGAAGCCCTTCGGGGGCTTGCGCGGCATCAGCATCTGTCAGCCCTCCTGCTGCGTTTCTGCCGGAGCGGAAGCCGTGGCGGCGACAGCAGCGCTGTCGACCGGCTCGCCGCTCGGCGTCTCGGCCTGCTGCGCGATGGTGGTCGCGGCAGCCCGGCCGGCCTCGGTGCCACCGGCGGTCGTGCCGGACGAACCGGACCGACCACGGCGCGGCCGCTCCGGACGGTCGCCACGCTCACCACGACGCGGGCGGGACGGACCGGCCTCGGCCGGAGCCTCCCGGCCCGGAACCGCGTCGCCCTTGTAGATCCAGACCTTCACGCCGATCCGGCCGAAGGTGGTACGGGCCTCGAAGAAGCCGTACTCGATGTTGGCCCGCAGCGTGTGCAGCGGAACCCGGCCCTCGCGGTAGAACTCGGTCCGGCTCATCTCGGCGCCGCCGAGACGACCCGAGACCTGCACACGGATGCCCTTGCAGACCGGGTTCTTCATCGCGGACTGCATGGCCTTGCGCATCGCCCGACGGAAGCTGACCCGGCTGGACAGCTGCTCGGCCACGCCCTGCGCGACGAGCTGCGCGTCCGACTCGGGGTTCTTCACCTCGATGATGTTCAGCTGCACCTGCTTGCCGGTGAGCTTCTCGAGCTCGCCGCGGATCCGGTCGGCCTCCGCACCCTTACGGCCGATGACGATGCCCGGCCGGGCGGTGTGGATGTCGACGCGGACCCGGTCGCGGGTGCGCTCGATGTCGACCTTGGAGATGCCGGCGCGCTCGAGGCCCTTGGACATCATGCGGCGGATCTTGACATCCTCGCCGATGTAGTCCTTGTAGAGCTTGTCCGCGAACCAGCGGGACTTCCAGTCGGTCGAGATGCCGAGCCGGAACCCAGTGGGGTGAACCTTCTGACCCATTACTCGGCGTCCTCCGTCTTGCTCTGCGCTTCGGCCGGTGCGGCCTCCGTAGCCGGGGCGGCCTTCTTCGCCGCGGCCTTCCTCGGCGCTGCCGGCGCGACCGCCTCGACCGCCACGGTGATGTGGCAGGTGCGCTTGCGGATCCGGTACGCCCGGCCCTGCGCCCGCGGCTGGAACCGCTTCATCGTCGGGCCCTCGTCCACGAACGCCTCGCTCACGAGCAACGCGTCGGGGTCCAGCCGCTCGTTGTTCTCCGCGTTGGCGATCGCGCTAGCGAGCACCTTGTACACCTGCTCGCTCGCAGCCTGCGGCGCGAACTGCAGCACCGTGAGAGCCTCCTTCGCGGGCAGGCCGCGGACGAGGTTGACCACCCGGCGCGCCTTCATCGGCGAGATGCGCACGTGCCGCGCAACCGCCCGCGCGCCCGGAAGCACCGGAGCGTCGCCCTTTCCTGGCATCGCTGTAACCCCTTGTTCCCTCTATCCGTATGCCCGCGGCGTCAGCGCCGACGGCTCTTCCGGTCGTCCTTCTCGTGACCCTTGAACGTGCGGGTCAGCGCGAACTCGCCGAGCTTGTGCCCGACCATCGCCTCGGTCACGAACACCGGGACGTGCTTGCGTCCGTCGTGCACCGCGATCGTGTGCCCGAGCATCTCCGGGATGATCGTCGAGCGCCGCGACCAGGTCTTGATCACGTTCTTCGAGCCCTTTTCGTTCTGCACTTCCACCTTCTTGAGCAGGTGGTCGTCTACGAACGGGCCCTTCTTCAGGCTGCGAGGCATGTCTTATCTCCCTCAGCCGCGCTTACGCGTGGCGTAGCGGCGGCGAACGATCAGCCGGTCACTCGGCTGGCCCTTACGGCGGGTGCGGCCCTCGGGCTTACCCTGCGGGTTGACCGGGTGGCGACCACCGGAGGTCTTACCCTCACCACCACCGTGCGGGTGGTCGACCGGGTTCATGGCGACACCACGGACGGTCGGGCGCTTGCCCTTCCACCGCATACGGCCGGCCTTACCCCAGTTGATGTTCGACTGATCGGCGTTGCCGATCTCGCCGACGCTGGCGCGGCAGCGCACGTCCACCCGCCGGATCTCACCGGACGGCATACGCAGGGTCGCGTATGCGCCCTCACGGCCGAGCAGCTGGATGCCGACGCCGGCGGAACGGGCCAGCTTGGCCCCGCCACCCGGACGCAGCTCCACGTTGTGGATGGTGGTACCGACCGGGATGTTGCGCAGTGGCAGGTTGTTACCCGGCTTGATGTCGGCGCCCGGGCCGGACTCGACGCGGTCGCCCTGCTTCATGTCCTTCGGCGCGAGGATGTACCGCTTCTCGCCGTCGGCGTAGTGCAGCAGCGCGATGCGCGCCGTGCGGTTCGGGTCGTACTCGATGTGAGCGACCTTCGCCGGCACGCCGTCCTTGTCGACCCGCTTGAAGTCGATCAGACGGTACTGGCGCTTGTGACCGCCACCGTGGTGCCGCGTGGTGATCCGGCCGTGGGCGTTACGCCCGCCCTTCTTCGGCAACGGAGCCAGCAGCGACTTCTCCGGCGTGGACCGGGTGATCTCGGCGAAGTCGGCGACACTGGAGCCACGTCGGCCCGGCGTCGTCGGCTTGTACTTACGGATAGCCATTGTCTACACCCCTCAGCTGACCGGGCCGCCGAAGGCCTCGATGCGGTCACCGTCAGCCAGCTTCACGATCGCCCGCTTGGTCGCCTTGCGCTGACCGAAGCCGGTCTTGGTGCGCTTGCGCTTACCCTGGCGGTTGAGCGTGTTGACCGTCAGGACGCGGACGTTGAAGATCTGCTGGATAGCGATCTTGATCTCGGTCTTGTTCGCGTCCGGGTGCACCAGGAAGGTGTACCAGTTCCGGTTCAGCTCGCTGTAGCTCTTCTCCGAGACGACCGGCGCCACGATGATGTCGCGCGGGTCGGCGATCGTGCTCACTTGCCACCCTCCTCGGTGGTCTCGGCGGGCACGCCCAGGAACTCGTCCAGGGCGTCCTTGGTGAAGACCACGTCGTCGGCCACCAGCACGTCATACGTGTTCAGCTGGCCGGACTCGATCAGGTGCACCCGCGGCTCGTTGCGCAGCGACACCCAGTTCAGCTCGTCGGTGCTGCTCAGCACGACCAGGACCCGACGGGCCTCGGTGAGCTTGGTCAGCGTGGCCAGGGCCGCCTTGGTCGACGGCTTCTCGCCCGAGACGAACGCCTCGACGACGTGCACCTGCCCGGCGCGGGCCCGGTCGGAGAGGGCACCCCGCAGCGCGGCGGCCTTCATCTTCTTCGGGGTCCGCTGGCTGTAGTCGCGCGGCACGGGACCGTGCACCACGCCACCGCCGGCGAACTGCGGCGCGCGGATCGAGCCCTGCCGGGCGCGACCGGTGCCCTTCTGCTTGTACGGCTTCTTGCCGCCGCCGGCAACCTCGCCGCGGGTCTTGGTCTTGTGCGTGCCCTGTCGGGCCGCCGCGAGCTGGGCCACCACGACCTGGTGCATCAGCGCGACGTTGGCCTGCACGTCGAAGATGTCAGCCGGCAGCTCGACGGAGCCGCTGGTGCTGCCTTCGACGGTGCGCACGTCAACGGTGGTCACTTGGCCGCACCGCCCTTCTTCACCTTGCTCTTGGCCGCGGTACGGACCAGAACCAGCGCGCCCTTGGGACCAGGAATGGCACCCCGGACGAGCAGCAGGTTGTTCTCGGTGTCGACCGCCTGGACGGTGAGGTTCTGCACGGTGTACCGCACGCCACCCATCCGGCCGGCCATCCGGGTGCCCTTGAAGACACGACCCGGAGTGGCGCAGGCGCCGATGGAGCCGGGCGAGCGGTGCTTGCGCTCGACACCGTGGCTGGCGCGCAGACCGTGGAAGCCGTGCCGCTTCATCGGGCCGGCGTAGCCCTTGCCCTTGGTCTTGCCGGTGACGTCGATCGCGACGCCGGCCGGGAACTCCTCGACCGTGACCTCCTGGCCCAGCGAGTACTCCCCCGCGTCCGTGGTGCGCAACTCGACGATGTGCCGGCGCGGCGCCACGTCCGCCTTCGCGTAGTGCCCGCTGATCGGCTTCTTGACCTTGCGCGGGTCGATGTTGCCGTACGCCAGCTGGACCGCGGAGTAACCGTCCTTCTCGGCGCTACGAACCTGACTGATGACGCACGGGCCGGCCTCGACCACGGTCACGGGAACAACACGGTTGTTGTCCCAGACCTGGGTCATGCCGAGCTTGGCGCCCAGGATCCCCTTGACTTGCCTGTCCATTTGTCCGGTCCCTACAGCTTGATCTCGATGTCGACGCCAGCCGGCAGGTCGAGGCGCATGAGCGAGTCGACCGTCTTCGGGGTCGGGTCGATGATGTCGATCAGCCGCTTGTGCGTGCGCATCTCGAAGTGCTCGCGCGAGTCCTTGTACTTGTGCGGCGAGCGGATAACGCAGAAACGGTTGATCTCCGTGGGCAGCGGCACCGGGCCCGCGACCTGCGCCCCGGTGCGCGTCACCGTCTCGACGATCTTCCGAGCCGAGGAGTCGACGACCTCGTGGTCATAGGCCTTGAGCCGGATGCGGATCTTCTGTCCCGCCATGGTGGCTTCTGTTCCTTCTCTCGATGCCGCTGTGTTGCGGGCGCCTGTACCGGCTGGCACAGGCCCACTTCGCCGACCCCCGCGGTCGGGCGTGTCGCGCCCTCGGGCCGGGCTCCGCCCTGGGACTCCAGAACGGTGCTGACCGCGCGGTGGGTCAAGGCGCCGATCGCATTACCGCGACCGGAACGCCGTGCGAGGGTGGTTGGCGGCGAGCCGCCAACCACCCCACGCTCGACTGTCCTGTCACCCGGAGGTTCAGCGGAAGCCGAACACAGGCGACGAACTGTCGTTACGCAACCTGACTAGTATGCCGCACGACCGGCGGCGGGTCTAATCGGGGTTACCTAGCTCACTTCATGATCTTGGTGACGAACCCGGCGCCGACGGTGCGGCCACCCTCGCGGATCGCGAACTTGAGGTTCTCCTCCATGGCGATGGGCTGGATCAGCTTCACCGTCATGGTGGTGTTGTCACCCGGCATGACCATCTCGGTGCCCTCGGGGAGAGTGACGACACCGGTGACGTCCGTGGTCCGGAAGTAGAACTGCGGACGGTAGTTCTGGAAGAACGGGGTGTGCCGGCCGCCCTCCTCCTTGGAGAGGATGTAGACCGTCGCCTCGAACTCCGTGTGCGGGGTGTTCGAGCCCGGCTTCACCACGACCATGCCGCGCTCGACCTCGTCGCGCTTGGTGCCACGCAGCAGCAGGCCGACGTTCTCGCCTGCGCGGGCGTCGTCCAGGGTCTTCCGGAACATCTCGATCGCGGTGACCTTGGTCTTGAAGCTCTTCTCCCGGATGCCAACGAGCTCAACATCCTCGTTCGGCAGGAGAACGCCGCGCTCCACGCGACCGGTGACGACGGTGCCACGACCGGTGATCGTGAACACGTCCTCGACCGGCATCAGGAACGGCTTGTCAACATCGCGCTCCGGCTGCGGGATCGAGGTGTCGACCGCGGTCATCAGGTCGAGGAGCTTGCCGGTCCACTCGGGGTCACCCTCGAGGGCCTTCAGCGCCGAAACCCGAACGACCGGCAGGTCGTCACCCGGGTACTCCTGCGAGGAGAGCAGCTCGCGGACCTCGAGCTCGACGAGCTCCAGGAGCTCCTCGTCGTCGACCATGTCGCTCTTGTTGAGCGCCACGACGATGTACGGCACACCGACCTGACGGGCCAGCAGCACGTGCTCGCGGGTCTGCGGCATCGGGCCGTCGGTCGCCGCGACCACCAGGATCGCGCCGTCCATCTGCGCGGCACCGGTGATCATGTTCTTGATGTAGTCCGCGTGGCCGGGGCAGTCGACGTGCGCGTAGTGCCGCGCCTCGGTCTGGTACTCGACGTGCGCGATCGAGATCGTGATGCCGCGGGCCTTCTCCTCCGGCGCCTTGTCGATCTCGTCGAACGGCGTGTAAGGGTTCAGGTCCGGGTGCTGGTCATGCAGGACCTTGGTGATGGCCGCCGTCAGCGTCGTCTTACCGTGGTCGATGTGACCAATGGTGCCGATGTTGACGTGCGGCTTAGTCCGCTCGAACTTCGCCTTCGCCACTGGTGTCCTCCTGTGGACTTCTTGGTTCGTACGCCCGGCGCGCCGGTCGGCGCTTAGGACTCTGTCGACAGCCTTTCCGGCCTGACGGCCGGAGAGCTTTTGTGGGTTCTGCGGCGATGAAGCCTACAGGCCCGGTCTCACGCAATCCGATCGTGGTGGCCGCGGGCGGGTGAAACCTCCCGCGACCGACCACGAATCACCTGCTCGGGGACGTTACTCGCCCGTTGCCTTCGCGATGATCTCCTTCGCGACGCTCTGCGGAACCTCGGCGTAGGAGTCGAACTGCATGCTGTAGCTAGCCCGGCCCTGGGTCTTCGACCGCAGGTCGCCGACGTAGCCGAACATCTCCGACAACGGCACCAGAGCCTTGACGATGCGGGCGCCACTGCGCTCCTCCATCGCCTGGATCAGGCCGCGGCGGGAGTTGAGGTCGCCGATGACGTCACCCATGTTCTCCTCAGGAGTGGTGACCTCAACGGCCATCATCGGCTCGAGCAATGCCGGGTCGGCCTTGCGGGCCGCGTCCTTCATCACCATCGAGCCGGCGATCTTGAATGCCATTTCCGACGAGTCGACCTCGTGGTACTGGCCGTCCAGCAGGGTCAGCTTGACACCGACC
This sequence comes from Micromonospora sp. U21, assembly GCF_018070045.1. GTDB lineage: Bacteria > Actinomycetota > Actinomycetes > Mycobacteriales > Micromonosporaceae > Micromonospora. The sequence goes on from NZ_JAGPYK010000019.1 coordinate 107,438, forward strand.
AGCGGGAAGCCGGCGAGGATGCCGTACTGCATCGCGTCCTGCGCGCCCGCGTCCACCGATGGGATGAACTCCCGGGGGATGCGGCCACCGCTGACGGCGTTGGCGAACTCGTAGGTCGGCGAGTCGTTGTCCAGCGGCAGCGGCTCGACACTCACGATGACGCGGGCGTACTGGCCGGAACCACCGGTCTGCTTCTTGTGGGTGTACTCGACCTTGTCCACCTTGCGGCGGATGGTCTCGCGGTACGCCACCTGCGGCTTACCGATGTTGGCCTCGACGTTGAACTCGCGGCGCATCCGGTCGACCAGGATGTCCAGGTGCAGCTCGCCCATGCCGGAGATGACCGTCTGACCGGTCTCCTCGTCCAGCTTGACGCGGAAGGTCGGGTCCTCCTCGGCCAGCCGCTGGATGGCGGTGCTGAGCTTCTCCTGGTCGGCCTTGGTCTTCGGCTCGATGGCCACCTCGATGACCGGCTCGGGGAAGGTCATCGACTCGAGGATGACCGGGTTCGCCGGGTCGGACAGGGTGTCACCGGTGGTGGTCTGCTTGAGACCCTGCACCGCGATGATGTCGCCAGCCTGGGCCGAGCTGCGCTCTTCCCGCTTGTTGGCGTGCATCTGGTAGATCTTGCCGATCCGCTCCTTGCGGTCCTTGGTGGAGTTGACCACCTGGGTGCCGGTCTCGACCACGCCCGAGTAGACCCGGACGTAGGTGAGCTTGCCAAGGTGCTTGTCGGTCTGGATCTTGAACGCCAGGCCCGAGAACGGCTCCGACTTGGAGGGCTTCCGCAGCAGCGGGGTCTCGCCGTCGGTGGCCGTACCCTCGATCGCCGGAACGTCCAGCGGCGACGGCAGGAAGTCGACCACGGCGTCGAGCATCGGCTGGACGCCCTTGTTCTTGAACGCCGAGCCGCACAGCACCGGGTTGGCCTTGCCGGCGATGGTGGCGCGCCGGATGGCGGCCTTGATCTCCTCCGGGGAGACCTCGTCGCCTTCCAGGTACTTCTCCATCACCGCGTCGTCGACGTCGGCCAGGGTCTCCATCAGCTTCTCGCGCCACTCGGCCGCGGAGTCGGCCAGCTCGGCCGGGATCTCCTCGATCGCGTAGTCCTCACCCTTCTGGGTCTCCCCGCGCCAGGTGAGGGCGCGCATACCGATCAGGTCGACGACGCCGATGTGGTCGCCCTCGAGCCCGATCGGGATCTGGAGCACCAGCGGGGTGGCGTTGAGCCGGTCGATCATCATCTGCACGCAGCGGAAGAAGTCGGCGCCGGTCCGGTCGAGCTTGTTGACGAAGCACATCCGCGGGACGTTGTACTTGTCGGCCTGCCGCCAGACGTTCTCCGTCTGCGGCTCCACGCCGGCGACACCGTCGTAGACCGCGACCGCACCATCCAGCACCCGCAGCGACCGCTCGACCTCGACCGTGAAGTCGACGTGGCCAGGCGTGTCGATGATCTGGATCGTGTGGCCCTTCCACTCACACTTGGTAGCAGCGGAGGTGATGGTGATACCACGCTCCTGCTCCTGCTCCATCCAGTCCATGACGGCAGCGCCCTCGTGGACCTCACCGATCTTGTACGTGATGCCGGTGTAGAACAGGATCCGCTCGGTGGTCGTGGTCTTACCGGCATCGATGTGCGCCATGATGCCGATGTTGCGTACGTTGGCGAGCGCGTCTGCGGCGGCCACTTCAATCCCTACTTATCGTCGTCTCGACTCAACTGGTGGCGGTTCCGGCGCCCGAGGGCGCCGGAACCAGGGTGTTACCAGCGGTAGTGCGCGAAGGCCTTGTTGGACTCGGCCATCTTGTGCGTGTCCTCGCGCCGCTTGACGGCGGCACCGAGGCCGTTGCTCGCGTCCAGCAGCTCGTTCATCAGCCGCTCGACCATGGTCTTCTCGCGCCGGGCGCGGGAGTACGTGACCAGCCAACGCAGACCCAGGGTGGTCGCCCGGGTGGGGCGAACCTCGACCGGGACCTGGTAGGTGGCGCCACCGACACGACGGCTACGCACCTCGAGGGTCGGCTTGACGTTGTCCATCGCCCGCTTGAGGGTGACGACCGGGTCGGTGCCGGACTTCTCGCGGCAGCCCTCGAGGGCCGCGTACACGATGGACTCGGCGAGCTGGCGCTTGCCGCGCAGCAGGATCTTGTTCACCAGCTGGGTGACCAGCGGCGAGTTGTACACCGGGTCAGCGACCAGCGGCCGCCGCGGAGCGGGTCCCTTACGCGGCATGTCAGCTCTTCTCCTTCTTCGCGCCGTAACGGCTGCGCGCCTGCTTGCGGTTGCGGACACCCTGGGTGTCCAGCGAGCCGCGAACGATCTTGTAACGCACGCCGGGGAGGTCCTTCACCCGGCCGCCGCGAACGAGCACGATCGAGTGCTCCTGCAGGTTGTGACCGACGCCCGGGATGTAGGCGGTCACCTCGATCTGGCTGCTGAGCTTCACACGAGCGACCTTGCGCAGCGCCGAGTTCGGCTTCTTCGGGGTGGTGGTGTACACGCGGGTGCACACGCCGCGCCGCTGAGGGGAACCCTTCAGCGCCGGGGTCTTGGTCTTGCTCGTCTTCGCCTGGCGGCCCTTTCGGACCAGCTGCTGGATCGTGGGCACCGGGTTTCTCCGCTCCCTTCGGCCGCAGTCCTGCGGCCGCGCCGTCTGCTCGTTAGCCGGCCTGATGACCGGCTCTCCTACATTCCGACCAGGGCCACCTTGCGGAGGTCCCGGCACCCGCGGTCGGGCGTGTCGCCCAACTCACGGTCCCGGTGCGGACGCTTGCGCGGACGCACCAGGTTCTGTCACCGGCGCGCGAGTCGCCCCGCCCCGGATCTTTGGCTTGTCGTGCCGCCGTCCGCACTCCGGATCCAGCGCACGCACGAGTTGCCCGGGCACGCCCGGGCACAAGGGGAAAGAATACCTACCAGAGCCGCCCAGGTCAAAACGGAATGGCCCGGCGAACGTCTCACACCCGCCGGTCGGATCTCGTCCTGCCCCGTCGCCCGCGATGGGCACCTACGGATGCAAGTGTACCGGCTTCGCCAGCGGACCACCCGTCGCCCCCGGGGAGGGCACCCCACGACCCGGTGCGCGACCTGCGTCGACCAGGCCAGGTGCCCGCCCGGGAGGTGATCGGCCTCACGCCAGGGAGATCACCAGTGCCAGGCAGAGTCCCAGCAGGCTCAGCAGCGCCCCCGCCGCGCCGCAGCTGATCCCCGCCACCGCCAGGCCCCGGCCGGTGAAGCGGACCGCAGGCGGTCGCGCTGGCCGGCGGATCTGCCGCTGACCGAGCAGGCCGGCGCCGGTCGCCGCCACCCCGGCCAGCACGCCGAGCACGGTGAACGCCCCGGACGCCCAGACCCCGCCGGCGTTCGCGCCGAGCACCCCGAAACAGATCACCAGCAGTGAGACCAGGATCGACGCGATCCCGGCCACCAGCGCCCCGACGGCCAGACCCGAGGTGACCGGGGGCACGTCCAGGTAGACGACACCGAACGGGGTGCCCGACACCGACTCCACCCGCGTCGGCGGCCGGCGCTGGTCGTCGGTGGGCGGTGGCGGCACCGGCCGCCCCGGCACCATGCCCCAGCCGGGGCCATGACCCGGCATCGGAGGCCCCCATCCCGCCGGCGCACCATGCCCGCCCGCCGGGCCGGATGACGGCTGCCCCCAGCCGTGCGGCGCCGACGCCGGGTACGGCTGGACGGAACCAGGCGGGGTCGCACCCCAGCCGGGCTCTGGTGCGCCCCAACCGGAGGACGACGTGGGAGGGGGCGGCGAACCGGGCTGCCTGCTCGGGTCGGGTCGCGCCCAGCCGCTCGGCTCGGACCCGCCCGGGCCGGCGGCCGACGCGCCAGGGTGCCCGGCCGGATCGTCCGCCGGGGGCCGCGCCGGTTCCGTCACGAGGTCCTCCTGTCGACAGGGCAGCCACCGCCGGGCGGCGGACACCGCCAGGCTACCGCCGGAGGCGCAGTCGCCCCCGCCGGGCGCGGCCGCGGGCGGCTCAGTCCATGTTCGCGGGGTAGTCGTGACCGAACGGCGCGCCGGCCAACCGGACCACCCCGATCACCACCGCGGCCACCACGCTGACCGCGACCAGCACCAGACCGGCCCAGGCCAGCCGCTCCCCCCGCCGCAGCCAGGCGCCACCGGTCAGGAAACCCCCCGAGGCGTACGCCTCCCGGCGCGCCTGCCGTGCCAGGTGGAGTGCCACCGTGGCGGGCACCACCCCGCCGATGAACAGGCCGGTCAGCATGCCGAGCAGCCCCAGCGCGAAGACCGCCCGCGCCTTGCTGGCGCGGACCGGGTCGGGGTCAAGCGGGTGGCGCAGGCCCTGCTGCGCGACGGACACCTGACCGGGTGCGGTCGTCATGCCTCCATCATGCCGAACCCGGTCCGCGGGTGCGCCGCTCCGGACACGACGAGGCCCCCGGCATTCGCCGGGGGCCTCGTCGTGTGGTTGGTGCTTAGCGGTACGACCCGAAGTCGAAGTCGTCCAGCGGCACGGCCTGCCCACTGGCCGGCCCGAACCCGTAGTCGGTCTCCGGGTACCCGGTCATCGAGTAGACCTTGGCCTTGGCCTCCTCGGTCGGCTCCACCCGGACGTTGCGGTACTTGCTGATGCCGGTACCAGCCGGGATGAGCTTGCCGATGATCACGTTCTCCTTGAGGCCGACCAGCGAGTCGCTGCGCGAGTTGATCGCAGCGTCGGTCAGCACCCGGGTGGTCTCCTGGAAGGAGGCCGCCGAGAGCCAGGAGTCGGTGGCCAGCGAGGCCTTGGTGATACCCATCAGCACCGGACGACCGGCGGCGGGCTCGCCGCCCTCCGAGACGAGCCGGCGGTTCTCCGACTCGAACAGCGCCCGGTCGACCAGCACACCCGGCAGGAACTCGGTCGAGCCGGAGTCGATGACCGTCACCCGCTTGAGCATCTGGCGGATGATGATCTCGATGTGCTTGTCGTGGATGAGCACGCCCTGCGAGCGGTAGACCTCCTGGACCTCCTGGGTCAGGTGGACCTGGACCGCGCGCGGACCGAGGATGCGCAGCAACTCGTGCGGGTCGATGGTGCCCTCGGTGAGCTTCTCGCCGACCTCGACGTGACCACCGTCGTGGGTCCGCAGCCGAACCCGCTTGGAGATCTTGTCGTAGACGATCTCGTCGCTGCCGTCGTCCGGCACCACGATGATCTTCCGCGAACGCTCGCCGTCCTCGATCCGGATCCGACCCGGGGTGTCGGCGATGGGCGCCTTACCCTTCGGGACCCGAGCCTCGAAGATTTCCTGGACACGCGGCAGACCCTGGGTGATGTCCTCACCCGCGACACCACCGGTGTGGAAGGTACGCATCGTCAGCTGCGTACCCGGCTCACCGATCGACTGGGCGGCGATGATGCCGACCGCCTCGCCGACGTCCACGGTCTTGCCGGTCGGCAGCGAACGCCCGTAGCAGGCACCGCAGACACCCAGCTTCGACTCGCAGGTGAGCACGCTGCGCACCCGGACCGTCTCCACGCCGGCGGCGACGATCTTGTCGACCCCGATGGAGTTGATGTCCTGACCCCGCTCGGCGACGACGGTGCCGTCCGGCCCCTTGATGTCGTCGGCCAGGGTACGGGCGTGCACGCTGGTCTCGGCGTGCTCGTGCACGACCAGCCTGCCGTCCTCCAGGCGCTCGCCGATCTGCATCGGGATCGCCCGGTCGGTGCCGCAGTCCTCCTCGCGGATGATCACGTCCTGCGAGACGTCCACCAGACGACGGGTCAGGTAACCCGAGTCGGCGGTCCGCAGCGCGGTGTCGGCGAGACCCTTACGGGCACCGTGCGTGGAGATGAAGTACTCCAGCACGGACAGACCCTCCCGGTAGCTGGCCTTGATCGGCCGCGGGATGATCTCGCCCTTCGGGTTGGCCACCAGACCACGGATCGCCGCGATCTGCCGGAGCTGGAGCAGGTTACCGCGGGCACCCGAGTTGATCATCTTCCACAGTGGGTTCTCCTGCGGCAGCGCGGTGTCCATCTCCTTGGCGACCTCGTTGGTCGCCTTGGTCCAGATCTCGATGAGCTCGCCGCGACGCTCCTCGGCGGTCATCAGACCACGCTGGTACTGCTTGTCGATCCGGTCGGCTTCCTTCTCGTACTTCGCCAGGATCTCCGCCTTGCGCGGCGGAGCGATGACGTCCTCCATGCCGATGGTGACGCCGGACCAGGTGGCCCAGTGGAAACCGGCCTCCTTGAGCCCGTCCAGGGTGGCGGCCAGCGCCACCTTGGGGAAGCGCTCGGCGAGGTCGTTGACGATCGCGGAGAGCTGCCCCTTGCGGATCTCGTAGTTCACGAAGCGGTAGCCCTGCGGCAGCGTCTCGTTGAACAGCACCCGGCCCAGAGTGGTCTCCACGGTCAGCGGGTCACCCTCGACCCAGCCCTCCGGGGCGGTCCACGGCTCGGCACCGGCGCCGTTGTCGACCCCGACCACGCCACGCAGACGGATCCGCACCGACGCCTGCAGGTGCAGCTCGCCGTTGTCGAACGCCATCCGCGCCTCGGCGTCCGAGCTGAACGCCCGACCCTCGCCCTTCTCACCGGAGGTGAGGTGGGTGAGGTGGTAGAGGCCGATGACCATGTCCTGGGTGGGCATGGTGACCGGCTTGCCGTCGGCCGGCTTGAGGATGTTGTTCGACGACAGCATCAGGATCCGCGCCTCGGCCTGGGCCTCGGCGGACAGCGGCACGTGCACCGCCATCTGGTCACCGTCGAAGTCGGCGTTGAACGCGGTGCAGACCAGCGGGTGGATCTGGATCGCCTTGCCCTCAACCAGCTGCGGCTCGAAGGCCTGGATGCCCAGGCGGTGCAGGGTCGGTGCCCGGTTGAGCAGCACCGGGTGCTCGCCGATGACCTCTTCCAGCACGTCCCACACGACCGGGCGCTGCCGCTCGACCATCCGCTTGGCGGACTTGATGTTCTGCGCGTGGTTGAGGTCGACCAGCCGCTTCATCACGAACGGCTTGAACAGCTCCAGCGCCATCTGCTTGGGCAGGCCGCACTGGTGCAGCTTGAGCTTCGGGCCGACCACGATGACCGAACGGCCGGAGTAGTCGACGCGCTTGCCCAGCAGGTTCTGCCGGAACCGGCCCTGCTTGCCCTTGAGCATGTCGGACAGCGACTTGAGCGGGCGGTTACCCGGACCGGTGACCGGCCGGCCGCGGCGGCCGTTGTCGAACAGCGCGTCGACGGCCTCCTGGAGCATCCGCTTCTCGTTGTTGACGATGATCTCGGGCGCGCCGAGGTCGATCAGCCGCTTGAGGCGGTTGTTCCGGTTGATCACGCGGCGGTACAGGTCGTTCAGGTCCGAGGTCGCGAAGCGGCCACCGTCGAGCTGCACCATCGGGCGCAGGTCCGGCGGGATGACCGGGACGCAGTCCAGCACCATGCCGAGCGGCGAGTTGCGGGTGTTCAGGAACGCCGCCACGACCTTGAGCCGCTTGAGCGCCCGGATCTTCCGCTGGCCCTTGCCGGACCGGATGGTCTCCCGCAGGCTCTCGGCCTCGGCGTCGAGGTCCATGTTCTGGACCAGCGCCTTGATCGCCTCGGCGCCCATGGAACCGGTGAAGTACTCACCGAACCGGTCGCGCAGCTCGCGGTAGAGCAGCTCGTCGGTGACCAGCTGCTTCGGCTCCAGCTTGCGGAAGGTGTCCAGCACCTCGTCCAGGCGGTCGATCTCGCGCTGGGCCCGGTCGCGGATCTGGCGCATCTCGCGCTCCCCGCCCTCCTTGACCTTGCGCCGGACGTCCGCCTTGGCACCCTCGGCCTCCAGCTCGGCCAGGTCGGCCTCGAGCTTGGCGGCCCGCTTCTCGATCTCCGAGTCGCGGCTGTTCTCGGACTGCCGCTTCTCGGCCAGGATCTCGTTCTCGATCGTCGAGAGGTCACGGTGACGCGACTCCGCGTCCACGCTCGTCACGACGTACGAGGCGAAGTAGATGATCTTCTCGAGGTCCTTGGGGGCGAGGTCCAGCAGGTAGCCCAGCCGGCTCGGCACGCCCTTGAAGTACCAGATGTGGGTCACCGGAGCAGCGAGCTCGATGTGCCCCATCCGCTCACGACGGACCTTGGAACGGGTCACCTCGACGCCGCAGCGCTCACAGATGATGCCCTTGAACCGGACGCGCTTGTACTTACCGCAGTAGCACTCCCAGTCCCGCTGCGGACCGAAGATCTTCTCGCAGAAGAGCCCGTCCTTCTCCGGCTTCAGGGTGCGGTAGTTGATCGTCTCAGGCTTCTTGACCTCGCCGTGCGACCACTGACGGATGTCGTCGGCGGTGGCGAGACCAATGCGCAGCTCGTCGAAGAAGTTGACGTCGAGCACTATGTCCCCTATGTCGTCGTCTGTACTGCTACTACTCGGGCGAGGTCGGGGGCCGGCAAGCCGGCCCCCGACCGCTCACCTCAGACCTCTTCGACCGAGCTCGGCTCGCGCCGGGACAGGTCGATGCCCAGCTCCTCAGCGGCCCGGAACACCTCGTCGTCGGTCTCGCGCATCTCCAGGGCCACGCCGTCGCTGGACAGCACCTCAACGTTGAGGCACAGCGACTGCAGCTCCTTGAGCAGCACCTTGAACGACTCCGGGATTCCCGGCTCCGGGATGTTCTCGCCCTTGACGATGGCCTCGTAGACCTTCACCCGGCCGAGAACGTCGTCGGACTTGATCGTGAGCAGCTCCTGCAGGGCGTACGCGGCACCGTACGCCTGCATCGCCCAGCACTCCATCTCACCGAAGCGCTGACCACCGAACTGCGCCTTACCACCCAGCGGCTGCTGCGTGATCATCGAGTACGGGCCGGTCGACCGTGCGTGGATCTTGTCGTCGACCAGGTGGTTGAGCTTCAGGATGTAGATGTAGCCGACCGCGATCGGGTCCGGCAGCGGCTCGCCGGAACGACCGTCGAACAGCTGCGCCTTGCCGCTGGCGCCGATCAGCTGGTTGCCGTCCCGGTTGGGCAGGGTCGACGAGAGCAGACCGGCGATCTCCTCCTCGCGGGCACCGTCGAAGACCGGGGTGGCCACGTTGGTGTCCCCCTCCGACTCGTCGGCGCCGATCGAGCGCAGCTGCTTCTTCCAGGACGCGTCGTCGCCCTCGACCTTCCAGCCGGTCTTGGCGACCCAGCCGAGGTGGGTCTCGAGCACCTGACCGATGTTCATCCGGCTCGGCACACCCAGCGGGTTGAGCACGATGTCGACGGGGGTGCCGTCCTCAAGGAACGGCATGTCCTCGATCGGCAGGATCTTGGAGATGACGCCCTTGTTACCGTGCCGGCCGGCGAGCTTGTCGCCGTCCTGGATCTTCCGCTTCTGGGCGACGTAGACCCGGACCAGCTCGTTGACACCCGGAGGCAGCTCGTCGCCGTCCTCGCGGGAGAAGGTACGCACACCGATGACCGTGCCGGTCTCGCCGTGCGGCACCTTCAGCGAGGTGTCCCGGACCTCACGCGCCTTCTCACCGAAGATCGCGCGAAGCAGCCGCTCCTCCGGGGTCAGCTCGGTCTCGCCCTTCGGCGTGACCTTGCCGACCAGGATGTCGCCGGGGACGACCTCGGCACCGATCCGGATGATGCCGCGCTCGTCGAGGTCGGCGAGCATTTCCTCGCTGACGTTCGGGATGTCGCGGGTGATCTCCTCCGGGCCGAGCTTGGTGTCCCGGGCGTCGACCTCGTGCTCCTCGATGTGGATCGAGGTGAGCACGTCCTGCTGCACGAGGCGCTGCGACAGGATGATCGCGTCCTCGTAGTTGTGGCCCTCCCAGCACATGAACGCCACGAGCAGGTTGCGCCCGAGCGCCATCTCGCCATCGTCGGTGCAGGGACCGTCGGCGATGACCTGACCGGCCTCGACGCGGTCGCCCTCGAAGACGACCGGCTTCTGGTTGACGCAGGAGCCGGCGTTGGAGCGGCGGAACTTGTGCAGCAGGTACGTCCGGCGGTGGCCGTCGTCCTGGTGGATGGTGACGTAGTCGGCGCAGAGATCCTCGATCACACCGCCGACCTCGGCGACCACCACGTCGCCAGCGTCGACCGCGGCCCGGTACTCCATGCCCGTACCCACCAGCGGCGCCTCGGCCTTGACCAGCGGCACCGCCTGGCGCTGCATGTTCGCGCCCATCAGTGCCCGGTTGGCGTCGTCGTGCTCGAGGAACGGAATCATGGCGGTCGCGACCGAGACCATCTGCCGCGGTGACACGTCCATGTAGTCGACGGCACCGGGGACGACGTCCTCGGTCTCGCCACCCTTACGACGGCACAGGACCCGGTCCTCGGCGAACGTGCCGTCAGCCTTCAACGGCGCGTTGGCCTGGGCCTTGACGAACCGGTCCTCCTCGTCCGCGGTCAGGTAGTCGATCTGGTCGGTGACCCGACCCTCGACGACCTTCCGGTACGGCGTCTCGATGAAGCCGAACGGGTTGACCCGGGCGAAGGTGGACAGCGCGCCGATCAGGCCGATGTTCGGGCCTTCCGGCGTCTCGATCGGGCACATCCGGCCGTAGTGGGACGGGTGCACGTCGCGGACCTCGAAGCCGGCCCGCTCCCGGGACAGACCACCCGGGCCGAGCGCGCTCAGCCGGCGCCGGTGGGTCAGGCCCGCCAGCGGGTTGGTCTGGTCCATGAACTGGGACAGCTGCGACGTCCCGAAGAACTCCTTGATCGCCGCCACCACCGGGCGGATGTTGATCAGGGTCTGCGGGGTGATCGCCTCGACGTCCTGCGTGGTCATCCGCTCGCGGACGACCCGCTCCATCCGGGAAAGGCCGACCCGAACCTGGTTCTGGATCAGCTCACCCACGGTACGCAGGCGCCGGTTGCCGAAGTGGTCGATGTCGTCGGCCTCGTAGCCCTCCTCACCGGCGTGCAGCCGGCAGAGGTACTCCACGGTGGCGACAATGTCGTCCTCGGTCAGCGTGCCGGTGGTGATCGGCACGTCGACTTCGAGCTTCTTGTTGAACTTGTAGCGCCCGACCTTGGCGACGTCGTACCTCTTCGGGTTGAAGAAGAGGTTGTCGAGCAGGGTCTGGGCGTTCTCGCGCGTCGGCGGCTCGCCAGGGCGCAGCTTGCGGTAGATGTCGAGCAGGGCCTCGTCCTGGCCGCCGATGTGGTCCTTCTCGAGCGTGGTCATCATCAGCTCGGACCAGCCGAACCGCTCGCGGATCCGCTCGGCCGACCATCCGATGGCCTTGAGCAGGACGGTGACGGCCTGCCGACGCTTGCGGTCGATGCGTACGCCGACCGTGTCGCGCTTGTCGATGTCAAACTCCAGCCAGGCACCCCGACTCGGGATGACCTTGACGCTGGAGAGGTCGCGGTCGGAGGTCTTGTCCGGCTGCTTGTCGAAGTACACGCCCGGGGACCGGACGAGCTGGCTGACCACGACGCGCTCGGTGCCGTTGATGACGAAGGTGCCCTTGGGCGTCATCATCGGGAAGTCACCCATGAACACCGTCTGGCTCTTGATCTCGCCAGTGGTGTTGTTGGTGAACTCCGCGGTCACGAAGAGCGGAGCGCAGTAGGTCAGGTCCTTCTCCTTGCACTCCTCGATCGAGGCCTTGACCTCGTCGAAGCGCGGTGCCGAGAAGGAGAGCGACATGGTGCCGGAGAAGTCCTCAATGGGACTGATCTCTTCGAGGATCTCCGCGAGACCCGAGCGTGCGTGCGGGTCGTCCGCCGACCGGCCCTGCCAACCCTCGTTGCCGACGAGCCAGTCGAAGGACTCGTTCTGGATGGCGAGGAGGTTGGGGACCTCGAGGTGTTCGGTGATCCTGCCGAATGAAACTCGGCGGGGCGCGAATGCGCTCGACGTACGACTGGTCTTCGCAGGGCGGGAAGCTGCCAAGATGCGTCCTTCCGAGGACCGGTGCTGCAGAACGGCTGGTACGCGTGCACTCCAATGACCCCACCAGAAATATCCGTAAACGGACATTTCCGAGCAGGGGTCAAGTCGGAAGGCAGCGCAAACTAGCAGTGTAGCCGAGAGGCTAACCGCTGTCCAGCCCACCCCGCAGGTCGTTGCGGAACGCGCCTCGGCCCCCGTGAACCGGGGTCTGCCGGGCCGCTCGGAACGCAACGCTCCCGCTGGGCCGCTCGGGTTGCTGCGGCAGATGGTGCCGCCGCTGTCATTACCCACGTCGTGGCCGTCGCAAGCGCGGTGTCTTGCTGGTGTCAGCGTGCCTGCCAGCCTGGGGCCGCGTCAAGGGCCGGTATCCGGGTCGGCCCGTCTTTCCCACCGGAGGGCGACCCGCCGCGCTCGTTCGGGTCACCGGGAGAGGGCGTCGGCGCGCAGCTCAGGACGGCTGTCGCCGGGTTCACCGACACGGCGGGCGGCGATCCGTGTCGGATCACCGCCCGCCGCGACGCGATCGTGTCCCAGCTCACCGAGCCGGGCACGCTCTGGTGGAACGTCAGATCACTTGAGGGTGACCTTGGCGCCCTCGCCCTCGAGCTTGGCCTTGGCCTTCTCGGCGGTCTCCTTGTTGACCTTCTCCAGGATGGCCTTCGGCGCGGACTCGACCGCGTCCTTGGCCTCCTTGAGGCCCAGGCCGGTCAGCTCACGCACGACCTTGATGACCTGGATCTTCTTGCCACCGTCACCCTCGAGGACGACGTCGAACTCGTCCTTCTCCGGCTCGGCCTCGGCGGCGGCCGGAGCCCCACCGGCGGCGGCCATCGCGACCGGAGCCGCGGCGGTGACCTCGAAGGTGTCCTCGAACTGCTTCACGAACTCGGAGAGCTCGATCAGCGTCATCTCCTTGAACGCGTCGAGCAGCTCGTCGGTGCTGAGCTTCGCCATGTCTGGCGTCCTTTCCTGAATCTAATAAGTAAGAACTGGTGCGCCGGGAGACCGTCAGGCCGCCTCGGCGCTCTCCTTCTCGCGCTTGTCCTGCAGGGCAGCCGCCAGACGGGCGGTCTTCGACAGCGGGGCCTGGAACAGGGCCGCAGCCTTGCTCAGGTTGCCCTTCATCGCGCCGGCCAGCTTGGCCAGCAGCACCTCGCGGGACTCCAGGTCGGCGAGCTTCGTGACCTCGGCCGCGGAAATGGCCTTGCCCTCGAAGACACCGCCCTTGATGACGAGCTTCGGGTTGGCCTTCGCGAAGTCGCGAAGCCCCTTCGCCGCCTCGACGACGTCGCCCGAAACGAAAGTCAGCGCGGTAGGACCGGTGAACAGCTCGTCGAGGCCGTTGATGCCCGCGTCCGTCGCAGCACGCTTCGCCAGCGTGTTCTTCGCGACCGTGTAGCTGGTCTCGGCACCGAGCGAGCGCCGCAGCTGGGTGAGCTGGGAAACCGTCAGACCGCGGTACTCGGTCAGCACGGTGGCGCCCGCGTTGCGGAAGTTTTCGGTCAGCTCAGCGACGGCCGTGGCCTTGTCGGCCCGGATCGGCTTGTCCGCCATGTCCCTCCTCTCTCGTTACTCGAGGCTGGTCCCCGTCGTGGCCGAAGCCGGGAACGGGGGCGGAGGCAGCGCGACAACGAAAAAGCCCCGGCGCAGGGCGCACGGGGCGAGGGCCGGCGGATCGTCATGGTCGGCGGACCATGCTCACTGCCGAGTTACGCTTGCCGCCCTACGCGGGTCGCCCGTTGTCGCGGGACCTTCGACCGTGCCGGAGCACGGTGACCAGCGGTCTCTGGGTGGTTCCTCATCCATGACAGGCACGGATGACGGTTGAAGGATACGCGACCGTTGCGACCCGCACCAAATCGCCCCCTGTGCGCCGGGTCACCACCAATGGTCGGCCCAACGGGTCAACCCCGGGCCCGCCGCCGCCACAGGTAGCCGCCGACCGCCGCGGCGCTCCACGCCAGCGCCCAGGCGGTGAGCCCGAGCAGGGTGACCGCGGCCGCGTCGCCCGCGGTCGTCCGGGCCGCGGCCATGATCGGCGGCGCCAGCCAGGGGACCACCGACCCGGTCAGGCCGAGCACCACCGTGCCGACGCCGCCGAGGGCCAGCACCGCGACGCCGTAGCCGGCGCCGCCCACGGACGCCCGGCTGGCCAGCGCCCCGAGTGCCACCGCAGCGGGTACGACCAGCAGATGCACCCACAGCCCCAGCGCGACACCGACCGGCACCGACCGGTCCGTCGGGTCGACCGGGCCGGTGACGCCGCCGACCAACCACGGGAAGGCCAGCGCGACGGCCACCGCGACCAGCGCCGCCACGCCGGCGCCGAGCAGCCCGGCCAGCCGTTCCCGGGCCACCCCCACCGTCACCTGGGCGAGCCGGCGCTGAACGTCCGGTTCGACGTCCAGCAGGATCTTGGTCTGCCAGGCGAGCACCGGGAATAGCACCACCGCGGAGACGCCGTACGCCTCCGCCGGCTGGGCCCGGCCGCCGCCGTACAGGATGCCGAACGCGACGAGGCCGGCTAGCAGCGGCGCGACCGCCCGCCCGGTCCGGAGGAAACCGGCCAGTCGCAGCCGGACCAGGGCGATCACCGGGCCTCCCCCGCGGCGCTGTCGACCGCCACGTCGGCGCCGTCCACCGCCACCGGGTCGTCCGGTGCCGGGTCGTCCGGTGCCGGGTCGTCCGGTGCCGGGTCGTCACCGCCCGGTCGGGCCGGTGGCGGGGCGGGGCGGGCATCGGTACGTACCCGCAGCACCTGGTGGCCCTCGGCGCGCAACCTGGCGACGGTGCCGGCGGCCCGCGCGGTCGGCACCGCGACCTCGATCACCGCGACCGCGCCCTCCGGCAGCGAGGTTTCCTCGGTCACCGCTCCGTCGGCCACCGTCCAGCGGCGCGCGCCCGGCAGCCGGACCGTCTCGCCACGGTGGTCGCTGACCAGGACCGCCCCGCCGGCGGCCAGGACCTCGTCGATCAGCTCGGGAACCAGCTCGCGGGTGGTGGCGTCCAGCCCCTCCCACGGCTCGTCGAGCACCAGCAGGCCCGGGGGGCGCAGCATCGCCTGGGCGATGCCGACCTTCTGCGCGGTGCCCTTCGACAGCTCCGGCAGCCGGACGGCACGGAACGCGGCCAGCCCCAGCCGGTCGGTCCAGGCCGTCACGGCCTCGTCGGCCGCCGCGCGGTCCAGCCCGGCCGTCCGGCCCATCCCGGTCAGGTAGCGCGCCACGGTGAAGGGCTGGTCGGCCGGGAAGCGCTCCGGCACCCAGCCCACCCGCCCGGGCCGGTCGGTGACCCGGCCCCGAGCCGGCCGGAGCACCCCGGCGGCCACCTGGAGCAGGGTCGACTTGCCCACCCCGTTACGGCCCAGCACGACCGCCACCTCACCCGGACCGATCCGCACATCCACGCCCCGCAGCACCCACGGACCACGCCGGTGGTACCGCGACCAGACGTTCTCCAGCCGCATGCGGTCGAGCCTGCCACACCCGAGACGCACCGGGGCGCCCCCCCCAACGTGGCGGCGCCCCCGGGGCGGCCCCCACTGGGGGGGGCGCGCCCCGGTGGAGCGGAGTGTCAGCTCAGGCCTCGGCCGACTCCTCAGTGAGGTTCTTCACCAGGTTGGGGTCGACCGGAACGCCCGGGCCCATCGTGGTGGTCAGGATGACCTTGCGGAGGTATTTGCCCTTGGCCGCGGACGGCTTGGCGCGCAGCACCTCGTCGAGCACCGCGGCGTAGTTGTCCACCAACTGGCTCTCCGAGAAGGAAGCCTTGCCGATGATCAGGTGCAGGTTGGAGTGCTTGTCCACCCGGAAGGTGATCTTGCCGCCCTTGATGTCCTGCACCGCCTTGGTGACGTCCATGGTCACCGTGCCGGTCTTCGGGTTCGGCATGAGACCGCGCGGGCCCAGGATCCGCGCGATCCGGCCGATCTTGGCCATCTGGTCCGGCGTGGCGATCGCCGCGTCGAAGTCGAGCCAACCGCCCTGGATCCGGGCGACCAGCTCGTCGGTACCCACCTCGTCCGCACCCGCCGCGGCGGCCTCATCGGCCTTCGCGCCGGCGGCGAAGACGATCACGCGGGCGGTCTTACCGGTGCCGTGCGGCAGGTTGACCGTGCCGCGGACCATCTGGTCCGCCTTGCGGGGGTCGACGCCGAGGCGCATGGCGACCTCGACCGTGGCGTCGAACTTGACGTTGGTGGTCTCCTTGGCCAGCTTCACGGCCTCGGCGGGGGTGTAGAGCTTGGACCGGTCGATGACGTCGGCGGCCTTGCGGTAGCTCTTGCTGCGCTGCATTGCTGATTACTCCTGTGGTCTCTGGCGGGCCGCTCGGCGCGGGCCCTCCCACGGTGGGTCGTCGGCCGGGGCCGAGGTCAGTCGTTGACGGTGATGCCCATCGACCGGGCGGTGCCGGCGATGATCTTCTCGGCCTGGTCCAGGTCGTTGGCGTTGAGGTCGGCCATCTTCTTCTCGGCGATCTCACGCAGCTGGGCGCGGCTGACCGAGCCGACCTTCTCGCTCTGCGGAACGCCCGAGCCCTTCTGCACACCGGCGGCCTTGATCAGCAGCCGGGCAGCGGGCGGGGTCTTCAGCACGAAGGTGAAGGACCGGTCCTCGTACACGCTGATCTCGGCGGGGACGATGTCGCCCCGCTGGGACTCGGTCTGCGCGTTGTAGGACTTGCAGAACTCCATGATGTTCACGCCGTGCTGGCCGAGCGCGGGGCCGACCGGCGGCGCCGGCGTGGCCTGGCCCGCCGGCAGCTGAAGCGTGAACGTCTTGACGAGCTTCTTCTTCGGAGGCATGTCACTTCCTGGGGCTTGGAGCTGGGAAAATGCGGCTGACGCCACCCTCGGGCGCGCACGGTCAGCGCGGTGCGACAGCGGCGACGTTCAAGAGTAGCGCAGGCCGCAGCCCACTCGTCCGCCGAGGTCGAGCGGGAGGGCGTACGCCGACGTCAGCGGCGGGCCGGGCCCGCCGCCGACGACCGGTCAGATCTTGGCGACCTGGTTGAAGTTGAGCTCCACCGGAGTCTCCCGGCCGAAGATCGACACCAGCACCTTGAGCTTCTGCTGGTCGGCGTTGATCTCGCTGATCGTCGCCGGCAGCGACGCGAACGCGCCATCGGTGACGGTGACCGAGTCGCCCACCTCGAAGTCGAGGACCTTGATCTCGGGCTTCGCCTTCTTCTGCTCGGTCTCGATGGCCGGCGCCAGCCACTTCAGCACCTCGTCGAGGGAGAGCGGCGCGGGGCGGTCGGCCCGGTCGGTCGCGCCGACGAAGCCGGTCACGCCCGGCGTGTTACGGACGCAGGAGTAGGACTCGGCGGTCAGCTCCATCCGAACCAGGATGTAGCCCGGGAAGACCTTGGCCTGAATCTGCGAACGCTTGCCGTTCTTGACCTCGACCTCCTCCCGGGTCGGCACCTCGACCTGGAAGATGAAGTCCTCCATGTCGAGGCTCGTGATCCGGGTCTCGAGGTTGGTCTTGACCTTGTTCTCGTAGCCGGCGTAGGAGTGCACCACGTACCAGTCACCCGGCGCGTAGCGCAGCTTCTGCCGCAGCTCGGCGACCGGGTCGTACTCCTCGTCCGGCGCGGGCTCGGTGGTTGGGAACTCCGGCTCGCTGGCGGCCTCAACCGACTCGTCACCAGCCGCCGTCGCGACCGTGGACTGCTCGTCCACCGGTCCGGCGGTCTCGTCGTACTCAGGCACGCTCGCTCACTTCCGTCACTATCGGCTCTGAAGGCAGCCGGTCAGCTCGAGTTGCCGAAGACAAACAGCACGACCTTGGCGAAGCCGTAGTCCAGCACACCCACGATCGTCAGCATCACCGCGACGAACACGACCACCACGGCGGTGTATGTCAGCAACTCCTTGCGCGTCGGCCAGATGACCTTACGCAGTTCGGCCACTACCTCGCGGAAAAACCGGGCGATGCGGCCGAACACGCCCACCCGGCCGGTTTCCGACCGGGTGGTCGGCCGGCTGTCCGCCGACTCCGCCCGGGCGCGGGACCGCGTCGCGGTGCCTCCCCGGGAGACCGGCTCGTCCGCGCTGGTGGCGTCGTCGTCGGCTACGTCGTCGACGATCTCGTCGTCGAGACGATCGTCGCCAGCGTCCTCGCCGCGCCGCTTGTTGTCGGCCACTTCGCCCTCCGTCGCGGAATCTCGGGTCGCACGCCGGGCGGCGTGCTCGGCGCTGGTCACGCCGGCCGGACCAACCGTCCCGCGACGGGCCGCGGCCGGTGGATCAACCGGGGGGCCCGATGCCTCGGAGCCACCCCGCCAATGCCACCACCACGGGCCGGACGCCGCCATGTCGGCGACGCGACCCACGGGAACGGTCAGGCCTGAGGCGCAGGGGTGACAGGACTTGAACCTGCAGCCTGCGGTTTTGGAGACCGCTGCTCTGCCAATTGAGCTACACCCCTGTGCGGCAACTCTCGCCCCACGCGGCCACAGACGACCGAGCAGGGGTCACTTGCCCCACGGCGGACCAGTGTACGGGTAGCCGCCCGACTTTCCCAACCGGTCTCCCCGCCACGCGTGGCGGACCGATTCAGCGTGCCGTCCGGATGGTGGCCCGGGCCTGCGAGAGCACCTTCTCGCCCAGGCACGTGGCGGTGACGTCGAGCCGGGTCAGGCCGTCCTCGGTCACCTCACGGACCACCGCGGTGACCTCGATCTCGGTCCCCTGGTCGTCGTCGGGGACCACGACCGGCCGGGTGAACCGGACGCCGTAGTCGACCACCGCGTCGGGCGCGCCGGCCCACTCGGTGACGGCCCGGCCGACCAGCGCCATGGTGAACATGCCGTGCGCGATCACGCCGGGAAGACCCACCTTGGTGGCGAACCGGTCGCTCCAGTGGATCGGGTTGAAGTCGCCCGACGCGCCGGCGTAGCGGACCAGGTCCGCGCGGGTCACCTGGAACGTCTTGGCTGGCAGCTCCACCTCACGCCTCCCCGCGTACGACGATCTTGGACCAGACGGCGACCACCGGCTCGCCGGCGACGGTGCTCACGTCGGTGCGGGTGGTCAGGAAGCCGTGCCCGCCCCGGGTGCTGACGTCCTCGATGGTGCTCGCGCAGACCAACTCGTCGCCGGCGACCACCGGCCGGTTGTACGCGAACCGCTGGTCGCCGTGCACCACGCGGCTGTAGTCGACGCCGAGCGCCGGGTCCTCGACGATCTGGCGGCTCGCGGCCATCGTGACGACCACCGGAAAGGTCGGCGGGGCGACCACGTCCGGGTGGCCCAGCGCCCGGGCCGCCGCCGGGTCGTGGTGAACCGGGTCGGTGGCGCCGATGGCGGTGGCGAACTCACGGATCTTTTCTCGGCCCACCTGGTAGGGGGCGGTCGGCGGATACGTCCGGCCGACGAAGGAAGGGTCCAGAGACATGCCGCGAACCTACACGGAGAACACAATCGCCGATCTGCTCGGTCGGCGGCGGCAAAGCCGCGCCGGCCCGGTCAGATCGGCGATCGGGAAAGCTTCAACGATGGCCGGCATGGGGCCGGCCGCAGGTCAGCGGGTCTCGCGGTGAACCGTGTGCCGACCGTCGCGCGGGCAGAACTTCTTCAGCTCGATGCGGTCGGGGTCGTTACGACGGTTCTTGCGCGTGATGTAGTTGCGCTCCTTGCACTCCACACACGCCAGAGTGATCTTCGGCCGGACATCGGTAGCCTTCGCCACGGCGGAGTGCCTTCCTCGCTAACGGAAATAACTACGACGCGTCAGCTTAGTCGCTGACTGCGCGGACATGCAAAGTGGGCGCCAGTGGCGCCCATCACCACGACCACCGGGACCGAGCCCGGAAGACGAGAGTAGCGGTGGCCGGACTTGAACCGGCGACACAGCGATTATGAGCCGCTTGCTCTGCCATCTGAGCTACACCGCCGCGGTGGGTCCAGCTGAACCCTCGAGCCCCCTTACGGAATCGAACCGTAGACCTTCTCCTTACCATGGAGACGCTCTGCCGACTGAGCTAAGGGGGCCTGCGCGATCTCCCCTGGAGGCGCGCAGAAGTAAGAGTACACGGCCCGGCTCGACAGGTGAAATCGGATCCCCGGTGATCGTCCGCGCCCAGCTCAGGGCACGACTCGGAGCCGTGGGAGCTCTCCGCCGGAGATCGTTTCCGGGTCGGCCTGAGCGCCGAACCAGGCGGCCAGGCGCTCGTACGGCAGCGGTCGGCTGAACAGGAAGCCCTGACCGATCTCGCAGCCGATGTCCTGGAGCAGCTCCAGGGTCAGCTCGCTCTCCACGCCCTCGGCGACCACGGCCAGGCCGAACTGCTGGGACAGGGTCACCACCGCGTTGACGATCGCCAGGTCACCCGGGTCGGTCGCCATGCCCTGCACGAAAGAGCGGTCCACCTTCACCTCGTGCACCGGCAGCCGGCGGAGGTGGGCCAGAGACGAGTCGCCGGTGCCGAAGTCGTCCACCGACAGCCGGACGCCGAGGTCGCGCAGCCGGCGCAGGGTGGGGATGGGCCGGTCGGTGCCGTCCAGCACACCCGCCTCGGTGATCTCCAGGGTGAGGCGCTGCGCCGGCACCCCGTACTCGGTCAGCAACTCGTGCACCCGGTCCGGGAAATGCTGGTCGGTCAGCGTACGGGCGGCGAGGTTGACCGCGATGGACAGCGGCTGGTCCGCCTGGGCCCAGTCCCGGCTGCGCCGCAGCCCCTCGCGGAGCACCACCTCGGTGAGCCGGCTCAACTGGCCGGTGTGTTCGGCCACCGCCACGAAGTCCTCGGGGGCGACGGTGCCGTGCGTCGGGTGCTCCCACCGGGCCAGGCACTCGACTCCGACCAGGTGACGGTCCCGCAATGTCACCTTCGGCTGGAAGTAGACCTCGAGCTCGTCCTGGTCCAGGGCCCGGCGCAGGTCGCCGGCGAGGCCCAGTCGGCGCAGCGACCGGGACTCCAGGGCCGGGTTGAACAGCTGCACGCTGCCCGGCACCGACTTGGCGGCCGTGGCGGCGAGGTCGACCCGGAGCAGCAGGGTCGCCGCGTCGCTGCCGTGATCCGGGTGTACGGCCACCCCGACGGCGGTGTCCACGTCGAGGGTGAGCGCGTCGAAGACCATCTCGTCGCGGATCTGGTCGCGGAGCTGGCCGGCCAGCTCCAGCGCCGCGTCGGCGCTCTCCAACCGCAGCGTCACCAGGAACTCGTCCCCACTGGCCCGGCCGACCAGAGCCGACGACGGCGCGCTGGCCCGTAACCGCTTGGCGACCTCGGCGAGGACCTTGTCCCCGGCCGCGTGACCGAGTGACTCGTTGACGTGGCGCAGCCCGTCGACGTCGAAGAGCAGCAGCGCCACCACTTCGCCGGGCGCGCGGATCTTGACCGACTCCTCCAGCGCTCCGGTGATCCGCCGCCGGTTGGGCAGCCGGGTCAGCGCGTCGTGGTACGCGTCGTGCCGCAGTTGGTCGACCAGCCGGGAATTCTCCAGCGCGACCGCCGCGTGCGCGGCCACCGTCTCGAAGACGGCGATGTCCGAGGGCGTGAAGTTGTTGCCGTCGCCGAGGCGGTTGGCCACCTCGAGAGTGCCGATGACGACCTGACCGGACCGCAGCGGCACCACCACCGCGTCCTTGATCCGGCGTGCGGCGAGGTCTGCGCGGAACTCGCCGTCGGTCGTCACACCCCGGCCGACGGCCACCGTGCGGCGGGTGTCGCGCACCCGCTCCCGGATGGTCGGCGGGGTGTGCGCCAGGTCGAGAAGACCGGGGTCGTCAACCCTCGCGGTCAACAGGGTCTCCGGGTGCCGCCCCTGGGCCGGGAGCCAGAGCGTCGCGTACTCCGCCTGCATCAGGGCGCGGACCCGGCCGAGCAGGGCGTCCGCCAGCGTGCCGCTCTGTCCGCTCTCGACCACCGCGCGGGTCAGGTCGTACAGGTCGGTGAGGGTGCGGTGCTGGCGGAAGAACTGGGCGTATGACCGGTAGACCAGGACCAGCCCGGTGCCGAGGGCAGCGAGCAGGAGCAGCGACCACCACGTGCTCCTGACCATGATCAACACGATCAGGCCGACCGACACGTTGATCGCCGCGGTGAGCAGGGCCGGTTTGGCGGTACGCAGCGCCCCGCGCCCGGTCTGCCAGCCGTGCAGCAGCGTGTGCACCGCGACCACGCTGACGAAGCTGACCAGGATCACCATGCTCACGGCAGCGAAGATGCTGCCCCAGGTGCGTGGGCCCACCCCGCTGATCGGCGGAAGCGCCTGGAGGACGAGGACACCCAGTGACGTTCCCGCGGCGGCCCGCGCCACGTTGAACCAGACCTTGGGCGCCGAGAACCGGTGCCGGGTGTGGGTGATGAGCGCGGTCAGCGTGTAGATGACCACCACCGTCAGCGGTGGCAGGAAGTAGAGCGCGAGGACCAGCGGTAGCTCGGTGAGCGTGACGCCGAGCGTCTGCCGCCGGACGACCAGGCTCAGTAGCGGCAGCCCCGCCGCGATCATGAGGACGAGGAAGAGAGCCGCCTGCGGCCAACGGCCGAACGGATCCTCCGCGACCAACCCGGTGATCGTGGCGCAGGCGACCGCGATCACCGCGAGGGGCGCGGTGATGATCCAGGCGTCCTCGGACGATCTGCGCCGGGGCTGCCCACGACCGATCATGGAGCTCCTTCGGATTGACGCCGCGCAGGCCCGGCACCGGCGCAGGACGTCACGTCACCGGCGCGCGGCGCTCCCAGCACACAGGTGCGATGACAGACCGGGGACCAGCCTCACTGCCAGACGAGATCGGCAGTCTGCGCGCTCCCCGAGGTGCCACCGAGGTCGACAACGCCGACGCCCCCGAAGAGTGCGGCGAGGACGAGAAATGAGCCGAGGAGCCGGCCCAACCTTCGACCAGACATGATTGCTCCTGTCGGAAATCGTCGTGGGGATGGTGGAGGTTCCACGATCGTGCCACACGGCGGGTACGCAGAAAAGCGGTGAGTGCGGGACCGGTCCGCGCGTCGACGAGGTCGCGACCTTCGGGCAGTCCGCCCCACCGCGCCGGGCCAGATCAGGGCCCTCTCCGCGCGGTCGGCACTTCGCCCAGCGCCTGATACGACCTTCGACACAATTCACCCAGGGCATCCCACGAGCGCCGCAATGCTGGCTCCGCGACTACTCTCCGCTGTCCCAAGTGGCCGGCCGTGATCCCGACGGCGGCACGGACATCGACCACCATACCCCCTCTATCCACAGATACAAGAAGGTCGACTGAACAGGCGGCGCCCCACACCCGGTACACGTGCCCCCGTCAGCCGGCTCCCGCATCGTCCTCGTTCGGGCCCGTACGCTCCCGGCGTGACCGTCCATGACATCGCCGCGCGGCTGCCCTCCATCGACGTGTTGCGCAAGCGTTGCAAGGCCCTGGCGATGCTCGACGCGATCGTCGAGGGCGACCATTACGCCTACGACCGCGAATGGGGCGAAGACGAAGCGGCGTCGATGCGCAGCGGCAGCGGCGAGGAGTACGACGTCGTCTTCACCACCGACGGCGTGTTCATCCGGGGCGTATATCACGAGTCGTCGATGTCCACGTACCGAGACGGGCGGCTGTGGCCGGGCCTCCTCGACGGACTGCCCGAGCAGTTCCGGGCGCAGGTGCGGGAGCCTGCGTTCTGCCGCCGGGACGGAACTCTCGATGCCACCTTCGTGCTGTGGCGGCGCACCAACGACGAACGGTGGCACGCTGGCGACGACATCGACTTCTCACCTGCCGATGACGATGAGGTCGACCCGGACGGCTCCTGGCTGCTCGACATCCTCTGCGACGACATCGCCGCGGATTACATCGAGCACGCCAGGGAGGTCTACGAGACCGAGCTGGATCCAGCCGCGGTTGAACACATCGTTACGCTCCGTCCACTGAGCGACGCAGCCGTCCGCGCGCTCAACCCCGACGCTGCACTGGCCAACCTGCGCGAGCGGGCAGAGGAGTACGGCTACCCGACCACGGCGTGAGAAGCTGCTCCACCCGTAGGAACCTGCGGCGACTGCGGTCCCGCGCGTCCGCCTCGGATCTGTGCGGCGACCCGGTGACGGGTCCGGATGACGGGCCCGGGCCTAACGCAACGGCCGGAACACGGCCCGCACCTCGGTGGAGAAGAGCTCCGGTTCCTCCCAGGCGGCGAAGTGGCCGCCGCGGTCGACCTCATTGAAGTACGCGAGGTTGGGGTAGACCGTCTCGGCCCAGCTGCGCGGGGCAGCCCAGATCTCGTCGGGGAACGTCGTGAAGCCGACCGGAACCGAGACCGGCGGAGGCGCCTGGCCGGCCGCGGTGGCTGCGGCGACGGTCCGTCCAAATTCCCAGTACCACCGGGCGGACGAGGCGCCGGTGCCCGTCAGCCAGTACAGCGTGATGTTGTCGACGATGCTGTCCCGGGTGAGACTGCCCACGGGCTTGCCGTCGACGAACGCACGGGAGATCTTGTAGTAGCTATCCGTGTCGTGGTCGAGCATCCAGGCCGCCAGCCCGACCGGCGAATCCAGCAGGGAGTAGCCGATCGTCTGCGGCCGGGTGGACTGCTCCAGGAAGTAGCCGAACCCGTCCATCATGAACGTGTTGAGCGCGTCGAGCGCCGCGCGCTCCTGCTCGGACTTCGCCGGCAGCTGGTCCTTGATACCGATCGCCCCGGCGAGCAGGTTGACGTGAATGCCGAGCAGCCCCTCGGGTGCCTGGCGGCCCATCGCGTCCGTGACGCTGGCGCCCACGTCGCCCCCCTGGGCGACGTAGCGCGTGTAGCCGAGGCGGTCCATCAGCTGCGCCCACGCGCCTGCCATGCGGTTGGAGTCCCAGCCGAGCTCGGTCGGCTCGCCGGAGAAGCCGTAGCCAGGCAGGGACGGCAGCACCAGGTGGAAGGCGTCCTCGGCGGTGCCTCCGTGCGCGGTCGGGTCAGTGAGCGGGCCGACGATCCCGAGCAACTCGACGACCGAGCCTGGCCAACCGTGCGTCATGACCAGCGGCAGGGCGTTCTCATGCTGCGACCGCACGTGGATGAAGTGGATCTCGACGCCGTCGATGACGGTCGTGTACTGCGGCAGCGCGTTCAGCCTCGCCTCGCACGCGCGCCAGTCGTAATCGGTCGACCAGTAGCGGGCCACCTCCTGGACCGTCGCCAGCTGCACACCCTGGGAGCGGTCGGTGACCAGCTCTCGATTGGGCCAGCGCGTGGCCGCGATCCGGCGACGCATGTCAGTGATCACTTCATCCGGCGTGTCGAGCCGGAAGGGACGGATTTCCTTGTCGTCGGACATGTTCTCCACCTACCGGATCGGGTCGACCGGCGTCTGGGCACCGGCAGGGCTGGCACATGCCCAGTTTCGCAATGGCCCGGCGACCGGCGGACCGAAACGCGAATCCGCGCTCCGATCCCGAACGGACCGGCTCACTGACCTCTGTCGTGGAGAGCAGCCAGAGGGCCGCGCGGTGGATCGAGCTGGACTCCCGTGGACTCCACGAGAAAGGTCCCTGAGGGCGCTTCCCGCAGCTCACGAGGCCATCTCTGCGCCCCATCCGGCGCATCGCGGATCACGAACCAGAGGCCCCGCCCCAGCTGTCCTGCACCCTCTGCCAGCGGCGGGGCTTCTCCGGCCGCACCTGCCACAGACGTCGACAACGGGGGCACTTTCGCTCTCTTGTATAGAGCTGATTGCCGGGCTCCTGCCGTGGGGCGGGCGGGGGAAGATGCCGGCGACACCAACAGAACAGATAGATGGGGCTGCTCATGAGCGGTGAGTATCCACGCTTGGCTGACCTTCGGGAACGCCATTCGAGATCGGATGGCATTGGTGGCTGATCAGCTGGTCCGGCAGACGGCCTGCCCGGCGGGGGGGCTGCCGTCGGTGGGTCGGGGCAACAACGGGGGACCACGGCGGGAGACGACGAAGGCCCCTGCCTTGCGTTTCCGCAGGTCAGGGGCCTTTCCGTTGCCTGGTGGCGGGTAGAGGATTCGAACCTCTGAAGCTTTCGCGACGGATTTACAGTTTGCCCGTTATTAAGGTCATCGATGAAAGTCTGGGCAGGTCAGGGTTGCTTTTCTCTTCCGGTGGATGGCTCGGACTCCCCCACGTGCCCGTTGCGTGCCCCTTCGGAGGTGACAGCGGCTCGGCGTGCCCGATCGGCCCCCGCGATGATCAGTCCCTTGCTGGGATTGCCGTAAGCCCTGAAGATGAGCGCACCACGCAAAGGAGCACTCATGGCTAACCCGCCCAAGCACCCGGTCGAACAACCGGTCTTCCGGTCGCTGATGCTGACCTCCCTCTTCCTCGGCGTGGTGCTTCTTGTGTGTGCTGCACAGCCCGGGGCGGGCAGCAGGTTCCTGAGCATCATCGCGATGCTGTTCTTCGCCATCTTTGTCGTCTCGTTCGGCCTCTACTGGCTCGCATGGGTGCTTAGGGAGCATGAGCTCTGGCGCGAGGGACGCCAGGGCGAGGAGGAGTAGGCCAGGAACTCGTTCCGTCACTTCGCACTCCCACCCGAGCCCCCACCTGGCTCCCTACGGCAACTCACCGGAGGGCTTGGTCTTACCCCCGTAACCGGTGCGGGCCGAGGCCGAAGCCTCCCCACCCTTTCGCGCCCGGTCGAGGAAGGCGGCCACCTCGGCATCGGAACGTGTCAAGGGATTGAGGCCAACGGGAGTTAAGCGGCTTGCAGCTCCGGCTGGTCTTCCTGGTCAGGCCGGTTGATCCAGACATGGTCGGGTAGATCGAGGATTCTGGGTAGGGGCCGGG